>CAVUSJ010000003.1:0-150548 GCA_963744105.1 uncultured Solirubrobacterales bacterium | reverse complement strand
GGATGTAGACGGTCGTGAAGACGACGATCCACATGACGTCGACGAAGTGCCAGTAGATGCCCGGCACTTCGACGCCGAGGTGGTCCTTCGCCTCCGGGCCGTAGTGGCCGCGCCAGGCGCGGACGTTCGCGATCCCCAGCAGGATCAGCCCGACGGTGACGTGCGCGCCGTGCAGGCCCGTGAGGCCGTAGAAGATCGACCCGAAGGCGTCGTCACGGGCGCTGAAGCCGATGTGGACGTACTCGTTGAGCTGGATGAAGAGGAAGGTGAGGCCCAGCAGGAAGGTCAGCGCGAGACCCATCTTCAGGCCGCGGCGATTGTTCCTGCGGATCGACTCGAGCGCCCAGTGCATCGTGAAGCTCGACGAGACCAGGATCGCCGTGTTCATTCCCGCGACGGCGACCGGGAGCTCGAACGGGTCCGGAGGCCACGGGCCGTTGTTCGCGACCACGCGCAGGAAGAAGTACGAGGCGAAGAACGCCCCGAAGAGCATCACCTCGGAGACGATGAAGAGCAGGATCCCGAGGGTCTGCTTGTCTATTCGCGAGCTCCGATTGGCCTCCGGCGGATGGGCGTGGTGCTCCTCCGCGTGGCCGTCGCCGTGGCCGACCGCTACCGACGCGGACTCCATCAGCCCTCAGCTCCCGCCGCGACGGGCGCCCCCGCAGTGGACGCGGCGGGCTCCGTGCCCGACTCGACGTGCTCCACCGGCTTGTCGGTGATGCCCTGGACCTTCTCGATCAGGCCCTCCTCCAGCCACTTCGACTGCTCGCCGCGAAGGGTGGAGATCAGGATGTCGTCGATCCGGTAGTGCTCGACCGCGTTCTTGACGGCCTGGAAGGGGTCGGGGCTCATCGGCTGCCCGGTCGCGTCGATCTCGTTGCGATACATCTCGGCGAGCGTCGCCGCCAGCCGCGAGCAGACCTCCTCGCGGCTGATCGCGCCGGAGCTCGGGCAGATGAACGTGTACCGGTGAGGACGGTCCTTGGCGCGCTGCGCGAGCCGGTTCACCAGGTCCTTGCTGTTCACGGTCTGCGTCGCCACGACGAGTGTGTGGGTCAGGTCCCAGCGCACGGCGTCGTCGTCGACGCGGACCGGGATGTGCTCCACGCGGTCGTAGCGGGCCTTCGCCCACTCGACCAGGTCCTTGCGGGTGAGGCCGAAGCGGGTCTCGTACAGGCAGGAGAGAAGGATGTAGTCCGGCTGCGTCGCGCGCACCGCGTCGTCCAGCGCCAGCGACGGATCGGGGTCCATCACCGCGCCCACCGACTCAATGCTGAATTCGCGGAGGACCGCCTGGGTGACGTCGACCCGGCTCTGCGCGGCATCGCGGCGCTCCTCCGTGTCGACCAGCTGGCCGACGATGGGCAGGTTCTGCGGGGCCACCACTGCGAAGTAGTCCGCGCCGGCGTCGGAGAGCTCGCGGCAGGCCGTCAGCAGCTTGCGGCCGCCCGCGACCTCGTTGAGAAACGCCAGGACGCGCTTGACTCCCTCCCGCGTGGGGGGCGGGTCCGGGTCGCCGAAGGTCGCGACCTCGGGCTTGGCGACGACCTCGGAGGCGTGCTCCGATGGCGTGCCTACGTCGGTGATCGCGGTCTCGCCCTCGGAGGGATCGACCGCGGGATGCTCGCGCGGCGCCTCCTCGCCAGGGGGCGTCGTCGTCTTCGTTTCCTCGGTCACGACGGCGCCCCCACCCCGGCCTTCTGCGGCTCCCTGACCTCGGACTCCTCGCCGGGCATGATCACGTGCCTCGCGCCGGGGACGCCGTACTCGTACGGGCCGCCGACGACGCGCGGGATCTCATCGAAGTTGAAGACCGGCGGCGGCGAGCTGACCTGCCACTCGATGGTCTTGGCGCGCCAGGGGTTCGGGCCCGCCTTCGGGCCGAAGCGCCAGCTGACGATCATGTTGTAGAGGAAGATCAGCTGGGCGGCGCCGAGGATGAAGGAGCAGATGGAGATGAAGAGGTTCCAGTCGCCGAACTGCGCCGAGTAGTCGGCGACCCGCCGCGGCATGCCCTCCATGCCGATCCAGTGCATCGGGATGAAGGTGCCGAGCATCCCGACCAGGGTCAGCCAGAAGTGGATGCGGCCGAGCTTCTCGTCGTACATCCGCCCGGTCATCTTCGGGAACCAGTGGTAGACGCCGGCGAAGATCGTGAAGACCGAGCCGCCGAAGAGCACGAAGTGGATGTGAGCCACTACGAAGTAGGTGTCCGAGACGTGGATGTCGATCGGGATCATCCCGAGCATCACGCCGGAGATCCCGCCGATCGTGAAGGTGGCGATGAAACCGAGGGCGAAGAGCATCGCCGTCGATCTGAGATGGATCACCCCCTCGTAGAGGGTCCCGAGCCAGGAGAAGATCTTGATCCCGGTCGGCACCGCGATCAGCAGGGTGGTGATCATCATCGGCACCCGCAGCCAGCTGAACATCCCGGCGACGAACATGTGGTGCGCCCAGACCGAGTAGCTCAGCACCACGATCCCGATCAGGGCCAGGGCCATCAGCCGGTATCCGAAGATCGGCTTGCGCGAGTGCGTCGAGATCACCTCGCTGACGATCCCGAACCCGGGCAACATCATGATGTAGACGGCCGGGTGCGAGTAGAACCAGAAGATGTGCTGGTAGCTGATCACGTCCCCGCCGAAGGCCGCCTGGAAGAAGTTGGTGTGGAGAATCCGGTCGAAGAGGACCATGAACTGCACGCCCGCGATGAACGGCGTGGCGGCGACCACGAGCAGCGAGGTCGAGAGGTTCGCCCAGACCAGCAGGGGCAGGCGCCAGAAGTTCATTCCCGGCGCACGCATGGTCACGATCGTGACCAGGAAGTTCAGCGCCGTGGCGATCGAGGAGGCGCCGGCGAACTGCACCCCGAGGTTGAAGAAGGACTGGCCCAAGGGGGCTCCGGTCGAGAGGGGCGCGTAGCCGGTCCAGCCGGCGTCGAACGCGCCGCCCGGAGCGAGGTAGCTCCCGAGGAACAGACACCCGGCCACGGGGAGCATCCAGTAGCTCAGGGCGTTGAGCCGCGGGAACGCCATGTCCGGCGCGCCGATCATCAGCGGCAGGACGTAGTTCGCGATTCCGGCGAAGGCCGGGATGACGAACACGAAGATCATCAGCGCCGCGTGCGTCGAGAAGAGGCTGTTGAAGGTGCTCGGGTCGACGATCTGGGTGCCGGGCTGCGCCAGCTCGGCCCGCATGATCATCGCGATCAGGCCGCCGACGAAAAAGAAGAAGAAGGTCGTGACCAGGTACTGGATCCCGATCACCTTGTGGTCCGTGTTGACCTTGAAGTAGTCGCGCCAGCTGTAGGCGCCGTGATTCTCGTGCTCGCGCTCGACGGGGAAGGTCGGCGCGCCGACCGCCCAGCGGAGCCAGTAGTCGAAGCAGCCGATGCCGACCAGGAACCCGAGCGGGCCGGTGATCGCCGGGACGATGACCTGCGGGTAGCCGGTCTGCTGCGTCTGGAACGTCGGCAGGCCGGAGACCTTCCGCAGGATCACCACGAGCGCGAAGCCGAACGCCGCGCCGAGGATCGTGTAGCTCAAGGCCCGCCACCAGCCGGGCCGCCTGAACAGGGCCGCAGTCACTCCCGCCATCCTTCCATCCTCCGGATTATCTCAATCGTTCCTAAGGTCACTGCCTGATCGGGCTTGGTGTCGTCGGGCCATTGGGCTGCTTCTCTCCCTGCTGCTCGTCTGACTTGATCGGTGGCTGCTTCGCGGCCCACTGCTGCCACGCCGCCTGCGAGTCCTCGACCACCACCGGGGCGCGCATCGTCGCGTGGCCGATCCCGCAGAGCTCGGTGCACACGAGCGTGAAGTCCCCGGTCTTGGTCGGAGTTATGTACGCACGGGTCGTGATCCCCGGGACGTTGTCCTTCTTGATCCGCCACTCCGGCACCCAGAACGAGTGGATGACGTCGAGCGCGTGCATCCGGAACTCGATCTGCCGGTTGACCGGGACGTGCAGCTCCCGCGAGGTCGTGCCCGTCTCCGGATAGTCGAAGTGCCACTCGTACTGCTGGGAGTAGACGTCGACCACCATGCGATTCGGGTCGTGCGCCTCGATGTTGTCCAGCGTGATCCAGGAGTAGATCGCGAGCCCGAGCACGATCACGGTCGGGATCGCGGTCCAGGCGACTTCGATGCGCGTGTTGCCGTGGATCGGCGCGCCGTCCGACTCGTCGCCCGGCTTCGCCCTCCACTTCCAGACGGCGTAGACGAGCATCACCATGACCACCGAGAAGACAAACGACGCGATCACGATGATCACGTCGAGCAGCGTGTCGATCTTGGGCGCGGCCGTCGACGCCTGCTCGCCGTTCCAGTTCGGGATCAACATGATCACCGAGGTGACGACGGTGAGGACGATCACGGCCGCGATCAGCTTGGCTAGGGGTAGGCCCCGCATCGGGCGCCATTCTATTCAGGAGTCAGCCGGTAACCCTCGGCAGGTCATCGAGATGACCTGCTGAAGCTGCTATGACCGTCCGCGCGACGCCCTCCCAGCTCCACAGCTGATCGACCCTCTTGGAGAGCGCGAGGCCGGCCTGGCGCCACCGATCGGGCTCCAGTCCGAGCCAGCCATCGAGGCGGTCGGCGAGCTCAGTGACCGCCTCCGGGCCCACAGGGAAGCTCAGGAGCCGGCCCAGATCTGCCGGCACCGCCTCGGCCAGGAGCTGCGCGACCTCCCGCATCCCCGAGTGGTCGGCGGCGGTCGGGGGAACACCGCAGGCCGCGGACTCCGCCGGGACCATCCCGAACGCCTCGGGCCAGGTGCTCGGCATCGCGAAGGTGTGGGCGGCCGGCATCACGTCGGCGACCTCGTCGTGCTCGAGGCGGCCGCCGATCAGCATCGAGCCGGCGGCGTCCCGGGCGGCTTCGGCGTAGCCCGCGGGCGGGTCCTCGAAGAACCTCGAGAGGATCGGCAGCGATTGATCCGGCGGCGGGGTTTGTCGCCGCCGTTCATGTTGGTCCTCGAGCCCGCGGCCTCTCGCCGCCACCTCGCGAGCGGCGTCCAGGTCGCCGCGGTCGAGGGCGTCGACCAGGGTGCGCAGGCCCTGCTCGAACGCCCCGAAGCCGATGAAGAGCAGGCGGGGCGCGGGGGCACCCGCGGCCGTGCGCTCGTGGTGGACCAGCGGCCAGGCCGCCGCGAGCAGGTCGACGCCCTTGCTGACCAGGAGCTTGCCTACGAAGAGCACGCGCGGGTCTCCCTCCCCCCAGGCGCGGAGCGCCCCGGCGAGCGCCGGGCCGTCCCGCCCGAAGGAATCCCCGCTCTCCTCCGGATCAGCCGGCGTCTCCGCCGCGAGGTCGTCGGCGAGCGCGCCGAGATCGTGGAGCGCCTCCTCCTCCGGATGCGGTCGGAAGCGGTGGACGTCGACGCCGGGCGGCCCGAGCCGGGTGCGCTCCGGGATGCCCGGGTCCGGGACCGTCTCGAACAGCGCCCTCGCGGTGTGGGATGAGCCGACCAGGATCCCGGCGGCGGCGTCCGTGCCCTCTCTCGCGTAGGGGACGAACCGGTCCGGGTGGGGCCGGACCGTGTAGGAGAGATCGGAGCCGTGGACCTTGATCGCGAAGCGCAGCCCGGACCGGGCCAGGATCGCCGGCCCCATGACCAGGTGGTTGGCGAGGGCGGCGTCCGGCTCGCCGAAGGTCTCCACCACGTCCCGCACCGCGGCGACGTTCGCGTCGAGGTAGCGGTCGAGCTCCGCGTCGGTGAGCTCCGGGAACGTCTTGACCTCGAAGCCCTCGTAGCGGTCCGCGACGAAGACCGGCAGCAGCCCGCCGATGTCCGGGATGTGCACGGTGATGTTGTCGTTGTCCCGCACCCAATCCAGTTCATGCGCTCTGCGGTCCTGGCAGAAGAGGTGAACCTCATGACCCTGGGCGGCCAGAGCCTGGGCCAGGCTGGCGTTGTAGACGTTGGAGCCGGTCCCGCGCAGCAGGTAGCCATGGAAGATGAGGATCCGCACGGTGAGCACGGTATTGTGCGCGCGCGATGCAGAACCCCGAGCAGACCTATCGGCTCCGCGCTCCGGCATCGGGCCGCGAGGCGCTCGCCAAGGTCAGGCCGGACGGCGTCTACGTCGACCGCGAGACCGGCGAGGAGATGCACGTCGCCGCGGCCACCCTGCCACTGGCGCCCTCGGAGTCCGCTCTCGTCCGGGCCCCGGAGAACCTGCGCACCTGCCGCCGCTGCCGCCAGCTGATCGGGCTGGATGTGAGCGACTGCCCGTACTGTGGGCTTCGCCAGCCGGCCCTCGACGGCTCATGAGCCGGCCATACCTGCTGCTGATCCCGCTGGCGCTCGCCATCGGGTTGATCGGCACGGGATGCGGAAGCGACAGCTCGGGCGACACGACGACTCCTTCGGTCTCGATCCCCGAGATCACCTCGCCGGTGCCGACCGCCACCTCAACGGTGCCGACGATCACGGCCCCGAGCACGACGACCACCACGGGCACCCAGACTTTCAACCCTCAGCAACCCGACTCGCAGACCAACGACATCCCGCCCAAGAAGGGCAGCCCGCAGGCGGCCTTCGAGCAGCAGTGCAAGCAGAACCCGTCGGCCTGCGGCTAGCGGCCGCCAGGCCGTTTCACCTGGCGAAGCCGCGTTACTTCTTCGAACCGGGCTTCTTCGGCGCGGACTGGTTCGGGTCCGCGACGACCGTCGCCGAGTAGAGCAGGCGGGCCGTGTTGTAGACGCAGCCATACGAGCGCTGGGTGCCGAGGGCGTCCTGCGGCGTCCCGGCCAGGATGTCGGCGGTGTTGTTGCACTTGCCCTTCTTGCGGCTGGCCGCCCACTTGGTGTCGGCGCTCTGGTTGATCGCGAACGCCGGGGCCCAGGTCGGGACCGTGAGCGCAACCACATTGTTGGGCTTCACCCGCAGCGGGGTGTCGAGCGTGAAGGTAGTCGTCTGACCGAGGAAGCTCGAGAGGTCCTCAACCGGTGACTGGGACTTGAGCTTGTAGATCGGCTTGCCCGCCCTGATCGACTTCATGATCGGCTTGAGCACCGCGATCCTCGCCCTGGGCGGTCCCCCGAAGGTCTTGCTGAAGAAGTCGTAGTCGCTCTGGTTGTTGTTCTGCGGGTTCGGCTTGGTGCTGGGCGCGCCGGTCTTGATCGACCAGGCGACGATCCGCCCGCGGGCCTTCACGACGAAGGGGTTCCTGGCACCGGTGATGTTGGTCTGGAAGCCGGTGGTCTTGCCGATGGCCTGGCAGTTCGTCGGGCAAGAGGGAACGGCGGGAGTCGCCGCGCCCAGGACGGTCACGCGCGGCGCCGCCCCGGCGATGCCGGTGCCGATCAGGGCGGCGAGCGCAGCGGCGAACACCGCGACGGCCGTCGCGATGCTCCACTTGTGCAGGCGTGCCAATGCGTGAGCGTGCTGGCCCATGAGCTTCATTGAACACTCCTTTTCGTGGAGGGTTGCGGGGGTCCTTGCAATCCGGGCGAGTAGGGTTCCCCTCGGATGGAGGGCGAATCCGCATTCCAGAGCTATTTGAAGGGCGCGCTCGAGACCTTCGGGATCGACGCCGATGAGGACGAGCGGGCGGTGATGATGGGCGTCTGGTCGCTGTACGAGCCCGGCATGGAGCTGCTCAGGGACGCCGATCTCGAGGGGATCGAGCCCGAGCTGCACCCTGACCTCTCCAAGCCGCCGGCTCGATGAGCGCCCTGGACGCCCTCGATCTCCCCCTGCGGGAGCAGGCCGCGAAGATCGCGGCGGGCGAGCTCGACGCCGGGGAGCTGCTCGAGGCCTGCCTCGCCAGGATCGAGGAGCGCAATCCCGACCTGAACGCGGTGGTGGCGACGTTCCCGGATCGCTCCCGCGAGATGCTCGAGGGGGCGCCAGACGGCCCGCTGCGAGGCGTGCCCGTGCTGATCAAGGACGAGTGGCCTCTCCCCTGGCGGGCGGAGACGGTCGCCGCGGCCTCCGTCCCGGGAGTGACGCTCGAGCCTGGCGAGTCCGGCCCCTACCGGGCCCTGCGCGACGCCGGAGCGGTGATCGCGGGCGTCGCGAACATGCACGAGCTCGGCTCGAGCAGCACGGGCAACGAGTCCCTGTACGGCGCCGCGCACAACCCCTGGGACCTCGAGCGCTGCCCGGGCGGCTCCTCAAGCGGCCCAGCCGCCGGCGTGGCGGGCGGCCTCGTCTCAGGCGCCGTGGGCGCCGACGGGCTCGGCTCGATCCGTTACCCGTCCGCGTACTGCGGCCTCACCGGCCTGAAGCCCACCTTCGGGCGCTCGGCGATGGAGGGGCACCACATCGCCAACACCGAGACGATCGTCTCCGGCCCCCTCTGCCGCGACGCGGCCGACTGTCGGCTGCTCGCCTCGGCGCTGTTCGGCGAGGAGCTGCCTGCCGGCCAGGTGAGCGGGCTTCGCGTCGGCGTGGTCCGTGACCCCTACTGGAGCGACTCGGCGCCCGGCGTCCGCGAGGCTTGCGAATCGGCGCTGGAGGCGCTGCGAGGCGAGGTCGACGGCGAGGTGGTCGAGGTCGATCTGCCGGACCTGGACATGATCCTGCCGGCCGCCCTGCTGGTCGCGCAGGCCGAGGAGGCGGCGCGCCTCGTCCCCAACGTCCTCAACAACCTGAGCCCCGAGCTCGGGCTGATCAATCGCGGCGTGCTCAAGCTTCGTTCCGTGCTGCCCCTCAACATGACCGCGCGGGCGTTCAAGGTGCGCGCGAAGGTCCGGCGCGACGTCGCCGCGCTCTTCGAGGGGGTCGACCTGCTCGCCTGGCCGACGGTCCCCGCCGTCGCCCCGTCGCTCACAGAGCCGCTGATCGAGCTGCCGTCCGGGGTCGAGTCCGCCGACGCGGGCAACGCGCGGCAGGGCGTGCTCGCGAACCTCACCGGCATCCCCGGCGTGAGTGTCCCGGTCGGCCTCGACGGCGGCATGCCCGCCTCGCTGCAGCTGCTCGGCGCCTGGGGCTCGGACGCCCTGCTGCTCGACGCGGCCGAGGCGCTCGAGCGCGCCACGG
The DNA here is from genome assembly GCA_963744105.1 of uncultured Solirubrobacterales bacterium. Classification (GTDB taxonomy): domain Bacteria; phylum Actinomycetota; class Thermoleophilia; order Solirubrobacterales; family 70-9; genus DASUPK01. The sequence continues at coordinate 141,554 of CAVUSJ010000003.1, read as the reverse complement.
ACCGGGAGTTCGTCGAGCTTCGTCCCGCCACGGTCGCCTAGCCGATGAACAGGCGGGCCTGGCTCGCGTTTGCGGCGCTGTCGCTGATCTGGGGCATCCCCTACCTCTTCATCAAGGTCGCGGTCGACGGCGGTGTTTCCCCGTTCTTCCTCGCCTGGGCGCGGCTCGTGCTGGGAGCTGTCCTGCTCTTCGCGCTGGCGCCGCGGGAGGGCCTGGAGATGCTTCGCCGCGGCCCGCGTCGCTGGATCCTCGCCTACGCGACCGTGGAGATGGTCATCCCATTTCCGCTGATCGCGGCCGGCGAGCAGCACGTCGACTCGTCGGTCGCCGCGATCGTGATCGCCACGGTCCCGCTGCTGATCGCCCTGCTGGCGCTTCGCTTCGATCACACCGAGCGTCCCACCCGCACCCGCATGCTCGGGATGCTGATCGGGCTCGCCGGCGTCATAGCCCTCGTCGGCATCGACCTGAGCGCGAAACCCCGGCGAGCTCCTCGGCGCCGCCGCCGTGATGGTCGCCGCGTTCGGCTACGCCGCCGGCCCGATGATCATCAAGCGCCACCTGCTCAGCTTCGACCCCCGGGCCACGATGGCCGCGAGCCTGACGGTCGCGGCGGTTCTGCTCACGCCCGCCGGCCTGATCACGTTCCCGAGCACCGCCCCGCCGACCGACGCGATCACGGCCCTGATCGTGCTGGGAATCCTCTGTACCGCGATCGCGTTCGTGATCCTGATGGTCCTGGTCTCGGAGGTCGGCGCAGGCCGCGCCTCGATCATCACCTACGTGAACCCGGTGGTCGCGGTGGCGCTCGGAGTGATCGTCCTCGGCGAGAGCCCCGGCGCCGGGGCGATCGCCGGGCTGCTGCTGATCCTGGCGGGCTCGTGGCTGTCGACCGACGATCGATTGCCGCCCAACCCGACCGCGATCGTCACCCGTCGGCGCGCGCGGCTGGCTGTGTGACGGCCGTCCGGGGCCGGTCCCGGCCGCCGGATATCGTCCGTGGCACCGTGGCCGCGATCGAGACGCAGCAGCTTGCTCGCGAGTTCGCGGGCGGCATCAAGGCCGTCGACGGCGTCGACCTCGCCGTCGCAGAGGGCGAGATCTACGGGTTCCTGGGGCCGAACGGCGCCGGGAAGACCACCACCGTCCGCATGCTCACCACGCTGCTCACCCCCACCGGCGGAACGGCACGGGTCGCCGGCTATGACGTGGTCGCTGACGCCGGCACGGTGCGCCGCAAGATCGGCGTGGCGCTCCAGGAGGCGGCGCTCGACCCGCTGATGACCGGTCGCGAACTGCTCCAGCTCCAGGCAACCCTGCACGCAATCCCCCGGCAGCGCGGCAGCGAGCTGGCGGACTCGCTGCTCGACCGCGTGGGCCTGACACTCGCCGCCGACCGCCGCGTCGGCACCTACTCGGGCGGGATGCAGCGGCGCCTCGACCTCGCGGCGGCCCTGGTCCATACCCCGCAGGTCCTCTTCCTGGATGAGCCGACGACCGGCCTTGACCCCGTCAGCCGGCAGGCGATCTGGGAGGAGGTCCAGAAACTGAACGACGAGGGCACCACCGTCTTCCTGACCACCCAGTATCTGGAGGAAGCTGACAGGCTCGCCGACCGCGTCGGCATCATCAGCGGCGGCCTGCTGGTGGCGGAGGGGACCCCTGCCTCCCTCAAGGCGCAGGTGGGGCGTCCGCACCTCGAGCTCTCGCTTGCAGGCGGCGACGACCCTGCCCACTGCGAGGAGATCCTCGCGCGCTTCGGGAAACCCCTCCCGGCACGAGACGGAAAACAACTCGTGGAGCTTCAGCACGGAGCCTCCGAGGTGGGGCCGATCGTCCGAGCGCTGGACGAGGCCGGCCTGGCCGTCGAGTCGCTCGATCTGGTCCAGCCCACCCTCGATGACGTCTTCGTCGCGAAGACCGGCCAGCACCTGGAGGGCGACGAGAAGGACACGGGCGAAACCGAGGTCGTTGCCGAATGATCGAGCGTCTGGCCGCCAACGCCCGCGTCATCGCCGCGCTCGGGGCCAGATCGGTGAGGCAGACCGCGCGCCGGCCGCAGCTGGCCGCACCGCTCTTCGTCTTCCCCACCCTGCTGCTCGCGATTCAGACCGGGGGCGCCGGACGAGCGGTGAACCTCCCGCAGTTCCCGCCCGTGCAGAGCTTTCTCGCCTTCATGCTCGCCGGAGCGATGGTCCAGGCTGTGCTGCTCGCGGGGAACTCCGGGGCGATCGCCCTGGCGATCGACATCGAGATGGGCTTCACCGATCGGCTCTTCGCGGCGCCGATCTCCCGCTTCACGATCGTGCTCGGCCGGCTCGCCGGTACGGCGATGCTGGGCGTGATCGTCGCCCTGTGGTTCATCGCGATCGGGCTGATCTTCGGCGCCACGATCCAAGCGGGCTTTCTCGGGGGAGTCTGGATCGTGTTGATGGTGTCCGCGTCGGCGATCGCGTTCGGGTCGCTGGCCGCGGCACTCGCATTGCGCACCGGCAGCGCCAGCGTGGTCCAGGGGATCTTTCCCCTGCTCTTCGTCGTCCTGTTCCTGTCCAGCGCCTTCTTCCCGGCAAGCCTGATGCTGGAGCCCGCCGCGTCCATCGCCCAATACAACCCCCTGAGCTTCATCGTCGACGGGATTCGGCAGCCGGTCATCTCGGGCTTCACCGGCCACGACATGTTCAAGGCCCTGATCTCCGTTGTCGGCATCGCGGCCCTGGGTCTCTGGCTCAGCGCGATCGCAGTTCGTGCACGGGCCAGGAGGGGCTGATGGGCCGCGAAGCCAACCTCGCCACCATCGCCGCGCTGATCCGCCGTGCGCGCAACGAGCTGGTGCGGGTGCCCGGGGCCGCCATTCCCGGAATCCTGGCTCCGACCATCTTCTTCCTCGGGCTCACCAGCGTCTTCGGCCACCTGACGCTGCTGCCCGGGTTCAGCTCCGGCAGCTACCAGAGCTTCATCATCCCGGTCAGCCTGATGCAGGGGGCGGCGTTCACTGGCGCGGCCACCGGCGTCAACCTGGCCCGCGACATCGAGCAGGGCTGGTTCGACCGGCTGCTCGCCTCGCCCGCCCCGAGACCGGTGATCCTGGCGGGACTCGTCCTGTCGGCTGGTCTGCGGGCGCTGCTTCCGGCGTCGTTCCTGCTGGTCGTGGCCCTCATCGCCGGCGCCCACTGGCCTGGGCTGGACGGGCTGGCGGTGGCGCTGGTGGTCGTGATGGGGATGGCGATCGTGGCAGCCACCTGGGGCACATCCCTTGCGCTGCGTTTTCGGACGCAGTCGGCGGCACCGCTGATGCAGGCCGGGATGTTCATCCTCGTGCTCTTCACCACCGCCTATGCGCCACTGCACCTGCTCCAGGGATGGCTGCAGACGGTGGCCCGGATCAACCCCGTCACCCACGTCGTCGAGGCTGCTCGCCAGGGCTTCATCGGATCGGTGACCTGGGGAGACACCTGGCCCGGCCTCCTCGCCCTGCTCGGGCTGGGGGTGCTGTTCACCGCAATGGCGTTGCGCGGCATGCGCCGCATGACCGCGTGAGCGCCGAATCGGTCCTCGAAACCGGCGTCCGCGATCGAGTCCTTGGAATCGTCGAGGAGACGTTGCGCGGCAACTGGATAGAGGGCGAGCGCGACGGAGTCCACTTCGGGTACTCACGCCCGAGCCCGCTTCACTACCCGTGGCAGTGGTACTGGGACTCCTGCTTTCACGCGGTCGTCTGGCGGCGCTTGGACCCCGCCCGCGCCAAGAGCGAGCTCGGCAGCCTGCTGGCGGGCGGTTCCGAAGACGGCTTCATCGGCCATACGATCTTCTGGCACCGCCATGTCGACTGGCAGCGCCGCTGGACCTACAACGTCACCTCCGGGAAGGCAAGGCAACACCTCCACGATCCAGCCGCCGCTGCTGGCCTGGGCGTGGCGGATCGCCGTCGGCGACCCGGCCGGCGAGCCGCGCATCGCCGCCCATCACCGCTGGCTCGAGGCGAACCGCGACCTCGACGGTGACGGCCTGCTCTGGATCGTCCAGCCGGACGAGTCCGGTCTCGACTCCTCCCCCAAGTTCGACGCGGTCTGGGGCCTGCGCGCCCACGCCCGCCCGCTCTTCCCGTTCCTGATCGCGCGCAACCGCCGCCTCGGCTGGGACGCCCGCCGCGTCCTGGGCGCCGGCGGGCCGCTGCTCTGCGAGGTGGTCACCAACGTGCTCTGGTGTCTCGCGCGACTGGCCGCCGGGCAGGAGTCCATCACCCCGCGGATCGTCGAGCGGCTCTGGGACGAGGAGCGAGGGCTCTTCCTGGATCTCGCGCGGGGCGATCTCTCCCATTCGGACAGGACCGATCCGCTCCCCGGCGGCGATCGACGGATCCGGACCTCGACCTGGTCCGCCCTCGCGCCGCTCGCCCTGCCGGACCTCCCCGAGGAGATCGGACGCCGCCTGGTCGAGGACCACCTCCTCGACCAGCGGAAGTACTGGCTGCCCTTCCCGCCGACGTCGGTCTCGGCCGAGGAGCCGACCTTCGAGCCCCGCAAGTGGAGGGGACCGCTGCGCCGGCTCTACTGGCGCGGGCCGACCTGGATCAACTCGGCGTGGATGATCTGGATGGGCCTGCTCCGCCTCGGCTACGACGCCGAGGCGGCGGAGATGGCGAAGCGCCTCTCCGAGGCCGTGGCGGCGCAGCGCCTGCGGGAGTTCTACGAGCCGTACTCCGGCGAGGGCCTCGGCGCCAAGGAGTTCGGCTGGTCCTCGCTGATCGCAGAGCTCGCGGATCCGGACCCGGCGGCCGCCGGGTCGTATCTCCAATAGGGCTCTCTAGCCGGGCTACTTAACCGGAACCGGAGCCGGCGCCGAGACGCCCGCCTTGCAGACGAACTTCCCGGCGGTCTCCTTGAGGGCCTTGACCCGAACGGAGTTGGTGCCGGGAGGTAGGCCATTCGGCAGGTCGCCCGAGATCGAGAAGTTCCCGTTCGAGTCGGTGCTCGAGCCGGCGAGCGTGGAGATCACGGTCGCACTCGAGTCGAGCAACTGGAGCCGTATCCCGCGCGAGACCCGACATGCCTTGACGGTGTTGAGCGATCCCTTGACGCTCACCTTGCCGCTGTTGTTGAACTTCGGGTAGCCGGTGAAGTAAATGACGTTGGTGGCCTTCTTCTTCTTGCCCCCGGCCAGCGCCCCAGCGCTGAACAGGCCGAGCCCCACGATCGCCACCGCGAGCACAGCGAACAACTTTCCCGCCCTCATCTGACTCCTCCTCCGGTTGGTTGGAGGACCAGCGTACGCCCCTAGACGGAGTTTGCGGAGAAGGCCGCCGAGACGCCGCGCTTGCACACGTACGCCTTGCCCTTGATCTTCACCTTCCGCTGGGCGGCGATCGCGAGGAACTCGTCCGTGGGCTTGATCTTGGTCGAGCTCGTGCCGGTGATCGTCACGCGGCCCTTGTCTCCTCCTCCCTGGCTGGTCGCCCTCCCGATCGCGGGACCAGAGAGGCCGCCGTTGACGGAGCGATAGAGGAGAACGGTGCGCTGGCGCTCGCAGCGGGCGAACGACGAATCGAGCTGGGCGTTGACCTGCAGCTGCTTCTGCTTGGAGCCCTTGACGATCTGGGCGCTGGTGGCGTTGACGATCACCGAGACCCTCTTCGTCTTGGGACCCGCGAACGCCGTGGCGGCAAGGATCGCGCAGAGCGCTCCGATTGCAGCCGGTGCGATGGCCTTGGCGCCGATTCGCATCTACTTGTACCGGTAGGTGATCCGGCCGCGGTCGAGGTCGTACGGCGAGAGCTCGATCTTCACCCGATCCCCGGGGAGGATGCGGATGTAGTGGCGGCGCATCTTGCCCGAGATGTGGCCGAGAACCTCGTGGTCGTTGTCCAACTTGACGCGGAACATCGTGTTGGGCAACGCCTCGGTGATCTCGCCCTCCATCTCGATCTTCTCTTCCTTCGCCATATGCGACCGGGCAGGGTAGCGGTTGCGCCTACTTCCCCTCGAACGTTGCCTTGCCGGGCCCGTCCTTGAGGAAGCTCGCCACCGCGTTCTGCAGGTCCTCCGAGGCGAACAGGTCGGCGAACACGCCGGGCGTCACCTCGTCGGCCTGGTCCACCCCGCCCGCCCGGAAGCCGCGGATGATCTTCTTCGTCGCCCCGTGGGCGATCGTGGGGCCGTCCGCCAGCCTGTGGGCGAACTTCATGCCCTTCTCGAGCAGCTGGTCGTCCCGCACCACGCGGTTGACCACGTTCCAGTGTTCCAGCCTGGCCGCGTCGTAGAGGCCGCCGCTCATGACGAACTCGGCGGCGCGCGCGGGACCTGCGCGCTCGGCCATCCGCTGCGTGCCGCCCGCCCCCGGCGTCAGGCCCACGACGGCCTCGACGAGACCGAAGCGCGCCGACTCGGTCGCCCAGATCATGTCGCAACCCAGCGAGATCTCCAGGCCCGCCGTCAGGCAGAGTCCGTGGACCAGGGCAAGCGTCGGAATCGGCAGCTCCTCCAGGCGGCGCACCACCGGGATCAGGGAGCCGAACGCGTCGGAGGCAGCCCCCTCTTCGACGACGCGCTGGAAGCTGTGCACGTCCACGCCCCCGGTGAAGATGTCGCCCTCGGCGCGCCAGACCAGGCAGCGGGCGTCCGAGCCCTCGACCTCCTCGATGCAGGAGATCAGCGCCCCCCAGGCGTCGTCGCCGAACAGGTTGAGCGGCGGGTTGGACAGGATCATGGAGGCGACGTTGCCGTCACGCTCCAGCCGGATCGGCGCGGTCTCAGCCATTTTCACCTCTCAATTTGGCGGCGGTCGCCGCGATCTCGTCAGGGTCTCCCGGCGTGGGCACCCAGGGCAGCTCGATCGGGTCGTCCTCGTAGCGAGGCACGACGTGAATGTGGAAGTGGAATACGGTCTGAGACGCCGCGGCGCCGCAGGCGTTGACCAGGTTGATCCCGTCCGCCTCCAGTACTTCCTTCATCCGCCGGGATAGGCGCTGCGCGGCCATGATCGTGGCCGAGAGATCCTCGGACCCGATCTCGAGCAGGCCCGCCGAGTGCGCCCGTGGCACGACGAGCGCGTGACCTGGGGTCGCCGGATTGATGTCCATGAAGGCGACCGTCCGGTCGTCGGAGTCGATCGTTTCGCTCGGGATCGACCCGGCGACGATGCCGCAGAACAGGCAGTCCTCAGCCATGCCGGCCGCAGGCTATCTATCGCCCGCAGAACGCGAACGGCCCGCCGGGAGGGCGGGCCGTTCGTGGCACTTGGATGCCGCTTCTCGAGACCTAGACGGGCGCCGTGACCGTCACAGGAGCGCTGCTGGCCGGCGGCGAGGCCAGGCAGCTGAACTGCCGGCCCTTCTTCGCCTTCTTGCCCTTCTTCTTGCTCCCGACCTTGCGCGTCACCGGCCCGGTGACCGTCGCCTTCAGGGTGTACGTGCCGGCCGTGACGGGTGCCACGAGATCGGCCCTGTACTTGCCGCTTCCGTTCGTGCTGGCGGTCCCGGCGGGCGTCTCGGCGCTGGTGGTGGTGTCCACCCACGCCAGCTCGACCGTCCGATCCTTTCGGCAGTTGCTGTTGCTCGAGACGGTCCCGCTCGCCTTGACGGCGGAGCCGGTGGTGGCGGTCGTCGGTGTGACACTCACATCGACCGACGTGGCCACCTGCTTGGTGCTCTTCACGCCAAGCGCGCTCGGGGCGGCGACCACTCCCACCGCCACCGCGCACACCGCGCAGGCGCTGATCAGCTTCTTCATCGTTTTCCCTCCGTGGGCATTTCGAGTTCCACTTCCAGAGAGCGCCGCACGGCCGTCCCGGGATACGGGTGAGGCCCGACCCCATGGACGTTCGTTCGGCGCCTAGATGAGCTGCCTGGCGCGCTCGAGCGCCTGCGAGCGGCTGGTGATCTCCCCGGTGAAGGCCTCGGCGCGAAGCTCCTCGAGCAGGCGTCCGATCTCGGGGCCTGGCGAGAGACCGAGCTCGTCGGCGAGGTCGTCGCCGGTCAGCGGGGGTCGCGGTGACCCGTCGCGGTGCCAGGCGAGCGCCTCTCCCAGCATCTCGCGGGCGAGCTCGAGGTGCGCCCCCACCATCTCTTCGCTCGCGAGCGGCCCCTCCCCCCGGGCCGCGAGGCGGTCGGCCACGGTGAGCAGGGTGACGTCGGCGGCCACCGGCTCCGTGGCGACCAGATAGTCGTAGACCGCGCGCCGCGAGAGCGGCCGTTGATGGATCAGGAACCCCAGCCGGAGGTGATGCAGGGCGAGCCCCTGTAGATGGGCGCTGAGCGCGCGGCTGGTGCGCAGACGCCGACAGATCGACGCGATGATCTGCGCGCCGATCTCGTCGTGTCCGATGAAGGTCACGTAGCCGGCTCCCTCGGCGCGGGTGTCCGGCTTGCCGAGGTCGTGGAAGAGCGCGCCGAAGCGGAGGGCATCCCTGCGGGTGAGCTCGTCGGCGAGCGGCTCGTCCAGGAACTCGGTCACCTGCCCGGCGAGATCGCCGGTGAAGCCGCGAAGGTCCGACTCGACCCCCAGCCACTCCTCGAGCACGGCGAGAGTGTGGCCGAGGACGTCGAGGTGATGATTCGGGTTCTGGACGACGCCCCGGAGCGCCTCGAGCTCCGGGAGGACGACGGGCAGCACACCCAGGTGCTCCATCAGGTGGACGGCTCGCATGGGATCGGGGCCGCCGACGATGCCGCGAAGCTCCGCGAACTGCCGCTCGCCGGCGGGGTCGGCGGCGCGGGCGGCGTGCGCCCGGGCGAGCTCGGCCGTCCTCGCGTCGAGCTCAAGCCCGAGTCCCGCCGCGAGACGGGCGGCTCGCAGAAGGCGGAGCGGGTCTTCCTCGAAGGAGGCCTCGGACGCCGCACGGAGGACGCGGGCCTCGGCGTCGGGGATGCCGCCGGTGGGGTCGATCGGGTCCCCACCGGCCAGCGGGACGGCGATCGCATTGACGGTGAAGTCGCGGGCGCGCAGGTCGTCCTCGATCGAATCCGCGCGCAGCGCGGTCACGTCCACGTGCCACCCATCGGTCGGCGCGACGGTCCGCCAGGTGGCGAACTCCTCCGAGAGGACGAATGCCGATCCCCCGGCGACGCGCGCGATCGCCCGGGCGGCCTCCTCCTCGGTCCCGCGCTTCACGGCCAGATCGGCGTCGGCGACCTGCCGGTCGAGCAGGGCGTCGCGGATCGCGCCGCCCACGATCCACACCTGGCTGGCGCGCTCCTCGAGCGCGGTCCGGGCGGCCGCGATCGAGGGCGCAGCGGCGAGAGCCTCCTCGAGCGGGGGGCTCACTCGAGCACCTCCCGCGGCACGCGCTGCGAGATTCCGCAGGTGACCTCGTAGTTGATGGTGTCCAGCCGCGTCGCGACCTCCTCGGCCAGGATGCGGTCGGAGCCCTGGGCGCCGATCAGAACCGCCGGAGCGCCAGGCTCGACGTCGGTTTCGGGCCCGAGGTCGATGCTGACGTTGTCCATCGACACCGTCCCGACGAGGGGGTACCGCCTGCCGCCGACGAGCACCTCGGCGTTGTTGGAGAGGCCGCGCCGCACGCCATCGCCGTAGCCGATCGGCAGCACCCCCACCGAGGTGTCCTTCGGCGCCCGCCAGGTCCGGCCGTAACCGGCGCTCGCGCCGCCCTCGAACCGCTTCACGTCGGCGACGTAGGAGTGCAGCTCGAGCGCCGGCTCGAGCCCCCGCTCGGCGGGGTCGCGCCCGAACGGATCGAGTCCGTAGATCGCAATCCCACAGCGGACCATGTCGAAGTGCGTCGCCGGGTCGCGCAGGGTGGCGGCGCTGTTGGCCGCGTGGACCGTGCACTCGGGCGCCATCTCCCTCACGGCCTCGGCGACCGGGGCGAAGGTGGCGAGCTGCCCGCCGAGAAAGGCGTCGCCCTCCTCGTCGGCGGTCGCGAAGTGGGTCCAGACCCCGGCGACGTCGAGGCGCTGATCGTCGACGCATGCCCGTGCCACCTCGATCAGCGTCTCCGGGTCGCGCTCGCCGAGCCGGCCCATGCCGCTGTCGAGCTTGACGTGCACCCGCGCTATGCGGCGCATGTCCTCGGCGATCCGCGAGCAGAGGTCTCGCTGTCTCTCTCGCCAGACGGCGACATCGGCGTGCGCTGCGAGCGCGGTCCGCAGCTCGTCCGGCGTGAGCGCCCCCATGACGAGGATGGGCACGTCGGGGAAGTGCAGCCGAAGGCCCTCCGCCTCAGCGGCCGACACCACCGCGAGCCTGCTCGCCCCGCCGCGGAGTGCGGCGGCGGCGCAGACCGCGGCCCCGTGGCCGTAGCCGTTCGCCTTGACCACCGCGCATAGCTCCACGTCCTCGCCGACGTGTTCCTTCAGCGTCCGGCAGTTCCGCTCGACGGCGCCGACGTCGACCGTCGCGAGCGCCCTCGTTGTCGACTCGGGTGCGCTCAGAGCGCCAGCCCCGCGGGGATCGACTCGATGACGTCGCCGGCGATCACCGAGTCGTGCCCGACCCGGGCTCCGGCCTCGCGCCCCGCCCGCGAGTGGGCGACCACGGCCGCGCAGGTCGCGGCGAACGGCTCCATCCCCCGGGCGATCAGTGCGGCGATCATCCCGGAGAGGACGTCGCCCGTGCCCGCGGTGGCGAGCTGAGGGCTCGAGACCGTGTTGACGGCCAGGCGCTCGCCGTCGGTGACGATCGTGTCGTCGCCCTTCAGCAGCACGATCCCCTCGCTCCGCTCCGCCGCCTCCCGCGCGCTCTCGGCGCGCTTCGCCTCGATCACATTGGAGTCACGATCGAGCAGGCGGCCCATCTCGCCGGCATGGGGGGTGAGCACGAAGGGAGCCCTGCGCTTGGCGAGCTTCTCGATCCGCCCCGCGAAGGCATTGAGGCCGTCGGCGTCGATCACGAGCGGCGCCTCGATCCTCTCGGTGAGCTCCTGGATCAGCCGCTGGGTGCCCTGCTCGCGCCCCATGCCGGAGCCGAGCACCACGCAGGCGGCCCGCTCCGCGGCGCTGAGTATCTGCTCGGACGCCGCCGGCCGCAGCCTGCCGTCGCGGCTCGCGCAGCCGATCGACATCACCTCCGTCAGCTTGATCTCGAAGATCTGCTCGAGGTCCGCGGGAACCGCGACGGTCGCGTAGCCCGCGCCCGTCCGGATCGCCGCGAGGGCGGCCATGGAGACCGCCCCGGTGAGCCCGCGGGACCCGCCCACGATCAGCACCTGGCCCGAGCTGAACTTGGTCGAGCCGGCCGCACGGGCGGGCGCCAGCTCGAGAACCCGGGGGCCGATCAGTCCCGCCTTCGGCTGTACCGGCGCGCCGTCCGGAATGCCGATCGGCGCGACCCTCAGCTCCCCCGTGTGATCCTTGCCCGGCGCGATCCAGTGCCCGAGCTTGGGCGCATGGAAGGTCACGGTCAACTCCGCCGAGACGGCCGCGCCCTCGACCTCACCGGTGGAGGCGTTGACGCCCGAGGCGATGTCGGTCGCCACCACCGGGGCGTCGACCTCGTTCATCGCCTCGATCGCCGCCACGGCCGGCCCGCGCGGGCTCCCGGCGAAGCCCGTGCCGAAGACAGCGTCGATGACGACCCCGGCGCCGCTCATCGCGCTGGCCAGCTCACTCGGGTCGACGTGCCGCGCGCCCTCGAACCGGTCGACGTTGGCCTTGGAGTCGTCTGAGAGCTCGTCGGGCGGCGCCAGCAGGAGAGCGTCGACCTCGAAGCCTGTCTCTCGCAGCGCCCGCGCCGCGACCAGCCCGTCGCCGCCGTTGTTCCCCTTCCCGCAGACGATCGCCGCGCGGCTGGCGGTCGCGGCCTCCGCGGCTGCCTCGGCCACCGCGCGTCCCGCGGTCTCCATCAGCTCCAGGGAGGGCACGCCCTGGTCCTTGATCGCCCACCCGTCGGTGGCGCGCATCTCCTCCGCGTCCAGGCATGGGTCGAGCCAGTCCTCCATCGGCGTGAGCCTACTCCGGGAGAACCGCGCGGCCGAAGGCTCTAGCCCGCGATCGCCACGGCCGCCGCGCTCTCGCGGGAGTGTGTCAGCGAGATCGCGATCTCGGCGTCCCCGGCGAGCGTGGCGGCGCGCCCGTGGAGCTCGAGCCGGGGTGGCTCGTCGCTCACGACCTCGATCTCGCGCGGCGGCACGCCGGTGCCGAGCACCTTGATGACGGCCTCCTTGGCGGCGAAGCGCGCCGCCAGGTGCCGGCCGGGACGCGCGCGATCGCGCGCGTACGCGAGCTCACCCTCGGTGAAGAGCCGCTCCGCCAGGCGCGGCCGCCGCTCCAGCGCGCGCTCGACGCGCTCGATCTCGATCAGGTCGATGCCGACGGCCGGTGCCACGGCGGGACGTCGGGCCTACTTGAGGCCCAGGATCGCCTTGAACTCGGCCTTGTCGCCGCTCGAGCCGGAGCCGGTGACGACGTAGTCGAGCGCGTCCAGGTAGGGCTTGGCCTGCTGGAAGCTGGGATCGGACTTCGCGCCCTGGGACTCGGCCAGCTGGAAGATCGGCTGGAGGCTGACGAAGAGATCCGTGCCGAGCGAGGAGATCTGGTCATGCGCCTGGGTGTAGACGGGGGAGTCCGCCAGCGTCTGGGCCGGGGTCAGGCTCGCCTCGGCGGAGCCGGCGCCATAGCCGATCACGATCTTGTCGCCCTGCTGCGCGATCTCGATCGGCTGCGGGATGCTCGGATCGGACATCTGGAAGCCGGTGCCGCCGCCGGAGAGCTGCAGCGGCTTGATCTTGCCTCCGAGCTGCAGCAGTCCCTGAAGCTGGTTGAGGAGCCGCCCGGTCAGCGCGGAGTCCTTGCTCTGGACGACGAGCGCGCCGGTCAGTGTCTGCTGGGTCGTGCCCTGGACGTAGATCACCGCGTCACCAAGGGCCCCGGTGAGCTGGTCGAGGGACGAGCCGGTGGTCTGCTCGATCTGCTGCTGAACCTGGCTGAAGTTCGGGATCTGGTCCTTGAGCTGGTCGAGGCTCCTCTTGACGGAGTCGCCGAGGTTGCCGATGCCGAGCGCGAGCCAGGACTGCGCGGGAACGCCGCCGATCAGCGAGCTCTCGGGCGTGTCCACGCCGTTGCCGCCGCCCTTCGCCTCGAGCTCGACCGAGTTCGCCGAGGCGCTCAGCGCACCGGCGACCGGCTCATTCAGGTTGTCCCCGGCGCTCTTCTCGATCGCCGCCTTGCTGGCCGCGTCGAACTGGCTGCCGAGTGCGTCGATGAAGGTCTTCGGGACTGTGTAGAGCGTGCCGAGCCTGTCGCCGGGAAGGTCGCTGATCGAGTTCTTGAAGTCGCTGCTGTCGCCGAGCGAGTCGCCCTTGTCGGCCTGGATGGCGGCCTCGACGCCGGGCTCGTCGCCCACCAGCAGGAAGTTGCCGACGGTGGCGTAGGCGGTGGTCCCGTCCTGGGCGGTCTGGACCGAGACGCCGTCGACGGTCTTCGGCGCGCCGCTGGTCCCGTTGGCCCTCTGAGCGAAGGCGAGCGCCGCGCTCGGGTTCGTAGTCTCGACCACCGAAGCCCCCTGGGAGTTGTTACCCAGGGTCGTGAAGAAGACGGCCGCCTTCTGGCCGAGCCACGGGGCGATGTCCGTCTGGTAGTTCACCGGCTGCCCGGTGGAGGTCTTCTGCTTGTTGATCAGGGAGACGATCTTGCTGCCGGGGTCCGGCGTGGCGAGGATCTTGCTCAAGGCCGCCTTCGCGTCCGACTGGGCGGTGCCCGTCGGCTTCACCGTGGCGTCGAGGTAGATCGGCGTGTTCGCCGGGACGGCGGCCGCGGGGCCGACGTCGACGTTGCTGCTGCCACCACCGCCGCAGCCGGCGAGGATCGCTGCCGGGACGGCGACGCAGGCAAGCAGAAGCGCGGGGGTGCGGCGGCGGGCGATCAAGAGCGCGGAATCCTAGCCTGGCTACTCGACGGTCACCGTCTTGGCCAAATTACGGGGCTGATCGACGTTCAGGCCGTTCTCGCGGGCGATGTAGTAGGCGAGCAGCTGCAGCGGCACGATCGCGACGATCGGCTGCACGATCCAGTCGGTGCGCGGGACGAAGATCGTCTGGTCCGCGGCCTCCTCGACTCCCTTCGAGCCCTCGGTCGCGACGGCGATCACGTCGGCGCCCCGAGCCCGCACCTCCTCCATGTTGGAGAGCATCTTCTCGACGATCGGGCTGTCCGTCGCGACGGCGACGACGGGCGTCGACTCGTCGAGCAGGGCGATCGGGCCGTGCTTCATCTCGCCGGCGGCGTACGCGTCGGCGGGGATGTAGGAGATCTCCTTCAGCTTCAGTGCGCCCTCCAGGCAGACCGAGAGCCCGATGTGGCGGCCGATGTACATGAAGAACCGCTGCTGGTACTGGGAGCGGGCGATCGCCTTGACGCGCTCGTCGCAGGAGACGATCGTCTCCTGGATCTTGTGGGGCAGGGTCTTCAGCTCGGCCACCAGCTCACGGAGGCGCTCGGGCTCCATCGTCCCCCGCAGCTCGGCGAGGCGCAGCCCGAGCAGGTACATGGCCGCCACCTGGCTGACGAAGGTCTTGGTGGCGGCGACGCTGATCTCGATTCCCGAGCGGGTGAAGAGGACGGCGTCGGCATCTCGGGTCGCCTGGCTGCCCATCACGTTGCAGATCGTGAGCACCTTCGAGCCGCCCTCCCGCGCCAGGCGCATCGCGGCGAGCGTGTCGGCGGTCTCCCCGGACTGCGTGATGCCGATGACGAGGTCGTTGGGCCGCTGGACCGGCTTGCGGTAGCGGTACTCGGAGGCGATGTCCATCTCGACCGGGACCCGGGCCCACTGCTCGATCGCGTAGCGGCCCACGAGCCCGGCGTGGTACGAGGTCCCGCAGGCCACGATCACGATCCGCTCGACTCCCTTGAGGAAGTCGTCGTCTAGGTCGACGTCGGAGAGGTCGACCCCGTCGACCCCTGGCAGGCGGTCGGTGATCGTCTCGGCGACGGCGTCGGGCTGCTCGTGGATCTCCTTGAGCATGAAGGTGTCGTAGCCGCCCTTCTCGGCGGCGTCCTCGTCCCAGGTGACCTCGATCGGCTCGCGACCGTCGACCACGTTGCCGTCGGCGTCCATCACGGTGACGTCGCCCTTGTGGACCGTGACGATCTCGTCGTTCTTGATGCCGAGGGCGCGACGGGTCTGGGCGAGGAAGGCGGGGATGGCCGAGGCGATGAAGTTCTCGTCCTCGCCGAGGCCGACGATCAGCGGGCACTCCTTCCTCGCGGCGACCAGCGTGTCCTCGTGGTCGTTGTGCATCGCGACGAAGGCGTAGTGGCCGCGGAGGTCGCTGAAGGCCTTCCGGACCGCCTCGGTCAGGTCCCCCTCGTAGTGCCGCTCGATCAGGTGGGCGACGATCTCCGCGTCGGTCTCCGAGGTGAACTCGTGGCCCTCGGAGGTCAGCTCACGCCGCAGCTCGGCGTGGTTCTCGACGATGCCGTTGAGGACGATGTGGATCTTGTCGCTGCAGTCGCCGTGCGGGTGCGCGTTCTCCTCTGTGACGCGGCCATGGGTGGCCCAGCGCGTGTGGCCGAGGCCGATGGTGGCCGGCTTCGCGGCGACCGCAACCGAGCCGCCGTCGCCGTTGGAGGAGTGCTCCTCGACCGCCGCGCGCAGGTTCGCCAGGTTGCCGACAGCGCGCACGCTGTCGATCTCGCCGTCCGAGAGCACCGAGATGCCGGCGGAGTCATAGCCTCGATACTCGAGCTTCTCCAGTCCGGCGATCAGCAGGTCCCGGCACGGTCGGTCACCTACATATCCGACGATGCCGCACATAAGGGCGACAAAGAGTAGTCGCTAGGCCAAGACCTTCTTGACCAGCTCGACAAGGCGATTGCAGACCGCCTCGGTCTCGCCCTCGTCCGGGGCCTCCACCATCACTCGCACCAGCGGCTCGGTGCCCGACGGCCGGACCAGCACCCGTCCGCGGCCCTCGAGCTTCGCGTTCTCCTCATCCACGGCGCTCCACACCTCGTCGGCGCCCTCGATCGCGCCGCGGTCCTTGACCCTGACGTTCTCGAGCCTCTGGGGCAGTCGCTCGAACGGCTCGACGTCCTCCAGGCGGCGCTTCCCCAGCGCGCGCAGCGTGAGCAGCGACGCCGCGATCCCGTCGCCGGTCGGGGTGAAGTCGGTCCAGACGATGTGGCCGGACTGCTCCCCGCCGAGCCGCCAGTCCCGCTCGACCAGCTGCTCGATCACGTAGCGGTCGCCGACCTGGGTCTGGACGACCTCGATCCCCGCCTTCTCCATCGTCGTCATGAACCCGTAGTTGGTCATCACGGTCACCGCCACCCCGCCCTCGAGCTCGCCGCGCCTCTGGAGGTCGAGGGCGATCAGGGCCATCAGGTCGTCGCCGTCATGGAGCCGGCACTTGCCGTCGACGGCGGCGATGCGATCGCCGTCGCCGTCGAAGGCGAAGCCGATGTCGGCGCCGGAGGAGCGGACGA
The DNA here is from genome assembly GCA_963744105.1 of uncultured Solirubrobacterales bacterium. Lineage (GTDB taxonomy): Bacteria > Actinomycetota > Thermoleophilia > Solirubrobacterales > 70-9 > DASUPK01. The sequence goes on along the minus strand of CAVUSJ010000003.1, from coordinate 125,179 downwards.
GCTCGATCAGGTTCTCCGGATGGGTGGAGCCGCACTCAGCGTTGATGTTGCGGCCGTCGGGCTCGACGCCGGTCGTCACCAGGTCCGCCCCGAGGGCCTGGAAGATCACGGGCGCGGCGCGGAAGGTGGCGCCGTTCGCGCAGTCGAGAGCGACCCGCATGCCGGAGAGATCGAGCGGGAAGGCGGTACGCAGCTCGCGGATGTAGTCGTCGAACGCGCCCTCGAGAGACCGCACGCCGCCGACGCGCTCCCCGGTCTCCTCGTCCATCAGCCCCTCGATCTCGAGCTCGACGTCGTCGTCGAGCTTCGTGCCGCGCGAGTTGAAGAACTTGATCCCGTTGTCCGAGAACGGGTTGTGGGAGGCCGAGACGACGGCCGCCAGATCGAAGCTGAGGCGCCGGGTCAGGACGGAGGCGGCGGGTGTCGGCAGGACGCCGCCCAGCATGGCGTCACCTCCGCCGGCAGCGATCCCGGCCGCGAGAGCCTCCTCGAGCATCGGCCCCGACTCGCGGGTGTCCCGGACGATCAGGACCTGCGGGCGCTCGGAGCCGTCCCGCAGGGCCGCGGCGCGGCCGAGCCGCACGGCGAGATCGGGGGTGAGCAACTCGCCCACGGGGCCCCGGACCCCATCGGTCCCGAAGAATCTCCTCTCCGCCACGCGCGGCGGACGCTAGCGCTTCGAGAACTGAGGCTTCTTGCGGGCCTTCTTCAGGCCGGCCTTGCGGCGCTCCTTGACCCGCGCGTCGCGGGTCAGCATGCCCCGGCGCTTGAGCTCGGGGCGGAGCGCGGGATCGACCTCGGTCAGAGCGCGGGCGATTCCGTGACGGACCGCGGCCGCCTGGCCGGAGATCCCTCCGCCGTGCACGCGGATTCGAACGTCGACGTTCCCCTCGTATCCGCTCTGGACCAGCGGCTGCTTGGCGACGGACCGGAGGTAGTCCCGCGGGAAGTACTCCTCGAGCGTCCGCTTGTTGATCTGGATCGTGCCGTCACCGGGCCTGATGATCACGCGGGCGATGGAGGACTTCCGCTTGCCGGTCGCGGAGTAGGACGCGTCGCCCGAGAGCTTGGCGGGCTGGGCCGCGAGAGGAGCGGCTTCCTCCTCCTCGCCGATCAGCTCGCGCTCGCGGCGGGCTCGCTCCTCCTCCTCGGCCTCCTGGCGGGCACGCTCCTCCGCGTCGAGCTGGCGCTCCGGCTCGATCGCGATCGGGTCGAGCTCGGCGCCGGGGACGACCTCCTCCTTCTTGCCCTTGCCCTCGGCCTTGGCCGGCTCGGCGGGCTGCTCTGCGGGAGCCTCCTCCTCTGCCGGCGCGGCAGCCTCCTCGGCGGGCGTGTCGTCCTCCGTGGCGGCGTCCTCAGCGAGGGCCTCCTCGGCGGGAGGCTGCTCCTCGGCGGGAGCCTCGGCCTGAGGCTCCTCCGCCTGGGGCTCCTCGGCCTGGGGCTCGTCGTTCTGGGGCTGGTCGTTCTGCTCGTCCTGCATCAGCGCGTCTCGATCTGAAGTTCCTTGGGCTGCTGGGCCTGGTGGGGATGCTCTGCGCCGGCGTAGACCTTGAGCTTGCGGAGCTGCTGGCGGCCGAGCCGGTTGCGGGGGATCATCCCCTTGACGGCCTTGCGGATGACCTCCTCGGGCCGCTGCTCGAGCAGCTCGCCGAGCGTCCGGGAGCGAATGCCGCCCGGGTACCCGCTGTGGCGCCAGTAGCGCTTCGCCTCGCGCTTGTTGCCGGTCACGGCGACCTTCTCTGCGTTGACGACGATGACGAAGTCGCCGACGTCGACATGCGGCGTGTAGGTCGCCTTGCGCTTGCCGCGCAGGACGTCGGCGATCTGGGTCGCCAGCCGGCCGAGCGTCTTGCCCTCGGCGTCGACGACATACCAGTCCCGCTCGCGGTCCTGGGCGTTCGCCTGATAGGTCTTCATCGCAGTAGCTGTGGCCATAAAAAGAGCCGCGCACCAATCCCGCGGCCGGCGCATGATAGCGCCGGTAGGATCGCCCGAAGTGGAGGCTGGGCACCAAGCAGCGTCCGTCTCGTATCGGGACGTGACCAAGCGGCCGGCCGCGGTGGCGACTCAGTACCTGAAGGAGGACGGCTACATCCAGTAGCGGTAGTGCGGTTTGCAACCAGAGGACCGGGGGGTGACCCCCGGTCCTCTGGTTATACTGCCGCGCCAGCAAGGCCAAGTTCCCCTGACGCAGTTCGGGGGGAACGGAGGACCCAAAGGGGTTCACACCCCAGGGGCGAATCGCAACCAACTGGTTCGTAGCGCCGCTCTCGGCGCGAGCCCGCCAGCTAACTCCGTAGGCCGCAGAGAGAGTGCGAAGCGTGTCGACCGACAAGCAGGTTGGACCCAAGCCCCGCAGGGTGGCGCTGATCGCTGCCGCGGCGCTCGCTCTCTCGGTGATCGGGGCCCAGACCGCCTCCGCTCAGAGCGGCGGCGTCGGCGCTCCGGGCGGCACCACGACCGATCCTTCGACGACGACGACCACCACCCCCGCCGCCCCCGGCTCGATGATCTTCCCGGTGGCCGGCCCGCACACGTTCGGCCAGGGGGTCGGCGCTCCCCGCGCAGGCCACACCCATCAGGGCCAGGACATCATGGCCGCCTGCGGCACGCCCCTCGTCTCGGTCAGCCGCGCCAAGGTCAAGTGGGTGAGCTACCAGGGCGCCGCCGGCAACTACGTCGTGATCCGCAACAAGAAGCTTCACCAGGACTACATGTACGCCCACCTCGCGGCACGCGCCTCGGTCGTGAAGGGCCAGGTGCTTCAGCCCGGCCAGCAGCTCGGCATCGTCGGGCAGACGGGCGACGCGACCGCGTGCCACCTCCACTTCGAGCTGTGGCTCGGCAAGTGGTACCGGGGCGGCCATCCGGTCGACCCGATGCCGTACCTGCGCACGTACCAGGGCTACGCCTCCAAGTAGCGTCCGCCCTCGGGTGCTACAACCGGGGCCTTGGTGTGTTCTGAGGCAGGCATGCATCCCCGCCGAGGCGTCGCCGCCGCCCTCGCGGTAGGCCTCGCCTCCCTCCTGCTGGCCGCACCCGCCTCGGCCACGCAGCGCTACCGCTATCCCCTCCGCGGGCCGCACAACTACGGCAACCCCGACGTCACCGGCTTCGGAGTGAAGCGGGCCGACGGCTCCATCCACACGGGCCAGGACATCATCGCCAATTGCGGCACCCCGATCGTCGCCGCGCACGACGGGGTCGTCAAGTCGGCGGGCTACTCGACCGGCTACGGCAACTACGTCGTCCTCGGAGGGACGGGGACGCGCTTCGACTTCGTATACGGCCACATGAAGGGCCGCTCCCGGGTGGGCGCCGGCAAGCCGGTCCACGTGGGCCAGCGTCTCGGCTCAGTCGGCATGACCGGAACGGACAGCGGCGTCTGCCATCTCCACTTCGAGCTCTGGAAGGGCCGGTGGTTCGCGGGCGGCGGCCGGACCGATCCCCTTCCCCACCTGCGCTCCTGGGACAAGTTCTCCGGCGGCCCGCTGCAGACCGAGCCGAAGCCGCCGCCCGGCCAGTACTCGGTCAGCAAACGGCTCTTCTACGACGCGGCTGAGTAGGCTGATCGCGCACTGGCGATCGATCTCGACATCGACATCGAGAACACGCCCGGCTCGCTCGCGGAGGTTGCAGCGGCGATCAGCGACGCCGGCGTGAATATCTCGGCGGTCACCTGCATCGGGCCCGGCGACCGAGCAGAGCTGCACATCCTGGTCCCGCACGCCGAGGCCGCGAGGCACGCGCTGGCGATCTCCCACGTCGCCGTCACCCGGGAGCGCGAGGTGGTCGTGGTGCAGGTCGAGGACCGTCCCGGCGTTCTGGCGGACCTCACCCGCAAGATCGCAAAGGCGGGAATCAACCTCGATCTCGTCTACGTCGCCACGCAGAACCGGATCGTCTTCGGCTCGGATGATCTGGAGAGCCTGCGCGCCGTGCTCGAAGAGACCACCTGACGACAATCAGGCCCGTCGCCGGGCACTCGGCCCGGCGGCGCTACGCCGATGCTCTGGGGCTAGGCCTCGAACTGGCCGGAGAGCTGCGCCGCCTGGGGTGGGCCCTTGTGGCCGGCCTCCTGCATGATCGGTGGAACCTCCGGGTCGGAGACGAAGCTCTGAAAGCCGTCCTGGTCCCAGTCGAAGATCACCCAGATCCGGTCCTCTTCATTGGGATCGCGAAACACGGTCGAACCCTTGGACCCGTGCTCCTTCCGCTTCTCGGCGCCTTTGGTTGAGAAGACCTCCAACCAGTGGTCAAAATCGTCTGCCTGCGTCGTCAACAGAATCAACGTGCTCACCTCCGCGGGAAGCGTGGTGCCTCCCATTGCCCCCCGTATTGAGTCCGTGGCAGTTCGTGCCAGCGAACCGATCCCACCCTATACGCAGGGCGAGCCGCTGCCTAGCCCGGCACTCCGGCGGCTTCCAGTGCTTCCTCTCTGTTTCGGAAGGTCTGCTCTCGCACGATCAGCCCGTCCCTCATCGTGTGGACGAAGGCGAATTGGTCGTCAAGTGAGATCTTGCTCACCGGCCCCGCGCCGCCGGTCTGGACCACCGTGACCACCTTGTCGCCGGCGTCGATCATCTCGACCGGCTCAACCGAATAGCCGGACTGATTGGCCAGGTTCTCGGCGTGGATCCGGCGGATGGCCTCCTTGCCGTGATGGGTGCCCAGCAGGAGCGTCTCGAAGATCGCGTCCTCGTCATACAGCTCCACCAGGGCATCCAGGTCACCGCGGCCGAGCGCGGCGAATCCACCTCTGATCGCCTTGACGTTGTCCTCCGACATCCCTCGCCGCGGTGCGGCTATTCCCACTCGATGGTGCCGGGCGGCTTCGACGTGAGGTCCAGCGTGACGCGGTTGACGCCGCGGACCTCGTTGATGATCCGGTTCGATACCCGCTCGAGCAGGTCATAGGGAAGCCGGGCCCAGTCAGCGGTCATCGCGTCGTCCGAGGTGACGGCGCGGATCACGATCGGGTGCGCGTAGGAGCGCTCGTCCCCCTGGACGCCGACCGAGCGGACGACCGGCAGGACGCAGAAGGACTGCCAGAGCTCGCGGTAGAGGTCGGCGGCGCGGATCTCCTCCTGGAGGATCGCGTCGGCCTCGCGGACGATCTCGAGACGCTCCCGGGTGACCTCTCCGCCGACGACGCGGATCGCGAGGCCCGGGCCCGGGAAGGGCTGACGCCAGACGAAGCGCTCGGGCAGCCCGAGCTCCGCCGCGACCGCGCGGACCTCGTCCTTGAAGAGCATCCGCAGCGGTTCGACGAGCTCCATCTCCATCTCCTCGGGGAGGCCGCCGACGTTGTGGTGGGACTTGATCGTCGCCGCAGCGCGGCCGTCGCCGCCCGACTCGATCACGTCGGAGTAGAGCGTTCCCTGGACGAGGAAATGCGCGTCCTCGACCTTGCCGGCCTCCTCCTCGAAGACGCGGATGAACTCCTCGCCGATGATCTTGCGCTTGGTCTCCGGGTCGTCCACGCCGGCGAGCCGGTCGAGGAAGCGATCGGCCGCGTCGACGTGGACCAGCTGGATCCCGTGCTGCTCGCGGAAGGCGGTGACGACCTGCTCGGCCTCGTCCTTGCGCATCATCCCGTGGTCGACGAAGACGCAGGTGAGGCGGTCGCCGATCGCCCTGTGGACCAGCAGGGCGGCGGTGGCCGAGTCGACGCCGCCGGAGAGCCCGCAGATCGCCCGGGCGTCGCCGACCTGGGCCTGGATGGCGCTGACCTGCTCGTCGATCACCGAGGCGGGCGACCACTTCTCGCGGCAGCCGGCGACGTCGCGGAGGAAGCGTGTGAGGATCTCCGTGCCGTAGGGCGTGTGGACGACCTCGGGGTGGAACTGGATCCCGTAGAGGCCGCGTTCGATGCTCTCGAAGGCCGCGACCGGGGACTCGGTGCTGGAGGCCAGCGCCGAGAAGCCGGGCGGCGGCTCGAAGACGGTGTCGCGATGGCTCATCCAGCAAGGCTGCTCGGCCGGTGTGCCCTCGAGCAGCGTGCCGCCCCCGTCGCGGAGCGTCAGCTGGCTGCGGCCGAACTCGCCGGCGGGCGCCTGCTCGACGCGGCCGCCGAGCTCGTGGACCATCAGCTGCATGCCGTAACAGATGCCCAGGACCGGGATGCCGAGGTCGAGCAGCTCCTTGCGAAGGGCGGGCGCGCCCTCGGCGTAGACCGAGGCGGGTCCGCCGGAGAGGACGAGGCCCTTGGGACCGCGCTCCTTGATCCGCTCGAGCGGGGTGTCGTGCGGCAGCAGCTCGCTGAAGACGCCGCACTCGCGGATCCGGCGGGCGATCAGCTGGGAGTACTGGCCACCGAAGTCGAGAACCAGCACCTCCTCCGTCGCCTGGGCGGGCGCAGATTTGGAGACCTCGCGGAGCTCCGGCTCCGAGCCGGGAACGGTGCGCTCGGGGACGTGGACCCGAGCCTGGGTGTCGTCAGAGGCGGCGCTGGCCGCTTCAGTCATCGCTGACGGCCACCGCCGCCGCGACCGTGGCCCGCCCGTTCGAGCCCATGCCGACCGACTGCTCGCGCTGGAGCTGCTTGCCCTCGGACATCAGGGCCGGCGCGACCATCACCTCGGCGCGGTGGAACTCGGGGATGTCGGCGTAGCCGGTGGTCGCCATCGAGGTCCGCAGCGCGCCCATCAGGTTGAAGGTGCCGTCGTTCTCCTGGGCCGGTCCCATGAGGATCTCCTCGAGCGTGCCGTCCTGGTGAGTCGTGACGCGCGCGCCGCGCGGCAGCGAGGGATGGAAGGTCGCCATGCCCCAGTGGAAGCCGCGGCCGGGGGCCTCCTTGGCGCGCGCGAGCGGCGAGCCGATCATCACGGCGTCGGCGCCCACGGCGATGGCCTTGGAGACGTCGCCGCCGGTCCGCATGCCGCCGTCGGCGATCACGTTGCAGTAGTTGCCCGTCTCCATCATGTGCTGACTGCGGGCGGCGGCCACATCGGCGATCGCCGTCGCCTGCGGCACGCCGATCCCGAGGACGCCGCGCGTGGTGCAGGCGGCGCCGGGCCCGACGCCGACCAGGACGCCGACGGCGCCGGTTCGCATCAGGTGGAGGCCGGTGTTGTAGGAGGCGCAGCCGCCGACGACGCAGGGCACGTCCAGGTCGGCGATGAACTGCTTCAGGTTGAGCGGCTCCGTCTGCGTCGAGACGTGCTCGGCCGAGATCACGGTGCCCTGAACGACGAGGATGTCGAGACCAGCCTCGAGAGCGGTCTCGTAGTACTCGGTCACCTTCTGCGGGGTGAGCGACCCGCAGGCGACGGCGCCGGCGGCCTTGATCTCCTCGACGCGCTTCGCGATCAGCTCGGCCTTGACCGGCTCCGCGTAGATCTCCTGCATGATCTTCGTGGCGACCGGCTTCGGCGCCGCGGCGATCTCGTCGAGCTTCTCGTCCGCGTTCTCGTAACGGGACCAGATGCCCTCCAGGTTGAGGACGCCGAGCCCGCCCAGCTGGCCGATCAGGCCGGCGGTCTTCGGGCTGACGACGCCGTCCATCGCCGAGGCGAGCAGAGGCAACTCGAAGCGGTATGGACCCAGGGTCCAGGTGATGTCGATGTCGTCGGGGTCGCGAGTCCGCCGGGAGGGGACGATCGCGATGTCATCGAAGCCGTATGCCCTGCGGCCCTTCTTGCCGCGGCCGATCTCTACTTCCATTGCCTCACCCTACGTTCGTTCGCGGACGAAAAAACCCCGCGTCGCGGGGCCGGAAATGCGATGCTAGCGGCGTTTCGGAGGTCACACACCAACGCCCTGTTGAGGATAACAGCGGTAAACCCGCTCCCTTCGAGGCGATCCCCGCTGAATGCGGGTTCGCAGTCAAGTCGCGGCCACGAGCGGCCGCCTCATATAACCGCTCGGGGCTTCGCCCCTCGCTCGTGATGCGGCGGCCTGGTGGCCGCTAGACAGTGGCCGGCGCTTCGAGCTCGCGCGCCTCGACCCCGGGGAGCAGCCGCTCGATCTCGGCGGGGTCGATGCTGCCCGCGCCGAAGTGATGCGTCGACTCGGCGCCGCAGGCGACCGCGAAGCGCAGGCACTCCTCCGGCGTGCGGCCGTCATAGCGAGCGGCGACGAAGCCGGCGAGGAAGGCGTCACCGGAGCCGACGGTCGCCACCGGCTCGACGGAGGGCGCGGTCACCTCGTACGCGTGGCGCTGGTCGTCCGAGCCGAGCAGCGAGGCGACGCAGCCCTCGGGCCGCGTGATCACGGCGTCGGTGGCTCCGAGCTCGACGAGGCTGCGGAGGCCGAGCAGCGCGTCCTCGCGGTCGTTGAACTCGTGGCCCACGGCGCCCTCGGCCTCGCGGACGTTCGGGGTCACCGCCGCGGGGCCCGCCCGGAGCGAGGCGAGCAGCGGCTCGCCCTCGGTGTCGACGATCGTCTCCACGCCGAGCGTCTTGAGCTCCTCGACCACACGGGCGGAGAAGGCCGGCGGCACGGACGGTGGCAGGCTGCCGGCCATCGCCACGATGCGGGCGCCGCGCGCCAGGTAGAGCAGCTTCTCGAGGAAGCGCTCGAGCTCCTCGGCGCTCACCTCGGGGCCGCGTTCGTTGATCTCGGTCTGCTCGCCGGAGGTCGGGTCGACGACGGCGAGGTTGGTACGGGACTCGCCCGCGATCCAGGTGAAGTCGGTGAGGATGGACTCCTCGGCGAGCCGCTCCATCAGCCGGGCGCCGGTGGGTCCGCCGGCGAGGCCCGTGGCGATCACCGGGCGGTCGAGGAGCTTGAGAGCGCGCGCCACGTTGACGCCCTTACCGCCGGCGACGGTGCTCGCCTCGACGGCGCGGTGGCGGTGACCCTGCCGGAAGCTGGGAACGGCGACGGTGCGGTCGATCGCCGCGTTGAGGGTGACGGTGAGGATCATTCGGTGCCTCCCTGCCGTTTCGCCCTCTCGCGCCTCCTGCGCATTCTCTCCTCGTGCATCCTGCGCCTCTCTTCCGGGGTCCGCTGTCTCGGGGCCTGCCGCCCGCTGCCGTTGGCGCTGGCCTGCGGGGCAACCGGCTTCGGCTCGCTCGCCCCGTGCCTTCGTCTCGTCAGCAGCACACCTAGGAGTATCACGATCGCCCCCACCACCAGGAGAAGGATCGGATTCTTCGCAAAGGAGGTCACCTTGTCGAAGAGCGTGGCCGCGCCCACGGCGTGAGCGGCCACCAGCGGGCTGCCGGCCGCCGGCTTGCCGTCGACGCTCACCGTGACGTGGCCGAGGACCTGCCCCTGCTTCACCGCGCCGCTGATCTCACCGGGCGCGGTGATCCGGGTCGTGACGTGCTGCCCCTGGCGGACGTTCACCGGAAGGGCCCGCTGCGCGACCAGCGAGAGATGGTCGCTGCGGTAGTCGAGCTTCGGATCGGCGAGCTGCTGGCCCTGATGGACGGGCTGCACCGAGTGGTAGAGCGAGAACCCGTACTGGAGGAGCTTCAGCGTGTCGGCGTCGCGGGAGGCCTCGCTCGAGGTCCCGAGCACCACCGAGATCAGCGTGGTCGAATCCTGCGTGCCGGAGCCGACCAGCACGTAGCCGGCCCCGAGGGTGTGGCCCGTCTTCACGCCGTTGATCCAGGGCACGGACTCGAGCAGCGTGTCGCGGCTGGTCACGGTCCGCGGGTGATCGCCGCTGTGGAGCGTGGCGGCCGGGGTGTTCACGATCCGCGCGAAGAGCTTGTTCCTGAGGTCGATCGAGGCGAGCGTGACCAGGTCGTGGGCGCTCGAGTAGTTGTCGGGAGCGTCCAGGCCGATCGGGTTGGCGTAATGAGTGTCCGCCAGGCCGAGCCGCCGCGCCGCCTGGTTCATCCGCTGCACGAAGGCCGGGACCGAGCCGGCGACGCCTACCGCCAGGGTCTCGGCGGCGTCGGAGGCACTCGGCAGGAGGAGGCCATAGAGCAGGTCGCGAACCCTCATCCGCTCCCCCGCGCGGAGCCCGAGCGTGATCTCGGCAGGGTTGCTCGGGCTGTAACCCGGCGCCGTGATCATCTGGTTCGGCTTCAGGTTCTTCAGCGCCAGGTACGCCGTCATCAGCTTGGTGGTACTGGCGATCGGCAGTCGCTTGTTCGGCGCCTTGCTCGCGATGACCGAGTCGTCCCGTGGGTCGATCAGGGTCCACGCCTTCGCGTCGAGCCTCGGGCCGTTGGAGGCCGTCGCTGAGGCGACCGGGCCGATCAGCAGGACCGCGAGCACGAGCGCCACGACCATGCGTACGCCACCCCTGTCCCGCCTGCGTTCCATTCCCGCCACGGTCAGCGCAACGCTATCCGCTGGCCCTCGAGCAGGGTCTGCGGATCGATGTTCGGGTTGAGCGTCTGAAGGGTGGTCACGTCGATGCCGGTCTTCAAGGAGATCTCCCCCAGCGTGTCGCCGGCGTGGACGACCCAGACGCCCTTGTGGATGGCCCTCCGCCCCTCCTTGCTGATGTGGGGCTTGTGCGAGCTACCGCTGTCGCCGCTGCCTCCGCCATTCGAAGTCGCCACGACGACTACCACCAGGACGACGGCTGCGATCAGGGCCAGCACGGCGAACACGCGGACGAATTGATTCGGCTTGTAGTCCGGCATTCGAGGGCTCGACAGGGTACTGCCGACTTACGTGACGAGGCTCCAAACGGCTTCGCGCAGCTCCTCGGCCGCGGCGGCCGGGTCATCGGCCCCGGCAATGCTCCGAGAGGCCGCCACAAGCACGGAGGCGGGCTTCCCAGGCGCCAGCGCCGGGCCGAGGTCCTCAGGCTTGCCCCCCTGCGCCCCGATCCCTGGGATCAGGAAGATCGAATCCGGCATCAGCTCGCGCAGGCGCCCCATGTGCTGCGGCGCCGTGGCGCCCACCACCGCGCCGAGCCCCGAGAGGCCCGACTCGCCGGCTAGCTCGGGCGCGCTCTCAGCCACCAGCGCGGCCAGCTCCTCGTGCAGCGGCCGGTCGCCGAGTGCCGCGTCCTGCAGCCGGGCCGCGCCAGGGTTCGAGGTGCGCACCAGCAGGAAGATCCCGGCGCCCGCCGCCTTGGCCGCCTCGACCAGCACCTCGATCTCGTCCTCGCCGAGCAGGGGATTGGCGGTGAAGGAGTCGGCGCCGAGCCCGTGCACGGTGCCCCAGGGCGTCTCGGTCTCGCCGACCAGAGCCTGCCCGTAGGCCCTGGCGGTGACCGGCACGTCGCCGCGCTTGCCGTCGGCGACCACCAGCAGGCCGGAGCGCTGGGCGTGAGCGCAGACTTCGGCCAGCGCCCGCCAGCCGGGCGCCCCGAGGCGCTCGAAGCAGGCGAATTGCGGCTTCACCGCGACGCAGGCCGGCCCCGCCTGATCGATCAGCCCGACGCAGAGCTCGTAGACGGCCGACGCGGCGCGATCGGCAACATCGGTCAGCGATGCATCGGGCGCCGCCTCCGGCGAGAGTTTCGCCGGATCGGGGTCGAGACCCAGGCATACCTGGCTGCGGCGCTCGTAGACGAGCGCCGCGAGGCGATCAGCGAAGGGCCGGTCGGCTATCCGCCCTTGACCTTCTTCTTCAGTCCAGAGCCGGCGGAGAAGCGAGGCACCTTGCCGCCCGGGATGAAGATCCGTTCTCCGGTGCGCGGGTTCACGCCCTGCCGCGGCCCGCGCTCGGCCACCGCGAACTTGCCGAAGCCGGTGAAGTTCACCTCGCCCCCGCCCTGGAGGACGCTGGTGATGGCGTCCAGGACCGCATCGACGGCCTGGCCAGCCTCCTTCTTGTTGCCGATCCTGCTGTCGCCTGCGAGCACGTCGAGGAACTCAGCCTTGGTCACGTCATCTCCTCCTGGTCATTGGAGTTCGCGCCGAGCCTAACAGCGGCTGCTGAGGCCAAAAGGGCGCTTGTGGCCCATTGCCACTAGGAACCGCCGATGGCCATCTCGCCGACCAGCATCGGCGCCGTCTTCACCGAGCCGCCGAAGGGGACCCAGCGGGTCTCGGAGCCCACCGCCTGGACCGCCGCGAGCGTGCCCAGCAGGTCACCGGCGATCGTGAACTCGCGCAGCGGCTCGGCGAGCTCGCCGCCGCTGATCGCCCGTCCGGAGGCACCCACCGAGTAGCGGCCCGTCACCGGGTTGACTCCCGAGTGGAGGCCCGCGACCTCCGTGATGTAGACGCCGTCGCCGGCCCGCTCGAGCAACTGCTCGAGGGTCAGCTCGCCCGGCTCGAGCACCAGGTTCGACGGGCTGACCGAGGGCGGCGAGCGGTAGGAGGCTCGGGAGGCGTTGCCCGTTGAGCGGGCCCCGCCGCGGCGGGCGGTGTAGGAGTCGTGCAGGTAGGCCAGCAGCTTGCCGCCGCCGAGCAGCGGAGTTCGCCCGCGCGGCGTCCCCTCCCCGTCGAAGGGCGCGCTGGCGAGCCCGCCCGGGTCGATGCCGTCGTCCGCCAGGACGTAGGCCGAGGACGCAACCTCCTCGCCGAGGCGGTCGGCGAACGGAGAGCGGCCGCGCTGGACCTCGTCCGCGCAGACGGCGCCGCCGACGAAGCCGGCGAAGCTCGCTGTGACGCGCTCAGAGAGGACGACGGGGCAGGTGCGCGACGCGGGCTTGCTCGCGCCGAGCATCGAGGCTGCCTCGTCCCCGGCCTCGGCCCCGATCTCCTCCGGATCGAGCGATTTCGGCGAGCGGCCGACGGCGAAGCCGAGGCCCGTCTGGACCTCCGAGTCCTGCGTCGCCATCGCCTGCAGGAACGAGTAGGCGACCGAGGCGCCGAAGCTGCCCGACACACCGCGCGAGGTGGCGATCGCCGCGTCGCCGTCCTCGTCCACGTAGACGACCTCCTCGACGCCGGTGACGCGCTCGTCGCGATCGAGGGCGGCGCGCTCGATCCGCTTCGCCAGCTCGATCACCTCGGCGGTGTCGGTCCCGGCGACCGCGGGGTCTCGCAGCCCCTCGATCTCGGCGGGCTCGCCGGAGGGCTCCGGCGCGGCCGAGTTCTCGTCCTCGTCCGCGACCCGGGCCGCGCCGACGGCGTCCTCGGCGAGCCGGGCGAGGCCGGCTTCGGAGAGGTCCGTCCCGTAGGCGTAGCCCGTCCGGCTTCCGATCCAGGCGCGGATGCCGACGCCGCGGCCGCTCGCCTCGGTCAGGCTCTCAACCTCGCCGGCGTGGACCCGGACCTCCCGGCTGCTCGAGCCCTCGCTCCAGGCCTCGGCGTCGCTGGCGCCCGCGGAGTTGGCCGCCTCCACGGCGCGGCGCGCGACGTCCTCGAGATCCGTCATACCGCCGTCCCGCCGACCGTCATCCCCCTGATCCGAACGTGCCCCTGGCCGGTCCCGACCGGAGCGGTCTGTCCGGACTTGCCGCAGAAGCCGGTCTTCATCTCGAAGTCGGTCCCGACCGCGTCGATCCGCTCGAGGGCCTGGAGGCAGTTGCCGATCAGCGTCGCGCCGCGGCATGGCTTGGTCACCTTGCCCCCCTCGATCAGGTAGCCCTCGGAGACGCCGAAGACGAAGTCGCCGGTGGCCGGCTCCACCTGCCCGCCGCCGAAGGAGACGGCGTAGAAGCCGTTCTCGACCTCGGAGATCATCGCCTCCGGGTCCGCCTCGCCGGGCTCGATGTAGGTGTTGGTCATCCGCGGGATCGGCAGGTCGCGGAAGCTCGCCCGCCGCCCGTTACCGGTCGAAGAGACGCTGTCCCGCCGCGCGCGGAGCCGGTCATAGAGGTAGGAGGTGAGCTCCCCCTCCTGGATCACGGCGGTCCGCTGGCATGGGGTGCCCTCGTCGTCGATCGCGCCCGTCCCCCACTCGTGCGGCATGACACCGTCGTCGTAGGCGTTCAGCAGCGGCTGGGCGACCTTCTCGCCCAGCATGCCGGCGTAGACGCTGGCGCCCTTCTGCACCGCGTCCGCCTCGAGGCCGTGGCCCGTCATCTCGTGGAAGAGGACGCCGCCGAAGCCGCCACCGACCACGACCGTCATCTCGCCGGCCGGAGCCGGGTCGGCGCCGAGCAGCTTCAGTGCCTTGCCCGCCGCCTCGTCGGCGATCCGGGCTGGGTCCCCCTCGAGCAGCTCGAAGCCGCGGTGCTCGCCGAGGGTCTCGAAGCCCGTCTCGACTGTGCCGTTCCTCCGCGCCACGACCTGCACGCCGAGCCGTACCCGGGTGCGGTCGTCGCTCGCCTCCAGGCCCTCGGAGTTGAAGACCGCGATTTGCCGGCGGCCCTCGCTGTAGCTCGCCGAGGCCTGAGCAACCTCGGCTCCCGCCGAGCGCGCCCGCTCATCGAGCTCCCTCAGGACCCCGGCCTTGCGGTCGGCCGGGACGCCCGCCGGATCGACCTCGATCTCCTGCAGCTGCGGCGGGGCGACGGCCTGAAGCGCCAGCGGCTCGGTTGCGTCGCCGCCGAGCGCGGAGGCCAGGCCGCCGGCGGCGCGCAACAGGTTCTCCTCCGCCAGCCCGTCGACGTGCGCGAACCGCGTCACCTCGCCGTCAATGACCCGGATGCCGGCCCCGCGCTCGCTGCCGGACTGCGGCCGCTCGACCCGGGACTCGTCGATCGAGAGGGTGAAGCCCCTGCGGTCCTCGCAGAAGAGCTCGGCGAAGTCGCCGCCCCGCGAGAGCGCCCGCTCCAACACCCGCGTGGCGAGGCCCTCGTCGACCAACGTCATTTGCCGCTCTTCGCCCGCCCCGGGGGCCCCGCCACCTCGATCACGCGCGACGCGGCGAGGAAGAGCGCGCGCCCCTCCTCCGAATCCGCCGGGAAGGCGGAGCTGCGGCCGCCGGGGTAGTAGGTCCTGGCGAACGGCTTGCGAAGGTGGCGGCGGCGGCGCAGGAAGGCGGCGGCCTCGTCGGCGTATCCGGAGACCCGTTCCAGCAGCAGGCGATGGGGCTTGGTGGTCATCGTCCGGCGCCCGCCGCCAGGCTACGCAGGGCATTCCGCATGTCGAAGAGCATCAGCGATGAGAGCGTGAAGCGATCGGCGACGGCGACGGCGGTCAGCCCGCCCTCCCTGACGCAGAAAGCCTCGCCGTCCCCGGTGGCGATGTGCGCGTGCGCGACCGGCTCGCCACCCGCGGCGTCGGCCGCTGCGATCAGGTCGCGGGCCGCCTCGCCCCAGCGCTCGACGTTGCCGGTGGCCGCGAGCGCCTCGCCGCCCTCCGACAGCACGGCGCAGCCGCGCATCTCGGGCGAGATCTCCTGCAGATAGGCGACCGTCTCACCGGCGTCGGTGAGGGTCGGAGCGTCGACGGGAGCCACTAGGTCAAAATAGCGAGCGTGACTCTGCAGCAGGGCTCGTGGCTCACCGTCGTCGTCATCTGCGGGATCTCGGTGATCCTGCTCGCGGTCGGGGGCTACACCGGCTACAGCATCGTCGTCGGCGCGGTGGGCCTCGCCGCCGCCGTGAACCTGCTGCCTAGCCGGCTCTGAACGCCGACGGGGACTCCGCCGGGTCCCGGCGGGAGCTCTCCGGCTCCACGTGGATGAGCGCCTCGGCGTCGCCGAGGTCCGACTCGATCGCGTCACGGAGCTTGTGCGCGAGCTCGTGCGCCCGCTCGAGGGTGGTGCCGCTGCGGAACTGGACGTGGAGGTCGATGTAGCGGCGGCGGCCGGTCGTGCGGGCCCGCAGCTTGTGGTACCCGACGATCTCGGGAGTCTGCGCCCGCCCGCGCGCGATCGCCGCCTCGATCCGGTCCATCTCCTCCGGCGGCGGCGCCTCGTCGATCAGAGCCGACGCGGACCGGCGCAGGATCCGGACCCCCGCCAGGACGATCACCACCGCGACGGCGATGGCGACGGCGGAGTCGATCGCCTCCGCTCCCGTGATCTGGACGAGGACCAGGCCGACGAGCACGCCGAGGGAAGTGAGCGCGTCGGTGCCGAGGTGCGCCGCGTCCCCGGCGAGCGCCGGCGAGCTGTGGCGGCTGGCCTGGCGCCGCAGGAAGAGGGAGACACCTCCGTTCGCCAGCGCCGAGAAGCCGATCACCGCGATGCCGATGCCGAGCTTCTCGACCGAGGCTCCGGTCGCGAGCCGGTGCACGGACTCGTAGATGATCAGCGCGGCGCCGGCGAGGATCAACATCCCCTCGATCGACGCCGCGAGGCTCTCCAGCTTCTCGTGGCCGTACGGGTGATCGACGTCGGCGGGCTCGTCCGCGCGGCGAACCGAGATGAAGGCGATCACCGACGCGATCAGGTCGATCATCGAGTGGAGCGCCTCGCTCAGGATCGCGACCGATCCGGTGATGGCGCCGGCGGCGAGCTTCAGGGCGATCAGTATCGAGTTGGAGGCGATCGACACCGCCGCCGCGCGCGGCTTCGTGATCCGGCTCGATGCGGGGGTGGCGGCGGGGCTCACCGGCCCACCTCGACGCCGAGATGCGCCGCGAGCTTGCGCGCCGCCCTGCCGCGGTGGCTGATCGCGTGCTTCTCCTCCGGGGCCAGCTCGGCCATGGTGCGCTCGTCCTCAGGGCCGGTGTCGTCCGGGATGAAGGCCGGGTCGTACCCGAAGCCGCCCGTCCCCCGCGGCTCCTCCGCGAGCACACCCTCACAGCGGCCCTCGAAGAGCGACTCGGTCCCGTCCTCGCCAGCCAGGGCGATCGCGCAGACGTACGCGATGCGGCGGTCGTCCCTCGCCCCTACTTCCCGGAGGAGCTTCGTGAGGTTCTCCTCGTCGGTGGCGTCCACGCCCGCGTACCGGGCCGAGCGCACCCCGGGCTGCCCGCCCAGCCCGTAGGCGGCGATCCCCGAGTCGTCGGCGATCGCGGTCCGGCCGGTGGCGGCCTGTGCCGCGCGAGCCTTGCCCAGCGCGTTCTCGGCGAAGGTCTCGCCGGTCTCGGGCGGGAGCTCGACCTCCTCCGGCAGGGGGTCGATCTGGAATCCCGGCAGCGCCTCGCGAAGCTCGCGCAGCTTGTGCTCGTTGCGGGTGGCCAGGACGAGCGGCGTCATCGCCCTTCAGATGATCCGCGATCCGGGCGTCAGGCGGGGAGCGACCCGAGCGCGGATTCCTGCTCGTCGCGGAGCCTGGCGATCCCGGCCTCGGCGAGAGCGAGCAGCTCGTCGAGGGAGGCGCGCGAGAGAGGCGTGCGCTCGGCCGTCGCCTGCACCTCGACCAGTCCCCCGTCTCCGGTCATCACGACGTTCGCGTCCACCTCGGCGGTCGAATCCTCGCTGTAGTCGAGATCGCACAGAGCCCGGCCCTCCACCATCCCGACGCTGACCGCCGCGACCGACTGGTTGAGCGGGAGAGTCTCGAGCGCCCCGGCCTCGACCAGCCTGCCGAGCGCGTCGTGCAGAGCGACGTAGCCGCCGCTGATCGCGGCGCAGCGCGTGCCGCCATCGGCCTGCAGGACGTCGCAGTCCACGTAGACCGAGCGCTCGCCGAGCGCCATGAAGTCGACGACCCCGCGCAGCGAGCGGCCGATCAGCCGCTGGATCTCCACCCCGCGGCCGTCCTGCTTGCCGCGGCTGATGTCGCGCGCCTTCCGGTCGCCCGTCGACGCGGGCAGCATCGCGTACTCGCCGGTGACCCAGCCACGGCCCTTCCCCTCCATCCAGCGGGGCACGCTGTCATTCACCGAGGCCGTGCAGATCACTCGGGTCTCGCCCTGCGAGATCAGGGCGGACCCGTCCGCGGTCCGCACGAAGCCCCGCTCGATCGTCACTGGGCGGAGGTCGGCGGGGGCGCGGTCGTAGCTGCGACTGGCGGGCATGCGGGCCAGTCTGCCACGACTGGCAGGACGGCTTCGCCATCAGGCAGTGACCGCTGCGGCCGCCCCACCTAAGTCGCTCCGGGCTACGCCCTTCGCTCCCCAAGTGGAGCGGCCTTGGGTCACTTGAAGCTGACCTGGCCCACCGCCTCGCGGATCTTGTCCACGATCGTCTGGGCCAGCTCCACCCCCTGCTTGCCCTGAAAGCCCTTCATCGCGGCCACCATGCCGACCATCAGCAGGGCGACCAGCAGGATCAGTCCGACGTACTCGACCGTCCCCTGCCCGCTCCGGGCCGACAGGCCGACCAACCGCCGGGTGACGAGATCTCGCATCAACAACCTCCTCGGGCTCGTTTCCGGAGAGGCTCACCTCCCCTGGCGAACGGGAGGGGACCGGGGTGTCGCCGAACGCGAACGGGCCCGCGCCGAAATCGCGCTCCGGCCTGCACGTCGCGTAGAGTCACGCCCCGATGACCGAGCGCCAAAACGAAGGCGCCGGCCACGGTGCGGAGGACCGCGGGGCGATGAAGTGGCGCCTCGAGACGCTTCACCGCCGCACCGAGGAAGGCGTGCGAGAGCTCGGGGCCCGCGTCCTCGAGATGTACCACCAAGGGAAGGTGGATCCCGACGAGGTGCGCGAAGGCGCCGCGAAGCTCGACGAACTGGAGAAAAGCGCGGCCGAGCTCGAGACGGCGATGCGCGGCGAGACGGGTCCCCGGCCCGAAGCGCCTCCAGCCCAGGCGAAGCCCCGCCCCGCCGCGAAGCGGCCGCCGGTGATCCGTCCGGTGATGGGAGCGGAGGAGCCGTCCGCCGGCCCGGAGGCGCCCAACGCCGCGGCCGAGCCGCCGGCCAACGGTGAGCGCGACGAGCGCATGCAGGAGGCTGTCGAGGCTGCCCGCCGCCAGGCGGAGGAGCGCGCCACCGCCGAGATCCTCGTGCTCGAGGAGGACCTCGAGAAGGAGCGCGAGCGTGCCGCGAGGTCCCTCGAGGAGGTCCAGCGCCGGCTCGAGGAAGCCGAGGCCCGCGCGGCCGGGAACGTGACTGTGATCGACGCCAGGGCGCGCGAGGACGCTGCCGACTGGCTGGGCGAGCAGCGCGGCGACGTCCGCCGCGAGCTCGAGGCCGAGCTCGACCGGCGCATGCTCGCCCGCGAGAAGGAGCTGACCGCCGAGCGCGACGAGGCCGCGGCGGCGCTGAAGGACGCACTCGAGCGGCTCGAGCGGGCGGAGAGCGACGCCGGCGGGGACGGGGACGAGGAGGCTCGAGCCGACGCCGAGCGCCAGGTGAGCGAGGAAGCCGACCGCCGCCTTCAGGAGCGCAACGAGCAGCTGCAAGCTCAGATCCAGAAGCTCGAGGCCGATACCGAGTCCCGCATCCAGGCAGCCGTCGAGGAGGCTCGCCGCGAGGCCGAAGAGCAGGCCCCGCCCGAGGAATCCCGCGCCGACATCGAGCGCGGGATCCGCCGCGAGCTCGAGCAGGAGCTCGCCAAGCGGATCGCGGATATCCGCTCCGACGCCGACAGCCGCGCCCGCGAGGAGATCGACGCCGCCCGGCGAGCCGCCGAGCTGCGCTTCGAGTCAGAGCTGAAGGCGCGCGAGCAGTCGCTGCGCCGCGAGCGCGAAGCGGCGACCGAGGCCGCCGAGGCCGCCCAGCGCCGGCTCGACGAGATCGCCGAGCAGATCGAGGCCGCCGGCAAGCGGGTCGAGGGCGCTGAGGCGAAGCTCGCCGAGGAACAGACGCGCATCCAGCAGCAGGCCGAG
Organism: uncultured Solirubrobacterales bacterium; assembly: GCA_963744105.1. Lineage (GTDB taxonomy): Bacteria > Actinomycetota > Thermoleophilia > Solirubrobacterales > 70-9 > DASUPK01. Next base: position 105,811 of record CAVUSJ010000003.1, on the reverse strand, counting down.
GAGCGCCTCGACGCCGAGCTTCGCCGGCTGCAGGCCGAGTCCGACGCGAGGATCGCCGAGGCCCTCGCCAAGGTGGAGTCCGACACGCAGGCTCGCGTGGAGCAGGAGGCCGAGCGACGGCTGGCGGAGCAGGAGGAGGCCCTCCGCTCCGAGGCCGAGGAGCGCGTCCGGGTCACGAGCGAGACGGTGCGCGAGGAGACCGAGCGCCGCCTGCAGGAGGAGCTCGGCTTGCTCCGCGGCCAGCTCGAGGAAGAGCGCTCCTCGCGCGAGCAGCTCGTGCAGAAGGCCGAGAACCGGGCGAAGCGGGCCGAGAAGAAGGTCGAGGAGGCCGAGGGCGCCAGGCTCGACATCGAGGCCGAGGCCCGCAGCGCGGCGGCGGAGTGGGTCCGCGGCCAGGTCGGCGCGCTCCAGAAGGAGATCGACAAGCTGCAGAAGCAGAGCGACGGACGCATCAAGCGCGCGGTCGCCGAGGCGCGCCGGGAGGGCGAGGACGAGGCCGAGCGCACCTTCGCCGAGCGCGAGCAGGAGCTGGCCACGGAGCTCGACGAGGCGGGCCGCGCCCTGAAGTCCGCCGAGCACCAGCTCCGTGAGGCCGAGGCTCGCGCCGAGTCGGCGGAGAGCAAGCTCGGCGCGGTGGACGACGAGGACCTGAAGAAGGCGAACGAGGAGCGCGAGGGCCGCTTCCGGGCGCTCGAGGAGCGGATCAAGTCCGTGATGGACCGGGCGAGCGGCGCCCAGGCGCACGCCGCCTCGGTCGGGATCGAGCTGCCCGAGCGCGCCGAGGCGGAGGTCGCGGAACCCGAGCCCGACGCCGGAGGCCGCCCGGGATCAGCCGACCGACGAGCAGGAGGCGGTCGAGCCCGCCCCCGAGCGCCTCGGCTTCCTGGGCAGGCGCCGGGCACGGCGGGCCGAGAAGGCCGCGGCGAAGGAGCAGGCCGCCGCGGAGGAGGCAGCCGCCGAAGCCAAGGCCGCCGTGGAACGGGAGGCCGCCGAGAGAAAGGCCGAGGAGCAGCGGAAGAAGGACGAGGAGGAGAAGGAGGCCGCCGGGAAGAAGGCGGCCCGCGAGAAGGAGGCGCAGGAGAAGAAGGAGGCCCGCGCCAAGGCCGCTGAGGAGCGCAAGAAGAAGGCCGCCGCCGCGAAGAAGGAGACGCAGGCGAAGCGCGCCTCGAAGGCCTCGGCCTCGAAGGCCACCCGGTCACGCCGGCGCGGCGGGTTGCTCGACCTCAACAAGGCGACCTTCGAGCAGCTCCGCGAGGTCGGGTTGTCAGTGACCCAGGCGACCCGCGTGATCGCTTACCGCGAGCGCAAGGAAGGGTTCGCCTCCGTCGATGACCTCGAGACCGTGCCGGGCATTCCGAAGAAGCTCCTCAACGAGATCAGGGACCAGCTGACCGCATGACCGACCCAGGACATACGTGACTTGCCAGACGCAGGCCGCCGCGGACTGAAGACCCTTGAGGACGGATCCTCGACCACCGACTTCCTGACGGGTCTGGCCGCCGAGGTGGCGCAGACCGAGGAGGAGCTCCGCCTACTCCGCGGCCGCTAGGGCGGGCCAGAAGCGCCCCAGCCGCTCCCGGTACTCCAGCGCCGACCCGATCGGCGCCTCCCGTGGGGCCTGCTCGCCCCCGACCGCATCGAGCGTCGCGACCACGCCGCGCGCCAGGGCGGCGAGCGCGTAGCCGCCCTCGAGGCAGATCAGCAGCGGCACCTCGAGCTCGGCCGCGAGATCGCGCATCGTCGCCGCCATGTCCGCGTAGGCGGCGTCGTCGAGCTCGCAGTTGGCGAGCGGGTCGTCGCGGTGGGCGTCGTAGCCCGCGGAGATGCAGAGCAACCCCGGCCGCCACTCCCGGGCGATCGGAGCGATCACGTGCTGGGTGAGGGCCAGGAACTCATCGGGGCCGCTGCCTGGTGGCACGGGCAGGTTGACCGTGTACCCCTCCCCCTCGCCCTCGCCGAAGTCCGTGGCCGCGCCGGTACCGGGGTAGAGCGGGCTCTGGTGGATGCTGGAGTAGAGAACGTCGGACGAGCCGTAGAAGATCTCCTCGGTCCCGTTGCCGTGATGGACGTCCCAGTCGAGGATCAGGACCCGCTCGGCGCCGCACTCGGCGATCGCGTGGGCGGCCGCGACGGCCACGTTGTTGAACAGGCAGAACCCCATCGCCCGGCCGCGCTCGGCGTGATGCCCCGGCGGCCGCAGGCCGCAGAATGCGAAACCGCCCCCATCGAGCAGCCGCTCGGTTGCGTGGACCGCGCCTCCGGCGGCGTGCTGGGCGGCCTCCCACGATCCCGCGCTGGTGACGGTGTCGATGTCGATCATGCCGCCGCCCCTGGCCGAGTAGGCCTCGATCGTGTCGATGTGAGCGGGGTCATGGACGCGCTGGAGCTGCTCCCGGGTCGCGGCGGGAGCCTCGACGCGCTCCAGCCCGAGCCAGTCGCGCTCGGCCATCGCCTCCTCGATCGCGGTCAGGCGCCGGGCGTTCTCGGGATGCCCGCCCGTGTCGTGCCGGAAGGAGCTCGGGTGTCTCAGGTAAAGCCCTTCGATGGCCGCACAGTACGGTTCGCGGCGCGATGACGCCGGACGACCGATTCGACGTCGTGGTCGTCGGCGGCGGCGCCGCCGGCCTCTACTCCGCGCTCACCGCGGCGGACGGGGGCGCGCGCGTCGCGATGGTGTCCCGGAAGCCCCTCAGCGAGAGCTCGAGCTTCTGGGCCCAGGGCGGTCTCGCCGCGGCGATCGGGCCCGATGACTCACCCGAACAGCACGTCGAGGACACCGTCGCGGCCGGCCGCGGGGCGTGCCGGCGATCCGCCGCGGAGCTGCTCGCCCGAGAGGCGCCGGGCGTCGTCCGGGAGCTCCAGCGTCGCGGGGTCCACTTCGACCTGCTGCCGGACGAGAGCCTCTCGCTCGCGCTGGAGGGAGGGCACTCCCGTAGGCGGATCGTCCACGCCGGGGGCGCGGCAACCGGCCGGCGGATCACGGAGCGGCTCGCCGAGCAGGCCGCGCAGCACGAGCGGATCGAGGTGATCGAGAAGACGTCGGCGACCGCCCTCTGGAGCGACGGCGAGCGCTGCTTCGGCGTGCTCACCGACCGCGATCCGCTGCTGGCGAACGCGACGGTCTTCGCCACGGGGGGCGCTGCGGCCCTCTGGTCCCGGACCACCAATCCGTGGGGGGCGATCGGCGCAGGGCCGGTGATGGCCCACGCGGCGGGCGCCGAGCTCGCCGACCTCGAGCTTTGCCAGTTCCACCCGACCGCCTTGTCCGCGCCCGGCACGGATTCCGACGGGCTCCTCGTCACGGAGGCCGTCCGCGGCGAGGGCGCGACCCTCCTCGGCGCGGGCGGCGAGCGCTTCACGGACGAGCTCGCCCCCCGCGACGCCGTCACCCTGGCCGTCCTCGACCAGATGAAGAGCGACGGCTCCGACCACGTCTACCTCGACCTGCGCGAGCTGAGCGAGGCCCGGTTCCCGAGCGTCTTCGCGTCGCTGCGTGAGGCCGGCTTCGATCCGGCGGAGGAGCCGATCCCGGTCTCGCCCGCCTCCCACTACGTAATGGGCGGGGTCGCCACCGACCTGGAGGGCCGGTCCTCGCTGCCGGGCCTGTTCGCGGTGGGCGAGTGCGCCGACACCGGGCTGCACGGCGCCAACCGGCTGGCGTCGAACTCGCTCACGGAGTGCTTCGTGCTGGGCGCTAGGGCGGCGCGAGCGGCATCGGCGGAGCCCGATGCCGGGGACGCCCCGCATCCGCCGGAGTGGCGCTTCGACCCGCCCCTGGGCGAGAGCAGGGAGGCGGTCTGGAGGCTCGCGGGCCCGCTCAGGCGCCGGGAGGAGCTCGAGCAGCTGCTTGACGACCCCTATCCGCTCGCGCGGCTGATCGCCCGCTTCGCGCTCCAGCGCGAGGAGTCGCGGGGATCTCACCGCAGGCTCGAGTTTCCCGAGTTGAACGCCGAACTCGACGGCCTGCACCTCGTCTGCAGCGGCGACGAGCTCGCCTGGCAGGCGTGGGAGTAGGCGTCCGCCTACTCAAAAGCGCTGTCCTGAGCCTACTTAATAGTACTTAATCAGTGCTTAACCCAAAAATTGGGTAGGCCGTGGTTCAATCAGCACCGCCTGGAGGGTCCAAGGGCAGGAAGAGCCCGAGGACAAGGCTTCAGGGGGGATAGGAGAGATCACGGATGTATCAATTCAGTCGTTCCATCTACAGGGACCTGGCTCCTCGCATCGACACCTCCGGGGGTGTGGAGAGGACGTTCGCCTCCCGACAGAAGTTGCTGGAAGCGTGTGAGGCCACCATTCAGCGGCTCGTTTCCGATCGCCGCTACTTCGCTCGGCCGGCGAAGACACTGTTCACCGAAGTTCGCGAGTACTTCGCTCTTGCCGAGCAGGTACGCGTCTTCATGGTCATCGAGCGGCACATCGAGTTGATCGAGGAGTTCCTCGACTCGCTGCCCGCTGACGTGACGCTGGACGGCCAGGAGAGAAACTGCCTGGCCAGCACTCGCAAGGGCACGCCGTGCCAGCGTGAGCCGCTGCCGGGGATGGATTACTGCCCCTCGCACAAGCATCTCGAGGAGACGTTCGAGGTGCGCGCGGTCGAAGCAGCCGCTGCATAAGGGGAGTGAGACGGCGTCGAGGCCCCGGGATCCCCGGGGCCTCCGCTGTGCTCGATCGCACACATCCCGAGCACTCCGCGTGGCGTAGATCCCCTACGTCCAGTTCACGCGAGCAAGGAGAGTCGGGATGAATCTCTGGGAACACGTATTCAGCGCCCTCTATGACCCGCTTCTGTGGGTCGGAGAGCGCACCGGGATGGCGAAGCGGAGAAGGGACCTGCTCAGCCAGGCCAGCGGCCGGGTCCTGGAGCTCGGCGCCGGCACCGGCCTCAACCTCCCGTATTACCCCGATGAGATCGAGAACCTGACGCTGACGGAGCCGGCCGCTCCGATGCTCCCGAAGCTCGAGCGTCGCCTGAGGAAGGCCGCGCGGGACGGCGAGGTCGTGGTGGCGACGGCGGAGGAGCTGCCGTTCGACGACGACAGCTTCGACACCGTCGTCTCCACCCTGGTCCTCTGCACGGTCGACGATCCTCGCGCTGCGATCACGGAGATCGACCGGGTTCTCCGGCCCGGCGGCGAGCTCCTGTTCCTGGAGCACGTCCGCTCGGACTCGGAGCGCCTGGCGCGCTGGCAGGACCGGCTGCACCGGCCGTGGCACGCCTTCGCCGCGGGCTGCCACGCGAACAGGGCGACGGTCGACCTGCTGCGTGACAGCCCGCTCAAGGTGGAGGCCGTCAACCACGACCGCTGGTCGTGGATGCCGGCGCTGGTTCACCCTCTGGCGATCGGAAGGGCCCAGGCGGCATAGTCCTCATGGCCTCGCTAGGGGCGGCGCTCGACGCTGCGGAGAATCGCCCCGAACGGCCCGAACGGTGATGCGTCCCGAGCGGCCGTGCCCGACGACTTGGGTGCATTCCCGGCCGCGGTACGGGTCTGGGGAGCACCGCAGGTCCCCGGGTCGATGGCCATGACCCAGGTGCCGACGGCACCACCGGACTCGGTGAAATCGAGCGCCGTCGTCGCCGCGGCGTATCCGTTGTAGTCATAGCCCGAATACCGCGTCACGGCCATCGGGTGGAGGCAGTTGAGGGCGGAGGCGAGCTGACCCACCTCTGAATTGAGCACGGAGATCTGCTTGTTGAAGCACTTCACCGTGCGGCATGACCCCGCGCTGGCGGGGGCGGCAGCCGCCAAAGCCAGCGCCGCGGCCGCGGCAAGCACAACGATCATCTTCTTCATCGTGGACTCCCTTCCATTTCTGGTTGTCTCGAGCATCGGGGGCGACCCTAGGAGCCGGCGTTGAACGGATGCTTGACGCGGCCGGGTTGGCCCGGCGCGCTCCGATAACTTCGCCCGATGCTGCTGGGCGTCGACGTGGGCGGGACCTTCACCGACGCCGCGCTGCTCGACGGGGACCGGCTGCACACCGCGAAGGTCCCGAGCACGCCCGAGGACCAGTCCCACGGCGTGATCTCGGCGGTCGAGGAGGTGCTCGCCCGGGCCGGAGCGACGCCGCCGGACGTTGAGGGATTCACCCACGGCATGACCGTGGGGACGAACGCTCTGCTCGAGGAGCGCGGCGCCCGCACCGCCCTGGTCGCGACGCGCGGCTTCGCCGACCTGCTCGACATCGGCCGGCAGAACAGGCCGAGCCTCTACCACCCGTGTCGCGCCCGTCCGCGGTCGCTGGTGGAGCCCGGCGACCGCTACGAGGCGGCTGAGCGCACCGGCGCCTCCGGCGTGATCGAGGAGCTCGACGACCGGGAGGTCGAGCGGCTCGTCGGCGAGCTCCGCGGCGCCGAGACCGAGTCCATCGCGGTCTGCCTGCTCTTCGCCTTCCGCGACCCCGAGCACGAGCGTCGCATCGCCGCCGCGCTGCGCGAGGCGCTCCCGGGCGTGCACGTCTCCGCCTCTCACGAGGTGCTGCCCGCCTTCCGCGAATACGAGCGCTTCTCGACCACCGTGATCGACGCATACCTCTCTCCCCTGCTCGGCCGCTACCTGACCGCGCTCGCCGGCGCCTGCCGGGAGCAGGGCCTGCCCGAGCCCGAGGTGATGCGGTCCTCCGGCGGCACGGCCGGTGCGGAGGAGGCGGCACGGTCGGGGGCCTGGAGCGTGCTCTCGGGACCCGCGGGCGGCGCCGTCGGCGCGGCCCTGCTCGCCCGCGCGGCGCGCACGCCGGACGCGATCGGGATCGACATGGGCGGCACCTCCTGCGATGTCTGCGTCGTGGACGAAGGCGAGGTTCGCCGCACCGACTCCCGTGAGATCGACGGCCGGCCGATCCAGCTGCCGATGGTCGACGTCCACACCGTGGGCGCCGGCGGCGGCTCGATCGCCTGGCGCGACGCGGGCGGAGCGCTGCGCGTCGGCCCCCGGTCGGCGGGCGCCGAGCCCGGTCCGGCCTGTTATGGGCGCGGCGGGGCAGAGCCCACCGTCACGGACGCGAACCTGCTGCTCGGCTACCTCTCCACCGACTCGGTGCTGGCCGGCGGTGTCGCGCTCGACCGCGAAAGCGCTCAGTGGGCCGTCGCGGCGCTGGGCGATTCGCTCGGTCTCGGGGAGATCGAGACCGCCGAGGGGATCGCGCGGGTCGCCAACCAGGAGATGGTGCGCGCGCTCCGCGTGGTGACGGTCGAACGAGGGGTCGATCCGCGCGGCTACGCGCTCCTCCCCTTCGGCGGCGCCGGTCCCATGCACGCGGCCGCGCTGGCCTCCGAGCTCGAGATCGACCGGATCGTCTGTCCCCGGGCGAGCGGCGTCCTCTCGGCTCTCGGCCTGATCGCCGCGGGCCACCGCCGCGACACGGCGCGGACGGTGCTGCTGTCCGGCGATCAGATCTCGGCGGAGCGGATCGCGTCGGAGGTCGAGGCGCTGAGCGAGCCGCTGCGCGAGGGGATGGAGCGTGCGAAGCTCGAGGTCGTCTATGAGCTCCGCTACCGGGGTCAGGCGTTCGAGCTGCCGATCCCGGGGCCGCCGGATCCGGATCCGGCGCGACTGGCCGAGGACTTCGCGGCCGAGCACGAGGCCCGCTACGGCTACCGGGACCCCGAGGGCCGGCTCGAGCTGGTCACGATCCGGGTGGCCACCGTCGAGCCGGGCCCGGAGCCCCGGCCACGCGCTGCGGCCGCGGGCGAGCTCGAGGAGAGCGAGCGCGAGGCCCGCTTCGACGGGGAGTGGCTCGCCACGCGGGTCCTCCGCGGCGAGCCGCGGCCGGGTGCACGGGCCGAGGGCCCATGCGTGTTCGAGCTGCCCGAGGCGACGCTGGTGCTGCCGCCGGGCTGGAGCGCGAGCGTGGACGACGGCGGCACCATCACCGCGGAGCGCGCCGCGTGAACGGGCCCTGGCTCGACCCCGTCGCCCTCCAGGTCATGACCGGCGCCCTGCGAGCGGCCTGCGACGAGATGGGCGCCGTGCTGATCCGCTCGGCCCACTCGCCCAACATCACCGAGCGCCACGACTGCTCGACCGCCCTCTTCGACGCCGCCGGCGAGCTGGTGATGCAGGCCGAGCACATCCCGGTTCACCTCGGCTCGATGCCCGATGCCGTCGCTGCGATCGCCGGCGAGGAGCACACCGACGGCGATCTCTGGATCCTCAACGATCCCTACCGCGGCGGCACGCACCTGCCCGACATCACGCTGATCTCACCGATCTTCGACGACGGCGAGCTGCTCGGGTTCTCGGCCTCCCGCGCTCACCACGCGGACATCGGCGGCCCGACGCCCGGCGGCATGCCGGCCCTGTCGGTGACGCTCGATGAGGAGGGCGTCGTGATCCCGCCGACGCGAGCCGACGACGACGTCCTGCGCGAGCTCGCCGGCCGGATGCGGAATCCGCGGCAGCGGCTGGCCGACCTGCGAGCCCAGCGTGCGGCGAACCTGACCGGGATTCGCCGGATGCGCGAGCTCGCCGAGCGGTACGGCGCGGAGCTGCTCAGGGAGGCGACCGGCGAGATCCTCGACTACGCCGAGCGCCGCACCCGAGCCGCGCTCTCCGAGATGCCCGACGGGGAGAGCACCGCCGAGGACGTGCTCGAGGGGCGCGACGGCGACATCCCTCTCCGGGTGCGGGCGGCCGTGCGCGGCGACACGCTCGAGCTCGACTTCAGCGGCAGCGCGACGCAGATCGCCGGCAACCTCAACTGCCCCCTCTCGGTGACCAAGGCGGCCAGCTATTACGCGGTCCGGGTCGTCTGCGACCCGGACGCGCCGCCCTCCGCCGGCGCCTGGCGCCCCGTGTCGGTCTGGGCCGAGGAGGGATCGCTGCTGAACGCCCGGCCGCCGGCGGGGGTGGTCGGCGGCAACGTCGAGACCTCGAGCCGGGTGACCGATCTCGTCTTCGCGGCCCTGGCCCGGTTCGCGCCGGTCGGGGCCGAGGGCCAGGGGACGATGAACAACCTGACGCTGTCAGGCGAGGACTGGACCTACTACGAGACGATCGGGGGCGGCCAGGGCGCCTGCCGGACGCCGACGGGCCGAGCGCCGAGCACGTGGCGATGTCGAACACGCTCAACACGCCGATCGAGGCGCTCGAGACCGATTACCCGGTGCTGGTCAGGGAGCTCTCGGTGAGGCGCGGCAGCGGCGGCGCGGGCCACCACCGGGGCGGGGACGGGATCGTGCGCGAGCTCGAGGCCCGCGAGCCGATGCGCTTCACGCTGATCGGCGAGCGCCGCCGGCACTCCCCGCGGGGACGTGAGGGCGGCGAGCCGGGCGAGCCGGGACGCGATCTGCTCAACGGCGAGCCCGTCCCCGCGAAGACCGAAGGCGAGCTCCAGGCCGGCGACCGGCTCCGAATCGAGACGCCCGGAGGCGGTGGGTACGGCTCCGAACGAAATTCTTAGGGGTCCCTACGGGAATGGCGCATCTTGCGTCGATTGGCCGGTCAACCAGGACAAGCACCGCATGGGAATGGGCTATCTGACACTTAGAACTAAGCCTCTGACTTTGTGACAAAGCGGCACAAGGGTTGTCAAAGCCGAATCCGTCCTCTAGACTGCTCGCCTCCGAGGGGGCTCCGGCCCGGTACTCGAGGCCCCGCCCCCGGATTCGAACTCCGACTGACTACCCCCTAATTGCTTATGCCGATTGCATTGAAAGAGTGGGCCGTGACCGTGCGAGCGCTGGCCGAGGGCGAGCAGCTCGTCGCTCTCCGCAAGGGCGGAATCCGCGAGGACGAGAAGCACTTCGAGGTCGAGCACGACCAGTTCTTCCTCTATCCGACCTTCGACCACCAGCGGAACGACCTGGTTCGCGAGTCCCATCACCCTGAGCTTCGCCGCGCTCTCGAGGAGGGCGTCTGGCCCGACGAGGAGCCGCCCCCGCGGGCGCTGCTCCAGGACGGCGGCATCCCCCAGCCCGACCGGGTGAGGATCCGCAGCTGGGCCGAGATCACGGATCACTTCACGACCGAGGATCACCGCGTGGTCGAGGCGCTCACGCCCTTCCACATCTGGACCTCGGACTACGCCCAGAAGCGCCTGGCGTGGAAGCGGACCCATCCGCTGCACGTCCTGCTGCTCAGGGTCCACCGCATCCCGCGGCCCGTCACGGTGCGCGTCAAGGACGAGCATCACGGCTGCCGCTCGTGGGTCGAGATCGACCGCGATCTGCCCTTCGAGGGGACGCCGGTGATGGCCGACGAGGAGTTCGAGCGCGCCGCGGGCGCGATCCGCGAGATCTGCCAGGGCGACCTCGTCCTCGCCTAGGCACTCGAGCCCAGCGGCACTCCAGGCACTCAAAGACGCTGACCGCGCCCTGCTGATCGGCATGGGCGGCGGCGGCGACGTCGTCGGCGCGCTGGCGGTCACCGACCTGCTCGCGGGGCTGGGCACGGACTGGGTCCTGGGCGGGATCGCCTGGGAGCGCTCGCCGATCGACCCGCGGCCCGGCCCGCGCTCGCTCGACGAGATGCGCGGCGGCCGCCCGTGCGGCTCGGCCGCGGTCCTCACCGAGGGCTCGACGGTGACACTCGACGACGTCGAGCTATCCGAGTCGAAGATGGCGTCCCATCTCGGCCGGCCGGTACTCCTGCTCGACATCACCCGCGGCCCGCAGGCGCTCGCCGCGGGAATCGGGGAGGCCGCCGCCGAGCTCGGCTGCGACGCCGTCGTCCTGCTCGACGTCGGCGGCGACGTGCTCGCGCACGGCGAGGAGCCCGGCCTCGCCAGCCCCCTCTGCGACGCGATCGTGCTCGCCGCCGGGATCTTCCTGTCGCGCTCGACCGAGGTGATCGGCGCCGTCTACGGGCCCGGCTGCGACGGCGAGCTCACGCCCGAGGAGGTGCTGCAGCGGATCACGGAGCTGCAGTCGGCCGACGCGCTGCTGGGGGCGTGGGGGTTGACGCCCTCGGCCTGCGAGCTGGTCGAGGCGGCGGGGCAGGTGGTGCCCACCGAGGCCAGCCTGATGGCCGTGCGCTGCGCGCGCGGCGAGCGCGGAGACGTGCCGATCCGCGGCGGCCGCCGCAGCGTCGAGCTCACCCCGCTCGGCGCCCTCACCTTCTTCTTCGACCCGGTGGCTGCCGCCAGGTCGGCCGTGCCGCTGGCGACCGCGGTCTCCCCCGCCTCGAGCCTCGAGGAGGCCCGCGAGGCGCTGAACGCCATGGGCGTCAAGACCGAGCTCGAGCTGGAGCGCGAGCGCGCCCGAGCCCGCGAGTAGCCTCAATCCATCACCTGGATCGAGACCGACTCGCTGAGCTTCACCGCGCGGCACGACGACTCCGACCTCGCCTGCGCGCACCGGGTCCTGGACGCGCTCGAGGACCTTCGCCTCCGCCTCGAGGACCGCTTCGACTACGTCCCGGGCGACGTCACGATCATCCTCCACGACAACCCGGCCTGGCTCTCGGCCGCGCATCCGCTCCTGCCCGCCGTGCGCTGGTCGGCGGCCCCGGCCGCGCGCCGCTACCTGGCGGGTTGGCCGATGGACCGCGAGATCCACTGCCTGAACGACTCGTGGATGGAGCGGCGCTCGGCCGGCGAGGACTCGCTGCGCGCGCTCCGTGGAACCGCCGAGCGCATGTACTGCCAGATCGTCCTGGCGGCGAACAACACGGCGCTGCCGCCGATGTGGACGCCGCGGCGCTTCATCACCTACCTGCGCTGGGCCTGGCTGATCGAGGGCGCCGCCCAGTACTTCGCGGGCCAGACCTCGTTCTACCGCGCCGCGGTCATCACCCGGCTCCGCGAGGGTGACCGGCCCACCTTCCCGCCCTCTCGCCGCGACGCGCTGATCCTCGGCGGCACGGTCTTCGACCTGCTCGACCGGCACGCCGGGCCGGACGCGTGCGTCCGGATGGCTTCGCGCCTTCACCGTCAGGGGCCACCGGGGAACCTGGAGCTCGCGTTCGAGGCCCGGATGCGGGACATCGAGCGCGCCTGGCGCACGCAGCTCGACGAGATCCTCTACCCACAGGCCGACTCACTCGAGGCGCCTTCCCTGACCGACGCGCTCGAGCGGCCCGACATCGACCTGGAGCTCGGCACGCCGCCCGAGTTCAGCTTCGACCCGACCATCACGCGGCGGCCGCGCCGATCAGCCGAACGCGAGATAGAAGAGGTAGACGATGAGGGCGGCGGCTCCAACGGCCGCCAGCAGCCCCAGCGCGAGCCGCGCCGGCGACCCGATTCCCGGCATTGAGCCCGGCTCGGCCTCGGCCGTGAGCATGTCCGTGCCGGCGAGCACCTCCCGCGCGGTCTCGTAGCCAGACTCCGGGACCAGCACGTCGCGGGGCCCGGCCGCCAGGAAGTCCGGCACGTCGAAGCCGCGCGCCCGCCGCAGCATCGAGGGGATGCCGTGCTCGAGCAGGATCGACTGAATCAGCTCGCCGTCCGCCATGTTCCGGGCGCCCGTGACGCGGACCAGGTCGCCGCGGGCGTACTGTGGGCGCACCTTGCGGGCGCGCTCGTGCGCGAGGGTGGCCGGCTCCTCCTCCCGCGATCCCGCGTAGACCAGGGGCATCCCGCAGTTCCGGCAGAAGCGCTCGCTGATCGGATGCGGCAGGGCGCAGCGCGGGCAGACGAGAGTCTCGTTCACTCCACCTGGAGCTCGACCTCGTCGACCGTCCCGTCCTCGATCCGGTAGCCGCGCAGCGGCTCCTCCCCATCGGCCAGCGAGACGATCAGGTAGAGCACGCCGGGATAGGCGGCGAGGTTGATGTCCGTCTGCGACGGATACGCGGGGCTCGCCGTGTGCGAGTGATAGATGCCCGAGAGCTCCTCCCCCTTGTCGTCCATCTCGGTCATGATCCGGAACTGGTCCTGGGGGTCGAGGTTGTAGCGGAGGGGACTCGCCTCGGCGTTGCGCGCGCGGTAGACGGTCTTCGCCACGCCGTCGTTGCCGCCGATCAGGCCGCAGCACTCGTTCGGCGCGTCCTCTTGCGCGTGGGCGAGCAGCTCGTCGTAGATCTGGCGGGAGACTCGCATCGGAGGAAAAGCTAGTGGACGGGCACTCCGGGCCCTGTACCGCCCGACCGGTCGCGATTAGCATGTTCGGATCGAGCGAGCCTCAAAAGGGAGAGTGACGACGAACGGCGGGGACGCGGAGAGCGCCCCGCCGCGCGTTCCGAGCCTGTCGGCCGCGGAGCAGTTCGAGCAGACCGTCACCGAGAAGAGCGAGCCGATCCAATCGCTGATCGACGGGGTCGTCACCCGCCGGTCGATCACCCACCCGGACGAGCGCGGGACGCTCACAGAGGTCTTCAATCCGGCGTGGGACCTGAGCGACGAGCCGCTCGTCTACGTCTACCAGATCACCATCAGGCCGGGACAGATCAAGGGCTTCGTGCTGCACCGGACCTACAACGACCGCCTCTTCTTCTCGCTGGGGACGGTCAAGGTGGTCCTCTACGACGACCGCGAGGGATCGCCGACGCGCGGAATGCTGAACGAGCTCTTCTTCGGGGAGCACAACCGGGGGCATCTGGTGATCCCCTCGAACGTCTGGCATGCGGTGCAGAACGTCGGCAACACGGACGCCCTCTTCGTCAACTGCCCGACGAAGCCGTACAACCACGAGGACCCCGACAAGTGGGCGCTACCGAAGGACAGCGACGTAGTTCCATATCGCTTCTGAGGGCGATCACGGCGCGCGCAACCCTCGCGCGCGACATCCTCCGAAACGCTCACGCGGATCCGGTCGTCGAGGGACGTCCTCTGGTCAGCGTGGTGATCGCGACGTACAACTGGAGCAGCGTCCTGCGGCACGCGATCCGCTCGGTGCTCTGGCAGACCCACTCCAACCTGGAGCTCTTGGTGATCGGCGACGCGTGCACCGACGACTCCGAGCAGGTCGTCGCCTCCTTCGGGGACGAGCGGGTGCGCTGGCGCAACCTCGAGCAAAACAGCGGGAGCCAAGCGGTCCCGAACAGCATCGGGCTGGAGATGGCTGAGGGCGACTACGTCGCCTACCAGGGGCACGACGACGTCTGGCACCCCAAACACCTTGCAACGACGGTCTCCCACATGCAACGCGAGTCGGCCGACCTCGCCTTCGGCCTGGCGGAGGTGCTCGGCCCGCCGGAGAGCCGGGTGAGATCGCTCAGTGGACTCGACGTCGACCCCGGAGACATACGGCTGGGGAACTGGGTCCCTCCGACCTCGCTCGTGCACGAGACCGATCTCGGTCGCCGGATCGGCGGCTGGCGGACCTGGGAGGAAGGAAACGGCCCTCCGGATATCAACTTCCTGGGCCGTGCTCAGAGCGCGGCCCGGCGAACGATCCGGGTGCCCGCCCTGACCGCGTTCAAGTTCCCCTCGGTAATGCGCCCGAACTCCTATCGGGAGCGCCCCAGCCACGAGCAGCGAACCTACGTGCAGCGCATCGAGGGCGAGCGGCTGCTGATCGAGCGCGAGCTCGCTGCCCTGGCGCTGCGCCGGATCTCGCCCCGCAAGGAGAGGCTGGAGACCGGCGAGTTCCTCAAGCCGCTCGGGGAGGATCCAGGAACCCTCTACGCCTGGGTCCGGCGAGTGCGCGGTCTCGACTGAGCGCCGTGGATGCTCAGTAGAAGACGGCGCCCTCGCGGCGCGGAGGCTCGCTCAGGTCCCCGGCCTCGGCGCCGATCAGGTCCGGGTCCTCGCGGCCCTTCTGCCAGAGCAGGTCGTCGAGGACCGTCGGCGAGATCTTCGCCTGGTCGGCCACCTGCTTGAAGGCCTCGCGGGTCGCCGAGCGGACCTCGTCGACATCGCCCTCGGGCACCAGACCGGAGCGGAGCGCGAGACGCATCAGCACGTTGTCGGCAGAGACCTCCCAGTTCTCCGGATCCGAGACCTCGAACCAGCCGCGCCGCTCCCAGATCTTGCAGACGAGGAAGGCCTTCTTGCGGAGCGGGTCGGCGAAGGCGTCGAACTCGCTCAGCCGCACCAGCGCACCGCCGGGTCCCGCCAGCTTGCCGCCCGATGCATCGATCAGCTGCTCGGACTGTCCCGCGTAGTTCTTCAGCATCCCCTTGGACAGGTCGTCCCAGAGCTTGGCCCGCCGCTCGGGATCGTGGAGGTTGTCCTGGCCGGCGCGGAAGACCGCGGCGATCGCCTCGGCCGGGACGCCCATCAGCGAGCGCGCGGTGAGGGCGCCGGGCGCACGCCGCTCGGCCCGCAGGCCGAGGGCCCAGAGCAGGTCGCTGCCCTCGTACGGCCCCTCCCCGTCGACCATGTGCGGCTCGGTGTAGCCCGTCTGGTGGTCGATCGCCGAGAGAAAGAGAGCGGCATCCGGATGCGGGACGTGCTCGAAGGTCGGCGGTTCGAAGTCCTTCGCGAGCTTCTTGACGCGCGTCGTGACGCGCTTCAGCGCTTCGGGGTCTGCGGCCATCGGCGGGAAGGCTACGGAAGCCCGGCTACCACCAGACGGTGGAGTCGATGTTCGTCAGCTCCTCGATGGGCTTGGTGTAGACGCCCGACGAGAGGTACTTCCAGCCGTCGTCGGGAACCAGGAAGACCACGTTGCCCTCGTCGAGCTCACTGGCGATCCGGTGCGCGACGTAGGCGATAGCGCCCGACGAGACGCCGGCGAACATCCCCTCCTCGTGGAGGAGCTTGCGCGTCCAGACGATCGCGTCCATGTTCGAGACCATGATCTTCCGGTCGAGCAGGCTGAGGTCGATGATCGGCGGGATGAAGCCGTCGTCGAGTGACCGCAGTCCCTGAACCAGCTCCCCCTGCATCGGCTCGGCGGCGACGATCTTGGTCTCGGGGTTGTGCTCCTTGAGGCGGCGGCCGTTGCCCATCAGGGTGCCGCCGGTCCCCAGCCCCCCGACGAACGCCGTCACGTCGTCGAGCTCGTCGAGGATCTCCTTCGCGGTGCCCTCGTAGTGGGCGCGCGGGTTGGCCTCGTTCCCGTACTGGTAGGGCATGTAGTACGAGGGGTCGGCCTCCGCCATCTCGAGCGCGAGCTCGACGGCGCCGTTCGATCCCTTGGCGCCCTCGGAGTAGACGATCTCGGCGCCGTACATCTGCAGCAGCTGGGTCCGCTCCCCGGTGACGTTGTCCGGCATCACCACCTTGAGCGGGTAGCCCTTGCGGCGGCTGATCATCGCCAGCGCGATGCCCGTGTTGCCGGAGGTCGGCTCGAGCAGGGTGTGGCCGGGCTCGATCGCGCCGCGCGCCTCGGCGTCCTCGATCATGTACTTGGCGACGCGGTCCTTGACCGACCCGGTCGGGTTGCGGCCCTCGAGCTTCGCCCAGAGGCGAACCTCGGGCTTCGGCGTCAGGCGCGGCAGCTCGACCAGCGGCGTGTTGCCGATGGCCTCGAGAACGTTCTCAAAGTGGCCCCCGCACGGACGATTCAGGAGCGGCTCGGTGCTCATCTAAGCAGAAGCATACTTCAGAAAGTGAAGTTAGTCGGGCGCAGTCTCTGCTTAACGGCGCTCGGATAGGGTCCCTCGCGTACACAACACACCCCGCATAGGGGGAGGAGACCAGATGAAATCCCGACTTACCGCACTGATCGCAGTGGTCGCCTTCGCCGCCGTGACGGTGGCAGCGGGCTGCGGCAGCAGCAACAACGACACCACCACCTCGGGGACGCTGACTGCCGCGAGCTTCAACGTGCAGGCGGATCCGGCGATCGCCGGTCAGGTGCCGGCCGACATCAAGTCGAGCGGCCAGCTCAGCGTCGCGGCCGATGCGACCTACGCGCCCGATGAGTTCATTGCCTCCGACGGCAAGACCGTCATCGGCATGGACGCGGACCTCGCAAAGGCAATCGCCGACGTGATGGGCCTGAAGGCCACAGTCGTGAACGCCCCGTTCGACAGCATCATCCCGGGCCTTGCCGCTGGCAAGTACGACCTCGGCATGTCGTCGTTCACCGACACGCTGGACCGCGAGAAGACGGTCGACTTCGTCACCTACGCGACCGCCGGAACGGGTTTCTACGTGAACGCGGACGGTGGCCCGGACATCGGCTCGCTCGCCGACCTCTGCGGTCACACCGTGGCGGCGGAGACGGGCACCACGCAGGTGGACGACTCGAAGGCGCAGAGCCAAAAGTGCACCGCCGCCGGCAAGCCCGCGGTGACCGTTCAGGCCCTTCCCGATCAGAACGCCGTCAACCTGGCCCTCTCGAGCGGCCGTGCTGAGGTGGCGATGGCCGACCAGCCGGTCGCCGCTTACGCGGTGAAGCAGTCGGACGGCAAGTTCAAGACCTCCGGCACCTCGTATGGCAATGCTCCGTACGGGATCGCGATGTCGAAGAACAGCGGCCTGGCCCAGCCGGTGCTCGCCGCCGTCAAGTCCCTGATGGCCGACGGCACCTACAAGCAGATCCTGGATTACTGGGGCCTGCAGGGCGACGAGATCAGCAATCCGACGATCAACGGAGCGACCAGCTAGCCGGAAGGGAAGCCGGTGGAGGTATCTCCCGGCGCACAAGCAGAGGCAATAGGACCGGAGCCGCCTGACGAGATCAAGGCGGTTCCGGTTCGCCATTACGGCCGCTGGATCGCCTCCGCGATCGTCGCGATCCTGCTCGCGGCGGTAACCAAGTCGATCGTCAGCAACCCGCGCTTCGGATGGGGCGACGTCGGCAGCTTCCTGTTCGACCACCGGATCCTCGACGGGGTAAGGATCACGCTCGAGCTGACCGTCGTGGCGATGATCATCGGGATCGCACTCGGAGTGATCCTCGCGCTGATGAGGCTCTCCCCGAACTTCCTGCTGAGCGGGGCGAGCTGGATCTACATATGGGTCTTCCGGGGGACGCCGGTGCTGGTTCAGATCCTCTTCTGGTACTTCATCGCGGCCCTCTACCCGACCTTCGACCTCGGCATCCCGTTCGGCCCGTCGTTCGTCCACCTGGACGCGAACTCCCTGATCACGAAGTTCGTCGCGGGAATGCTCGCATTGGGCCTCAACGAAGGGGCATACATGTCGGAGATCGTCAGAGCCGGGATCATCTCGGTCGACGAGGGTCAGACCGACGCGGCGCAGGCCCTCGGCATGACCCGGTTGCAGACAATGCGTCGGATCGTGCTGCCGCAGGCCATGCGCGTGATCATTCCGCCGACAGGCAACGAAACCATCTCGATGCTGAAGACGACCTCGCTGGTCGCGTTCATCGCGTTGGGAGACCTGCTCACCGAGGCGAGGAACATCTACTCGGTGAACTACAAGACGATCCAGCTGCTGATCGTGGCCAGCATCTGGTACCTGGTGATGACATCCGTGCTCTCTGTCGGCCAGTACTACCTGGAGCGCTACTACGGCCGCGGCAGCACGCGAGAGCAATCGCTGACCCTGTTCCAGCGCATCCGCCAGAACATCTCCCGGGGGCACGTCGATACCGAGGAGATCGAGGGCCCGGAGGAGCACAGATGAGCGGGCCGATGGTGAAGGCGGAGGGCGTCAGCAAGCGGTTCGGCCGGCTCGAGGTGCTCAAGCACATCTCGCTCGAGGTAGCACCCAGAGAGGTCGTCTGCATGCTGGGGCCCTCCGGCTCCGGCAAGTCGACCTTCCTGCGCTGCGTCAATCACCTGGAGAAGATCAACGGGGGACGCCTCTGGGTCGACGGCGAGTTGGTCGGATACCGCCAGCAGGGCAACAAGATCTACGAGCTGCGCGAGTCGGAGGTGGCAAGGAAGCGCGCGGAGATCGGCATGGTCTTCCAGCGCTTCAACTTATTCCCGCACAAGACCGCAATCGAGAACGTGATCGAGGCGCCAACCAAGGTCAAGGGGACCCGAAAGCGAGACGCCGTTGCGCGTGGCCGGGAACTCCTCACCAGGGTCGGGCTCGCGGACAAGATCGACGAGTACCCGGCGCGCCTTTCGGGAGGGCAGCAGCAACGGGTCGCGATCGCGCGAGCACTGGCGATGGATCCCAAGCTGATGCTGTTCGACGAGGTGACGAGCGCCCTCGATCCCGAACTGGTCAAGGACGTGCTCGACGTGATGCGCGAGCTCGCCAAGGAGGGGATGACCATGATCGTCGTCACCCATGAGATGGGGTTCGCGCGTGATGTCGGCGACCGGGTCGTCTTCATGGACGGCGGCGTGATCGTCGAAGAGGGCCCGGCCAAGCAGGTCATCGACTCACCTCGGGAGGAACGGACAAAACGCTTCCTCGGGCTCGTCCAGGAACATTGAGCTCACGCTGGATCGCGCTCTCGGCCCTGGTGGCGGCGGCACTGCTCGGCGGCTGCGGCGGCGGCGGCGGCGGAAACGGTGAGCAACCGTCTCAGGCTCCCCGGGCGTTCTACGGCGTGATCTCCGCCGAGCCGCTGCCCGGCACGGCCGAGCTCGCCCGCATGGGACACGGCCGGGTTGGGACACTCCGGATCAACCTGGCCTGGGGATCGGTCCAGTCCTCGCCCGGCGCCCCCTATGACTGGAGCCACTACGACCCGGTGATCGCCGGCGCGGCGAGGAACGGCATCCGGGTGCTCGCCACCGTCTACAGCTCGCCGGAGTGGGCCGAGCCGACGCCCGAGTACCCGCCGCTCGGCTCGAGGCTCTCTCAGTTCGAGGACTTCGTGCGCGCCGCGGTCGGACGCTACGGCTCGAACGGCTCGTTCTGGCGGGAGCACCCGGACATGCCGAAGCTCCCGGTCACCGACTGGCAGGTCTGGAACGAGCCGAACTCGCCGCTCTTCTGGAAGCCGAAGCCCGATCCGGCCGGCTATCTCGCGCTGCTGCGCGGCTTCGACGCCGCCGCGCACGACGCCGACCCGGCGGCCCGGATCGTGCTCGGCGGCCTCTTCCCCACACCGCGAGGCGGCATCGAGATGGGCGACTTCATGAGGGCGCTCTACCGCGGCGGCGCCCAGGACCTGTTCGACGCCGCGGCGGTCCACCCGTATGCCGCGAACCCACAGGACGCCCTCGGGCGCACCGGGGACCTGCGCGACGTGATGAACCACGAGGGCGACCAGGACGGCGGCATCTGGATCAGCGAGGTCGGCTGGGCGTCCGCTGGCCAGCCGTCGGGCCTCACGGTCGGGCCGGCGCGGCAGGCCGCCTACCTGACCCAGACCTACCGGCTCGCAGCCGAGGCGCGCGACCGGCTCGGGCTCGAGGGAGTGATCTGGTTCTCGCTGAACGACACACCCGGCCCGCTCTGGCCCGGGCACTGCGGGCTGTTCGAGCTCGACGGCTCGGCCAAGCCGTCGTGGAGTGCCTTCGTACGCCTGGCCGGCGGAAAGCCCTAGCTCACGAAGCCGTCCTGCGCCAGCGGCGCCGGCAGACCTCCCGCAGGCCCGCTCCCAGCCCGCGCAGGCGGCCCATCGCGGTCGGCCGCCATCCGGCGCGAAGCTCGCGCAGCACCCGCCCGAGCTCAGTTGCGATCCAGCTCACCCGCGAAGGCCAGCCCACCCGTGCCCGGTCGAAGAGGAAGACGGTGCCGTTTCGCGCCCATCGACCGACCCGGCCGGCGCTGAAGGGCCCGCCACTCGACTGGTGGGGGTCGTGGACGATCCGAAGCTGGGGCACCACGCGCACCTGGGCGCCCAGCGAGGTGGCCCGGTAGCACCACTCGACGTCCTCCCACCCGAACCAGTACCAGACGTCGAAGCCGCCGACTCGCTGCCAGGTCTCCCGATCGAAGACGAGCGCGGCGGTCGGCGCCCACTCGACGGCCCGGCGCTCACTCTCTCCCTCGGGCCATTCGTCGATCACATGGGGAACGTGGTGGCGGTCGTAGCGCCCTCCGGCATAGATCACCTCGCCGCTTCCCTTGTCGAAGACGAGGGGCGCGGCGATCTCCAGCGGCGCAAGGGGGAGCCCGGCGACCAGCTCGAAGAAATCGGGGGGGACGATCGTGTCGTTGTCGAGCAGCACGACGCGCTCGATGCTCGTCGACCGGAGCAGTCGCTCCACGCCCAGGTTGCGCCCGCCCGCCGCCCCGGCATTTGCGTCGAGGTGAATCACCTCGACGCCGAGGCCCGCAAGTTCGGGATCGGAGAGCTCGACCGGCCCCCCGCCGTTCTCAACCAGCGCGATCTGATCGGGCCGTCGGTTGCCCGCCGCGACCGACCGCAGGCACCGCTGGGTGATCGGCGCCTGTTCGTAGTCGAGGAGCACGAGTCCCGTCGAGTGCGGCACCGGCTGACCTTAACCCGATCCCCCGCCCATCGATGCGCCGCGGCTTCCGCCTACGATCCCGCCCGATGCGATCCGATGTGAAGGTGCCGGAAGTCCACGGGCGCACCGAGCCGCCACTCGGGCAGTTCTGGGAGCCGATCAAGGCCGACCGCGCACATCGCCGGCGCCTGGCACGGCTCGGTGCCGAGAAGCGGCGGGCGGCGATCACGATCGTCCACAACGAGCCGGTCTTCCTCCCGATCTGGCTGAGCTACTACTCGCGCTTCTTCGACGAGGAGGACATCTACGTCCTCGACAACGACACGAGCGACGGCTCGACCGACCGAGGGGGCTTCGTCCGGATTCCCGTCCACCACGATTCGGTCGACCACACGTGGATGGTCGAGACGGTGCGCGGGCTTCAGCACGACTTGCTCGACAGCTACGACGCGGTGCTGGTGACCGACGTCGACGAGATCGTCAGCCCCGCGCCGGACTGGGGGACGCTCGGCGACTACATCGACGAGTTCGGCGAGTGGTTCGTGAACTGCATCGGCTACGAGATCCTCCACATGGTCGACCGCGAGGGCCCCTACGACCCGGGTCGGCCGATACTCGACCAGCGCGGCTACTGGTTCGCGAACGGCGCCTACAACAAGCCGGCACTCGCCACCGGGCCGATGGACTGGCTGCCCGGCTTCCACCACCGCGCCGACGGCCAGGTCAACCCCGACCCCAACCTGTACCTCATTCACCTGCACAGAATGGACTTCGACATCTGCCGCGAGCGACACCGCGGCCGCCGCGACAGGGCCTGGAACGAGAACGACCTCGGGGAGGGCTGGGCTTCATACAACCGGACCGTTGAGGGAGACGAATTCGACGGTTGGTTCTACGGGGACAGCGGCTTTGAGCAGGACGGCGTCCACATCAACGTCGAGCGAATCCCCGAGTCCTGGCGAGGCCTGTTTTGAGCGAACTCGAGCGGCGCGGAAGCGGGCAGCTCCGGCTCCTGGTGGCGCGCGCCCGCAACGGCTTCCGGGGGCTCCGCCGGCTGGCCGACCCGGTCCGGCTGCCCCAGACGTACGAGGTGAGAAGCCAGTGGCAGCGAATCGCCATGAACGACTCAATCGACGCCTTCCTGGCCACCCTCGGCACCGAAGGCATGAGCGCCGCCGAGGTCAGTGGCGACGCCCACGCCTCTCGCCGCTGGCGCGAGTACACGACGCTGCCCTATCCGGACTTCGACCTCCTGCAGCCCGTTGAGGAGCCCGGCCGCTACGACGTCGTCATCTGTGAGCAGGTGCTCGAGCACGTCCCCGATCCGTGGCTGGGCGTCGAGCACCTGCGCGACCTCTGCGCCCCCGGCGGCCATGTCATCGTCTCGACCCCGTTCCTCGTCCGGATCCACGAGGAGCGGATCCTCCACGACATGAAGGACTACTGGCGCTTCACCCCGCGCGGACTCCGGATCCTGCTCGAGCGAGCAGGACTCGAGGTCGTGGGGGTCGAGTCATGGGGAAACCGGGACAGCGTGATCGGCGACTTCGACAACTGGTCCGCCTACCGCTGGTGGCACTCGCTTCGCAACGAGCCGAACCTGCCGATCCAGGTCTGGGCGTTCGCCCGCCGGCCCGCCTAGAGCTCCTCGGCGACCCGCGGCGCCTCGCGGTTGAAGTACCAGACTCCGAGCACGCAGACCCCGACGAAGATCGCGAGGGCCGGAAGCAGGTGCGTCCAGCCGCCGGCGGCGCTGGCCGCGCTGGGCGCGTCCGGGTCGATGATCCACTTGCGCGCCTGCTCGAAGAGCGGCGTCAGGGGGTTGAGGAAGATCAGGTCTCGATAGGTCTGGGGCACGACCTCGATCGGATAGATGACCGGGGTCGCATAGAAGAGGGCCGAGGCGACCACCGACCAGATGATCGCGGTGTCCCGGAAGCGGACGTAGAGCGAGGAGAGCAGCAGCGAGACCGCCGTGGCGAAGACGAAGAGGACCGCGACGATCAGCGGGAAGAGCAGCCAGGTCCACTGGGGCGAGACACCGAACGCCAGGATGAAGATCAGGACGACGACCAGGTTGACGGCGAGGTTGAACAGGCTCGTCAGCACGACCGCGAGCGGGATGACGAGGCGGGGGAACTGGGTCTTCCGCACCACTCCCTCCTGACTCACGACCGACAGGACGGAGGCGCCGGTCGATTCGGAGAAGAAGCCGAAGAGCACCACGTTCATCAGCAGCAGCACCGGGTAGTGCGGCACGCCCGATCCGACGCGGACGATCTTCGTGAAGACGAAGAGGAGGACGCCGAAGAGGAGCAGCGGCCGCAGCAGCGACCAGACGTAGCCGAGGACCGTGCCGAAGTAGGTCTTCTTGAACTCGGTGACCGAGACGAGGTAGAGGAGCTCGCTGAAGCGCTTTCGCCCTCCGCCGACGGCCGACGGGCCCCTGACCGGGCGCAGCTCCATCCGCTCTGCGTCGACGTTCACGTCTTCGCCTCCGGGGACGGAGCCGTAGCGGGCTCGACCTGCACCCCGACCTCCCCCGGCACCGCCACGATCCCCTGTCCCTTGGCGACGCCGAAGACGACGAAGTCGAGGAGCTTGATGGCCTGCTGCGCGGTCTCCTCCTCGTTGCGGAGCACCCCGACCCAGCAGACGATCGCGTAGCGCCCCGGCATCAGCGGGTTCTCGATCGTGGCGCTGATCCGGGCCCGGTCGCCCGCCGCCAGGTGCGTGCCGGCATCCCCGCCCGCGAGGACCTCGTGCAGCTCGAAGACGTTGACCCCATCGGCGTTGTTGCAGTGGATCCCGAAGGTGGGGTTCGGAAGGTCGCGGCGCGCCTCGATCACGGCGTTCAGCTGGATCGGCTGACCCACCTCGACGTTCGTGACCCTCTCGCCGCCCGCGTCCTCCAGCCAGGCATCGGAGACGCGCGCGAGGAAGTCGGGCACCACCGAGATCTCGCGGTCTCCCCCCACCGTCACCGTGCGCTTGGCGAAGTTCATCCTCAGGTACTGGCGGCCCGCTTCTTCGGGATCGCCCAGGAAGGTGAGCCCCCCTTCGTCGAGCAGCATCGCCCGGTGGCAGTAGCGCTGCACGGCGGTCATGTCATGGGTGACGAGCACGACCGTGCGCCCCCCGCTCCTCATGTCCGCGAAGACGTCGCGGCACTTCTGCTGGAAGGCGGCGTCGCCGACGGCAAGCACCTCGTCGATCAACAGGATGTCGGCCTCGGCTTGGATCATCACCGAGAAGGCGAGCCGCACGAGCATCCCTGAGGAGTAGTTCTTGAGCTTCAGGTCCACGAACTCTCCGAGCTCGGCGAAATCGAGGACAGAATCCAGCCGCTGCGCCGCCTCCCTCCTGGAGAGCCCCATCATCACGCCGTTCAGGGTCACGTTCTCCCGCGCCGTCAGCTCGGGGTCGAAGCCGACGCCGAGCTCGATGAAGGGCGCCACGCGCCCGGCCATCCTGATCGACCCGGCATCCGCCCTGTAGATGCTCGCCAGGATCTTCAGCAGCGTGCTCTTGCCGGAGCCGTTGCGCCCGACGATGCCGAAGAACTCGCCGCGGTGGATGTCGAACGACACCCCGCGCAGCGCTCTGAGCTCCCGGTAGGTCGGGCGCGCGAACGGATGGACCATCCGCTCCTTGAACGAATCGATCCGGTGGGTCGGGATCCGGAAGGTCTTCTCGACGCCACGCGCCTCGATGGCGACGGGCGCGTCACGGACAGCATTCGCCCGCTTTCCTGCTGCGTCAGTCATCCCGAGGCGAGGCTACTGGCTAACCCCGAAACGCCTGCGTCCGAGCGCGTCGAGACCACGTCGCGCCAGGCGCGCATAGTCGCGGAGGTCGTCAGCCCTCGGGATCAATGAGGAGCGCGCCGTGTGGCCAGGCGCACGCAGGAACAGGTAGGCCGCCAGCGCCGAGGCGACGATGTAGGAGCAGCAGGAGACGATCGCGGCGCCCGTCGAGCCGTGATCGGGGATCACGATCAGGAACGCGACGAAGGTGAGCGGGAAGCTCACCAGCCCGACGAAGAGGGCCTCGTTTGCGGCGCCGGCCCCCGTGAAGGCGGCGACCATCACCCGGCCCACGCCGAGCATCGCGACGCCCGGCAGCAGGATCAGGCCGAGCGTCAGCGTCCGCCCGAAGCCGGGACCCCAGACGAGCGGCGCGAACGCGAGGATCGGGATCACTGCGACCGCGGCGATCAGTGAGACGACAACCGAGTGGCGCACCGCGGTGCCCTGGCTCGATCTCGGGATCACCGGCGTCAGGCCCGGATCGGACGCGGCGGTCACCATCGCGTTGCGCGGAAGCACGACGGAGGCGAGCGGCTGGGAGACGATCCAGACCAGCGAGGTGATCGAGACCGTCACCGCGTAGACCCCCGTGTCGGAGGCGCCGTAGTAGGCGGTGAGGATGAAGAGGTCGGGCCGGAGGTTGACCAGTTGAAAGAGGTCGTTGACCCAGGCGCGAGCGCCGAATCCGCCTGCCTCGCGCACGCTGTGCTCCGGGCCCTTGGCCGCCTCGGGACGCCTCGCGTACCCGACCGCCCAGGACGCCACGATCACGCCGCCCACCAGCCACCCCGCGGCGAATCCGATCACCGCACCCGTCTGGCCGGCGGCGAGCGCGAGCGCCGGGCAGAGGAGCAGAACGCAGACCGGCCCGGTGACCGTGAGCAGCGCGTAGGACTCGTATCTCTCCTTGGCGAGCGGGATGGCGGGGACGATCCACCAAGCGAGCGCGAAGGGCAGGGCGGCCATCAGCGATGCCGCCATCGCCAGGTTGAAGTCCTTGAGAGCACTGTCCTTGAGCAGGGCGTAGAGGCCCATGCCCACCGCGGCGCCCACCAACCCCAGGCTGATCGAGGCGATCAACGCACCCCGGACGGCGCTGCGCGGCGACCAGAGGCCGGCTCCGACGCGGTAGGTGACGCTGGTGCGCAGCCCGCCGCCGGCGACGAAGGTGGTGAGGAAGATGAACTGGGTGGAGAGGGCGATCAGCCCGGCGCCGTCGGCTCCCTCGATCCGGGAGATCGAGATGCTGTTCAAACCCAGCGCAGCGAACGACCCCGCCAGGGCGAGCGACGCAAGAAAGGCGCTGGAGCCGAACTCACGACCCGGCTGGGAGGCGGCGCCAAGCCTGCCCTGAGCGCCGTCTGAAGCCGGCATCGGCCGCAGCTTAGCCGGGAGAAGGTCGTGATACCTGATACCCATTGCCGCAGCCATCGCGCCCGCGCACGCCAAAACCGAGGTTCCATCGACCACGGGTCCCGTGCCCGTCGCGGCCTGCGCCTGGTGCGGCGCTGCGCTGCGTCCCGGCTCTGCGGCCGGCGTCGTCGTCTGCATGAGCTGTGGGGCCGGAACCACCTGGCCCGTGCCGACCGACGAGGAGCTCGACCGGGCCTACGGCGCCTGGTACCGGCCCGACCGGGGCCGCTTCTCGGGCCTGGGGGATGCGCTGCTCCGGCGCCTCCGCGGCCGAACCGCGCGCCGCGTGGACCGCATCGCACCTCCGGGTCCGGTTCTCGACGTCGGCGCCGGGGATGGGTCCCTGCTCGATGAGTTCTCCCGGCTGGGGCGGAGGGCGGTCGGCCTGGAGAGAGCCTCGGAGCGCGAGGACATTCGCGAGGCCGAGATCGCGGAGTTGGATGAGCGGTGGGCGGCGATCGTGTTCTGGCACTCGCTCGAGCACCTGCGCGAGCCCGGGGCGAAGCTGGCGGAGGCCGCCGCGCACCTCGAGCCGGGCGGCGCGCTCGTGATCGCGATGCCCAATGCCGCCAGCCTGCAGGCGCGGATGTTCGGAGATCGCTGGTTCGCCCTCGACCTCCCACGCCACCTGGTTCACGTTCCGGCACCGGCACTGCTCGCGCGCCTGCGCTCGCTCGACCTGCGGCCGTCCCGGGTCAGCTATTCGCGAGGCGGCCAGGTCGTGTTCGGCTGGCTGCACGGCCTCGTCGGCGCGCTCCCTTCCCACCCCGACCTCTACGACGCGATTCGCAGGCCGGAGGCCAGGCGCGAGCCGATGTCGGCGGGGCGGCGGATGCTGACGCTCGCCGCGGCCGCCGTGGCGCTCCCGCTCGCCGCGCTCTGCGCCGGGGTGGAGGTCCTGCTGCGCCGCGGCGGGACGGTCTACGTGGAGGCGCACCATGGCTGAGGCGGTGCCCGAGGTGAAGACCGGCGCCCCCGGCCCCGGCGTGCGCGGCAAGACGATCGTCGTGATGCCCGCGCTCAACGCCGCGAAGACTCTCGAGCTGATCGTCGGATCGATCCCACGGGACGTCGTGGACGAGGTGATCCTGGTCGACGACCGCTCGACCGACGAGACGCTGGAGATCGCGCGGCGCCTCAGTGTCAGCGTCGTCTGGCACCCCCACAACGTCGGCTACGGCGGCAATCAGAAGACCTGCTACCTCGAGGCGCTCCAGCACGAGGCCGACATCGTCGTGATGCTCCACCCGGACGGCCAGTACGAGCCCGAGCTGATCCCGCGGATGATCGAGCCGATCCTGAGGGGGAAGGCGGACCTCGTCCTCGGCTCCAGGATGCTCGTCGAGGGCGCGGCCAAGGAGGCCGGGATGCCGCTCTACAAGCGGATCGCGAACCGCTTCCTGACGACGATCGAGAACCGCGTGCTGGGGACGAGGCTCACCGACCTCCACACCGGCTACCGCGCCTACAGCCGGGACCTGCTCCTGACGGTCCCCTTCCTGCGGAACTCACTCGACTTCAGCTTCGACTCGGAGCTCCTCATGCAGGCCTCGCACTTCGGCTTCCGGATCCGGGAGGTGCCGGCCCGGACGCGCTACTTCGCGGATGCCTCCTCGGTGGGATTCGGCGCCTCGACGGTCTACGGCCTGAAGACGCTCTGGTCGGCCCTCCGCCTGCTGTTGCACCGGGCCCACCTCCTGCGTTCCCGGAAGTACACACCGTGAGCCAAACATCGCCCGCGGGCAGCGCCTCGGAAACGGCGCCCCGCAGTCGCGCCATCGATCATCCCGGGACGATCGTCGCCGGGGCCGCCATGGTCGTCTCGGGCGCGCTGCTCCTGCACTGGCTGGGGCGCCTGACGTTCTGGCGCGACGAGTGGGACTTCCTTCTGCACCGCCGGGGCTGGAGCCCGGGCACCTTCTTCCACCCCTTCGTCGAGCAGCTCCTCGCGATTCCGATCCTGATCTACCGCGTCCTGGTCACGACCTTCGGGATGGACTCGCCGCTCCCCTGGCAGATCGTCGCGGTCGCACTCTTCCTGCTCAGCGTCGGCGTCCTGTTCGTCTACGTCCGCCGCCGCGCGGGCGAGTGGCTCGCCCTCGCGGCGATCCTGCCGATCCTCTTCCTCGGGCCCTCCTGGGACGACCTCCTCTTCCCGTTCCAGATGGCCCTCTTCGGATCAGTCGCCTGCGGGATCGGCGCCCTGCTCATGCTCGACCGACGGGACCGCAAGGGCGATGTCCTGGCGATGGTCCTGCTGCTCGTCGCACTGCTCTTCTTCGATCTCGGGATCCCCTTCGTCGCTGCCGCGACCGTGGAGATCGCACTGAGCCGCGACCGGTGGCGGCGCGCCTTCGTCGTCGCGGTGCCCACGTTCCTCTGGCTCCTCTGGTACGGCGGATGGGGGCACAACGCCCACACGTTCATCTCGGTCCACAACTTCGCGAACGCGCCCAGCTACGTGCTCGACGGACTCGCCTCCAGCCTCGCCACGCTGGTCGGGCTCGGGGTCGCGATCGGCGACTACCAGGCGAGTCCCCTCGATTGGGGGCAGCCGCTGCTGATCCTCGTCGTCGGGCTGGCCGCCTGGCGCGTCTACGCCCTGGGGCGCCCGCCGGATCGGCTGCTCGCCTGCCTCGTCCTCCTCCTCGGCTTCTGGGGCCTGACGGCTCTCAACGCCAATCCGCTGGCCCAGCCGACGGCCGGGCGCTACCAGTACCTGGGCATCGTCCTGCTCGTGCTCGTTCTCGCCGAGCTGGTGCGGGGGGTGAGGGTGGGTCGCTGGGCGACCGCCGCCGTGCTCGCCGTGTCCGTCGCCGCCGCCGTCACCAACGGCGACCGGCTCAAACAGACGGCCGACGGGCTCGCCGGGATCGCGCAGCAGCAGCGCGGCGGGCTGGCGGCGCTGGAGCTCACGCGCGGACAGGTCTCACCGGACTTCAAGCTGACTCAGCAGAACTCCGGCGTCGACTACCTCGGGTTCCTGGACGCGGGCTCGTACTTCTCGGCGATCGACGCGTACGGGTCGCCCGCCTACACGCCCACCGAGCTGGCCGAGGGGCCCGAGGCGGGGAGGGTCTCCGCCGACATGGTCTTCGCGGCGGCCCTCGGCATCAGGTTGACGCCGACCAGCGCCGCGGGGCTCCGCTGCGGGCCCGCGCATACACCGACGATCGTCCCTCGCGATGGCCTCGTCCTCGTCGCTCGCTCGCCCGGCGTGCAGGCGTCACTGCGGCGCTACGCGACCGGGTCCTATCCCGTCTCGCTCGGCTCGCTGCCCACCGGCAGGCCCCGGCTGCTTCGCATCCGACCCGATCGATCGCCGCGCCCGTGGGTCCTCCAGCTCAGCCAACCCAAGGCCTCCGTATGCCCGCCCTGAGGCGACTGGCCACTCCGCCCGTCCTGCTCGGCGGATTCGCGGCGGCCTCCGCCGCGCTCCTGCTCGCCTTGCAGTCGCGTCTCACCTTCTTCATCGACGACTGGGACCTGCTGCTCAGCCGCCGCGGGTTCAACGCGCACGCCTTCCTCGATCCCCACAACGAGCACATCATCATCGCGCCCACCGCCATCTACAAGGCGATCCAGGCGACTCTCGGGATGGACTCGCTCCTCCCCTATGCCGTCGTCGCCACCGCGGCCTTCATCGCCAGCGCGATCCTGCTCTTCGCGTACCTCAGCCCGAGGATCGGCGATTGGCTGGCGCTGGCGGCGACCGTGCTGGTCCTCTTCATCGGCGCCGCCTACGAGGACCTGCTGACGCCGTTCCAGGTCGGCTACTTCGGCTCGATGGCCTTCGGGCTCGGTGCCCTGCTGATCCTCGAGCGCAGGAACAGGGCCGGCGACGCGTGGGCCTGCGTCCTCCTCGTCCTCTCGCTGACCTTCTCCGAGCTCGGTATCCCCTTCATCATCGGGGCCGCCGTGGCGATCGCCCTCGACCGCGGCCCGGGGCGACGGGCGTACGTGGTGGCGGTCCCGCTCGTGCTCTACGCGATCTGGTACCTCGGCTGGGGCCATACCGCGACCAGCTACCTCTCCTTCCACAACGTCGCCAACAGCCCGGCCTACGTCCTGGACGGGTTCGCGTCGAGCATCGGCTCACTGCTCGGGCTGTCGACGCCGCCGATCGTGGGTGGCACGGGCGGGGTCGAATGGGGCCGGCCCCTGCTCGTCGGCCTCGTCGTGCTCGGCGCCATCCGCCTCTGGCGGCTCGGGCGGTTTCCAGCGGCGCTCTGGGTTCCGCTGGCGATCGGGGTCTCCTTCTGGTTCCTGACGGCCGCCAACACCGGCGTCGGCCGGACGCCGACCGCGTCGCGGTACCAGTACGTCGGGGCGGTATTCGTGCTGATGATCGCCGCCGAGCTGATCCAAGGTTGGCGTCCCGGATGGAAGGCGCTGGCGACGATCGGCGTCGCGACCGCCCTTGCCGCCGCGGCGAACGTGGCGGCAATGCACGACGCCTACAAGGTGTTCCGCGCCTGGACGGCGATCGTCAAGGGAGATCTGGCGGGACTCGAGATCGCCAAGGACCGTGTCGATCCCGCCCTCGAGCTGACCTCCCAGAACTCGGACTTCGACTACTTCGGGCGGATGCACGCGGGACCCTATCTCTCGGCGGCGGGGAAGTTCGGGTCTCCCGCCTACAGCCCGGCCGAGCTGGCCTCCGCGCCCGAACCCGCCCGGCTGGGTGCCGACAAGGTCCTGGCCGCCGCACTCGGGCTGACCTTCCAGCCGCTCTCCGGGACCACTCCACCGAGAAGCGGCTGCCGGACGGTCACCCGGAGCGGACAGGCGCCGCCGGTGGTGAAGCTGCCCCGCGGCGGTGCGACCCTGTTCGCACCGCGAGGCGTGCGGGCGGCGCTGAGCCTGCGGCGGTTCGCCACCGCCTCCTTCCCGATCGTCGTCGGGACACTCGAGGGGGCGGCGCGGCTCGCCATCCCCACGGACCGCTCGACGCGGCCCTGGCAGCTCCAGGTGGACGCGAACGGGCCGGTGACGCTCTGCCCGGTATGAGCCGCGCCCGCAACTACCCTTAGCCCATGCCGACGATCTCGTTCGTGATCCCGGTGAAGGACGAGGAGGAGGTGCTCCCGGAGCTCCACCGCCGGCTGGATGCGGTCGCCCGCGAGATCCCCGGCGAGACGGAGTTCATCTTCGTCGACGACGGCAGCACCGATCGCAGCCGCGAGGTGATGAGCGAGCTCCGCGGCCACGACGAGCGCGTCAAGCTGCTGTTCCTCGCCCGGAACTTCGGTCATCAGCTGGCGATCTCGGCAGGCCTCGACTTCGCCTCCGGTGACGCGGTCGTGATCATCGACGGGGATCTCCAGGACCCGCCCGAGGCGGTGCTCGAGATGATCCCCCTCTGGCGCGAGGGGTACGAGGTGGTCCACGCCGTGCGTCGCGAGCGCGAGGGCGAGAGCCGGATGAAGCTCTGGACCGCCCACCGCTTCTACCGGCTGATGCACCGCCTCTCGGATGTCGAGCTCCCGGTCGACTCGGGCGACTTCCGCCTGGTCGACCGGCGGGTCGTCGAGGTCGTGCGCAGCATGCGCGAACCCGATCGCTATCTCCGGGGCATGTTCGCCTGGGTCGGCTTCCGGCAGACGACGGTCAGCTACGACCGGGATGCCCGGTACGCCGGGAAGACCAAGAACAGCTGGGGGAAGATGATCAGCTTCGCCATCGACGGCATCCTCGGCTTCTCGGTCGCGCCCCTCCGGTTCATCCTCGGCCTCGGGTTCGTCATTTCCCTCGTCTCGATCGCGATGGGAATGCTCTCCATCGTGCTCAAGCTGGCGGGGTCGGTGCCGCCCGGAGGCCAGGGCTGGGCGTCACTGACCGTCCTCGTCACCTTTCTCGCGGGGATTCAGCTGATCGTGCTCGGCACGATCGGCCTCTACGTGGCCCGGGCCTACGAGCAGGGCAAGCACCGCCCGCTGTATCTGATCGCCAGTGCCGAGGGACTCGAGGCGGGCCCGTCAGGGCCGCTGCGCGAAGACGGCGTACTGCGCCCCGAGCGGCAGCCAGCCGAGTCGACGTTCGACCCTTCGCAGTAGGCCCGACTCGCGGGTGAAGAAGAGGATGTAGCGGCCATCCGGATCGCTGAGGCCGGCCTGCGCCAGCAGCCGCGAACCGACGCGCCGGGTCAGCAGGTCCGCATCCCGGTCGAACTCGCACCCGCGGACCGCCTTGCGGGTGAGCGGGTTGAGCGGGTTGTGCTCGAACAACACGATCAGCCCGCCTGGCCTGGTGATCCTGGCCATCTCCCGCAGCAGCGGCAGCCGCTCGCCGCGGCCGACGTGGTGGAAGACGCAGATCGCGAAGCTGACGTCGAAGGAACCGTCCTCGAAGGGGATCGGCTTACCGGCTGCGTAGCCGCGGTACTCGGCCCACGGGTTGCACTCGCGCGCCCGCTCCACCATCTCGGGCGCAACGTCGACGCCCGCCAGCCGGGCGACCCGACCCCGGAGGAAGCGATCCGTCTCCCCCGGCCCGCAACCGACGTCGAGGAAGCCGAGCCCCTGGGGCGGTCCCACCCGCGCGGCGGCCAGCTCGAGCAGCGCGTCGGCCTTGGCCCGCGTGAAGAAGTCCAGCCCGGTGCCGGAGAACGCGATCGACTGCTCGACGGCGTCGCGGTAGCCCTCGCTGTGGGCGTCGAACTCGCTCTGCGTCGGCTCGGGCACGCGGAGCAGGCTAAAGCGATCGCATTAGGCTGGGCCGGATGACAGGCCAGGATGCCAGCAGCGCCGAGCAGAATGCTGAGTTCTTCGCACGCGACAAGCACGGAAAAGATGCCGCGGAGCTCGACACCTACCGGCTGATCCGCGAAGCGATCACGCGCGAGGTCGCCGGCGCCCACAGGCTCCTCGACGTCGGGAACGGAGGCGTCTTCGAGTACGACACGAGCAAGGTCGGCGAGATCGTCGCGGTCGATCTCTTCCTCGACCAGCTGCCCGCCTCGCATTTCCCACCGAATGTCACTGCGCGCAAGGGCGACGCGCTCGCCCTCGACGAGGCCGACGAGTCCTACGAGATGGTGCTCGAGGCTCTGCTCTACCACCACCTGGTGGGGACCAGGCCGAGCGACTCGATCGACAACATCCGGCGCGCTCTCGCCGAGGCCGAACGTGTCCTGCGGCCGGGCGGGCGCCTGGTGATCGCCGAGTCGTGCGTGCCGCGCTGGTTCTACGGGTTCGAGCGGGCGATGTTCCGGCCGCTGGTGCTGCTGGCGAAGACGCCCCTGCTGGGCGGCCATCCCGCAGTGCTCCAGCTCCCCTTCGACCAGCTCCGCGGGCTCGTCGCCGAGCGCTTCGAGGTCGAGAAGGCCGAGCGGATCCCGATGGGCAGATGGCTGACGCAGTTCGGCCGGCGCTGGCCCACTGCGCTGACCCCGGCACGGGCGGTGATCGTCGTCGGCCGCAAGCCAAAGCCTTGAGCGCCGCCGCCCGCCGCCTCTCCGCCGCGCGCTCGCGGCTCGCCGCCGAGGACGTCGCCTGGCTGGGCACGATCGCCGCGGCCCTCTGCCTGGTCGTCGCCTTCGCCTGGATCACCCCGCAGCTCGCGAAGCTCTATCCCTCTCCGCACCAGACCGTCTTCCACGTCTGGTCGGGGTCCATCAATCCGGAGCCGCTCGAGGACGTCCGGGCGATCCTGACGCTTGCGACCCCCTTCGTCGTTGCGGGCGTCATCCTCTTGCTCGGCCCCCGAGGAGCGGTCCGCCGCTCCCTTGACCCCTGGATCATCGGCGCACAGGTCCTCGCCGTCCTGCTGATCGCCCTGGCGGTCGCGCGTCAGCCTCACACCTTCAGGTTCGTCCCGGCCGGCTACTTCGAGCCCCTGCTGCTCTCGGTGCCAGTCGTCGTCGCAGGTGTCCTGATCGGTCTCGGGCTGACCGCTGCGCTCCTGCGCTGGCGAGGCCCGGGCGAGACGCTCGCGCGAGCCGTCTCCCGGGCCCGTTCGGCTCACTGGCTCGCCCTCGTCCTTGCGGTGACGGCGACGGCCGTCTGGCTCCTTCCCGCCGTCACCACCGACGCGATCGTCGGACACGGCGGCCATCTCGCTCCCAGCCAGATCCCGACCCACGCCGAGGACTATCTGGCGGTCGTCAACGGCCGCACGCCGCTCGTCAACTACATCGGCCAGTACGCCAGCCTCCTCCCGCTGCTGGTCGCGCCGGTGTTCTCAGCGTTGGACTCCTCGCTGACCGCGTTCACCGTGCTGATGACGATTCTCTCGGGCGTCGCGCTGCTGGCCATCTTCGGCGTCTTCAACCTCGTCACACGCCGCCCGTGGGCAGCCCTCGGCCTGTACGTCGCCTTCGTGGCGCTGTCGCTCATTCCCTGGCACGACCAGGGCTCGGTCCGGGAGTTCGACGGCAACTACTTCGCGCTCTTCCCGGACCGCATCTTCGGCCCGTTCATTCTCGCCTACGCCTGCGCCCTCTTCCTCAGAGGCCGCCGGGTCCCGATGTGGTGCGTCTTCGGACTGGGCGGCCTCGCGGTGATCAACAACGCCGAGTTCGGGGTCGGTGCGCTCGTCGCGCTCGTCGTGGCGCTGGCGCTGGGCTCCGATCGCTCCGAGCCCCTGCGCGAGCGGGCCGTTCGGATGCTCGGCCAGGGCGCGATCGGCATCGGCCTCGCTGTCGCGATCGTCTGCGCGGTGACGCTGATCCGCGCCGGCGAGCTTCCCGACCCGTCGCTGCTCACCTACTACAACCGCCTCTTTCTGCGTGAGTCATTCCTGCTTCTCCCGATGCCGTCGCTGGGCCTCCACTGGGCGATGTACGCGACCTACGCGGCCGCCCTGCTCACCGCGGCCGTGCGCCATCTCCGCGAGGATCAAAATCGGACGCTGGCGGGCATGCTCGCCTTCTCGGGGGCCCTCGGCCTGGTCACAGGTATGTACTTCGTCGGCCGCTCGGCGGAGTTCCAGCTCATGCTCCTCTTCCCGGTCTGGAGCTTCTCGCTGGCTCTGCTCGCCTGGACGGCGGGCGGCGCCCTGCGGGCGGCCCGGGCCGATCGGGAGCGAGTTCGGCGGCTGCTGATCCCCGCGGCGGCCGCGATGATCGGGCTCGGGGTTATGCTCGCGGCGATCGCTCGCGTTCCCGCTCCCTGGAGTCAGATCGAGCGACTCGGCGAGTCCGGACACGCCCCGAACGACACGCCGAACGCTCAGCGCTTCATCGAGTCCCACACCACCCCCGGCGAGCACATCCTGCTGATCGGGACTCCGCTCGACCACCGGCTCGCGGACCGGGCCGGTGTGGAGAACGTCTCGCCGCTCAACGGGTTCATCTCCCTGATCGAGCCGGCGGAGGCCGATCGCTCGCTCGACCAACTGCGGGACGAGGGCGGAACCGAGGTATTCGAGGCAGTGACCGCGCCGAGCGCCATCAACCCCTCCCCCTTCAAGATCGCCGAGTTCGCCGACATGCTGCGCGAGCGCGGCTACCGCCTGGTCGAGCAGGATCCGAGCAGCGGGCTTCGCCTGTGGCGGGCCGACGGAGGGGTGCAGACATGACCAGGCGGCTGGCGATGCCGGTGGAAGACCTGGCGTGGATCGGTGCGATCGTGGCGGCCCTCGCGCTCGGAGTCGCCTTTGTCCTGCTCGTGCCGGCGCTGGCGAAGCTCTACCCCGCTCCGACCGAGGAGGTCTTCGCCGTCTGGAAGCCCCTGGTGCTGCCCGAGGCGCGGGAGGAGGTGCGATCGATGCTCACCCTGGCCGCGCCGATCGTTCTCGGCGCCGTCCTGATCGGGCTGGGCACCCGCGAGAGAAGCAGGCGATCCCTCGACCCGCTGATCCTCGGCGCTCAGGTGGCCGGGCTCGCCCTGATCGTCGTCGGGGTGCTGGACCAGCCTCGCCAGAGCGGCTTCCTCGTCGACTACTTCAAGCCCTACCTCCTCTCGGTGCCGAACCTGATCGCGGCGGTCGTGCTCGGAGCCGGCATGACGATCGCCGTCCTGCGCTGGTCCGGCCGGCTCCCACCCTGGGCCCTGCGGATCGGCGAGCGCCTCCGGGACCGGGCCTGGCTCTCCTTCGGGATTGCCGTACTGGCGACGGTGATCTTCGTGTTGCCCGCGGTGGTGACGGACGCGACGGTCGGCCAGGCGGGCCAGCTCGCCGCCGGCCACATTCCGGTCCAGGCGGAGGACTACTTCTCGGTGGTCAACGGTCGCACCCCGCTGGTCGACTACATCGCCCAGTACGCCAACCTGCTGCCGCTTGTGCTCGAGCCGGTGCTGGCGACCTTCGACTCCTCGATCACGGCGCTCTCGATTGCGATGTGCACGCTCTCGACGATCGCGCTCCTGGCCGTATTCGGCGTCTTCCGCCAGGTGACGCGCGGGCCCTGGACCGCCCTTGCCCTCTACCTGCCGTTCCTCGCCCTGGCGCTCTTCCCGTGGAACGACAGCGGCCCGTTCCGGAACTTCGACGCCAACTACTACGGGATCCTCCCGGGTCGCCTCTTCGGCCCGTTCCTGCTCGCCTGGCTGTTCGCCGTCTCGACGCGGCGGCGAATCCCGATCTGGGCGCTGTTCGGCTTCGCCGGGCTGGTGGTTGTCAACAACGTCGAGTTCGGGACCCCGGCCCTGCTCAGCCTGATCGTGGGCATGGGCGTCAGCTGGGACCGCTCGACCCCGCTCCGCGAGCGGGTGGGCCGTATCGCCGTCGAGGGCGCCGCCGGCCTGCTCGGCGCACTCGTCCTCGTCTGTGCCGTCATCCTGCTCCGCACAGGCGAGCTGCCCGACCCGACGCTGCTCACCTACTTCAACCGGGTGTTCCTCCGGGATTCGTTCGGGCTCGTTCCGATGCCGACCCTGGGCCTTCAGTGGGCCCTCTACTTCACCTACGCCGCGGCGGTTGTGATGGCCGCCGTCCGCTACGTCCGAGACGACCCGGACCGGACCCTGACCGCCATGCTCGCCTTCTCGGGCATCTTCGGCCTCGCCACCGCCATGTACTTCGTGGGCCGCTCCTCGCAGTTCCAGCTGATGCTCCTCTTCCCGCCCTGGGGGCTGTCCCTGGCGCTGGTCGCCTGGACCGCGGCTCGGTCGCTTCGGCGCACCGCCGGCGACCGCGAGAGGCTGACGCGCATCCTGCTGCCCGCGTGCGCTGCCCTCATCGGGTTCGGCCTGATGGTCTCCGCGATCGCCCGGGTGTCCCCGCCCTGGCGGCAGATCGACCGCCTGGCCGACGGCGGGGTGGCGGTCAACGACCTGCTCGAGGCGCAGCGCTACGTGGAGGCCAACACACACCCGGGAGAGCACGTCTTGATCGTCGGCACGACGCTCGATCACAGGGTGGCCGACCGCGCGGGCGTGGTGAACGTCTCCCCCATCAACGGGATCACGGGGCTGATCGTGCCGGACGAGGCCAACCGCGCCATCGACCAGCTGGAGGACGCGGGCGGGACCGACGTGTTCGAGTCGGTGAGCCACGTGCCCGGCTCGGGGGGCCTGGTCTTCGAGATCCCGGAATTCGCCGCGATCCTCCGGCAGCGCGGTTACCGGCTGGTCGGCAACGATCCCAGCACGCACATGCGCCTCTGGCGCCGTGAGGGCTGATCGGCAGCCTACGATTGGCGCGATGCCGGACCCGGATTCGGAGGAGCAGGTAGCGGCGGCCCGCGCGGAGGCCGCTCGGCTCCGCGCGGAGCTCGAGGCGGCCGAACGACGCCATCAGCGCGAGCTCGAGGAGTTGCGAGAGGACATGAACCGCGAGCTGATGCGGCGCTCATTCGCCGAGGCCGACCGGGAGTGGGCGCGCGGCGGCGCCGGCTCGCCGGCGATGCTGGTCGCGGCGGAGTACGAGGCCACGACGAGCTGGAAGCTGACCAAGCCGCTCCGCGCCATGGGCAGGCTGTTGCGGCGTGAGGGATAAGGCGCGCTCCGCGGCCGCGGCGGAGCTCGCCACTCTGCCGAATCGGCCTCTGATCTCGGTGGTGATGCCCGTGTACGACGCCGAGCCTCGCCACCTGCGCGCCGCGATCGGCTCGGTCCGGGCCCAGCAATATCCGGACTGGGAGCTGGTCATCGTCGACGACGGGTCACCGCGCGCGGACACCCGCAAGGCCGTGAAGCGGGCCGTATCGCGAGATCCGCGGATCACCGCACGCCTGCTGAGCGAGAACGCGGGCATCGCGGCGGCCTCCAACCAGGGGCTCGAGCTCTGCCGCGGGGAGCTCGTCGCCTTCCTGGACCACGACGACGAGCTCACGCCCGATGCCCTGCTGCGGGTCGCGATGGAGCTCTCGGAGCGCGAGTTCGACGTCGCCTACTCCGACCAGGACAAGATCACCACGGACGGCGTCAGGGTCGATCCGTTCCACAAGCCCGACTGGTCGCCCGTCTACGCGCTGGGCGCGATGTACGTCGGCCACCTGCTCGTGGCCCGCCGGGAGCTGCTCTCCGAGGTGGGTGGCTTCGACCCGGACTTCGACACGATCCAGGACTTCGAGCTGCTGCTCCGCCTCTCTGAGCGCACCGACCGGATCCGCCACATCCCCGAGACGCTCTACCACTGGCGGGCGATCCCGGGGAGCATCGCGCTGTCGGAGCACGCGAAGGAGGGCGTGACCGAGCTGCAGGCCCGCGCCGTCAACGCCCACCTCGGTCGCCGGGGAATTCCGGCCGAGGCCGTGCCACACCCGTCGCTTCCACACCGCCTCCGACTCTCTCCGAGACCGCGCGAAGCGCATCCGAGGGTCGACATCGTGATCCCCGCTCGCCGGGACGCCGAGGGCCCGTTCAATCCGGGCAGGCAGGCGAACCAGGCCGCGAGCCGCGGGCATGGCGAGTTCATCGCCTTCCTGAGCGAGGACACGGAGATGGTCGAACCCGACTGGATCGAGCAGCTTCTCCTCTACGCCGAGATGCCCGGAGTCGGAGCGGTCGGGCCCACCATCACCCGTCCCGACGGACGGGTGGACTCCGCCGGCTACGCGATCGGCCTCTACGACCCCGCCGTCCCGGTCATGCGCGGCTTCGACGCGGACGCGGATGGCTACTACGGCTCGCTCTCCTGCGCCCGCGAGGTCTCCGCCGTCAGCATGGAATGCATGCTGATGAGGCGCTCGACGTTCGAGCGGCTCGGCGGCTTCGAGGAGGCCTTCTCCCGCCAGTTCCAGGATCTCGACCTGTGTCTGCGGATCCGGGAGTTGGGCCTCAGCATCATCTGCACGCCCTCTCCCAGAACCGACGTCCACACGACCGAGGCTCAGCGGCGCACCGACTTCGACGTGATCGATCGCGCGCTCTTCGTCGACCGGGCCTACGAGGCCCTCGAGGCGGGCGACCCCTACTACAGCCGGCGCTTCTTCCGGGAGGCGGCCGACCTCACCGTGTCTCCGTTCAGCGGCGACCCGCAGGCGGTGGCGATGCGGGAGGCCGTCGGGTGAGAGTCCTCTTCCTCCACTTCGGGAAGCTCCACGTCAACAGCGTGATCCAGGCGTTCCACCTCGGCGAGGAGCTGACGGCGCAGGGCATCGAGGTGGTCCTCTGCGGCCAGGGCGACACCGACCGGATCTCGACCATCGGCGAGCCGAGCTTCGAGTGCATCAACTACGAGCGGCTCGACCGCCGGCTGCGGGACTGGTCTCGCGATCCGAGACGAGACCATGATCTGCGCCTGGACGCCGCGCGAGGTGGTCCGCAAGGCGACGGAACGCGCCGTCTCGGCCCTCGGCGCTCCCTACGTGGTGCACCTCGAGGACAACGAGGAGCACCTGCTCTCCACCGCGCTGCGGCTGCCCTATGAGCGGCTCCGGCGATTGCCCCCGGAGCGTCTCGACGAGCTCTGCTCCGACGACTTCATCCACCCGCTCCATTACCCGCGCCTGATGGAGGGCGCGGCGGGAGTCACCGTGATCACCGAAGAGCTCAACGAGTTCAACCTCGGCGGGCGCCCACATCTGCTCGCGCCCCCGGGTGTGGACCACGACCGCTTCCGGCCGGACCTGCCTCCCGCCGTTTCGCGAGAGCATCTCGGGCTGCGTCCCGACGACTTCGTCCTCGTCTATCACGGCATCGGCCACTGGGCGAACCTGCGGGAGCTGTTCAGCCTGTACCTCGCGGTGAAGCTGCTGCAGCGGCGAGGGCGGCCCGCGAGGCTCGTCCGTCTCGGCGGGACCCGGCTCGGCGGGGTGGATCCGAGGACCCTCCAGGCTCTTCGCGGCGGTGAGCCCGACCTGGGCGACGTGCCCTGGCGCGAGATCCCCGGGTACCTCGCCCTTGCCGACGCCTACGTCCAGCCCGGCGCGCCCGGCGACTTCAACCGCTACCGGCTCCCCTCGAAGCTGCCCGAGTTCCTGGCGATGGGCCGGCCGGTGGTCCTGCCCGCCTGCAACCTGGGCAACGAGCTCACCGACCGGGAGAACGCCCTGCTGCTGCGCGAGGGGACCGCGCTCGAGATCGCGGCGCGCCTCGAGGAGCTGATGGACGACCGGGAGCTCGCCGGCAGGCTGGGGCGCGGCGCCCGCCGGTTCGCCCTCGAGCGTCTGAGCTGGCCCCGGAACGCGGAACGCCTCGCCGGCTTCTACCGGGAGCGGCTCGCGAGCCGGACCGCCGCGGTGGCGGCATGAGCGACCCGATCCCCCAGGATCGCCTCTGGGAGCTCGACGAGCTCTATCGCGGCCGGTTCCCGGTCGAGGAGCTGTCCTACGGCACGGTCCGCGACTTCGCGGACAGCCTCGAAAACCTCGGCGGCCTCGCGAGGGCGAGCGGGGACATGAAGGACCTGCAGCGCTGCTGGATGGTGAAGGCCGTCCTCGGCACGGTGGAGCGCGGCGGGCGGCTGATCGAGATCGGGGCGGGCGAGCCGCTGGTCGCCGGCCTCCTCACTCGGCTCGGCTACTCGGTCACCGTGGTCGACCCGTACGACGGCAGCGATCAGGGCCCCGTCGAGTTCGAGCGCTTCCAGCGCGATTACCCCGAGGTTGAGTTCATCCGCGAGCGCTTCCCGCCCTCCGGCGGGCTTCCGGGCCCGGTTGCCGGGGTCTACTCCATCTCGGTGCTCGAGCACATCCCGGTCGAGTCGATGGGCACGGTGATGGGCGCCGCCAACGCCGCCCTGGCCTCGGGCGGCTGCTCGATCCACGCCGTCGACCATGTCCTGGCAGGCTGGGGCGCAGACGCCCACCGCGACCGCCTGGAGCAGGCCGTTCGCCGCCTTGGGCTCAGCGCCGAGGGACTCGGGGACCTGATCCGGACACTCGAATCCGACCCCGAGGCGTACTTCGTCTCGGCCGAGGCGCACGAGCGCTGGCGCGGCGACCTCCCCTACGAGGACTATCCGATGCGCAGGATCGCGTCGATCGGCTTGCTGGCCCGCAAATAGCGCCCGCCGCTATGTTCCGCCCGAGATGATCGCCTTCGGCTGCCCCATCACGGATCACGCCCAGTACGAGGCCTTCGCGGAGCCCGGCATCAGGCTCGTCGCCGAGCCCGACTCCGAGATCCTCGCGCTCGGCTCCGCCGGCCTCGGCGACGCGTCGATCTTCCGGAACTACAACCTGCTGATCGAGGAGGCCGCGAAGCTCGATGGCCTCGAGGCGCTGGTGCTCGTTCACCAGGACGCGGAGATCGTCGATCCCGAGTTCTGCGTCAAGGTGAGGCGCGCCCTGCAGCATCAGGACCTCGGCATTCTCGGCTGTGCGGGCGCGATCGGCGTCCGCAACATCGCCTGGTGGGACGGCTCCGTGACGCTTGCATCCTTCTCGCATCAGTACGAGGAGTACGGCGGCGGCGAGATCGTGGGCTCCACCTTCAACTGGGACGAGGCGCCTCCCGAGGCCCGGACCGGCGAGGTCGACGTGATCGACGGCTTCATGATGGTCCTGCCGCCCTGGTTCATCGAGAACATCCGCTTCGACGAGTCGCTGGGACAGCTGCACGGCTACGACTTCGACGTCTGCCAGCAGGTGCGGGCGGCGGGCAAGAAGGTGATGACGGAGCACATCCGCGTCATCCACCATCACTCCCTGGAGCTGATCGGCGACGTCGAAGGCTGGATCGCCGCCCACATGCGCGTTGCCGAGAAGTGGGACGGGAAGCTCTCCCCGGCGCAGACCATTCCCGGCGACTGGAAGGAGCGCGCGCGCTGGGCCGAGGCTCGGCGGGACGCGGCGCTGATGCAGGCAAACGCCGCGGAGCTGGCGAGGGAGGCTGCCGTGCTCGACATGGAGCGCCAGCTGCAGTTGGTGGAGCGGAGCGCCAGCTGGCGGATCACGAAGCCCCTGCGGTGGTTCAAGTCCCTCTTCAGGCGGGACGAGGAGCCGTCACGGAACGGCAACTCGCCGGGGGCGCTGCCGAACCGTCAGCGCTGATCCTCCCGCCGCGCGCGCTCGCTCTCCGCGACGAGATCGCTGAGCTCCCGGCGTGAGAAGGCCGGCTTGCCGCGCCGGCGCACCTTCGAGAGCCACTCGGCCGCCGAGAATGCCCCCGAGGCGAGAACCCGCCTGACGGCGCTCCTCCAGCTTGCTCGCGTAGGTGAAGCGCTCGTCGATCTCCTGCTCGCGGGAGTGGCGCTGGACCAGCTGGGTCACCCGGGCCTTCTCGGCCCGCTCCAGGATCGGGTTCCGGTCCCACGGATCGACGATTTCGCCGACCGCGTCGGACCAATCGGCGCTTTCGGGCCAGAGCAGCCCGCAGCCGAAGAAGATCGGGATCACCGCCAGCCGCAGGCCGTCGTGCTCGGCCATGAAGTCCTCGATCGCGGTCATCACCCCGTTGCGGGGGCCGCCTTCCTCGAGGGCGCCCCACTCGAACGGGAGGCCCCGCTCCGCCGTGCCGGGGTTCCCGGGAACGAGCTTGATGTCCTCCCCGTAGGGGTGGCGGTGCTCGGGCGGGATCCGGTCGGGTGCGGCGTACTGGTCACGCCGGGCCAGGGGCCAGCAGACGTCGTGGAAGACGAGCAGCGGCATGCGCTCCGACCGCTCGGCGATCAGCCGCAGCTCCCCGCTCAGCGTGTAGTAGTTGTGGTCGCCGTCGAGGACGATCACGTCGGCGATCGGCAGGTGGGCGAGCGCGTCGAGGCTGGTCTCCTCGACGATCTCGAGGTCGGGGTACTCCTCGGTCAGCTCGAGCAGGTCCGAGATCGGCTCGGGCTCGATCGCGGTCACGTGGGCGCCGCTCGGCGCGGCCCACCGCAGGAGCTCCTGGGTGAGCCTTCCCCGCTCGGCTCCGACCTCGATCACGGACCGCGCGCCGGCGGCGTCGAAGCACGCCGCCCAGATCTCGTAGAAGTTGCCGAGCGAGTAGCCCGCTTCGTCCGGATTGGTCCGGTGGTAGTAGGAGGTGACTTGCATCGGCATTGGCTTGGTCAGGGCAGGTCCGGGCGGGCCGGGGCCGGAGTCTAGGTCCCGCGCTGCCCGGTTACGCTCCCGTTCACATGCTCAACCCTGAAAACACGATGGCGCAAACGCTGATGAGCGACATCCGGGCCCGCCATCCGAGGCTGCGCGAGGCGCTCGTCGCCGATGCGCGGGTGGCGCTCCTGCACCGCGGCGAGCGCTACGAGCTCCGTTCGCGCGCCGACGCCGCATTCCAGGTGCTGCGCCTGATCTGGTCGGCCGACGCCTTCCTCGCTCTCGCGCTCTACAGGGTGAAGGCGGCGCTGCAGAGGCGCGGTGTGCCCGTACTGCCGCAGCTCGCCCACCGGCTCGCGATGGCCACGGGCCAAGTGGTGATCGGAGACCCCGTCGTCGTCCACCCGGGCGTCTACCTGCTCCACGGGCAGGTGGTGATCGACGGCGTCGTGGAGATCCATCCGGGCGTCGTGATCGGACCGTTCGTGACGATCGGGCTGCGGCCCGGCGACATCGCCGGCCCGACGATCGAACAGGACGTTCACATCGGGACCGGCGCCAAGGTGCTCGGCGCGGTGCGCGTCGGCGCGGGCTCCTCCGTCGGGGCCAACTCGGTCGTCGTCAACGACGTCCAGTCGGGGACCACGGTCGTGGGCGCCCCGGCGAGGCCGACGACGGAATAAGGCGCTGCTAGCTTTCGCCGCGCAGGGACGCATGATCTTTCGCTCACGCAAGAACTCGCAGGCGGTCGCCGACCGCGAGCCGCCGATCGCGGCCGGTAAGAGCACGGAGCAGCTCTTC
Source organism: uncultured Solirubrobacterales bacterium (assembly GCA_963744105.1). GTDB lineage: Bacteria > Actinomycetota > Thermoleophilia > Solirubrobacterales > 70-9 > DASUPK01. The sequence continues at coordinate 61,418 of CAVUSJ010000003.1, read as the reverse complement.
GCCGAGATCGAGGAGCTCACCCTCGCCAACCGGAAGAACCCGGACGCCGAGGTCGAATCGCGCCTGGTCGAGCTGCGCCATGCGGCGGGCATCCGCCTGCTCGACGACGCCCACCCCGGCGCAGCCTTCCCGGATCCGGCCTTCGAGCAGCTGCCGAGCCGCAACGGCGACCTCGCCGGCATCGAGCCGACGCAGCTGACTCCCGAGGTCCTCCGGGCGGGGATCCTTCGCGACGGCTGCCTGCTGGTCCGCGGCCTGGTGGATCCCGGCGATGCCCGCGCGCTCGCCGACGACATCGACAGGGCCTTCGAGGCCCGGGACAAGGCCGAGGCCGGCGCTGACGGCGATTCGGGCTTCTACAGCGAGTTCATGCCCGCGCCCGCCTTTCGTGGGTCCCTCGGACGGGACTGGGTCGCCGGCGGCGGCGGTCTCTGGGCCGCCGACTCGCCCCACCTGCTGTTCGAGATGCTCGACTCCTTCGACCGCGTCGGCCTCCGTCGAGCGATCAAGGGCTACCTCGGGGAGCCTCCGGTGATCTCGGTGCAGAAGTGCACCCTGCGGCGCGTCGACCCGGACGCCGGACAGGGCTGGCACCAGGACGGCGCATTCATGGGCGACGTCCGCGCGCTCAACGTCTGGCTGTCCCTGTCGCGCTGCGGCGACGAGGCGCCCGGGATGGACATTCTCCCGCGTCGCCTCGACCACTTCGTCCCCACCGGGACCGAGGGCGCCTGGTTCGACTGGTCCGTCTCCCCGCAGGTCATCGAGGAGACGGCCGCCCAGGGAGAGGTCCTCCGGCCGATCTTCGAGCCGGGAGACGTGCTGCTCTTCGACGAGCTCTTCCTGCACTCGACGGCCGCCGAGCCCGAGATGAAGAAGAGCCGCTGGGCGATCGAGAGCTGGTTCTTCGGAGCCTCGGCTTCGCCCCCGCAGTACTCCCCGCTTGCCGCCTGAGGCTCCGGCCCAGCCCGAGCGGTTCTTCTTCGTGCACATCCTGAAGACGGGTGGCGTCTCGCTCTACGTCCGCCTGCAGCGGCATTTCGGGGATCAGGCCGTCTACCCGGCGCCCTCCGACGGAGATCCCGCCGACGTCGCTCCCCAGCTCTTCCCGCACATCCTGCTGGAGCGCTGGGCGGCGCGACGAGCCGAGATCAGGGTCGTCACCGGTCATTTCCCGCTCTGCACGGCCGAGCTCCTCGGCGCCGATTTCACGATCATGACCGTCTTGCGGGATCCCGTCTCCCGCACGCTGAGCTACCTGCGCCACCACCGCGACACCACGCCCGCCGATGCCGACCGCCCGCTGGAGGAGATCTACGAGGATCCGGCCCGCTTCAGGCCGTTCATCGAGAACCACATGGTGAAGATGCTCTCGATGAAGGCGGAGGAGATGAGCAACGGGATGATGACCGTCATCGACCTCGACAGCCGGCGACTGAGGGCCGCGAAGCGGGCGCTCCGGAAGATGGACGAATTCGGCCTCCAGGAGGAGCTCGAGGCGTTCGCCAAGCGACTCGAGCGGCGCTTCGGCTGGCGGCTCGGACCTCCCGTCCACGAGAACGTCACCCGCCCCACGGATGTGCCGGACTCGTTCCGGCGGCGGATCGCCGAGGACAATCGTCTGGACATGGAGCTCTACGAATACGGGCGCAGGCTGCAGCGGCGGCGGAGCCATGACTGAGTCCGCCGTCGCCCACCTCGAGATCGGGCCGCCCCAGCACATCGCGGTCGGTCGCGGCACGGCATTCGTGCTGGGCGGCTACTGCTACGACCCGGCCGAGCGGACCCGCGAGCTCGCGATCCAGATCGGTCAGAGCCGGCAGCGGATCGACCAGTTCCGCCTGCCGCGCGACGACGTCTACAAGAAGCTCGAGCCAGCCGACCCGGCACGGAGCCAGGCCTACCGAAGTGGCTTCGTCTCCCTGGTTGACGTGACCCCGCCTGCTACCTCGGTCCGACTCGAACTCGAGCTCGTTCTCAGCCTCCCCGGCGGGGCCGAGAAGGTGGTCCCGTTGGGAAGCATCGACATCGATCCGGTGCTGAGCCCTCCGGGCGACGCGCCTGCGCCCTCCTTCCCCGGATCCTCAGGTCCGCGCGTCGCGATCTGCATGGCGACCTACGAGCCCCCCGCCGATCTGCTCCGCCGCCAGCTCGACTCGATCAGGGAGCAGACACACGGAAACTGGATCTGCGTGATCAGCGACGACTGCTCCTCCGAGGAGGCGTTCAACGAGCTGATCGCCCAGACGGAGGGGGACGAGCGGTTCGTCGTCTCCCGCAGCGCGGAGCGCCTCGGCTTCTACCGGAACTTCGAGCGGGCGCTCTCCATGGCACCCGAGGCCGCGGACTACGTCACCTTCTGCGACCAGGACGATCGCTGGCACCCAGGCAAGCTGGAGCGGCTGATCGGCGCGATCGGGGACGCGCAGCTCGTCTACAGCGATGCCCGAATCGTCAGCCCGGCGGGCCGGCTCGTTCGCCCCTCCTACTGGACCGAGCGCCGCAACAACCACACCAACTTCGCCTCGCTGCTTCTGGCGAACTCGGTGACGGGCGCGGCCTCCATGTTCCGCCGCGATCTGCTGGACGACGCGCTGCCGTTTCCCCCGCGCCTGGCTCGCGCCTTCCACGACCACTGGGTCGCGGTGGTCGCCATGGCACGAGGAGACCTCGCCTACGTCGATGAGCCCCTCTACGACTACGTACAGCACGAGGAGGCCGTGATCGGCCACTCGCAGGCGAACCGCCGTCCTCGCTCGGTCCGGACGCACGTGATGGAGCGGCTGCGCAACCCGACCGGAGGCTCTCGCGTCGTCTACTACTACGACTGGCACCAGCAGCTGCTCTTCGCAGAGGTGCTGCGACTGCGCTGCGGCTGGCGAATGACGCCCGTGAAGCGGCGCACCCTGCAGCGGCTGCTCTCGGCCGACGACCGTCTCGCGGGCCTGGCCTGGCTGCTGGGCCGGAGGACGCGGCGCCTGTGGGGACATGACGAGACGCTCGACCGGGAGCTCTTCTACGGATACGCGCTCGCCAGGCGACGCGCGGTATCGGCGTGGACCGCCGGCAGGCGACGGCCCAACCGCTTCCTGCCCCGCGACGTCAGCATTCCCCCCGACCCGCAGCGAGAGAGCTGACCCGCCGCCCTAGCGGCTGCGAAGCCGGGAACGGCGCCGCCAGCGGCGGCGCAGCGTCGAGAGCAGCGTCGGAGGGTCGGGAAGCGGCCCCGGATAGGGCTCGGTCGGCTTGGCCGCCCGGAGCCCGTCGAGCCTGCCGCGCAGGCCCCCGAGGTTTCGGTCCACCAGGGCCTGTCCCATGCCGAGGTAGAGCTCCCGCGCCGCGATGCCGGGCAGCCTGCGCGGCGTGATGACGCTCCACTTGCGCAGCAGGTAGCCGCGGCCCCAGCCCATCAGGTAGTCCTTGCGGCGAGACCCGGACCCAAGCGTCGCGGAGTGCTCGTGGACACCCCGCGCCGTCTTCGCCAGCCTGCAGGAGCCACCCGCGCGGCGCAGGCGCAGCGCCAGGTCCACGTCCTCGAGGTAGGCGAAGATGCGCTCGTCGAAGCCGCCGATCTCGAGGAACGCCTCGCGCCAGTAGGCCGCGTTGGACCCCGAGGGACCAATGGGGTCAGCGACCTGCCCATCCAGGATCTCGACGGGCTCACCGTTCAGGTAGTCGAACGCGAGCAGGGTCCAGTCGAGCTCGATCCCGGCGCTGTCGATCAGCTCGGGGGAGCCCGCGTCGCACATGACGCCCGCGGCCATCACTCGCCCCTGCGCCGGGTCGAGGGCTGAGGCGATCCGCTCCACGTATCCCCCGCCGACGATGCTGTCGTCGTTGAGCATGATCAGCACGTCTCCCTCCGCCTCGCAAGCCGCCCTGTTGACCGCCCGGGAGTAGCCCAGGTTCGACTCGAGCCGCAGCACACGAGCCCCGTCAACATCGGAGGCCATTCTCTTCAGTTCGCTCGAATCCGTGCCGTTGTCGACGATGATCGTCTCGAAGCCCTCACCGGCCGCCGCCAGGGAGTGGAGCAGCCGCATCGCGCGAGTCGGCGTCACGGTGGGGACGATCACGGTCGCGCTGGGGCGAACACCGGAGTCGGCCGGGTCGACCGGCTCTCCTCGCCGCTGCTCGGCGGGGTCGTGCGGCGCCTGGGTCTCGCTCACGGCGGTGGCCTCTCGTCCTGGGTCATCCCTGACCTCCAGGTGGAAACACGATGTCGACGAGCGGCAGGGGTGTCATCCGGTCAGCCTGCAAGTAAGCGGCTCGGGCCGCCTGGAAATCCCCTCGCCTCTGCTGCAGGGTAGCTTCAACCACCAGGGGACGCCAATCCTCGGAGTCCCGCTCCTCGGCCCGCTTGATGTCGGCCAGGGCCGTCTCAAGGTCGCCTCGCTGAAGTTCGAGCTGGGCGAGCTGGATGTAGGGCTCGGCGGCCCACGGCTGGATGTCGCTCGCCCTTCGGGCGTGGTCGATCGCCTGATCGGTGTGACCGGCGGAGGCCGCGTCACGGCTCTGGCTGAGCTCGAGCTCGCTGAGGACGACGATGCCGGCGGCCACCGCTGCCAGCGAGCCCACCGCGATGGTACCGGCGCCCAACCACCGGCCGGCGCGACCGAGCTCTCCGGCGGGCGCCGAGGCCAGCAGAAGGGAAGCGGCAACCAGGGACGGCCCGAAGACGGCCGGGACCTGCCAGGTCCAGTCGAAGATCGCGCTGACGGCGCCGGCGAGAAGCAGGGCGATCAGCACCCCGGCGTCGCCGCCGCGGCCCTCGGCCAGCCGGCGACGACATGAGATGGCCAGCGTCGCGCAGAAGCCGAGGAAAAGGGCGATACCGGGGATGCCGAGCTCCGCCCCCTCCTGGAGCGGCAGGGAGTGAGGGTTGCGAACGAACAGGGCGACGTCCCCGTGGCGCCCCCACCAGCTCTCGAAGCCACCGGCGCCGACTCCGTGGAGCGGCTCGGCGGCGAATGCGTCGATCGCCTGTCCCCAGAACTGCCAGCGGCCATTGGAGCTCAGCTCGGCCGCTCCCACCGACACCCCCTTGTGGGTGGGCGGAGCCTTCTCGAAATTGTGAAGCCGCGCACCCGGGTCCACCGCGATGATCGCGGCGACGGCCGCCACGAATGCGATGCAGGCAACCGCCAGCCAGGATCGGCGCGACATCTGCACCGAGGGCCGCCAGCGGTCGAGGCGCCAGGCGGCCGCCGCGGTCAATGCGGCGACGGCGATGCAGACGATCGACATGCGGTCCCCGTCGGCCCTCCTTGCGCTGTCCACGACGGTGTTTGTGAGCGAGTCCAGCTGCGTCGCGACCATCACCAGCGCCGCTGCGCCGGCCAGCCCGATCATCATCACGGCGAGCTGCCGAGGCCGGTCGGGAGAGGCAGCGAGAAGGACGATCCAGGCGATCGCGATGGCCGCTGCGCCTCCGCGCGAGCCGGTGAGCCAGAGCGCGAGGATCGCGAGCGGGATTGCCGTGATCGCGGCCGTTCGCAGCGCCCGGGAGGGTGAGCGCACGCCGGCGTGGGCGAGCAGGGTGCTCGCGGCCACGAGCAGCGCGGCCGTCGCGTTCCAGTACCCGATCGGATAGGCCAGGCGCCCGGCGGCGCCCGGGAGGTCGCTGCCGCCGCTGTCGAGCACTCCCGGCTGCAGGTAGGCGAACAGGCTCACCACGGAAACCACACCGAGCCCCACGACGAGGCCGATCAGCCACTCGGCGCGGCCGCCGCGGCCTGCGGTGCATGCGGCTAGCGAGAACAGCCCGACGTAGAAGGCGGCTCTGGTGGCCTCCTCGAATGCCCGCCCCTGGTCGGCGGCCCAGGTCACGGACAGCCCAGCCAGGATCGCGATCCCAGCCAGGCAGGCCCCGGCCGTCATGGCGAGTGCGCCCACGCGCGTCGTGGGCAGCACCCCGCCCGCCAATCCGGCGATGACCGCTGCCCAGACGACGATCGACGCCCCGGCGTATCCCGTCGGGTTGAAGAGCCCCTGGGCGAAGGCGGCGGCGATGAAGGCCGCCGCAACCAGTCCCGCCACGGCGTGTTGTTTGATCGTTGAGAACATGGCACCCCCACTCAGCGACGAGGGCAAGGCAGTATCTTCGCCCCCTCACCGATTCGGATGATCGCTCGCAAGACAACGACATGTCTGCTTGCGGGAGCGATGACGATGCTCGCCCTCGCTCCCGCCGCGCTGGCCTCCCCCGCCGGCAGCGAATACCTGCCCAAGGCGCCGCAGTCCGGGGCTCATTCGGGCTCCGCATCCGGGGGAACGTCCACCTCGACGCTCCCCGAGAGCACGGTCGGCAGCAGCGGCGAGAGCCAGAAGGCCAAGCAGGACAACAAGAAGGGCAAGGCTCGGGCGAACGACACCGTCGCGCCGGTTTCGAGCGGCTCGAGCGGCTCGAGCGGCGGCGGCGGCGGCGGGACTCGGGGAGCATCTTCACCAGCCCGGTCTTCCTGCTGATCGTCGCCGGGGTCATCGTCGTGGTTGCCGGCGTGGTGCTCCGACGACGGCGCACCGCGAAGCCGGCGGGGAAGACAACCGCGGCGCCCCTGCGTCGGCCGGGACCGGCCGCAGGACCGACGGGCGCAGGGCCCGACAAGACCACCAAGTAAGAGGAGTGTGAACGTGCGCCGCTTCGTCATCGCGACGATCCTGATCTGCATGCTGCTGGTTGCCCACGCGAGCGCGGCAGCGCCGCGGGCGTTCTACGGCGTGATCGCCGCCAACGACCCGGATTCCTCCGAGATCGCCCGAATGGGCACCGGCAAAGTGGGAACGCTTCGGATCAACTTCGTCTGGGGCGCGGTTCAGCCGAGCGAGGGCTCCTCGTACCAATGGGGCCACTACGACGCGATCATCGGCGCCGCCGCCCAGCAGGGCATCCGCGTGCTGCCGACCGTCTACAGCTCGCCGTCCTGGGCCGCCAACAAGACGAACTACCCGCCGGACAAGGCGCACACGGCCGCCTTCGGGGCGTTCGTGCAGGCCGCCGCCGCCCGCTACGGGGCCAACGGGAGCTTCTGGTCGGAGAACCCCAGCATCCCCAGGACGCCGGTGACCGACTGGCAGCTCTGGAACGAGGTCAACTCGCCGAGCTTCTGGTACTCCAAGCCGAGCGTCAAGCAGTACGTCGGCCTGCTGCGGGTGTTCCACGGCGGGATCAAGGCCGGAGACCCGTCGGCGCACATCGTCCTAGCGGGGCTCTTCCGGACGCCGCAGATCAAGCACGGGATCAACCTCGACCGCTACCTGCCCGGGATCTACCGGCGCAAGGCGAAGGGGCTGTTCGACGCCGTCGCCGTCCATCCGTACGCGACGACGCCGCGCGACGCCCTCAATGCCGTCAAGGAGACGCGCAAGATCATGAACCGGTTCAAGGACCGGCGGACGCCCATCTGGATCACGGAGATGGGCTGGGCCACCGGCGGCAACCCGCCGACGCCGCTCACGGTCTCGCCGCAGCGTCAGGCGACCTACCTGCGCAAGACCTTCGGCCTGATGGCGGCCAACCGCGGCCGGCTCGGGATCGCCGGAGCGGTCTGGTATTCGTGGAGAGACGTCCCCGGCCCGATCTGGTTCTTCCACACCGGCCTCTTCACTTCGGACTTCGATCCGAAGCCCGCATGGACGGCGTTCACCGCCCTGACCGGCGGAAGCCCGGGCTGACGCGCCGGATCACGGTCCTGGCGGCGGCCCTGGCGTCCCTGATGGGCGCCGCTCAGGCGCACGCGGCCCCGCGGTCTTTCTACGGCGCCATCCCGGCGATCGACCCGAGCACGTCGGAGATCAACCGGATGGGCGACGGGCGCCTCGGCACCCTTCGGATCAACCTCTACTGGGGGGCCGTGCAGTCATCGGGGCCGTCCGGCTACGACTGGACCCACTACGACCAGATCATCGGGGACGCTGCCCTGAACGGGATCAGGGTGCTCCCGACCGTGTACGGCTCGCCTCCATGGGTGGCGCGGCGCCCCAACCTGCCCCCCCTCAGCGGGCACCTGGGCGACTTCCAGCGTTTCGTCGAGGCCGCCGCCCAGCGGTACGGGCAGGGCGGCGCCTTCTGGCAGCAGCACCCCGAGATCCCGCCGCTGGAGGTCGACTGGTGGCAGCTCTGGAACGAGGTCAACTCGCCCAGCTTCTGGACCCGAAAGCCGAATCCGAAGCAGTACGTCCGGCTGCTGAGGAGCTTCCACGCGGGCATCGAGGCCGGCGACCCGCGGGCGCGGATCGTGCTTGCGGGCCTCTTCCCCACCCCGGAGGTCAAGCATGGGATGACCAGCGACAGGTTCCTGCAGGGCCTCTACCGGAACGGGGCCAAGCCGCTCTTCGACGCGGCCGCGCTGCACCCCTACTCGACGACGCCGCAACAGGCCCTGGACCGGGTCAGGGAGATGCGCAGGACCATGTCTCGCCACCGGGACCGGAAGGCCAGCCTCTGGCTGACCGAGGTCGGCTGGGCCACCGGCGGCAGCCCGAGGACGGCGCTCACCGTCTCGGCGAGCAGGCAGGCCGACTACCTTCGCCAGACCTACAGCCTGATGGCACACAACCGGCGGCGCTACAAGATCGACGGGGTCATCTGGTACTCGTGGCGCGACGTCCCGGGCGGCATCTGGTTCGACCACACCGGCCTCTTCACGTCCGGGCTCGTCCCGAAGCCCGCCTGGCACGCGTTCACCCGCCTGACCGGCGGGAAGCCCTGACACCGGCTCGGGGGGTGCCGCCGGTCCGCAACTAGCCCCGCGCGCGCGACAGAGCTATGCCGGCGAGGCTCGCCAGCAGCTTCACGCCAATCCCGAGGTACACCGCCACCGACGTGAGCAGCGAGCGCTTGGGCGCGTAGAACTTCCTGTAGAAGCGGCCCATCCCGCGATGGAAGGCGACCTGCTGCCGGAACCCGCGGCGGGCTCCGCTCGACCCTCCCTTGACGTGCAGCGCCACCCCGGCGGGCTCGTAGAACACCGTCCAGCCGCGCTGCCAGAAGCGGTAGCACCAGTCGAGGTCCTCCATGTAGAGCCAGTAGCCCTCGTCGAGCGGGCCCACCTCCCGGATCGCATCCGCCCTGACCAGCATGAACGCGCCGTTCACGGCGTCGACGGGGCCCGGCTCGTCCTCGCCGAGATCCGTCGCGCGGTACTGGCTCAGCGGGCTGGGTGCGGCGTCGGAGCGACCGACCCCGCTGAAGTGGGCGAGCGCCGACAGCGGCGTCGGGAAGGAGCGCTTGCAGGCGTGATCGAGCTCCCCCGTCGGAAGCACGAGCTTGCAGCCGACCATGCCGATCGCCGGGTCCCCGTCCATTCGCTCGAGGCAGGCCCGGAGGGTCCCGTCCCTCAGCTCGGTGTCAGGGTTGAGCAGCTGGACGAATTCGGCCCCGGGCTCGCGCAGCACCAGGTTGTTCGCCGCGGCGAAGCCGATGTTCTCGCGCCGGAGCAGCTCGACCCAGGGGAACTCCCTGGCGACCATGTCCGGCGTCGAGTCGGGGCTGCCGCTGTCCACGACGACCACCCGGCGCGGCTTGCAGTCATCCGTCGTCTCGAAGGACCGCAGGCAGCTCCGCAGGAGCTCCGGCGCGCCGTGGCTGACGATCGCCACGACGAAGCGGCCCGCCGGATCAGTAGGCGCCGCTGCCGCCAATTACCGCGCGTGGGGTGCGCAGCAGGATCGCGACGTCCTGAGCGATCGAGAGATTGTCGATGTACGCGCGCTCGAGCGCGAGCCGCTCCTCGAAGGTGAGGTCGCCGCGGCCGTAGACCTGCATCGGCCCGGTCAGCCCGGGCTTCACGCCGAGGCGCAGGAGCTGACGCTCGTCGTAGAGCGCGACGACCGCCTCCTCCTCCGGGCGGGGCCCGACCAGCGACATCTCCCCGCGCAGCACGTTGAGGAGCTGCGGCGTCTCGTCGAGGCTGAGGCGGCGCAGCCGTCGCCCGATCCAGGTGTGGCGCGGGTCCTTGGGGACCTTGAAGGACGGCTCCGCGAGGGTTCCGGTGTCCACCACCTCGTCCAGCCTCTGGTCGGCGCCCTGCACCATCGTCCGGAACTTGACCATCACGAAGCGCCTGCCGTCCCTGCCGACCCTGACCTGCTTGAACAGGACCGGGCCCCGCGAGTCGAGCTTGATCGCGATGGCCACGACCAGCAGCAGGGGCGAGAGCAGTACAAGCATGCCGGCCGAGACGATGATGTCGATCCCGCGCTTCAGCGCCATCGTCGATCGCGGCGGGTCCGAGAACGCGAAGTCCAGGAGCGGCAGCTCGCCGAGGCGGTTGAGCTGGATCCCGGGGCCGAGCAGCTCGGCGTTCGGCGCGACGAGGGTGAGCGAGAGGCCGAAGCGCTTGCAGTCCCCGATCAGGCGTCGCAGGTCGTCCGTCGAGATCGATTCGTCCGCCACCAGGATGTGCTCCAGGCCGCGCTGCTCCGCCACCGAGATCACCTCGGATCGCGGCCCGAGGCATCTCATGTTCCCGTTGCCGCCGTTGGCTCCGGTATCCGAATGCGAGTCGGGCTCATCGCCGAAGTAGCCGACTAGGGACAGGTGGACCTCGGGATGCGTCTCGATCCTCCGGCTCAGCCGCCGCATGGCCGCGCCCGAGCCCACCAGCGCCGACTTCTCGGGGGGACGCCGCGCATGCCAGATCTGGCGGATGAGGCCTCGCAGCGAGGCGCAGACGACGAAGGCGGTCACGGCCAGGATGCTCAGCGCCGTGCCGGAGATGTAGGGCGCGGGGGTGATGCGCGTGAGCACTCCCACCGTGACGGTGCCGATCACCACCGCCGAGAAGAGAGCTGGAAGCTCGTCCAGAGTGCTGTGCCGGATGCGGCGGTGGTCCTGGTCATACAGGCCGTGGAGCTTCATCACCAGGATCCAGGCCGGGCCGAACGCCGCCGACCAGGCGATCGAGGAAGCGTGCACGGGCGGACTCGAGACGAGCAGGTAGGCGACCGACGTCCCCACCACCAAGGAGGCCCAGTCGGAGAGCGCAAGCAGCCGGCGGAGGATCGCGCCGCGGGCGCGGGCGGCCCTGCCGCCGCTCGTCGGCAGGACCCCGGCGGCCCCCGGCTGCAGGTCCTCGGATTCGCGACCGGGCGGCATCTCGTCGGACACTTCCCTGCGGGCGAGGCCCGTCTGTTGGAGCTGCTCAGAGGTCATTCAAGCCCGGTGTTCCCTCCCCTACGAAATCCGTCTCGGTGGAGCAAACGTAACAGAGGTCACACAGGACGTTCACGGCCAGGCAACAAACCACCGAGCAACCCGTATGCGAAAGACGGCGAGCTCCCCAGCGTCAGCCATGGCCTCCGGCCATGGCAGGCAGGATCACCACGGTGTCCGAATCCGACGCCCCGGTGTCGAGCCCGTCGAGCACCCGCACGTCCTCGTCGTTCAGGTAGACGTTGACGTAGCGGTTGAGCTCGCCCTCCTCGGAGAAGAGCTGGTCCTTGGTCGAGGGATACCGCTCAGCAAGCGCCCTGAGCGCGTCGCCGACGGTCGCGCCGTCGACGCTTACCTCGGCCTCGCCGTCGGTCTGTTGGCGCAGCACTGGTGGGACCTTGATCGTCGGCATGGGCGGGAAACCTAGCTGCTGGGGGTTAACCCGCGCAGAACAACTCGTAATCCGGGAACTTGCCCATCTCCGACTCCGGGATCTCATCGGCGTTCGGCCCGCAGATCGGGCACTCCGGGTCCCTCCGCACCTTGAGCTCGGTGAAGCGGGTGCCGAGCGAGTCGTAGAGGAGCAGGCGGCCGATCAGCGGCTCGCCGATGCCCATCACGAGCTTCAGCACCTCGTTGGCCTGAAGCAGGCCCATCACACCGGCCATCGCACCGAGCACACCGGCGGCGCCGCAGCTCGGAGCGAGCTCGGCGGGCGGCGGCGTCGGATAGAGGCACCGGTAGCAGGGGCCCTCGAACGGGACGAAGGTCGAGATCTGCCCGTCGAAGGCGAGGATCGACGCGGAGACGACCGGCTTGCGCAGCCGGACCGACGCGTCGTTGAGGAGATAGCGGGTCGGGAAGTTGTCCGCCCCGTCCACGATCACGTCGTAGTCCTTGATGATGTCGATGATGTTGGAGGCGTCGAGCCGCTGCCGGTACTCGACTACCTTGACGTCCGGGTTGAGCGCCTCGATCGTCTTGCGCGCGGACTCCGTCTTCGGCATCCCGACGCGCTCGGTGTTGTGGATGACCTGGCGCTGGAGGTTCGACTCGTCGACCTCGTCGTCGTCGACGATCCCGAGCGTCCCCACCCCGGCCGCGGCCAGGTAGAGGGCCGTCGGGGCCCCGAGGCCACCGGCGCCCAGCAGGAGCACCTTCGAGTTGAGCAGCTTGAGCTGGCCCTCGACGCCGACCTCCGGGAGCAGGGTGTGCCGCGAGTAGCGGTTGCGCTGCTCGGCCGACATCCCCTCCGGTACGACGACCGGCAGGCCGGCGGTCTCCCAGGCGGCGATCCCGCCCTCGACCGAGGCGACGTCCTCGAAGCCGTGCTCGCGGATCAGCGCGTCAGCGGCGACCGCCGAGCGGTTGCCGACGTTGCAGTAGAGGACCACGCGCTTGTCGCGGCCGCCCGCGAGCTCCGCGACCCTGTCGCCGAACTCATCGGTGTGGGACTCGATTCCGCCGTTGCCCGCGGGGGCGAACTCGTCGCCCTCCACGCGGATCTCCTGGCGGTTGATCGCGTCGCGGGTGTCGATCAGCACCGCGTCGCCGGAGGCGAGCTCATTCGCGGCCTCCTCCACGGTGACCTGCTCGATGCGTGCCTTGATGTCGTCGAGCGTCTCGGTGCTGGCCATCAGGTCGTGTCCTCCTCGCCTTCCAGGTGTGTCTCGGCCTCTTCGTCGCCGATCGCGATCTCTCCCTCGATGGGATACCCGAGCTCGCTCCAGAGCTTCGATCCGCCGATGACGGAGGCCACGTTGTCGAAGTCATGCTCGTTCTGCAGCGCGTCGGCGGTGCGCGCCGAGCGGTTTCCCTCGCCGCAGACCAGGATCACCCGGTCGCCGGTGGACGCCCCGGCCTTCTCGATCGCCTCCACGTAGGCGACCTCGTGAGCGTCGCGGGCGCTCTCGCCGGAGGGCACGTTGACGGCACCCTCGACGTGACCGGCCTCGAAGCGCTCCGGGTCGCGCACGTCCACCACCACGGCGCCGCCGTCGATCTCCGCCTTGGCGTCGGGCGGCAGCAGCTCCTCGATCCGGCTCTTCACCAGCTCGAGGGGCGGTGGCACGTACTTGCGGGGCATCTCCACGGAGCTCATGATCTCAAATATCCCAAATCCTGATCGGGTTTCACAGGCTTCAGAAAGTATAGCCGGGTTCAACCCTCGAACTGCCCGCCGCCCAGCTCCGGCGGCATCGCCTTCGGGCCGTCGGGATACATCGCGGCGAGCTGCTCCTCGGTCATCTCCAGCGTGCTGGAGACACCCTCCCGAGGCGATCCCACCACCAGCCAGAGCGCGTCTGAGTCGGTGTCGTTGAAGAGCTGGCGGACGTGCTCGGGCTCGACCAGCAGCGCGTCGAGCGGGCGCAGGGTCAGCACCTCGTCGTCCACCCTGACTCTCCCCTGGCCGTCGATCAGCACGTAGAGCTCGTGCGTCTCGAAGTGGCGGTGTTTCGTGCTCGCCTGCCCGGGAGCAAGCCGCCAGAAGCGGGCGCCGAGCGTCTCCGCCTCGAGCTGCTTGGCGAGATCCGTGTTCTCGACCTTCATCTGGTTCGAGGGACGCCAGAAGGCGTCCCCCGAACTCAGAACTCGATATGCCATTCGTGCCTAGCCGATGGTCGGGCGCATCTGCCGGAGCCGGCGGACACGCTCCTCGATCGGCGGATGCGTCGAGAACAGCGAGGCCAGGCCCTTTCCGCTGAACGGCTTGACGATGTAGAGCGGCTCGCTGGCCTGGTTCACCTGCATCGGGATCGCCTGGGCACCGGACTCGAGGCGCAGCAGCGCGGAGGCAAGCGACTCCGGATTCCCGCAGATCTCGGCGCCTGTGGCGTCGGCCGAGTACTCGCGCTGACGAGAGATCGCCATCTGGATGATCGCCGCGGAGATCGGGGCGAGTATCCAGAGCAGAAGCGGGCCGATGATCCCGAGGGGTGAATCGTTCTCTCCTCCCACCCAGAGCACCATGTAGCCGATCCAGGTGATGGCAGACGCGATCGTTGCGACCACGGAAGTCAGGAGGATGTCGTGGTTACGGACGTGTCCGAGCTCGTGCGCGAGCACTCCCCGCAGCTCATCCTCGGTGAGAAGCTTGCGAATCCCGGCAGTCACCGCGACCGCGGAGTGCTTGGGATTGCGGCCCGTCGCAAAGGCGTTCGGCTGTTCCTGCGGGATCACGTAGAGCTTCGGCATTGGGAGACCGGCACGCGTGGTCAGGTCCCGGACCATCTGGTAGAGCCGCGGATCCTCGTCCTCGGACACCGGCTGCGCCCTGGCGGCAGCGAGAGCGATCCTGTCGCTGAAGAACCAGCTGCCCATATTGATGATGACCGCGATGAACAGGAAGACGAGAGCAGTCGAAGGCCCGCCGATCAGGTATCCGGCGCCGACCAGGATCCCGCCGAGGATCGAGAGCAGGAGCACCGTCTTGAAGGCCGCCTGCCAGTTGGAACGTCCAGTGGTTGTCATCTCCGAAAGATCTCCTTCTCGGGAGGTGAAAGGTTGGTGTGGACGAGTATAGGGAGCGGTTTCAACGGGCAATAAGTCTTCGTCACGCAATGTAACCGTCACGTTCTGCTACTTTCTGCTTACGTGACTACCACGAAACGACGCAGGGAGCGGCAGGAGTGGAATCCCGACCTGGGTGTCCTCGCCAGCCGGCTGACCGTCTCACTGCAGCAGGAGCTGTTCGACCGGCTCGCGACCGCGGGATACGACGATCTCAATCCGCGTCATGGGGCGGTGCTCGCGTACCTGGACGAGGACGGCATCCGGGCCACGGAGCTCGCCCGCCTCTCGGGTCTCCACAAGCAGGTCGTCGGTCGCCTGATCGATGAGCTCGAGGAGCTGGGGTACGTGCAGCGGCGCCCGGATCCAGCTGACCGGCGAGCGAAACTGATCGTGCCGACGGACCGGGGACTCGAGCAGCTCATCATCGGGGACGAGATCGTCGCCGACATCGAGGCGCGCCACTCCGAGGCGATCGGGGCGCGGGACTACGCCCAGTTCCGAGACGTGCTGCGCGGCGTGGTCGCGCGGGCGCGAGGGCCCGCCGCCCCGCCCGCCGCCTGAGACGGTGGTTGCATAACCGACCATTCCGCTAGGATTTCCTGGCGATGCTGTTTTCCACCCGAGCCGAATACGGCGTGCGCCTGATGATCGAGCTGGGTCGCCAGGAGGACGGCGCCCCGGTTGCGCTGAGCGCCGTCGCCGAGTCCGAGCGGCTCCCCCTCTCCTACCTGGAGCACCTGGTCGCCAAGCTGCGCAAGGCCGGCCTGGTCGAGAGCCAGCGCGGCGCGCACGGTGGCTATCGCCTCGGGCGCCCCGCCGCCGAGATCGAGATGCTCGAGGTGGTCCAGGCGCTCGAGGGCGCGATCGCTCCGATGGAGTGCTTCGAGCTCGACGCCGAGGGCAAGGTCTCCTGTTCGCACGAAGCGGACGGCGACCGGGCATGCGCAACCAAGCTTCTCTGGACGCGGGTGCAGGGCGGCGTCACGAAGGCGCTCGCCGGCACGACCCTCGCGGAGCTGGTCGAGTTCTCCGACCAGCACGCATCGATGCCCGCCCCGAAGGCCGCGGCACACGTCGCCGCGTAGACAACTTCAATCCGAACCAGGAGTACGAATGGCAGAGCTCGAGATCCGCAACCTGCACGTGACCGCCGAGGGCAAGGAGATCCTCAAGGGCGTCAGTCTCGACGTCGACGGCGCCAGCATTCACGCGCTGATGGGCCCGAACGGCTCCGGCAAGTCGACGCTCGCGAACGCGATCATGGGTCACCCGAGCCTCGAGGTGACCGAGGGCACGATCACCTTCAAGGGCGAGGACATCACCGAGGCCTCGCCCGACGAGCGCTCGAGGATGGGGCTCTTCATGGCGTTCCAGTACCCGGTTGCGATCCCCGGCGTCACCGTCGCCAAGTACCTGCGGATGATCGTCAACTCCCACCGCGAGGCCGCCGGCGAGGAGCCCGTGAAGCTGAAGGACTTCCGCAAGGAGGCCGAGGAGGCGATGGCGCTCACCAACATCCCCAAGGACTTCTCCTCGCGCTACCTCAATGAGGGCTTTTCCGGGGGCGAGAAGAAGCGGATGGAGATCCTCCAGCTGGCGATGCTCCAGCCCGCGATGGCGGTGCTGGACGAGACGGACTCCGGCCTCGACATCGACGCCCTGCGCGTCGTGGCCGACGGTGTCAACAAGTTCGCCGGGCCGGGAATGGGCGTCCTGATCATCACCCACTACCAGCGCATCCTCCACCTGATCAAGCCCGACGCCGTGCACGTCCTCTACGACGGCCGGATCGTCAAGGAGGGCGGCCCAGAGCTGGTCGGACAGCTCGAGGAGAAGGGCTATGGCTGGATCAAGGACGAGGTGGAGGCCGGCGCGGCCGCGTAGGGACCCGAGATGGAACCGACGGCGACATCCGCCCCCGCCCTGCCTCGGTCCATCGAAGAGATCCGGGCGGAGTTCCCCATCCTCGCCCGCGAGGTCCACGGTGAGCCGCTCGCCTATCTCGACAACGGGGCGACCTCGCAGAAGCCCCTGGCGGTGATCGACGCCCTCGATCGGTACTGGCGCGAGCACAACGCCAACGTCCACCGCGGCGTGCACACCCTCTCCGAGGAGGCCACGGCCCTGTACGAGGGGGCCCGCGACAAACTCGCCAGGCACCTCGGCGCCGACCGCCGCGAGGTCATCTTCGTGCGCAACGCGACCGAGGCGCTCAACCTGGTGGCGTACTCCTGGGCGCGAGCCAACCTCGCCGAGGGCGATCGGATCGTGATCACGGAGATGGAGCACCACTCGAACGTGGTCCCCTGGTACCAGGCGACCCAGGAGAAGGGCGCGCATCTCGACTGGGCGCCGATCAAGGATGACGGGAGCCTCGACCTGGACGCCCTGGTCACGCTGCTCGAGCGCGGCCCGAAGCTGGTCTCCGTCGCCCACGTCTCCAACGTG
Organism: uncultured Solirubrobacterales bacterium; assembly: GCA_963744105.1. Lineage (GTDB taxonomy): Bacteria > Actinomycetota > Thermoleophilia > Solirubrobacterales > 70-9 > DASUPK01. The sequence goes on along the minus strand of CAVUSJ010000003.1, from coordinate 44,302 downwards.
CTGGGGACGATCAATCCGATTCCGGAGATCGCCCGCATGGTCCACGACGCGGGGGCCCTGCTGGTCGTTGACGGGGCCCAGGCCGCGCCCAAGCTCGAGCTCGACATGGCCGAGCTCGGCGCCGACTTCTACGCGATCACCGCCCACAAGATGTACGGGCCGACCGGGCTCGGCGCGCTCTTCGGCCGCCGCGAGCTGCTCGAGGAGATGCCGCCCTTCGTCGGCGGTGGATCGATGATCCGCAAGGTCACCAAGGAGCTGATCACCTGGGCGGACCTGCCGGCCAAGTTCGAGGGGGGCACGCCGCCCATCGCGGAGGCGATCGGGCTCGGCGCGGCGATCGATTGGATCGAGGAGCTTGGCCTTCCGGCGATGCACGCGGCCGAGGTCGAGCTCACCACGTACGCGCTCGAGCGCGTCTCCGAGGTTCCGGGGCTGACGGTCTTCGGCCCGCCCGCTGGCGACGAGCGCGGCGGCATCGTCTCGTTCGACATGGAGGGCGTGCATGCGCACGACATCTCGGAGATCCTCGACCGCCACGGGGTCGCCGTGAGGGCCGGGCATCACTGCGCGCAGGTGCTGATGCAGCGGCTGGGCGTGCCGGCCACGACCCGCGCCAGCTTCGCCGTCTACAACACCCGCGACGAGGTCGACCGGCTGATCGACGCCCTGCTGGACGTCCGGCGCGTATTCGAACTGTGATGGACGAGCTCTACCGCGACCAGATCCTCGAGCACTACAAGCGGCCGCACCACTTCGGCCGCCTCGACGACTTCGATCTCGAGTTCGAGGACAACAACCCCTTCTGCGGCGACGAGCAGCACGTATTCCTGAAGCTCGACGAGGACGGCAAGGTCTCGGAGGTCGCCTTCGAGGGCCAGGGCTGCGCGATCTCGACCGCGGCCACCTCGCTGCTCACGGACGAGCTCGAGGGCATGACCCGCGAGGAGATCCTCAAGCTGCCCAAGGATTTCGTCCTCGACCTGCTCGGCATCGACATCTCGGCGACCCGGATGAAGTGCGCGATGCTCGGCCTCAAGGTGGTGAAGGGCGCGAGCCTCGGCAAGCCCGCCGACTGGGAGGACGAGGGCGAGCAGGGGGACCCGGCCGAGGCCGAGGTTCTCTAAAGCCTCTTCGCCGGCGAGAGCGCCGACCGGCAGTTGACGCCGCTCGACTTCGACTGCGCGACCTTCGCCTGCACGACCGTGGCGCCCTGCAGCTCGGAGCTGAAGACCCATTTGCCCTTGCCGTTGGTGCGGTTGTCGGCGTAGTCGATCGGGCCGCGGTCAGGCGCGATCTCGATCAGCAGCACCTTCCGGTTGGCGATGCAGGCTGGGTTCCCGCTGATCACGCGGCCGTGGAAGGGCGGGCCGCCCTTGACCTTGAGCGTCACCCTGCTCGATGCAGACTGGCCGGCTCCGGCCGGGACCGCCACGGCGGCCGCGCAGATCGCCACCGCCGCCGGCACCCCGAGTCTCCCGATCGACCTCATGGCAATCCCCTTTCAGTTCCGATTCCGGACAAGCCTAATGCCGCATTGACTGAGATACTCACTTCAAAGGAGAATGGGGAGATGTCGGAGGAGCTCGTACAGCTCGTGAGGCAGGGCTACGAAGCCTGGAACTCGGGCGACCGCAACTGGGTGCTCCAGCACATGTCGCCCGACGTGGAGTGGATCACCCCGGAGGAAGACCCCGACCCGGGCACCTACCACGGCTACGAGGGAGTCGAGCACTACTGGGCCCAGTGGCGTGCCGCAGTCGGACAGCTCAGCTTCAAGATCGAGGAGTTGATCGACGCGGGAGAGTCGGTCGTGGTCGTGGCCCGGCGCCAGGGCAAGGGCGAGCACAGCGGCCTGGAGATCTCGGACCGGGTCATCCAGGTCTTCGACTTCCAGGGGGACTCGTGCATCCGCGTCCGCGAGTACTACGACCGCAGCGCGGCGCTCAGCGCCGTGCGCGGCGATCCGACGAGTGCAGGCTCCTGAGCTGACAGCCCCCGAGCGGCGGCTGGAGTTGGCCCTCCGCTTCTTCACCGTCTTCTTCATCGTCCAGGCGCTCCTCTATCCGGTGCTCGGCCTGTTCGCCTCGGCCGAGTTCCCTTTCGTGGCCAACTCGTTCGCCAAGGACGGGCTCTTCGCCGTGCTCTGCTTCATCGCCGCCGGCGACGTGCGCCGGAACGGCTGGGCGACCCAGCTGGTGGTCCTTGGTCACGTGCTGATCGTCTTCGCGCTGCTGCTGATGCTGGCGTTCGGCAACCACGACAGCGTCGCGGACACGTTCGGCGCGCCACTCGGCACCAGCCTCAGCCCCACCCTGCAGCTGCTGATCTGGGCAGCGGCCGCGAGCGCCGTCGTGGTCATCCTGGCCTGGCTTCACCACTCGGCCGTCAGGGGGCGCTACGGCCTCCGCTACCTCTGGCCGCATCAGCACAACACCGCGATGGCGATGGCCGAGGTGCTCGTCATCGGCCCGGACGAGGTGCTGACGCCGGAGCAGGTCGCCAAGGGGATCGACGACTACCTCTATTCCTTCACCGCGCACGAGAAGTGGAAGTCGAAGCTCGTGCTATCGGTGCTGACGGTCTACCCGCTGTTCCGGCTGCGGCCGCTGTTCGCCTACATGGCGCCCGACCGGCGGCTCGCGTTCATCGAGCGCTGCTTCATCGCGGACGTCGTCGAGCGCCGCCTGCCCGGGAAGCTCCGCAGGCTCGTCCAGACGCTGCTCTCCTCCACCCAGCAGCTGGCGATCATCGGCTACTACGCCGATCCCCGAAGCGCCCCCTCGACCGGGTACGTGCCCTTCTCGAAGCGCAAGCGCTATCCGAAAGCGATGAAGAAGGTAGGCGAGTTGGCGAGCATCGACGTCAACTCCCCGAACGAGGTCGACGCGGACCGGATCACGGCCGACGTCGCGATCGTCGGCAGCGGCGCTGCGGGGTCGATCCTCGCGTACCGGCTGGCCGAGGCGGGGCGCGAGGTCGTCCTGCTCGAGGGCGGGAAGCACGTCGATCCCCGCGACTTCACCGAGGACGAGCGCGTCCAGTTCTCCAACCTGTTCGCGGACGGCGGGCTGCAGCTCTCGACCGACACCCGCTTCCAGGTCCTGCAGGGGAAGTGCGTCGGCGGCAGCACCGTGATCAACAACGCCGTCTGTTACGACATCCCGAAGCGGACCCTCGAGCGCTGGAACGACCCCGACGGCCTTGACGCCGGCATCGACCCCGAGCGCTTCACCCAGTCGTTCGCCCGGCTGCGCGATTGGCTGCCGGTGTACGGCCAGGAGGGCAGCAAGCGGCTCCAGAAGGGCGGCACGAAGATGGCCGAGGGGATCGAGGCGCTCGGCTTGGACGGTGACGGGGGCGTGGTCGACGCCAACATCAAGGACTGCCTCGGTTCCGGCTACTGCAACATCGGCTGTGCCTACGGCAAGAAGCTCTCGGCCCTGGACAACGTCCTGCCCCGGGCCCAGCGGGAGTTCCCGGGCGCCGTGCGGATCTTCAGCGAATGCCTCGCCGAATCGGTCCGCACGAGCGGCAAGCGGGCGACCGAGGTCCGCTGCAGGCTCTCCGACGGGCGGGCGCTGCGGGTTGCGGCGAAGACCGTCGTCGTCGCCGGCGGAGCCCTCGCATCGAGCCTTCTCCTCCAGCGCAGCAATCTCGGCGGGTCAAGGGCCGGCACCGGCCTCTCCTTCAACGTCGGCGCCCCACTCACCGCCGACTTCGAGGAGGAGCTCAACTCCTTCGATGGCCTCCAGATCACCCACGGCTACAGGCCGACCGGCGAGGACCAGCTGATCCTCGAGTCCTGGTTCAACCCGGTCGGGACGCAGGCGCTGCTCATGCCGGGCTGGTTCTCCGACCACTTCCACAACATGCGCCGCTACGCGCATCTGAGCTGCATCGGGGTGGTGGTGGGATCGCAGTCGAACGCCAGCGTCAAGCCCGGCTTCCGGGGCAGGGGCATGAAGCTGGAGTACGAGCCCGCGGACTCGGACCTGCAGCTCCTCATCAAGGGGACGAAGCTCGCGGCGCGGATCCACTTCGCCAGCGGCGCCCTCCGGGTCATGCCGATGACCTTCCGCTCGACCTCCTACAGCACCCTCGAGGAGGTCAACGAGCTCGACGACATCGTCCGCGACAACACCGACATCGGGCTGCACACCTCTCATCCGCAGGGCGGCAACGCCGTCAGCAGGAACCCCGCGAAGGGGGTCGTCGACGAGCGCTTCCGGGTCCGCGGAATGGAGAACCTCTACGTCTGCGACGCGAGCGTCTTCCCCTCATCGGTGACGGTGAACCCGCAGCTCACGGTGATGGCGGTCGCCGATTACGCGTCCGCCGGCATCGAATAGCTTCTTCGCTCGGATGGCGACGGATCGCGTCAACCTGACCAGGGAAGGGTTCGAGGCCTGGAACGCTGAGGACCCGCAATGGGTGCTCGAGCACATGAGCCCGGAGGTCGAGTGGATCGCTCCGGAGCGCGACCCGTTCCCCGGGACCTACAAGGGCCTCGAGGGGGTGCAGGAGTTCTGGAGCCGCTGGCGCAACGCCGTCGGCCAGCTCAAGTTCACTCCCGAGGAGCTGATCGACGGCGGCGAGCACGTCGTCGTCATCGCCCACCGCTGGGCCCGCAACGACATCACGGGCCTGCAGATCTCGGACAAGATCGCCCAGGTCTTCAGCTTCGACGACGAGGACAAGTGCATCCGCGTCCAGGAGTTCTACGACCGCGGCGCCGCGATGAAGGCGGCTGGCCTGCGGTGACTACCAGCTGCCTCCGCCACCGCCGCCGAAGCCGCCTCCCCCGCCCCCGCTGAAGCCGCCGCCTCCGCTGCTGGAGGACTCCGGTGCGACCTGCGACGAGAAGCCGGAGCCGAACGCGCCGCCGTCGAAGCTCGACCCGATATAGGCGCCGGTCAGGTAGCCGCCGGCCCATGACCCATCGGCGCTCTGCACGACCGGCTCGGGAATCCGGCCGGACTTGATCATCCGGTCCGCGGTGCCGAACGCGACGCCGTAGATCAGGATCCGCTTCCAGAGCTTGAGAGTCGCCGGCGGGTCATCGTCGAGCCGCGGGAAGTCGTCCGTCCAGCGCTGGAAGGACTCCCACTTGGCGGAGCGCTCCCGGTAGTCGCGACCGAGGCGCTTCAGGCGGCGCGCCGGCCAGAACGCGACGATCGCCACCCCGACGGCGCCGATCGCCGCCGTCACGAACCAGTGGTTCTCGATGTTGTTCTGGATCAGGCAGATGGCGCCGACGAGGATCCCGCCGATCAGCGCGACCCCGATGCTGAGCGGGTTCAGGTTCCGGTCCCAGACCAGCTGCCCCCAGTCGGCCTTGTTCAGGGACTCGGTCATGTTCTCCCAGCGTGATCGCCAGGTCGCGCTGTGCTCGGGGATCCGGTCCTTCATGTCGCTCAGGGCGACCGTTTCGTCGCCGATCAGCTCGTCGAAGAAGGTGAGCGTGTCCTGCTCGTAGGACTCGAGCTTGGCCTTCGGCCGCTTGCCTGATTTCTTGATCGCCAGGTCGAGCTTCTCGTCGTCGGTGGTCGTGTTCTTCGTGTCGTAGTAGCCGCGCTCGACGAGGTCGAGGAGGGTCGCGAGCACCGTGTTGTTGGAGTCCTCGCCCTCGTGCGCGAGGCCGTAGGCGAGCGCCGGACTCGCGTCGTCCGGCGGCTCGGGGACGTACTTGCCGGTCGAGATCGGGTACTCGCGCGCCAGGTACAGCATCAGCGCAAGCGAGAGGAGCAGCAACGCCGTGACCAGCCCGGCGAGCAGCTCGGCGTGGTGCGCAACGAAACGCTTGAACTTGTTCCAGGGCTTGTTGAAGTCGTCGGTCGCCTTCTGCTCGGCCGCCGAGATCCCGGGGAACGCCACGCCCGAATGCGTCTTGGCGCCGGCCACGTTCAACCCGGCCGGCCGGGGGACGGTGACGCGCAGCTCCACGTACTGATGGGCGGGCACGCCCGAAGCCGTCAGACCGGCGACGCCGCTGCCGCGAATCGTCTTCGCCTCGACCGACCGAGGGGAAGCCCAGACCTGGTACGTCCGGTTCGCCGGATCGAGCAGCGGGCTGCGGAGCTGGGCGGTGAGGTGATCGAGGCTGAAGTCCCACTGATCGCCCCAGACCCGCGCGTTGAAGTCGAGCACGTCGTCGTAGGCGTCGACGACCTTGTCGAGCCGGTAGCTGACCACGAAGGTCCGCCGCTGGTCGCTCGCGTTGTGGTGCCAGACGATCCGCACCCCGCTCCCGTCGGGCGTGGTCGTCACACCGAACACACCGGTGCGATCGGTGCAGCCGTAGGTGGTGCAGCCGCCGGGCTGGTAGACCCGGTTCCCCTCACGAACGCTGATGCTGTTCGGGTCGATCGTCGCCCCGTTCGCCAGCGGGATGTCGCGATAGGAGGCGTGGTAGGTGCCCTGGTAGTCGAACGTCAGCCGCTCGCTGACCAGGACGCTCGAATCGCGGGCGAGCCGCACCGTCACGTTCGCATCGGTGACGTCCGCGCTTCCCAGCGCGGACGCCGGGGGAGCCGCGAGCGCGACCAGCGCCGCGATGACGATGATCAGACCGCGACGCATCCCGGTCTCAGGACTTCGGCTGCTCCGCCGCCGCCCCCGTCGCGCCGTCCTCCGAGAAGCTCACCTCGGGGGTGGCCTCCGCCTCCTTCGGCGCGTCGAAGAACTCTCGCGGCTCGAAGTGGAAGGCGTTCGCGACCAGCACCGCCGGGAACTGCTGGATTCCCGTGTTGTAGGTCTGGACCGTGTCGTTGTAGACGCGGCGGGTGATCGCGATCTGATCCTCGGTGTCGGAGAGCTGCTGCTGGAGCTGCTGGAAGTTTTCGGTCGCGCGCAGCTGCGGGTACTGCTCGGCGACGACCATCAGCCTGCCGAGGGCCGCGGTCAACATGTCCTCGGCGACGGCCTGCGAGCCGGGCGCCTTGGCGGCCACCGCCCCGCTGCGTGCCTTGGTGACCTCCTCGAAGGTCGCCTTCTCGTGCGCGGCGTAACCCTTGACCGACTCGACCAGGTTCGGGATCAGGTCGTGGCGCCGCTGGAGCGCGGTCTCGATCTGCGCCCAGCTGTTGTCGACCGCGTTGCGGCGGGAGATCGTCCGGTTGTAGATGAACAGGGCGACCAGGAACAGCAGGACGAGCAGCCCCACGATGATCAGGACGAGAGCCAAGGCAGGTGCAACCTACCGGACCGCGCAGCGAGCTAAAATCCGACTACGACGGTAGGAATAAGTGACCGAAAGCACGAAACAACAGATCGACGTCTGCGCCGCGAGCGAGCTGCCGAGCGGAGAGATGAAGCTGATCGACGCGCCCGACGGCGCGAAGATCGGCGTCTTCAACTGCGACGGCACGCTCTATGCGATCGAGGACCGCTGCTCGCACGACGACGGCCCGCTCGCCGAGGGCACGTTCGACGCCGGCGCCTGTACCGTGGAGTGCCCACGCCACGGGTCCCTGTTCGACCTCACGTCCGGTCGTCCCAAGACCCTCCCCGCCTACCAACCGGTCACCACCTACCCGGTCACGATCGAGGACGACACCATCAAGCTGGAGGTTTCCTAATGGCCACCCCCGAGACAGCAGTCGAGCGTCCGGCTGAGGAGCGCGAGCTCGCCGGCATCAACGCCGACTACAAGGAGAAGTTCGGCTTCCACGATCCGGAATCAGGCTACGCCTACAAGTCGCCGAAGGGCCTCTCCCGCGAGGTCGTCGAGTCGATCTCCGAGTACAAGGACGAGCCGCAATGGATGCGCGACTTCCGGATCAAGGCCTATGAGCACTTCGAGTCCCGCCCGACCCCGCAATGGGGCGGCAACCTCAACCAGATCGACTTCAACGACATCCACTACTTCGTCCGCGCCTCCGAGAAGAACAGCCGTGACTGGTCCGAGGTCCCCGAGGACATCAAGAACACCTTCGACCGCCTGGGGATTCCCGAGGCCGAGCGCAAGTTCCTCTCCGGCGTCGGCGCCCAGTACGAGTCAGAGGTCGTCTACCACCAGGTGAACGAGAAGCTCGAGGAGCAGGGCGTGATCTTCACCGACATGGACACCGCACTCCGCGAGCACGAGGACCTGGTCCGCGAGTACTGGGCCACGATCATCCCGCCCAACGACAACAAGCTGGCCGCGCTCAACTCGGCCGTCTGGTCGGGCGGCTCGTTCGTCTACGTCCCCGCGGGGGTCAAGGTCGCCATGCCGCTCCAGGCCTACTTCCGGATCAACACCGAGAACATGGGCCAGTTCGAGCGCACGCTGATCATCGCCGAGGAGGGTTCCGACGTTCACTACATCGAGGGCTGCACTGCACCGACCTACTCGACGGACTCGCTCCACTCGGCCGTCGTTGAAATCGTGGCGAAGAAGAGCGCCCGTGTCCGCTACACGACCGTCCAGAACTGGTCGCAGAACGTCTTCAACCTCGTCACCAAGCGGGCGGTCGCCCACGAGGACGCGACGATGGAGTGGGTCGACTGCAACCTCGGGTCGAAGCTGACCATGAAGTACCCGTCGATCTACCTGCTCGGCGAGCGGGCCCACGGCGAGATCCTCTCGATCGCCTTCGCGGGCGAGGGCCAGCACCAGGACGCCGGCGGAAAGATCATCCACGCCGCGCCGAAGACGACCAGCTCGATCTTCTCCAAGTCGATCTCCAAGGACAAGGGCCGCACCAGCTACCGCGGCCTGCTCGAGATCGCCAAGGGCGCCTCGGAGTCGAAGTCGAAGGTCGTCTGCGACGCGCTGCTCCTCGACGAGGAGTCGCGCTCGGACACCTACCCGACGATCCGCATCGGTGAGGACGACGTCGACGTCGGCCACGAGGCCACCGTCTCCAAGGTCGGCGAGGAGCAGATCTTCTATCTGCAGAGCCGCGGGCTCGACGAGGAGGAGGCCTCCAAGATGATCGTCAACGGCTTCATCGAGCCGATCACCAAGGAGCTCCCGATGGAGTACGCGGTCGAGCTCAACCGCCTGATCGAGCTGCAGATGGAGGGTTCGATTGGCTGACGCCGGCGCGGCACCGCCGCTGCCGACGCAGAAGACGCGCGGCTGGGAGTTCACGGACCTCTCCGAGCTCGACCTGGACGCCTACACGGCGGCGCCGGAGGCCGATCCCGAGGCCCGGTCTCGAGCGGACGGCGTTCTCAATCCCCCCGAGGGCTCCGACCACCTCGTCATCCAGGTGGACGGCAGCCTGCTCGAGGGCGGCTCGGTGGATGTCGAGGGCGACGGGCGCCCGCACGAGCCCCTGGTGGCATCGCTCGAGGCCTCCCTCGAGCGCTTCCCCCACCTTCGCGAGATGCTCGGCGCCCTCGCGCCCTCCGACGATCCCTTCGTCGCGCGCAACGACGGCGCCTGGCGCGGAGGCGCGCTCGTCTACGTGCCAAGGGGCAAGCGGCTCGAGGCGCCGGCCCTGATCACCGCCGTCCAGGACGCGGAGGCCTCCGCGCTCTCCTTCCGCACCCTGATCGTGCTCGAGGAGGGCGCCGAGGCGGAGGTCTGGGAGCAGTGGCTCTCCACAGACTCCAACCCGGACTCCCTCTTCAACACCGTCACGGAGATCTGGGTGGGGCCTGGCGCGAACCTCCGGTACGTCACCGCCCAGGGCCTGAGCGAGAAGGGGTGGGTGTTCGGCACCCAGCGGGCCGAGGTGGAGCGCGACGCGAACTTCGACTGGGTTGCCCTCGGCTTCGGCTCCGCGCGCGGGAAGGTGCGGATGGAGACCAGGCTCGCGGGCCAGGGCTCCAACGCCCGCGTCACCGGCGCCTACGCCGGCAACGGCACCCAGCATCTCGACTTCGACACCACGCAGGAGCATGCCGCCGAGAACACGACCTCCGACCTCGCCTTCCGCGGCGTCCTGGAGGAGTCGGCGACGGCGGTCTGGCGCGGGATGATCCGCGTCGACCCGGGCGCCCAGCAGACCGATGCCTTCCAGGAGAGCCGCAACCTGCTGCTCTCGAAGTCGGCGCACGCCGACGCGATCCCCGGCCTCGAGATCGAGGCGAACGACGTCCGCTGCACCCATGCCGCGGCCGTCGCCCAGATCGACGCCGAGCAGCTCCACTACCTGCGCTCCCATGGGCTCCCGGACGAGCAGGCCAAGCGCCTGATCATCGAGGGCTTCCTCGAGGCTCTGGTCGAGCGGCTCGACGAGGGCCCGGTCCGGGCCGCCGTCTCGGTCGCGTTGGAGCGCCGCCTCGGCGAGATCCTCGGCGAGCGGCAGGTTCAGCCCGCCTAGGCCCTCGCCGCTACGAGTAGCTCTTCTCGATAACGAGAATCAATCTCATTTATCCGGTAAGGTGCGCACATGGCCGCCGCCGGGACCGCCGAGTGGGAGGACGCCGCGCGTGGCGCGCTGCGAGACGCCGGCCATCGGGCCGGAGGGGCACGCGAGGCGGTGGTCGGCTTCCTGGGCCATCAGAGCTGCTGTCTCTCGGTTCAGGAGATCGCTGACCGCCTGAGGAAGTCCAGGAACGACGTCGGCATCGCGAGCGTCTACCGGGCCGTCGACCTCCTGCACGAGCTCGGCCTGGTGCAGCGAGTCGAGGTCGGCGAGGGGCCCGCTCGGTACGAGCCGGTGATCCCCGGCGGCGAGCACCACCATCACGCCGTCTGCGACAGCTGCGGGCGGGTTACGCCGTTCGAGGACGAGGGGATCGAGAAGCAGCTCGAGCGGCTCGCGGGAAGCCTCGAGCATTCGATGAGCGGTCACGACCTCGTGATCCACGGGGAGTGCCGGCGCTGCGCCGGGAGCTGAGCCGGTGGACAGCCAGCTGATCGCCATCCCCCTCACGGCACTCGCGATGCTCACCACCCTCACCGGCGGCCTGGTGGCGCTGCGCATGTCCCATTCCCTCCCCACGATGATCGCGCTCAGCGGCGGGATCGTGGTGGCGGTCGCGCTCTTCGACGTCCTGCCCGAGGCGATCGACCTCCTCCCGGGCGATTCGACCGACATCGGCGCACTGATGGGCGCGGGCTTCCTGACGTTCTTCCTGTTCGAGCGGGTACTCGTCCTCCATCACCGGGACGAGCCCGCCGACGCCCGGGCGCATCACCAGGTGGGCACATTCGGAGCCCTCGGCCTCTCGGCGCACAGCTTCATCGACGGCCTCGCGATCGGACTCGCCTTCGGAGCCAATACCTCCACCGGCGTCCTCGTCCTGGTCGCCGTCCTCGCTCATGACTTCGCCGACGGCCTCAACACCGTGAACTTCGTCCTCAACCAGTCCCAGAACCGCTCGCAGGCGATCCGCTGGCTCGCCGCCGACGCGGTCGCGCCCGTGATCGGGGCCACCGTCGGGGTGCTCATCAACGTGCCCGATGCCACTCTCGGGCACCTGCTGTCCTTCTACGCTGGGTTCTTCCTCTTCATGGGAGCGACCGATCTCTTGCCGGAGGCCCACGAGCACGCGTCGTGGGACCGCGTCGGGCTGACGCTGCTCGGGTTCGCGGCGATCTTCGGGATCTCCCTGATCGCCCGCTGAAAGGTCGGGTTTCCCCGTTATCAGGGGGGCGAAAAGTGCTGATGCGCATGCCCTCCTGAGGCCCCTTTCGGCCCACGCACGCAGGCGCGTCCGACGCCGTGGCCATGCTTTGCGGCGCCTGTCGCTGCAAAACCCGACGAAGAGAGGAATCCCGAGATGGCAATCGAGTTCTATGACGTCAAGAAGCGAGAGAAGGTCCAGATCCCGGAGTCCGAGGTCAAGAAGACGACCTACGAGCGCCAGGGCAAGGACGGCAAGACCCAGGTGCGCTACGCGTTCAGAGCGGTCAACGAGGGGACCAAGCTGACCAAGTTCGCCAGCAAGGACGACTGGGACGCGCTGGACGCTCCCGTCGAGTAGCCCTCAGGGCCTGGATTCCTCAGCGCCCTGCCGATCGCGGTCCTCGCGGCGCTGCTGCCGGAAGGCATGCAGCGACGCCGCCAGGACGACCACGACCGGGATCACGTAGGGAATCCAGAGATACCAGTGGCCGAGGTGGGCGAGCGGGATGGCGCTCATCGGTCCGGAGTGTGGCAGCCCGCCGCCGGTAGGCTCCGCGCCATGCCACTCGCCCACTTCACGCCAGCCGAGCTGCCCTGGGAGCTCGCGATCCTCATCGTCGGCATAGTCATCGGCTTCGCCCTCGCTAGGCGTTGGCCTGAGACAAGAGGAACAGACCGAAGCAGGTGAAGCCCACCATCACCGCGAGCATGAAGTACTGCGAGCGGGATGCGTGGCGGACGTCGTCGTAGACCTTGAGGGCGCGGTCGTGCGCCAGGGTCAGGGCGACGACGTGGCCGATGACCAGGGCCGCGACCTGCACGTACCAGACGGTGTTCGACCCGACGATCCCGTAGTTGATCCCGCCACCGGCGGTCCCGAACAGGTCCGAGCCGTGGCCGAGGGGGTCGGAGAGGATGTAGGTGAACTGGGCCTGCTCCTGGTAGAGGAAGGCGCTGAAATAGTGCGCCACCAGGTACGCCAGCGCGATCGGGATCAGGGTGTGCGCGAAGGAGCGCCCGAGTTGCTTGATGGGCGGCGAGCTCCGCACCGTGTGCATACCCGCAACGCCGAGCCAATAGAGGCCGGAGACCGCCGCCAGGGTGATCAGCAGCCAGATCGTGTTTGCGATGCGGAACGAGTTCGGGAGGCTGAAGCCGATGTCGCTGCTGCGCTCGAAGGTCCACTGGATTGCGCCCGAGAGCACGCCCTCCTGTGCGCCGTCGAAGCTCGTCACCGCGATCGACGTGAGCACGAGCGCGGCGGCTCCGGGGATCGCCGCCCACTGGGGCGCGCCGGTCAGGAACTTGCGCAGCCCGACCTGGCCGTCGCGGGTCTCGAACGGGCCCAACCGGGCGAACATGCCGAAGTAGGCGTTGAACGTCTCACCCCGCTCGATCCACTCCTCCACGCCGAACAGCGCCATGCAGACGAAGGTGATCGCCGTGTAGATCACGGTGCCGACGGCGACGTCGTGCGGGCTCGGTGACGCCCCGCCGCCCGCGATCAGCTCGAGCCAGACCAAGAGCAGGACGCCGAGCACGGCCGGCCAGCGGCCGAGCCGTTCCGGGTACGAGAACGGCGCCGGGGCCGATTGCCCCGCCACCAGCCGGAACCCGCCGGAGATGGCGCGGCCGATCGCGCGCCAGGGGTTGAACGCCCGGAACACGTCTCCGAACAGGACGCTGAGCAGGACGAGTCCCAGCCAGAACGTGTAGAAGACGAAGATGATCGAGAAGTTCTGGGTCGGGTCCTCGATGCCCCTGAAGCCCGCGTAGAGCACCAGCACGAAGAGCCCGACTCCGATCAGGCTGCAGATCACCTGCGTGCCGACGTTCAGGAGCGTCCGGGAGAACCAGCGCGGCAGCGCGCGCCAGTCCTCCTCCTGCAGGCGCGCCGTCGTCCAGGCCACAGAGAGCAGCGCGAACGAGATGATCAGAACCAGCGACGCCCCCCAGGCGAAGAGCCACGCGGGGACCGGCAGGTCCTTGCGGCCGACCAGCGCGTGCGCCGAGGCGACGTCCGGGAAGAGCAGCGCCGCCAAGGGACTCGTCAGAGCGAGCCCCGTGGCGAGCTTCAGCCTCTGCCCCGCCCTCATGGGTTGACGTGGAGTTCGCCGATCTGCGCGTCTCCGGACTCGTGCAGCTTGTGGACCTCGATCTCGAACACGCCATCGAGGTTTGCCGGGAACGAGAAGGTGACCGGGCTGTGCCCGGCCGGCTTCTCGATCTCGTAGCCGTGGACGTGGACCGCGTCCTCGGGCTTGGCCAGGTTCACGCGGAGCTCGACCCGGTCGCCCTTGTTGTAGGTCAGCGTCTTCACGCCCCCCACCGGGTTGCCGCTGGCGTCCACCGTCAACACCTGGACGCCCTTGGCGGTATCGCTGCTGGTGTCGCTGTTGTTGCTCTTCAGCACGACGAACAGGACGATCGCCGCGACGACGACCGCCGCGATCAGGCCGAGCCGTGCAGCCCTCGATTGCATTCGGAACTACCTCCTTGAGTGGGCGCACCCTGTCCTCGCTGCCTAAACGAGGACGAAACGCGCGCTGATCGGCACCTACTGGGCAGGTGCCGGAGGAGGCGGCCGTCTGGCCAGGCCGAACGCCAGCGGCGCGGACAGCAGGCTGATCGTGCGGGCCGCAAGCGCCCTGCCCCTGATGGCCGGGGCGCGGCGGCGCGGCAGCCGCTCGCGGTGGACGACGGCGATCGCGCGCTCGACTCCCTCGAGCGCCCGAGCGAGCAGCGCCGCGAGAGTGCCGATCGCCAGCGCCAGCGGCAGCGCGATCCACCCTCCACGCCCGAGCACGGCGGCCGGCCCGGCCGGATGCCCCGTCGCCATCAGGCCCTCGAGCAGCTCCTGCCCGGCGAAGATGGCGAGCAGCGCGCCGGCGAAGACCGCGATGCGGCGAGCCAGCGGCGTTCGCTCAGGCGCGGCGCCCTCCGTCCCGCGGATCAGGGTCGCCAGCACGGCCGCGAGCACCAGGACGGCGAGCGGTGCGAGGAGGTCCGACATGTAGCGATGCCCCTCCGCGGCGGAGGACCCGCCGTAGGCGGTCAGGTAGCGCAGCTGGTGCACGGCAAAGGCGCCGACCGCCAGGATGCTCGCCAGCCGGACCCTATGGGCGGTGCGCATTGCCGATCCCATGGGTCAGGGAGCCTACTGGCCGGGTTTCGGCTTCGAGACCTTGGCGGGCGGCGCCGCGGGCTGCGTCTGGGTCTGCGTGGTCGCCCCGCCCGAGAGCGATGGCTCGTCGATCGTGTTCCGCGACCCGAGGAAGAGGAACAGGATGATCACCGCGAGCCCGAGCAGGATCCCGAGAGAGATCCCGATCACGCGGTCGCGGGTCCTGCGGCCGCGCATCAACGCCGGACGATCAGCTGACGCCGTCGAGCAGCCGCCAGTTGGCTTGGAAGGCGGACTCGGCCGCGGCGACGAGAGCGTCCTCGTCCTCCGGCGTCATCGCCTCCTCGATCAGCCGGCGGGACTCCTCGGCATGAGCGTGATCGGCCTCCTCGTGAACCCGGAAGTACTCGCTCCCGGCGCCGCCGTCGATGCCGTAGAACCGAGCGAGGCCCTCGCGCTTCACCCGAGCGATCTCCGGTTGGCCGCTCTCGACCGCGTACATCCGGGCGAGCTGCGTGAGGTATCCGTCCGGTGCGGCCCAGGTGCTCACGCACTCGGCGGTCTCGGGGGTCGGCTCGGCGCCGATCTCGCCGCCGGCGGCCTCGACGAAGTCGTCCCAGAGCCCGACGTGGCCCTCCTCCTCGGTGGCGTGAGCCTCGATTTCGGCGCGATGCTCCTGGGGAGCGGTCTCTGCGGCCTGGCCGCAGAGGCGGGCCAGGGCCTCCGTCGCGTGGCGATACTGCCCGGCGTATCGAGCCAGCTCGTCGCCGCTCAGCTCACCGGCCGACCAGCGCACATAGAACGGGTGCTCGAGCACGTTGTGACGGGCCCGACTCTCCTCGATCCGATCCCAAACGGCGTTGCTCACGCAAACCACTCCTCTTCAGTCATCGGGGACCGCCGCAGCATACCCTCCGGCGCCTGCGTCCCCCGCGACCCGACATCGCCGTCCCTCCGCTTCCCGCCGGCCTCGACTGGGTCGGCGAGCGCGTGGAGTCGATCGACCGCCTGACCGCGGCGCGCCCGGTCCTCGTCCACTTCTTCGACTTCGCGCAGCTCAACTCGGTACGGACCGTTCCCTATCTCCGGGCCTGGCACGAGCGCTACCGCGACGAGGGCCTGGCGATGATCGGCGTGCACTCACCGCGCTTCCCGTTCACCCAGGACGCCGACGCCGTCGCGGCGGCTGCGGAACGGCTCGGAATCGGCTGGCCGGTGGCGATCGACCGGGAGTTCGCGCTGTGGAAGCTCTATGAGCCCCACGGATGGCCGGCGCTCTTCCTCTGGGGGCAGGGCGGCGCGCTGCGCTGGTACCACCTCGGCGAGGGCGACTACGCCGGCACCGAGGAGGCGATCCGCGAGGCGCTGCCGGAGAGGAACGGCAAGGGTGACTGGCCCCCATTGCTCGAGCCCATCAGACCCTCGGACGTCCAGGACGTGAAGGTGATCGCCCCGACGCCGGAGGTCTTCCCGGGAGGCTCGACCGAGGAGCCGTGGTCGAGCACGGACGGAGACCCGTCGCTGGAGATCGAATACGACGCGGGCGGCGCCTACGCGGCGACCGACGGCGAGGGCAGGATCGAAATCAGCGTCGACGGCGAGGCCACGGACCCGATCGAGGTGACCCACCCCGGCCTCCAGGAGCTGACAGCGCACGAGAGCACCGAGCGCCACACCGTCGAGCTGCGGCCCGACCCGGGCCTGCTCGTCTACTCGCTTCAGTTCGCGGCGGGGGTGCCCTGAGAGGCGGCGAGCTCCTTGCGGATCTCGCCGGGGAGCATGAAGCGGACGTCCTCGTGGACCGTCTTCAGCTCCGAGACGTCATCGGCGCCGCGCTCGCGGAAGAAGGTGACCAGCTGCTCGACCAGCTCCTCGGGAGCGCTGGCGCCCGAGGTGATGCCGACGGTCTCGACGCCCTCGAGCCAGGCGTCATCGACCTGGAGGTGGTTGTCGATCAGGTAGGAGTCGGCGCCGTGCTCGCGGGCCACCTCGACCAGCCGGTTCGAGTTGGAGGAGTTGGTCGACCCGATCACCAGGACGAGGTCGCACTCCTTCGCCAGTGCCTTCACCGCGGCCTGGCGGTTGGTCGTCGCGTAACAGATGTCGTCCGTCTTCGGCCCGACAGCGTTCGGGAACTTCTTCTTGAGGGCGGCGATGATCGAGGACGTCTCGTCGACCGAGAGCGTGGTCTGGGTGATGTAGGCGATCCGATCGGGATCGTCCACCTCGAGGTCGCCCACGTCCGCCTCGGTCTGCACGAGCACGGTGCGGTCCGGGGCCTCGCCGGTGGTCCCCTCGACCTCCTCGTGCCCCTCGTGGCCGATCAGGACGATCGTGTAGCCGTCCGCGGCGAATTTGCGCGCCTCGACGTGAACCTTGGTGACCAGCGGGCAGGTCGCGTCGATCGTGCGGAGCCTCCGCTTCTCGGCGTTCTCGTGGACGCTCGGCGCGACGCCGTGGGCGGAGAAGACAACCATCTGCCCCTCGGGCACCTCGGTCTCCTGATCGACGAAGATCGCCCCGCGCTTCTCGAGCTCGTGCACGACATGCTTGTTGTGCACGATCTCCTTGCGGACGTAGATCGGCTCGCCGTAGAGATCGAGCGCGTGCTCGACCGTCTGCACGGCGCGATCGACGCCCGCGCAGTAGCCGCGCGGCGCCGCGAGCAGGACCCTGGAGGGCCCCGGGAGGGTGTTTCCGGAGGAGGACATGACGCCCGTGGAAAGGGTAGCGGGGACCGCCCCCAGCCCGGTACCCTCCGCCCTCGGATGGCACAGGGGCACATGGACAGACTGAGCTCGATCGACGCCTCGTTCTTGACGAACGAGACCTCGAGCGCGCACATGCACGTGGGCGCGATCCTGATCTTCGAGGGACCGCCGCCCGCCTACGAGGACTTCCTCAATCACGTTCACAGCCGGCTTCATCTCGTGCCCCGCTTCCGCCAGAAGCTCGCGTTCCCGCCGATCGAGACGGGCAGGCCCTTCTGGGTGGACGACCCGCACTTTCACCTGGCCTACCACGTGCGGCACTCCGCACTTCCGGCGCCGGGATCGGAGGAGCAGCTCCGGAACATCGCCGGCCGGCTCTTCTCGCAGGGACTGGATCGCTCCAAGCCGCTCTGGGAGCTCTGGCTGATTCAGGGCCTCGAGAAGAACCGCTTCGCGCTCGTGACCAAGACCCACCACGCGCTGGTCGACGGGGTCTCGGGCGTCGACATCGCGACCGTCCTCTTCGACGTCAAGCCGGTGCCGGAGCCGATCGAGCCCGACCGGGACTGGGTGGCCCGCCCGTCTCCCTCCTCAGCCGAGCTCGCCGCCCGAGGCGCCGTCGAGTTCAGCGAGACCCCCTTCAAGCTCGCGCGCCGGGCGGTTCGCGCCGCCAGCAATCCCATGCGGACGACCCGCAAGGTGGTCGAGGCCGGCGAGGCCCTGGGCGAGGTGGCCTGGAACTTCACCAATCCCGCGCCGGCCGTCCCGCTCAACACGGAGATCGGGTCGCACCGCCGCTTCGCCTGGTCCCGCGCCGAGCTCGGCGACTTCAAGCGGATCAAGGACACCTTCGGCGGAACGGTGAACGACGTCGTGCTCGCCGTGGTGAGCGGGGCCCTGCGGAGCTGGCTCCGTAGCCGCGGGCTCAAGACCGAGGGCCTCGAGCTGCGGGCCCTCGTCCCGGTCTCGATCCGCGCCGAGGACGAGCACGGCCAGCTCGGCAACCGGATCGCCGCCATGCGAGGCCCCCTCCCCGTCTACATCGAGGACCCGGTGAAGCGGCTGGAGGCCGTCAAGAGGTCGATGGGCAACCTGAAGGAGTCCAAGCAGGCGCTGGGCGCGGAGGTGATCTCCCGCTTCAACGACTTCGCGCCGCCGACGCTGCTTGCCCAGGCCTCGCGCATCAACTTCTCGACCAGGCTCTTCAACCTGATCGTCACCAACGTGCCCGGGCCCCAGATCCCCCTGTACGTGCTCGGGCGGGAGCTGCAGGACATCTTCCCGGTCGCCTTCCTCCCCGAGAACCATGCCCTCGCCATCGCGATCATGTCCTACAACGGCGGCATCGACTTCGGCCTCCTCGGCGACTACGACGCGATGGAGGACCTCGAGATGCTCGCCACCGGCCTCTCCGAGTCGCTCGCAGACCTCCGCAACGCCGCCGAGGCCGCCGAGGCCCGCTCCCAGGCCGACCTGGCCGCCGGCGCCGACCTCCCCGGCTGACTACTTCAGCTTGACGTCCGCCTTGGCCGGAGCCGGCTCGCGGTTCCCGGCGTTGTCGACCGCGACCGAGTAGAAGCGGTAGCGGCGGCCACGCTTGGCGTGGAACCGCAGCTTCCCCTTGCTGGTCTTCCCGATCCGGTGGTACGGCCCACCGTCGGCCGAGGCGAAGACCAGAACCTTCTTGACGCCGGCGGTCGGCAGCTTCACGCAGCTGGTGCTCCCCGAGCTGTCGAATCGCTTCAGCTTCAGGACCACGATTCCGCGGTCGCGCTTCGCCCTCTTCACCCGGGAGCGGGGCGCGGCGACGTCCCGGTTGAGCGCGGCCGCCATCGCCTGGTCCGCGCGGATCAGGCCCCAGCCGATGCCGTCCCCGTAGGTGCCGCAATGGCTCGCCGTCGCCTTGATCAGGTGAACGACCTTCGTGTTCGGGATGTTCGGCTTGACGGCGCGGATCAGCGCGGCCACGCCGGCCACCTGGGGGGTGGCCATGCTCGTGCCGACCAGATACGAGAAGCGGTTGTCGCCGTTGACGGTGGTGCGGCCGCCGACCGAGTCGTCGTCGACGCTGTTCGCGGGCCAGGTCGAGAGGATGCCCTGCTGGCCCCCGATCGCGTTGGAGGCGGAGCCGAAGGCGGCCACCGACACCCGCGACGTCATCTCGGCCCCGCCCGTGGACGAGAACAGCGACCGGGTGCCGTCGTACCTCGCCGAGGTGACCACCAGCCCGCGGTCGAAACCGGCATTGGGGCCCGTGCCGAGGGGCTGCAGCCACTCCTCGGGATAGATGCAGTCGTTCCCGCCGAGCAGCCCGCAGGAGCCGCTCGGGTTCGGGCTGTTGTCCCCCGCCGCCACCAGGATCGAGCCGCGGGACTGCGCGTAGCTGAGCGCGGACACCAGCGAGCTGTCGCAGCCCCCGAGGCTCATGCTGATCACATCGCTGTTGCGGTTGGCGGCCGCGGTGATCGCGGCCGCGACGTTCGAGCAGGGGCCGTTGAACGCGATCTTGGCGATATAGAGCGAGCAGTCGAAGCCCATCGACGCGATCCCGAAGCCGTTATCCGCGTCGCCGCAGGCCAGCCCGGCGGTGTGGGTGCCGTGGCCGACCGGATCGCTGGTTGGATCGCTCGTGCCGAACGCCGAGGCCCCGGCGATCCGGCCGCTCAGGTCGGGATGGCTTCCGTCCACCCCAGAGTCCACCATCGCCACCTCGGCGCCGGTGCCACGGGAGA
Organism: uncultured Solirubrobacterales bacterium; assembly: GCA_963744105.1. Lineage (GTDB taxonomy): Bacteria > Actinomycetota > Thermoleophilia > Solirubrobacterales > 70-9 > DASUPK01. The sequence goes on along the minus strand of CAVUSJ010000003.1, from coordinate 24,225 downwards.
GATCCCAGGCGCGCGGGCCTCCCTCGCGGATCAGGTTCCATTGGGTGAGATCGCCGCCCGGCGCGTGTGGGTCAGGGTGCGTGAACGCAAAGTCGTTCGGCGAGTAGCGAAGCTCAACGGGGCGGGCGCACGGACTCGACCCGTGGGTCACCCGCGAGCGTCCGCTTCAGCGCGGGAAGACCGCCCGGTCCCAGGTCGACGCTGAGCATTCCGATCTCCGGGACCGCGGTCTGGACGTCCAGGTCATCGCGGTTCGCCACGCGGCCGAGAATGTCGCTCGACTGCGAGCGGACCTGGTGCCACCTGGCACGGGTCTCGGCACTGTCGCCCGTCGGCAAATCCGGCGTGGAGACCATCACCACCGCGCGCCCGAGCGACCCCGATGGGGAGCTCGGCTCGGCCTGCGCGATCGTGGCGGCGCCGACCGCTAGGCCGGCGAGCAAGGCACCCCGTGAGTGCTCCCCGCCTCATTGCTGCAATAACAACAACTCTAGTGCTGCAATAACAACAACTCTAGGGTGGGGATGTGCCGCTCGGTGTTCAACTCGGGCTCCTTCTGGCCTGCTGATCTCCGCTCGCAGCCTGCAGATCGGTCCCGCCGTATCGGTCATCGCGGTCACGAGCGTCGCGGCGAACGCACTCACCATCGCCGCGGGCCCGATCGTCTTCTCGGAGCCGTTCCCGGCGGCGCTGACGCCTCCGTCCGTGGAGGCGGAGGCCCAGTTGCCTTAGGCGCTCGACCTGGATCACGTGACTGAGATCTGCGCGCGCTGACGGCGAGCCAGGACCGCACTCCCCTTGCGAAGCACTCCCTGTGCGAGCGGGCGCGGTTAGGTGCTCGCCGAGAGCGCTAGTCTTCCCGCTGTGGCCAACGTAGGGCCCATGGAGCTGGTCGTGGTCCTGATCATCGCGCTGATGATTTTCGGGCCGAAGCGCCTACCGGAGATGGGTAAGTCGCTCGGCAAGGGGATGCGTGACTTCAGGTCGGCGCTCGCCGGCGAGCATGACGCCGAAGAGAAGCAGGCGCCCGAGGCGAAGCCGCAGGTGCCAATCGCCGACGAGCGGGCAAGCGGGATCGCCGACCCGGGCGCCGGGAACGCGTCGACCCAGAACCGCGACCAGGTGTCCTGAGCCGGATTCGGCGATCAGGCCCACCCGATCACCCCCCTTCATCCGAGAGCAGCCGTTGTGGGGGGCCGGGCGGCCTTCGGCTTCGCTATACCTCAGACGTGCCATCCCCCGGCCCATCATCGGCCAAGCAGCGGCCCGGCGACGAGGAGCGCTTCGGACCGCTCTACGTTCGGCGCATGCGCAAGGAGGACGGGCGGGCCCTGATCCTCTACGAGGCGCGGGGCGAGGATCGCGATCAGGGTGAGCGAGCGCCGCTTCAACGAGCTCCGCGGTGAGGAGGTCGTCTACGCGATTCACCGGCAGGAGCGCACCTTCCTGCCGGCCGCCGACCACTGCCCGCTGTGCCCAGCGCGGCCGGGCCGGCCGGCGACCGAGATCCCTGTCGAGAGCTTCGAGATAGCGGTCTTCGACAACCGGTTCCCGGCTTTCTCAGGCGGCGACGGTGCCGCGGAGGTCATCGTCTACACGGATCAGCACCACGGCTCGTTCGGCGCCCTGCCGCCGGATCGCGCCGAGGCGCTGATGTGGGTGTGGCGCCATCGGTACGAGGAGCTGGGGGCGCGCCCCGAGGTCGACTACGTGATGCCGTTCGAGAACCGTGGCGTCGAGGTCGGCACCACGCTTCACCATCCCCACGGCCAAATCTACGCTTTTCCATTCCTGCCTCCGGTCCCAGCGCTCGAGCTGGAGGCCGACCGGCGCCTCGGCGGCTGCGCGTCATGCGCCCTGCTCGGGCGCGAGCTCGACGGAGGCGAGCGGGTCGTGCACGCCGGCGACAGCATCGTCTCCTACGTGCCCTACGCGGCGCGGTGGCCGTATGAGGTGCACGTGGTGCTGCGCGAGCACCGGCCGAGCCTGGCGCACTGCACGCCGGGTGAGCTCAGCGAGCTGGCCGGCGCCCTGCAGGCGGTGACGCGCGGCTACGATCGGCTGTTCGCCCGGCCCTTCCCCTACGTGATGGTCGTCCACCAGGCGCCCACCGACGGCCGCCACGACGGCCATTTGCACGTCGAGTTCTACCCACCGCTGCGCACGGCCGACAAGCTCAAGTACGCCGCCGGCTGCGAGCAGGGAGCGGGCACGTTCCTGGTCGACATGATGCCCGAGGACACGGCGCGGGCGCTGCGGCGCGCGATCGGCACCGCCGCCGAGCATGGCTCGTGAGACGGTCGCGGCCTTCGCGCCCGGTCGGATCAACCTGATCGGCGAGCACACCGACTACAACGGTGGCCTGGCGCTGCCGTTCGCGATCGCCGAGGGCATCACCGTGCGAGCCACGGCGACCGGCGGGTCGCGGATCGAGGCACGGGCGCTCGACTTCGGCGAAGACGACTCATTCGAGCTGGCCTCGCCGCCGCGCGATGCCTCGGGCTGGCGGGCCTTCGTGCGCGGCATCGCCGCCGAGCTAGCCGCGGCCGGGCTGCCGCTCGCCGGTGCCCGCCTGGAGATTGCAGGCACCGTGCCCCTGGGTGCCGGGCTGTCGTCGTCGGCGGCGCTCGAGGTGGCGGTGGCGCTCGCGCTGCTCGAGGTGGCGGGGGCCGCCCCGCCCGACGGGCGCACGCTGGCGGGACTCTGCTCGCGGGCCGAGAACGAGTGGGTCGGGGCGCACACCGGCCTGCTCGACCAGCTGGCGAGCATCTTCGGCCGGCGCGACGCGGCACTGCGAATCGACTTTCGCTCCCTGGAGATCGAGCCGGTGGCGCTCGAACTCGACGGCTGGCGGTGGGTGGCGCTCGACTCCGGCGAGCGTCACGCCCTTGCCGGCTCGGGCTACAACCAGCGCCGCTCCGAGTGTGCGCGCGCCTGCGAGGCGCTCGGAATCGCGAGTCTGCGCGATGCCGAGCGGGGGCAGGCGGCCACCCTGCCCTCGCCGCTTGCCGAGCGGGCCGAGCACGTCATCGGCGAGAACGAGCGAGTCGAGCGGATGGTGACGGCGCTTCGGACCCGCGACCTGGCGGAGGCCGGCCGGCTGCTGGACGCCTCGCACGCCAGCCTGCGCGACCTCTACGAGGTCTCGACGCCGGCGGTCGAGATCGCCGCGGACAGGCTGCGCCGCGCGGGGGCGGCTGGCGCGCGCGTGGTCGGCGGTGGCTTCGGCGGCTCCGTCCTCGGCCTGCTGGCGCCCGGCGTCCAAACGCCCGCCGGCGCCCGGATGCTCAGCCCCGGCCCTGGAGCCCGCCTGCTCGCGGAGCACTGACTTTTTTCCCGCGGGCCACATCGGCCCACCCGAAGCGGATAAGATCGCGCGAGAGGCACGGAGCGCCACCAATCACCGCAGCAGCGCCGATAGGAGGAGATATGTCTGATCTCGACTCTGTCCACGAAGCGGTAGAGCGGCTCGAATGGGCCGACTCCAAGGAGGAGGAGACTCCGCAGTCCCGTAGGTGGGCGCTCACGCGCCGTACGGCGCTGACGGGTGGTGCTGCAGGGATCGCAGCCTTCCTCATCGACGCGTGCGGCGGAGGGTCGTCTTCGTCCTCCGCGGCCTCGAACGACGTGTTCGGCTCGCACCCTTCGTACAAGTTCACCTTCGTCAACCACGTCACCACGAATCCGTTCTTCGTGCCGACCAAGTACGGGGCCGATGACGCCTGCAAGCTGCTCGGCTGCTCGTATCAGTGGACCGGCTCGGCGTCGAGCAACATCAGCGAGATGGTGAACGCCGTAAACAGCGCGATCACCGCCGACGTCGATGGGATCGCGGTGTCGCTCATCGACCCGACCGCGTTCAACGCTCCGGTCCAGAACGCGCTGAGCAAGGACATCCCGGTAGTCGCCTACAACGCGGACGCCACCGGCAACGCGCGCCTGGCCTACATCGGGCAGGACCTGTTCCTGTCCGGGCAGGAACTGGGAAAGCGCATTCTCGACCTCGTTCCGTCCGGCAGCGACATCGCGCTCTTCATCGCGACGCCGGGCTCGCTCAACATCCAGCCGCGGATCGACGGCGCCAAGGACTCGATCGGGACACAGCTCAACGTCGACACCGTGGCGACAGGCGCAGCCACCGCGCACGAATTGTCGGTGGTCCAGTCCTACGCCCAGGGGCACCCGAACGTCAAGGGGATGTTCGCGGTCGACTCGGGGAGCACGATCGCCGTCGGCCAGACGATCCAGAAGCAGAATCTCAAGGGCAAGGTCAAGGGCGGTGGCTATGACCTGACTGAGCCGACGCCAACGCTCGTCTCGGGCGGCTTCCTGGATGTCACGATCGACCAGCAGGCTTACCTGCAGGGCTTCCTGCCGGTCCTGGAGCTGTTCTTCTACAAGGTGTCACAGACGCTGACTGGCCCCGCCGACGTCAACACCGGCCTGAAGTTCGTCGACCAGAGCACAATCGGGCCGTACGTCACCACGAAGACCCGGTTCGAGGGCTCGTCGTCGACGCCCGGCGTCACCAAGGTCTAGACCAAACCCATGGCGGCGACGGACGAGAGGGCCGTACCCGCCGGAGCCGAGGGCCGGGGACCAGATTCCCCGGCCCCCGGCGCCAAGGCGGGGCTCGGCCGGCGGGCGCTCAGGAGCTTGCTGACCCTTCGCGAGGGCAGCGTGATCGTCGTGACGCTCGTCACGATCATCTACTTCGTCGCGACGACGGATCACTTCGCCACCGTCGACAACTTCAAGAACCTGCTCCCGTACTTCGCTCCGTTCGCGATCCTCGGCGCCGGCGAGGTGTTCGTGATGATCAACGGCGAGATCGACCTCTCGATCGGCGCCGTCTACCTGTTCGCGCCGTTCGTCTTCGAGAAGCTCGTCACGGACGCGGGCCTCGCACTGGTGCCGGCGCTGATTCTCACCCTGATCGTTTGCATGACGGTCGGCGCGATCAACGGCTTCTTCGTCGCCGTGGTGGGCATCACGTCGTTCGTGGTAACGCTGGGGATGCTGTTCACCATCTCGGGCCTGACGCTCGTGATCTCACACGCTCAGCAGGTCTCGATGCCCGGTACGTCCGTCACGAGCGTTGACACCTTCGCCCAGATCTTCGGCGCCGGCACCTACTCGGAGCTGATCTGGGCGGTGGCGATCGTCGCCGTCCTTCAGGTGATCCTGACGTTCACGCGGTGGGGGATCTACACGGTGTCGGTGGGCAGCAACCGGCTCGGGGCGGCCGAGGCCGGGATCAACGTCCCCTGGAACCTGATCCGCAACTTCATGCTCTGCGCGACCCTCGCCGGCCTGGTGGGGATCTTCGAGGCCGTGCGGACGACCACGGCCACCCCCGATCCGTCGGGCGCCAACGAGGTCCTGTTCGAGGGCATCTCGGCGGCGGTGATCGGCGGCACGCTGCTCAAGGGCGGGTCGGGAACCGTGGTCGGCGCGCTGATCGGGGCGGTGTTCCTCGGCGTCCTCAATGACGGCCTCATCATCAAGGGCGTGAACGCCAACTACCTCTTCCTCTACACGGGGATCGCGATCCTCATCGCGATGACGATGAACGTGTTCGTGCAGAGGGTCCGGACGGGAGCGATGCGTGCCTGACGACGAGGCGGCCGACAAGGGTCATGGGGCGCAGCCCGCGGCCGGAACGGCTCGCGTCGGCGACGAGGTCCTGCGCGTCGAGCACATCGCGAAGAGCTTCGGCCCGATCACGGCGCTGCGCGACCTCAGCCTCCACCTGAACAAGGGCGAGGTGCTCGGCCTGCTCGGCGACAACGGCTCCGGCAAGACGACGCTGATCAAGATCATCTGCGGCTTCCACAAGCAGGACCGCGGGAGGATGTTCCTGCACGGCGAGCCCTACGAGCCGAAGAGCGTGGACGACGCGCGCGCCCACGGCATCGACACCGTCTACCAGGATCTGGCGCTGGTCGACGAGCTGAACGTCACCCAGAACATGTTCCTGCGCCGCGAACGGCTGCGGCTGCCGTTCCCGTTCGTGAACAACGGCCAGATGAGGCGAGCGGCCCGCAAGGCGTTCGAGGACATCGGGATCGACATCCCGGCCCTGAACGTCCCGGTCGCGCGAATGTCAGGTGGCCAGCGGCAGGCGGTGGCGGTCGCACGGACGATCTACGGCGGCGAGTCCGACATCCTCCTCCTCGACGAGCCGCTGGCGGCGATGGGCGCGAAGGAGGGTGGATTGATCCTCGAGCTGATCGAGCGGCTCAAGCAGGACCGGAACGTCTCCATCATCATGATCCTCCACAACTACGTCCACGTGCTCGCGACCTGCGACCGGGTCAACCTGCTCCAGGAGGGCGCCATCGCCCTCGACAAGCCGACGGCGGAGACGTCGGTGGAGGAGCTCACCCAGATCGTCGTCGAGGAGTACCGGCGCGCCCGGCAGGAGGCGCGCGAGGCGGAGGGCGCGGCGCCGATCGCACGCGGCGCCGAGGCCGGTCGATGAGGTTCACGCTCGAGTCGTAGCCGAGACGTTGACGGCGTCCGGCTACGCGATTGGGGTCGACTTCGGGACCGAGTCCGGGCGGGCGCTCCTGCTCGAGCTTGCTACCGGGCGGGAGGTGGCGGTGAGCGAGGTCCGCTATCCCAGTGGAGTCATCGACCAGGCGCTGCCCGGCACCGGCGAGGAGCTGCCGCCCGACTGGGCGCTGCAGGATCCCGACGACTGGGTGGCGGTGGTCGAGACCGCCGTGCCGGCGGTGCTCGGCTCGTCCGGGGTGGCGGGCGCCGACGTGGTCGGCCTCGGGGTCGACTTCACCTCCTGCACGGTGCTGCCGGTACACGCCGACGGCACGCCGCTGTGCACCGAGGAGCGCTGGCGGTCGCACCCGCACGCCTGGCCGAAGCTCTGGAAGCACCACGCCGCCCAGCCGGTGGCCGACCGCCTCAACGAGGTCGCCGGAGAGCGCGCCGAGGCCTTCCTGGCCCGCTACGGCGGCAAGCTCTCCTCCGAGTGGTACTTCCCGAAGCTGATCGAGCTGTGGCTGGAGGACCGCGAGGTCTACGACGAGGCCTACGGCTTCATCGAGGCGACGGACTGGATCGTGTGGTGGCTGGCCGGCAACGAGCGCCGGGCGACGTGCACGGCCGGCTACAAGGCATGCTGGTCGGAGCGCGACGGGCTCCCTGACGCGGCCTTCTTCGAGGCCGCCTACCCGGGCTTCTCAGAGCCCGCCGAGAAGCTCGGGACCGAGTTTCACCAGCTCGGCAGCCCCGCCGGCACGTTGCGCGCCGCGGTCGCGGCGCGCACCGGGCTGGCCGAGTCCACCGTGGTCGCAGTGGGCAACGTCGACTCGTTCGTCTCGGTGCCGGGGGCCGGCGTCGATCGCCCCGGGACGTTCGTGATGGTGGTGGGGACCTCGATCTGCGACCTGGTGATCGACCGCGAGGAGATTCTCATGGACGGGATCACCGGCGTCGTCAAGGACGGGATCCTGCCCGGCCTATACGGCTACGAAGCCGGCCAGGCGGCGGTCGGCGACATGCTCGCCTGGTTCGTCGAGGCGATCGGGGCCGGCGAGGGCGCCTACGAGGGACTGGAGCGCGAGGCGGCGCTGCTGGGCCCGGGCGAGACCGGGCTGGTGGCGCTCGACTGGTGGAACGGCAACCGCACGATCCTCGCCGACGCCGATCTGAGCGGGGTGATCGCCGGCCTCACGCTGCACACCGGCCCGGGCGAGATCTACCGGGCGCTGCTGGAGGCGATCGCCTTCGGCAACCGGCGGATCATGGACAACTTCGAGGCGCATGGCATGAAGCTCGACGAGATCGTCGCCTGCGGCGGGATCGCCGAGAAGAGCCCACTGACCATGCAGCTGCTGGCCGACACCAGCGGCCGGCCGGTGCACGTGCCCGCCTCGACGCAGATCCCCGCCCGGGGCGCGGCGCTGTTCGGCGCGGTGGCGGGCGGCGCGTTCGACGACATCGAGGCGGCGATCGCCGCCACCCGCCCTCCGATCGCGCGCAGCTACGCGCCCGACCCCGCGGCGGGCGCCGTCCATGAGCGCGTCTACGCGATCTTCCGCGAGCTGCACGACATGCTCGGGCAAGGCCATGCCAACATGCTGCACGACTTGAAGCGGGTGCGGATCGAGAGGAGGTCCCTATGAGCACTGAGGCCAAACCCCGGATCGGACTGCTCGGGATCATGCAGGAGCTCTACGACGAGATGGTCCCCGGGATCACCGAGCGCCAGGCCGGCTTCGCGCGGGAGGTGGGCGAGCGGCTCGCCGAGGTCGCGGAGGTCGAGTTCGCCCGCCCGGCCCGCAACCGCGAGGACGTCGAGGCGCTGCTCGCCGAGCTGCGCGCCAGCGAGGTGGACGGTGTGGCGATCGTGATGCTCACCTACGGCCCGGCGATGCGCACCGTGCGCGCCCTGCTCGACACCCGGCTGCCGGTCCTGCTCGCCAACATCCAGCCCGAGCGCTCGGTGACCGCGGCCTGGGACATGGCCGATCTCACCTACAACCAGGGCATCCACGGCGCCCAGGACCAGGCCAACACCCTCGTGCGCACCGGCGTGCCCTTCTCGGTCCTGACGGGGGACTGGCAATCGCCCGAGTTCGCGCGGGCCTTCGAGGACTGGGCGCGGGCGGCGCAGGCGGTGACCGCGCTGCGCGCCACCCGGATCGCCCTGCTGGGCTACCCGATGAACGGCATGGGCGACATCCTCTACGACCCGCCCGCGCTGCTGCGCGTGCTCGGACCGGTGGTCGTCAACGAGAGCCTTGGGGACCTGTACGCGCGCATGCAGGACGTCTCCGAGGCCCAGATCGAGGAGGTCATCGGTCGCCACGCGGAGCTGTTCGAGGTCGATCCGAAGCTGCCGCGCGAGGCGCATGCATATGCGGTGCGAATGGAAGTTGCGCTGCGGGGGCTGCTCGAGGAGAGCGGCCATCGCGGCTTCTCGTTTCACTTCGAGTCCGTGGGGCGCGACGGGCGCTTCGAGCAGCTGCCGCTGCTCGCAGCCTCGGACCTGATGGCGGACGGCTATGCCTTCGCCGCCGAGGGCGACATGGCGACCGCGTCGCTGATGCGCGCTGCCCAGACTCTGATCGGGGACGCCAACTTCAGCGAGATGTACGCCATGGACTACGAGCTCGACTCGGTGCTGGTCAGCCACATGGGCGAGGGCAACTGGAAGGTGGCGCGCCGCGACCGGCCGGTGCGACTAATCGACCGCGAGCTCGGCATCGGCGGCCTCGGCAACCCGCCGACCACCGTCTTCTCGGCCGAGCCGGGCCCGGCGACGACGGCCAACCTGATCCCGCTCGAGGGCGAGGCCTTCCGGCTGGTGGTGGGCAGGGGCGAGGTGCTCGATACGCCCGAGCTGCCGAACGTCGAGATGCCCTACTTCCACTTCCGCCCCGCGAGCGGCATGCGGTCCTTCCTCGACGACTGGCTGGGCCTCGGCGGCACGCACCACTTCGTGGTCAACCTCGGCGACCAGACCGAGCGCTGGCGGCGCTTCGCCGAGCTCCTCGACCTCGACTACCACGAGATCTAGTTCTGGTGCTGGAGGCACTGCGAGACCGAGTCCTGGCTGCGAACCTGGCGCTGCCGGCGCACGGCCTGGTGACCCTGACCTGGGGCAACGTGAGCGGGATCGACCGCAATCGCGGGCTGGTGGCGATCAAACCGAGCGGGATGGACTACGAAGCGATCAGCGCCGCCGACATCGTGCTCGTCGATCTGGACGGCAATCGGGTCGAGGGCGAGCGGCGCCCCTCGACGGACACACCGAGCCACCTCGCTCTCTACCGGGCCTTCGAGTCGATAGGCGGCATCGTTCACACCCACTCGACCTGGGCGACTGCGTGGGCGCAAGCCGAGCGCGAGATCCCGATTCTCGGCACCACTCACGCCGATCTCTGCCCGGGGCCGGTGCCGGTCACGCGCCCGCTCTCAGCCGAGGAGGTCGAGCGCGACTACGAGGGCGCCACGGGGATCGCGCTCATCGAGGCGGTGGGCGAGCGTGGGATAGACGAGGTTCCGGCCGCACTCGCGCGCGGACACGGCCCGTTCTGCTGGGCCGGCGATCCGGCGGTGGCCGTAGAGGTCGCGGTCACGCTCGAGGAGGTGGCGCGCCTGGCGGCGCTGACGGTCGCGCTCGATCCGGCCGTTGAGCCGCTGGCAGCGGCGGTGCGCGAGAAGCACTTCACCCGCAAGCACGGGCCGCGCGCCTACTACGGACAGGCGTAGTGAGTGGGAGCACCGCCCCGGGCGCGCCCGAGCTAGATCTCCCGAGCGGCGCCGAGCGCTGCCCCTGCGGGCTGACCCACCGGATCCGCACGGAGACCATCGTGGTCGGCGAGCACGCCTACGCGGCGCTCGCCGAGTTCGCCGGCGCGCGTGGGTGGCGCGAGGCGGTCGCGGTGATGGACGCGAACACCGAAGAGGCCGCCGGCGAGGCCGTCACTCGCGAGCTGGAGGCGGTGGGGATCCCCGTCGCGCGGCTGCGCTACGCCCAGCGGAGCGGCCTGCGCGCCGATCACGAGGCGCTCGCCGCCGCCCGCGAGGCGCTCGGGGCCCGGCCCGATGCGGGCGTGGTCGCGGTGGGCTCGGGGGTGATCACCGACCTCACGCGCTATGCCGCCGAGCTCGCCGACCGCGACTTCGTCAGCGTCCCAACCGCGGCCTCGATGGACGGCTACGCCTCGAGCGTCGCGGCGCTGGAGCTCGAGGGGCTCAAGGTGACGCTACCCGCGCGTGCGCCGGAGGCGATCTTCGCCGACCCGGCGACGATCGCCGCCGCGCCGGCCGAGCTGACCCGAGCCGGGCTCGGCGATCTGCTCGGCAAGGGGAGCGCGCGAACCGATTGGCTCGCCGCGCACCTGCTCTACGGAGAGCGCTACTGCGAGGCGGTGGACGCGCGGGTGCTGGGCCCGCTGCGCGAGGCGGCGCGGCACGCCGGCGCCGTGTTGGCCGGCGAGCGGGAGGCCGTGGAGGGGCTGCTGGAGGGACTGCTGCAGTCCGGAATCGCGATGGCTATGGCCGGCAGCTCGCGCCCCGCCAGCGGCTGCGAGCATCATGCCTCGCACTTCTGGGATCTGCTCGCGGGCCGCGGGCTCCGCCCTCACTTCCCGCACGGGCTCCAGGTCGGCTTCGCCACCCGGTTTGCGATCCGCCTGCAGCGCCACGCCTTCGGCGGCGGGGTCGGCGCGCTCGGTCCCCCACGCGCCTACGAGCCGCTCGACCGCGCCGCGCGCGAGTGGCTCGGCGAGCCCTCGCCGTCGCTCCGCGAGGCTATCGAGGGGAAGCGCCGATTCCTGGCGGCCGGGGCGGAAAGGTGGCCTGCCTCCGAGCGCTGGAAGGAGCTGTGCACGGCACTCGCCCCGCCGCTGGAGGTATCCCGTTCGGTCGACGCGGCGCTGGAGGCCGCAGCCATCCCCGCAGAGCCGGGCTTCCTCGGCCTCGACGAGGCGATGCTGCGGGCGGGCTTTCGCTACTCGAACCGCCTGCGCGCGCGCTACACGACGGTTGACTTCCTCGAGGGCCAGGGAGCGCTGGAGGCGGCGCTCGACGTCATCACCAGCGAGAGTGGACGTGCGGGCTGATCAGGCGCTCGTAGACCTCGGCGACGCCGGCGAGCTGCTCGGCGCTTAGTGGATCGAGCGCCGCGCTGGCGGCATTCTGGCGCGCCTGCTCGGGATTGCGCGCACCGGGGATTACGACGCTCACCCCCGCCTGATCGATCACCCAGCGCAGCGCGAATTGCGACATCGCGACGCCGGGCGGCACCAAGCCGGCGAGCTCGCGCACCGCATCGAGACCGACCTCGAACGGGACACCGGAGAACGTCTCGCCGACGTCGAAAGCCTCGCCGTGGCGGTTGTAGGCGCGGTGATCGTCGGCGGCGAAGGTGGTGTGCTCGTCGTAGCGCCCTGAGAGCAGCCCCGACGCGAGCGGCACGCGGGCGATGATCCCCACCCCGGCCTCGCTGGCGGTCGGCAGCACTCGCTCGAGCGGCTTGAGCCGAAAGCAGTTGAGGATGATCTGCACGGTCGCCACTCCGGGTCTCGCGATCGCCGCCAGCGCTTGGTCGCACGTCTCCACCGAGACGCCATAGGCTCCCATCCGCCCATCCGCGACCATCTCGTCGAGCGCCTCGAAGACCGCGTCGTTCGCGTAGACCTCGCTCGGCGGGCAGTGGAGCTGGACGAGGTCGATCGTCTCGACGCCAAGGTTGCGGCGCGAGCGATCGTTCCAGTCCAGGAAAGCCTCCCGGTTGTAGTTGGAGGGCACCTGCTCGACGCGCCGTCCCATCTTGGTGGCCACGGTCAACCCCGCGCCGGGGTTGCGAGTGAGCAGCTCGCCGCAGAATTGCTCGCTGCGCCCGTCGCCGTAGACGTCGGCGGTGTCGAAGAAGGTGACGCCCGCCTCGACGGCGGCGTCCAGGGTCGCCCGCGCGTGGTCGGCGTCGACCTCGCCCCAGTCGGCGCCCAGCTGCCAGGTGCCGAGCCCAACCACGCCGGCCGAGCGGCCGAGACGCTTCATCTCCCGCTGCTCCACGGCCGAATCCTCGCAGATGGGACAATCCCCCACGATGGGCGAAGGTTCCGAGCCAGCGGGAATCGTGTTCGACAACGACGGCCTGCTGCTTGACACCGAGCCCTGCTGGACGCGTGCGCAGCGCGCGGTCTTCGAGCGCCGCGGGCAGGCTTTCGACCTGGCGGCAAAGCAGGCGCTGGTCGGCACCGCGCCGGTCACCGCAGCGGAGGTGCTCGATCGCCTCCTCGACCCGCCCGGCCAGGGCGCCGAGGCGAGCGCCGAGATGTACGAGCTGGCGATGGACGAGATCGCGGCGGGCGCCGTGCCGCGGGCCGGCGCGCTGGAGCTGCTCAACGCGCTGCGCGGGCGCTGGCCGGTCGCCGTGGCCTCCAACGCGCCGCGCCGCCACCTGCTCACCGGGCTGCGGCGAGTCGGCGTCGAGGACGGGTTCGACGTCAAGCTCGGGGTCGAGGACGTGGCCGCCGCCAAGCCGGCGCCCGACCTTTACCTGCGCGCCTGCGAGCTGCTCGGCGTCGACCCGGCGCGCTCGGTTGCGATCGAGGACTCGCCACCCGGCGTGGCGGCGGCGCGGGCGGCAGGAATGTTCGTGATCGGCGTGCCCTCGGTTCCCGAGACCGTCCTCGAGGCCAACCGGAGCTTCGAGTCGCTGGCCGATCCGGAGGTGCCGGCGGCGATCGAGGCGGCGCTTGACGGAACGGGAAGACGAACTCAAAGAGAGAAAGGTGTGAAGCGATGAAGACGAGCCTTGGAATCTGGGCCTTCGGGCCGATGGTCACCCGCTTCGTGCCGGGCGGCTACCAGCCCGAGCACGCGGCCGACACCACCGCGCAGAAGGTGCATCGCGCCGTCACCGGACTCGGGGAGCTGATCGACGACTATGAGTTTCACTACCCGCAGGAGCTTTCGCCGGACAACCTCGACGAGGTGCGCGAGGCGCTCGACGGCCACGGCGTCTACTGCGTCGCCACCGGCCTGCACCTCGACCCCCGATTCGGCAAGGGCGGGCTCTCCTCGCCCGACGATGCGGTGCGCGGCGAGGCGCTGCGCCTCACCCTCGAGGCGGCTGACTTCGCCGGGCAGCTCGGCGCCAACTTCCTGCTCTGGCCCGGGATCGAGGGCTACAACTACCCGTTCCAGACGCCCTACGGCGAGAGCTGGGCGCGACTGATCGACGGCATCGGCGAGGCCGCGCAGCGCTGCAAGGAGCACGGCGGGCTGCTCTTCCTCGAGCACAAGAACTCCGAGCCGGCGATGAAGATCTTCATGCGCAACGTCGGGATGGCGCTGCACATCGTCCACACCCTGCGGACCCGAGGGATCGACAACGTCAAGTTCAACATGGACTGGCAGCACCTGCTGATGAACGACGAGAACCTCGCCGAGTACGCGGCATTGCTCGCCGCGGAGGGACTGCTCGGCCATCAGCACGCCAACTCCGGTTGGGGCACCTTCGACGACGACAACATGGTCGGGACCACCGCCTTCATGGAGACGCTCGAGCTGGCTCTCGAACTGCGCCGGGCCGGCTACGGCGAGAACGGCGAGCGCCTCGGCTTCGACCTCTACCCGTACACCGAGGACCAGGTGCAGGCCGTGCGTCGCAGTGTCCTGCAATGGCGGTTCATCGACTCGGTCGCGGCGCGGATCGACGAGACGGCGCTGCGCGAGGCGCAGCAGCGCAAGGACGCGGTCGCGGCCTACGAGCTGGTCTACGCGGCGCTTGGCGCCTGAGCGGCGGCGGCGGTCGCCGATGCGACCACTGGTCGGACTCGACGTCGGCACGAGCGGCGTCAAGGCGATTGCGATCTCCCGCCGCGGCGAGGTCGTGGCGAGCGCCGAGCGCGGTTATCCGCTGTCCACGCCGCGCCCAGGCTGGGCGGAGCAGGACCCCGAAGACTGGTGGCGGGCAAGCCAGGCGGCGCTTGCCGAGCTGGGTGTCGAGCCGGCGGCGATCGGCCTCTCGGGCCAGATGCACGGCCTCGTCGTACTCGACGAGCACGACCGCGTGTTGCGCCCGGCGATCCTGTGGAACGACCAACGCACCGGAATGGAGTGCGCCGAGATCGAGGAGCGTCTCGGATTCGAGCGCCTGATCAAGCTGACGGGCAACCGGGCGCTGGCGGGGTTCACGGCCCCGAAGCTGCTCTGGCTGCGCCGCCACGAGCCCGAGACCTTCGCGCGCGTGCGCCGCGTGCTGCTGCCCAAGGACTACGTTCGGCTGCGGCTCACCGGCGAGCACGCGACCGACGCTGCCGACGCCTCGGGGACGCTGCTGTTCGACGTCGGCGAGCGGCGCTGGAGCACCGAGGTGCTGGAGGCGCTCGAGCTCCCCGCGGACTGGCTTCCGCCCGTCTTCGAGTCGACCGAGATCGCCAGCGCCGGCGACCAGGCGGCGGGGGCGCTCGGGGTCGGCGTCGACCGGCCGGGCCCGCTTTCCATTGTGCTCGGCACCTCCGGTGTCGTGTTCGGCGCCCTGCCCGCCTACCAGCCCGAGCCCGAGGCTCGGCTGCACGTCTTCTGCCACGCCGTGCCCGGCACCTGGCACGCGATGGGCGTGATGCTCTCGGCGGCCGGGTCACTGCGCTGGCTCTCAAACACGCTCGGCAGCACGAGCTACGAGGAGCTGACCGCGGCGGCGGCGGAGTGGCCGCCCGCGGTGGAGGGGCTGCTCTTCGCCCCCTACCTGGCCGGCGAGCGAACGCCTCACGCGGACCCGAGGGCGCGTGGCGCCTTCGCGGGCCTGTCGCTTCGCCACGACCGTGGGGCGCTGGTGCGCGCGGTGCTCGAGGGCGTCGCTTACGGGCTTCGCGACTCGCTCGAGTTGCTGCGCTCGATCGGGGCGCCAACGCAGGTCGGCCGCGTATCGGGCGGCGGGGCACGCAGCGAGCTGTGGCGCCGGATCGTCGCCTCGGTGCTCGAGATGCCGCTCGAGCGCACCGCGGCGGCCGAGGAGGGAGCCGCGTTCGGGGCCGCCCTGCTCGGCGGAGTGGCGAGCGGCGCCTTCGCCGACGCGGCCGAGGCGGTCGCCGCCTGCGTCCGCGTCGCCGACCGCACCGAGCCCGATCCGGGTTGGGCATCGGCCTATGACGAGGGATACGCTCGCTTCCGTGAGCTCTACCCCGCCCTGACGCCCTTCGAAGCGGAGATGAAGGAGGAACCATGACCGGAGCCACCGAGCCCGTGCGCTGGGGGATCGTCTCCCTCGCAGGCATCAACGACCGCGTCCTGCCGGAGCTGGAGGATTCGGACGCGATCGAGCTGGTGGCGGTGGCGAGCCGCTCGGAGCAGGCGGCGCGGCGCTACGCGGAGGAGTGGGGGTTCGCTCGCGCCTACGGCTCCTACGAGGCGCTGCTCACCGACCCCGATCTGGAGGCCGTCTACGTGCCGCTGCCGAACCTCATGCACGTCGAGTGGGCGATCCAAGCGCTCGAGGCCGGCAAGCATGTGCTCTGCGAGAAGCCGCTCGGCCGACGCGCCGCGGAGGTCAAGCGGGCTTTCGACGCGGCGGATGACGCGTCGCGGATCCTGATGGAGGCGTTCATGTACCGGCACCACCCGCAGACCCGGCGAGCGGCCGAGCTGATCGCCGAGGGAGCGATCGGCGAGCTGCGGGTCGTGCGGTCCAATTTTGGGTTCACGCTGGGCGAGGGGGAGAACATCCGCCTGCGCTCCGAACTCGACGGCGGCGCGCTGATGGACGTCGGCTGCTACTGCGTGAGCGGCGGGCGGCTGCTCGCCGGCGAGCCCGAGACTGTGATCGGCACCCAGGTGCTCGGGCCGAGCGGCGTCGACGTGCGCTTCGCCGCCACACTGGTCTTCGACGGGGGCGCGCTGGGCCACTTCGACTGCGGCTTCGACGTCCCAGACAACAGCCTCCTCGAGGCCGTCGGCTCGGATGGGACGCTGAGCATCCCCACCCCCTTCTTGGTCGGCGCCCCGGGAATCGAGCTCGTCCGCGGCGGCGCGACCGAGCGGGTCGAGGTCCCACCCGCCCCCGCCTACCGGCTTGAGTTCGAGAACATGAGCGCGGCGATTCGCGGCACCGCGGAGCCGCTGCTGGGGCGGGACGACGCGCTCGGCCAGGCGCGGGCGATTGAGGCCCTCTACCGCTCGGCCGAGCAGGGCGGCGAGGCGGTCGCGGTCGGGGCTCCCCGATAGGCCGTGACCGAGGTCTGGTTCGTCGGCGTCAAGACCGCCGGGTCGCTGATCCATCGCGCGATCTCGCTCTGGTGGGAGCTGCTGCCGGCGCCGTGCGAGGTGCGCGGCGTCGACGTCGAGCCCGGCTCGCCCCGCGCCCGCTACGTCGAGGTGCTCGAGGAGCTGCGCACCGCCCCGGGGCGCGTCGCGGGGGCGGTGGTCAGCGTGCACAAGGTCGGGCTGTTCGAAGCCGGGCACCGGCGGTTCGCCGAGCTCGACCCGCTCGCTCGCGCTTGCGAGGAGGTGAACGCGGTGCGCCGGGCCGGCTCTGAACTGCACGGATACGCGCGCGACCCGATCTCGGTCGGCCGCGTCGTCGATCGCATCTGGCCGCGGCGCGAGGGTGATGTGGTCTGCATCGGAGCCGGGGGCACGGCCAGGGCATTGATCTACCACCTGTTCGCGAGCCGCCCAGAGCCAGTACGGGTCGTGTGCGCCGACCGCAGCGAGGCGGCACTGGGCGAGGCGGCCCGACTCGCGCCGCGGCCGATCGTCGTCCGGGCGGGCGACGGCCCCTGGGACGAGCTGATCGCCGCCGCGCCGCCCGGCTCGCTGATCGTCAACGCGACCGGCCTCGGCAAGGACCGTCCCGGCTCACCGATCACCGAACGGGCCAGGTTCCCGGAGGGGGCCGTCGTCTGGGAACTCAACTACCGCGGCGAACTGCATTTCCTGGACCGCGCCCGCGCCCAGGCAGCGGAGGCCGGGCTCGAAGTCCACGACGGCTGGCGTCTCTTCTGCCACGGCTGGGCGGCGGCGCTGGGCGCGGTGCTCGAGCTAGACGACGACCCCGAGCTCGGCGAACACTTCGCCACGGCGGCGGCCGCGATCCGCCCGGGCTAGGAGTGCTCGGGGGCCGCGCTCAGTACCCGAGCGCGAACTTCGCGTCCTCGGACATCATCTTCGCGGAGTGCCGTGATGGCTGGATACGCCCAGTGCGCTATGGCTGCAGCCGTCTCTTGTCAGACGCGGCGGCCCCTGCCCATGCCTCAGAGCGTCCTACGTCGAGGAAGCAAGCCGGTAGTAGCGCTTTCTTGAAAACGTACGGCCCGCCTGAGCGGGCCGTACGCGCGTCGTAACAGACTCCGAGTCTCTAAGGGATCACGATGTCGAACGCCACGTTGTCGTCGGCTGCAGCAATTGCGGTGCCGGTCGCGATCCGCTCGGTCTGGACCTGGAACCCGGTCGTATTGCAGGACGTGTTGCTCTGTGCGCTCGCGTTGCCCTCCGGATTGTCCGTCTCGGAGAAGTCCACGGACACGACGGCGGTCACCTGCCTGGAGTCGATGCCCGGCGCCACGACGCAGTAGCTGCCGACGCCCAGATACGTGACGCTCGAGATGCCCTTGTCTCGATCGAACGTGCATGGCTGCGGGGCGGGGTTGACGCCGCAGCCACCGCCGCCACGGGGCAGGACCTCAGCGTATGCACGAGCCGTTCCGTTTGCTCCGTTTGTTCCGTTCGTTCCGTTTGCACCAGGTGGTCCGGCGGGCCCAGGTGGGCCTCGCTTGCCCTTCTTCGCGCTCTGAGCCGTAGAAAGCTGCTTCGCAACTTCCTTTCTTACGAGCGAGGACAGCGATTCGCCTGCGAGCACGGGCGAGACGATCGCCAGCGTGGCGATCAGGGCCAAGCCAGCCATGACGTACTTGCGTTTCATTGTGGAGACTCCCTCCAGTTGGCGCTTCTCCTACGTGCTGAACGACCTTAGTGGCAGCAGCTCAAAGCCCCAAGGTTCGTTAACAGCCAAATGAGAACGATTCGCGGCGCCCCTGTTGACGCCGCCGCGGGTCGAGGCCCAGGCTCAGCTCCCCCAGACGATTCGGCTCGACCAGCGGCGGCGCACTGCGGGTTACTGCGAGAGCGTGTTGTGGACCGGGTACTCGGTGATCTCGGGCGGGTTCGGCACCCCGACCTCGGCCGTGATCGGCCCGATCTTCTCCTCCGCGAACTTGTCGAAGGTCGCCCGGTCGTCCCATATGTCGACGACCCGGAGCCACGTTTCTCGACATCCGCGTCGGCTGCAGCGACGTCTCGGGCCTGCCGGCGGGCCAGGTCGAGCAAGGCCTCCTCTCGCTCATCGAGTCGATGCCGGGAGGCAGACCCTCACGGATTGCTTCGATCGTCTCGGTCGCAGGCTCGAGGCTCTTAGGCATAGTCAGAAGATCCTCACAAGGCGCATTCGTTTTGTGTGCGGCACCCCCCGGCGGTCTCCTGAGCTGCCAGTTCTGCGCAGACACCCTCCCCTTCCCCGCGGGATACTGCGTGGGCGATGTCGGAGGAGAACGTGGAGATCGTCGAGCGGTACTTCCGGCACATCGATCGCATGCTCGGGGAGTACTGGACAAATCCGGTCCCGCTCAGAGAATACCCCGCCCTCGACGAGGCATTCAGGGACGTACACGCTGATGCCAAGTGGAAGCCGCCCCATATGGAGTCAATCCGAGGAAAGGAAGCCTGGCTGGATGCCGTCTCCGACTGGCTCGATGCTGCTGACGACTGGCGCATCATCATCAAGAACGTTTCGGAGCTCGCGGGGGATCAGGTCCTGGTCGAGAGTCGCAACGCTATACGCGGAAAGGGAAGTGGCCTCCAAATCGATCAGGCGATTTGGACGGTGGTCAGCGTCAAGGAGAGAAAGATCGCGGCCATCAGCGACTTCACCGACCGCAGCACGGCCCTCGAAGCCGCCGGACTGTCGGACTAGGCGATGTCGGAGGGGAACGTCGAGGCGGTCCGCGAGAGCTACCGGACTCCCGGCGCGTTGTTCGCCACCTGGGCCGAGCGGATGGCACCGAATATCGAGTTCGATTTCACGGCGGTGTATCCGGACCGGCCCGTGATGCGCGGCATCGAGGAGCTGCGGAGATTCCGCGTGGAGGGGCCTTGGGCGGAGCTGAGTTTCGAGCCGGAGCGCTTTGTCGACGTCGACGATGAGCGCGTACTGGTCTTGGTGAAGGCTCATGCCACGGGGACGGGGAGTGGCGTACCGGTCGAGCTCCGAAACGCTCACGAGTTCACCATTCGCGATGGCGTGCTGGTTCGGTTCAAGGTCTACGGCGACCGAGATGAGGCCCTCGAAGCCGCCGGGCTGTCGGAGTAGGGAAGACGGTTCGTTGCACAAGCGCCTCATAGGTCGTCCGGGAGCGCCTCGGGCACGCCTCGATCGCGGTCACCCTCGATCTCTACTCGCACGCGATCCCCGCCATGCAGAAAGACGCGCCGGAGACGATCGCGGCCCTGCTCGCCGACTAGTTCGGCTTCCGCTTCTCGCGGAGCGCCAAGTCGGCTTCGGCCTCGGCTACTTCCGCCTCCGCCGAATCGATGTCGTGCTGGCAGCCGCGCAGCATTTCAGGCGATGCGCCGCCTGTGCCTCCCTCGCGAGACGCTGCTGACGCTGCCCCCGCGTTTCGCGCCTCGTACTCACCGCGCTCCCCAATCGGGCTGCAATCGTGGCTGCAGCGCCGCCGCGGCCGTCCCGGAAACCACATAGGCATGCGGTTTAGTAGCCCAAAGCGAACTTCGCGTCCTCGCTCATCATCATCGCGGAGCGCCGTGCCGTCTGGATCCGTCCCGTGTCGCGGTTTGTGCTCGTGTGCAGGCAAGATGAGGGCGGCCGACCCCAATCAGGGGGGTGTAGTCAATCGGTCAGAACGACCCCAAAAACGCACAGGCCGGACGACCTAGTGCTTCTTGCCTAGACGAGGCCGCCCCGGACCGCGTAGACGGCGGCCTGGGTGCGGTTCTCAAGGTGAAGCTTGGTGAGGATGCTCGAGATGTGGTGCTTGACCGTGTCGAGGGCGACGCTGAGGGCAGCGGCTATCTCGGTGTTCTCCTTGCCGGAGGCGATCAGCTTCAGCACCTCGATCTCTCGGTCGGTCAGCATGGCGCGGATGTCGGATTCCGATACACCGGCTCCCTCCATTTGAATCGCTCCGGTTCGGATTCCCTCGAGCAGGTGGTGGGCGATCTTCGACGAGACCACCGAGTCTCCCGAGGCAACCGCATGCACGGCGCCAGCGATCGCCTCCTCGCGGGCATCCTTCAGCATGTATCCGCGAGCACCCGCCAGAACTGCCGATCTCACGTCCTCTTTCTCCGTCGAACGGGTCAACACCATCACCGGGCTGCGCGGAGCGACTTTGGTCAGGCGGCGCGTGGCGTCGATCCCGGAGCTCTCTCTCAGGAACAGGCCCGTGATCACCGCCGCGGGGGCCAGCCGCATCACCAGGGTCTCCGCCCCATCGGCATCAACCGCCTCGCCGATGACGGATATCCCAAAGGCGGGGAGCGCGACCCGCATGCCCGACCGTAGAAACTCGCAGTCCTCCACTAGTACGACTCGAAGATTGTCCATGGCTGCCTCCAAACCCAGAATGCCCCAGAACGAGAAGCTAGCCCATTTCGGCGCCCCGCACGTCGGCCTGCTGACCGGGGCGCATAGCGTCAAAGTGCCTCCCTGGGGGGTCCTGTTCCCTTAACCGCCCAGGCAGGTGGTGTGCGGAGAAGCCCCGCACCCCCCTTGGGGGCTTTTTCGCGTTCCTAGGCGGGGAACAGAACGCGCTTGTCTGAGGTCGGCTCGCCGTCTATGTCGAGAAGACCGCTTCCAGGTTGCCGCCGCCGAGGTTGGGCAGCTGCATCCGGTCCTCCGCTTCTCTGCCGCGGGCTGCTAGCGACTACCGCTTTGCATGGAAAGCGGCACTCTGTCGCGGGCTACTGGGTGGGCGATGGCCAGGTTCCGCGTTCTCGTTGACCGCGAGTGGCATGAAGGGCTGCATCGCCGACACCTAAGATCGCCCCAAATGCTCGTCCTGATCGCGCTTGTCTTGTTCGGGGTTGGCGTCACCGCCGTGGCGGCCGTGCTGCTGCTGCGCTCAGCGCCGACGATCAAAGCGAGGCGGGCGCGAAACTCCGATAGGGAACTGGCGGAGAGCGAGGTCTACAAGAAGCTCTACGGGAAGCGCTCGCTGACCGTATCCGGCGCATTGCCCAAAGAGGCGCCACCTAAAGCCGAGCCGGATAGCCCCCGCTCACAGCCCTCAGCAGATCCGCCCCCGCACCGGGGATCCCGTGCGCGGGACTCGCATCCCTAAAAAAAGCCTCCCACACAGCGACCCGAGAAGTCTGGCGCGTCTTCTCGAACCGTCCCCCTTTCCGCTTTGCATGGAAAGCGGCGGTCTTCACGGGATACTGCGTGGGCATGTCGGAGGAAAAGCTCGAGTTGCTCCGGCCGGTCCTCGCCGAGTGGGCGAAGGGGAACTTCTGGGCAGCGCCTGAGTTGCTGGCACCGGACGTCACGTTCCGGGCTGCGATGCCAGCCAACTTCGTTGCCCAGGGCCTTGAGGAGACCGCTCTACGCATGCTCGAGGTCCTCGAAGAGTGGAGTGACTACCGGATCGAGGCCGAGGAACTCGAGGATCTCGGCGATGACACCGTCCTTGCGGCTGGTCGTCAGCGCGGCACGGGAAAGCTCAGCGGCGCTGAGGCGGACTACCCGATCTTCATCCTCTTCCAGTTCCAGGGGGACGAAGTAGTCGGCGTATACCTCGAGGGAACGCGGGACGCTGCCATCGAAGCCGCCGGGCTGTCGGAGTAGCGCTTTGGACGAGAAGCGGCTATCCGCTTTGCATGGAAAGCAGCGGTTTGACACTGCACTCCGGCTTCTCGCGCGAACGGGTAGCAAAGGTGAGGCACATGCCTACTTCCGCGCGTAGGATCCGGACGTGTGTGCGATCTTCATCCTGCGTGCCGGTGAACTCACCGAGATGGGATGCGAAGCGGCAGCTGCCGAGAGCGGGGCCAAGGTGTCCAAGGTCGGAACTCGCCCTTGCCTCTGACTCGGGTATAGGGATAGGCTCACCCCGTTGGCTGACAGCGTCTACTGGATCAACAACGACTACACCGAATCCTCGATCCGGTGCGCTCCGCTTGATGGCAGCGGGCCAGTCGACACGGTCTACGCAGGCTCGGGGGACGGGCTGAATATCCCGCTGGGGCTGGCGCTCGACCCGGCTGCGGGGCGGATCTACTGGACCAACTACGGCGACGACAAGATCCAGCGCGCCCCGCTTGACGGCAGCGGCCCGGCCGCCGTCCATTACGGCTCGGCCCCGGCGCACGGGGTGAACGATCCGGTTGGGCTGACCATCGACCCAGCCGCGGGGTGGCTCTACTGGTCCCAGGATGAGTGGGACAACCAGCTCGGCGTCGTCGGGAAGATCCGGCGCGCCCCGCTCGACGGCAGCGGCCCCGTCGTAACCCTCTACGGCCGCCCTTGGGACGGGGTGTTCTACCCCGGTGCACTGGTGGTAGACCCCACCGCGCCCGGGGCGCCGCCTGAACGCCTCGATCTGGGTGATACCGGACGTGCCACCGTGGGAAGGTGGTTCAGGGACTTGTTCTCCGGGTGGTCCACTACCCCGGTCGGCCCCCCGGGGCGGATCTACTGGGGCGACAGCGGAACGATCCATTGGGCGCCGCTCGCGGGCGGGGGCGTACCCCGCATCCTCTACGCGGCGGGCAGCGCGAACGATCTGGTGATCGACGCTGCCGCGGGGCGGATCGACTGGCCCAGCTACGCGGCCAGAGCGCTCCAGGGGGCCCCGCTCGACGGCCGCGGCCCGATCGGAACTCTCTACGACGGTTCCCGGGGAGTGAGCGGCGCAGGAGGGGTGGCGATCGACCCCAACCCCGCGGAGCCCGGGCCCGCGCGCCTCGAGGTAGCTGATACCGAACGCTTCGCCATCGGGGCGTGGCTCCGGGACGTGTTTTCCGGCCCCAATGCCTCTCCTGGATTGATCTATTGGAGCAATGGACCCTCGACGAGCGGGGGCGAGCCGCCAAATCCCAACGACAACAGGATCCGGCGCGCCCCGCTTGACGGCAGCGGCCCGTTCGAGGACCTTTACGACTCGGACAACGACGGGGTGAGCCAGCCAAGCGCCCTCGCCCTGCTCCGGGCTCCGCTCGGAACCGGGCCGCCGACGATCTCATATCCGTTCGTCCTGCCCGACGAAGACTTCCATTTCGGCGGCGGCCATTCCGGCCCGCTCAACCGGGAGCTCTCGTGCTCGCGCGGCACCTGGGCGCCGGATCTGCCCAGCTCGCATCTTTACCGCGCGCCACGGACCTTCGCCTACCAGTGGAGGCTCGGCGGGACCGATATCCCCGGCGCCACCGCGGCCCGCCACACGCCGACGGCTCCCGGCAACTACGCCTGCCGGGTGACCGCCGCGAACCAGGCCGGGGGGGCGACGCAGACGAGCGCCCCGTTCACGGTCTCATGAGTGCCCCCATCGTCGTGCTCGATCTCTCGGTCGTGCTCGCGCACGATTGCGACCCCTCGATCCTGTGCCGGGGCCCGCGGCACTCGAGAGGAGCGTGAGCAGCGCCGCCGAGGCACGGTTCGGCGCTCGGCAGCTTGCCCTAAGCGAAACCGGTGATTCGGTCCCGTCGGGGTCGCCCCGGAAACCGCTGCTTTGC
>CAVUSJ010000002.1:0-680400 GCA_963744105.1 uncultured Solirubrobacterales bacterium | reverse complement strand
TCCAGCACCAGTACGAGGACACCTACTACCAATCACCCGGGGCTTGGAAGTTCGAGCTCGCCGCCCTGCAGGGCGGCTCGTATCTCCATCTGCCGCGGCCGCTGGCCTGGGCGGTGGGCAACGCGAACTACCACCACGTCCACCACCTGAGCGCGAAGATCCCGAACTACAACCTGCGCGCGGCCCACACCTCGCACCCGATGTTCCGCAGCACTCCCGTGGTCACGCCTCGCAGCAGCGTCCGGACCTTCCGCCTGAAGCTCTGGAACACGGAGACCGAAGCGCTGATCCCCTTTCCCCCTCGCCGCGCCGGGTCGAGCGATCTAGGCGGGCGTGACTGGGTTGCGCCGGTCCGCGAAACGACGATCCTTGCTCGCGGCGAGCGCGAACCGCTGAACTAGCTCCCTGCGCAGCGCGTCCGGCTCGATCACCGAGTCGACGACGAGCTCCGAGGCCAGATGGAGGATGTCGATGTCCTCCGCGTACTCCTCGCGCTTCTGCTTGACGAAAGCCTCGCGCTCGTCCGGATCCTCGATCTCCTGGATCTGGTTGAAGAAGACGGCGTTGATCGCGGCCTCCGGCCCCATCACAGCGATCTGCGCCTGTGGGAAGGCGAGGCACGCGTCGGGCTCGAACGCCGGCCCGGCCATCGCGTAGAGGCCGGCGCCGTACGCCTTCCGCACGATCACCGAGAGCTTCGGGACGGTGGCCTCGGAGACGGCGCTGATCATCTTGGCCCCGTGCCGGATGATTCCCTGCCGCTCGACGTCCTTGCCGATCATGAACCCGGGCACGTCGGCGAGGAAGAGCAGCGGGACGTTGAAGGCGTTGCAGGTCATGATGAACCGGGCGGCCTTGTCGGCCGAGTCGACGAAGAGCACCCCGCCCTTCACCTTGGGCTGATTGGCCACGATCCCGATCACCCGGCCGTCCAGACGCGCGTAGCCGACGACGACCTCCTTCGCCCAGCGGGCGTGCACCTCGAGGAAGGAATCGGCGTCGACGGTGGCGTTGATCAGGTCCCCGATGTCGAAGGGATCCTTCTCGTTGTCCGGCACGATCTCCGAGACCGCGCGGCTCTCACCGGGCTCGGCCGGCGGAGCCGCCGGAGGCTCCTCGCGCCAGTTCGCCGGCATATAGGAGAGGTAGCCGCGTGCGATGTCGATCGCCTCCTCGTCGGACTTGCTGAGGAAGTGCCCGCAGCCGGAGACGGAGGTATGCATCCGGGCGCCGCCCATCTCCTCGA
Organism: uncultured Solirubrobacterales bacterium; assembly: GCA_963744105.1. Lineage (GTDB taxonomy): Bacteria > Actinomycetota > Thermoleophilia > Solirubrobacterales > 70-9 > DASUPK01. The sequence goes on along the minus strand of CAVUSJ010000002.1, from coordinate 679,154 downwards.
GCGTGACCTTCTCGCCGATCACCATTTCGGCCATCCGCGGTGAGCCGAGATACATCGAGGCGTTGCCGTCGCGCATGATCACCACGTCGCAGAAGGCCGGGATGTAGGCGCCCCCCGCGGCGCTCGGGCCGAAGAGCAGGCAGATCTGGGGCACCTGACCGGAGAGACGGACCTGGGTGTGAAAGATGTGCCCGGCGCCGCGCCGCCCGGGGAACATCCGCACCTGGTCGGTGATCCGGGCTCCGGCCGAGTCGACCAAGTAGACGATCGGCACCTGATCCTTCAGGGCCCTCTCCTGGATCCGCAGGATCTTCTCGACCGTCTTCGGGCCCCACGATCCCGCCTTGACGGCGGGGTCGTTCGCCATCAGCGCGATGGGCCGGCCGCCGACCGTGCCCATCCCGGTGACCACGCCGTCCGCGCCGAGCCCCTCCTGCTCCCAGTTGGCCAGCAGCCCGTCCTCGACCAGCGAATCGGGGTCGAGCAGCCTCGCGACCCGATCGCGCACGGGCAGCTTCTCCTGCTCGGCCACCTTCTTACGGTGCCGCTCGGGACCCCCCTCCAGCGCGGCGTCGAGTGCCGCCCTGACGTCGCTCACAGCCGCCCCGGGTCGATCAGGTCCGAGCCTCTTGCTCGGACTCCGCGTCGACGATCTGGGCTTCCTCGGTGGAGGCGCCCGGGGTCTCCTCGGTCGAACCGGCTGGCTCGTCCGGGACCAGTTCCTCCTCGGCCTCGAGTTCCTCCTCGGCCTCGAACTCCGGTTCGCCCTCGAACCCCTCGACGGGCGCAGTCTCCTCAGGCTCCAGCTCGTCCTCGCGGGCGAGCGGGTCGAGCTCCTCTGGCGCGTCGAACGGGTCCGTCCCGGCCTCGGGCCGGTGCTCGGAGACGGCGCCGGTCAGCTTGGCGCTGAGCTCCTCGGTGTCGGCCAGGACGTCGTTGCGCCGCCTGACCAGATCCGCGATCACGGCCTCGATGTCCTCGCGGCGCTGCGCGCCGTCCTCGACGATCCTCCGCGCCTGCGCCTGGGCCTCGGCGATCGTCTCCCGCGCCTCCTCCTCGGCCGCCTGACGGGTCTGCTGCGAGTAGGCGTCCGCGGAGGCCCGGCTCTCGCTCGCGTAACTCTCGGTTTCGCTCCGAGTCTCCTGGGCCTCGATGTTCGCGGTGTTGACGGTGCCCCGGGCCTCCTCCTCGGCCTCGGCGCGGATCTGCTGCGCGCTCTCCTCGGCCTGAGCGAGAATCGCGCCGGTCCTCTGCCCGACCCGCTCCAGCTCGCGCTTGACCGTGTCGGACCGGGACTCGTCGCCGGCTCCGGTCTCGAGCCAATCCGCCAGGCGCGCCAGGAACTTCTCGACCTCGTGCTTGTCGTAGCCACGCCGCGAGGACGGGAAGGTTGCGTTCCGGATGCGGTCCAGGCTGGTCTGGTCGACTGGCATGGGTCCTCTTTCCTCCTTGAGCTCGCCTAGTCCCCGGCGTCCACCGGGACGGGCTTGTCGCCGGAGTAATCGTAGAACCCCTTACCCGACTTGCGGCCGAAATCGCCTGCGTCGACCATCTTCTTGAGAGTGTCGGGCGCGGCGAAGCGGTCCTCGCCGTACGCGTCGACCATGACCCCGGCAATGGCCGCGAGCGTGTCCAGGCCGACGAAGTCGGCGAGCGTGAGCGGCCCCATCGGGTGGCTGGCCCCGGCCATCATCCCGGTGTCGATGTCCTGGATGGATCCGACACCCTGCTCGTTCGCCCTGATCGCGTCCAGCATGTAGGGCACCAGCAGACGGTTGACGATGAAGCCCCGGTTGTCGCCCGCGGCGACCGTGGTCTTCCCAAGGGCTTCGCCGACCTCGAAGCCGAGCGCGACGACCTCATCGGAGGACTTCTCGGCCCGGACGACCTCGAGCAGCGGCATCACCTGCGGGGGATTGAAGAAGTGGAGCCCAATCATCCTCTCGGGACGCTTGGTGGCGTCGGCCTGCGTGGCGACCGAGAGGGACGACGTGTTGGTGGCGAGAAAGGCGTCGTCCTTGACGAGCTGATCGACCTCGCCCCACATCTCGAGCTTGCGGTCGAGGTCCTCGGTGATCGCCTCGATCACGAGGTCGCTGTCGGCCAGATCCGCGTAGTCGAGCGTGGGAGTGATCCTGCCCAGAACGGCGTCCGCCTCGGACTGCTCCATCTTGCCCTTCTCGACAGCCCGCCCGAGCTGCTTCTCGATCTTGCCCATCCCCTTGTCGAGCGGCGCCTGATCGATCTCTCGCACCACCACGTCCCAGCCCTGCTGGGCGCAGATCTGAGAGATCCCGTGGCCCATGAGGCCGCACCCCAGGACGCCGACCTTGCTGATCGCCATGTGTTTTCGCTCCCTCTTTTTCGAGTATGAGTCTGACTTGGGCCGGCGGGAGAATACGTGGCGTCAGGTCACCGCGCCGCCCCGTCAGCGCAACCACCTAAGGTGACGCGGGTTTCTGATCGGAATGAGCTGGGGCAGACCACATCGGGCCGGCTTCATCCTCGCCGTGCTGGTCGCGGGCGCTCTCGCCTGGTCGGCGGCCGGCACGCCCGCGCCTGCCTCCGCGGCGTGCGACAAGGCGTGCCAGGCGCACCGGGAGAAGCTCGCGCAGCTGCGCCGTGAGAACGCGCGCCAGAAGCGCCCGAACGTGGTCGTGATCGACACCGACGACATGAACCAGAGCGACCTGTTCGTAATGCGCAACACGCTCAGCCTGCTCGCCGCGCACGGCACCTCCTTCCGCAACAGCTACGTCTCCTACCCCCTCTGCTGCCCCTCACGGGCGACCTTCCTGACAGGGCAGTACGCCCACAACCATCACGTGTTGACAGACCAGCGCTTCGGTGACCTCGACAGCTCCAACACGCTCGCGGTGTGGCTCCGCAAGGCCAAGTACAGGACCGCCATGGTCGGGAAGTACCTGAACGGCTATGGCATCTCCGACCCCAAGCTGATCCCGAAGGGCTGGACCCAGTGGTACGCGCTCACGGGCGGGACCGAGCAGCACCGCTACGGCTTCAAGCTCAATGAGAACGGCAAGGTCCGCCACTACAGCCGCAAGCCGAGCAACTACATCGACTACGTGCTCGACTCGAAGGTGAACGCGGTGCTGAAGAAGTGGACGATCAGCCCGAAGCCCTTCTTCATGTACTACAACCCGAACAATCCCCACGGGGAGGCGGGCACGCCGATCTCGTCCACGCGCGATCCCGAGCCCGCGCCGCAGTATCTCGGCGTTTTCGGCGACATCACGGCCCCGCGCCCCCCGAACTTCGACGAGCCGAACGTCTCGGACAAGCCCGAGCAGGTCCGGGACATCCCCCGCCTATCGGACAGCGAGCTCGCTGACATCGACCGCCGCTACCGCGGCCGGCTGGAGAGCCTGCTCTCCGTCGACGACGAGGTCAAGCGGATCTTCGGCCTGGTCCGCAAGTACGGGGACAAGCGGAAGACCTTCTTCATCTTCACCTCGGACAACGGGCTGATGATGGGAGCCCACCGGATCGAGTTCAAGGACTACCCCTACGAGGAGGCGGAGCGTGTTCCCCTGATCATCCGCGGACCGGGGTTCCCAGAGGCGATCACGCGGAACCAGCTGGTCGCGAACATCGACCTGGCGCCCACGATCTCCGCGCTCACCCAGGCTCAACCCCGCCGGCCGATGGACGGAATCCCCCTGCTTCCGCTCGCCCAGAATCCCTCCGACCAGGCGAATCGATCGCTGCTGATCGAGGCCTACGACATCGGCGCCTTCGGAGTCAGGCAGGGACCCTGGGCCTACAACCTGTGGGGCAATGGGGACGAGGAGCTCTACAACCTCGACAACGATCCCTACGAGCTGCACAACCTGCTCTACGACCCGCCGGGCCCCACCGATCCGTCGCCCGAGGACCTTGCGAAGGCGAGTGAGCTGAATACGCGCCTGGAGCAGCTGCGCACCTGCAGCGGCGCGTCCTGTCAGTAGCTAGCCGGCTGCGGTCGCTTCTTCGAGCTTCCGCTTCATCGCGTCCGCGAGGGCGTGCATGCCGCTCATCGGGCGGACGAAGACCTCCATCCGGTTGATCCGGCCCTCGCCGTCGAAGTGGAGGAAGTCGATCCCGTCGAGCTCGCGCTCGCCGACCCGGGCGCTGAAGGCAAGCGCGGCGGCGTCACCGGTCTCCACCTGGTCGGTGTAGCGGAAGTCCTCGAACACCTGGACCACCGCGCCGAGCAACATCGCCACCGCCTCGCGACCCTCGTAGGGCTTGAAGACAACCGGGCTGCGGAAGACCACTTCATCCGCGAACAGGTCGTCGATCGCCGAGAAGTCCTTCGACTCGGCTGCGGCGCGGAAGCGGTCGCTCTGCATGCCGGGAACCCTACCGGTGCCAGTCCACCGGGCCCGCCGTGAGGAGGTGGGCGCCGAGCGGCCGCCCGAGGACCTTCTGCACCTCGGCCGACGCCGCGATCAGCTTCGGCAGGTCCACTCCGGTTGAGACGCCCATCTCCTCGAGCATCGAGACCAGGTCCTCGGTCGAGATGTTCCCGGTCGACCCCGGCGGCACCGGACAGCCGCCGAGCTCGCCGAAGGAGCTTTCGAAGGAGTCGATCCCCTGCTCGAGGGCCGCCAGCACGTTCGCCAGGCCCTGGCCGCGCGTGTTGTGGAAGTGCGCAGTGAGCTCGGCGCCTTCGAGGCGGGCGCGCGCCTGCTCGAAGAACTCTCCGACCTGTCGCGGATTCGCCATGCCGGTCGTGTCTCCGAAGGCGATCTCCTCGCAGCCGAAATCGCGCAGCTGGCCGGCTATCTCGAAGACGCGCTCGGGCGGCACCTCGCCCTCGTAGGGGCAGCCGAAGCTGGTCGAGATCACGCCCTCGCAGCGGAGCCCGGCGTCGCGAGCTGCGGCGATCGTCCCCCCCAGGTCCGCCAGCGATTCGGCGATCGTCCTGTTCACGTTCTTGCGGTTGTGGGTTTCCGATGCGGAGAGGAAGAAGTTCGCTTCCTGGAAGCGGTCACGGAGCTTCAGCGCGTTCTCGAGGCCCCTGCTGTTCGGGATCAGGACGGAATAGGCGACCTCCTCGCGCGGCTCGAATCGGGTCAGCACCTCCGCGCCGTCGGCGAGCTGCGGGATCACGTCCGCTCGGACGAAGGAGGTGACCTCGATCCGCCGCAGGCCCGACTCGCCCAGCAACCCGATCAGCCTCACCTTCTCCTCGGTCGGGATCACCTCGGGCTCGTTCTGGAACCCGTCGCGAGGGCCGACCTCGCGGATGCGAACGGACTTCGGAAGCTCTGCGGCCATCTCCCTCAGCCTAGCCAGGCGCCGGCCCGCCCCTGGCTAGTCGCCGGTGACCGAGCCCACCTGGATCACGCGCCGCTCGTGGGTGCCGACGCCGATCGTTCGATCGCCCTCCTTGACCTCGACGTCGAAGCGGAGCTTCCGGCCGTCGACGATCTCGTTGAGCTTCGCGTGGACGACGCAGGTCGAGCCCTCGGCGGCGGCCGCGACGTGCTTGATGCAGACCTCGAAGCCCACCGTCGCACTGCCGTCCTCGAGGTTCTCGTAGGCGAGGCCGGCGCAGCAGGCCTCCATCATCCCGATCATCCCCGGCGTCGAGAGCACGCTGGTGCCGATCGTTCCCCCGACGTCGGTGATCAGCCGGTGCTCGACGACGAACTCCATGTCGCGCTCCATGCCGGGCTTCAGCGTCATCCCACCATGCCCATCCCGCCGGAGGCCCCGATGCACTCTCCGGTGACGTAGGAGGAGTCGTCGGAGGCGAGGAAGGCGGCCACGGCCGCGACCTCCTCGGGCTGGCCGAGCCGCTTGAGCTGGGTACCGCCCTTCATCGTCTCGATGATCTTCTCGCCGATCTCGCCGAACTCCTTGGCCTGCATCAGGAGCGGGGTCTCGATCGGGCCCGGCGCGATGGCGTTGGCGGTGATCCCGAAGCGCGCGCCCTCGCGCGCCATGACCTTGGTGAAGGCGATCACGCCGCCCTTCGCAGCCGAGTAGACGGCGGAGCCCTTGGACCCCACGCGGCCCGCCTCGGACGCGATGCTCACGATGCGCCCGTAGCCGGCGTCCTGCATGCCCGGCAGGGCGGCGTACGTGCAGTTGAGGACCCCACGGAGGTTCACCGCGATCACCTTTTCCCACTGCTCCGGAGTGGTCTGGGTGAAGAAGCCGAACTCGTCGGTCCCGGCGTTGTTGACGAGGATGTCGATCGGCGGGCCCGCGCTGTCGACTGCGGCCTGAGCGGAGCCGAGGTCGGTGACGTCGAGCTCGATCGCCAGTCCGGAGATCTCGCCCGCCACCTTCGTCGCGTCGTCGAGGTTGAGATCGCCGATTGTGACGTCGGCGCCCTCGGCGGCGAGCCGCCGGGCGATCGCCGCGCCGATGCCGCTTGCGCCGCCGGTGACCAGTGCCTTCTTGCCTTCGAGCCTCATGGGGACAGGCAGCCTATTCGGGCCGCCCTGTAGCTTGCTCGCCGATGGCGGAGCCAATCCCGATCATCGGCGGCACCGGAGCGCTGGGCTACGGCTTGGCGGTGCGCCTCCTGCGCGCGGGTCAGACCATCGTGATCGGGTCGCGGAAGCCCGAGCGGGCCGAGGAGGCCGCGAAGCGGCTGCGAGAGGCCGTTCCCGGCGCAGAGGTGGAGGGACTGGAGAACGGCGAGGCGGCGAAACGCGGGCCGATCGTCTTCCTGACGGTCCCGTTCCGCGCCCAGTCCGAGACCCTCACGAACCTGAAGGAGGCGCTCAGTGATGGTCAGCTGCTGGTCGACTGCACGGTCCCGCTCGCGGCCGCGATCTCGGGCAAGGCGACCCGGACGGTCGGCGTATGGCAGGGCTCGGCGGCACAGCAAGCCCAGGAGATGGCCCCGGACGGCGTGACCGTGATCTCGGCGCTGCACACCGTGAGCGCCCCCTCCATGGCCGGCGGCGACGAGCTCGACGAGGACGTGCTGATCTGCGGCAACCGCAAGGCGGACAAGGCCCGGGTGGCCGAGATCATCGAGCTGATCGACGGGCTCCGGGTGGTCAATGCCGGGCCGCTCGATCAGGCCAAGATCGTGGAACCGCTCACCGCCTTGTTGATCGGCATCAACAGCCGCTACAAGACCCACGCCGGAATCAAGATCACCGGCCTGCCGGAGGAAGACCACTGGAAGTGACGCGGGCAGTGGTCCTCGCCGGGGGAACCGGCGGGGCGAAACTCGCTGCCGGCCTGCAGGACGTCCTCGGCGAGGGGCTCTCGGTGATCGCCAACACGGGCGACGACATCGAGATCGCGGGCGTGGACGTCTCCCCCGACCCGGACCTGATCACCTATTGGCTGAGCGGCGACATCGACGAGGAGCGCGGCTGGGGAATCAAGGACGACACGTTCACGGTCTTCGATCGGCTCGTCAGGCTCGGGACGCCTGACTGGTTCCGCCTCTCCGATCGCGACCTGGCGACCTGCCTCTACCGCAGGGAGTTCATCGCCGAGGGCGGCCGGCGCACCGAGGCGCAGGCCCAGATCGCGCGCGCCCTCGGCGTTCGCGCGTCCGTGCTGCCCATGTGCGAGGAACCGGTCCGCACGCGCGTCAGGACGGCCGCGGGCTGGCGGGACCTGCAGCAGTACCTGGTCGCCGAGCACGCGCAGGCCGAGGTCGAGGGAGTCGAAATCGAGGGCCTGGACGGGGCCGTCCCGACCCCCGAGGTGCTCGCGGCGATCGGGGACGCCGATGCGATCGTGATCGGCCCCTCCAATCCGGTGATCTCGATCGGGCCGATCCTCTCCATGCCGGCTGTGCGCGAGGCGATGGCATCGTCAGCCGCGCCGGTCGTCGCGGTCAGCCCCTACGTGGCCGGCCAAGTCGTCAAAGGGCCGACCGACCTGTTCATGCTCGCGGTGGGCCGCCCTTCGACGGCCGCGGGGGCCGCATCGCTGTACGAGGGACTGCTCGACGGGATGATCTGCGATCCGGAGGACCCCGATCCACCCCCGGACGGCATCCACGTGATGAGCTGCCCCACCCTGATGGAGGGGCGCGGCGGGAGGCGTGAGCTCGCCGAGCAGACCCTCGAGTTCGCGTCGACGCTGAGGCAGCAGGCCTAGATACCCCCGGAACCGGGTATGTGCCCGCCTCTACCCGCTAGCCTGATCATCCGTGGGGGCGGATTCCAACAACTTGCATACGACCGCGATCGTTCCGGTGAAGGGGCTTTCGGTCGCCAACGGGCGACTGGACGGCACGCTGTCCGCGGACGAGCGCAACCAGCTCGCCGAGGCTCTCTTCCTCGACCTGATCGTGAAGCTGCCCCGGAGCCGCTGCATCGACGACATCCTCGTCGTCACCGCCGACGAGTCGATCGCGCGCCAGGTGCGCTGGTTCGGCCACAAGGTTCTGATCCAGAAGGCGGATGGGGGCCATTCCGAGGCCGCCGCGGCGGGCGCCCGGGCGGCGATGGCCGAGGGGGCGGGTCGGGTCGCGATGCTCCCTGTCGATTGTCCGATGCTCGACACCGACGAGCTCGATGCCCGCATTGGGCGCTCGCCCAGGACCGCTCTGATCATCCCCGACCGGCACGGGACCGGCACCAACGGCCTGGTGCTCGCCCCGCCCGATGTCTTCCTCCCCGCCTTCGGGCCCGACAGCTGCGCCCGCCACGTCAGCCGGGCGCGGGGCTCGGGAATCAGCTTCGCGCTGGAGCAGGTCGCCTCGATGGGCATCGACCTCGACACGGCCGAGGACTACGCGCTGCTGCGCGATCGCCTGCTGCTCGATCCGCAGCCGGCTCCGCGGACGGCCAAGGTCCTCTGGGAGCTCGGCGAGCGGACGCAGCCCGCAGCCGCCTAGCTTTCCCTCGGCGGCGTAGCTTGTGCCGCCGATGACGGCTCGCGAACTGTTGATCAAGCCCCTGCTCGGGCTGCCGGAGCTGCGTGAGGGCGATCCGCTCGGGCGCCTGATCGCGGAGTCGGCCTCTCCCGCGCGGGATGACGTGGTCGTCATCTCGCAGAAGGCGGTCTCCAAGGTGGAGGGACGAGTCCGGGATCTCTCGGACGTGGAGCCGGGCGATCGCGCGCGCGAGCTCGCCGAGGAGCTGGACAAGGACCCGGCCCTGGTCGAGCTGGTGCTGGCTGAGAGCACGCGGGTGGTGCGGGCCGAGCGGGGAGTGCTGATCACCGAGACGAACGAGGGCTGGGTGTGCGCCAACGCGGGCATCGACTCCTCCAATCTCGGGGAGGGCCGGGTATCGCTCCTCCCGGTCGACGGCGATGCCTCGGCACGGCGAATCCGTGGCGAGATCGCGAAGGCTTCAGGCGCCTCCCCGGCGGTGGTGATCGCCGACAGCTTCGGGCGCCCGTGGCGGGTCGGCCAGGCCGAGATCGCGATCGGCTGCGCCGGCGTCGCCGCGGTGGAGGACTGGCGGGGCAGGCGCGATCAGCGTGGAGCCGAGCTCTCGGCCACGGTGATCGCTGTCGCCGACGAGCTCGCGTCGGCCGCCGATCTGGTGCGGGGCAAGGACTCCGGCGTGCCGGGAGCGGTGATCTCCGGGGCCGGGGACCTGGTCACGGCGGACGACGGCCCGGGCGCCGCTCCGCTGCGCCGCGCGGCGGAGGACGACCTGTTCAGGTAGACGGCCCGGTGGCCGCTAGAGCGCCGGCGTCGCGCTCTTCGACTTGATCTCCTCCATCGAGGGCGGCTTGGTGCCCTCGTTGGTGAACTCGGGCGGCTCGTAGACCCTGCCGGGCATCGCACCCATGGCGATGATCCGGGCGGGCTCGTCCCCGGTGATCAGCTTGCGCTTCTCGGTCGCCCCGACCCGCGCGAAGACGCCGGGCTCGAGCTCGTACTCCTCCCCACCGACCCGGAGGATCGCCCGGCCGGAGACGACCGTGTAGACCTCCTCCTGGTCGTCGTGGGTCTGGTCGTGCTCGGGGAAGTGCGAGAAGTTCGCCGGGAGGTCGATGACGGCGAGGCCGAACGAGCTCACGCCCAGGCCGGCACGCGCACGCCGGAAGCCTCCACCGAAGATCGCCTCGAAGTCCTCGACGCGCTTGACGGTCACATCTGGCATTTGTCTTTTCCTCTCCCCACGCCTCTGATTAGAGGCTAACCGCCGATCTGCAGCACGGCGGACCCCTCAACCCTACCGTGACGAATGTCATCCAGCGCACGGTTGGCGTCGGCGAGCGGGTAGACCTGAATCCGCGTCTCCACCGGCACGCTCGCGGCCAGGGGCAGAAACTCCTCGCCGTCCCGGCGGGTCAGGTTCGCCACGGAGCGCATCGTCCGCTCGTGCCAGAGGAGCTCGTACGGGAAGGATGGGATGTCGCTCATGTGGATTCCGGCGGAGACGACCGTCCCGCCCGGGGCCATCGCCCGGAGCGCCTCCACCATCAGCTCTCCGGCCGGGGCGAAGACGATCGCGGCGTCGAGGTCGGAAGCGGCCCGGTCTCCCACGGCGCCCGCCCATTCGGCGCCGAGGGAGCGCGCCAGCTCCTGGGTCTCGGTGTCGCCCTCCCTGGTCAGCGCGTACACGTGCCAGCCCTGCGCGACGGCGACCTGGCAGACGATGTGAGCGGAGGAGCCGAATCCGTACAGGCCGATTCGCTCCCCGTGACCGGCCAGGCGGAGCGACCGGTAGCCGATCAGCCCGGCGCAGAGAAGGGGCGCGACGTGATCGTCGGACTGCTCGCCGGGGATGGGGAAGCAGAAGCGCTCGTCGGCCACCGCCCGCTCGGCGTAGCCCCCATCGAGGTCGTAGCCGGTGAACTTCGCGTGCTCGCACAGGTTCTCGCGGGCGGAGCGGCAGAAGCGGCAGGTCCCGTCCGTCCAGCCCAGCCAGGGAACGCCGACGCGATCGCCCTCGGCGAAGCGGCTCGTGCCCTCCCCTCCTCGGACCACGGTGCCGACGATCTGATGCCCGAGCACCAGCGGCAGCTTCGGCTCGGTCAGCTCGCCGTCGACGATGTGCAGGTCGGTGCGACAGACGCCGCAGGTCGAGACATCGATCAGGATCTGCCCCTCGGCCGGCTCCGGCTCCGGCAGATCCCGCTCCACCAGCTCCTGGCCGGGGGCTTCGAGGACCATGGCGCGCATGCGCTGATTGTCTCGAATAGGATCGCCGCGCCGGGGATCTAGAGAGGAGGGATTCATGAACGACGACCGCTACGCGCAGTACGGAGCGGCGACCGGAATGGTCTTCGTGGTCCTGACCGTGATCGGGTTCCTGATCGTCACCCCGACCCCACCGGACCTGAACGCACCCGCACAGGATTGGTCGAGTTACTTCCTAGCCCACCACAGAGCCGTGCGCGCCGGGCTGGTGATCGTCGCGGTCGGCCTGTTCTTCTTCATCTGGTTCCTGGGAACGCTCTCCAGCCTGCTCCGGATCGCCGCAGGGAGCCCGAGGCTTCCGTCCATAGTCTTCGGGGGCGGGCTGCTCCTGACGACGACGTTCCTGATCGGGATGGCGGCTGAGGCGGTCGCCGCATTTCGCCCGCAGGGGGTCGATTCGGTCCTGACCAGAGGATTGAACGACGTCTTTGTCATGGGCGGGGTCATCGCGGTCCCGGCCGCAGCGGCTTTCTTCGGCGCGATCGCGCTGGTGATCCTGCGAAGCGGCGCCCTGCCCGCCTGGCTCGGCTGGCTCGCGCTGGGGACGGCGGTGGTTCAGCCGCTCGCCTTCGGGGCGCTGTTCACGAAGTCAGGCGCCTTCGCCGGCGATGGCGCCCTGGGCCTGTTCGTCCCGGTCCTCACCAGCGTGGTGACGACGTTCGCCCTGAGCGCGCTACTTACGGCTTGGGCGCGACAGTCGCTCCGCGAAGGGCACCCGAGCCTGACCGACCGCCTGCGCGGTGCCGTGACCGGCGCCGCGGCCGGCGCCGCCGCCGGTGTCCGCGGCGAGCAGGTGGCGACGGGCCAGCGGCCTGGCCAGCGCCAGGGTCAGTAGGTCTCGACGATCTCGTAGAGAGTCGTCCGCTGGGCCGGAGTCCGGCCGGCCCGGCGGGCGGCGTCTATGAGCTGCTCGGGCTCGAGCTTCACACCGTGGTGTGAGCCCGCCATCCGCGAGATGTTCTCCTCCATGAGCGTCCCGCCGAGATCGTTGACGCCCCAGCGCAGGCTCTCGGTGGCGGCGTCGAGCCCCATCTTCACCCAGCTCGCCTGAAGGTTCGGGATCGTCTTGCCCAGGGCAAGCCGGAACGCGGCGGTGTGCTTGAGGTTGTCCTGCCGCGAGATCTCCTCCACCCCGTGCGTGCGGCCGAGCAGCGTGTTGAACGGAATGAAGCTGAGCGGCACGAACTCGGTGATCCCGCCAGTCCGCTCCTGCAGCTCGCGCACGATCCGCATGTGCCGCGCGAGCTCGCGCGGCTCCTCGATGTGGCCGAACATCACTGTCGAGGTCGAGCGCAGGCCCGCGCGGTGGGAGGCCTCGATGATCTCCACCCAGCGGGCGACCGGCAGCTTGTTGGGCGAGATGCGCTGGCGGACCCCGTCGTCGAGGACCTCGGCCGCCGTCCCCGGGGTCGAGCCGAGCCCGCACTCGATCAGGTACTCGAACACCGAGTCGGGTGTGCGACCCGAGCGCTCGCACATGTAGTGGACCTCCATCGGCGAATACGCGTGGAGGTGGAGATCGGGGGCGCACTCCTTGGCGAACCGCAGCCAGCGGCCGTAGTCCTCGAGCGTGTAGTCGGGGTGGATCCCGCCCTGCATGCAGATCTCGGTCGCGCCGAAGTCGAGCGCCTCCTGGACCCGGGCGGCGAAGTCCTCCTCGCTTACGAGGTAGGCATCGGGCGAGCGCTTGCCCTGGCCGAACCCGCAGAAGGCGCAGCCGACCACGCAGACGTTGGTGAAGTTGATGTTCCGGTTGACGACGAAGGTCGCGGTGTCGCCCGCCAGCTCGGCACGGAGCTCGTCCGCCGCCTGTCTCATGTCCTCGATGACCTCGGGCCGCGTCTCCGAGAAGAGGGCGGTGAGCTCCACCTCTGTGAGCTCCTCCCCGCGCCGGCCCTTCTCGATCGCCCTTGGAGCGATCTCAGGAGCGGGCGGCACCTCCTGGCGGCGACCGGAGCCGCGCCGCGGGATGAAGCTCCAGTACTTGAGCTTCACGACGTCCAGAACCCCCTGCTCCATCCAGTCGGGGTCTAGGTACTGCGGGTAGGCGCAGAGCCGCTCTGTGAGGGCGTAGCCGCGCGGGGCGAGCTCCTTGCGGACCTGATGCGGGCTCGGGAAGGGTTCCTCGGGCGAGATGTGGTCTCCGTTGCTCGAGAGGCCGCCGAGATCGGTTGCTCCAGCTTCGACCAGCTCCGGCCACCAGTCGGCCAGGTTGGGTGGCACCTGGACGCCGACGTCCGGCATCAGGCGCCTGGACTCGGCGATCAGGTGCTTCATGTCCTCGATCGAGACCTCAGAGGCCCACGCGGGCAACGCCAGTTCCGCGGCCTCACTCCCTCCACCGGTCCACCGCTCCCTGGTCGCCTCGTCGGCGATCTCGGCAACCTCGGCGCCGTAGTAGCGAGGATGCGGGACGAAGTTCTGGAGGATCACCTCCTGGACGTGGCCGAACTCGCCGTGGATCGCGGCGATCGCCTCCAGTGCCGCGACGCGCTCCTCAGGCGCCTCCCCGATGCCGACCAGGATCCCCGTCGTGAAGGGGATCCGCAGCTCGCCGGCGAGTCGGATCGTCTCAAGCCGCTTGGCGGGGTGCTTGGTCGGCGACCCCTGGTGGACCACCAGGTCCGGGTTGATCGACTCGAGCATCAGGCCCTGGGAGGCGGTCACCTCGCGCAGCCGCGCCAGATCCTCCCGGGAGAGGACACCGACGTTGGTGTGAGGCAGCAGGCCGCGCTCCAGGCCCCTCTGGCAGGCCCAGGCGACGTATGAGGTGAAGTCCTCGTGGCCCCACTCGCGCAGGCGGGCGGCCACCTCTGGATTGACCTCCGGTCGCTCCCCGGTGAGGACCAACAGCTCCTTCGCGTTTCGGCGCACAGCCTCGTCGAGGAGGCGCTCGACCTCCTCAGGATCGTGGACGTGCGCCCGGTGCATCGCGAAGGCGCAGTACTTGCAGTAGCACTGGCACGTCCTCGACAGCGAGAGCGTGTAGTTCCGCGAGAAGGTGACCCTGCGCATCGCAGGGACGCTAACGGACCGGGATGCCCGGCTTCGCCATCAGGTCGCGGCCACGAGCGGCCGCTAGCCGGTCAGCTGCCCGCGATGCCGCCCGGAGGGCTCGACGGCGGAGGGCCGCCGGGCCCCGAGGACTGCCGCAGCGGAGGCGCCTCGCCGGCGGGCGGCGCCGGGCCGCGTGGGGCGACCGTGTCGGCAAGCTCCTGCACCGGGCCACTCGAGGGCTCGATGATGAACTTGTAGACCGCCGCCGCGAGCAGGCCACCGACCAGCGGGCCGAGGATGTACGCCCAGGCGTCCGCGAAGTGGTTGCCGACGAGCGCCGGGCCGAACCAGCGGGCCGGGTTGAAGGAGCCGCCGGTCAGCGGGCCCAACACCATGACCAGGAAGCCGAGCGCGCCACCGATGGCCAGCGCCGCCCAGCGCCGGGTCTCCGGGTTCAGCGCCACAGCGAGCACGGTGAGCACCAGGACGAAGGCGCCGATGCCCTCGACGAGGAAGCCCTGGAACGCCCCACCGAGGAGCGGGCTGATCTTCGGAGTTCCGTAGTCGGAGGCGCGACCCTCGTCGAGGAGGAAGGCCTTGGTGAGCAGCGCGCCGAGCACGCCGCCGGAGAGCTGGGCAAGGATGTAGACGAGCCCGTCGATCGGGTCGATCCGGCGAATGGCGATGAACGCCGCGGTTATCGCCGGATTGAAGTGCCCGCCGCTTGCCACGCCGATACTGATGATCAGCGCGAACAGCAGGAGGAAGTGCGTCAGGCCGACGACGGCGAAGTCGGACCCGAACTGGGGGTTCTGGCCCGTGGCCACGTAGAGCGAGACGACGCTCGTGATGAAGAAGACCAGGAGCAGCGTCCCGATCAGCTCAGCGATATACGCCGCTAGACCTCGATCTTGCACTTGAAGTGACCTCCTCGTAGGTGTCCGACCTGACAGCGGCGCGCAGTCTAACTGCATTTCCCGGCGGGCCGAGACCTCCTGGCAAACCTTTATCGACGCCTTAGGGATAGGGTCGCCGCCGAATGAGACGGGTCGCCGCGCTGCTGGCGGCCGCTCTCCTCCTGGGGGCCCTCGTGGGCTGCGGAGGGGGCGGCGCTGAACCGGGCGCGCCGAAGGGCGCGACCCTGGTCCTCGACTTCCAGCCGAACGCCGTCCACTCCGGCATCTACGCCGCCCAGGCGAACGGCTACTTCAAGGACGAGGGCATCGACCTCCACATCCAGGAGCCCTCCAGCACGGGGGACAGCGCGAAGCTGCTGGAGACCGGCCGCGCCGACTTCGCGGTGATGGACATCAACGACTTCGGCATCGCCCGGGAGCGCGGCCTCGACCTGGTCGCGATCGCCGCCATCGTCCAGCGCCCGCTCGCCTCGGTGATCGCCCGCGACCCGAACCAGATCCGGACCCCCGCCGACCTCGCCGGCAAGACGATCGGCGTGACCGGCGTTCCCTCCGACGACGCGGTGCTCGACACGGTGCTGCGGTCCGGAGGCGTCGACCCCTCGGACGTGCACAAGGTGACGATCGGCTTCAGCGCGGTGGCGGATCTGGCGGCCGGCAAGGTCGACGCCGCCACGGCGTTCTGGAACGCCGAGGGAGTGGAGCTCCAGCAGCGGGGTATCCCGATCCGGGAGTTCAGGGTCGATCAATTCGGTGCGCCGCGCTATCCGGAACTCATCGTCGCGGCGCCTCCCGATTCTTGCCCGGCCATTGGCGACTTTCGGCGCGGCCTGAAAAGGGGCTACTTCTTCCTGGGGAACCACTCCTACGAAGCGTTGTCCGACCTCCTACGAGAGGTGAAGGGCCTCGACGCTGGGTCGGAACGCGCTCAGTTCAAATCGTTGGGCTCTGCCGGGGCCTTCGCGCCGACGCCGGGCCACTTCCCCGTCTCCACCCTCCCCGTCGCCCATGCCAAGGATTGGCTCTCGTGGGCAACACAGCACGGCGTGATCGATCACTCCTCGGCTCAAAGAGTCGAGCCCGGCTTCGACCCGGCTGTCTGCGGCTAACCGGCGAGCGCCCTGTCAACAAGCTCCGGGAGCTCCCTGGCCATTCGGCTCCGCGGCACGGCCATGGCCAACCCCGCTTCCTCAGCCCGCTTCTTCATCTCGACGTCGGTGTGCGAGTAGAAGCCGATCACCGGGACGCCGAGCTCGCCCAGGCGCTCGGGCGGCACCGCGTCCAGGTCGGCGACCACGAGGTCGATCCCGTCGAGCTCGTCGGGAACATCGGCGTCCTGCTCCACCTCGTGCCCGCTTGCCTCGAGCGACGTGCGCACGCGGCTCGCCAGCATCAGATCCTGCACGAGGGCGGCTACGCGGGCCACGGGCTCAGGTGTCGATCCGGCTAGAAGTCATGCGTCCAAGCAGGCCATTTGACCAAAAAGCAGGGATGTAGCTCTGGACGGGCGTTCCGATACCTAGAGCCGTGGGGCGATTCGCGCATCCCCGGAGTTCCCGCCGCAGGGTGCTGCCCTGGGCTGCCGTGGCGTTCTCGATCGTCTGGGGCACGGTCATCGGGCTGGCCGTCACGCGCGGCGACCCCGAGCTGGCCGCCTTCGCCGGCGTCGGAATGCTGTTCACGCTGGTGCTCACGGTGCTCCTCTACCGGCAGCGGGTCGAGCTCCGCGAACTGGCCGAGACCGACACGCTGACGGGCCTCGTCAACCACCGTGGCTTCCAGCAGGCGTTGCGAAGAGAGCTGCACAAGGCCGCCGGCCGACGGGAGCCCGTCGCCCTGGTGGCGCTCGACATCGACGACTTCAAGGCGGTCAACGAGCGACACGGCCACCCCTTCGGCGACGGCGTGCTGGAGGGAGTCGCGGCGCAGCTTCGCAAGACCGTCAGGCGAGGCGACATCGCCGCCCGCACCGGCGGCGAGGAGTTCGCCCTGATCCTGCCCGGCACCGCGGCCGAGGCGGCGCAGGAGATCACCGAGCGGGTGCGGACTGCCATCGCTCGGCTCTCACCCGCCGGCTCCGAGCTCAGCTGCTCCGCCGGCGTGGCCGTCTACCCCGTCGACGCCGACAACGCCGGGACGCTTCTCCAGCTCGCCGAGGGCGCCCTCTACTGGGCGAAGCGATCAGGCAAGTCCAGGACACGGCGCTTCGACCCCGACCACGTCCGCCTCAGCGGCGACGCCCCGCAGCGCTCGGAGATCGAGCGCATCCTCGAGGAGAGGGCGATCGAGCCGCTCTACCAGCCCGTCGCCTCGCTCACCACCGGCCGGCTGATCGGCTACGAGGCCCTCGCGCGGTTCCCGGACGCGCCGGACCGCCCGCCCTCGACCTGGTTCGCGCAGGCCAACGCCTGCGGCCTCGGCCCGGAGCTGGAGGCCGCCGCGATTCAGGCCGCCCTCGCGACCCTCGGACGCCCGCCGGGAACGCACATCGCCGTCAACGTCAGTCCCTCGGCGCTCTCCACTGATGAGGTCAAGAGCGTGCTCCCGGACGACCTCTCCGACGTGATCGTCGAGCTCACCGAGCACGAGGTCTACGTCGGCGACAGCCTGCTCGCAGACTCGCTCGCCCAGCTTCGCGAGCGCGGGGCCAGGATCGCCATCGACGATGCCGGCGCCGGCTACGCCGGGCTCAAGCAGGTGATGTGGGTCCGCCCCGACATCGTCAAGCTCGATCTCGATCTGACCCGCGCGATCCACTCCGACCCGGTGCGGATGGCGCTGGTCGAGTCGCTGGTCCGCTTCGCCCGCCGCGTCGGCGCCACGGTGTGCGCCGAAGGGCATCGAGAACCACGACGACATCGAGGTGCTCGCGAACCTGGACGTCCCGTGCGGGCAGGGCTACGCGATCGGCCGCCCGGCTCCGCCCTGGAGCCAGGTCTCCCCTCCCGCCGCGGAGACCTGCCGCAGCGCGCTCGCCCAGGCCCTGATCTCGACGCCCGGCGGCGACACCCCCGCAATCTCCGCCGGAGACCGCCGCCTCGAGCACCTCAGCGCCCGCCTCGCCAACGCGAGGAGCCGCGAGGACCTG
Source organism: uncultured Solirubrobacterales bacterium (assembly GCA_963744105.1). Classification (GTDB taxonomy): domain Bacteria; phylum Actinomycetota; class Thermoleophilia; order Solirubrobacterales; family 70-9; genus DASUPK01. The sequence goes on along the minus strand of CAVUSJ010000002.1, from coordinate 661,057 downwards.
AACAGCGCCCTCGACCTGATCGCCGGAGAGCTCCACGCCGACAAGGTCGCGCTCTCGCAGTGGCATGAGGACATGGGCGTCATCGAGACGCTCGCGGAGAGCGGCGAGCAGCCGGAGGAGGAGTTCTTCTCGGTCGATGACTACCAGACCACCGCGCGCGTCCTCGAGCGGCAGGAGTCCGCGCAGATCATGGTCGGCGACCCGCGTGCCGACCGCAAGGAGGTCGACCTGATGTTCTCGCTCGGCTACCGGACCCTGCTGATGGTCCCGGTGGTCCAGCGGGGCGAGAGCCTCGGCATCGTCGAGGCGATGTGCGAGGAGGAGCGCCCCTGGACGCGCACCGAGATGAATCGCGCCCGCATCATCGCCAACCAGCTCGCCTCGGTGATCCAGACCTTCTTCCGGGTCCCGAACCCGGAAAGGTTTGTCTAACTAGAGGCTGCGGCGGCGCTCGAAGTCCCGCCGGATGCTGTCCGGTCGGCCCCACCACTGCATGACCTCGGCGCGGCCCTCCTGCGCGTCGCGCACCCGGAGCTCGCCGCCGATCCCCTCCCCGTCGAGCTTGCTGAGCGCGCCGCGCACCGTCTCGGCCGCCGCGGCGTGGCCGAACCGATGGGCGACGTGAATCCGCCAGTGCCAATCCGCCCGCGAGTAGGGCTGGGCGTTCACGAGGGAGAGGATCACCGCGGCGTCGACGTAGCGGGACTCGTCGGCGATCCGCAGGTCGAGCTCGAGGTCCGTCCAGTCGTCCGGAAGCGTCTCGACGACAGACTCGAAGTCCTGTGCGAGGGCCACGGCCGAAGCCTAGCTATCCGACGAAGACCTGCTCGAGCAGGAAGACGTTGAGGGCGATGATCAGCCCCGAGAGGACCGAGACGATCGCGGTGAGCCAGCCGGGATTGGCGAGGGAGCCCATCAGGTCCGGCTTCCGGGTGAGCAGGACCAGCGGGACGAGCGCGAACGGGATTCCGAAGGAGAGGACGACCTGGCTGGCCACCAGGGCGTCGGTCGGATCGAGGCCGATCGCGAGGACGATCAGGGCTGGAGCGAGCGTGATGGCTCGCCGCAGGAAGATCGGGATCCGCCGCCTGATGAAGCCCTGCATCACGACCTGCCCCGCCATCGTCCCGACCGAGGAGGAGGCGTAGCCGGAGGCCAGGAGCGCGATTCCGAAGACAGTCGCCGCCCCCGGGGAGACGAGCTGCTTGAGGCCGTCGAATGCCCCGTTGATGCTGTCGATGCCGGCGAGGCCGCTGCCGTGGAAGAGGGCGGCGGCCATGATCATCATCGAGAGGTTCACCGCCCCGGCGAGCGCCATGGCGATCACCACATCGACCCGCTCGAAGCGCAGGATCTGCCGCCTCTCGCGATCGTTCCGGCCCTTGATCCGCCGCTGCGTGAGAGCCGAGTGCAGGTAGATGACGTGGGGCATCACCGTCGCGCCGATGATCCCCGTGGCGAGCAGAATGCTCTCGGTCCCGGCGAAGCCCGGCGCGAACAGGTGCCTGGCGACCTGGGAGCCGTCGGGGTGGGACTCGAAGATCTCGAAGGCGAAGGCGAGGACGACCACGCCGACCATCGCCACGATCCCGGCCTCGAGCCGGCGGAAGCCCTTCTGCTGGAGAGCGAGGATCGCGAAGGCGCCGATGCCGGCGAGGATTCCGGCGGGGAACAGCGGGATCCCGAAGAGCAGGTTGAGGCCCAGGGCCGCGCCCACCACCTCGGCGATGTCGCAGGCGGCCGCGACGAACTCGGCTTGGATCCAAAGCCCGATCGACGTCCGCCGCGAAAAGGTGTCGCGGCAGGCCTCGGCCAGGTTCTTCCCCGTCGCGATCCCGAGCTTCGCCGACTGGGTCTGGACCACCATCGCGATCAGGTTCGCCCCGAGGACGACCCAGAGCAGCAGGTAGCCGAACTTCGCCCCACCGGCGATGTTGGTGGCGAAGTTGCCCGGGTCGATGTAGGCGACGGCGGCGATGAACGCCGGGCCGAGGAACGGCCAGATCCGGCGCAGTCCGCTTGTGTGCCCGTCGAGCGAGCGGCGCGCGGCCCGGTTGACGGCGGCCTCGCCGGGAAGGACGTCCTCAGGCAGCACGTGTTCGATGCCGCCGAGGCCATTCTCGGGAACCGGCGGCGCCGAGAGCTCGCCCGGCACCGGATCGACAAGTCCGAGGTCGTCCTCCCCCGGGCTTACCTGCTGCTCGCTCATCCCTCGCCCCCCTGGCGCTCGATGCTCATGCTCGCCGCGAGCTCGGGGCCCAGGGAATGGGTCCGACCCTCGATCTCGACCATCACGGGCCCCCCGAAGGGCTCCCTTCCCTTGACCGTGAGCCGCGCCCCGGGCTGGATCGAGCGCTCGGTCAGGTAGCGCAGCATCGACGCGTCGCTGTCGGAGACCCGCGTGAACACCCCCCTCTCTCCTGCGTCGAGCTCGGTCAGCGGCACCGAGTCGTCCGCGCTGATCGCCAGGTCGCGGTCGGGGATCGGGTCGCCGTGGGGATCGAGCGCGGGCTGCCCCAGCTTGGCGGCGATCAGCTCCTCGAGCTCCTCGGAGATGTGGTGCTCGAGGACCTCGGCCTCCTCGTGCACGCGGTCCCAGGGCATCCCAAGGACCTCCGCCAGGAAGAGCTCGATCAGCCGGTGGTGGCGAATCGTCTCGAGGGCGATGCGCTCGCCCTCGGGCGTCAGGCGGGCGCCGTGGTAGCGCTGATAGGAGACCACCCCCTCGTCGGCGAGCCGCCGAAGCATCCCGGAGGCCGACGCCGGCGCGACACCGAGGCGCTGGGCGACGTCCGTCGTTCGCACCGGCTTTCCCCCCTTCCCCTGCAGCTCGTAGATCGCCTTGGCGTAGTTCTCGGCGCCCTCATTGGTGCGGCGCTTCGGGTGGGCGTTGTGCGCCTGGACCGGCATCGCAATATTGAAGCACATGCGAACTCCGAATTTAGGCATGGCTAACTCTCGGACGGCTCCTGCCCGCCGGTGCCGCTACCTACAATCGCCTCGTGGCCGAGACCGCGACGCAGGTGGAGCTCGACGGGCAGTACCGCGCCCTGCGCGAGGAGGCGGGCTTCCTGGTCAGGGACCGGGCCTGTCTGCTCATCACCGGGCCCGACGGCGCCGAGTATCTGCAGGGCCAGCTCACGAACGACATCGAGGCGCTCGAGCCCGGTGCCGGTTGCTACGCGGCGCTGCTCGACCGCAAGGGCCACCTGGCCTCGGACATGCGGGTCCTGCGCCTCGAGAACGGCGACCTGTGGCTCGACCTCGAGCCCGTCGCCGCGGAGGGTGTCCTCAAGCACCTGCGCACCTACAGCATCGGCCGCGAGGTCCAGATCGACGACGTGACCGACCGCTGGACGATCGGCTCGCTGATCGGCCCCCGGTCGGGCGAGCTCGCAGGATTCGAGGGGCTCGGCCCCGAGCACGCCCAGCGCCTTCGCCAGTGGGATGGCGCCGACGTCCTCGGCGTCGCCACGGACGTCGGCATCGATCTGATCGCGAAGACCGAGGACGCCGAGGCGGTCGAGGCCGCCCTCGGCTCCGCCGGCGCCGTCCGCGTGAGCGAGGAGGCGGCGGAGATCGTCCGCGTCGAGTCCGGCAGGCCCAGATTCGGGCTCGACATGTCCTCCGAGCACATGCCCGCGGAGGCCGGAATCGTCGAGCGGGCGGTCGACTTCGAGAAGGGCTGCTACATCGGCCAGGAGCCGGTCGCGCGGCTGCACTACCGCGGCAAACCCAATCGGTCGCTGCGCGGCCTGCGCCTCAGTGCCCCCGCCTCGCACGGCGACCCCCTCCTCCTCGGCGAGAAGGAGGTCGGGACCATCGGCACCGCCTGCCTCTCCCCCGCCCACGGCCCGATCGCCCTCGCGATCGTCCGCCGCGAGGCCGCCGAGGGCGAGCGGCTCGCGATCGGCGATGGCTCGGCCACCGCCGAGGTGGTCGAGGTCCCCTTCGACGCCTGAGTGCCGCTGCGCGTCCCGCTGTTCGGCTAGATTCCTCGGCGATGCTGCGGAGGAGGGGCAGAGCGCTGCTTCTGTCGGCCACGTTGCTGGTCGCACTCGTCGTCGCGGGCTGCGGGCGGAACGACTTCAAGAACGATCCCCGCCCGCCGATCCCCGCCGAGGTCAGCGTGAAGATCGCGAGCGACGGGGTCGGCGTCTCGCCGAAGGAGTTCGGCGCTGGCCTGGTCAACTTCACGATCGCGAACCTGAGCAACCAGACCGGCAGCCTGGCGATTCATGGACCGGTCAGCGCGACCTCGGACGCGATCGCTCCAGGGGACGCCGAGACCCTGAAGGTCGCGATCAAGACCGGTAGCTACGAGGCGAGCGCCGACGGGATCGCCGTGCGGCCCTTCGACTTCACTGTCGGCCCTGAGCGCCCCTCGGGCCGAAACGACCTGCTGCTTCCGTAGCCACCAGCCGCGGCAGCACGCTGTTGAGCATCACCTCGAGCCGCGCGTAGCCACCGGCATGCTCCGGTGATCGGAGCGTGTGCGCGACGCGGGCCGGGTCGATGCGATGCAGGCCAGCCCCACCGCCCCCCCGCGGAGGGAGCCCTGTGTTCTCGGACGCTTCCATGCGTGCTCTGTTCTCTCTTTCGTCCTCGGACACCGGAGACATGATCCCCGGGCCGGCGGTTGGACGGAATTTCCGGGCAGTCAAATTAACCCGCTCCGTCCGGCGAATCCGCAACCTCGATCAGCGACTCGATCCGCTCCAGGCGCGCCCTGACGGCCTCGACCATCTCGTCGAGCGTCGCGCGGGCCTTGTCGGAGCTCGTCTTGATCCCGGTGAGCGTCGAGCGAATCGCCTGGGCCTGCTTCAGACAGTGCACGGCCTCGGCGCCCGCGTCACGCACGGCGGCGGCGTCCACGGTCAGATCCCGCTCCCGCGCCATCGCGACCCGCGCCGCCGCGAGCCGGTAGGCCACCTCGAGGGCGAGGCTCTCGGGCTCCTCGCGGTCGACCGCCACGATCAGCTTGTTGCCCTCGTACTCGACCAGCGTCTCGCGTCCCGACGGCACGCGCTCCTCGCCCGCAACGACCAGGACGGCGAATGAGGCCGCGCGGGCCGCCATCGCCTCGTTGAGCTCCTTCCAGGCGTCGTTCTTCGAGAGCTTCTTGTCCTTGGCCTCGAACACGATGCGCCCCTGCGAGGGCCCGGAGGCGGCGCCCAGCTCGATCAGCGTGTCGCCCTTCCTGCCGCCGCCCTCGGCGCCCTCCCCGCCCGTGTGGGACGAGGCGTCGCCGCGGGTCGCCGCGATCCCCTCCAGGGCGCGGTCGACGCGGTCCTCGAAGCTCCGCCCCTTGCGCGTGCCGGCTGCCTCGGCCTCCGCGACCGCCTCCTGGCCCTGCTCGAGGCCGGCCAGCTCAGCCGCCTTTGCCAGCAGGTCATCCAGTTTCTCCTCGAGCTTCGTGTCGCGGGAGTCCTGGTCCTCCTTGCGCTCCTTCGCCCAGCTGCGCAGGCTCGCCAGCATCGGCCCGAGGGGGTTGCGCTCGTCCTCGGCGGAGAGGCGGCGCATGAACTCCTCGTCGCGCTCCTCCAGCATCCGCTTGATCTGGGCCTGGACTGCGCCCTCGCGGTCCTCGCCGAAGGTCGAGGCGATCTGCTCGGAGAGCTCGGTGCTGTGCGACTCGAGGGCCTCGCCCAGGGCGCCTGAGGCATCCTCGCCCCCGAGGGCGCGGCGCAGGCCCTCCTCGATCCGCTCTACGGCCTCGCGGTTCTTCGTCTCGATCGACTCACGATGCGCGCTCGTCACCTGCTCGAACTCACGCCGCACGTAGTCGACCTCGACGGCCGTCTCCTCGCGGTCGAGGACGCGGGCGCCGATCTCGACTGCGCGCCGGATCGTCTTCGCGGGCTCCTCCCCCGCCTCCGCGCGCTCGCGGGCGACCCGCGCGGTCTGCTCGTCCGCGATCGTCAGGTCCTCGATCACGATCCGGTCCCCGACCAGGCGGACGGAGCCGGATCCCTCGGGCTCGAGCGGCAGCTGTGGCTTTTCGGACGCTTCCATGGATCTTCGAACGTAGTCGGGGAACCGGACGGGAACCTGACGAGGGACGGTTGACTACGATCCACGCGTCCACCGTCACCAACGCGGGAGTCACATTGGCCGTAGAGATCGCCGACGTATCCAAGCTCGATGTCCAGCCGGGCGAGCTGCCCGAGAAGATGGCCGCCTGGGTCATTCGCCAGGAGCGCGAAGGCGAGCCGAAGGACGCCTTCCAGGTCGAGGAGATCGAGGTGCCGGAGCCCGGCGCCTTCGAGGTGATCGTCCGCGTGATGGCGGCCGGGGTCAACTTCAACAACGTCTGGGCCGCTCTCGGCAAGCCGGTCTCGGTCTTCGGCTACGGCGACCACCCCGAGTACAGCCACCACATCGGCGGCTCGGACGCGTCGGGGATCGTCTGGAAGGTCGGCGAGGGCGTCACCAAGTGGAAGCCGGGCGACGAGGTCGTGATCCACTGCAACCAGGCCTCCTACGAGGACGTCGAGGTGCACGGCCTGGACCCGCTCGCCGCTCCCAGCCAGCAGATCTGGGGCTACGAGACGACCTGGGGCTCGTTCGCCCAGTTCACGAAGGTGCAGGCCCAGCAGCTGCTGCCGAAGCCGAAGAACCTCTCCTGGGCGGAGTCCTCCGCCTACGGGCTCACCTACTTCACCGCCTACCGGATGCTGATGGACCAGTGCAAGCTCCAGGCCGGGCACAACGTGCTGATCTGGGGCGCCGCCGGCGGCCTCGGCGTCTTCGCCGTTCAGCTCTGCAAGGCGGCCGGCGCGAACGCGGTCGGCGTCGTCTCCTCCGACGAGAAGGGCGAGCTGGTCAAGCGGCTCGGCGCCGTCGACTACATCAACCGGAACGAGTTCTCGGGGATGATGCGGACCGGAGACGAGACACCCGACCAGGAGAAGGCCCGCTTCAAGGAGTCGCGCGGCTTCGCCAAGAAGGTCAAGGAGATACTCGGCGACTCGCCCGACATCGTCTTCGAGCACGTCGGCAAGGCGACCTTCCCGACCTCGGTGTTCGTGGTGAAGCCGTTCGGCAAGGTCGTGATCTGCGGCGCGACCTCCGGCTACACGCTCGACTTCGACGTCCGCTACCTGTGGATGCGCCAGAAGCAGATCATCGGCTCGCACTTCGCCAACGCCTACGAGTGCATGCGCGCGAACGACCTGATGGCGGAGGGCAAGGTCCAGCCGGTCCTCTGGCGCGTGATGGGCTTCGAGGGCGTCGCGGAGGCCCACCAGCTGCTCCACGAGAACAAGCACCTCGGGAAGATCTCGATCCTGGTCGGCGCGACCAGCGAGGACGAGGGCAAGGAAGAGGACGGCCCGGGCGCGATCCGGGCGGAGGTCGGCGCGTGAGCACTCCGGAGCAGGCACAGGGCAGTTGGGAGCAGCCGTCGGTCGACACCGCGACCCTCGAGATCGTCTACATCGACTGGCACACACATCCCTTCCGGGCCGAGCGCTGGTACGAGATCTGGGAGCCCGGCGCCGCGCGCGCGATGGCCTTCGGCGCCAAGGGCTGGTCGCTGACCCGCAACGTCGAGGACCCGCTGCACTTCCGCCAGGCCTCGGTCTGGGACAGCCACGAGGACTTCGAGCGCTACTGGTACTCGGATGAGATCGCGGCTCTGCGCGAGGAAGCGCTCAACTACTACAACAAGCCCCTCCTCCCGGTCTGGCACACCCTGATCGCGGGCGAGTGATCCGCCCCCTCCTCGCACTCGCGGGGTTGATCACGGTCGGCGCGCTGCTGGCAGGTGGATCGCCGAAGCGGGCCGCGGCCGCGCCCTGCCAGGCGCCCACGATCACCATCGCGGCGGGAACCCTGTCCATCTCCGGGAGCTCTCCGTGCACCGACGATCCCGAGAAGTTCTCGGTCTTCTGCTCGGGCGGCACCGCCCGCTTCGACTACGACGTCAACGACACCCCCGTCGGCACGTTCGACACCGGGGTGGCCTGCGGAGCGCCCTCGCGCATCGTCGTGACCGGGAACTACGGCGCCGACCTGATCGACCTCAGCAGGGTGAGCCCGGGCGCGGGATTCACCGGAATCAGCCAGCCGAACGTCCTCGACGGCGGGGTCGACGGGGACGTCCTGAATGCGGGGCCGATGGCGAGCTCGGTCATCGGCAGCTACGGCAGCGACATCCTGCTGCTGCGGAATGGCAAGGCCGACCACGCGGACTGTGGTCCCAGCGTCGACGCCGTCCAGACCGACACCCTCGGGACGGACTCTCTGGTCGATTGCGAGGTCGTGGACGCGTCCGCGGCGCCGGCGAAGAAGAAGTGCAGGAAGCACGGGAAGAAGCACCGCTGCAAGAAGAGACGCGCAGCTACTTAGCCTCGGACGCAGTGTTCCATCTATGCCAGTGAAGCTCTCCCGTCGCCCATCGCTGCGCCTCGCGCTGCCCGCGGCCCTCGCCGCGGCCCTCCTCCTCGCGCCCGCCGCGGCGCAGGCGAAGGTGCGCGGCTCGCTCAGCGGGAGCCTGCTGACCGTTAGCGGCGGCAAGGGCTCCGACCACATCAAGGTCGTCTGCACTGGGGGCCTGGTCAAGGTGGACGGGAAGAACCCGCGCACGGGCGCCGTCGCCTGCTCGAAGGTCTCCGAGGTGGACGTAGTGAGCGGCGCCGGCAACGACCGTGTCGACCTCTCCGGGGTCGGGCCCGACAACGGCTTCGGCCAGCGTGACCTGCCGGGCGGGTTCGGCCACGGCACTGGCGCAGCCGCGGACCTGGGTCCCGGGAACGACCGCTACGCGGGCGGGCGCTCCGCCTTCAACCTGGTTCTCGCCGGCACCGGCGACGACCGCATGAGCGGTGGCCGCTTCCGCGACAGCCTGCAGGCCGGCGCCGGCAACGACACCGCGGCGGCCGGAGCCGGACGCGACATCCTGGTCGGCAGCTCGGGCAACGACAAGCTGAACGCGGGCCCCGACGACGACCTGCTCAGCGGCAACTCAGGCGACGATCTCCTGATCGGAGCGGCGGGCGCCGACCTGATCGGCGGCGGCGCCGGCAATGACCGCCTGTTCGGCGGTCCCGGGCCGGACCAGCTGATCGGCGGTCCCGGCAAGGACCGCCTCAACGGCGGGCCGGGCAACAACACGCTGATTCAGGACTCGCCCACCAAGAAGTAGAGAATGGCGGCCGCTAGTGCTGCTCGAGCGGCGCCATCGTGAGGCCCGCGTGCTGCAGCTGCTCCCAATAGAGCTCGGCCGGCTCCCTGGGCCCGGTCCAGACCGCGGCCTGGCCGCGGTTGTGGATCGTGTCCGCGAAGCGGTAGCCGCCGTCGAGCGAGATGCCTGGGATCACTCGGGAGAGGGTCTTGGCGACGTGGTCGAAGGTGTTGTGGTCGTCGTTGAGGACGATCACCATCCAGTTGCCGCCAACTCCCTCGTCCGGGCCGGCTGCCTTGGGACGCTCAACCGTGGTCGTTGCCACGGGCGCAAGGTAGAGGATCGCGCCGGGGCGCCGGAAAGATTCCGTGCCCCTAGAAGGGGTTCGGGACCTGGACGGTGACGTTGTCGAACACGCCCATGACGCCGGTCCCGGATCCGCCCTTGACGCCGGAGACGAGGACCGTCTGGCGGCCGTCGGGCTGATCCGCGCTCGAGTCGGTGAGCGAGACCACGTTGGTCCCGTTGACCGAGCCGATCACGCTGGTGCTGGTCCCCCCGAGCGAGAAGGCGCGGAGTGTGATCACGTTCGGCTTGGAGGCGATCTTGACGAACTTGCCGCTGCCCGAGGACTCGAGCTTGGGGCCCGCCGGGCCCTTCGGATCGCGGAAGTACTGCCACTTGTGCTTGTTGGGGAGGACGCGCAGCACGTAACTCGCGCTGCTGCTGTACCGGACCCCGATACCGACCAGCGACTTCGCCACGGCCTTCTTGCCGCCACCGCCGACCGTAGCGGTCGCGACCATGCCCTGGTCCGAGTACTGGCTGCTCGAATCGCCGACGACCGAGGAGCGGAAGGTGCAGGTGCTTCCCGCCTTGCCGACGGTGAGTCCTAGGGCCTGGTTCTTCACCCAGGAGCGCTTGCAGCCGCTCGTGCCGACGTTCTGGAACGCATTGACGTCATCCTGGCCCTGGAACGTGTAGCTCGCCACCGGGATCGGCGCGGCATGCGCGGCCGCGACGCCCGCCACGAGGGCGGCGCCGGTGACGAGGAGGGCTGTGAGCTTGGTCTTCATGCGTGAACGAGCCTAGCCATGAGGCGTCCGGGAGATTGCAAGAACACTCCTCAGGGGCAGATGGAGCGGTCACTGCGCGCCGCGAATTACCAGGCACTTACCATTAGGCGCATGAGCGAGCACCGCCTCCCCGAGCGGGACCGCCCCTGGATGATGCGCACCTACGCCGGGCACTCCGACGCCGAGCGCTCCAACGAGCTCTACCGCAAGAACCTGGCCAAGGGCCAGACCGGCCTCTCGGTCGCCTTCGACCTGCCCACCCAGACCGGGTACGACCCCGACGCCGAGCTGGCGCGCGGCGAGGTCGGCAAGGTCGGCGTCTCGATCGCGCACAAGGGCGATATGCACACGCTCTTCGACGGCATCCCCCTCGGCGAGATGAACACGTCGATGACGATCAACGCCACGGCCGCCTGGCTGCTCGCCCTCTACGCCACCGTCGCCGAGGAGAACGGCGTCGAGAGGGCCGCCCTTTCGGGCACCACCCAGAACGACATCATCAAGGAGTACCTCTCGCGCGGAACCTACGCCTTCCCGCCCGGGCCCTCGATGCGGCTGATCGCCGACATGGTCGCCTTCACCGTCAACGAGATCCCGAAGTGGAACCCGATCAACGTCTGCAGCTACCACCTGCAGGAGGCGGGAGCCACGCCGGTGCAGGAGACCGCCTACGCCCTCTCCACCGCGATGGCGGTGCTCGACGAGGTCAAGGAGCGCGGGCAGGTAGCCGACGAGGACTTCCCCAAGGTCTTCGGCCGGATCAGCTTCTTCGTCAACGCCGGCGTCCGCTTCATCGAGGAGCACGCCAAGCTGCGCGCGATGGGCCGGCTCTGGGAGGAGATCGGCCGCAACCGCTACGGCGTCACCGAGCCCAAGTTCCTCCGCCTCCGCTACGGCGTGCAGGTGAACTCGCTCGGCCTGACCGAGTCGCAGCCCGAGAACAACGTGCCGCGGATCGTGCTCGAGGCCCTCGCCGTGACGCTCGGCCGCGACGCCCGCGCCCGTGCGATCCAGCTGCCCGCCTGGAACGAGGCCCTCGGCCTCCCCCGCCCCTGGGACCAGCAGTGGAGCCTCCGCATCCAGCAGATCCTGGCCAACGAGACCGACCTTCTCGACTACCCGGACATCTTCGAGGGCTCGAAGGTCATGGACGGGCTCGTCGACGAGCTCGCCTCCGGCGCGGACGCCGAGATCAAGGAGGTCGCCAAGCGCGGCGGCGCCGTCGAGGCCGTCCCCTACATGAAGGCCCGGCTGGTCGAATCCAACCGCGAGCGGATCGCCCGAATCGAGCGCGGCGAGATCACCGTGGTCGGCCAGAACAAGTTCACGGAGTCCGAGGACTCCCCCCTCACCACCGGTGAGGACGGGGGCATCCTGACGCCCGACCCCGAGGTCGAACGCGAGCGGATCGAGGCGCTCGAGCAATGGAAGGCCCAGCGCAACCAGGGCGCCGTCGACGCGGCGCTCGAGAAGCTCGCCGAGGTGGCCCGCGACGAGAGCGCGAACATCATGCCCGCCACCATCGAGGCCGCCAAGGCCGGCGCGACCACCGGCGAGTGGGCCGGCGTCCTCCGCGAGGTCTTCGGCGACTACCGGGCACCCACCGGCGTCTCGGAGGCCGCGGCGGGCGGCTCGGTCAACGGCGACCTGCTCTCGGGCGTGCGTGATCGCGTCTCCGAGGTCTCGGAGGAGATCGGCCACCCGATCCGGATTCTGGTGGGCAAGCCCGGCCTCGACGGCCACTCGAACGGCGCCGAGCAGATCGCCGTGCGCGCCCGCGACGTCGGCATGGAGGTGATCTACCAGGGCATCCGCCTGACGCCCGAGCAGATCGCCAAGTCGGCCGTCGAGGAGGACGTCGACGTGGTCGGGCTCTCGATCCTGTCCGGCTCCCACCGCGAGCTGGTGCCGCGGGTAGTCGAGCTGTTGCGCGCCGACGGCGCCGACATCCCCGTCGTCGTCGGCGGGATCATCCCTGCGGTGGACGCGGCCGCGATGAGGGAGGCGGGCGTCGCCGGCGTCTACACGCCGAAGGACTTCGAGATCAACCGCATCATGGGCGAGATCGCGGAGCTGGTGGCCGACCGCCATCGCGCCGCGCAGCCGGCTTGATGAACGAGCCGGAGCTGAACGGCGACCGCAGCTCCTGGCTCCGCTGCTACCGCTGCTGGGCCCGGGACCTCGAGGTGCAGCTGCACTACGACGCGATCCTGCGCGTCGACCCGGACACCGGCGAGCCCTCCGAGCGAATCGACGAGGTCCAGGAGGCCGTCGTCCAGTGCCTGCGCTGCCTGCACGACCAGCCGCACCTGACCATTCAGGAGGACCGGGTCGTCCCAGTCGAGGACCGCTGGGAGCGGATGGTGGCCGGCACGCCCTGGGTCGCCTCCTGCACGGTCACGGTGGATCAGGATCAGGTCGAGAGCTGCTCCGGACCGGAGGCCGGCGAGTCGCTCACCTACGGCTCCTTCGGCGAGCAGGGCACCCGCGAGTTCTTCACCCACGTCCGCTTCCACAAGCACGATGAGGAACGGATCATCGTCCACCTCCTGGTCGAGCTCTACGCGCGTTCGGCCGAGGAGGCCACCGAGGTCCTCGAGGAGGCCTCGCGCGGCGTGCTGGAGATCACCTCGCTGGCGGAGGAGTCACGCCCGCCGGCGCACGCGCCGGACGAGGCCCACTAGCCGGCCGGCTTGTCGGGCCCCTCGGCGCCGGGGTCCTTGATCGCCTCGGCGGCTTCCTTCGCCTTGTCCTTCAGGCTGCCCTTGCCCTTGGCGATGTCCTTGAGCTCCTCAGCGTCCTCCTTGAGGGCGCCAGTGCCGCCGCGCTTGTCGACGACCTTCTTCGCCTGGTCGGCGAGCCTCCTGAAGTTGACCATCCGTCCTCCTCCTTGTGCCTTGGATTGGGGCGGCGTATGCTCGCCGCGGAAGCGACCACCAACCACTAGGGGGCTCAGATGGTCGCGCGAAGCATCTCAGTCCGGTCAAGGCATCCCACCCGGCTCATCGCGGCGCTCGTGCTCGGGTCAAGCGCACTCTTCCTTGCCCGACCGGCTCCCGCCCCCGCGGTGACCCTCGGCAGCGATCTCTCGAAGCCACCGATTGGCAGCTGGGGCTGCGGGGGCATGCCTTGCGACGGCCTCCAGCTCGGGCTGCCCGGCGCCACCACGGTCTCGCCGGTCAACGGCACGATCAAGACCTTCCGCATACGCGGAGCGAGCGGCGTGGACACGGGGCGCCTCCGGGTCGTGACGCCCAACGGAGGCGGGACCTCCTACACGTTCAAGGCCACGAGCGCCACGGTCACGGTGCCGGCCGGCGACGTCCTCTCGACCTTCGCGACGTCGCTGCCGATCTCGAAGGGCGACCTGGTCGCACTTGAGGACGATCACTTCGACGGGGAGAACTTCGTGTTCGCGGGCGGCAACTCCGGCGGCTACCTGATCTTCCAGCCACCTCCCCTGAGCGCACCGGTCATTCCCGCCTTCAACCTGGTCGGCGAGCTCCTCTACAACGCGGATGTCACGCCAACGGCGATCTTCCCCAAGCCGAAGAAGCCGAAGCCGGGCAGTGGCGGCACCGTGCTGCTGACGGTTGCAGCGCCCAACCCGGGGCTCCTCAGCGTCCTCTCGGCGAACGCCAGGGGCGCCTCGGCCACAGCGAAGGGCCGGTTCGTCAAGCCGGTCAGCAAGGACGTCGCGGCGGCCGGCAACGTCAAGGTGAAACTTCGCCCGACGAAGTCGACCAAGTCGATCCTCCGCCGCTTCGGGCAGGCAAACGGTCAGGTGAGGATCACCTTCACGCCGACCGGAGGATCACCCTCCTCGCGGTCGCAGAAGATCCGTCTGCGGCTCTAACCCGGGTTCTTGCGCGGCACCAGGACGGCCCGCTTGAACTCGGCTACCAGCGTCCCATCCTGCTTGTAGACCCGAGTGTGGACCTTGACCACGCCGCGGTCCTTCTTGGACTCCGAGGGGCGGACCTCCAGCACCTCGGACTCGCAGAAGAGCGTGTCGCCGTGGAAGACCGGCGCCGGGTGGCTGAGTTCCTCGGTCGCCAGGTTTGCGATGGCCTTGCCCGAGATGTCGCTGACCGACATGCCGAGCGCCAGCGAGTAGACCAGCGGGCCCACGACGACGTTCTGACCCTGCTGCGACTGCGCCGCGTAGACGTCGTTCAGGTGCAGCGGGTGGTGGTTCATGGTGATCAGGCAGAAGAGGTGGTCGTCTGACTCCGTCACCGTCTTGGCGGGCCAGTGCTTGTAGACGGCCCCGACCTCGAACTCCTCCAGGTAGCGCCCGTACTCGTGCGCTCCCGAGGCCTCTCGCTCGGCCGGGTCCGTCGTCAGCTGGTGGTTCTCGTCGCTCATCGTTTGAGTCGGTCTCCTCGAGTCGTGTTGTGACTCTCCTCCTGGTGCGGCGCGGGATGGTAGTGGGGTCAGGAGATCGTTGCCTCAATGCCCTCGAACCGCGCGAGGTCCGCGACCTCCGCATCGATCTTCGCCGAGAGGCGCTGCCGCTCGGCCTTCGGCAGGTTGAGGGTGATCTCCAGGCGGCCGTTCTTGCGAGCGGACCGCCAGCCGCCGACGACGATGCCGTCCTCGAGGATCACGGGCCTGATCCATCCTCCTCCTCCCTCCTTCACGTGAATCGCGTGCTCGCCGGCGACGGAGAAGCCGCGGTCCTTCCAGCCGAGCAGGTAGGTGTCGAAGTTGCCGAGCATCCGGACCTGGCCGGTGGCCGGCAGGCGCGGCCGGGCATGGCGCGGAGCCAGCATGGTCTGGTCCCCGACGCTGACCTCCTCGATCTCCTTCGAGATCGACTCCAGGCCGGCGCGCACGTCGCGGAGCGGCAGGCCGGCCCAGTAGGCCAAGTCGCGGTCGGTCGCCGGCGCGAACGCGCCGATGTAGCGGCGCGCCAGCTCTGCCAGCGCCTTGTCCCGGTCGAAGTTCGGCAGCTTGCCGAGCCAATCCTCGCGGCGCACCAGGCAGGTGGTCTTGCCGCGGTCCGGCCCGAGGCAGGCGATCCCGCTGAGGACCGCCGTGAGCGCGATGTGCATCCCGGTCTGCTGGTTCAGCTTCACCCCGGCTGCCTCGGCCCGCTCCCGGGCTTCGCTGCGGGTGAGCGGGCCCTCGTCCGCCAGGGCGCGGGCGATCGCGCCAAGCGCCTTGTCCTGCTTCGCCGCCGGAAGGCCGAGCTGCTGAAGGCGACGGCGGGACCAGCGCTCGGTCTCGGGCTCGAAGAGGGGCAGCCACCAGCCCGCGTCGTCGGTCGGGATCAGGTGGATGGTCTTCCGCATCACCCAGGTGCGGAGCAGAGACCGGTCCTCGGTGCGCGCGCGGGCGATGTCCTCCGCGGTCAGCCTGCGGCTGCGCGAGCGGAACGTCTGCGGCCCCGCGTAGACGTCCTGGGCCTGCGCACCTGCGATCGAGCGGGCGATCTCGGCGGGATCCTTCGCGGACGCCGGACGGTGGAGCAGCTGAGTCGCCGCTCGCCTTCTCGCCAGCGTCGTCAGTGGACCTTTTTTGTTCGCGCCCGCTGCTCGTGGCGCTCGATCACCTGGGCGATCAGCTTCTGGATGTTGCTGTCGCCCCTGGCCTTGATGTGACCTGCCTCGTACGCGGTGCGGTAATCGGCGACGGTCCCCTGCTCGGCGAGGTGGTTGAACTCCGAGCGGGTGATCTCGAGTGTGACGCGGGCGTCCTCAGTGGAGGCGGCCTTGCTGATCTTCGGTCCGGGGACCTCAACCCGGAACATCTGGACGTCCCCCCTGCCCCGCAGCTCGAGCTCGAAGACGAGCTTCAGCTGCGCGAGCGCCGGGACCTCCGTCTGGAAGCGCTCGATCGCGGTGGCGATCAGCTCTGGCGTCGATGCCATGTCACCACGGTATTGGCTTGCGGTTGCGGAAGAAGCCTCCGGTCGGCCCATCGTCCGGCAGAGTCGCCAGCCACACGGCCGTGTCGGCGCCCTCCTCGACCGATCGAGTGGCTCCCGAGCCGCCCATGTCGGTGCGGACCCAACCCGGGCACATGGCGTTGACCTTCACCCAGCGCTCATCGGAGGCAAGCGTTCGGGTGAGGGCGTTGAGTCCGGCCTTCGAGATCCGGTAGGCCGCCCGACCTCCGTTCATGTCGGATAGCTGTCCCGCCCCGCTCGACACGTTCACGATGCGGGGCGCATCGCTCTCGCGGAGCAGCGGCAGGAACGCCTCGATCAGCCGCCAGGGCCCGAAGGTGTTGACCTCCAGGACCTCATGGGCTCCGTCGATGTCGTAGCCGGCCGCCCCAGTCGGGTCGCCGTAGACGCCGGCGTTGTTGACCAGGGCATCGAGCCGGCCGGAGTCCGACTCGACCCGCTGGCGCGCCGCGAAGATCGTGTCCTCCTCGGTGACATCGAGTCGGATCGGCTCGATCCCGTCACCCGGCTCCACCTGCTCTGGATTGCGCGCTCCCGCGTAGACGCGGTAGCCGTGATCACGGGCCAGCTCGAGCGCGATCTCCGCCCC
Organism: uncultured Solirubrobacterales bacterium; assembly: GCA_963744105.1. Classification (GTDB taxonomy): domain Bacteria; phylum Actinomycetota; class Thermoleophilia; order Solirubrobacterales; family 70-9; genus DASUPK01. Next base: position 644,351 of record CAVUSJ010000002.1, on the reverse strand, counting down.
GATCCCGCGGTTCGCCCCGCTGACCAGCGCCACCCTTCGATCGGAAGCCACCACCTCAGTCTAGGAAGCGGGCTACTTGACACGCCCGCGTGGCTTTGCGAGCGTCCGGCCATGCCCTCCGGTAGGCGAAGGCGACGCTTTCGGCTGGCGCCCCTGGGGGTCGCATCCGCCCTTGCCGCGGCCCTGCTCATGTTGGCTATCGCCCCAGTCTCGAGCGCGGTCACGATCGGGCAGCTCGCCCCGCCAAACCCGGCGTCGGACACTTCCGCCGACACAGATCGCGCCCAGCCCAGCGTCACTTCGGGGAATCCGTACGTCGTCCCGGCAACCGGAGGGATCACCGCGTGGACGCTCACCTCCTGGAGCCACAATGCCGCCGCCGACGTGGGGCAGGAGCTGACGATGAAGGTGTTTCGCAAGACTGCGGACACTCTTGCCTACACCGTGGTTGGCCATGACGGACCGAGACCTCTCGCCCCGAGCACCGTCAACACCTTCCAGACCAACCTCCAGGTGAGGGCGGGCGATGTCCTCGGCAACAACTCGAAAAGCCCAGCCGACAACGCCTCCTACTTCCCCGCTCTCGGAGAGTCATTCATCCGCCTACAACCCGGCCTCGCCGATGGCCAGACGGGGACGTTTGTGCTCGACGCTTCTGACCTACGTCTCAACATCTCCGCCGTTCTCGAACCCACCAATACCTTTGCGCTCGGGAAGATCACCCGCAACAGGAAGAAGGGCACGGCGACCCTGGAGGCGACCGTTCCCAACCCAGGCGACCTGACCGTCGGCGGAAAGGGCGTCAAGTCCGCGGGAGGCGGGACCGCAGTGACATCCACGGCAGTCAGCGGCGGCCCCGTGAAGGTGAAGATTCGTGCCAAGGGCAAGAAGAAGCGCAAGCTCAACGAGACCGGAAAGGTGAAGCTCAACGTGGGGGTCACCTACACACCCACCGGTGGCAGCCCCAGAACCGACTCGACGAAGGTGAAGCTCCGCAAGCGTTAGAGACGCTCGCCGTCGCTCTCGCTAGATCTTGTTTCTCTCCAGGAGCTTCTTGCCGATGACCATCCGCTGGATCTCGGAGGTGCCCTCACCGATCAGCAGCAGCGGCGCGTCCCGGTAGAGACGCTCGATCTCGTACTCCTTGGAGTAGCCGTAGCCGCCGTGGATCCGGAAGGAGTCCTCGACGCATTCCTTGCCGGTCTCCGAGGCGATCAGCTTCGCCATCCCGGCCTCCAGGTCGGAGCGCTGGCCGGCGTCCTTCATCCGCGCGGCCTTCCGCGTGACGAGGCGGGCGGCCTCGATCTTGGTGGCCATGTCGGCGAGCTTGAAGAGGATCGCCTGGTGCTGGGCGATCGGCTTGCCGAACGTCTTGCGCTCCTGGCTGTACTTCAGCGCCAGCTCGAGCGCGCGCTGGGCGATGCCGACGCCGCGGGCCGCGACGTTGACGCGGCCGACCTCGAGCGCGTCCATCATCTGCGAGAAGCCCTTGCCGAGACCGGCCTCCTCGCCGCCGAGGATGCGCTCGGGCGGGCACTTGTAGCCCGAGTAGACGAGCTCGGTGGACTCGACGCCCTTGTAGCCCATCTTCTTGATCTTGGGCGGAATCTCGAGGCCGGCGAAGTCGCCCTCGTTCTTCTCCTTCCAGGGCTCCTTCTCGGTGATGAAGCAGGTCATCCCCTTGTAGGGCGGATCGGCCTTCGGGTCGTTCTTCATCAGCACGAAGACGACGCTCGAGCCGAGGCCATTGGTGACCCACATCTTCTGGCCCTCGAGGACCCAGTTGCCGTCGTCGCCCTTGGATGCCGTGGCCTTGATGCCCTGGACGTCCGAGCCGACCTCGGGCTCCGACAGCGAGAAGGCGGCGCGCATCTCGCCCGTCGCCATCTTCGGCAGGAAGTGCTCCTTCTGCTCGTCGGTCCCGAACTTCATGAGCAGGTAGGAGCCGATGAAGTGTGTGTTGACGACACCGGAGATCGAGATCCAGCCGCGCGAGAGCTCCTCGACGATCATCGCGTAGGTCGTCAGGTCGAGGCCCATGCCCCCGTACTCCTCCGGGATCGTGACCCCGAAGAGGCCGAGCTCCTTCATCTGCTCGACGATCGGCTCGGGGAACTTGTCCTCGTGGTCGTACTCCCCTGCGTTGGGGATGATCTCCTTGTCGACGAAGGTCCGGACCATTTCGACGATGGCCTTCTGCTCGTCGGTCATCTCCTGGAAGGTGGTGCTCTCCTGCTGCTCGGTTGCGACTGCCATGGCTCCTCTGAGGTCGTGTTTGCGCAGCCAAGGATAGGGCGACGCCCCGGGCGGGCGCGTTACCCTCGCCCGCGGGTGAGCGAGGCAGACGACATGATCGAGCTCCTGGATCAGGTCACCAGCGAGCTGGACCTGGGACCAGGAACGATCCTTGAGGGGCACGAGATGATCGATCTGATCGAGGGTGTCCTTCGCGAGCGCGCCCACCCCGACTACGAGACCGTGATGGTCCCCAAGGAGGGCCCCACGCTCAACTACGCGGGGGTGGAGGGCTTCCGCGAGGCGATCGACGATTGGCTCAGTCCCTGGGAGGAGTTCCACTTCGAGATCGAGGAGCTGACGCCGGTCGACGACATGATCGTGATGCTGGTCCGCCAGGTCGGGAAGACCAAGCACGGCGGCGTCGAGATCGCGACCGAGAGCGGGACCATCTGGTGGATCGCCGACGGCTCGATCCGGCGAGCGTCGTTCTACCTGGACCGGGACGCCGTCCGCAAGGCCGCGGGCATCGGTTGACCCAGCGCCCTTTCCCCTGTAGACGTAGGGACGCCGCGCGCACAGTCATCGCGCGCGGCGCCTGGTCGGCTAGTCCTCGGCGAGGATGCCGTAGAGCTTGCGGCGGGCGTCCTTCAGGATCTCCGCCGCCTTGGTCATCTGCTCGTCGTCGTCGCCTCGGGCCACCTGCTTGGCGGCCCCGATGGTGCGAAAGAGCTCGCTGCGGACGGCGAAGCGAGGGGAATCCTCGTCGCCCTCCTCCCACGGCCGGGCCTCGCCCGTCCGCTCGGGAGCGGCCTCCTTGCCGGAGTCGGTCAGCGAATAGACCTTTCGACCCTCGACCTCCTCGGCGGTGACCAGGCCCTCGTCCTCGAGCAGCTGGAGCGTCGGGTAGATCGAGCCGGCGCTCGGGCGCCAGCGCCCTCCGGTCCGCTCCTCTAGCTCGGTGATCATCTCGTAGCCGTGCATGGGCCGGTCGTCGAGCAGCGCCAGGACGGCGCTGCGGACGTCGCCGCGGCGGACGCGATGGCGTCCCCTGCCGTGGCCTCGACCGCCCCTCATCTCGTGCCGCCCCCAGTGAGCCGGGTGGCGGCTTCTCTGTCTGTGCATCTGCGTTGTTCCTTTCGATCAATCATGAACTAACGCGATATATCGTAACAGGTCGTTACTCGAGCTCCCAGGCGAAGCACGCAGAGCGCCAGCTCGGCCCCTCGCGCTCGTAGAACCGGTGGGCGTCGGCGCGGGCGTCGGAGCTGTCCAGTTCGAGGTGCGTGGCGCCCCGCTCGCGCGCCCACCGCTTGGCCGCGTCGAGGAGCTCCTTCCCCACTCCCTGCGAGCGGTGCCCAGGGCTCACCGCCAGGTCCTCGACCCAGCAGCGCTGGCCGTAGCGCACCGAGAGCAGGTCCAGGTAGGCCGTGCAGAGACCGAGCAGCTCGCCGCGATGCTCCGCGACGAGGACCGCGGCCGAGGGATCCGCAATCGCGTCGGCGATCGCCTCGCGCGCCCGCTCCGGGTCCCACTGCGGCGGCAGCGACCCGGGTGGAGCGAAGAGCCACTCGTACATGCCGAGCACGCGCTCGACCTCGCCCGGCACCGCCTCGCGGACCTTCGCCATGGGCCCAGGCTATCCCGCGGAGCCGCGGATCCAGCCTTCTAGGTAGCGTTCGGGGCATGCGAAATCCACGGAACTTCTTCAAGCCCCTGGCGATCGGCGCGCCCGAGCCGCCCCGCGAGATCCCCGTCAAGCCCTCGCGGATGATCCATTTCTTCGACGCCTCCAACGAGAAGATGCGGACCAAGGTGCCCGACATGGCCAAGCAGGCCGACATCCTGCTGGGCAACCTCGAGGACGCGATCACGGTCGAGAACAAGGTCCCCGCGAGACGGGGCCTGATCGAGGTCGGCAAGGAGGTCGACTTCGGCGACGCCCAGCTGTGGACCCGCGTCAACGCGTTGGAGAGCCCCTGGGTCCTCGACGACATCACGGAGCTGGTCACTGAGATCGGCGACAAGCTGGAGGTGATCATGGTCCCCAAGGTTGAGGGGCCGTGGGACATCCACTACGTCGACCAGCTGCTCGCCCAGCTGGAGGCGAAGGCGAAGGTCGAGCGGCCGATCCTGATTCACGCGATCCTTGAGACCGCCCAGGGCGTGGTGAACCTCGAGGAGATCGCCTCCGCCAGCCCGCGCATGCAGGGCATGAGCTTCGGCCCGGCCGACCTGGCCGCCTCGCGCCGAATGAAGACGACCCGGGTCGGGGGCGGCCACCCCGGCTACCGGGTGATGGAGGACCCCGACCCTGACGATCCCGACGGGGAGCGGGTCACGGCGCAGCAGGATCTCTGGCACTACTCGATTGCCCGCATGGTCGATGCCTGCGCCTCGAACGACATCCTCCCTTTCTACGGCCCGTTCGGAGACATCAAGGACACAGCCGGCTGCGAGACCCAGTTCCGCGCGGCCTTCCTGATGGGCTGCGTCGGCGCCTGGTCGCTGCACCCGGTGCAGATCGAGATCGCCAAGAAGGTCTTCAGTCCCCCGCCGGACGAGGTGATCTTCGCCAAGAAGGTGCTGGAGGCGATCCCGGACGGCGCCGGCGTCCACATGATCGACGGCAAGATGCAGGACGACGCCACCTGGAAGCAGTGCAAGGTGATGGTGACGCTCGCCGAGATGCTCGCCAAGAAGGACCCGGATCTCGCCGAGGCCTACGGCATGAGCAACGGCAAGCCGGCGGAGACCGAGAAGGCCGAGGCCTAGCCCCGCGTGGGCGAATCCTTCCGGATCACCCTGCGGGTCCGCTACAGCGAGTGCGACCCGCAGGGCGTCGTCTTCAACGCCAACTTCCTGATGTATTTCGACCTCGGCATGACCGAGCTCTGGCGCGAGCTCGGCGGCTACCAGGCGATGGTCGACTCGGGCGTGGACATGGTGGTCGGCGAGGCCACGATCCGGTACTTGGCGCCCCTGCGATTCGACGACGAGTTCGAGGTGGTCGCCCGCATCATTCGCCTGGGCGACACTTCGATGACCACTGAGCTCGTGATCGAGAGCGGCGGAGAGCCCGCCGCCGAGGGCGAGCTGCGCCACGTCTTCATCGAGTCGGGAGGCGGCCCGAAGGCGCCTATCCCGGAGCCGATCCGTTCCGGTCTGGCTCGCTACGAGGTGCAGCCGGCGTAACTTCGTCGGGCTCCTCGGCGAGCCAGCAATGCTGGGCCTGGACGTCCGTTTACGCCAGCGCGGGCGCCTCGGGAAGATGCTCGAGCGCGTCCGAGAGCTCGTCCTCGGAGAGCTCCAGGTCCTCGAGCTCGCCCGCGAAGTAGGCCGCGTAGGCGGACATGTCGAAATGCCCGTGGCCGGAGAGGTTGAAGAGGATCACGCGCTCCTCCCCCGCCTGCTTGGCGGCCTCGGCCTCGTCGAACACGGCGCGGATCGCGTGCGCCGGCTCCGGCCCGGGGATGATCCCCTCGCAGCGCGCGAACCGGACCGCCGCGTCGAAGGCTGCCGTCTGCTTGATCGCCGTCGCCTCGACCAGACCTTCCTTGACGAGCGCGCAGAGGCTGGGCGCGTCGCCGTGGTAGCGGAGGCCGCCCGCATGGACCGGCGGTGGCACGAAGTCATGGCCGAGCGTGTACATCGGCATCAGCGGTGTCATGCCGACGGTGTCGCCGAAGTCGTAGGCGTAGCGGCCGCGGGTGAGCGTCGGGCAGGCGGCGGGCTCGGCGCCGACGAACCTCGTGTCCGTCCCCTCCCGCAGGCGCCGGCGCAGGAACGGATACGCGATGCCCGCGAAGTTGGAGCCGCCGCCGACGCAGCCGATCACGACGTCGGGAGCCTCGCCGGCTATCTCCATCTGCTTGATGCTCTCCTCGCCGATCACCGTCTGGTGCAGGCAGACGTGGTTGAGCACCGATCCGAGCGAGTAGTTCGTGTCGTCGGACTTCGCGGCAACCTCGACGGCCTCCGAGATCGCGATCCCCAGGCTGCCCGACTCGTGCGCGGCCTGCGAGCGGCCGGCCTCGGTCAGGTCCGAGGGGCTGCGGTGAACCGTCCCGCCCCAGGTCTCGATCATCGCCTTGCGGTAGGGCTTCTGGTCGTAGGAGATGCCGACCATGAACACCTCGCACTCGAGGCCGAAGAGCTGGCAGGCGAGCGACATCGCGGAGCCCCACTGCCCCGCCCCGGTCTCGGTCGAGATCTTCTTGATCCCGGCCTCGCGGTTGTAGAAGGCCTGGGGGACGGCGGTGTTCGGCTTGTGCGAGCCGGCGGGCGAAACTCCCTCGTACTTGTAGTAGATGTGCGCCGGGGTATCGAGCTCCTTCTCGAGCCGACGGGCGCGGAGCAGCGGCGTGGGCCGCCAGAGCCGGTAGATGTCGCGTACCTCCTCGGGGATGGCGATGTCCGGCTCGGCCGAGACCTCCTGCTCGATCAGACCCATCGGGAAGATCGGGGAGAGATCGTCGGGGCCCGCGGGCTCGCCCGTGGCGGGGCTGAGCGGCGGAGGCGGTGGGTCCCCCGGCAGATCCGCGAGCAGGTTCACCCAGCTGGTCGGGATCTCCTCCTCGGAAAGCTGGAACTTCACCTCGTCACCCATCGCGAGCGCGATTCTAAGGGTCAGGCCCTACCCAGTAGTTCTCATTTAGCCGATCCGCAGGCACCCCGATGTCTGGAGTGATGCGTAGGCGCCTCGCATCCCTGGCCCCCACCATGCTCGGCACGGCCGTGGTCGTCCTCGCGCTCGCTCCCGCGGGCGCCAAGGCACGTCCCACCTGCCACGGCAAGAAGGCCACGGTCGTCCTGGGCGGCGGCAACAACAAGTACGTCGCACCCAATCAGGGGCATGGCAATCAGGTGGTGGTCGCCGGCGCCGGGGACGACTACATCGTCACCGGCAAGGGCTCCGACGTGATCTGCGCGGGAGACGGCAACGACCGGATCCTCGCGGGCCGCGGATCCGATCACGTCTACGGCGGAACCGGCGACGACACCATCATCAACATCAAGGGCAAGGACTCGAGCTTCGGGGAGGATGGCAACGACTCCCTCCAGGGCGGCCCGAGCGCCGACGCGATGGACGGCGGCACGGGCAACGACACCATCGACGGCGGCAGCGACCGCGACAACCTCCAGGGCGGCACCGGCAACGACCTGATTCTCGGCGGCGACGGCAGCGACACGATCGACGGTGGGGACGGGACGGACGAGATCCACGGCGGCTCGGGCGGCGAGGACATGACCGGCGGGACGGGCAACGACCGGATGTACGGCGACCTCCTCGACGACCACATGGACGGCGGCCCCGGCGACGACCTCCTGATCGGCGGCCACGGCACCGACCAGATGAGCGGCGGGAGCGGCAACGACTGGATGCGCGGCGGCCCGAACGGGGACACCTACGCCGGCGGTGACGGCCAAGACACCGTCAGCTATGCGGATACCACCCCGTCCTGGGACAGCAGCACCGGCGTCGACCTCGACCTCGGCGCCGGCACGGCCGTCACGCCCGATGGATACGAGTACCTCAGCGGCGTCGAGGACATCCTCGGCTCGGCCTTCGACGACAAGCTCAAGGGGACCAGCGGCCAGGACGGCCTCGACGGCGGCCCGGGCAACGACAAGCTCAGCGGCCTCGGCGGAGCCGACCAGCTCACCGGGGGCCCAGGCAACGACAGCTGCGACGTCACGGCCGGCGACAAGACGACCGCGTGCGGGCTCGGAGCGCTTCCCGAGACCCCCTCGGACCCGCGCCCGTCAGGCGCCTACGTCTATATGGACCCGCGCGGACCCGACCCCGGCTTGTACGTGCTCGGCGGCCAGGGCGGCACCAACGACGACCTGCTGGTGACGGCGGCGAACGGCGTCTTCACGGTCACCTCACGGATCGGCGCGACGATCGCGACCCTGCCCGGCCCGATCGACACCTGTGCCGTCCTCCGGGGACTCGTGCAGTGCCCGAACCCGTCCACCCCGCTCAGCTTCGTCACGGTCTGGGGCGACAACGGCAACGACCACCTCAGCCTGGCGGGCAACTACCCGTCGACCATGACGACGGTCATGGACGGCGGTCCCGGTAGCGACATCCTCGACGGAACGCCGGGCGACGATGTCCTCTTCAGCGGGCAGTCAGGCAACGACGTCCTGAACGGCGGCGACGGCAGCGACGCTCTGCTCGCGCTCGGCACGGGCGGCGACAAGCTGAACGGCGGCAACGGCAACGACCAGCTCGTCTCCGACGACGTCTGCCAGGGCCATGACTACAGCGGCGGCCCCGGCTTCGACATCGCCGGCTTCGCCCGTTACAAGTTCGCCCCGAAGAACGGCGTCAGGGCGACGCTCGGAGGCACGGCGACCGACCCCGACCGGAACAACTGCAGCCCGTCCCACCTGGGCAGCGACCTGGAGATCCTCGAGGGCTCGGACGGCCCGGACATCCTCACCGGGACGAACGGCAAGGACCCGCTGGTCCTCGGGCGAGGCGGCAACGACGTCATCCACGGCATGGGCGGCGCCGACGACATCGACGGCGGCGCCGGGGTCGACAGCATCTTCGGTGACGGCGGCTTCGACACGCTGGAGGCTCAGGACGGCACGCGCGACCGCGCCGTCAGCTGCGGCGTCGGCGGAGGCGAGGCCTTCCGCGACAAGAGCGATCCCGCCAGCGGCTGCCGGAAGCTCAAGAAGAGCGCCCGGAAGCGGAAGGGGCGGTAACCGGCTTCGCCATCAGGTCGCGGCCACAGCGGCCGCCCCACGCAAGTCGCTCCGGGCTTCGCCCTCCGCTCCAAAGTGGAGCGGCCTGGTGGCCGCTTAGCCGAGGCGCTCTTCGAGCGCCTTGAGCTGCGCGCGCACCTCGTCCGGCAGGCGGGAGCCGAACTGCGCCAGGTGCGACTCGACCTGGTGCAGCTGCTGGCGCACCTCGTCCGGATCCACCTTGAGCAGGGTCTCCATGTCCTTGTCGGAGATGTCGAGGCCCTCGGTGTCGATGTCGCTTGCCGGCGGCACCAGACCGATCGCGGTCTCGTCGGCCTCACCCTCGCCCGCGGTGCGGCGGCAGATCCACTCCAGCACGCGGACGTTCTCGCCGAACCCGGGCCAGATGAACTTGCCGTCGTCGTCCTTGCGGAACCAGTTCACGACGAAGATCTTCGGCAGCTTCTCGGCGTCGCCCTTGGCGCCGATCTCCAGCCAGTGCTTCATGTAGTCGGCCATGTTGTAGCCGCAGAACGGCAGCATGGCGAACGGGTCGAAGCGGAGCTGGCCGACCGCGCCGGCGGCCGCCGCCGTGGTCTCCACCGACATCGTCGACGCTAGGAACACGCCGTGCTCCCAGTCGAACGCCTGATGCACGAGCGGCACGACGGTCGCCCGGCGCCCGCCGAACAGGAAGGCGTCGATCGCAACGCCGGCCGGGTCGTCCCAGGCCGGATCGAAGGTCGGGCAGTGCGTGACCGAGACGGTGAACCGCGAGTTCGGGTGCGCGGCCGGCTCGTCGGAATCGGGAGTCCAGTCGCGGCCCTTCCAGTCGATCAGGTGATCGGGCGCGTCGCTCATGCCCTCCCACCAGATGTCGCCGTCATCGGTCTTGGCGACGTTGGTGAAGATCGTGTCCTGCTCGACGGTCTTCATCGCGTTCGGGTTGGTCTTCGCGCCCGTGCCCGGGGCGACTCCGAAGAAGCCGGCCTCGGGGTTGATCGCGTAGAGGCGGCCATCCTCGCCGAAGCGGATCCAGGCGATGTCGTCGCCGATGGTCTCGACCTTCCAGCCGGGAACGCTGGGTGGGAGCATCGCCAGGTTGGTCTTGCCCGACGCCGACGGGAACGCGGCGGCCAGGTGCTTCTCCACGCCCTCCGGCGAGGTCAGCTTGATGATCAGCATGTGCTCGGCCATCCAGCCCTCGTCACGGGCCATCACCGAGGCGATGCGCAGGGCCAGGCACTTCTTGCCGAGCAGGGCGTTGCCGCCGTAGCCCGAGCCGAAGGACCAGATCTCGCGGGCCTCGGGGAAGTGGACGATGTACTTGGTCTCGTTGCACGGCCACGGGACGTCGTGCTCGCCATGGGTGAGCGGCATGCCGACTGAGTGGACGCACGGGACGAAGTCCCCGTCCTCGCCGAGGGCCTCGAGGGCCTTGGCGCCCATCCGGGTCATGATCCGCATCGAGGCGGCGACGTAGGCGGAGTCGGTCACCTGGACGCCGATCTGCGCGACCGGAGAGCCGATCGGGCCCATCGAGAAGGGCACGACGTACATCGTGCGGCCCTGCATGCAGCCGCTGAAGAGATCGGTGAGCACCTCCCGCATCTCCTCCGGGTTGTGCCAGTTGTTGTTGGGACCGGCGTCGTCCTCATGCTCGGAGCAGATGAAGGTGCGGTCCTCGACCCTGGCCACGTCGTCGGGGTCGGAGCGGGCGATGTAGGAGTTGGGACGCTTGGCGTCGGAGAGCTTCTCGAAGGTGCCGGCGTCGACCAGCGTCTGACAGAGGTCGTCGTACTCGGCCGCGGATCCGTCGCACCAGTGGATCGATTCGGGCTGGGTCAGCTCGGCCATCTCCTCGACCCAGGAGAGCAGCTTGGCGTGCTTGGTCGGTGCCTCTGTCGCGGCAGTTGTCTCACTCACTGATGCGTTCAACTCCTTGGTTGGATTGATTCCCCCCACCTGCGAGGCGCGAGATGTTTACACACCGTTCGGCGCCGAGTCGGATTTCGGTGCGGTGGGGACCCCGGGAATCGTAGGGGAGTCAGAAGCGTGCCGCCTACGTAGTCACCACGGTCTCCAAGACCCGTACGCCTCCCTGATGACGTAGGCACCAGGCACGCGTAGGTTGCAATCACAGACTATTCGCCATCTGGAAGGGGTTCCGATGACCGTTTCGACCGATCTGCTCCGCCGCTTCGAGGAGCTCTCAAGGCAGGACACGGACTACGCCGGCGGCAAGGGCGCCAATCTCGGCGAGATGACCGCCGCGGGCCTCCCGGTCCCCCCCGGATTCGTGGTCGGAGCGTCGTCATACGCCCTCTTCTGTGACGCAAACGGGCTGCGCGACCGCATCGAGGAGCGGCTCTCCTCGGTCGACGTGGACGACACCGCCGCGCTGGACGTCGCCACCAAGGAGGTCCGCCAGATGGTCGAGGCCGAGCCCATCCCCGACGAGGTCGCCAGCGAGATCCGCAGCGCCTATCTGGAGCTCGCGGGAGACCGCGACAACCCGCCGGTCGCCGTCCGCTCCTCCGCCACCGCCGAGGACACCGAGGCCGCCTCCTTCGCCGGCATGAACGAGACCTTCCTGAACGTCCGCGGCCCCGATGAGGTCGTCGACGCGGTTCGGCGCTGCTGGTCTTCCCTGTTCGGGGCCCGGACCGTCTTCTACCGCGCCAAGCAGGGCTTCGGCCAGGCGGATATGGACATCGCGGTCGTGATCCAGCTGCAGATCCTCTCCACCCGCGCGGGAGTGATGTTCACCATCGATCCGGCCTCAGGCGACCACGATCGCCTCGTGATCGAGGGCTCCCTCGGCCTCGGCGAGTCGGTCGTCTCGGGTCAGGTCTCCCCGGACCGGTACGTGATCGACAAGGAGACGCTCCACATCCTCAAGCGCGACGTAAAGCGCAAGGAGCTCGTGATCGAGCCCCTGCCCGACGGCGGCACGCGCACCCGCGAGCTCTCCGGCGACGAGTCGACCCAGCCGGTGCTCACCGACGACGAGGTTCGCCGCGTGGCGGAGCTCGGCATCCGCGACGAGAAGCACTACGGGACCCCGCAGGACACCGAATGGGCCTTCGACGAGGAGGGGCTCGCCTGGATGCTTCAGAGCCGGCCGGTGACCTCCTCGGGCGGCGACACCTCCGTGGAGCTCGCCGAGCACGAGGGCGAGGCCCTCGTGCACGGCCTGGGCGCCGCGCCGGGCGTCGGCCACGGCGAGGTCAAGATCATCTCGGACATCAACCAGGGCAACGACCTACACGAGGGCGACATCCTCGTCACCCACATGACGGCGCCCGACTGGGTCCCCCTGATGAGGCGATCGGCCGCGATCGTCACCGACTCGGGCGGCATGACCTGCCACGCGGCGATCGTCTCGCGCGAGCTGGGCATCCCCTGCGTCGTCGGCGCCGCCGACGCGACATCGAAGCTTCGTGACGGAGAGCTCGTCACCGTGGACGCCACACACGGGACGGTGTACGAGGGCGAAATCGCCGTCACGGGACAGGAGACCGGGTCCGGTGACGGTCCCGCCCCCGTAGGGGGTGGGGCACCCGTCACCGCGACCCAGCTCCTTGTCAACCTCTCCGAGCCCTCCCAGATCGAGCGGGCGGCGAGCCTGAACGTCGAGGGCTGTGGGCTGCTCCGCGCCGAGCTGATGGTGATCGAGGCCCTCGAGGGCCGCCATCCACGCCTGCTGATCGAGCAGGGCAAGGGCGAGGAGTTCGTCGACCGGATGGGCGAGGCGCTCACCAAGTTCGCCGAGGGCTTCGCTCCACGGCCGATCACCTACCGGACGATCGACTTCCGCTCGAACGAGTTCAAGGGACTCGAGGGCGGCGACCGCTTCGAGCCGGATGAGGCGAACCCGATGATCGGCTACCGGGGCGCGCTCCGCTACATGAAGGAGCCCGACCTGTTCAAGCTCGAGCTCGCGGCGATTCGGCGCGTCTGGGACGCCGGCCACACGAACTTCCACGTGATGCTGCCGTTCGTCCGCACCCCGCGCGAGCTGACCGCCTGCCGCAACGTGATGCGCGAGGAAGGGCTGCTCGACCTGCCGGGCTTCGAGCTCTGGGTGATGGCCGAGGTCCCGTCCGTGTACTTCCACCTCCCCCGTTACGCGGAGCTCGGAGTCAAGGGCATCTCGATCGGCTCGAACGACCTGACCCAGCTGATGCTCGGATCCGACCGTGACTCCGAGGTGCTCTCGGCGATGTTCGACGAGCGCGATCCAGCCGTCCAGGACTACCTGCGGTTGCTGATCCCTCGCGCCAAGGAGCTCGGGCTCGCGACCTCAATCTGCGGCCAGGCGCCCTCCGTTCACCGCGAGTACGCCCAGCTGCTGGTCGAGTGCGGCATCGATGCGATCTCGGTCAACATCGACACGGTCGACAAGGCTCGCCGGCTGATCGCCGCCGCCGAGCAGCGGGTGCTGCTCGACGCGGCCCGCTCCGGGAGCTAGAGGGGGTCGGGGGCATGGAAGACCAGCTCACCGCACTGGACGCGACCTTCCTGGAGCTCGAGGAGGCCGATCAGAGCGCCCATATGCACATCGGCGGCGTGATGCTGATGGAGCCCCAGCCGGGCGGCGGCGCCCCGCCGATCGACCTGATCCGCCGGGACGTCATCGACCGCCTGCCGGACCTGCCGCGCTATACGCAGCGGCTCTCGAGCCCTCACACAGGCGGCCTGCACTGGCCGAGCTGGGAGGAGGACAGGCGATTCCGCGTGGAGCGGCACGTCCGGGTCGCCGGTCTCCATTCACCTGGCGGAGTGGACGAGCTCCTCGAATGGGCCGGCGAGTACTACTCGCAGCGGCTCGACCGGTCCAAGCCGCTCTGGGAGATCGTGGTCCTGGAGCTTGCCGACGGTCGATGGGCGCTCGTCACCAAGACCCACCACTGCATGATCGACGGAGTCGGGTCGGTTGACATGGCGACAACGCTGCTCGACACCGAGCCCGAGCGCCGCGCCCCTCGCAACGGGGGATCCGAGGGCCAGGCCCACTTCAGCCATCCGAACAGAGCGGACACGCCGAGGCGCGGCCTGCGGCACACCGCGTCCCTGATCGCGAAGCCCTACATCTTCATCGGCAACGCCGCCCTTCGGACCGCCCAGGCCGGCCTGCATGCCGCCGAGTCCGCCGTAGGCATGGCGACGCACCCGAGCCGCGCGCGCGATGCCGCCCACCGCTCTCGCGCCCTCGCAGAGCTGATCGTCCGGGACGAGATCGTGGCGGCCCCGGAATGCAGCCTGAACCGGCCGATCGGCGCCGGGCGCCAGCTGGCCGTGCTCACCGTGAAGCTCGACGAGCTCAAGGACATCAAGAACTCCCTGGGCGGCACCCTTAACGACGTCGTCCTCGCGGCGGCCGCCGGCGGGTTCCGCCGGCTGCTGACCGAGCGTGGCGAGGTTGTCGCGGAGCCGGGCCTGCGCGCGATGGTCCCAATGAACATCCGCACCGCGGCCGACCACCTCTCGATGGGCAACCGGATCTCGTCGCTGTTCGTCCACCTGCCCGTCAGCGCCTCCGATCCCGCCGAGCGCTACCGCCGCCAGGTCGAGGAGGCGGAGACGCTGAAGTCGGGGACCCAGCACGAGGGCTCGAGCGTGCTGCTCAACATCGGCAACCACATGCCGCCGGTGCTGCACAGCTTCCTCGCGCGGGCCCTGTTCGCGACCCGGCTCTTCAACGTCACGGTCACGAACGTCCCCGGCCCGCAGATCCCGCTCTACTACTTCGGCTCCAAGGTTCAGGAGATCTGGCCGCTCGTGCCGATCGCGGCGGAGCACGCCGTCGGCCTGGCGGTCTTCAGCTACGACGGAAGGCTCTTCTTCTGCATCAACGCGGACCGCGACACGGTTCCCGACCTGGGCGTCCTCAACACCGGGATCGCCGAGTCGCTCGCGGAGCTCGGCGAGCTCGCCAGGTCCGGTCAGGCGGCCTGATGTTCCAGGTGCGGATCCACGGGCGCGGCGGACAGGGCGTCGTCACCGCGGCCGAGATGCTCTCGATCGCGGGCTTCGAGGACGGGCAGCACGCGCAGGCCTTCCCCACCTTCGGCTCGGAGCGGATGGGCGCGCCGGTGACCGCGTTCTGCCGGATCGACGATCGCGAGATCCGCGTGCGCGAGCCGATCGCCGAGCCGGACGCGCTGATCATTCAGGACCCCACCCTCCTCCACCAGGTCAAGGTCTTCAGCGGGCTGCAGGAGGACGGCTTCGTCCTGATCAACACCTCGCGCGGTCTCGACGAGCTGGGGATCGACGAGTTCGCGGAGGGCTTCGGGCCCGGGCGGCTGGTCACGCTGGCCGCGAGCGAAATCGCCAAGAACCGCCTGGGCCGCCCGATGCCGAACACCTCGCTGCTCGGCGGCTTCGCGGCGATGACCGGCGTGGTCAGCCTGGAATCGATCGCTCGCGCAATCCGCCAGAAGTTCTCCGGAGAGATCGCCGACAGCAACGTGCTCGCGTCGGAGGACGCATACGAGTCCGTACAGCAAGAGGGCCAGGAGCTCACGCGTGCCTAGCCGGGGCCGCAGACAGGAGGAGGGCTCCCGTGCGATCGCGGAGGCCGTGGCGCTCTGCCGGCCCGAGGTGATCAGCGCGTATCCGATCTCCCCCCAGACCCACATCGTCGAGCACCTCTCCGATCTGGTGCGGACTGGCGACCTCGACCCCTGCGAGTACCTGATGGTGGAGTCCGAGTTCGGCGCCATGTCGGCGGCGATCGGGGCTTCGGCCGCCGGCGCCCGCACCTACACGGCGACCGCCTCCCAGGGCCTCCTCTACATGGCCGAGGCGCTCTACAACGCGTCGGGCCTCGGGCTGCCGATCGTGATGACGGTCGCCAATCGCGCGATCGGCGCCCCGATCAACATCTGGAACGACCACTCCGACTCGATGTCGCAGCGCGACTCCGGCTGGATCCAGCTCTACGCCGAGTCGAACCAGGAGGCCCTCGACATGCATATCCAGGCCTACCGGATCGCGGAGGAGATCTCGCTGCCAGTGATGGTCTGCATGGACGGCTTCATCCTGACCCACGCCTACGAGGAGGTGGACATCCCGACGCAGGAGAGCGTCGACGGATTCCTGCCGCCCTTCGAGCCCCGCCACGTGCTCGACCCCGCCGAGCCGATGACGATCGGGGCGATGGTCGGGCCAGAAGCCTTCTTCGAGGTCAAGTACCTCGGCCACGCCAAGCAGATGCTGGCGCTGGACGCGATCGCACAGGTGGGCCAGAGCTTCGCCATCGACTTCGGACGCCCGTCGGGCGGGCTGGTGCGCCGCTACCGCACCGAGGGTGCCGAGACGATCATCGTGGCGCTCGGCTCCGTCCTCGGGACGATCGAGGAGGTCGTCGACGAGATGCGCGACGCCGGGATCCGGGTCGGCGCTCTCGCCGTCAAGTCCTTCCGGCCCTTCCCGCTCGAGGAGGTCCGGGAGGCGCTCGCCGGCGCCCGCCGGATCGTCGTCCTCGAGAAGGCCCTCGCGCCAGGGCGCGGCGGGATCGTCTCCACGGACGTCCACGAGGCCCTGGTGGGCGGACACGCACGCTGCAGCACCGTGATCGCGGGCCTGGGTGGCCGAGCGATCACGCGCGCCTCGCTCCGCGGCCTGTTGGAGCAGGCCGGTCGCGACGAGCTCGAGCCCCTCTCCTTCCTCGATCTCGACACCGAGCTCGTCAAACGCGAGCTGGAGCGCGAGACCGAAGGCAAACCGGCGGGCCCCCACGCCGAGAACATGCTGCGCGACCTCGGCATCGTCGCGGCGGAGGCCCACTGATGCCCTACCAGGAGGTCAAGCTCTACCAGACGGGCACCTACGCGGCCGGCAACCGCCTGCTCGACCCCGAGAAGCGCACGGTCCAGGCGAAGATGGAGCGCTCCAACACGCTCACCTGCGGCCACCGGGCCTGCCAGGGATGCGGCGAGGCGCTCGGCGCCCGGTACGTGCTCGACTCGGCGATGCGGGCGACGAAGGGGAAACTCGTCGCGGCCAACGCGACCGGCTGCCTCGAGGTCTTCTCCACGCCCTATCCCGAGAGCTCATGGAACCTCCCCTGGATCCACTCCCTCTTCGGCAACGCGCCAGCCGTCGCCACCGGCGTCGCCGCCGCGCTCCGCGCCAAGGGCCGGGAGGACATCCGCGTGGTCGGCCAGGGCGGCGACGGCGGCACCCTCGACATCGGCTTCGGCTGCCTCTCCGGCATGTTCGAGCGAAACGACGACGTGCTGTTCGTCTGTTACGACAACGAGGCCTACATGAACACCGGCGTCCAGCGCTCGGGCGCCACCCCGCCCGGCGCGCGGACCGCCAACACCAAGCCGGTCGGCGACGAGCCCGGCAACGTCTTCGGCCAGGGCAAGAACGCGCCGCTGATCGCGATGGCTCACGAGATCCCCTACGTGGCCACCGCGACCGTCGCCGAGCTCCACGACCTCGAGTACAAGGTCGAGCGCGCCATGCAGTTCCGCGGCGCCCGCTACCTCCACGTCTTCGTCCCCTGCCCGCTGGGCTGGGGCTCGGCCTCCGGCGACACCATCAAGATCGCCCGGCTCGTCAAGGAGACCGGGATCTTCCCCGTCTTCGAGGCCGAGGACGGCGAGGTGGTCGGCGTCTCGAAGATCCGCAAGCAAGTGCCCGTGACCGAGTACCTGAAGCTGCAGAGGCGCTACGCACACCTCTTCAAGGACCCGCCGCGGACCGACGTGATCGAGCGGATCCAGGCCCGCGCGGACGCCAACATCAAGCGCTTCGGCCTCCTCGGCGGCTATGGCTCGCTCCCCGACCTGCTCCACGACGGCGGACACGACCTGCTCGCCGACACCCCCCACGGACCGCAGTGATGGCCTCCCGTCCCTACGCAATCACGCTCGACGTCGGCTCCAGCCTCGCCAACAAGACCGGCACCTGGCGGACCGAGCGCGCCCAGTACGTCGACCGCCTCCCTCCGTGCAACCACGCCTGTCCCGCCGGAGAGAACTGCCAGGCCTGGCTGTACGAGGCCGAGGACGGCGGCGAGGGCTACGAGCGCGCCTGGCGGAAGATCGTCGAGGACAACCCGTTCCCCGCGATCATGGGGCGCGTCTGTTACCACCCGTGTGAGACCTCATGCAACCGCGCCGAGCTTGACGAGACGGTCGGCATCCACTCGGTCGAGCGCTTCATCGGGGACGAGGCGATCAAGCAGGGTTGGCGGCTCGATCCCCCCGCGAAGCCGTCAGGCAAGCGGGTGCTGGTGGTCGGCGCCGGGCCCTCCGGGCTATCCGCCGCCTACCACCTGCGCCGCCTCGGCCACGAGGTGGCGATCCACGAGGCAGGGCCGATGGCCGGCGGCATGATGCGCTTCGGCATCCCCACCTACCGCCTGCCGCGCGACGTGCTCGACGCCGAGGTCCAGCGGATCCTCGACATGGGCGTCGAGCTCGAGCTGAACCGCAAGGTCACCAACATCGAGGAGGCCATGAAGGAGGGCGGCTTCGACGCCGCCTTCCTCGCCGTCGGCGCCCACATCGGCAGGCATGCCGACATACCCGCCGGCGAGGCCGCCCGCATCCTCGACGCCGTCTCGGTTCTCGAGCAGATGGAGGGCGAGGAAAAGCCCCTCCTCGGCCGGAGGGTCGTCGTCTACGGCGGCGGCAACACGGCGATGGATGCGGCCCGCACCGCCAAGCGGCTCGGCGCCACCGATGCAGTCGTCGTCTACCGCCGCAACCGCGACCGGATGCCCGCCCACGAGTTCGAGGTCACCGAGGCCGAGGAGGAGGGCGTGATGATGCGGTGGCTCGAGACCATCAAACAGGTCGACGGGAAGAAGATCACGGTCGAGAAGATGGAGCTCGACGAGACCGGCTTCCCCCAGCCCACCGGCGAGCTCGACGAGCTCGAGGCAGACTCCGTGATCCTGGCGCTCGGCCAGGAGGCCGACCTCTCGCTGCTCGACGGCGTCTCCGGCATTGAGGTCGACGACGGCGTCGTCCAGGTCGAGCCGAACATGATGACCGGGCACGAGGGCGTGTTCGCGGGCGGCGACATGGTGCCCGCCGAGCGGACCGTCACGGTCGGCGTCGGGCACGGCAAGAAGGCCGCCCGCAACATCGACGGATGGCTGCGCGGCGAGGACTTCGAGCCGGCGCCGAAGCACGAGGTCGTCACCTTCGACCAGCTCAACACCTGGTACTACGCCGACGCCCCCCGCTCGCTCCAGCCGGAGCTCGAGCTGGCGCGCCGGGCCTCCACCTTCGACGAGGTCGTTGGCGGGCTCGACGAGTCCAACGCTCTCTATGAGGCCCGCCGCTGCATGTCCTGCGGCAACTGCTTCTCCTGCGACAATTGCTACGCCGTCTGCCCTGACAACGCCGTGATCAAGCTTGGCGAGCCTGGTGAGCGCTACGAGATCGACCTCGACTTCTGCAAGGGCTGCCGCCTCTGCGTCCAGGAGTGTCCCTGCGGCGCGATCGAGATGATCCCCGAGAACATCTGATGAGCGCGTTCCGGTCCAGGAGCCTGGAGCTTTTTGGTCGGTTTCGGGTCGCCTTCTGGGCCTTCAGCGCCGGCCTCGTCGGGCTCTACATCTACGGGCTCGTCTGGGGTGCCTACAGTCCGCTCGACCTCGGCGGTGGGCTGCTCAGCATCCTCTGCCTGACGCTCCTGGTGCTGTTCATCATCCACGAGATCCACCTGCGCCGGGAGATGCGCACGCATGGGCACGAGATGGACCACTCCGACCGGGAGCGGCGCGGCTTCTAGTCCTCGAGGGCGAGCAGCTTGCCCGCCCGCTTGGCCACGGAACTGCGCTCGTCCTTCGCGAGCCGCTCGAGGCGGCGCCGCAGTGCCGGGCGGAGCGACTGCTCCTGCTCGGCGAGCGCCGCAAGCGAGCTCAGCGAGTGCGCCACCACGAAGCCGTTTCGCTCCTCGTCGGCGAACCGCTCGAGGAGCGCGATCGCCCGCTCCCGCTGCTCGGCCGAGAGAGGGACCTCCCCGAGCAGCTGCGCGACGTGCCAGCGGACGGAGTCCTGTTCGATCCCCGCGACCTCGCTGAGCAGCCGCTCGACGTACGGGACCAGCCACTCGGGGTGCCGGCTCGCCACCTTCTCCACCGCATCGGCCGCCCGCATCCGAACCAGCTCATCCTCGTCCAGAACCGCGTCGAAGAGCTCCGGCAGCCGATCGGGGTCGGCGAGGACCGCGTCGACGACCTCCTGGGCCCGGCCGAGGGAGCGCGGATCGCCCCCGGCCAGAACGGAGCGCGGGTCGAGTCGCTTCGTCATCGACCCAGGGCCTAGCCGGCCGCTGCGCGCAGCTCGTGGACCCGCTCCCCGAAGACCCGCCAGCGCCGCTCGTTCTCGTGCACCAGGACCGAGGAGCGCGAGAAGAGATCCGCGGCGGCGTCGAGCAGCTCGCTCGCGGTGTAGAGGTATCCGGAGTTGCGCCTCGGGCCGGCCAGGTCCTCTCGCAGGGCGGCCGGCGAGAAGTCGATCTGCTCGAGCACGTCGAGCGAGCGCCGTAGGAAGCGGCCGCAGAGCGTGTTCATCGACGCCGCCTGCCAGTCGTTGGCGATGATCCGGTGCCGCTCACCGAGCAGGTCGATCAGGTCGTCGAACTGGACCAGCGCCCCCGCGATCTGCCAGGACTGCTCCATCGCCGCCGAGAGCCACTCACCCGTGCGCTCGCAGCCGTCGGCCATCCGCTCGATCTCCGACTTCATCTCGGCGATCTCGCCGGGCTCGCCCTCCCCCTCCATGAAGAGGATCCCGCTCGCGCCCACCAGGCCCGGCGGGTTGAGGTCCTCGGCGCCGGCGTATGGGTTGGGCGCGGGATGCTCGCTGGGCTCGGCCTCGCTCCACTGCTCCGCCAGCGCCTTCAGGGCGCGCGACGCCGCCTGGACCTCGCGGGCGGTCTGCAACGGCGCCTGCGAGTAGAACTCCTCGTGCTGGCGGTGGAAGCGCGAGAGGTTCTCGATCGCCTGCAGAAGTTGCGGCGGGACGTCCTTGTGCTCGGCCATCCGCACGCCAGCAAATCACAACGGGCGCGCCGCGCCTAGCCCGGGCGGGGCACCACCATCACAGGACACCTGGCCGCGCGGATCACCCGCGATGAGACGCTGCCGATAAGCAGGCGCATCACCGGGCCGAAGCCCCGCGAGCCCAGGACCAGAAGGTCCACCCCCGCCTCGCAGGCCTCGAGCAGCTTCTCGACTGGGTCGCCCTTCACCAGCACCGGAAGGGCGCGCAGCTCCGACGGAAGCTCGGACACGGCGTCGTGCAGGCGGCTCTGGAAATCCGGGCCCGCTTCGGCCCCGGTCTGCGCCGCAGCGGCCGCGCCCATCGCCGGCACCGGGGTCGCCACCCCGATCACCTTCATCGCCGCATGAAACTTGGCGGCGAGCCTGGCGGCCTCGTCAAGCGCTGCGTGCGACTCGGCCATCCCGTCGTATCCCACCGCCAGCACCCGCAGGCGATCCTCCGAGTGGTCCTCCTCGGCATAGCCCTTCGGGGCGATCATCAACCGGCAGCGGGCACCGTGCAGCAGGTGCTCGGCGACGCTACCCGGGGCCACCGAGCCGAACGCGGCGTGGTGGGTGGAGCCGAGCACGATCAGGTCCGCCTGCCCGCTCTCGGCCAGGGCCTGGAGGGCATCGGCGGGCGAGCCCTTCTCGACGCTCACCACCTTGAGCTCGCCGCCGTCCCTCTCGGCGACTCGCTCGGCGAGCACGCGGGCGTCCTCGCCGCGGTCGTTCTCCTCGTAGCCGACGACGACCTTGGGGTAGAGAGGCTTCGGGTCCATTGCCTGGAGCCTAAGCGGGTCGGCGCCGCGGCCGTCTTCTGCAAGTGTGTCGCCCCTGACCGAATCACCCCGAGTAGAGGCCGCCTACCCGGCCGAGCGCGAGGCCGACGTCGCACTGCGCGACGGCACGACCGTCCACGTCAGGCCCGTCCGCGCGGAGGACGAGGGCGCCCTGCACGACTTCCTCGACGCGCTCGATCCCAATTCCCGGATGTTCAGGTTCTTCTCCGGCGGCGTCGACCTGCGCGCAGCGGCGCGCAACATGGCCGACGTGGACTACGCCCAGCGCTACGGCCTGGTCGCACTCCGCGACGGCGAGGTGGTCGGACAGGGGATCTACATCGGCGAGGGGAGCGAAGACGCCGAGGTGGCGTTCGCGGTCGCCGACCGCCTGCAGGGGCACGGGCTCGCGACGATCCTCCTCGCCCACCTCGCCGAGGTCGCCGTCGACAACGACATCACGGTCTTCCACGCCGAGGTGATGCCGCAGAACCACCGGATGATGGAGGTCTTCCGGGAGAGCGGGTTCCCGGTGGAGATCTCCTCGGAGCCCGGCGCGATCAGGGTGGTCCTCCCCACCTCCTTCGAGGACGAGGCGGTCCGCCGCTTCGAGGACCGCGACCGCCTCGCCGCCGAGGCCGCCCTCCGCTACTTCCTGGAGCCGACGGCGATCGCGGTGATCGGCGCGTCGCGGGACCGCACCACCGTCGGCGGGCAGCTCTTCCACAACACACTCGAATCCGGTTTCGAGGGCGTGACCTATCCGGTCAACCCGCGCGCCGAGGTCGTCCAGTCGGTCCATTCCTACCGCAGCGTCGACGAGCTGCCGGAGGACGTGGAGCTAGCCGTGATCGCAGTGCCGGCGCCCGCCGTGGTCGAGGCCGCCCGCCAGTGCGCGGCCCGCGGCGTCCGCGCGCTGATCGTGATCTCGGCCGGCTTCGCCGAGGTGGGGCCGGAGGGCGCCGAGCGGGAACGCGAGCTGGTCGCCGTCTGCCGCGCGGCCGGGATGCGGCTGATCGGCCCGAACTGCCTCGGAATCCTCAACACGACCGAGGGCCACACCTTCAACGCGACCTTCGCGCCCGGCGGGCCGCCGCCCGGCAACGTCGGCTTCGTCACCCAGAGCGGCGCGCTCGGCCTGGCGCTGATCGATCTGGCGAGCGACCGCAGCCTGGGCGTCTCCTCGTTCGCCTCGATCGGCAACCGCGCGGACATCACCGCGAACGACTTGCTCGAGTACTGGGAATCGGACGACGCGACCGAGGTCGCGCTGCTCTACATCGAGTCGTTCAGTGATCCGCGGCGGTTCTCGCGGATCTCCCGGCGGCTGGGCAAGGACATGCCGATCGTCGCCGTGAAGAGCGGCCGCTCGCCGGCTGGCCGGCGGGCGACCAGCTCGCACACCGGCGCCCTGATCGCCGCCTCGGACCTCACCGTGGATGCGCTCTTCGACCAGGTCGGGGTGATCCGGACCGAGACCCTCTCCGAGCTGCTCGACGTCGCCTCCCTCCTCGCGACCCAGCCGCTGCCGGACGGCAACCGCGTCGGGATCGTCACCAACGCCGGCGGCCCGGGCGTGATGTGCGCGGATGCGTGCGAGGCCGCCGGGCTCGAGGTGCCGGAGCTGCCGGACGATGTCCGCACCTCCCTGGGCGAGTTCCTGCCCGCCGAGGCCGGCCTCTCCAACCCGGTGGACATGATCGCCACAGCCTCCGCGGACCACTACCGCCAGACGATCCGGACACTGGCCGCCCACGAGGGGCTCGACGCGCTGATCGTCATCTTCATCAAGCCGCTGCTCACCCGTCCCGAGGACGTCGCCGGAGCGATCCACGAGGCGGTCGCCGAGATGCCCCGGCGGATCCCGGTGCAGGCCGTGTTCATGTCCGAGAAGGACCACGCGGCGGCGCGGGCGGTCGGGGCGATGCCCGTGCATCTCTATCCGGAGGACGCGGCGCACGCCCTCGGCCGGGTGATGCGCCACGTCGACTGGCGCCGCAGGCCGGCCGAGGAGCCGCCGGAGTTCGACGACGTGGACGGCGAGAAGGCAGCGGCACTGATCGCCGAGTCGCTCGGCTCCGGGCGCGACTGGATGGACATGGAGGGCGCCTCGCGGCTGCTCGGTTGCTACGGGATCCCGCTCCCGCGCTGGCGGACGGCCGAGCACCCGGAGGCGGCGGCCGAAGCGGCGACGGAGCTCGGCGGACCCGTGGCGCTGAAGGCGCAGGGCGAGAACCTCCTCCACAAGACCGAGAAGGGCGGGGTCCGGATCGGGCTTCAGCCCGGCGAGGTCGCGCAGGCCGCGCGCGAGATGGACGCTGCGGTCGAGGCCGCCGGGGCGAAGCGGGAGAAGTTCATCGTCCAAAAGATGGTCGGCCAGGGCGCCGAGCTTCTGATCGGCGTCGCCGACGACGCCACCTTCGGCCCGGTCCTCGCCTGCGGGGCGGGCGGCACCCAGGCCGAGCTGCTGCGAGACGTCTCGATTCGCGTTGCGCCGATCACCCGAAGCGACGCCCGGCAGATGATCCGCTCGCTCGCCACCTTCCCCCTGCTCACGGGCTTCCGCGGCGCCCCGCACGCCGACCTCGAGGCGCTCGAGGACGAGCTGCTGCGGGTGAGCGCGATGGTCGAGGCCCACCACGAGATCGCCGAGATGGACCTCAACCCGGTGGTCGCGGGCCCCGACGGCGCGCTGGCCGCCGACTACCGGATCCGACTGCGCGCCCGGCCGCCGCAGCGTTCCTGGCCGCGGACCTGGAAGTAGCGGATACTGGCCCGGTGGAGCTCGACCACGGCACGACCGAGCGCAGGCGGATCATCGTCAGCGGCGTCGTGCAGGGGGTCGGCTTCCGGCCATTCGTTCACCGGCTCGCCTCCGAGCGCGGCCTCGGCGGCTTCGCCCTCAACGACGGGCGCGGCGTCGTGGTGGAGGTCGAGGGCGATTCCGCGGCGCTCCGCGACTTCACCGACGCCCTGAGCGAGCAGGCTCCCGCCCTCGCCTCGGTCGAGACCGTGGAGTCGGCGGTGGTCGGCGCCCGCGGGGAACGTGACTTCCGAATCGAGCCGAGCGCCGAGGGCCCGGCCAGCGCCCTGATCCCGCCCGACGTCGCCACCTGCGACGAGTGCCTGCACGAGCTCTGGGACTCCGGCGACCGCCGCCACCGCTACCCGTTCATCAACTGCACCCAGTGCGGGCCGCGCTTCACGATCGTTCGCGACGCGCCCTACGACCGCGCCAACACCACGATGGCCGGCTTCGAGATGTGCGAAGCCTGCCGCGTCGAGTACGAGGATCCCGCGGACCGCCGCTTCCACGCCGAGCCGATCGCCTGCCCCGACTGCGGGCCACGCCTCTCGATGCCGCTGGAGGACGCGGTCGAGCTGCTGCTCGAAGGAGCGATCGTCGCCGTGAAGGGCCTCGGCGGCTACCACCTCGCCTGCGACGCGACCAACGAGCGCGCCGTCGCCCGGCTCCGCGCCCTGAAACACCGCGAGGAGAAGCCGTTTGCGCTGATGACCGCGCAACCCGATGCGATCGCGGAGACCACGGCGGCCTACTGGGAGCAGCTCGCCTCGCCTGCCCGCCCGATCGTCCTCCTACGTCGCCACCACATCAAGGGGTCAGACCCCTTAACAATCGCCGACTCGGTCGCCCCCCGGAGCCCCTGGCTCGGCGTGATGCTTCCCTACACCCCGCTCCACCATCTGCTCTGCGCGGACGTGGGCCGCCCGCTGGTGATGACCTCCGGCAACCGCTCCGACGAGCCGATCGCCACCGGCGACGACGAGGCCCGCGAGCGCCTCGGCCTGATCGCCGACGCCTTCCTCTCCCACGACCGCCCGATCCACCGTCGCTGCGAGGACTCGGTCGTCCGCCCCGCCCCGGAGGCGTTCCCGATCCGCCGCTCCAGGGGGATGGCGCCGCAGGGGCTATCGCTCCCGCGCCGCGGGAGTGATCCTGTCCTCGCTGTCGGCGCCGAGCTGAAGAGCACCTTTTGTGTCCTGAGCGGCGAGCGCGCCTTTCTCTCCCCCCACCTCGGCGACCTCGAGTCCCTGTTCGCGCTCGAGGCCTTCCGCTCGGACCTGGAGCTCTACCTCGAGATGCTCGACGTCCGGCCGGAGCACATCGCCCACGACCTCCACCCCGACTACCTCTCGACCCGCTGGGCGCTCGACCAGGACGCCGAGACGATCGCGATCCAGCACCACCATGCCCACGCGGCGGCCTGCCTCGCGGACAACGAGGAGAACGCGCCGGCTCCCGCGCTGGTCTTCGACGGCACTGGCTACGGCCCCGACGGCACGCTCTGGGGCGGCGAGCTGCTCTGGGCATCGCTCGACGGCTATGAGCGCCTCGCCCACCTGGAGCCGGTGCCGCTGCCCGGCGGCGAGGCGGCGATCCGCGAGCCCTGGCGGATGGCCGCCGCCTACCTGGAGGCGGCCGACCGCCCGGTGCCCTACGAGCGATGGCCCGAGGTTCGCGAGAGCCTCAAGGTGAACGCGCCGCTCTCCTCGGGGATGGGCCGCCTCTTCGACGCGGCCGCGGCGCTGCTCGGCGTCCGCGATCAGGTGAGCTACGAGGGCCAGGCGGCGATCGAGCTCGAATGGCTCGCCGGCGAGGCCGAGGCCGAGGCCTACCCCTGCCGGATCGAGGACGGCGTGATCCGGGGCCCCGATCTGATCGCCGCTGCCCACGACGACCTCGAGGCCGGGCGCGACCGCGCCGAGATCGCGGCGGCGTTCCATGAGGGCGTCGCGAACGTGTCGGCCCGCGCCTGCGCGGAGCTCCCCGAGCCCCACGTCAACGTCGTCCTCTCGGGCGGGACCTTCCAGAGCGTCCGTCTGCTCCGAAGCGTCCGGCGCGAACTCGCTAGCTTGGGCTTTGGTGTCTTGACCCACCGGAGCGTTCCGCCGAACGACGGCGGCATCAGCTTCGGCCAGGCCGCAATCGCGGCGAGGAGAGTGGACTAGCGATGTGCCTTGGCATCCCAGGCCAGATCGTCGAGATCGTCGACACGGAGAACCGCGTCGCCAAGGTCGACGTCTCCGGGGTCCGCCGGAACTGCGACGTCGGCCTGCTCTGGGAGGGCCCCGACGCGGTCGGCATCGGCGACTGGGTCCTGATCCACGTCGGCTTCGCGATCTCGCGGATCGACGAGGGCGAGGCGAAGCAGACGCTCAGGGCCCTGGAGGCCCTCGGGCAGACCTACGAAGAGGAGTTGGCCGATCTCAAGACCAGCGCGATCGACTGAGCAGCCACGGATCGGCTGCGCAGCCCTCGACGAGGCGATCGCCGAGCGCTCGCACGTGGTCGCCGACTTCTTCCAGCGCGAGGCCGGCGAGCTGGCCCGCGCCTGCCACGGGATGGCCCGCGCCTTCGCCCGCGGCGGCACGCTGATCCCGTTCGGCACCGGCTCGGCGGCGACCGACGCAGCCCACGCCGCCGTCGAGTTCATGCACCCGGTGATTGTCGGCAAGCGGGCGCTCCCTGCGATCGCGCCATCCAACGACGTCACGGGCGCCACGACCCTCTCGCGGCTGGCCGGCCCGGACGACATCGCCCTGGCGATCTCGCACGGCGTGCCAGATCCGGAGACCTCCCGCTTCATCGAGGCCGCGCGGGCTCGGGGCCTGCTGACTATCGCGATGTCCGGCGGCGAGGCGATCGACGGGCTGACGCACTCCTTTGCCGTCCCGAGCGATGACGACGCGATCGTCCAGGAGACCCAGGAGACCGCCTACCACGTGCTCTGGGAGCTGGTCCACGTCTTCTTCGAGCAGCCCGACCTGGTCAACGAGGCCTGCATCACCTGCGGCGACCACGCCGTCGAGGCCCGGGTCGCCGAGGTCCGCGGCGCCACCGCGGTGATCGAGAAGGACGGCGCCCGAGAGGAGATCGCGATCGACCTGGTCGCGGACGTCAAGGTCGGCGACACCGTCCTCTGTCACGCCGGCGCCGCGCTCGAGAAGGTCGAGAGCGACCCGACGGACTTCCTCTATCCTTTCCAGGGCTCGGGTGGCTCCGACCTCGACGCGGTGCTCGCCGACGTCCGCGCCTCCACTCTGGAAAAGGCGGGTGAGGTGACCGCGTTGCGCTCCGTTATCGACACCGGCGCGATCGCTCGCGCCGCCGACAAGCTCCGCCAGCGCCTCGAGCAGGGCGGCCGCCTGCTCGCCTTCGGCAATGGCGGCTCGGCCACCGACGCCCAGGACCTCGCTGCCGACGCACTCGCCCGTGGCTTCCCGGCGGCGGCCCTCAACAACGACGCCGCCACCGTGACCGCGGTCGCCAACGACGTCGGCACCGAGCAGGTCTTCGCCCGCCAGCTGATCGCGCTCGGGCGGCCCGGCGACGTCGCGATCGCGATCTCCACCAGCGGCGGCTCGCCCAACGTCGTGCGGGCCATCGAGGAAGCGCACGAGCGCGGCCTCACCACCGTCGCCCTGGCCGGCTACGAGGGCGGGCGCCTGGCGGCGCTCGACGCGCTCGACCACCTCTTCGTCGTCCCCTCCGACCACATCCCCCGCATCCAGGAGGCCCAGGCGACGATCTACCACCTGCTGCTCGACGCGATGGCGCTATGAGGTTCGTCGACGAGTACCGCGATCCGGCCCTTGCCAAGCGCCTCGCCGCCGAGATCGCCGAGCTGGCCGAACCCGGTCGCACCTACAAGCTGATGGAGGTCTGCGGCGGCCACACCCACTCCATCTACAAGCACGGCGTCGAGGACCTGCTGCCCGACAACGTCGAGCTGGTCCACGGTCCCGGCTGCCCGGTCTGCGTGATCCCGATGGGCCGCCAGGACGACGCGATCGCGATCGCCGAGCGCCCCGAGGTGATCTTCACCACCTTCGGCGACATGATGCGCGTGCCGTCCTCGAACGGCTCGCTGCTCGACGCCAAGGCGCGCGGCGCCGACGTGCGGATGGTCTACTCGCCGCTAGACGCCCTCAAGATCGCCCGCGAGAACCCGGACCGCGAGGTCGTCTTCTTCGCGATCGGCTTCGAGACCACCGCCCCCTCCACCGCGATCACCCTGAAGCGCGCCCGCGCTGAGGGCATCGCCAACTTCAGCGCCTTCTGCAACCACGTCACGATCATCCCGGCGATCCGGGCGATCCTCGACTCGCCCGACCTGCGCCTCGACGGCTTCATCGGCCCCGGCCACGTCTCCACCGTGATCGGCCTTCGCCCCTACCGCTTCATCGCCGAGCAGCACGGCAAGCCGGTGGTCGTCTCCGGCTTCGAGCCGCTCGACGTGCTCCAGGGCGTCCACATGCTGCTCCGCCAGCTCGCCGAGCGGCGGTGCGAGGTCGAGAACCAGTACCAGCGCGTGGTCCGCGACGAGGGCAACCCGCTCGCGCTCCGGGCGATCGCCGAGACCATGGAGCTCCGCACCACCTTCGAGTGGCGCGGCCTCGGCTTCATCTCCCAGAGCGCGCTGCAAGTCCGCGAGGAGTTCGCCGACCACGACGCCGAGCGGCGCTTCCAGATCCCCGGGCGTCCGCGTCGCGGACCCGAAGGCCTGCCAGTGCGGCGAGGTGCTGAAGGGCGTGATTCGCCCCTGGGAGTGCAAGGTGTTCGGCACCGCCTGCACGCCCGAGCACCCGATCGGCACCTGCATGGTCTCGAGCGAGGGCGCCTGCGCCGCCTACTTCAACTACGGCCGCCACGCCGGCCGGCGGAAGGGCGAGAGTGTCGCGGTCTGAGGAAGAGGTTCTCGAGGCGATCGAGGCACGTCGGCGCCGCCCGCGCCGCAAGGTCACCGACGAGCGGATCACCCTCAGCCATGGCGCCGGCGGCAAGGCCTCCCACGACCTGATCGAGGGGATCTTCCTGCGCGAGTACTCCAACGAGCTGCTCGCCCCGCTCGGCGACTCGGCCCTCGTCGGCACCGGCAGGGACCAGCTCGCCTTCACGACCGACTCCTTCGTCGTCCGCCCCCTCTTCTTCCCCGGCGGCGACATCGGCGAGCTCGCCGTCAACGGCACGATCAACGACCTGGCGATGACGGGCGCGACGCCCCTCGCCCTCTCGGCGAGCTTCATCCTCGAGGAGGGCCTGCCGGTCGCCGATCTGGAGCGGATCGCCGCCTCGATGGCCCGCGCTGCCGAGCGTGCCGACGTCCGCATCGCCACCGGCGACACCAAGGTCGTCGAGCGCGGCAAGGCCGACGGCCTCTACATCAACACCTCGGCCGTCGGCGTCGTCGAGCACGAGCACATCCTCGGCCCGCGAGCGATCCGCCCCGGCGACAAGGTCCTCGTCTCCGGCCCGATCGGCGACCACGGCATGGCCGTGATGATCGCCCGCGGCGAGCTGGCCCTCGAGGTCGACCTCGAATCCGACACGGCCCCCCTCAACGGCCTCGTCGACGTCCTCCTCAACGACGTGGTCGGAGTCCGCTGCCTGCGCGACCCGACCCGCGGCGGTCTCGCCACGGTCCTCGCCGAGCTGGCCCTGACCGCCGAGGTCGGTGTCACGATCCAGGAATCCGAGCTCCCGATCCGCCCCGAAGTCACGGGCGCCTGCGAGATCCTCGGCATAGACCCCATCTACGTGGCGAACGAGGGCAAGCTGATCGCGATCGTGGCGCCGGACTCGGCGAACGCCGCGCTCGCCGCGCTTCGCTCGCACCCACTGGGTCGCGAGGCGGCGATCATCGCGGAGGTCTCCGGCGAACCCCCGGGCTTGGTCACGCTGGAAACGTCGTTCGGCGGCTCGCGGGTGGTCGACATGCTCGCCGGAGACCCACTTCCGCGGATCTGCTGACGAGTCCTAGAGAGACCCGAAGTCGATGTTCTGAGCGTCCGCCCCGGCCGCCCGCGCCTCGCTGATCGGCACGACCTCCCGCCCGAACGGCGCCAGCGCAACCATCGTCAGCTTCAGGTTCGCGAGCGCCAGCGGGATGCCGATGATCGTGATCGCCAGGGTGACCGTCGTGATCAGGTGGGCGATCGCCAGCCAGATGCCGGCCAGCGGGATCCAGATGATGTTGCCGATCAGGCTCGGGGCTCCTGCGTCCGGGCGCTTGACCAGGGTGCGGCCGAAGGGCCAGATCGTGAAGCTCGCGATCTTGAAGGCCTGGAGGCCGAACGGGATCGTGATGATCAGGACGCACATGATGATCCCGGCAAGGAGCCAAAGGATCGTCGCCCAGAAGCCGGCGAAGACGAGCCAGATGATGTTGAGGAGGATTCGCAGCATCGCGTCGAGGGTTGCGCAGACACTATCCGCCTGGACGAATTGCTCTTGCCGAGTTCACCCCTGTGGCTAGCCTGGCCCGGCCTCTGCTCACATCGGACAGGGATGGTCACGATGACGCTCACCACGCAGAATGTGCAGGACCTCGAGACGACCTCGCTGAAGTCCACGGCGACCGACGACGCAGCCTGGGTCGGCGGCTACTTCTCCTACGGCGGCAGCAATGCCGAACAGTCCTGCACGATCTACTTCGCGATCCCGCACGGGGACCGCCTCGGCAAGCACTGGGACACCGCCGAGGAGACGCAGTACATCCTCTCCGGCGGCGGTGACCTGCTCACCGACGACGGCGCCCAGCCGATCAAGCCGGGCGACGTCTTCGTGCTCGAGGAGGGCGTCTCGCACGACCTCCACAACACGGGCGATGAGGACCTGCGGGTGCTCGCCTTCTTCTCCAAGCCGCAGGTCGAACAGCACTGGGACGTCGAGACCTGGCCGCCCGACGACGCGAAGGTGACCGGTTCGCCGAACCGAGGCTGACCCGGCCGATAGCCTCGGCTCATGTTGATCAAAGTCGAGGACCTGGAGGGAAGCGAGAACTCCGAGCAGTTCAACGGGTACGAGCACGACGCCTCGGTCTCGTTCTTCCTCAGCCACAACCAGCCGAATACCGGCCCGAAGCTCCACAAGCACCCCTACGAGGAGACCTTCATCGTCCAGGAGGGCGACGTGCTCTTCACGATGGGCGACGAGGAGATCGAGGCCGGGCCGGGCGACATCGTGATCGTCCCGCCCGACACCCCGCACAAGTTTCTGAGCCGCGGCCAGACTCACCGCCAGGTCAGCATCCATCCGGTCCCACGGATGGAGACCGAGTGGCTCGAGTAGCTCAGGCGGGGCGGATTCGGAACACGGGATGGCCGGCGGCGATCGGCTCGAAGTCCTCCACCGGCGCGGAGGGATCCACCGCGATGTGGGGGCGCGCCCCGGGAGCCACTTCCAGATAGCTCTTGATGATCGGAGCGCGGTCCTTCGGGTCCACCTCCTCCAGCAGGACGTCCTCCGCTCCGCCGCGGCGAAGGACAGCCTGGCCGCCGGCGGCGCGGACGTTGGCAACCCAGTTGACGCCCTCACCGAGCATCGCGACGAGATAGCGCTCGCCCTCGTGTTCCGCGACCACGACCGGGAAGGAGATCGTGCGGCCGCTGCGTCGCCCGCGGACTTCCAGGCTGTAGAGCTGCTCGGGGGCCCGGCCGGACGCCGCCATCCGGCTCCAGAGCCGGTTGAGGGCCTTGGCGACCCTATTCGGCCGCCCGCCCCTGTACATCCAGCGATCGAGCTGGTGCGGCAACTAGGCGGCGGCGCCGAGCAGCCGCTCGCGCCAGGTCTCGACTCCCTCGCCACTCCGCGCGCTGACCTGGAGCGTCTCGGCGCCTGGGTTCACCTGGTCCAGGTTGGCGAGGAACCGCTCCATCGAGAAGTCGACGTGCGGCAGCAAATCGATCTTGTTGACGACGACCAGCTCGCAGGTGCGGAACATGAGCGGGTACTTGAGCGGCTTGTCCTCGCCCTCGGTGACCGACGAGATCATCCAGCGGCGGTCCTCGCCGACCGTGAACTCCGCCGGGCAGACCAGGTTGCCGACGTTCTCGATCACCAGCAGGTCGATCTCGCCGAGCGGCACCTGACCGAGCGCCGAGCGGACCATGTTGGCGTCGAGGTGGCACTCGCCGCCGAAGGCCGGGTCGGTGTTGATCTGGGTGACGGGGACGTGCAGATGGGCCAGCCGGTCGGCGTCGAGGCTGCCGCGGACGTCGCCCTCCAGCACGCCGACACGGACGTCGCCCGTGCCTGGCTCGAGCGCGCGCTCAAGGAGCGTCGTCTTGCCGGCGCCCGGGGCGCTCATCAGGTTGACGACGGAGACGCCGGCCGCGTCGAAGTCGGCGCGATTGGCCTCGGCGATCGTCTGGTTGGCGTCGAGCGCGCCCTCGGCGACCCGAACGGTGGTCTGGTGCATGTCAGAAGCCTCGCACGGCTCAGCCCCGCTCGGCCCAATCGCGCTTCGCCTCTTCCTCCATTCGCTCCAGGCGCTCGTAGTAGTCCGGGAACTCCTTCATGTGGGCGAGCGCGATCTTGCCGGTCACGATCGGATCGTCGTCGGTCACATTCGTCTGCGGATCCTGGCTGCCGTGCTCGAACTCGATGTCCATCCCGGCCCGGAACTGCTCGAGGTCGAAGCGTTCCCAGTCGACGCCGATCTCGTCGCCGACCCGCTTGGCCTCTTCCGTGCTTGTGCGTCGCTCCTCGGTCATCTGCACTCCTTTCGATCGGAGAGGCGAGCATCCAGAGGCTTCCACGTTCGCGGCCGGGCGTGTAGGTGGTCAGCACCTAGATGGGTCCGGTGGCAACGTCTGATGGACCCACCCACCGCACTGCCTAGGGTCCCGCACGATGAACCGCCTCGCGCTATTCGGCGACCGCCGGGACGCCGGCAGAAAGCTGGCGGAGGCTCTCGCGGGCTTTCGAGACGAGGACCCGGTCGTCCTGGCTCTTCCACGCGGCGGCGTGCCGGTTGGCTACGAGATCGCTCGCGAGCTCGGCGCGCCGCTCGACATCCTGCTGGTTCGCAAGATCGGCGCCCCGTATCAGCCGGAGTACGGAATCGGCGCGATCGCCGAGGGAGGCGTCCGCGTCATCCGCTCCGAGGACATCGAGATGACGGGGATCACCACCGAGCAGCTCGATGACATCGTCGCTCGCGAGACGCAAGAGCTCGACCGCCGGGCAAAGGTCTACCGCGGCGAGCGCGAGCAAATCCCCGTCGAGGGACGGACGGTGATCGTGGTCGATGACGGGATCGCGACCGGGAGCACTGCGGTCGCAGCCGGGCGCGTGCTGAAGCACCGCGGCGCCGCGCGGGTGATTCTCGCGGTTCCCGTGGGGTCACCCGGCTCCGAGATCCGCCTCGCGGACGAGTTCGACCAGGTGATCTGCCTCGAGCAGCCCCACGGGTTCTTCGGCATCGGCCAGTTCTACGTCGACTTCGGGCAGGTCAGCGACGACGAAGTCGTCGAGCTGCTCACCGCCGCGCATCTGCGGGAGGCCGCCACACCGGTGGCGGTCGAGGATGCGGAGGACCCGCCACCCGTGGTGCGAACGGTCGAGATCGAGGCCGACCCCGGGATCACGCTGACGGGAGATCTGCAGCTGCCCGAGCCGGCCACGGGACTGGTCCTATTCGCCCACGGCAGCGGCTCCAGCCGGCTCAGCCCGCGAAATCGACAGGTGGCCGACGCACTCAACCGGCGCGGGCTCGCCACCCTGCTCTTCGACCTCCTGTCAGACGAGGAGGCCGCCGACCGGGCCAAGGTCTTCGATATCGAGCTGCTCGCCACCCGCCTCGTCGCGGCCACCCGCTGGGCGCAGGAGCACGAGGCGATCGGTGAACTTCCCCTCGGATATTTCGGCGCCTCCACCGGTGCGGCGGCGGCACTCTCCGCCGCCGCCGCATTGGGCAACGACATCGGCGCGGTGGTCTCCCGAGGGGGCCGCCCGGACCTTGCCAGCGGGCTGGACAAGGTCCGGGCCCCAACTCTCCTGATCGTCGGCGGCGCCGACTGGCAGGTGCTGGAGCTCAACGAGCAGGCCGCGTCCCAGCTCCGCTGCGAGCACGACCTAGCCGTCGTCCCCGGGGCGACACATCTGTTCGAGGAGCCGGGCGCCCTCGAGCGGGTGAGCGAGCTGGCCTCGCACTGGTTCCTGGCCCATCTCGGCGTCAGGAAGCCCTCGCCCCGTCCCTGACGTCGATCGACTCGACCACGAGCTCGTCGCCGCTGACCACACGGTGATCGGCCGACTCGCACTCAGGGCAGCGGAAGCGGACGACCAGCTCGTCGCCGGTGCGCGCCGGCGGCGGCGCCGGGTCCCACTCGGCCCCGCAGGCGGAGCAGCGCAGCCGCGAGGGAACACGCTCCCACTCGAGCTCGGCCCCCTCGCACAGGGTCTCCTTGGAGGCAACCTCGAAGTAGAAGCCCAGGTACTCCGGGACGACCTGGCGCAGTCGGCCGATCCTGACCCTGACGACCGAGATCGGCAGGCCCTCCGCGTGGCGCTCCGCCGCGGCGACGATCGCCTGGGCGACCGCGAGCTCGTGCATCAGGCGACCCCCGCGGCTGCGGCCGCCTCCGCCCTGTCCCAGAAGAGCTGGGCCCGCCGGACCTTGCCTTCCCTGAGCCAGAAGACGTACCAGCCTCGGGCCTTGAACTCTGAAGCCGGGTCGGCGGAGGACTGGAAGGTCCCCAATACGCAGAGCAGACACCCGGGATTCGGTGGTCGGGGTGATGTTCTCGATCTCGATATCGACGACCTCGCCGCCCACTCGCCTGAATGCATCCCACCACTCGCTCACGCCGCGCTGGCCGCTGTACAGCCTGCGGACGCCGGGCCACCCCTCGCGGTCGTCCCACTCGACGTCAGGGGTCAGCAACGCCATGAAGGCGTCCTTGTCGGCCTTCCCGACGGCGTCGAGCATCCGCCGGATGACGGTGACGTCGTCCATCAGCCGCCCTCCCCGCCGCCGAGCTCGTCGTGGAGCTCGCTGACCAGGACGGCGACGGTGGCCTCCACCGCCGGGCTCAGGCCCTCGCCGGTCTCGAAGATCTCGCCCTCGATCCCGTAGACGGCCACTCGGGGCGGGAGCCGGCCGAGCTGCCGCGCGAGCTCGATCGCGTCGCCGACTCCCAGGGCGTGGCTCGAGGAGGGAAAGGTCTCGGCCGGGAGCGGCTCGCGGGTGGCGTCGAACCGGTAGAGGTCTCCCGGCGTGCCATCGGTGCTTACCGCGTCGATGATCAGCACCTCCTTCATCAGCTCGAAGGCTCGGATGAGCGAGGCGGGCTCGCCCTCCTCCTCGAGGATCCGGATGCCGGGTGGCCGCATCGCGCGGAGGCGCCGCGCGACCTCGATGCCGGCGGCGTCGTCGGATCGGAACCGGTTTCCCACCCCGATCAGCGACAGCCAGGCCCGGTATCCCGACTCCGGGGCATGCTCCAGCGAGATTCCCAGGTCGTGAGCGCCTCGGCGCGCGTCCTCGATGTCCTGCTGGAGCTGGTCCCGCTCGCGCTCCATCAGGTGCAGCGACTCGAGCTGCGTGTCGAGGAATCTCCGCTCCTCCTTGAGGAACTCCGGATCGCTCGGCTTGTGCTCCCGGTGGATGAAGTGCCTCGCCACGACCTCATCCCCTGTCGACTTTGAGCTTGAGGAAGTGCGTCGAGCAGCTGATGCAGGGGTCGTAGTTCCGGATCGCCTGCTCGCACTCCCACTGGAGGCGGTCGTCCGGGAGCTCCACCCGCGGCTTGACGAACTCGAGCAGGTCCTGCTCGATCCGCGCCTGGTTCTGGGAGGTGGGCGGCACGATCCGGGCCTCGGCGATCGAGCCGTCCTCCTCGAGGCGGTAGCGGTGCCAGAGCATCCCGCGAGGCGCCTCGCTCCAGCCCGCGCCCGCCGCCGCGCGAGGCTCGGGCACCTGGGCCGGCGGGTCCGGCGGCTCGTACGCGGAGATCAGGGCGAGCGCCTCCTCCAGCGCGAAGATGATCTCCACGCTCCGGACGAGGATCGACTTGAACGGGTTCCGGCACTCCTCCCCCAGCCCCGCGGCCTCCGCCGCCTCCTTCGCGCCATCGGAGAGCTGCTCGTAGTTGAGCGAGTAGCGCGCCATCGGTCCCAGGAAGTAGGTCGAGCCGTCCGACATACGCGACTGCAGGGCGGTCGAGTGCGGGACGTGCTGCTCGGAGAAGTGCTCCTCGTACTCGTTCGGCCCGATGTCGAGCCCCGAGGAGGAGACCAGCCGCCCGTCCTCGATCGCGTAGCGGTCCGGCTCCCGCAGGGCGACGAACTCGTAGTCCTGCTCGAAGTCCGGGAAGTCGAGCGTCGCGAGGAAGTCGACCGCACCGCGCATGAAGTCGCGCGACTCCTCCAGCGCCGGGACCAGCGCGTCGAGGTGCTTCCTGCCTGGCGCCTTGTAGAAGCCGCCGACCCTGGTGTTGATCGGGTGAATCGCGCGACCGCCGATCGTCCGCAGCAGATCGTTCCCCATCGCCTTGACGCGCAGCGCCCCCTCCACCACGTCCTTGTGATCGCGGGCCATCTGCCAGGCCGAGTCGAAGCCGAAGAAGTCGGGCGCGTGCAGCAGGAAGACGTGAAGCGCGTGCGACTCGATCCACTCCCCGCAGTAGATGAGACGGCGCAGGGCGCGGATCCGCTCGTCCACCCGGACCTCGAGCGCGTCCTCCATCGCGTTGAACGCGCTGGTGATGTAGGCGACCGGGCAGATCCCGCAGATGCGGGCGGTGATGTCCGGCGCCTCCTTGAAGTCGCGGCCGCGCAGGAAGGCCTCGAAGAAACGCGGCGGCTCGTAGATCTGGAGCTCGACGTTCTCGACCTCGCCGCCGCGGATCTTCACCTGCATTGCACCTTCGCCCTCGACGCGCGCGAGGGCCTCGGTGCGGATCGTGCGGGTCTCGCCGTCAGCCATCCGCCTCGAGTCGCTCGCTCTCGGCCTTGAACGGCTCGGCTGCGGTGTGGAAGGTCCGGTAGACGCGGATCACGTCGACCTCATCCATCCCGAGCCCCTCGAACCAGCCCGAGAGCGACGGAGCGTTCGGCGACTCCATCGGCCCGAAGCAGCCGTAGCAGCCGCGGTCGTAGCTCGGGCAGAGCGCGCCGCAGCCGGCGTGGGTGACGGGCCCGAGGCAGGGCGTGCCGTGGGCGACCATCACGCAGACGTTTCCGGCCCGCTTGCACTCGACGCAGACCGAATGGTTGGCGACCGCGGGCTTGCGTTCGTTCACGAACGCGCTGATCACCTCGAGCAGCTGGTGGCGGTCGACCGGGCAGCCCTGCAGCTCGAAGTCCACGTGGACGTTGGCCGAGATCGGCGTCGAGGTCTCCAGGGTCGAGATGTAGTCGGGCGTCGCGTAGACGACCGACATGAAGTCCTCCACGTCGGCGAAGTTCCGGAGCGCCTGGATCCCGCCCGAGGTCGCGCACGCCCCGATCGTCACCAGCCGCCGCGACTTCGCCCGCACCTCCTTGATCCGCTCCACGTCGTGCGGCGTGGTGATCGAGCCCTCCACCAGCGAGAGGTCGTAGGGGCCCTCGACCTTCCCCTTCGTCGCCTCCAGGAAGTAGGCGACCTCGATCTGGTCGGGCAGCGAGACCAGCTCTCGCTCGAAGTCGAGCAGCGAGAGCTGGCAGCCGTCACAGGAGGCGAACTTCCAGACCGCCAGCTTCGGCCTGTCGCTCACAGCTCCCGCACCCCGAGCAGCGTGCCGATCCGGCCGACCGGGAACACCGGGCCGTCCTTGCAGACGAAGCGATGGGCGAGCTGGCAGTGGCCGCAGTGGCCGATGGCGCACTTCATGTTCCGCTCGAGCGAGACGTGGATCCGATCCGTCGGGATGCCACGGTCCTGGAGCGCCTGCGAGACGAATCGCATCATCACCTCGGGGCCGCAGATCATCGCCGTCGTCCGGGAACCCTCGAAGGCGGCGATCGGAATCAGCTTCGTAACCAGCCCGACCCGAGCATCCCAATCCTGCGAGGCGGTATCGACCGTGTACTTGACGTCGATCCCGGACTCCCGCCAGCCCTGGAGTTCACTGAAGAAGAGCATCTCGTCGGGTGAGCGGGCCCCGTACAGGAGCGACACCGCCCGATAGGAGTCGCGGTTTGCGACCAGGTGCTTGATCGCGAGGCGGAGCGGTGCCAAGCCGATCCCACCCGCGACGACGACCACGTCGCCACCCTCCGCTTCGGCGAGCGGCCAGCTGTTGCCGAAGGGACCGCGGACGCCCACCTGGGAACCGGGCTCGACCGCACAGAGGGCGCTGGTGGCGGCGCCGACCGCACGGATTGTGTGGCCGAGCCGCTCGCCCGCTCCGCCGCCCCCGCTGACGGAGATCGGCACCTCCCCCGCACCGAAGGCGTAGAGCATCGAGAATTGACCTGGACGGAACTCGCCGACGCCCTTCCCGCCGGCGGGCTCGAGTTCCAGCGTCCATGTGTCCCCCAGCTCCTGACGCTTGTCGGCCAGAACGTATGAGGTGGGCAGCATCGGATCGGCGACCATCGGATCAGCCCCCCGCGACATGTCCGTAGACGTCAAGGAGTCGCATCCGCGTCGCCTGTAGGCGCTCGACCATCACGGGGATGAAACGGCGCATCAGCTCGTAGCCGAGCACCGGGTCCTCGTCGGACTTGCCGCGCAGGCATGCCGCATCGAAAGCCACCGTGTGGACGTTCCCGGTCGCACGGGCATCGAAGTCCACGCGGAATGGCGGCACCAGCCAGGACCAGCCCAGCAGGTCACCGTCGTCGATCGTCTCGATCGTCAGGGCCCCTCGCTCGGGAATGAAGACTTCCAGGGCCACGCGGCCGTGCCGGATGACGTAGAAGGTGTCGGCCGGGTCCCCCTCGCGCAACAGGTAGGAGCCGTCCTCGAAGGTCGTGTTTCGCGCGCAGCCCGCGATCAGCGCCAGATGCTCCTCGGACATCCCGTTGAACGCGGGCGCCTCTGCAAGGAGCTGCTCAATGGTCTGCACTGATCCCCCTCTCCTCGCCGCCGGGTCCCAGATCGGTGGCGCGGATCGCCGCCGCCTCCTCGGTGATGTCGATCGCCACCGGGCACCAGGTAATGCAGCGCCCGCAGCCGACGCAGCCCGAGGTACCGAACTGGTCGATCCAGGTGGCGAGCTTGTGAGTCATCCACTGCCGGTAGCGGGACGGGGCCGAGTTGCGGACGCTGCCGCCGTGGATGTAGGAGTGATCGAGGGTGAAGCACGAATCCCACTGGCGGACGCGCTCGGCCTCCTCCCCGGCGAGGTCGCTCATGTCCTCGACCGTGTGGCAAAAGCACGTCGGGCAGACGAGCGTGCAGTTGCCGCAGGTGAGGCAGCGCTCCGAGACCTCGTCCCAGCGCGGGTGCTCCATGTTCCGGTAGAGCAGCTCCTTGATCCCGTCGGTGTCGAGCTCGCGGCCCATCTGCGAGGCGCACTCCTCGGAGACCGCCGCGGCTGCGCTCACGTCCGCATCGCCGGCCTCCGTCGTCCCGATCTCGGCCAGCACCTCCTCGCCCCGCTCCGAGCCGGCCTCCA
This sequence comes from uncultured Solirubrobacterales bacterium, assembly GCA_963744105.1. Classification (GTDB taxonomy): domain Bacteria; phylum Actinomycetota; class Thermoleophilia; order Solirubrobacterales; family 70-9; genus DASUPK01. Next base: position 604,256 of record CAVUSJ010000002.1, on the reverse strand, counting down.
CGAGGAACCGGTGCTCGCCCTCGAGCAGCTCGGTCAGCGCCAGGTCGTAGCCGGAGTCGGCGCGCGGCCCGGTCCCCATCGAGACGCAGAAGCAGGTGTTGCCCGCCTTGGAGCAGTTGATCGCGACGATGAACGCATCGCGGCGGCGGCCCTCGTAGTCGGCGTCGGTGTGGGAGTCGCCGATGAAGACCCTGTCCTGCACCGCGATCGCGGCCAGGTCGCAGGAGCGGACGCCGAGGAACGCGTAGCGCGGCCGCTCCTCGGAGCTCTGCTCGTAGGAGAGCTCGCCGTTCTCGGCGCGACGCGCCTTCCAGAGCGTGAGGTTGGGCGGGAAGAGATGGTGCTTCCAGGAGTTCGGGCCGTTGTTGAAGCCGAACAGCGCATCGTCGCCGCGCTCGTGGAGCCGATAGGTGCCGCCCTCCTGCTCATCGGTGATGCCGGCGGGGAGGTCGGCGGCCGAGGAGACCTCCTCGTAGACGATCGCCCCGTCCCGCACGGTCGGGCCGATCACCACGTAGCCGCGCGAGGCCAGGGCCGCGATCAAATCGTCGAGGGCGGCGCTCCTCAGGAGGGACGCGGTCGAAGGGCTCACTCGGGCAAGACTATGCCTCGCCCGCGCCCGCGTCTAACCGTGGGAACTACGCAGAAGTGTCACTTTCGACCTCTTCTCGTTCGTTGTATTGGTGAAATGACGAACGAGCGGCTATACGGGAACGCTCTTGGAGGCGAGGACCGCCTCCAGCAGGCCGGGGAACCGGGCGTCGAGATCCTCCCGGCGCAGCTCGGTGAGCTTCGTGGTCCCCTTGCGCTCCTGGCGGATAACACCCGCCTCCCGCAGGGTCCGGAAGTGATGGGTCATCGTCGACTTGCTGATGTCGAAGCCGAACGTGCCGCAGGGGCGCGGCTCGGTGTCCTCGGCGAGACGGCGCACGATCTCCAGCCGGTGCGGGTCGCTCAGCGCGTGCAGGACGGCCGGCAGCTCGATCTCGCTTCTCTCGGGGTGGTGCTCCATGGCAATCAGTCTAGCGTTGTACGACGTTCATCGAACTTCTTTGGTACGATATCCATCGTACTATCAAACCAACCCGAAGGCAAGCACATGCCCCACACGCAGAACATCGAAACCACGAGCGCCTCGGAGCGTGATCACGAGAACGACGCTCGCCTCACCAGCGCCTCCCGGCGCGCCGCCGCGACCGAGGCCGCGTACATTTTGGAGGCGGTTCGAAAGTGAACCCGGTCACCGCAGCGAAGGGCGCCATCAAGCGGAACTCCAACGCACTGCTGCTGGTCGTCTGTCTGGGCCAGTTCATGGTGGTCCTCGACGTCTCGATCGTGAACGTCGCGCTGCCGTCGATCAAGGACGCGCTCGGCTTCTCCACCAACGGCCTCCAGTGGGTCCTGAACGCCTACACCCTCACCTTCGCCGGCTTCCTGCTGCTGGGCGGACGCGCCGCGGACCTCTTCGGCCGACGGCGCATGTTCTACGCCGGCACCCTCCTCTTCTCGGGCGCGTCACTCATCTGCGCGATCGCCCCCACCGCGGGCACGCTGGTCGCTGCGCGAGCCCTCCAGGGCATCGGCGGCGCACTCCTCTCTCCCGCCACCCTCGCGATCATCGCCACCTCCTTCGATGAGGGCCCACCCCGCAACCGGGCCCTCGGCGCCTGGGGCGCGGTCGGAGCGATCGGCGCCACCGCCGGCGTCCTGCTCGGCGGGGTCCTGACCGAGGCCTTCAGCTGGCCGGCGATCTTCGTCATCAACATCCCGGTCGGCCTGGGCATCGTCCTCTTCAGCACCAACCTGATCCCCGAAGGCCGCAGCGAATCCGAGAACCGCCACTTCGACCTCTCGGGCGCCGTCCTGGTCACCCTCGGCATGACCGCGCTCACCTACGGGATCGTCACCACAGACCGGCTCGGCTGGGGCTCGCCCGGCGTGCTCGGTCCGGTCGCGGCCGGGGCGGCTCTCCTGGTGGCCTTCGGCCTGTACGAAAACAGCCTCGCCAGACATCCGGAGCGGACCGCCCTGATGCCGCTGAGCGTCTTCAAGCTGCGCAACCTGCGCGCGGCGAATCTCGTGATCTTCCTGCTCTACGGCGCGATCTTCGGCTTCTGGTTCTTCCAGTCCCTCTACATGCAGGGCACCCTCCACTACAGCGCGCTGAAGACCGGGCTTGCCTTCGTCCCGATGACCGCCGCCGTCGGCACTGGCGCGATCCTCGCGCCACGGCTGGCCAAGGTGATCGGGGCGCGCTGGGTGCTCGCTCTCGGGATGACCTCGGCGACGATCGGCGAGTCTTTGCTGACGAGCGTTCACCCCGGCGGGAGCTACATCGCCAACGTGTTCCCCGGCGGGATGCTCGGCGCGCTCGGCCTCGGCCTGGCTCTGGTTCCGGCCACGATCGTGGCGGTGCAGGGCGTCCCCCGCGCGCTCAGCGGACTGGCGTCCGGCGTGCTCAACACCTCGCGCTTCGTGGGGGCCGCCCTCGGCCTGGCGGTGCTCAGCACGCTGGCCGCCAACCACACCTCGTCTCAGCTCCACTCCGGGACGTCGGCCGCGAAGGCGCTCACCGACGGCTTCGCGCTCCAGTTCGGCGTCGGCGCGATCTTCTGCCTGATCGGGGTCGTGGCCGCCGTCGTCCTCCTGCGGCCGCAGCGCGAGCGCGAGCCGGCCGGCGCCGTCGCCAAGGCCGAGAGCGCCTAGGCGACGGCACCAGCCGAGGCTCCCTACGGGAGCGCGCTGCTGCTGAGCGCCCCGACCGGGATCCCGACGATCCGCTTGTCGGTGACGAAAAGCGACGCCGTGTCCGGGTCGTCGCATGCCAGCGTCACCGAGCCGGGCGCGCTGAACGTGTGCGCGACGGTGTTCGCGATCGTCGTGTTGTTGGCCGCGTTGACCGCCTCCAACGAGCGATCGCTGTCACCGCCCGCGCTGAGCACGCAGTTGACCTGGGTCTGCAGTCCGCCCTTCGCCAGCACCGCCTTCGAGAAGAAGACGTAGCTGCCTGCCTGGGGCACCTGCAGGGTCAGCACCGGTTGCACCGTCGTCGTCGAGCCGGGCACGGTCGCAGCGGTTGTCTGGGACACCGAGAGACCGACGCCGGCACCGCTCAGGCTCGCCTCGTCGACTCGATTGCCCTTGATCGTGTCCTTCTTGATCTTCTTGTTGGTGACAGCTTGGTTCTTGAGATCCCCGGTTCCGATGAAGCCCTTACCGATCGCATAGCCGCCGCCGAGCGCGACGAACAGCGCGATCACGGCAATCACCATCGCCGGTGTTCCCCTCAGCTTCTTTCGCATTGATCCTCCTTGATTGGCCGAGACAGTCGCTGGCCACCGGAAGCCAGCCTGTCGAGCCTATTACGGAGACATCGCCAAGGTGGATTTGTCCGCAGCGCATCGCCGGAAGCGGTGTCTTTGTACTGTTCCCGGCCGCACCTCCGGGCGACCCCAATGCGCTTCTACGAATTCGAAAGCCGTCGCATCGTCGAGCGGGCCGGTATCCCGGTCACCGAGTACGGGTTCTGCAAGACCGCCGACGAGGCGAAGGCGGCCGCCGAACGGATCGGCGGGCCGACCGTGATCAAGAGCCAGGTGCTCACCGGCGGCCGGATGAAGGCGGGCGGAGTCAAGTTCGCCGACACCCCCGAGGAGGCCGCCTCCCATGCGGCCGAGATCCTCGAGCTCGAGATCAACGGCCACATGCCGGTGGGGGTGCTGGTCGACCCGAAGGCCGAGGTCGAGCAGGAGTACTACGCGGCGGTCCTCTGGGACGGCCGCGCGAAGGCCCCGATGATGCTCTTCTCCGACATGGGCGGCATCGACATCGAGGAGGTCGCCGAGAAGCACCCCGACCACGTCGGCCGCGGGCACCTTTCCAACCTCCACCCCGTTCCGGACTTCCGCGCGAAGGAGGTCGTGTCGGCCGCCGGCGGCCTCACCGGCCGCGAGCTCACCCGCGCCACGCCGGTCCTCGCCCGTCTCGCCCAGCTTCAGCGCGACTACGACATGACCCTCGCCGAGATCAACCCGCTGGCCCGGCTCTCCGACGGCTCCTTCGTCGCGCTCGACGCGCACATGGAGATGGAGGACGAGGCGGTGGGCCGCCACCAGAAGATGCTGAAGGAGATCGGGGTCGAGCTCGAGGAGCCGCGCGAGCTGTACGAGCCCTCCGACTTCGAGCGCAACGTCAAGGCGATCGACGAGGCCGACCACCGCGGCGTCATTCAGGGCAAGGACCACGGCTTCACCGGCAACCTCGGCCTGGTGATCGGAGCCGGAGGCGGCTCGCTCACCCTCACCGACGCGGTCCGCAGCCAGGGCGGCAAGCCCGCGAACTACGCGGAGATCGGCGGCAACCCGTCGGTCGCCAAGTCCTGCGGCCTCGCCAAGGAGGTCCTGCAGAAGGACGGCGTCGAGAAGATCGCGGTGATGATGTCGATCGTCTCCAACACCCGGGTCGACATCGTCGCCCGCGGCGTGATCAAGGCCTGTCTCGAGCTGGGCAAGGACCCGGCCGACACAATCGCAGTCTTCCGCATCCCCGGCGCCTGGGAGGAGGAGGGCGCGAAGATCCTGGGCAAGTACGGGATCGAGTTCAAGGACCGCTCGACCTCCATGTGGGAGGCGGCCGGTGAGGCGGTCGAGAAGATCCAGGGAGCGGCGGCATGAGCATCCTTCTAAACGAGGACTTCACCTTCATCGTCCAGGGCATCACCGGCCGCGAGGCCGTGAACCTGACCAAGGAGTGCCTGGACTACGGCTCCAAGGTCGTCGGGGGCGTCACCCCGGGCCGCAAGGGCCGCGACGTCCACGGGGTCCCGGTCTTCGACACCGTCGAGCAGGCGGTCGAGAACCACGGCTCGCAGATCGACGGCTCAGTCGTCACCGTCCCCCCCGCCTTCACCAAGGACGCCGTCTTCGAGGCGATCGAGAACGGCATCAAGCTGATCGTCGTCGTCACCGAGCGCATTCCGCGCCGGGACGTCGCCCAGATGGTCGAGCTCGCCAACCTGCGCGGCGCCCGCATCATCGGGCCGAACTGCCTCGGGATCATCGCCCCGGGCGTCGGCAAGATGGGCGGCATCGGCGGCCCGGCCCAGGACGCCGCGAAGGCGTACGAGCCCGGCTCGATCGGCGTCATGTCCCGCTCGGGCGGCATGACCACCGAGATCTCCTCGACACTCACTGCCGCCGGCCTCGGTGTCTCGACCGCCGTGTCGATCGGCGGCGACGCGATCATCGGCTCCACCTACGCGGAGCTGATGCCCCTCTTCGAGGCCGATGAGCAGACCGAGGCGATCGTGATCTACACGGAGCCCGGCGGCCGAATGGAGGCCGAGCTGGTCGATTGGCGCGAGGCGAATGACGCCAAGCTCCCGATCATCGCCTTCATGGCCGGCAAGTTCATGGACGACGAGGAGATGAAGGGCATGAGCTTCGGCCACGCCGGGACGATCGTCGAGGGCGCCGAGGACTCGGCCACGCAGAAGATCGCGCGCCTCGAGGCGGCCGGCATCCCGGTCGTCGAGCGGATCGACGAGATCCCGGACGCCGTCAAGGAGAAGCTGGGGGCCAAGGTCTGATGCCGGAGCAGCTCGAGGGCATCTTCATCGACGTCGAGGTCGACGACGCGATCGCGAACGACGCCGAGATGGCGGCGAAGCTCGAGGAGGTCTGCCCGGTCGACATCTTCGCCAACGAGGACGGCAAGGTCGCCGTGGTCCGCGAGAACCTCGACGAGTGCGTCCTCTGCAACCTCTGCGTCGAGGCTGCGCCCCCGGGCGGGGTCGTCGTCAAGAAGCTCTACGACGGCACCGAGCTGCGCCGCTAACCGCTACGGCGACAGCCGGAACGCGCGGTCGGCGGCTGAGTCGAGCCGATGGGCTGCCCGGGGCATGTGGAACCGCAGGTGAGCGGTCGACGCGGCGTGCTTCTTCTTCTTCTTCTTGACGCACTTCTTCTTGCCGTGCTTCTTGACCAGCTTCTTGCCCTTCTTGCACTTCTTCTTCCGCGGCTGATCCGACTCCGGCGGGGGCTGGGGCGGGAGCGGGAGCTTCGGGACGTTCGCGCATGCCCCGCCGACGGTGCCAGACTGGACCTCGAAGGCGCCCATGTCGCTGCCGTCCGCGCCGGCGATGGGGGAGTCGGTCCTCGCCAGCTCGACGGGCCGAACGAAGAGGCCACCTCGCTGATCCGTGGTCGCGCCGGCGCTGGTCCCGCAGTCGATCACCGGGCTCGTCAAGGCGGGCGCCTCCGTGTAGGTAGGCCCGCCGTTGCCGGCGAGCGGCATGAGCTGCGGGTCGACCCCGCTGATGTTCGAGTACAGCGGGTCGGAGTGGATCTGCGCGTTCGTCGGGTTCTCGATCAGGCTGAACGCCATATCGAAGTGGGTGTCCTCAACCGTATGCGAGCCCGCGTAGAGCTCCGGGCCCAGGTGCCCAGCCGACCCGCCGGAGAGGATCGAGTTCGTGATGTCGGGATGGACGAGGCCGCCGTAGTCGTAGATCCCGCCGCCGAAGCCGGCCGTCGAGTTGCCCGAGATCGTGGCGTTGGTGACCTTGAGGTCCCCCTGGTAGCGGACGAACATTCCGCCGCCGGAGGCGCCCGCTCCGGTCGTGTGGTTGTCGGCGATCGTCGAGTTCAGGATCGTCGGCACGCCGTTGCTCGGATTCTGTGTGGGCGCGCGGAAGGCGATGCCTCCCCCATTCGCGTTCTGGCCGCTCGTGTGGTTGTCGGCGATAGTCGAGCCGGTGATGGTCGTGTCGCCGAGGGCGCCGAGGTAGACGCCGCCGCCCTCGGAGTACCGCCCGGTCGTGTAGTTGCCGCTGATCGTCGAGTCCTGGATCGTGTTGTCGACGTGGCCGGTGGAGAGATAGACACCGCCACCGGATCCGTGGGAGCCGTCGGTCGAGTTGTCGCTGATGATCGAGTCCGTGATCGTCACGGGCCCAAGGGAGTGAATGGCCCCGCCAGTGGCGTGGTTACCGGTGCCCTGGTGCGCGGTGTTGCCCGAGAGCGTCGAGTGGTCGATCGTGAGCGTCCCAGTGAAGCCCGGGAAGAGGTAGATGCCTCCTCCCCCCGTCCCGAAGCTGGCCCCGTGCGCGTAGTTGTCGGACACATTCGAGTTCTGCACCGTGATGCTGCCGCGAATCGCCGAGATCCCGGCACCCTGATTCCCGGTGTTCCCGGTGACGCTCGAGTTCTTCACCGTCAGCGTCGGCTCTGGGTAGTCGGTATGGGGGTAGGGGTAGTAGAGGGCGATCCCCGCCCCGCCACCGTTTGCGGCACCGTCCGTCAGGTTGAGCCCGGATACCGTCACGTTCATCGCGTAGTTGCCGCCCGTGACGGCCTCGAGGTCCCGGTAGGAGTTGTTCCCGTCGATCGTGACCGTGCTGTCTCCCGGGTTGGCCCCCGGTCCGTGGATGTAGAGAGATTGGGCAATGTGAGGCGGGTTGGAACCCAGGGTGATCGTCGAGCCCGTCAGGGCGGACGCGAAAACGATCGTGTCCTGATCCAAGGGGTTTGCGTCCGCGTTGGATGCGTTGATCGCATCCCGAAGGGTGCAGTCGGTGTTCGAGGTGTTCGTGCAGTCGCCTCCGAGGGCGGTGTCAGCCGTGCTTCCGACCGTGAAGGTCTGGGCGGCCTGAGCGGTTGACGTCAATCCGAGCCCGACCCCGAGCGTGATCCCGGCCCCGGTGAGCACGCGCCTGCGCCTTGCCTCGCTTCGCGCCGCCGCATCCCTGCGTCGCCGGTCCCGCTTCCGCCGCTGCCTTGCGCTCATTCGCTGCCCTCCTTGGCAGGCCCCTAGATGTCCGCCTGAAACTGAGCCGGACGCTCGAACGTCACAACCGCAGAATAGGGGCCTCAGGCAGACTTGGCCGAATGAACTTCATCTACGACGGCACCGGGCTGCGCCGCTAGCCACTCCAGCCGGGAATCAGCGGCCGGGCGAGTCGACCCGCAACCTAGAGCAGCTGGAGACGCGCGACGCGCGCAAGTGGGCGCTCGTCGGGCTCGCCTGCTGAGAAGTGTGAATTTCGGGGATTGACTTCCTTGCCGCACGCGGCGAGACTCAGCCAATGAAACCCGTGGGAGGCACGCGGTGGAAGGGGTCAGCAGTCGTTGGTTACTCGATGGCTGATGGCACAGCATCTGTGAAGCTGACCCGTGGCTGAGCCCGGACCCTCCATTGTCCTGATCGACGACGAGCCGGTGACGCGAACCGCGCTACGTCGACTGCTCGAGGGCGCCGGCTTCGAGGTGAGGGCGGAAGCCGCAGACGCCGACGCAGCGATCGAGGTGTCCATACGCGAGCGGCCCCGGATCTGCCTGGTGGACCTGTTCATGCCGGGGGGCGGGATCCGCGTCGTGCGCGAGATCTCCCGGCGGGCTCCGGAGGCGGTGGTGGTGGTGCTGACGGCCTCCCAGGATCGCGACGACCTGGTCGATGCGATCCGGGCGGGCGCCGCCGGCTATCTGGTCAAGAGCATGGACCCGGACCGGATCGCGCCCGCCCTCCACGGCGTGCTCGCGGGCGAGGCGGCGATTCCCCGCTTCCTGGTGGCTGAGCTGGTCCGAGACCTGCAGACGCTGGGCCGGAAGCGAGTGATCGCGGGTAGGAACAGCCGCGCCGATCTGACCTGCCGCGAGTGGGAGATTCTTGGGCTGATGTGCGATGGGCTGAGCGGGCCCAGCATCGCCGAGCGCCTCTACATCTCCCCGGTCACGGTGCGCCGCCACAGCGCGGAGGTCGTGCGCAAGCTCGGGGTCAGGGATCGCGGAGAGGCGGTCGCCCTGGTCCAGGAGCACTCCTAGAGCGAACGGTCTGTTACCCGATCAGAAGCGGATCCCTCACCACCCGACGGTCGACGTGCGTCGCTCTCCTCCTGATGTTCGCGGCGACGGCGTCGGCGGCTCACGCCTCCACCGCGCGCCCGGCAAGGGCTCCAGCACTTGTGCCGGTGGACGGGGGCGTGAACTACTACGGGAGCTTCTCGCACGGGTTGCCGACGAACCCGTCGTACTTTCCGGTCGGCGTCTGGTTCGAGAGTGTCCGGTCGCAGGCAGACGTCGACAAGGACAAGGGCGCGGGCCTGCAAGATTCGGACGGCGTTCTCGTGCGACCAGCCACGATCGACACCTTCCGCCGGGGCGACCGAGTCCGCTTCTGGTAAGGAGCGGAGTCGCCGGTTCAAGGCCGGCTCCGGGCTTCTGTCCATTGGTGGGTTTTGCTGGCCCCTCCCGGCCCCTGATCCACGCCAAATCGGCCCCCTTGCAGCGTTCGGGACGCCGATTTCCGCGGGCCTGCCACAAAGGGGGACATGGGCGGTCGCGCGGGAGCCGGTACATCTACAGCAAGGGCGCAGCAGCAAAGCACCAGCAAGTGGTAGCTCAGCAATAGGGGCGACCACGAATGGCACGAGCGTGAGGCTTTCTGCTTTCTGACGACTCAGGCAGCACGAACAGACTGGCTGACAACAACTAACCCACAGACCCAGTCTCCGCGAAAGCCAGGGCAGTTCTCGTGCGTTTAGTCGCTGAACGCACCTACCAGGAAGAGGATCGACATGCGGCCGTTTTTGGGGAGCGCAAGCGGAGCTCGCCGTGCAGGCTTGAGCCTCACGCTGTTGGTCGGTCTGGCGGCCCTCGTATCGATGGCCTCTCCGGGAGGAGCCTCCGCTGCCCCGACCGGCCTGGTCGCGGCTTACGACTTCAACGAGGGCTCGGGGACGACGGTCGCGGACGCGTCGGGGAACGGCAACACGGGCACGATCACGGCGGCGACCTGGGCGGCGGCCGGCAAATACGGCAAGGCGCTGCAGTTCAACGGCTCAAGCGCGCTCGTCACGGTCCCCGACGCGCCCTCACTGCACCTCTCGAGCGGGATGACGCTCGAGGCGTGGGTCAACCCCTCTGCCGTCAACGCCATCTGGCGTGACGTGATCTACAAGGGCAACGACAACTTCTACCTCGAGGCGACCTCGACCAACGGCTCGCGGCCGGACGCGGGCATGATCGCCGGCGGCAGCTACGCCGATGCCTCCGGGACGGCCGCGCTCCCCGCCAACGGCTGGTCGTACCTGACCGAGACCTACGACGGCGCAGCCCTCCGCCTCTACGTCAACGGCACTCAGGTCGCCTCGACGGCACACACGGGCACGATCGCCTCCTCCACCAACCCCCTCCAGATCGGTGGCGACAGCATCTATGGGCAGTTCTTCGCCGGCCTGATCGACGAGGTCCGCGTCTACAACGTCGCGCTCACCCCCGCCCAGATCCAGGCCGATCAGGCGACGCCGGTGAACAGCGGTCCGGACACGCAGCCGCCGACGCAGCCGGGGACATTGACGGCAACCGCGGTCAGCGGCGGCGAGGTCGACCTGGCCTGGGGGGCCTCGAGCGACAACGTCGGCGTCAGCGGCTACCAGCTCGAACGCTGCCAGGGCAGCGGCTGCAGCAACTTCGCCCAGATCGCCACCCCCACCGGCACGAGCTACAAGGACACCAGCGTCAGCCCCTCCACCAGCTACAGCTACCGGGTCCGCGCCAGCGACGGCACCAACCTGAGCAGCTACTCGAACATCGCCGGCGCCACCACCCCCACACCCGACACGCAGCCGCCGACGCAGCCGGGGACGTTGACGGCAACCGCGGCCAGCGGCGGCGAGATCGACTTGGCCTGGGGGGCCTCCAGCGACAACGTCGGCCTCAGCGGCTACCAGCTCGAACGCTGCCAGGGCAGCGGCTGCAGCAACTTCGCCCAGATCGCCACCCCCACCGGCACGAGCTACAAGGACACCAGCGTCAGCCCCTCCACCAGCTACAGCTACCGGGTCCGCGCCAGCGACACCAGCGGCAACCTGAGCAGCTACTCGAACACCGCCGGCGCCAGCACCCCCGCCGCCCCGACCGGACTGGTCGCGGCTTACGACTTCAACGAGGGCTCGGGGACGACGGTCGCGGACGCGTCGGGGAACGGCAACACGGGCACGATCACGGCGGCGACCTGGGCGGCGGCCGGCAAATACGGCAAGGCGCTGCAGTTCAACGGCTCAAGCGCGCTCGTCACGGTCCCCGACGCGCCCTCACTGCACCTCTCGAGCGGGATGACGCTCGAGGCGTGGGTCAACCCCTCTGCCGTCAACGCCATCTGGCGTGACGTGATCTACAAGGGCAACGACAACTTCTACCTCGAGGCGACCTCGACCAACGGCTCGCGGCCGGACGCGGGCATGATCGCCGGCGGCAGCTACGCCGATGCCTCCGGGACGGCCGCGCTCCCCGCCAACGGCTGGTCGTACCTGACCGAGACCTACGACGGCGCAGCCCTCCGCCTCTACGTCAACGGCACTCAGGTCGCCTCGACGGCACACACGGGCACGATCGCCTCCTCCACCAACCCCCTCCAGATCGGTGGCGACAGCATCTATGGGCAGTTCTTCGCCGGCCTGATCGACGAGGTCCGCGTCTACAACGTCGCGCTCACCCCCGCCCAGATCCAGGCCGATCAGGCGACGCCGGTGAACAGCGGTCCGGACACGCAGCCGCCGACGCAGCCGGGGACATTGACGGCAACCGCGGTCAGCGGCGGCGAGGTCGACCTGGCCTGGGGGGCCTCGAGCGACAACGTCGGCGTCAGCGGCTACCAGCTCGAACGCTGCCAGGGCAGCGGCTGCAGCAACTTCGCCCAGATCGCCACCCCCACCGGCACGAGCTACAAGGACACCAGCGTCAGCCCCTCCACCAGCTACAGCTACCGGGTCCGCGCCAGCGACGGCACCAACCTGAGCAGCTACTCGAACATCGCCGGCGCCACCACCCCCACACCCGACACGCAGCCGCCGACGCAGCCGGGGACGTTGACGGCAACCGCGGCCAGCGGCGGCGAGATCGACTTGGCCTGGGGGGCCTCCAGCGACAACGTCGGCCTCAGCGGCTACCAGCTCGAACGCTGCCAGGGCAGCGGCTGCAGCAACTTCGCCCAGATCGCCACCCCCACCGGCACGAGCTACAAGGACACCAGCGTCAGCCCCTCCACCAGCTACAGCTACCGGGTCCGCGCCAGCGACACCAGCGGCAACCTGAGCAGCTACTCGAACATCGCCGGCGCCAGCACCCCCGCCGCCCCGACCGGACTGGTCGCGGCTTACGACTTCAACGAGGGCTCGGGGACGACGGTCGCGGACGCGTCGGGGAACGGCAACACGGGCACGATCACGGCGGCGACCTGGGCGGCGGCCGGCAAATACGGCAAGGCGCTGCAGTTCAACGGCTCAAGCGCGCTCGTCACGGTCCCCGACGCGCCCTCACTGCACCTCTCGAGCGGGATGACGCTCGAGGCGTGGGTCAACCCCTCTGCCGTCAACGCCATCTGGCGTGACGTGATCTACAAGGGCAACGACAACTTCTACCTCGAGGCGACCTCGACCAACGGCTCGCGGCCGGACGCGGGCATGATCGCCGGCGGCAGCTACGCCGATGCCTCCGGGACGGCCGCGCTCCCCGCCAACGGCTGGTCGTACCTGACCGAGACCTACGACGGCGCAGCCCTCCGCCTCTACGTCAACGGCACTCAGGTCGCCTCGACGGCACACACGGGCACGATCGCCTCCTCCACCAACCCCCTCCAGATCGGTGGCGACAGCATCTATGGGCAGTTCTTCGCCGGCCTGATCGACGAGGTCCGCGTCTACAACGTCGCGCTCACCCCCGCCCAGATCCAGGCCGATCAGGCGACGCCGGTGAACGCCAACCTCCCGTCCCCCCGGGAACGCTGACCGCGAACGCGGTCAGCGCCGGCGAGGTCGACCTGGCCTGGGGGGCCTCGAGCGGCGGCAGCGGCGTCAGCGGCTACCAGCTCGAACGCTGCCAGGGCAGCGGCTGCAGCAACTTCGCCCAGATCGCCACCCCCACCGGCACGAGCTACAAGGACACCAGCGTCAGCCCCTCCACCAGCTACAGCTACCGGGTCCGCGCCAGCGACAGCTCGGGCAACGTCGGCCCCTACTCGAACGTGGCGACCGCGTCGACGGGCATCACCGTCTCCCCCGGGACGGCAGTGCTCACGTTCACGCGCACGGCCCAGTTCACGGCTCAGGGCCCCGGCAGCGGGGGTGCGACCTGGTCGGTCGACGGCGTCGCCGGCGGCAACACCAGCGTCGGCACGATCACCGCCGGCGGCCTCTACACACCTCCGAACAGCGTCGGCACCCACTCCGTGACCGCAACCTCGGGGTCTCAAACTGCAAGCGCGACCGTCTACGTGAGCAACGATCCGGGCGCGTTCACCTACCACAACGACACCATGCGCACGGGCCAGGACCTGAACGAGACCGTGCTGAGCCCCGCGAACGTGAAGTCGGCCAGCTTCGGCAAGCGGTTCAGCTACCCGCTCGACGGGCTGACGCTGGCCTCGCCGCTGTACGTCCAGAACGTGAACATCCCCGGCCAGGGCTTCCATAACGTGGTGATCACGGCGACCGAGCACGACAGCGTCTACGCCTTCGACGCCGACGGCCGCAGCAGCGCGCCGCTCTGGCACGACAACTTCACCAACCCGGCCGCCGGCGTCACGACCGTGCCGGCCGCCGACACCGGCGAGACCGGCGACATCCCCAACGAGATCGGGATCACCGGGACACCGGTGATCGATCAGGCAACCGGCACGATCTACGTCGTCGCGAAGACCAAGGAAGTCAGCGGCGGCACGACCAGCTACGTGCAGCGCCTGCACGCGCTCGACCTGAGCACCGGCGCCGAGAAGTCCGGCGGCCCGGTCGTGATCCAGGCGAGCGTGCCCGGCAGCGGCAACGGCTCCGCCGGCGGCACCCTCCCGTTCAACTCCCTGCGCCAGAACCAGCGCACAGGCGGACTGCTCGCAAACGGCACCGTCTACTTCGGCTTCTCCAGCCACGGCGATCAAGAACCCTTCCACGGCTGGGTGCTCGGCTATAACGCCTCGACGCTGCAACGGGTGCTGGTCTACAACACCACCCCCAACGGCGACGACGGCGGCGTCTGGATGAATGGCGACGGGATCGCCACCGACTCCACCGGCAGCCTCTACTTCATCAGCGGCGACGGGCTGATGGACGCCGACAGCGGCGGATCCGACTATGGCGACTCGTTCATCAGGCTCTCGCCCACCGGGACCGTGCAGGACTACTTCTCCCCCAGCGTCCAGAGCACCCTCGACAACGGGAACCTCGATCTCGGCTCCGGCGGGGTGCTGCTGCTCCCCGACCAAAGCGGCGCCCACCCACACGAAATGGTCAGCGCCGGCAAGAACGGCACCGTCTACCTCGTCGACCGCGACAACATGGGCGGCTTCCACAGCGGCAGCGACCAGATCGTCCAGAGCCTCACCAACATCTTCGGCAGCGGCGTAGAAGCAGGCAACTTCAGCTCACCCGTCTACTGGAACGGCTCCGTCTACTTCGCCCCCGTCGCCGCCCCCGTCCAGGCCTTCGCGCTCAGCAACGGCCTCCTCACCACCGCGCCGACCTCGAAAACCGCCCAGACCTACAACGGGCGCGGCGGCACGATGGCGATCTCCGCGAATGGCAGCAACAACGGCATCCTCTGGACACTCCAAACCAGCGGAGCCGGCGCGCCCGGAACCCTCCATGCTTACGCCGCAACCAACCTGACCAACGAGCTCTACAACAGCGACCAAGCCGGGAGCCGCGACACCCTCGACGAATGGGACAAATTCAGCACCCCCGTCATCGCAAACGGCGAAGTCCTCGTCACCTCAGCCTCCCAGCTGACCATCTACGGCCTCCTGCCCTAGCCAGTGGTTGACATCTACCCGCGCAGGAGAAGAGCTCAACCCACTTGTGAGCTTTCCCCGGATGGCGTGAAGTGGCGGATCTCTGATCGGACTCGACGCCGCACTGAATCCTAGGAAACCCGGACAGTTGAGCAAAGGAAACAGTTCTCATGCTACGTAGTTGTTCGCGACTATCGGCCGTCGCGGTGATCGTGGCTACTGGACTCGTCGTAGCGGCCTGCGGCAGCAGTTCGAGCAGCAGCAAGGGCTCGAGCACGTCGGCCGCGACCACGTACGCTCCGGCTTCGGCGACGGTAATCGGTAAGAGAACCGATGTCGCCGTCAATCCTGCGGTATCGGCGGCCTTCAGGCATGCCGGCATCACCGTCACTGCCGTCGCCCCAGCAACCGCTAAGCCAACGCTGCTCTTTCCAGTCAGTTCCGGCCAGATCGTCGTGGCGACGCTTGTCGGAACCGTTGATCACACCGGGGGGCTGACCTTCAGCCACATCGGCAAGAGCGTGACGCTTATCAACTTCGTCGTCAATACGAGCACGAAGCAACTCACCGCAACGGTCGGCGGGCAGTCGATGCCGATCTTCGACCTGAATCTCGCTGCGCTCAAGCGCACCAGCGGCGGACACCGCACCGTCGTCGCGAGCAACATCAGGCTCACCGTAACCTCCCAGGCGGCTAACGCGCTGAACAGCGGCCTCGGCGTGAGCACATTCAAGGGCGGGATGAACTTCGGCACCGCCACGCTCACCGTCGCGTATGCCCGCGGGCACCGATAAAACGTCGTCGCGACGAAACTCGGGAACGGACCCGGCGCTCGGCTTAGGCAAGTCCAATCGGAAGCGCAGGGCGAGGATGGGGCCACCGGGACCCAAACCGCGGGCACCAGGTTGCGCGCGGTCGAAGTCGACCCGCAACTCAAGGGCAGCCGAGGACGCAGGGAGGCTACTTTCAGGGATTGACTTCCTGGCCGCACGCGGCGAGACTCCGGCAATGAACCCAGGGAGGGCAAGGGTCGGAAGGGAGGACACGTTGCAGTCGTTGATCTCTAGATGGCTAAGGCCACAGCATCCGAGGGGCCGAGCGTGGCTGAGCCTGGGCCACCCTCAAGCAGTCGACGTACCGCGGTCCGCGTCACCGGCTCGTCCTCGACCAGGACAATGGCGGGCTTCGAGGTGAGCGGCGGAAGCCGCAGACGCCGACACATCTCCCCGGTCACGGTGCGCCGCCACAGCGCCGAGGCGGTCCGTAAGCTGGGGGTCCGGAATCGCAACGAGGCCATCGCGCTGCTGCAGAGCTGCTCATGAAGGGGTAGCTCAGGTGGCGTGATGCAGCCGCCTGACTCCCATTGTCGCCGAAGCGCCCTATGAGCTTGCTCCTGACCGTTGCGGTGGCCGCGGCCATCCAGGCCTGGGCGCCCGGCCCGGCGGGCGCCATGTCCACCACCCAGGTGGATGGAGGGCTGAACTACTACGCCCGGTTCTCGCCTTCCCTCCCGGCCGCCAGGTCCTACTTTCCGATCGGCGTCTGGTTCGAGAGCGTCGTATCCCAGCAGGATGTGAACTGGGACAGGGACGCCGGGCTCAATACCTACGTGGTCCTGACGGCCAACTCCAACCTCTCCCTGGTGCAGTCCAACGGCATGCACAGCCTCCTTCAGGAGGACGAGTGGCGGAACAGCGCTGCGGCGCAGGCGAACCCCGCCAATTCCGGATGGCTGCTCGGCGATGAGTTCGACATGCAGTACAGCCCAGAGGACGGCTACGCGAGGCTGAATCAGATCCGAGCGTCGCTCCCCGCCGACGGCCGTCTCCGCTTCAGCAACTTCGGCAAGGGAGTGACCTTCTGGCTCAACGATGCGGAGGCGGCTCGATACGTCAACGACTTCCAGAACGTCGTTTCCGCCGACAACTACTGGTTCACCGACGAGAACATCTGCTCGGGAACGGAGGGCGGGACGCTGATCGCCGGCGGCGCCGCTCTGAGCCCGACGGAGTGCCACAGGGCGGCGAACTACGGCGCCACCGTTCGGAGGTTGCGAGAGCTGGTCAGCCCCGCTGGTTCGAAGCCCGTCTGGGCGTTCGTAGAGCTCGGCCACCCCGCCGGCGAGTCGGATTGGCCGACGATCACCCCGCCGCAGGTCCGTGCTGCCGTCTGGCAGAGCCTGATCGCCGGGGCACGCGGAATCATCTATTTCAACCACTCCTTCGGCGGCCCCGACCAGACCCAGCACATCCTCCGCGACGGCACCGAACCGAACTCGCCCTATGCACCGATCCGGTCAGTCGTCACCGCCATGAACCGCGAAATCGCATCGCTGGCTCCGGTCCTCAACTCGCCGACCGTCACCTCAGGCTGGTCTCACAGCGCCGGGACGACCGCGATGGTCAAGTGGGAGAACGGCAAGACGTCCAAGGCCAAGAAGAAGTGCCGATCGAAGAAGGGCAAGGCGAAGAAGAAGTGCAAGAAGAAAGCGAAGGGCAAGGCGAACGCGGCCAAGGCCAAGAAGAAGTGCAAATCGAAGGGCAGAAAGAAGCGGAAGAGGTGCGGGTCCAAGAAGAAGAATGCGACGCGGTCAGCCGGGCGCCTCTACGTGTTCGCCGGCTCAGCCGGAGCTCCAGTCGAGGGCAGGTTCTCCGTGCCCTGCGTGGGCGACTCAAAAGCCGCGGTCGTGGACGAGGGCCGCACTATTCCGGTCCGCAACGGCTCCTTCAGCGACCACTTTGCTAACGGAGACGCGATTCACATCTACCGCATCGACGGTATCCAAAGCTGCGATCTGGGACGCGGCGCCTAGCCGCTGCTCACGTCTTGCTGACGTTCCGAACCGTGGCGGGCCTGCTTGCGGCGTTTCCGCATGCGCCCCGAGCCGTTCGGGGGCTTACCCGTGATCGCATCACGCTCCACCTCCCCCCCGAGAGGCTTCTTGCCCTCGTGCCCACCATTGATGGTAGGTGCGCCATCGATCGAACCTCGTCGGGCGCCTCCCTTGGCCAGGTCGCGCTCCGCCCACTCGGCGCGGAGTGTTTCGAGCGCCTCGGCAGCCGATACGGCCAGCAGTAGCAGGATGGCACCGATCGCCAGCACGCCGACCAGTAGCCGAAGCTTGCTGGAAAGCTGCTGTGTCGGGCTATCGGGTGGCACGACCTGTTGCGTCTTGATCATGTAGTGAGGGTCCACGCCCTGAGACGCCTGCACGCGCTCAAGCTCGCGAGTAAGCGCCGTACCCACCAGCTCGGCAGTGTGCACGGCGGCCTCTGGCGTCGAGCCCACTCCCTCGATCTGAACGACGAGGTTCGAGTAGCCGAGCTGTAGATCCGGCGCCACCGTGTACCGGGGATCCGCGCCGTGATCGACCAACTCCTTGCGGGCCGCATCGGCGCTCAAGCTGCTGGACAAGAGGCTAACGATCACCGATTGGTCCGAAAAGCGCGTGTACGGGTTGTTCGGATTGATGCGTCCAAGAGCCGGATTGCGGGCGATGTCATCAGCGGTCGGCGGGGGCGGTGGATTGATGAGGACATAGCTGGACGAGACCTTGTATTCGGGGGTCTTGACGGCGATGACGTAGAACGCCCCGAACAAGGTGAGGACGATGACCGGCAGGGTGATGAACCGGTAGCTCCAGATCTTCCGCAGGATGCGTACCAGGTCCACCGTCAGCCTCTCGCTGGAGCCAGTGTTCGCGTCATGGGTACGGAGTCGGTGCCGGCACGGACCCTCGCCGGGACCTCGGCGGCCGCGAGTTGCCAGGTGGCACCGATGAGCCCGATGATCAGCGCGTATAGCCCGGTGAACATCGGGTACGACAATGAGTCGAAAGTGAACGAACAGGCGAAGGCGGCGAGGCCCGCGCCGGCAAGCGCCGCGCACAGGAGTCGGAGCTCCGGGTCGGTGCTCCGTCGCCTTGCGACGAGAGCGGAGATCGCCGGCACCAGTAGGAACGCCGTCAGCGCGACGACCCCCACCACTCCCAGTTCGATCGCCGTCTTCAGGAACTGATTGTCGAGGATGTCAAGGGCGTTGTCGGCGAAGTACGTCCAGCCGCCGCGGCCGAACAACGGGGCGTGCTCCAGGTACCGCTCGACCAACGGATAGTCAGTCACCCGGGCGGCCACCGAAGGGTCGGCGGTACCGGCGCCGAAGAAGTTCAGCAGCGTGCGAATCACCCCGGGGGCCGCCATGAAGACGGCCGCCAGGGTGAACGGCAGAGCGCACAGCGCCACCAATCGCTGACGCGCTGGCATCAGGACAACTAGCACCCCCAAACCCACAGCGACCGAGATGACCGCCGAGCGCGACACCGACGCGGGGATCGCGAGCGCAATCAGCCCCACCGGCACCCACCGCCGCCGCGGCCTCCGGTCAGTGTCGTAGATCGCGACGTAGATCGCGAGCGGCAACAGCATCCCCGCCACGACTCCTAGCTCAATCGGGTAGACGGATGTCCCGCTGACCCGGTTTAGGCCGGCCCGGCTTGCGATTCCCGGGTCGACGGCATTGATCGAGAAGCCCGGCAGCTCGCGTAAGTAGGTCGCGACATCCAGACTGATCCAGTACTGAAGCGCGGCGACCACCCCGCAGAATGCACCACCCCAGCAGACGACCCTCAGGACGCGCCGCACGTCGTGCAGCGAGCGAAGAAACTCGGCGGCGATCAGCGCGACTCCGGTGATCACCGTCAGCTGCATCAGCAGACGGTCGGCGCTCGCCAGCTCGGCCGCGGTCAGCATGCTCCGATCCATCAGCACGTAGGACGCAAGGGCGGACAGCCAGATCAGACAGAGCACGGCGCGTATCGGATGCCGCTGCGCAAGAGGGTTGTGGAGACCAAGCAGGGAGACGGTCAGGAAGACGCTGAACGCGAACATCCCGATAAGGGCGGCGGCATAGCCGCCGGCGCCGATCACCCTGATGACGGTGTCCGAAGGGATCACGAACAGGGTCACGGCGAACACCTGCAGCAAAAGCACAGCCCGCGAGCGCGACGACATCGACCGAACCAGGTCGACCGTCCCGCCGGGATGAGTGACAGCTGCGGTCATGTCAGTGAACCCGCGAGCTCTCGTCCCGCTCCCATCGGTGTGCCGCAGTTCGACCCCCACTCAGGTGAGGCAGCGCCAGCACCAGGCGGGCCCCTGCTGCAAAGGTGGCGTACGTTGCCGCGTCGAAGGCGGCGGCCGGGCCAGCCAGGCAGACGCGCCCCAGGTCCCGGAGAGTAGACGTCGCGGTCTCCGGGGCTCGGTCACGATGATCGGGCGCGGTCGTCTTCTCCCGCTTGCCGCGGTAGGTGCGGACAAGGACCCGGACAAGATCGCGACTCCGGCGCGGAACCTGGACCACGACCGGCACGCTGTCGACGATCTCCACCTCCTCATCGCTGAACAGCCGGTTCACCCAGAGGTCGTCCGCCACCACGTCCGGGAAGTCGCGGAACCGGCTCCTGCCGATCGCCGAGAGCCCATACACGCCTGCACCCCAAAGCGAGCCCAAGACGGCCGGAACCCGCGATCGGGCGCGGTAGTACCTGCGTACCGGCGCGGATGCGCCCCTCATCTCGTAGCGGACCGGCGGTCGGGCGGCCAACACCCCGGAGCGCAGGCGCTCCAGCACGAGCCGGGCCGCTGACCCGGGCAGCAACACGTCGGCGTCCAGGTAGAGGCGCGGAAAGGCAGTTGCCTCGGCGTCTCCACGCCGGAGTGCGGCGGGCTTGGAGGCGAGCTGCAACTCGAGCACTTGGACCCGGTGGCCGGATGCTCGAGCGACGGCCGCGGTGTCGTCCATGCATCCGTTGCAGACGACGACGACCTCCAGCTCGCCCGGCTCGCAGCCCTCGAATAGGGCGTCCAGGGTTCCTTGGATGGTCCCGGCTTCGTCGTAAGCTGGAATCACGACAGAGCCGAGCGGCTCGCGCACCATCACAGCCAGCGTCGCCGGTGCGAGCAGGGTCGCGGGAGCGCTATCAGCCATCCGCGCATGTATCCGCCGTTACCCCTGAATTGACCCATTCCGTGCCAAACCTTTCGTCGACGTTCGGTCACGCTCGATGAACGATGGAACGGCTGAGGTTCTTCTGGCGCCTTTTGATTTCCTGCTCAAACCGATCAATGATTCGAGTTGCCGGCAGCCGTCGCCACCGCAAGCAGGTTGTCGCGGTAACGGGGAATCCGCCTCAAAGGCCCCCCGACCGAGGACAGCACCCGATCCATAGCGCGGGTCGGAGTGTGCTCGAAGTTCCGCAGCTCAACCGCGAAGTCGACGAAACCAGCACGCCGGAGTTGCCACGAGAGGTGCTCGGCGGAGTACTCGAGCACATGTCCGTAGCCGCGGACCTCGGGCAGGTCGAAGTGATCGAACAGCTGGCGGCCACGAAGCAGGTAGACGACATTGCGCAGGCGGTAGAGGTTCGGCGTGGAGCACAGCAGCACGCCCCCCGGCCGCAGCAGCATCCGCAGGCGCCGAAGTGCGATATGACCGGGGACCGGCAGATGCTCGATCACCTCGGAGAAGAAGATCGCGTCGAAGCGCCGGTCCGTGGGCGGATCCTCCAGCGCCAGATTCCACTCAAAAGCGTCGATCCCGTGCGCCCGCAGCTCGGCAAAGCAGCCATCCTTGACGTCGGCGACGCACCCGTAGTCGCCCCAGAGCGCTACCGCGAGGAACGCGAGCTGACCACCCCCGATGTCGAGGACATCAAGCCCCTGGTCGGGCGCCTGCTCCGCGAACCGCCGCAGGATCGCCGCGTACCGGCTGCGGTAGCGCGGGTAGTAGCTGGGGTCCTCCTGCCAGCGGACCTCCCGGACCATCTGCTCGAACGCGCGGTCGAAGCTCGTCGCGGTTAGCTGGCGCACGCTCAGCTCCCGAGCGCGACGGTGGAGCGCACGCCTGACAGCGCTCTCCGCCGCACGTCCGGCTTGGTATCCGATTGCGCCGAGATCATCACCGCGACGTCGTCTGGCTGCATTGAGCCGACAAAGTCCGCGACGGTTGCTTCGGCCATCGGCTCAGGGCCCCAGTGGCTGTGACAGAGCATCGAGTCCTCGCGGATGACCTGCGCGGACGCGCCGAGCACCCCGTCCACGAACACCCCGTAGAGGATGAACTCGGAGATGTGCAGCTGGGACGCGATCGCGTCCAGCCAGGGCCGCCCGGTCGTGGCCTCGATTCGCTCCCGCAGGGCCAACACGATCCGCCGATCCCAGACGTTGAATGCGCTGATGTAGTCCGGGAGCGGCGCCGGGCCGAATGGCGGCAGTCCGAGCAGCTTGCGGGCCACCTTGTGCCAGAGCAGATGCCGCGGCATCTGCTCATCCACGACTGCCTCGCTTCGATAGAAGCGGACCCGTCCGTCCTTGCGGAACGTGTCCATCGTGACCGGTCGCACCAGTACGACGTCTGAATCAGCCAGCACCAGCTGGTCCAGTCCGAGCTCCGCAGCGGCGGCGAACTTGACCATCTGCTGCATCACCCAGCCCCTGATGGGCGGGTACGGGTGCCGCGGATCGAGCCAGGCATTGAAGATGGACAGCGGCAGCATCCGGCGCGGCACAATCTCGTCGACGGTCCAGACCTGTGTTCGCGGGCCGCGGAGCGGGGCGAACAGCTTCCGGTCCCACTGGGGCACGACGAGGTGGTGATGGACGTCGGGCCCCGTCCACCGCATGACGGACTGGTTGAGCTCGCGGCAGAGCTCGAAGTCCGGCGCATAGGTCGGGGTCAATACCCCAAAGCCGCTCATCGTTCAGACGATTCCAGTCAATCTCGCGTCTCCAGATGAACGCCTCACCGAGCTCCAATCTTCTGAAAAACCCGGAGGCCGCCAGTCGTTGGTCCCACGGGTGCTTACCGCGTGACGACAGAGACTCGGCCTGGGACATCTCCGGAAGCGCCAGCCGCTGCGACGACCTCAGTGATCGTCGACGCCGTGATCGTCGCGTACAACAGCCGCGATGTCCTGCGGGCGTGCGTCGAACCTCTGGCACAGCTGCCGTGGGTCGACGTCACCGTAGTCGACAACGCGTCGCCCGATGACTCCGCCGCGTCGGTCGCCAATCTACCAATACGCATCATCAGGGCACCTCGAAACGGCGGCTTCGCCTACGGATGCAACGTGGGGCTCGCCGCCGGCTCAGCGGAGTTCGTGCTGTTCGTGAACCCGGATGCAAGGATCGAGTCAGCGAGCCTCAGCACGCTCGTCAGCGTGCTCCGGGCCGATCCTCGGCTTGGGAGCGTGGGGCCCCTGACGCTCGGTGAGGGCGGCCAGCTCCACCGCACCCAGCGTCGCTTCCCGCGTCTTCGCTCCACATACGCGCAGGCCCTGGGTCTGCATCGGATCGCGCCGTTTGCGAGCTGGACAGGCGAGGTGATCCAAGAACGGTCCGCCTACACGAGGCCGGGTATGCCCGACTGGCTGTCTGGCTCGTGCGTGCTGATACGCCGGGTTGCGCTCGACGAAGTCGGTGGAATGGACGAGGGATTCTTCCTGTATTCGGAGGAAACGGACTTGTTCCGGCGCCTGCGCCATCGCGGGTGGCGAGCCCGTTTTGAGCCGCGAGCCACCGCATACCACCAGGGCTACGGATCCGCGCCATGGGAGACCGTTAGCCCGATCCTGGCCCACAGCCGCGTCCGGTACGCGCGCAAACATCACGGCACGCTGGTCGCGTTTCTGGAGGGAATCGGCGTCGCGACCGATGCTGTCGTGCGCGCCACCGCGCGGATTTGCCGCCCGGAACGGCGACGTGGCTATCTTGCGGCAGCACGAGCGGCGCTCAAGGCAGTGCGCTGGTCGAACCAGACGTGAGCAACTTGGCGGTGGACGCGGAGCGACTGCAATTGACGGAGCCGGAGGCCGAGCTGGCGCAGGCATCGGACGCACTGGCCGAGCTTGGCCGAACACTGTCCCCGGTCGCCGTCGAGACATTCGCGCCCCTGGAAGAGGCGCTGCGCGACTGGCGCACGCCCCGCGCCTTCGGCGATCTGGGATCGGGATTTCCGGCACTCCTGCATGGCACACATGCACGTCTCGACGGCGAAGCCGAGCGCAACGCGTTCAACAGAGCGTTCGTCGCTCACCTTGCCTCCCACCTGCGCTTCGGGCTCGACGAGCGTGCGCTCCCATTCGAAGTCCTCGGGCGGGTGCCGGCTGCACTGGACCGACTGCATGGATTCTTGAGCGAGCATCGCGAAAGCTATGACCTCGGGGACGACTACTTCCTGAAGGACGTGCGCTTCGCAGCTGGCTGGACCGTCCCCTGTGGGGCGAAGGTGGTCGACCTCCGAAGCCGTCTCAGTCTTCCGATCAGCCTGGTCACAGCCCTCCGGGGACGGGAACCGAGTCTCGCGGTCCGAGCACTTGGGTCAAGGCGCGCGCCCTGGTTCGAGCACCACACCGAGTCGCGATATCTGGAGGAGTTCAGCGAGGCCGGGATGGAGGGCACCTACCGCTGCGTGGCCTCGCTTCTGCGCCTGCACCGCGAAGTCGCAGGCCTCACCGCCTACGGCTGGCTCTATGACCCGCAGCTCACGGAGATAAGCCCGCACCTGGGCTACTTGCGTCAGCGTCCGCTTGAGCGCGGCGCCATCTCCATCCGCGGGCACACATCTGACTTCGACATTGAGAACTCAACCGCGAAATCAAGAACGCGCAGGCGCCTCTACGACGCAGGCGAATACGTGCCCGTGGCCCACAGAATCCTGTGGCTCAGGCACGACATCCTCGACTGGGCGGATACGGCCGGGCAAGCCCCCGGCTGAGCCTCAGGACAGCTGCGCCGTCGCCCGCAGCCAATCCCGCCCGCCACGAAGGGCAGGCATCAGCCCGAGCTCAGTGCCGACGCGCCAGGTCGCATACCCGTCGAGCCGCACTCTGTTCCAGACCCCCCCGGCGCCTCCGTTCAGATGGAGCCGTGACTCCGCCAGAAAAGAAGCGCTGTGCCCGGACTCGCGGAGGATCCTCTCGACCATCGGAGTGGCGTCCTGGCGCTGGCCGTACGGGTAGCTGAAGGCCCGTATCGGGCGACCTGTCAGCGATCCGAGTCGCCGAGCGTGCTCGACTATCTCCTCCTCCGCCACGTCCTCGTCGGGGATGGACCGGCAGAACAGGTGCGAGCGGGTGTGGTTGGCGACTTCACAGCGGGCCGCAGCCAGTCCGGCGAGATCTTGAGGGTGGAGGAAGATCCCGCTCTCGGCTCGAAGCGCTGCCTGGTCGACGTCGAACCGGTCAGCCAGCTCGTCTCCCAGCTGGACAAAGCGGCCGTAGGGCATCGCGGCGACGAGGTCGAGAAGCTGTAGGAAGGTGCGCGTGTCCCGTGCGGGGGGGTCAAGCGCCGCCGCCAAGCGCTCCAGGCCGATGCTCGCACAGAGGTACGAGAGCAGGTTGTCCAGCGGGAGGGTGCCGGGATCGAGGCACGCCCCGGTGAGGAACAGCAGGCTGGGAAGGCCCAGCCGGCGTAATACGGGTAACGCCGACTCCACGAAGGAGCGATATCCGTCGTCGAAGGTGATCAGCAGGGCGCGAGGCGGCAGCTTCCCGGAGAGAACGGTGTCGAGGCTCACGACGTCGTAGTCGCGGGCCAGCTTGCGCATGTGGGCCTCGAAGACGGCGAGGGGCGTGCTGACCGCCAGTCGGTCGACCACGGAGGAAACGCGGTTGGTGATGTGGTGGTAGAGGACGGCGCGAAGGGATGGGCGCGCCTTGGAGCCCGTCAGCGCAATTCTCATCTTCCCAATCAACGGCTGAAGCCGTAATAGCTTCCGGGCCGATCGCAATCCCGGCGATGAGAACGGCCCGGCTCATCCGTTGATCCGGTGAATGGAGCCGACTTCAACCCAGCTTCGCCTCCCACTGGAGGAGCCCCTCGCGGAAGCGGCAGCCATGTCGCGCCCAGGAGAGGACACGGCGACGGTCATGGGCCTGCCCCTTGACGCCCTCGATGAGCCCAGCCTCGTGAGGGCCTTCCAGGAAGGTGTCCGCTCGGGGAGGGGCGGATGGATCGTGACGCCCAACCTCGACATCCTGCGCCAGTTCACAACTGATGCAGAGAGCCGAGAGCTGATCCTGGCGGCCACCCACCGGATTGCGGATGGGGCGCCCATCGTCTGGGCCTCGCGGCTGGCCAGTGTCCCGGTGCCCGAGAGGGTTGCCGGGAGCGACCTCGCCTTCAGCCTGCCCGAGGCGGCGGCCGAGGCCGGTGCGCGCGTTTTTCTCCTCGGCGGAAACCCCGGCGTTGCTGAGGCCGCCGCTCGGCGGCTCGAGGCCCTCAACCCGAACCTCGGCAGCGTGGCGTCCTACTGCCCGCCGCTCGGGTTCGATGACGATCCGGCGGAGCTGGACCGGATCGGAGCGTTGGTCCGGGAGGCGGGACCCCTCCTGGTCCTCATCGGACTCGGCTTTCCCAAGCAGGAGAGGCTGATCCGCCGGCTCCGATCCGAACTGCCCCGAGCCTGGTTTGCGGGTGTGGGAGTGTCGTTCAGCTTTCTCGCCGGCGAGCAGACGCGGGCACCCGCTGTCGTGCAGCGCCTGGGTCTGGAGTGGATCCACCGCCTTGTGCATGAGCCACGACGACTGTTCAGGCGGTACGTGATCCGGGGCCTCCCGTTCAGTCTGAGGCTGTTCGCCTGGGCGCTTGGCCAGCGCCTGCGCGAGCCGGCGTCGGGCCATGGACGGCAGTTCATTGCGAAACCGACAAAGATAGGAGCTTCGCGTGCGCGTACTCGTCACTGGTCATAACGGCTACATCGGATCGGTCCTCGTTCCCATGCTGAATCGGGCCGGCCACCAGGTCTTCGGGCTCGACTCCGATCTATTCGCCGCCTGCACCTTCGGTGATGATCCGGCGCCGGCGGACTCCGTCCAGATGGACATCCGCGACGTCGAGGCCGAGGTCATGTCGGGCTTCGACGCGGTGATTCACCTCGCCGCTGTCTGCAACGACCCCGTCGGTGATCTCAACCCGCTCGCGACGTACGAGATCAACCACCTCGGCTCAGTGCGGGTGGCGGAGAAGGCGAAGGCGGCCGGCGTTCCTCGTCTTCTGTTCTCGTCGTCCTGCAGCCTGTATGGCAAGGCGGGGGAGGAGATGCTCGACGAGGACGCCGACTTCGCGCCGGTGACTCCCTACGGTGAATCCAAGGTTCTCGCCGAGCGGGACATCTCGACCCTGGCCGACGATTCGTTCAGCCCCACGTTCCTGCGAAATGCCACCGCCTACGGGGTCTCACCTCGGCTGCGCGCCGACGTGGTCGTCAACAACCTCGTTGGGTTCGCCCATACCACCGGCGAGGTTCTGATTCAGAGCGACGGAACGCCGTGGCGTCCCCTCGTGCACGTGGAAGACATCGCGAGGGCATTCCTGTCGGTCCTGGAAGCTCCACGTGAGCTCGTGCACGATCAGGCCTTCAACGTCGGCGCGAGCACCGAGAACTACCGGATCCGGGACATTGCCGAGATGGTCGAGGAGGTGGTCCCGGATGCTCGCTCTTCGTTCGCCGCCGGGGGCGGCCCCGACAAGCGCTCCTATCGGGTGGATTGCTCGAAGATCGCGAGGGTGCTTCCGGCCTTCGAGCCGCAATGGACGGTCCGTGAGGGCGTGCGGCAACTCTCCGAGGCATATGCCCGATACGGACTGACCTACGAGCAGTTCACCGGCACTCGATACCTGCGGATCAACCGGGTGGGTGAGCTTCAGGAAGGCGGCCGACTAGACGAGGACCTGCGCTGGCGCCTGCCGGTCGCCACCCAGTCCCGATCGTTCGCACCGTGATCTTCACACCCGCCCCGCTCGAGGGCGCCTATCTGATCGATGTGGAGCGCCACGCTGACGAGCGCGGATTCCTGGCCCGAACCTTCTGCGAGCGAGAGTTCGCGGAGCATGGTGCGCCGATGCGCGTCGTGCAGAGCAGCACGATTCACAGTCCGCGGCGTCACACCCTGCGCGGCCTTCACTTCCAGGAGGCACCTCACCGCGAGATCAAGGTGGTGCGCTGCACGCGCGGTTCGATCTTCCTTGTCATGGTCGACCTTCGCCGGGGCTCCGCGACTCGTAACGAATGGCTCGGGATCGAGTTGAGCGCGCGAAACGAGCGTCTCGCCTATGTGCCCGAGGGGTTTGCACAGGGCTACCAGACGCTCGAGGACGACACGGAAGTCCTCTACCAGATGTCTCACCGTTACATGCCCGAGGCGGCCCGTGGAGTCCGCTGGGACGATCCAGATCTCGGCATCGAGTGGCCCGCCGCCGACGAGCGCCTCATCTCTGAACGTGACCGGGAGTGGCCAGATCTTCGCGCCTGAGCCTCATGGCCTCCAGGGCCGGTTCCGATCTATGGCACGAGCGTGAGGCTCACTTTCGACGACTCAGGCAGCAGTCAGCACCAAGACCCAGTCCGGGTCCCCGTCGCCGTTCTTCTCGGGACGCGCGAACCTGCGGGTGCCGGCGTTGTCGACGGTGAGCCCGGAACCGGCCGGTAGGTCCCGTCGGTGGGGTCGTACCATCGGGCCCGGACGCGTGTCGCCAGCTTGCTCATGTCGACACCTATTGTCTGCCCCTCGGGGAGGTATGCCATGACCAGGCTGCCGTCAAGCGTGCGCGCGGCGGTCACGTAGTTGCTGTCCTGGACGCTGCCGATGGCCGCAAACGAGCCGCATGCCACGAACTCAAAGACGGTTTCAGATGCAGCCAGGCGTCGACCTCACTGTCAGCATTCCCACCCATAACTGATGAGGAACGGGCTTTGCTCTGGGTGCTCAAACCAGAGCCGAGCTGCTCGCGACCGGTTCGGAGCGTGCCGGCGCCCACCCCCCGGTCCGAGCTGTTGCGGGTGGAAGGCCGGAGCGCTCCCAACCGTTTGATAGCTGAGGCAATTAACCCAGATGGACGCACGAGAACGGCATCGAGGTGACTTTGCGCGGGCGTCAAACCGGCGGTCACGCGGGATACATGCGCTAGGCGGGTTGCGCTCCCCGGACGTTCGCGCCTTCAGCCGGTCGGTCGAGTGTTGAAGCAGAGCCTCTGAGCAACTACGACCTACGACAGGCGGGCAACGGGCCGCCCAGTTCAAGACCTTGAAGATTGCATTTCTCATTCCCAACCTCAGCATCGGTGGCGGCAATTCCGTCATCCTGGCGCACGCCCGTACGGCCGCCGCAGCTGGCCACGAGGTGACTATCGCGGTTACCGAAGGTGTGCCTGCCGGATTAGACACATCTCGCATCGAAGCTCGCATCGAAGGGCCTCGAGTCGTTTCCCTCAGTCAGGCATCGGATACGGAGTACGACATAGCGATCGCGTCGTGGTGGCAGGACACCCTCTTGCTCCCGCAGCTCAGCGCAAGCAGGCACGCGGTACTCGCTCAAGATATGGAGGATCGCTTCTATCGTCATAACGACCCGCGACGCTCTCTGGTCCAAGAGGCCTATCGGGTCCCACTTCCCGGGATCACGGTTTCGCATTGGTTGAGAGATCGGTTCCGGCTTGACTACGACCGATCCTTTGTCGTCGTGTCAAACGGACTCGACAAGTCAGTATTTCGTCCTGAAGGGCCAGACATTGCGCCCAGAGGAGGTGTTGTTCGTGTCCTCGTTGAGGGACCGCTGAGCTCCTGGCGCAAGAAAGCTGTTCCAGCCCTTCGACTGGCACGCTCGTTGTCCGACGAGACGTGGCTGCTTACCTCTACGGACGTCGGCGCGATATCGGGCGTTAACCGAGTTTTCTCGCGCCTCCTGCCGGCCGAAGCTGCCGCTGTCTACCGATCTTGCGACATTCTGCTCAAGCTCAGCTTGATCGAGGGGTTCGGGCTGCCGCCACTCGAGATGTTCCACTGCGGCGGGACGGTCGTGGCCTTTGATGGCCCGAGCACGGGGATCACGGAGTACGCTGAACACGGACGTAATGCCTTGCTTGCCCCAGCCCCTGACTTCAAGGCCGCTGGGGGGCATCTCGCAGCGTTGCTCGAAGACCGTCACCTCCTGGACAGGATGAAATCGGGAGCCCTCGAGACGGCTCGCGCGTGGCCCAGTCAGTCAGACGCTGGCGAACTGTTTGTCAGCGCGCTCGAGTCCTTGATCGAAAGCCACCCGACCACCGACACCGGTCTGCTCAGCCGCCTCGAGTCCTTGTCGCGTTCGGCCCGAGGTCCGACCCCCCGCGCTTTCAAGCGCCTCCCCCCTCGCATCGGCAGAAATCGCCTGATTCGCTCCATCCGTTACAGCATCGAAGTACGCAGGCCGACGATAAGCGCCGTTTAACTTCTGGTGTGATCCCCTCGTGAGCTTGTCGCAGGCTTGTTGCAAACCGAGCCGTGGGCTGTAGTCGAGTTGTCGTCTCTGCTCGACCTGAGCTGAGCGCCGCGATCCTCTCCAACCCCGGACGCCGACCCTGGTGAAATTCGCCGACTAGGCCGGTCGTGGGTCACGCTCACCTTCGGAGTCAGTTCCGGGCTCTGGCGCCGGCCGAAAGACCACGGACCATTCCGAGTAGCTGGCGTGACACGCCTCGCGCGAAGAGCGCCAGCAGCGAAAGGTAGGTGGCGGCGCCCACCACGATCGAGAGCGCCAGACGCGGTTCGCTTGAGATCCCGCCCTGCTCCAGCGCCTGACGCGCGAACACGACAGCAATGCATGCCGCGGCAGCCGAGAACGCGATTCCGCGGATACGTCCGAGCACGCTGAGCGGCTTCAACGAGAGGTGACGCATCGTGATCAGAAATGCAGGGAGCTCGCCGAAAATGAGTGCCGCGAGGGCGTAGGCGACGGCGACACCCTCGATTCCGAACGCACTTCCCAACCAGATGCTGGGTGGCAGAGCGATGAGGACCGCTGCCGTGAGGAGCATGTTGATGTGCGGCCTCCCGGCGGCATCCAAGACGGCGACGTTCCACTGTTGCAGCGCCCGAGACATGACCAACACACACAGGATCTGGACAATGGGAACGGCCGGTACCCACTGTCGGCCGAATGCGAGGGGGACCAAGTCCGGCGTCACGGCAATGAGGCAAAAGAGCACGGGAAGCATGACGGCGGCGAGCATCGTGAACCCGTTCAACCACACCTCGGTCACGCGCTCCTGGTCGTCGCGCATTCGGGCGAAGGCCGCGTAGACCACCCGCGAGATCGGCGCAGCGAGGAGCGTCATGGGGACGACCACTATCGCCATCGAGAGGTTCCAGATCCCAAGCTCCTCAAGCCCGAGGAGGGATCCGACGAGCAGCACGGTGACCAGTCCCTGGAGAACGATGAAAGCCGACCCAGCGGTGTACGGAACCGCGAATCTCGTCAGAGAGCGCATGGCGGCTCGAGAGAACTCGAGCGATGGACGCCAGCGCGCCGCCAGGATGAAGCAGGCAGAGGTCACCGCGGCAAGGACGACCTGCTGAAGGACGAGAGCCCACGCGCCGGCACCAAGGGCGGCGGCGACGATCGCAGACACTGTCGCGATGAGCGCGGCGATCATGCCCGCACCCTGGATCACGCCGAAGCTCATCGATCGCGTAAGCAATGCGTTACTTGCCGATCCGGCGGCGACCAAGAACAGGGTGAGCCCGCCCGCGATCACGAGGCCGGTCACTTCAGATTCGCCGAGCAGCCGAGCAGCTGGATAGGCGCCAAGCACCACGATTCCTGACCCGATCATTCCGGCCCCAAGAGCACACCAGTATGCAGTCGAGGCCCGGCGCTGTGAGGCATCCGGGGCTTGAACAAGCGCCGTCCCGTATCCCAGATCGCCGAGGATCATCGAATACGACCCGATAGTGATGGCGAGGGCCGCGATGCCGTAGTCGCTCGGAGTCAACAGACGGGCGAGGACGACGACGCCAGCGAAGCGGATGGCCTGGACCGCGACCTGTGACCCGAGTGCCCAAACGGCGCCGCGCTTGAGCGCGCGCTCGATTTCGTGCGGCGCGACGTCAGTCGGCCGCTTCGGGACGCGCTTGCCCTGGGCCTCTCCCACCGCGACGCCCCCTGACGGAGTCAACGGGGCCACGCTGCCTAGAACACTCGGCGCGCGCCGTCGCGCAGCCGGCGCCCACCGAGCTGTCCGACGATGAAGCGCCACGTCATGGGATCGAGCCCGAGGTGAGGGTCGCGCCGCAGCTCGTTCCCAAGAGCCCTGAATACGACGGGCGAACGATCTCCAGTGTTTGCCCGCATCGAGAGGTACCGGACGCGATCACGCCGGTACGTCTTCTCTGCGATCCTGGCCAACCGCTGGGTCTCGACTTCAGGAAGATCCGCCTCTGCGAGGAACCTCAGTCTGCGCTCGTAGAGCATTTCTGGGAGCGAGCGGGCCCACCGATAGCCGGAACCGTCAGGCGCGAACGAGCCGAGAGCCGACGACGCCGCCTCAGCGTGCCCCATGACGAAGGTGAGAGCCCGATTGAGGTAGGCGAAGTCCCACTCGGTCGCGATTCGCATCAGGAGCGCGAAGTCATCGACCGCGCCGTCTTCCGACCGCAGGCCTCCGCCGCTGACCAGAGCCGCCCTGCGAAAGGTCGCCGAAGAGAAGCACACCGTTCCCATCGACTTCATGCTCCGCTCGATGAACCGTGCTCCCGATTCAAACTCGATCGAGCGCTCGGTCTTGAGGGGACGGGCGTGTGGAACCAAGGTATTCCCAACCGCGTCGGCTATCACGCACCCGGTGTGAGCCACTCCGACGGTCGGAAAGCGATTGAGCGTGTCAACGGTGAGTGATAGGTGATCGGGGTGAAGTTCGTCGTCATCGCTGAGGAGCACGACGAATTCGGTTTCCGCAAGCTCGATCAGCCGATTGAAGTTCGCGTGCCTATCGATGTTGCGCTGAAGAGGGCGGTAGGCCAGTCGGGGATCACGAAAGGACGCCACCATGCTGGCGGTGTCATCGTCCGATGCGTTGTCGGAGACCACCAACGCGAAACGGCGATGGCTCTGCCCGAGGACACTCGCAATCGACCTTGCAAGCAGTCGCGATCTGTTACGGGTGGGAATGCCGACAGTGACGTCGACGCCTGGCTGCATTTTCAAACCGCCTTTGAGTTCGTGGCATGCGGAAGAAACACGGTCAGCGCACTGAGGATGGGCTCGTGTCGGCATCCGATTCCCCAACGGACGAAGGATCGGCATCCTCGACTGGGTGAAGCCACGCTTCCCGCCAGTACGGATAGATCGCCCGCGGGCAGAACCAACGCCCCGAACTGTGCTCCCCGCTGCACACGACGCCGTCCAGGATCAGGCAGTCGCTGGAGATCTCGATCATCTGACCGGTTCGCTCGTCGATGATCCGCTCCACGCGGTCCTTGACGCGATAGCGGCCACCGCAGTACGGGATCATCTCCCGATCGAACGACAGTCCGCGGGTCCTTCCGCTCTCGTCGATGGTTGGCGCAATCTCCTCCGTTGGACGTACTTCCACCGTGTCGCCGGAGTGCAGATCGAGCAGATCGCGGGGCCGAGCCGGGACACCGTCGTACGGAAGCGGATGGTCACCGAGGACTCGGAGCCGGCGCCGGATTGCTGAGCTCAGGCCGCGCACCGCAACGCGAAGGAAGTGCAGCAACCCGACGTTGCCGGCGGTGAGTTCGCGAATGTACTGGCCTAGGTCATACTTGCTCAGAGGCTCAGATGCGCGCAAGGCCTCTGTGGCCTGGCACCGGTATGACTCCACGGGAGCCCCGTCAACGTCACTGGCCGCTCGCGTAGCGTCGCGGACAAGCCTCTCGAGTTGCGAAAGCGCATCCCCACTCCGGCCTTCGGGCTCGGCGCTGCTATCGACGCGGCGAAGCCACTCTTCCTTCCAGTAGAGCCGGCACCCGGCCTGGCACCCACCGTGGCCCGACCCGTCGCACCGCAGGTCATCCAGCAGAACCGTGTCACGCATCCTGAGGCTCCTTGCGGGGCCACCGCTGACGGTGTCACAAATCTTCTCGACGCGACGCGTGACGGTGAACCGCTTACCCGCGTACTGCAGCATTTCGGGCATGAACGGCATCGACTCGATCGATGCCTCACTGTCCAGCGTCGCCAGGATCTCAGCGGGCGCTCGCACCTCCACGACGTCTCCCGGCCTCAACCTCTGATCGCCCATGGTCCGGATAACGTCCTTGGCCCTTATGACGCGGAGGTGACAACGGTCGCGGAGGGCTTGCCTTCCAAGGCGGTCGTTCCAGCGCGCTCGGAGCCGAGGCTCCAGTGCAGTCGATGACGGCGCTTGCGCTTACGGTCATCCAGCAAGGCGTTCAGATAGATCGTCCGCATCTGTTGTTCCTTTTCGCCCGGGGCGGGCCGACCCATGACTAGGTCGCCTCATTTATCTAACGATCGGGAGCGGTCCAGCCTTCCGGTCCTGATCGGCTGCTTCGGCGCGTGCCAGCCGTAGGCTTCGCTCGAGCTCGTCGCAAGCAGCTCCGCTCGCTCCAGTCGCTGGTCCCGCCGACGAATTCGTATGTCAACCCCTGCCCCGACGAGAGCACGGCGAGCCCAGGATGCGACCGTGGAAATCGGCCACGCGCCGCATCGTTAGATGAGCGGGACGTGGCCGACCCAACGGAAGCTCCGAGCGAGCCTGTCGAATGTCCAAGCGCACGCCTGTACACCCACGCAGATGCCGAGTTGCCTCGGGATACCTCCAAACGTCGGTACCTCATTGACCGAACGCACGAGCTCCGGCTTGATGGCGTTGCCGCGTGGTAGAGGTCTTCGCCTGAACGGGCGCCGATCTCGTTCGTTGATCGGAGACTCGTGAGGCTGCGGACCCGGGCTGCCCTTGCACTGGCTGGCGCTGGTGGAATCCTCGCGGTTGCCGGGTGTGGCGCCGCCCCAGAACCCGCCGGCGTAGAGACGGCCCCACCAGTCAGGTCGACCGCGGCGCGCAATGCGACCTTTCCTCTCAAGGTCTCCTCCAACCACCGGTACCTGGTCGATCAACGCAACCACCCGTTCTTGATCGTCGGCGATTCTCCGCAGGCGCTGTTCGTCAACGTCTCCGTAGAGCAAGCCAAACACTTCCTGGTCAACCGCAAGGCGGCGGGTTTCAACTCTGTATGGGTGAACCTCCTCTGCGAGAGCTACACGGGCGGACGGGCGGATGGCAGCACGTATGACGGGATCCGTCCGTTCAGACGGGAGGGTGATCTCTCGACGCCGAACGAGGCTTACTTCGCCCGCGCCGACGCGATGATCAGGCTTGCGGCCAGGCAGAGGATGGCCGTGTTCCTCGATCCAATCGAGACGGGGGGCTGGCTGGGCGTCCTGCGCGACAATGGGCTGGCCAAGGCGTACGCCTTTGGTCGGTACCTCGGATCGCGCTACAGGAAGTTCCCCAACATCGTCTGGATGAGCGGCAACGATTTTCAAAGCTGGCGGACTCCATCCGACGATGCGCTCGCCCTCGCGGTCGCGCGCGGCATCAAGGCCACCGATCCAAATCAGCTGCAGACCACCGAGTTGAACTTTCTCGACAGCGGCTCCCTGGACGACAGCAATTGGAAGGGCCTGATCTCACTCGACGCCGCCTATACGTATTTTCCGACCTATGCACGCGTGCTGAAGGAGTATCGCCGTGAGGATTTCCTGCCCGTCTTTATGGTCGAGGCGAACTACGAGGGTGAGCACGACTACACGGGACCACGGACCCTGAGGCGCCAGGAGTACTGGACCCTGTTGAGCGGGGCCACTGGGCAGTTCTACGGAAACAAGTACACATGGCAGTTCCTAAACGGGTGGCAGGAGCGCCTCGACACCTTGGGCTCGCGGCAGATGACGTATGCGACCAATCTCTTCGCGCGGCGCCGCTGGTTCGACCTGGTGCCCGATTACCACCATTCCGTGGTCGTCTCGGGGTACGGCTCGTACGCGGCGACCGGCAGCGTCCAGGACAGCAACTACGTAACCGCCGCGCGCACGCCCGACGGCAGGCTGGTCATGGCATATGTCCCCGACGGGCAGACAATCGGTGTGGACATGAGCAAGCTCGCGGCGCGCGTCCGGGCCCGGTGGTATGACCCCACCAACGGGACTTACCGCCGCGTCCCGGGCTCACCATTCGACAACGCCGGCACCCGTAGGTTCTCGCCTCCCGGGGAGAACAGCGAGGGAGATCCGGACTGGGTCCTGGTGCTGACAGCTGCTTGAGACGTCTCAGCAAGCGTCACGCTCGTGCCATTTGTGGTCGCCCGTATTGCTGGGCTTCCACGCGCTGGGCTGTCGCTGCTGGTGCGCCCTTGCCGTGGATGTACTAGCTCCGCCCGACCGCCCATGTCCCCCCTTTTGTGGCGGGACCGTGGAAATCGGCGGCCCGAGCGCTTCAAGGGGGCCAATTGAGAGCGGATCAGGGGCCGGGAGGGTCCACCAAATCCACCTATAGCCAGAAGCCCGGAGCCGGCCTTGAGCCGGCAACCCCACAGATCGTCTCGACGCGATGCGAGCCGGTGACCCGCCTGCCCGCCTAGCGCAGCATCTCGAGGATGAAACATCGGACCGACCGGCTGAAGGCGCGAACGTCCGGGGAGCGCAACCAGCCTTGCGCATGTATCCCGCGTGACCGCTGGTTTGACGCCCGCGCAAAGTCCCCGCAATGCCATTCTCGTGCGTCCATCTGTGTTGGTTGCCTCAACTATCAAACGGTTGGGAGTGCTCCGGCCTTCCATTCCCCACAGCTCGGACCGGGGGGTGAGCGCCGGCACGTTCCGAGCCGGTCGCGAGCAGCTCGGCTCGCTCAAGCCGTTCCGCGGCGCGCTCGACGGTCTCGTAGGTCAATCCGGAACCAGCTGCGATGTCGAGCAGGCTGGAGGCGCCATCGCTCTGGTTGAGCACCCAAAGCAGAGCGCGCTCGTCGTCAGGCGTGGCCACGGCGCCGCCTGCGGACCGATACAGGCCGCGGCGCCCGAGCTGCGGCTCCCCGAACGGGCTCAAGTTGGTGCAGGTGCGGTTCGTCTCGAGCGCTTCGATGATCGCGAGACAGGCGTTGATCGCCCCCGAGAGCGATTCTGGCCGGATTCGGCCCAGGTCGTCGGCGGACGTGTGATAGCCGTCGAACTCTCCGTGAGGCGTTCGCGTCAGCGAGCCAACCGGCAGGTCGAACCCCGGCGAGCCGAACTGGCGCTCGTCGCCGCCCCACGGTTCCCAGGGGAGCACCCGGTGCGGCGCCCCGGAATCCCTCAAGACCGTCTCCACCGCCTGGTCGATCTCGGCATCGCCGCGCCGGCTGCGCTTGTAGGTCAGTGGACCGCCGTCGCCGATGCAGGCCAGCGTCAGTCCATCGACGACCCGGTCGAGCCGCTCGCGGTTCTGGTGCAGCCAGGCGAGCGGTCCGATCGTGCCGGGAGCGAACAGAAAGCGATAGGAGTGCCGAAGTCGACGCCCCAGGAGCTCCCTGGCGAGCATGGTGGCGACCACGATCCCGGAGAGGTTGTCGTTGGCGAGCGAGGGGTGACAGACGTAGGTCGAGATGAGCACCTCTCCCTCACCCTCACCCTCGATCTCGCATTCGGCAAACGAGAGGTGTCCGGGTTCGAGACTCGAGTCGATGACGACCTCGTACTCCCCCGGCTCGAGATCGAGCAGCTGTCGATGGGAGAGGCAGAAACCCCAGGTGCGCTCGTAATAGGAGGTGCGATAGGGAACCAGGTCGGGCTGGTCGGGCAGCGTATGCAGGTGCTCACGCAGCTCCTCGAGCGGCAACCTCGTCCGCACGGGCTCGCTGTAGGAGACGACGTGAAGCGACGAACGGCGGAAATCGACGACCCTGGTGCCGTCCTTGGCCGCGATGTAGGCGTCCCTGATGTTCCATTCGTCCGGAACGATCCAGTCGAACACCTTCGTGCCGCTGGGAATCTCAGTACGCCGAATCGGGATCTGCTCCTCAAGCAGGTCGAAGGTGGCCCGCACGCCGCTTCCGGTGAGGCTCCGGCAGAGCGGGAACAGCCGCCGTGCGAGCTCGTGCGCCGCGCGCCCGCCGTCGCTCGTCCCGGGGCCGATCACAAGGCACCCACCCGGAAGGTTTTCCCGTTTAGGTCCCTGGGATCCCGGCACGAGAGCTCGTACACGGCAGCCGCGATCTCATCGGGAATACGGCTCTCTCCCGCCCGATGGGCCCTGACGAAGCGCTCGCGACCCGGGAAGTCGAGTGCGCGGACTTCCTCCTGCATGGCGGTCTCGGTGATCCCCGGATCGAGCGCGCAGACGGCGCAGCCGTTGTCGCCGAGGTCGGCTGCCGCGGACCGGACGAGATGCTCAGCACCCGCCTTCGAGGCGGCGTAGGCACTCCAGTGGGGCTTGGCATTGCTCGCTGCGCCGGTGGTGATGTGGATCGCGAGGCCTCCCCTGGATGCCAGCCCGCCGGTTAGACCGGCCCGCAGGACGTTGTACGTTCCGATCAGGTTGACCTCGACGGCTCGCCGCCACTCGACCGGATCGCTCTCGAGCAGCGATCCCACAGGCTGAACCGTGGCGGCGCAGTGCACGAGCAGGCGGAGTTCCGGCACGACGCGAAGCGCCGCAGCCAGGCGGCCAAACGAGGTGACGTCCAGCTGCAGTGAGACGCTCGCCTCGGGGCTCGGCCGGCGCGCTACACCCGCCACGTACCAGCCCTGCTCGCGGAGCATTCGGCAGGTGGCCGCGCCGATGCCGCTGCTCGCACCCGTTACGAGGGCCTCCGGCCGGCCGGCGGAGAGCACGGTCACGCCAGCACTGCCTTGCGGCAGAAGAACGCCTCCGCGTGGGAGCTCGGCGAGTTGCACTCCATCCCCCGCAGACGCAGCAGGCTCGAGAACAGGTCCTCCTGAAACCAGTGCTTGGAGCGCTGGGAGGCGAAGTGGTCCATCAGGTGCGCGATCTTGCGCTGCGAGAGCCGCTCGGAGAGAGGGACGAACGCGTTGGGCGCGCTCATGTCGCCGTCGTACTTCGGCACCTCGTACTCGAGGATCAGGTGGTCGCGGAAGGTGTTCCAGGTCAGCTCGCAGGTGACCCGGTGGTCCTGGTGGAGGTCGTCGCGCTGATGCGTGAAGACGACATCCGGCAAGAACTCCCTCTTCAGATCTTCGAAGAAGTCCTTCACCTTCTTGCCCTCGTAGGGGAAGAAGCCGTCCGGGAAGTCGCAGATCATCACCTCGCTGTCCGGGACGCCGTCGAGCAGTGCCTCAGCGCTTCGTCTCGCCTCCTCGGCGCGCTCTCCCTCACCGCTCAGGACCACCCAGAGGATCTCGGAGACCGCCGAGCTTTCGATCAGCTTCAGGAGCGTCCCGGCGCAGCCGATCTCGATGTCGTCCGGATGGGCCCCGATCGCGAGCGCGCGGGTAGAGGAACCGTTCTGCCCGCCGAAGAGCAGTGGCAGCATCATCCAGACGCCGCGTACTCGAGGTCGCGCTGCAGGTTGCGATCCGGGTCCCAGACCTGCCAGGGAGCGTCACCGCTTTCGTGCAGCGTCTCGAGCCACTGCTTGTCCTTCAGCGTGTCCATCGGGGCCCAGAACCCCTCGTGCCGCTGTGCGAGCACCTTTCCCGACTGCAGCAGGCGCTGCAACGGCTCTTCCACGAGGTCCTCACCGGGACGTAGCTGGTCGAGAAACTCTCGGCGCAGGATGAAGTAGCCGCCGTTGATCCAGAGGTCGGAGCCCATCACGTCCCGCATCGCCCTGACACGACCGTCGTCGGCCATCGAGACCACGTGGAAGCTGTAGTTGGGGCGCACCGCGAGGAAGCTCGCCGTCGCCTGTTCATCCCTGGCGCGGGCGATCATCGCGGGCAGGTTGGCGTCGGTCAGCGTGTCGCCATAGTTGGCCAGGAAGAGCTCGTCGTCGGCCAGCAGGTGCCGGACCGCCCGTAGCCGCTCGCCGATCGGCGCCCGCAGGCCGGTGTCGACGAAGGTGATGTTCCAATCGTGGATGTCGGTCTTCAGCAGATGGACGTCCGCGCCGCCGTTGGACAACACGAAGTCGTTCGCCATCGCCTCGTTGTAGGTGAGGAAGAACTGCTTGATCGCCTCAGCCTTGTAGCCGAGGCAGAGCACGAAGTCGGTGAAGCCGAAGTGGGCGTAGTACTTCATCACGTGCCAGAGGACCGGCCGAGGGCCGATCGGAACCATCGGCTTTGGCACGACCTCGGATGCCTCTCGCATCCGCAATCCCTGGCCGCCGCAGAAGATCACCACCTTCATATGACCTTCACCTCCGGGATCGGGACGACGAAGCGCCCGCCCCAGTCGCGCACGTGGGAGAGCTGAGCCACGATCTCGTCGGTCAGGTTCCAGGGGAGAATCAGGATGAAGTCAGGCCGTGCCTGTTCGAGGGCCTCGGGATGGTGGATCTGGATCCGAGTGCCGGGCAGGAACTGTCCCTGCTTGTACGGGTTGCGGTCGACAGTGAACTCGAGCAGGTCGGCCCGGATGCCACAGTAGTTGAGCAGGGTGTTCCCCTTGCCAGGTGCACCGTAGCCGGCGACGCGTTTGCCATCCCGGCGGCAATCGATCAGGAACTCGACCAGGTTCCACTTCGTCTCGGTCACTCGCGGCGCGAACGCGCTGTATCCCTCCAGCCGGTCGAGGTCGAGCTCCCGCTCGCGTTCGGCAAGCTCCGTCACCCGGGCGCTGACGGGATGGCCGGCGCCTCCGCTCCGCTGTGCGTAGACCCGCAGGGAGCCGCCGTGCGTGGCCAGCTCGTCGACGTCGAACAGCTCGAGGCCGTGAGCACGGAGCACGGCCTGGGCGGTGAGGAACGAGAAATAGGAGAAGTGCTCGTGGTAGATGGTGTCGAACTGGTTCCCCTCGATCAGCCGCGC
Organism: uncultured Solirubrobacterales bacterium; assembly: GCA_963744105.1. Classification (GTDB taxonomy): domain Bacteria; phylum Actinomycetota; class Thermoleophilia; order Solirubrobacterales; family 70-9; genus DASUPK01. The sequence goes on along the minus strand of CAVUSJ010000002.1, from coordinate 563,720 downwards.
CAGATGAGGGAACTCGATCGTGACCACGCCCTGCGGCGCCAGCAATCGCTGCATGCCGGCGGTGAAATCGTTGAGGTCGGGGACGTGGGCGAACACGTTGTTCGCCACCAGCAGGTCCGCCTGTCGGCCCTCGGCCACGAGGCGAGACGCGAGCTCCCGGCCGAAGAACTCGACCACGGTCTCGATCCCCCGCCCCCGGGCGACTTCCGCGACGTTCGCAGCAGGCTCGACCCCAAGTGCCGGTATGCCCCGCTCGACGAGATGCTGGAGCAGGTAGCCGTCGTTGCTGGCCAGCTCCACCACCTGGCTGTCCGCGCCCAGCCCGAAGCGCTCGACCACCGACTCCACGTAATCGCGGGCGTGGGCGACCCAGGAATCCGAATAGGAGGAGAAGTACGCGTACTCCGTGAAGATCTCCTCCGGCGCCACCAGCTCCTCGAGCTGTACCAGCAGGCACTGCTCGCAGACCCGAACATGCAGCGGATAGAAGGGCTCCATCACCCCAAGGGCCTCCGGGAGAACGTAGCTCTCGCAAAGGGGCGACATGCCGAGGTCGACGAACGTGTGGCGCAGGGGCGCCGAGCAGAACCGGCAGCTTGGCAGGGCGGTGGGGGCCGACCGCGTGTCGATCTGATCTGGAAGCTCGACTTGCATGAACCGCTCTGTGGCACCAACGTCGCGCGGGCCGCGATTCTCCCGCGCACCCGGAGGGTTGGAGGATCGGTTCCAATTACGTTGGATCTGTGGTGCAGGCGCGTCCCGCAACGCCGACGACAGTCGTTGGTCGGAGTGGGCGACGATGGCCGAACAGGAAATACAGCTGGATCCCCGTATCGCGAAGGCGGATATACGCGCTCCGACGGAACTTGACGATCCGGCGAGGTCTTTCCCGTCCCTCCCCCACCTCCGGACCCGCAGGTTCGCGCCGCGCGACCAGCGCACTCAAGACGAGATCCCCGAGGGCCGTTTGCGCGATGCGACCTATCGGCGGGATGCGATCTACCGCCGCGCCCTCGCGCTCGCGGACGTCGCTTCGGCGGCGATCGCCGTTCTGATCGGTGTGCCGATCCTGGGAGACGACGCCCTCAACCCCCTTGCCCTGCTCGCGCTTCCGTTGGTGCTCGTGGTCGGAAAGATCACGGGACTGTACGACCGCGATGAGCACCTGATCAAAAAGACGACACTCGACGAGGTCCCCGCCCTGTTCTGGGTTGCGACGCTCTACGCGCTCTTGATCTGGCTGGCTGGGGATCTGATCGTCGATGGCCAATTCGGCCGTGATCAGGCCGTCGGGGTCTGGGCGCTGCTGTTCGCGAGCATGGTCACGATTCGCGCCCTCGCAAGGCACCTGGCCGGGGGCTTGTCCGGCGAGGAGCGATGCCTGGTGTTGGGCGACGCAGACACGGCGAAGTGGATCACGCGCCGGTTCGATGAGATGGCGGGTCTGAAGGCGCGGATCGTCGCGCGGGCACCGATGGCGCCGGAGCCCCACTCCAGCCTCAACGGCTCGAACGGCGACAGCTCGAACGGCAACGGCTCGAACGGCCATTCGGGCCTCAACGGCAGCCTGGAGCGCTTGCTCACCGCGGAGCAGATCGAGCGAGCGATCATCGCGCCGCGCGGCGAGATCACCGATGACCTCTTGAACACGACTCGGAGCCTGAAATCGATGGGGCTGAGAGTGAGCGTGCTGCCGCGTCTACCCGAGGTCGTGGGCTCGTCGGTCGAGCTGGACGATGTGGACGGGATCACCCTGCTGGGGATGCGTCGCTTCGGCCTCAGCCGCTCCTCGAGGGCCGTGAAGCGCTCGTTCGACTTCGTCGGCGGCAGCCTCAGTCTGCTGGCGCTCTCCCCATTCCTGGCGGCGATCGCGATCGCGATCAAGCTCGACTCCCGCGGTCCCGTCCTCTTCCGACAGCGGCGGATGGGTCGGAACGGCGTCCCGTTCGAGATGCTCAAGTTCCGCACCATGGTGGACGGGGCCGAGGCTCAGAAGTCCACCCTCGCGGCGCGCAACGAGGCAGAGGGCGGTCTCTTCAAGATCAAGGACGATCCGCGAATCACCCGAGTGGGCAATCGCCTACGGCAGATCTCGCTCGATGAGCTGCCCCAGCTGTTCAACGTGCTGCGCGGTGACATGTCCCTCGTCGGCCCCCGGCCGCTGGTGCTCGACGAGGACGAGAGGATCGAGGGCTGGCGGCGTTCGCGGCTCGAGCTCCCACCCGGGATGACCGGTCCGTGGCAGGTGTTCGGCTCGGCTCGAATCCCGCTCAACGAGATGGTCAAGATCGATTACCTCTACGGCGCCAACTGGTCGCTTTGGCTTGACGTGAAGACCCTGCTGCGCACGGTGCCGTTCGTATTGGGGCGTCGCGGTCTGTGACCGCGCCAACCGGAGAAGTGCGGCGCCGAGCGGCGAAGCGTGGGCGCAGGCAGAGTCCGGCGGGGATCCCGAAGGAGCTCAAGCTGATTTGCCGATGCCCGCGGTGTCTGGCCGAGGCCCGAAAGGCGACGCCGCGATGAGGCCTGCAGTGAGAACGGCATCGGAGCGGGAGCAGTCGCCGAACCGATCGAGCTTGCGGGCTCACCCGCGAGCCCCAGGCCGCGAAAGTCCGGCTGTCCACGGCGCGTTCGTGAATCGAATGGCCGTGGAGGACACGAGAAAGCCGAGGCTGTCCGTGGGGCTCTGTGCGAGCGATTCAACCTTCAGTGACCGGGTCGGCGCGGTGCTGGAAGCGGCCGGCTATGCCGTCCTGGCGCGATCCGCGAGCGGCGAGGGGCTGCTCGCCTCCTGCATCGGCAACGTGCCAACGTGCGTCGTAATCGCCTCGGATCGGCCAGACCGATCGACCGTGGATATCGTGCGCCTCGTTCGCTCGAGACTCGAGGACCTCCCAGCGGTCCTGGTCTGTCGACATGCGGTGGTCGGCGACGTGCGGCGCGCACTCGAATTGGGCGTCGGCGGGATCGTTCTCATGGAGGGCGCCGGGGAGGCCCTGGGCGCGGTCGTCGAGGCGGTCTGCGCGGGCCAGGTGTCGGCACCCAGCGGACAGCGTCAGGCGCTTCGGGCGCGGGCGTTGACCACCCGCGAGAAGCAGGCTCTGACGTTGGTGGCCACGGGCCTGACCAACTCGCAGATCGCGGCAGAGCTGTTCCTCGCCGAGAGCACCGTGAAGAGCCATCTGTCATCGGCCTTCGGCAAGCTCGGTGTCTCTTCTCGCAGCGAAGCGGCCGCCCTGATCCTCGATCCCGAACGCGGGAGCGGACTCGGGATCGGCAGAGTCCCGACGGAGTTCGCCGCCGGTCGATAGCCCTGTTGTGCGCCCCTTTGTCCCACTGTTGTGCGCCCCTTCGTCCCACGTGGAGTGCGAGTTTCCATCGGGTGAGAATCGTGCCGTCCCGGTTTCGTAGCAACTGCCCGGCTGGCCCGCGAAAAGCCGGGCGCGGGAAACGTTTTTCAGACGACGTGGCGCAGCGAGTACCGGCATTTCAGTCGACCTCGCTCGTCACAATCCGTAGTCATGATCGTCATAGACTGTCCATGAACTTGGCGCTGGAGATATCGATCACATTCGACGAGTTCGGCTGGAGCGTGCTGGAGGGGGAGGCGCGCGCGGAGGGTTTGGAGCTCGATCGGTTGGTGTCGCTGGCTTGCGCCTACTACAAGTCGGAACTAGCCACTGAGCGCACGGCGACGCTTGTCCCTCGGTTCGACCAGTCGGCGGCCGAGCGCGAGACCCGCCTCTTGGAGCTCGAACTGGATGCGCAGAGCCTGCGGCTGCTGGAGCAGGAGGCCGAGGATCAGGAACTCGAGCTCGAGCGTCTGATCGAGCACGCGGCCATCTTCTACCTCGCGGACCTCGACGCCGGCCGGGTGGCCGAACGGGTCATCGGGCCCGCGGGCAGCTAGCGAGAGCTCGCCCTGCGGTCGAGTGCTCTCTCGACTTAGGGCGCCGACGCCGAAGTCACGGGGGCCACTCCGAGTTCCCGCAGCGAGACTTTGAGCGCCGCGCGTCCACGATGGTGCAGTCCCTGGATTGACGCCTCGGTCTTCCCCAACCGCTCGGCGATCTCGTTCGGCGAGAGTCCGCCGATATGTCTCAGGACGAGCACCTGGCGCTGCGATTCGGGCAGGTCGGCGAGCGCTGCCTTCAGTGCATGGGTGTACTCGAAGGATGTCTGCTCGTGGCCGTTATCGCTGATCCACACTTCGTCGACCGGGATCTGCCGCCTCGAGCGCACGTGATCGAGCGCGGCATTGCGTGCGACGCGCATGATCCACGCGGCGAACGGGACCTTCCGCTCCTCGTACTTCTGAATCGCCTTCATCAGCTTTGCGAAGACGTCGTGGGTGATGTCCTCGGCCTCGTGGGGCTCGCGAACGATGCTCTGGACATATCTCCGAACGTCATCCGCGTAGCGGGAGTAGAGATACGACAGCGCGTCCCAGTGACCCGCTTTCGCCGCAGCGATCGCTCGCCGCTCGAGATTGCCGCCGCCCTGCTCCTCATCCCGACTGACGCGCTGCACGATCCCACCTGGGTCCGATCCCATGCGGGCTAGCTTCCTCTCCGGCGGCGGTGCTGTGAATGGCTCGCATGCGCGATCTTTGCGTTCAGTTCACTGAACGCCCATTTTCCGTGTTTTCGGTTACGCGTTTTTCGCAAACTCCCCGAAGCCCTTGACGGTCCCGGAAGAATCGTCCTGAGGCGAACGTAAGATCAGTGACCCGGCTGATCCTTCATGGTCGCGGCGAGGTGCTCCCCAAGTCACGGGGGGCGTTCATGGGTGAAGACAAGACCAAATCCGAATCACGCGAACCCACGGTCGACGCTGCCCTCGAGCAAGAGGTGATGAGCGCTCTGCTGGACCCTGGCAAGCGGAGCGTCGATGAGATCGATGAGCTGCTGACGCGCTGCGCGGGCGAGGCCCTGCGCCTCCAAGCCGACCGGAAGCGGACCGAGAGCGCAGTGCGGGCGCTCGAAGCCGAGCGACTGCGGCTGTTCGAGCTGACGGCCGATGTGCGAGCGCTGCGTGACCGGGTCGAGGAGTCGGAACGCAAGTCCTGAGCAGTGCTGTAGCGCCTCAGCTGGAGGGCCAAAGGACGCGGATCGAGGTGCGACTTGGGCAGGGCCGCCCACGGGCCGGGCGGCTCAAACGAGCCCGGCCCGGACGGCCTTGACAGCCGCCTGGACACGGTTGTCGGCCTCCAGCTTCTCCAGGACAGTGGAGACGTGGGTCTTGACGGTCTCCGAGCTGATCACCAGCTCCGCAGCAATCTCGTTGTTTTCCTTGCCTTCGACGATCAGGCTCAGGACCTCTCGCTCGCGGCTCGTCAGCGTGGGGCGGTCAGCAGCGCTGGAGCCCGGCGGCGGTTCGTGCTCTCGCACTCGCTCGATCAGGCCCGAGGCGATCAGGGGAGAGAGAGCGCTCTCGCCCGCGGCGGCGGCGGCGATGGCAGCCAGGATCTGATCGCCCTCGGAGTCCTTCAGCAGGCAACCGCAAGCGCCCGCCATGATCGCGTCCACGATTAGTTCCTCCTCGGCGGAGACGGTCATCATCAGCACCCGAGCGCGTGGGGCCGCGACGCGCACTTTTCTCGTCGCGTCGATGCCGGAGCCTCCCGGCATGCTGATGTCCATCAGGACCACATCCGGCTCGGTCTCAGCAGAGAGGGCCACCGCGCCGGCGGCGTCCTCAGCCTCCCCAACGACATCGAGGCCGCTCGCCTCCAGGTGCTCGCGGAGCCCGCGGCGGAAGAGGGCCTGGGCGTCGACGATCAGGACCCGCATGCCGGCCGTCGAACCTCGAAGTCGTCCAGCTCGCCGGCCATGTACGACTGGTGGGCCGAGCTGTCGGCGTGTCCGTTGCCGGAGAGGTCAAACTGGATCACCCTCTCCTCGCCCGCCCGCCTCGCCTTCTCGGTCTCGTCGCCATCTAACTGTCCCTCCGAATCGGCTCGTGAACGCTCTCAGCCTTGTTCGGTCGAGATGGAGCGACCCTACGTACCCCATGGAGGGAAGTCAACCCAACCCGGCGCTGCGGCAGACTTGGAACCGATGAATTTCATCGAGGATGTCATGGAGCCTTCCGCGGCCTCCCGGCTGGGGATCGTCGCGATCAGCGCCGACGGGCAGCGGCGTGAGTGGCATTTCGGCGAGCTGGTCGCACGCAGCGCCGGGCTCTCCGGCGCGATGGCCGCGCGCGGCGTCGAGCGCGGGGACGCGGTGATGACCCTGGTCGGAAGCCGGATCGAGTGGGTGCTCGCGATGCTCGCCAGTTTCCGGATGGGGGCGGTGGCGATGCCGTGCAACCCGCAGCTTCGCCGCAAGGACCTCGACATGCGCGTCAACGCCGCCCGGCCCAAGCTCTGCATTGGGCAGGAGGAGCTTTTCGCAGAGTTGCCCGCCGCCGTGCCCACGATGGACCTTTCCGAGGTCGCACAGGCCCTGGACGAGGACTTCCCGCAGGAGACGCCCGCCTCGATGGCCGACCTGGACCCGGACGATCCGGCCGTGATCATCTTCACCTCGGGCACCACGGGTGATCCGAAGGGCGTCGTCTACCCGCAGCGCTACCTGCTCGGGCAGCGCCTCCAGGCCGAGCATTGGGTCGGCGCGCGAAAGGGCGACCTGGCCTGGTGCACCGCCGCTCCGGGATGGTCGAAGTCAACGCGCAACGCCTTCATCGCACCCTGGCTCGCCGGCGCCGCGGCGCTGCTCCACGACGCCCGCTTCGACCCGGCCGCGCGGCTTGACGTGATCGAGCGCCACGGCGTCAACGTCCTCTGCCAGGCGCCGACCGAGTACCGCATCCTCGCCAAGCGAGCCGAGCTGCGGCCGATCCCGTCGCTGCGCCGGATGATCTCCGCGGGCGAGCCTCTCAACCCCGAGGTCATACGCCTCTTCCGCAAGCGGATGGGCCTCGCGATCGGCGACGGCTACGGGCAGACCGAAACCGGGCCGGTCACCGGGATGCGCCCCGACGAGGACGACCCCGCCCGCGACGGCTCGATGGGCCGGCCGCTTCCGGGGATCGAGACGAGGGTGATCAACGGCGAGCTTCAGGTGCGGCCGGACTCCGTCCCAAGCTTCTTCAGTCACTACATCGGCGAGCCGCCCTTCGATGGGGAATGGTGGGCAACCGGTGACCAGGTCCGCAAGGACGAGGAGGGCTACCTCTGGTTCGAGGGCCGCGACGACGACATCATCATCACCGCCGGCTACCGCGTCGGGCCGTTCGAGGTCGAGTCCGCCCTGGTCTCGCATCCGGCGGTCGCCGAGGCGGCCGCCGTCCCCGCCCCGGACGAAGAGCGAGGCTCGGTCGTCCGCGCGATCGTGGTGCTGGCGGCCGGCGAGCCGTCGGACAAGCTCGCCGGCGAGCTCCAGGAGCACGTCAAGTCCGTCACGGCGCCGTACAAGTACCCGCGGATCGTCGAATTCGCGGCGGAGCTGCCGAAGACGCCGAGCGGAAAGATCCGCCGCGCCGAATTGAGATGAGGAGCTGGAGCTCCACCGCCGTCCCTCGCCTCTGGGCGCGCTGGGCCGGTGAATGGGCGGCCTTCGCCGGGATCTTCATCGTCACCAACCTCGGTCTCCTCGCCGTGGGGGCGACGCTCGCCGTCCTCCCCCACTACGTCAAGGACAACCTGCACGGCTCCGACCTAGAGGTCGGGATCGTCAGCGGCGCCTTCGCCCTCACGGGGATCATCTGCCGCCCGATCGCGGGCAACCTTGCCGATCGCCGGGGCCGCAAGCCCACCGTGATCGTGGGCGCCCTGCTCGCCGCCACCGCCGGCTTCCTCTACTTCATCCCGGCCGGCATCCCCGGGCTGATCATCGCCCGCTTCTTCCTCGGCGCCGGCGAGGGGACCGTCTTCACCGCGGGCTCGGCCTGGAACGTCGACATGGCGCCGGAGGAGCGCCGCGGCCGGATGATCGGCCTCTACGGCCTGGCGATCTGGACCGGCCTCACGCTTGGGCCTCCGATCGGCGTGCTCCTGCAGCACGCCGGGGGCTTTCACCTCGTCTGGGCCTTCGCGGCCGGCGCCCCGCTGCTGGGCGCCGCGATCGCCTCACGGCTCCCGGAGGACTACGAGCCGGGCGAGGACGTCGACCGCGGGCCATTCATCTCCCGCGAGGCCCTCGGTCCCGGAGTCACCTTCGCGCTCAGCGTGTTCGGCTTCGCGGCCGTCTCGGCCTTCATCGTCCTCAGCCTCGATGAGCGGGGAATCGGCCATGGGCCGGCGGTCTTCAGCGTCTTCGCGGCGACGGTGGTCGCCACGCGTCTGGTCGCCGGCGGCCTGCCGGATCGGATCGGCGCCGCTCGCTGCGCCGTCGGCGCGGCCCTGGTGGAGACGATCGGATTGGTCCTGCTGGGAGCGGCGAACGATCTCCTCGTGGTGATCTTCGGAGCGATCGGGATGGGCGCCGCGTTCTCGCTCCTCTTCCCCTCCCTCTCGCTGGTCGCCATCAACCGCGTGGGACCGGAGCGCCGCGGCGTCGCGATGGGAACGTTCACCGCGAACTTCGACCTCGGGATGCTGATCGGCTCCCCCCTGGTCGGCGCAGCGGCCGCGATCGGCGGCTACTCGGCGGCCTTCTACGTCGCCGCTTTCGCCTCTTTGGCGTGTGCCGCGCTTGCACTTTCGATGTCGCGTCGCCCTGCATTCGAGCCTCTCCCCGATACATTGCGGGCCTGATGGCACAGCGAGGGACCGCAGCCGAGTCGACCATCGACCGCAAGACGATCAACAAGCTCACGGAGGAGCAGATGGCTCGCTTCCGCGAGCACACGCCGACCTCGGCGGAGTACTTCGACCGTGCCCGCAAGGTGATGCCGGGAGGCGTCCCCTCCTCCTTCCAGCTCAACGATCCCTGGCCGGTCTACATCGACCGCGGCAAGGGAGCGCTGGTCTGGGACGTGGACGGCAGCGAGTACGTCGACTTCCACAACGGCTTCGGCGTGATGTGCGTCGGCCACGCCAATCCCGTGATCGGCGAGGCGGTCAAGGCCCGGCACGACGAGGGCACCCACTTCGCCGCGCCGACCAATGGCTCGATCGTCTCGGCGCAGAACCTGGTCGAGCGCTTCGGGCTGCCGATGTGGCGCTTCTCGAACTCCGGGACCGAGTCGACGATGTCGGCGATCCATCTCGCCCGCGGCGCCACCGATCGCGACCTGATCATCAAGGTCGAGGGCTCCTACGACGGCCACCACGACGCGGTGATGGTGTCCTGCTACCCCGACCTCGACGAGGTCGGCCCGCGGGAGAGCCCCAACGCGATCCCGTTCGGCTCCGGCTATCCGCAGGCGATCGTCGACCTGACGGTTCCGGTGCCCTTCAACGACGCCGAGATCCTCGAGGGGATCTTCAAGAAGCACGAGGGCAAGATCGCCGGGATGATCATCGAGCCGGCGATGATGAACATCAACATCATCCCGCCGAAGGAGGGCTACCTCCAGCGCGTGCGGGAGCTCTGCACCGAGCACGGCGCCAAGCTGATCTTCGATGAGGTGAAGACCGGCGCCACGATCTCCTACGGCGGCGCGACCCAGCGGTTCGGCGTGAAGCCGGACATGATCTGCCTGGCGAAGGCGATCGCCGGCGGCTATCCGGGCGGCGCGATCGGGATGACCGAGGAGCTCGGCGAGGTCGTCGCCACCGACAAGGTCCACCAGATCGGGACGTTCAACGGCAACCCGCTCGTGATGGCGGCATCCGAGGCGACCCTGACCAAGGTCCTGACTCCCGAGGTCTACGACAAGCTCGAGAAGACCAACGACGCCCTCAAGGCACGTTGCGACGAGGTGATCGAGAAGTACGGCCTCCCCGCGTACACGCAGGGCCTCGGCGCGAAGGGCTGCGTGATCTTCGCCCCGGAGCCGATCTACGAGTACCGCGACTACCTGACCAAGGTCGACGGCGAGCTCTCCACCCTCGCCTGGCTGTACCACATGAACCACGGCATCTTCATGACTCCGGGCGTCGAGGAGGAGTGGACCCTCTCGATCGCCCACGAGCAGGAGCACGTCGACCGCTACGTCGCGGCCTTCGAGGCGTTCGCCTCCGACGTCAGCGGCTCCTAGCTAGCCCGAAGCCCCGTTGAGGTCGAGGGCAGCGCGGGCCTTCTCGGTGTCCTCAGTGACGATCACGAGCCGAACGCCATTGAAGATCGTGTAGGCGACGTCGACGCTCACCCCCGCGTCGGCGAGGTCCCTGGCGATCTCGCCCATCGCGCCGGGCTTGTCGTGCAGGTCGACGATCACCGCCTCTCGCTCATCGGCGACCTCGATGCCGGCATCGCCGAGCGCCTTCTTCGCCGCCTCCTCGTCCTGGACAAGGAGATGGATGAAGCCCTTGCCGTCCCCGACCATCGCGCAGAGCCCCTCGATGTTGACGCCCGCCTTGCCCGTGGCCTCCCCAAGCTCGGCCAACTTCCCGGGCCGGTCCTCCATGATCACCGTCAGGTCCTTCATCGCAGGCCTCCTGATCGAGTGTCCGCATCATATGCACGGGGGTAGGCTCAGAGTGATGGCCAACCGCCTCGCCGAGGAAACCAGTCCCTACCTCCTCCAGCACAAGGACAACCCGGTCGACTGGCGCCCGTGGGGTCCCGAGGCGCTGCAGGAGGCGGCGGCCGGGGACAAGCCGATCATGCTCTCGATCGGCTACTCCGCCTGCCACTGGTGCCACGTGATGGAGCGCGAGTCCTTCGAGGACGAGGAGACCGCCGCGCTGATCAACGAGTCGTTCGTCCCGATCAAGGTCGACCGCGAGGAGCGGCCGGACGTCGACGACCTCTACATGGAGGCCGTCCAGGGGATGACGGGCCAGGGCGGCTGGCCGCTGACCGTCTTCCTCGACTCCGAGGCCGTCCCCTACTACGGCGGCACCTACTTCCCGCCGGAGCCGCGCCACGGCCTGCCCAGCTTCAAGCAGGTCCTGGAGGCGACCTCCGGCGCGTACCGCAACCAGCGCGAGGAGCTCCGGGAGGCGTCGGCGAAGATCCGCGAGTCGCTCGGCCGCACCGGCCAGGTCGGCCAGTCCGACCAGCAGCTCGACGAAACGGTTCTGGCGAGGGCCGTCTCCGGGCTCCAGGCCAATTACGACCGGGCCAACGGCGGATTCGGCGGCGCCCCGAAGTTCCCGCCGGCGAGCTCGCTCGAGTTCCTGCTCGACCGCGGCGAGACCCAGCCGGTCGCCCTCACCCTCGACAAGATGATGCACGGCGGGATCTACGACCAGCTCGGCGGCGGCTTCGCCCGCTACTCGGTCGACGCCAACTGGCTCGTCCCCCACTTCGAGAAGATGCTCTACGACAACGCGCTGCTCGCGCGCGTCTATCTCCACGGCTGGCAGGTGATGGGCGAGGAGCGCTGGATGCGGGTCTGCACCGAGACCCTCGACTGGGCGCTGCGCGAGATGTGCGGGCCCGAGGGCGGCTTCTACTCGGCGCTCGACGCCGACTCCGAGGGCGAGGAGGGCCGCTTCTACGTCTGGAACGAGGAGGAGATGCGCGAGGCGCTTGGCGAGGCGGACATCTCCGCCGACGCGGTCGAGCGCGTCCTCGGCCACTGGGGCGTCAGCGCCGCCGGCAACTTCGAAGGGAAGAACATCCTCCACGTCCCGCTCGGAGCGAGCGCGAAGCAGCCCGCCGAGCTCGCCGACGCCCGGACCGCCCTGTACGCCTGGCGCGACCGCCGGGTGCGCCCAGGACTCGACGACAAACGGCTCCTCTCCTGGAACGCGCTGATGATCGCCGCGCTCGCCGATGCCGGCGCTGCCCTGGGCCGTCAGGACTACATCGACGCCGCCTGCGGCTGCGCGCGATTCATCTGCGAGTCGATGCGTGACTCCGACGGCCGGCTGCTGCGGACCTGGAAGGGCGGCGAGGCCCGCCTCAACGCCTACCTCGAGGACCACGCCTATCTCCTCGAGGCGCTGCTGCGGCTCTACGAGGCGACGCTCGAGGTGCGCTGGTTCGATGCGGCGCGCGAGACGGCGGACACCATGATCGCCCGCTTCGCCGACGATGAGCTCGGCGGCTTCTTCACCACCTCCGACGACCACGAGGAGCTGATCGCCCGCCGCAAGGACGTCGGCGACCATCCGATCCCCTCGGGCAACTCCTCGGCGACCTACGGCCTCCTGCGCCTCGCCGCCCTGACCGGGGTGAGCGCGTACGAGGAGCGAGCGATCGGGACGATGCGCGTTTTCGCGCCAGCGGCCCTCCAGCACCCCGAAGCGTTCGGCCACCTGCTCCAGGCGGTCGACTTCCGCCTCTCCCCGACCCGCGAGGTCGCCCTGATCGCCCCCGCGAACGACGGCGGCGCCGGATCGCTCGACGACCTGGCGCGAGTCGTCCGCTCGGCCCACCGTCCGCACGTCGTCCTGGCGGGAGGCGAGGAGGGCGCCGACCGCCCGGAGCTGCTTCAGCAGAGGAGCGCGGTCGAGGGCAGGCCGGCCGCCTACGTCTGCGAGCACTTCGCGTGCAAGGCGCCGGTGACCACGGGCGACGAGCTGGCCGCTCTGCTCTAACTCAGAGGATCGGGAGGAACTGCTCGATCTCGTGCGGGGTGACCTGCACCCGGTAGTCCTCCCACTCCGAGCGCTTGATCTCGATGAAGCGGTTGAAGGCGTGCTCGCCGAGGATCCGAAGCACCAGCTCCGACTCGGCCGCGACCTCGGTCGCCTCGCCGAGCGTCTCCGGAAGCTCCTCGATGCCGCGGCGGTGGCGCTCCTCGGGGGTGAGGTGGTAGAGGTTCTGCTCCATCGGCTCGGGGATCTCGTAGCCATGCTCGATCCCCTCGAGCCCGGCATGCAGCATCCCGGCGAAGCAGAGGTAGGGGTTGCAGGCCGGGTCTGGGCAGCGCAGCTCGGCGCGGGTCGCGTGCTCCTTGCCCGGGTGGTAGAGGGGAACGCGGATCAGGGCCGAGCGGTTCCGGCGTGACCAGGAGAGGTAGACCGGCGCCTCGTAGCCCGGCACCAGCCGCTTGTAGGAGTTGACCCACTGGGCGAACAGCGGGGCGATCTCACGGGCGTGCTTGAGCTGCCCGGCGATGAACGCCTTGGCGACGTCGGAGAGGAAGTACTGGTCATCGGGATCGAAGAAGGCGTTCTTGCCGTCCTTCGAGAGGGACTGGTGGACGTGCATCCCGGAACCGTTCTCGCCCTGCAGCGGCTTGGGCATGAAGGTCGCGTAGAGGCCGTACTTCATCGCGTACTCCTTGACCGTGATCCGGTAGGTCATGCAGTCGTCGGCCATCGCGAGCGCGTCCTTGTAGCGCATGTCCACCTCGTGCTGGGAGGGGCCCACCTCGTGGTGGGCGTACTCGACGTGGATGCCGAGCTGCTCGAGCGCGAGGATGGTCTCCCGGCGCAGGTCCGAGCCGGCGTCGAGCGTGGTCAGATCGAAGTAGCCCCCCTCGTCGAGCACCTCGGGCGTGCCGGACTCTGGCTTCTCCGAGCGGAAGTAGAAGTACTCGAGCTCCGGGCCGATGTTGTAGTCGTTGAAGCCCATGTCGTGGGCCCGGTCGATGGCCCGGCGCATGATGAAGCGCGGATCCCCCTCGTAGGGGTCGCCGCCCGGGACCTGGATGTCGCAGAACATCCGCGCGGTCCGGTTCGCCTCCTCCTCGCGCCACGGGATCAGCTGGATGCTCGCCGGGTCGGGCATGGCGATCATGTCGGACTCCTCGATCGGGTTGAACCCGCTGATCGAGGAGCCGTCGAAGCCCATGCCGCCCTCGAACGCGTCCTCGAGCTCGGCGGCGTTGATCGAGAAGCTCTTCAGCTGGCCGAGCAGGTCGGTGAACCAGAGGTGGACGAAGCGCACGTCGTTCTGCTCGCAGAACGCCATCGCCTCCTTGGCATTGCTCGGGCCGTCTGCCATGAGGCTCGACAAGTTACCGGCGTGTCACATCCGAGGCCGCCCGGGCGTCGTATGAGAAGACAAGAACGGAAAGATGCCTGTACACTTACGCGACGTAAGTAACCGGCTAAAAGTAAAGTAAGCCCTTGTGAAACGGCGGTATCCAAAGAAATGACAGTCAAGACAGACGTAAGCCGCTTCCACATCCACGACGAGCTGACCGCGCCGGACGCCACCGCTCCCCTGATCAAGAGCATCCAGACGGCCGGGGGAACGGTCTCGAAGTTCATCGGCATGCTCGCCGAGTCGCCGGCCGCACTGCGCGGCTACACGCGCCTTCGCACCGAGCTTCGTCAGAGCAAGCTCCCGAGGGCCACCCGTGAGCGGATCGGCCTCGCCGTGGCGGAATGGCGGAACGACCCCTACACACTGACCCAGTACGCCCGGACGGCTCGCGTGGCCGGGCTCGGCCTCGACGAGGTCGCCAGGGCTCGCAACTTCACCTCCTCCGATGAGAAGGAGGCTGCGCTGCTCGCCCTGATTCGCGAGACGCTCGACCCGGCCGAGCGCCCGCCCCACCACTTGGTGGAGGAGGCGCGTGAGGCCGGCTGGTCTGACGAGGAGATCCTCGACGCGGTCGCCGAGGCGGCGCTCGCCGAGTTCGAGAGCCTCTTCGCCTCCGTCGCGGCCCTCCCACAGGAGGGCGACCCGGCGGTTCTCCGGGAAGCGGCGGCCTAACCAGCGATTTGGTGCGGGTGCCCTACGACGCCGGCGGCGTGACCGTCGCGTCGATGGGGCCCGCGCCGATGGTCAGGAAGCCGAGGCGCTTCGCGACCTTCTTGGTCAGGTCCCAGGCGTAGCCCTTGTGGAAGGGCCCGCGGTCGATCACCGTCGCCGTGACGCTGGCACCGCCGTAGGTGAAGGTCACCTGGGTGCCGCAGGGAAGCTTCCGATGCGCCACTCCCAGCGTGGTCGGCGTCAGGGTGACGCCACACGCCGTGAACTTGCCCCAGAAGCCCGGGCCGTACCAGGTGGCCGCCTTGTGGACGGTCCAGCTGCCGGGCGCGGAGCTGGGCTGTGCGGTCGGCTCGGTGGTGGTTCCACCCGTGCCGCCTGGAATCCCGCCCGTCTGAGCGCTGGCGACCGGCGCCGCAGCCAAAAGCGCGGCAGTGCACGCGAGTCCCGCAACAGCACGAATTGTTCGCTTGCTCGTCAAACCTTCCTCTTTCGTTGCTTACGGGGTTAGCTGACGGGCTCGCGCTGAAAGATCGCGCTACGCGGACCGATGTCCGCGACTCGCCCCAACTTGTGGGTCCCCCGCTCTCCCTCCTTTTCGAGTGGAGAGAGACTCAGCGGAAGTGCGCGGCGCACCCTAGCAGAGGTCTCCTCGTTATCCGCCACTACTGTCGATTCGGCCGTTCAGGCACGAACCTTCGCCGCGAAAGGAATCGCCCAATCCATAAGCTGCCCCAATGCCGGGCGCACTGGTAACCGGAGCTAGAGGCGGAATGGGCCTGGAGATCGCCAGGCTCCTCGTGGCTCGCGGCTACGAGGTCGCCGTGACGGATGTGGACGAGGCCGGCACCACCGCCGCGGCCGAGCAGCTCGGCGAACGAGCCTGGCCGCTGGTCCTCGACGTCACCGACACCAACGCGGTCAACGCCGCCGCCGGCCAGGTGGTCGAGCGAAGCGGATCACTCGATGTCTGGGTGAACAACGCGGGAATCCTGATCACTGGCCTGGCCCACGAGCAGCCGATCGATGTGCACCGGCGGATGCTCGAGGTGAACGCCGTCGGCACGATGAACGGGACGCTCGCGGCGATCGAGAGGATGCGCCCGGCGGGCCGCGGTCACATCATCAACCTGGTCTCGCTTGCCGGGCTGGCGGCGGCGACCGGGATAGTCGGGTACTCGGCGAGCAAGCACGCAGCGATCGCCTTCAGTCTCGGCACGGCCGCGGACCTTCGCCGGGCGGGGCTCGGGGACATCCACATCTCCTGCGTCTGCCCGGACGGCGTCTGGACCCCGATGATCAACGACAAGCTCGACGACCCCAACGACGCGCTCTCCTTCTCCGGGGTGATGCTGATGCCCGAGCAGGTCGCCGAGCGCGTCGTCGAGCTGATCGACAAGCCGAAGCCGGTGCTGGCGATCCCGGCCTGGCGCGGGCAGTTCGCGCGGTTCTTCGACCGGCACCCCAAGCTCTCCCTCCGCCTCACTCCCCTGCTGATGCGCGACGCGCTCCGGCGCCAACGGGCCTTCAAGAAGAAGGTGGCGTCGGGCAAGTGGCCGCCGAAGTCCCACTGAGGGGGCCGCACGATCCCGGGACGCGCGCCGGGCGGTTCCACACCGCGCGCGGGCCGATGGGGGTCTCCGGGTGGCTGCGGTACCCGGCCGCCCGGTGGAGGGCGCGGCGTGGCAAGACCCCGGAGCGGCCCTGGATCGTTCCCGCGGCGGTCGGCTGGCTCAGGCGGCGGATCCGCTCGGACTGGGCGGTGCTCGAGCTTGGGTCCGGGCGGTCGACCGTTTGGTTCGCGCGGCGCGCGGGGTCGGTCCTCAGCTTCGAGGACAACGAGTACTGGTATCCGCGAACGCAGGAGCGGCTCGCGGAGGCCGGGCTCACGAACGTCGATTTGAGACTGAGAGAGGTCGAGGGGTTTCCGAAGGAAGTTGCCGAGCTCCCTGATGCTTCCTTCGATCTCGTCCTCGTCGACTTCCTCGAAGCCCCGGCCGTCACTCGCATCGACGCGCTCAAACCCGCGATGAAGAAGGTGCGGCCCGGCGGGTATCTGCTGCTCGACGACTCGGACCGGCCCGGATATCGCGAGGCCTACGAGCTGCTCGACGGCTGGCGGGAACGGCGCTTCATCGGGGTGAAGGACGAGTGGCCCGAGGCCTGCGAGACCGCGATCTTCCGGCGCCGTCGCAAATAGAAGAGGCCCCTTGCGGGGCCTCTTCCTTAGCGAGTCTGTAAGCCGGATTCTGTCGGGGGCAGCCATCCATCTCTGCGGCCCACCTGGACCTCGCCGGGCTGGGTCGACGGTCCTGCTTGGCCTTGCACCGGGCGGGGTTTGCCGTGCGCGCCACGTCACCGTGGCGCCGGTGCGCTCTTACCGCACCCTTTCACCCTTGCCTGTGCGCGACTCACGTGTGGCCGCGCCATCGGCGGTCTGCTCTCTGTGGCACTTTCCCGCGGGTTTCCCCGGGTGAGCGTTACTCACCGCCCATGCCCTGTGGTGTCCGGACTTTCCTCGAAGGACTTCACCTCCGCGACTGCCTGACTCGCACCTCAATGGTATCCGGAGTCCGAGAGCGGAAGTGGGATACGGGCACCGGGGAAGTAGTGGACCCGGACGTGGTCCCCGCGCTGGTTCTCGCCGATGAAGGTGAAGTCGGACGGCGGCCAGTAGGCGTTGTTGAGGTGGCGCTGCATCCCCTCGTTCTCGAGGTTGAAGAGGACGCCCTGGGCGCGGGTGTCCTCGCCGCTGGTGAAGGCGCTCTCGAGCTGGTCGGATCTGCCGGGAGCGCTCCTCGGGGAGCGCGCCGCGAACCACCTCGATCGATCCCCCGCCTGTCACCGGGCGATCCTAGTAAGCGCGCGCCGGACTGGGGCGTCAGGCGAGCTGGGACCCACAGGTCTTGCAACCTGAGGCCACCAGCTCTCCATGACACACCGGGCACTCCGCCCGGCTCTGAGCCGTCAGGGCCTCCCAGGCGCCGAGGATCGTGTCTTCAAGCGTCACCTCGGACGGCTCGAACAGGCGGGCTTCGGCTTCGACCGCAAGGACGGTCATGCCACCCTCCTGAACATCCCGACGACGCGACCGAGGATCCGGGCGTCGCGGGTGCGAATCGGCTTCATGCTCTTGTTCTCCGGCTGCAGCCGGACCTGATTCTTCTCGCGGAAGAAGCGCTTGACGGTCGCCTCGTCCTCCAGCAGGGCGACCACGATCTCGCCGTCGCGGGCGCGCTCCGCTGGGCGCACCACGACGAAGTCACCATCGAGGATGCCGGCGTCCTTCATGCTCTCGCCGCGCACCCGCAAGATGTAGTCGCCGTCCTCGCCCCCGACGACGTCCGGGACCTCGAGATACTCCTCGATGTTCTCCTCGGCCAGGATCGGCGTGCCGGCCGCGACCTGGCCGACCAGAGGCAGGCCCGAGGGCCGAACGGCCCTCTTGGCCCGCTCCACCATCACCTCGAGTGCGCGCGGCTTGGACGGGTCCCGCTTGACCACGCCCAGGCTCTCCAGCTTCGCGAGGTGGGCGTGGACGGTCGAAGACGAGTGCAGGCCCACGGCCTTGCCGATCTCGCGAACCGTCGGCGGGTAGCCGTGCTTGCCCAGGTAGCTGCCGATGAAGTCGAAGATCTCCCGCTGGCGCTTCGTCAGGTCCTTGACCAGGTCCACTTGATGAGCCTCCTCAGGCGACGGCGCGCTCGGCGCTGTGTGGGTTGGGCGAACACATGTTCGTGAGAGTAGCGCCCCCCGCGGACGGTTGCAAGCAGCGTTCTGGACCGAACCAATCCCGCGCGGGGCGGTATTCAGAGGGCGAGCAGGTGCGCCCGGAGCTGTGCCCCGGTCGCGGTCGGCACCCCCTGCCACGAGCGGATCAGTGCCGGGGCTTCGCAGCCCGTCGGATTCCAGGTCCAGCCGAGATACGAGACGCCGGCCGCATCGGCCCAGCCCATGAAGCGGTCGATGAATGTGGCCGAACACGCCGTCTGACCCACCTCGGTGGTGACCACCGGCACCTCGCGCGCGACTGGCTCGACCTTCTTCGTCCAGCAGCCGGCATCCGCACAAGAGCTGTAGTCGTAGGTGTGGAACCCTGCAGCGAGCTGGCCCGCCGGATCGTCCGGCCGGTGCCTGAGCCAGGCCGAGAGGTTGTTTCCCCAGTTCGGCCCCGTCGCGATGACCGGCTGCGAGGCGCCGGTGGAACGCACCGCGTCGACGAGTGTCTGCATCCCGGCGGCCCTCCACCCCTCGGGCATGACACAGCCGTCGCGCCAGCATTGCCAGGTGACGTCGTAGGCCTCGTTGTAGAGATCGAAGGCGACGGTCGGATCGTCCTTGAAGGTCCGCGCCACAGACGACCAGAACGCCGGCGCGTGGTCGAGGTCGGGCGCCGGCTCCTGCCCGGTCGCCTGCCGGGTCCCCGGCGCGCTCCAATGCAGGTCCAGAACGACGTAGAGGCCGGCGTCGCGCAGCCGCTCCACATAGGCGCTCACCGCCCTCCGGTAGGGGTCGCCGCTGAACGAGGCGGGAGCTCCGTTGATGCCGAGCCAGCAATCCTCGTTCAGCGGTATGCGAACCGCGTTGATTCGCCAGGCCCTCATCGCCTCGATGGACCTGTCGTCCACGGGTCCGTCGAAGATCCCCCACCCCTGGATGCACGCGTACTCGGTACCGGACCGGTTGACGCCAAGCAGGCGAAGCGGGTGTCCCTCCGCATCCGTGAACCGGTTTCCCGCCACCCGCAGCGCCGGGTCGGGCCGACCGCTGCAACCGGCGATCGCACCCAGTGCGATCAGGCACAGTGCCAGGGCCGCGAGGCGCACGGCTAGCCGCCCGGACTCGAGGGCATGATGGCGCGAATCTCGATGCGCGGGTCCCCCTCACCGAATTGCGCCACGACGCGTGAGTGATCAAGCGCCTGCGCCGTGCTGGGCGTGTAGATCGCGGTGTCGCGCATGGGCTGGGTCGACACGATGTAGTCGAAGTCCCTCCAGCCGTCCGGGAACAGCTTCTTCACGGCCGGGTCGTAGTCGAGCGGCCAATACGAGACCACCGTCCGCGAGTTGAAGCCCCCCGTCACCGGCTGGGAATCGAAGCCGTGCTCGATGAGGTAGATCCAGTAGTCGTCGGTGACGATGAGCCGCTGCTCATGACCCACGTGGTCGACCAGCCAGCGCTCGGCCGCTCGCTGCGGGCCGTCCAGCTTCACCGTGAGCGCCTCGCGATCGGCCCGCGCCCAGTGCGGCGCGACGTACAGAGCGGCCACCACCAGCAGCGCCATCAAGGCCATCACCGAGGAGACGGCCGCCGCCAGCCTGAACGGGGGGTCGCGACGGGAAGGTCGACCGGCAGCATGGCGCCACATCGCCTGGGCGCTGCCCGCGACGATCAGCGCCGCGAACGGCAGGAGCGCGATCACGTACATCGCGGGCAGGTAGCCCGGGCGCAGGATGACCGCGATCTGAATGAGGAACGCGACGGCAATCGCCCGCAGATCGCGAAGGGCCAATGCGAGCGGGGAGAGCAGGAGAGCGCCTCCGAGCAGCCAGGGGTCGAGCCTCAGCCAGAAGGTCACCGTCCCATGCGCAACGCTGTGGGGGTCGAAGATGCTCCCTGTTCCCTGACGGCGGAACAGCATGTCGAGGACGCTGCCCACGAGGCTGACGTGGCCCGGCCCGGGAAGCAACTCGCCCTTCAACGCCGCATAGAGCGGGTAGGCCAGGGCCATCAGGGTCAGGAAGGAGACGAGCAGCGTCAGGCAGTAGCGCCGCGTGCGCTTGTCGGAGTTCTGAGCCGCGGCCAGGACCAGCGCGGGGAGAAGGACCAGGGTCGTTTCCTTGGAGAGCACACTGGCCGCGAAGAAGGCACCGCTCGCGGCGAATGCCCAGAGACCGCGTCTGGGCGTCAGGGCGAGGACGAACGCGGCGAGCGCGAAGGCGACCGCCGGATTGTCGAGGAGCACGCCTCGGTGGAAGAAGAGCCCGAGAGGGCAGAACGCGAAGAGGATCACCGCGCCGGCGGCGAACGAGCGGCCCAACTCGAGCCTGCGAGCGAGCGTGTAGAGGAGCGCGCAGCTGGCGATGCTGATCACGGCCATCAACCCCCGGGCGGCATCCACCGAGTAGATCGTGCGTCCGCCGAGGACGCCGCCCGCCCACGTCCAGACGGTGATGAGCAGCCAGGCCAGCGGGGGATGACCGTAGGTGTACGTGTAGAAGCCGAGGGCGCCCCGCTCCTGGACGGCCCACGCGTTCCCGACGTAGGTGCCCTCGTCGAACAGGGTTCCGGGCCAGTGGGTCATGTTCGTCACCTGGACGAATCCGACGGCCAAGAGCAGAGGGACGAGAACCACCAGGTCGGAGTGAGACCTGGCGAACGCCGTCAATCGCGCGAGGGCTCCCCGAACCAGCCTCGCTCCCCCATCGGGGAAGCCCACCGGCCGGACGGCCGGCAGCGACAACGATCCCGAGCCGTTCGCCGAAACGCCGTCGAGCCGCATCCAGAGCGGACCCTTGCCGTTGCTCGCGGGCAATCCGTTCGAGCCGTTCGAGCCGGCCTGACCGACGGTGACCGGGCGGGTGCGCTCCAGCACCAGCGTTCCGGTTGCTGAGCCGGTGGCCGCAGCCGGCTCGAACCGCCGTGCCGGGCGCGATGGGAGAAGGCGCGCTTCCCCCACCCGCTCGCCCGCATGATCCGCCTGCTTGGCGAAATGCAGGCCGGCGTGCGCCGTCTTCTCCCACCCCCGAGCGCCGCGGGCCTCGCGGACGATGGCCCGGGCCGCGGTGAAGGCAAGTACCCCCTGGTAGAGCGGGAGCCCGAGCACCAGTCGCCCGTAGTCGCGCGCCGAGGCGCGCTCCCCGTAGAGGCGGCAGAACTGCCCGAGGCCGGCCAACTCCATGGCGAGGATGGACAGGATGGGGAGCGCCGGGGCAAACGAGATGAGGGTGATCGGCACCGGCGCCTTGAGGGCGAGTGCCGTGGCGAGCGCGACCGGGATCATCAACCAGGCCAGGCCCATCAGGTACGGCATGGTCAGGATGTAGGCGCCGAGCACTCGCTGCCGACGCGGTAGGCCTCGCCAGTAGCCCCTCGAGAGGGTCTGCAGGTATCCCTGGTTCCAGCGCGTTCGCTGGCGAGCGAAGGCTCGCAGTGTCGGCGGGCACTCCTCGCGCGTCACCAGGCCCGGCTCGTAGACGACGACGGTGCGGGCTCCCAGCGCGCTCAGCCGCACCCCCAGCTCGCAGTCCTCCGCCAGGCAGTCCGGGTCCCAACCCGAGACAGCCTTCAGCACCTGCGTGCGGATGAAGACGGTGTTCCCGCCAAGCGGGATGAAACCCTGGCGAGCGTGGACGTGGAGCCGGCTCCGAAACCAGAAGTAGTACTCGAGGACGTTTCGGACGGTCAACCAGCTCGAGCGAAAGTTCATCAGCTGGACGCCTGACTGCACGACGTCCGCGTCGGTCCTTTGAAAGCGCTGGTCGACCCGCCGGAGCAGCTGGGGATGAACGACGTCCTCGGCATCGAAGACGCCGGTGATCTCCCCCGTGCAATGGGGGAGCGCTGCGTTCAGGGCTCTCGGCTTGTTCTTCGGCCAGCTGGGGTCGACGATCACCCTGACGAGCTCAGGGTGGCGTTCCGCGACGCCCTCCGCGACGGCGCGGGTCCCGTGGTCGTCCGCCCCGACGACCACGAGCACCTCGAAATCCGGATGATCGCTCGTGACCAGTCGCGAGAGGGTGGCTTCGAGCACCGTCTCCTCGTGGCGCGCGGGGACGATCAGCGAGAACGAGTGCGCCGGATCGAGATCGATCGCCGTCATGCCGCTCTTCGAAAGGGAATCCGGCGTACGCCAGGCGTCCATCATCCAGACCAGCGTCGTCCAGGCGATCGTTCCGAGGAGGAGCGAGATCCCGATGTAGATCAGGTAGAGAAGCGAGCCGCTCTGGATCCAGACGAGCTCCGCGATCACGCCCCCGAGCACGAGCAGCACGAGGAGCGCCGGCCGCAGAAGCCCGCGGTCGCGAAGGGCGCCTACGCCTCGATTGAGGCGCGCGCCCACCACGGCCATCGCAAACAGCAGGTCTCCTGCCGCCGCCGCCGCCCGCGAGCGAAACGACGAGGTCCTGACCAGCCCCGGGACGTCCGTGGGCGCGTACCCTCGATCGCGAGTGGGCGCGTACCCCCGAACGCGATAGAGACTCCCGCCGTTTCCTCTCCGCAGAACCTGGATCGAACCTGCATGCTCGAGCTCGTCGATCACGCTGCGAAGGGCGTTCTTGTTGACCCCTGTCAGGCGAGCGATCCTGCGGTAGCCGAGGTGCGCTACGCCATCCGCGTTCGTGTGCCGGACGAGGGCGGCCAGCACCAGACGGGCGCGAAATGACAGCATTGGCTCGAGCACATCGTGTCCCTCCGCCGAGCATGCGGGGGTTCATTCCACTGGTCTTCCAGGCCAGTTCCGAGAACTACCCGCTGGACCGAACAAGCGCGGCGCGCAACTGGTCGCGGCGGTGCTTCGACAGATCCTCGTAGAGCGCAGAGCGAATGAGCGGATGCCGGAATGAGTAGACCCCGGCGTGTTCCTCCAGGATGCAAGCCTCCAGGGCCAGGTCCAGTGCCTCGAAGAGAGCCGCGTCGGCGATTGGAGGGTGAAGCGCGCCCGCCGCCCAGCGGAGGTGGCCGAGGGAGATCTCCATCTCACCGCCCGCCGCGGCGATCTCCAGAACGCGGCGCACCCCTTCCGGCATTGAGGCCACGCGCATCGCCACCAATCCACGTACCCGGGCCGGCACGCGCGCCGACGAGGCGGACGTTGCCCGCCAGGAGCCATCGACGAGGGAGATCGCGTCGCGTTCCCGCATGTCACGGACGAGGCTCTCGACGAACAGTGGATTGCCAAGCGACAGGTCGCAGATCAGGCTGAGGAGCTCATCGTCCACTTCATCTCCCCCGAGCAGTGCCCGCACGAGCTGGTCGCACTCCGGGCGTGCGAGGTCCTGCAGCTGAACGTGGAGGCAGATGTCCTCCCGAGAGGTGTCCTCGATCATGCGCCGTAGCTCGCTTCGGGGCTCGAACCCCTCCTCGTGGAACGTGCCGATGATCAGCCAGCGCCGCTGGACCGCGAGGCGTGCGAGGTACTGCAGCAGCCTCTGGCTGGACGAATGCAGGTTGTGCAGCTCTCCCAGGACGAGGAACACGGTCCGCGTGCGGGCGAGATCGGTCAGGAACCGCACGATGTCGTGGACCAGATACAGCGAATCCTCGCCCGGGCGGTCCACCACGGACAACGGCTCCATTCCGAGCCCGAGCGACGGGACCAGGGGGACCAGGGCCGGGTAGCGCTTCGCCAGCTCGGCGCGATGGTCGTCGGAAAGGCTTGCCACGTACCCCTCCAGAGCCACCGCGAACGGGCCGTAGGCGAGGAGGTTCGCGTAGGTTCCGCTCCCACCCCTCAGGACGCAGGCTCCGCCCCGCTCGGCCTCGGCCGCGAGCTCCTCCGCGAGCCGGGTCTTGCCAACCCCCGCCTCGCCGCTGACCAGGATCATGCGCCCCTCTCCCCGATCGGCTCGCGAGAGCTGCGCGCGGAGCTGGTTCAGGACCGAGTCGCGGCCCACGAATGGCGTGTTCCGGGGTTCGCCGGCGATCAGCTCGCAACCAGACTCGATCGCAGCCTGATCGGGCTCAGGCTGCGGGGTCCGCCTCGTGATGCGCTCGGCGAGGACGTCCTGATAGAGACTGAGCGTCTCCTCCTCCGGGACGAGGCCCAGCTCCTGTCGCAGCACGTCCCGGCAGACCTGGAATTGGCGAATGGCCTGGTTCCGGGTTCCCATCTCCGCGTACAGGACGATGAGGCGGCGATGGACATCCTCCCGGGTGGGATCGTGGTGGAGCACCTCGCGAAGGCAATCTGCGGATGCGCTGTGGTCGCCGCGTTCCCTCAACGCGTCGGCCAGCTCCAGCATGAGGCGTGTCCGCACTTCCACCAGGAAGGCACGCCGCTCCGCGCACCAGTCCTGATAACGGTCCTCGGGTAGGAGCTCCCCGCGATATGCCGCGAGCGCCGACTGGTAGGCGCCGATATCCCCTTGGCCGAGCGCCTGCTCGGCTAACTGCTGGAACCGATCGGCATCGACCAGCACATTCTCCGTGTCCAGGGAGAGCATGGACTCCGTCATCTGCAGGTAGGCGGAGCTCTCGCGGGGCTGCAACTCGGGCTCGAACGCGCGCCGGGCCGCGTGGAGCGCCTGACCGAACCGGTTGAGCGCCGACTCCGCCTCGACCTCCGGCCACAGGGTCTCGATGATCTCCTCACGGTGAAGCGAATGACGCGGATGCGTCGCCAGCAGCTTCGTCAACGTCCTCGCAGTGCGCCGTTGCCACAGGACCGGCTGCGAGACTCCGAGCCGCTCCACCCGGAACCCCGCGAGCAGTTCCACGAAGAGGAGAGGCACCTGTCCCTCGGACATGGCTGCCTCAGCCGGGTCTTCGGCTCGCGCGTGCATCGCAACGCTGCCCGGTTGCTTGTTCGCCTTGGCGTCCATGCCAATGCCTGGTGTGCGGCCTTGCCTGTGCCCTTTCAGTCGAAAGAACTCGGCTCGCACCCGACCCGGATCTGGCGGAGCCCCCTGGTTATCGGGTCAATTCAGTTTGCGAACGCCCGACGCGAACTCATCAAATGTTCCACCTCACTCTCTGTGTCCCTAAGAGAAAAGAGAGTGGCAGAGGGTTACATAACTTGCCTAATAGTTCTCGCAAATAGCGATGTTTTTATCCGCTCCGAGAGTAATGCGGCGGAACACGCCTGGAACCGCGCTGGAAGGCCGAGGGGCAATCTCTCCCAACCATGAGATGCCCGCAATGCGGCGCGGAGACGCCGGACGATGAATGGAATTGCGTCGCCTGCCGCATGAACGTGTACTGGGCGAGCCAGCACTACGAGGATCTGGCCGGCGAACGACGCCAGCACGGACTTCCCGCCGGTGCGCCGACGCCGTCGTTCCTGATCCAGGCGCACGAGACCGCCATGAGCGAGCGCGCCGAGCGAGGTGGACGGGACGAGCACAAGGTTCGGCAGATCGCCCGCCGGGCGATGCGCCAGGGTGCGGAATAGCCCTGGAACCCGGCTGGAAATCGGGGCTCGACGATACGCCCGTGGACTGCGCCGTGGGGATCATGGCCTACAACGAAGAGGCCAACATCGCCGACGCCATCGAGACGATTCTCGGGCAACAGGTCAGCTCGGGCCAGATCGCAGAGCTCATCGTCGTGGCCAGCGGCTGCGAGGACGGCACCGCCGAGATCGTTGCCCGCTTCGCGCGGCACAACCCGCGTATCCGGCTGATCGAGCAGAAGCGCCGCGAGGGAAAGGCATCCGCGATCAACCTCTTCATCACCGCGGCGCGATCTCCGATTCTGGTGATGGTCAGCGCCGATGTGCTGGTACGGGAGGGCGCGTTCGACGCCCTTCTGGACCACTTCGCCGACTCGGACGTCGGCATGGTTGGAGGGCACCCGACGCCGGTGAACGGAGAGTCGACCTTCCTGGGCCACGCCGTCCACCTCCAATGGCGCCTGCACGACCGAATCGCCCGCCAATCGCCCAAGCTCGGCGAGATCGTCGCCTTTCGCAACGTGATCCCACGCATTCCCCTCGATACGGCGGTCGACGAGCTCTCCATCCAGGCCTTGATCACCCAGCTCGGATACGAGCTCGTCTACGAGCCGGAAGCCGTCGTCTACAACAGGGGTCCGGCAACGGTCGGCGACTTCCTGCGTCAGCGACGCCGCATCTACGCCGGTCATCTTCGTATTCGCGACCAGCAGGGCTATTCGGCCTCGACGATGAGCGGCGGTCGAATTGCCGCCGCGCTCTGGGGAGCAGGAGCCTTCACGACACCTCGCGCGGTGGCGTGGACGATCGGCACCGTGGGCCTCGAGCTGATCGCCCGCGCGCTGGGGCGGTATGACGTGCTGCGTCACCGCCCACAACACGTGTGGGCGGTCTCGGCCACGACCAAGGATCACGTCGCGGACGGCGTATCCGGCGAGGGACAGCAGAACGTCCTCGTGTTCCACGTCGTCAACTTCCAGCGCCAGCAGCTGGAGCTCGGCGCCCACGCGAGCCGCCAGTTGACGCGGCGAGTGACCGGTCACATCAAGGGAGCACTCGGGCCGGATGCGGTGGTCTCCGCCCCGCGGGGCGGAACGATCGTCGCGCTGCTCCCCGGTGATCGGGAGACGGTGGCCCGGAAGGCCGCCGAGCTGGTGGAGCGGTTCGACGACACTCCCGTGCCGCTCAACGGTCACGGCGCCTCGGCCCCCGTAACGCTCGCCTGCGGGGTCATCGCCTTCCCCCTGTCGGGTCCACCCGTAGCCAGCTCGATGCCGGAACCCATGCTCGAGGCCGAAGCCACGGCCACGGCTGGCGGATAGGAGGCTCTGCGTGAGCTTGACCAAGGTCGTACCCCGGATCCCCGCCCTGAAGGCCACGTATCGGACAGGGCGCGTGCTGAGCCTGCCGGTGAACATCACGGTCAGCGGCAGCTATCGCTGTAACTCGCGCTGCAAGACGTGCAACGTCTGGCTCCTTCCCAACGACGACATGACTGTGCCGGAGTGGGACCGCACCTTCGACTCACTCGGTCGAGCGCCCTACTGGTTCACCTTCAGCGGCGGGGAGCCGACGCTGCGCAAGGACCTGCCGGACATGGTCGCCAGCGCCTACCGCCACTGTCGTCCCGGCATCATCAACATCCCGACGAACGGGATCCAGCAGAAGATCATCCCGGGCAGCGTCGAGCGCGTGCTGCAGGTGGCGCCGAAGTCGGAGGTGATCATCAACCTCTCGCTCGACGGCGTGGGCCTGAAGCACGACGAGATACGCGGCGTGCGGAACAACTGGGACCGTGCGATCGCGACCTACGCTTCGCTCAAGGAGCTTCAGAAGCGGTACTCGCATCTGACGCTCGGGATCCACACGGTCATCTCCAACTTCAATGTGGACGCGTTCCCGGACCTGTGCGAATACGTGCAGCGAGAGCTCAAGCCGGACTCCTACATAACGGAGATCGCCGAGGAGCGGGTTGAGCTCGACACAGTGGGCCTCGGCATAACGCCCACAGCCGAGAGGTACACGGTCGCCATTGACTCGCTGCTGGAGAGCATGCGCGATCAGCAGCTCACCGGGCTCGCCGAGGTGACCCAGGCCTTCCGCACGCAGTACTACGAGATCGTCAAGCAGACGCTTCGCGAGCAACGCCAGGTCATCCCCTGCATGGCCGGCGTCGCTTCAGCCCAGATCGCTCCCAACGGAGACGTCTGGACCTGTTGCGTCCGAGCGGAATCCATGGGGAACCTGCGCGAGCACGACTACGACTTCGGCTCGGTCTGGCGAACGGGGAAGGCCGACCAGCTGCGGCGCAGCATCAAGAACCGCGAGTGCTACTGCCCGCTCGCCAACGCCGCCTACACGAACATGCTGACCCACGGGCCGACCGTCACCAAGGTCGCGGGGCAGGTAGCCCGCTCACGCGTGCCCTCGCTGAAGCGCCGGGCCCCACGTACGGAGCCAACTTGAGAGTGCTCGTCACGGGTGCGACGGGCTTCCTTGGCCGGAGCCTGGTCCGTCGCCTCCGGCCGGGCGGTGTGAGGTTGCGCGTGCTCGTGCGATCGCCGGCGCACGCCAAGTCCTTCGCGGACCGCGGCGCCGAGGCGGTCGTTGGAGACATCACCGACCCGGCCACGGTTGCAGCAGCCGTGGACGGCGTCGCGGTGGTCTACAACCTCGCGGGGCGGTTGCTCGCTCCGGGCGTGCCGTCCACCGAGTACCGAAGGACGCACGTCGAGGGAACGAAGCTGCTCATCGCTCACTGCCGCGAGGAGCCGAAACTTGAGCGCTTCGTCCAATGCAGCACGACCGGGGTCCTGGGGGTCACGGGGAACAGGCCGGCCGACGAGGACACGCCGCTCTGCCCCAGCAACGTCTACGAGGCCACGAAGGCGGAGGCCGAGTTGGCGGTGCGGGACGCCTGGCGAGATGGGTTTCCGGCGGTGATCGCGAGACCGGGCCTCGTATACGGGCCGGGCGACCTCCACCTGCTTGGCTTCTTCCGGTCGGTCGTTCGCCGGCAATTCCGCCCGATTGGGCGCACGAAGGTCCTCCTGCACCCGATCTACATCGATGACCTGACCGAGGGCCTGCTGCGCTGTGGCCGTCGCGAGCCCGCCGTCGGCGAGTGCTTCCACCTCGCCGGAGCCGAGCCCGCGTCGCTTGCCGAAATGGCGGCGGCGATCGCCGAGGCGGCGGGGGTCCGACCGGCGCAGGGATACATCCCATACCCCGCGGCCCAAGCCGTTGCGGTGCTCGGCGACTGCCTCCCCGCAAGCCTGAGGAGCTCCGCCCCCCTCACCCGGGACCGGCTCGACTTCCTCACCTACAGCCGCGTCTACGACGTCACCCGTGCGCAGCGCGTGCTCGATTTCACGGCGACCACGACGTTCCCCACCGGTGCCGCACGCAGTCTCGACTGGTATCGCAGGCACGGACACCTCCCGAGCGAGACCGGGGCGGGAAGCCTGCGGGCCTCGAGGGTGTGATGCGCGTTCGAGATCACATCGTGCTCTCCACGGCGAGTGCGGCGATCCTCACACCGTGGCTTGGCCGTGACGCTCTGGGCCTGTGGACCGGCGGGGTCCTCATCGACGGTGATCACTACGTCTGGTTCTGTCTGCGAGAACGGCGCCTCAACCCCGCGACGGCGGTGCGCTTCTTCAACCAGGCGCAGGCTCCGCAGCACGCGGCCACACACCGGCTCCACAGCCCACTCGTTCCGCTGGTGGTGCTCCTGATGGGGCTTCGGCGTCCGCGGCTTCTCGCCCTCGCGCTCGGCATGGCAATGCACGTCGCTCTCGACCGATTCCACGAGGGGCGTATGGACCGGGCACGAGCGGCGGCACTGGAACGGGATGCCTTCAGGTGCCAAGCGTGCGGCGTCCGGGGCCCCGAGGTCGGCACGCACCTCCGGAGACAACCGATGCTGCTGCCCTCGTACGAGCCAGAGAACCTGATCTCGCTCTGCGGTCCCTGCCACGACGCTGCCCACGCCAACGGGTCGAGCCCGTGGAGCTAGCTTCCCTGACTCGCCCGCGCGCCGCGCGCCTCCACACGGTGGCACTGCGGACCGCGGTGGGCCTCTGTGCCGGCGCCATCCTGATCGTCACCTTCCTGCGTCTCATCGACGTCGGCGGCGTGCTCCAGCGCCTGGAGCATCTCAGCATCGGATTCGCTCTCCTTTGCGGCGTCGTGTTTCTCGCGGCGTACGTCGTGCGGGCGCTGCGGTGGCGATGCCTCCTGCGGCCGTGCCAGGTAAGCGTCGGCCACGTGGTGGCGATCTATCAGGTGGCCACCTTCCTCAACTGGCTGCTGCCGATTCGCGCCGGCGAGATCGCCAAGAGCCTCATGCTGCGACGCACGGACGACATCCCGGTGAGCCGGTCGCTGGCGACCGTGAGCATGGACAAGGCGATGGATCTGCTTCCGGCCATCGGCCTGCTCGCTCTTCTGCCGTTCGTCCCCCTGCATCTGAGTCGTGCGCTCTGGGCGCTGCTGATCTCGGCGCTCGTGGTCGTGCTGCTCAGCGCCGCAATCCTCGCTCTCGCCGTCTGGAGGCGCGACCGAGCCATGGAGGTACTGACACGGCTCGCGGGGGCGCTCCCACGCAGGGCGAGAGAGCGCGTCGAGCCGTTCGCGGTGACTTTCTTCGACACGCTCTTGGCGCTCGTCCGGCAACCTCGCCTGTTGCTCGCGGCGGCCGGGTACACCGTCGTGGCGGTCAGCCTGGACGCGCTCTTCTGCCTGCTGGCGTTCAAGGCCGTCGGGGAGAGCGTTGCCCTGCCCGTCGTCCTCTACGGATACACCTTCTACAACCTGGCGTTCATCCTGCCCACGCCGCCCGGTCAGATCGGAAGCAACGAGCTGATCGGCCTGATGATCTTCTCCGGCCTGTTCTCGGTCGACCGCTCGGCGGTCGGTGCGATGTTCCTGTTCTCCCACCCGTGGACGGCCATCCTCCTGACGATCAGCGGCCTGGTCTGCCTGAGCGTGATGGGCCTGAGCTTCCGGACCTCGCTGCGCCTCGCCCAGGATCCGCAGGAAGGCGAAGCCGCATGACGGTGCTCGTCACCGGTGCCGCTGGGTTCCTCGGCAGCCACGTGACCGATCTGCTCGTGGAGGGCGGGGAACGGCCGCGGCTGCTCGTCCGGCCGGGCGAGTCCGTGGGTCGGCTGGCGGAGGCCGACGTCTACGAGGGCGACATTGCCGACCCGGCGGCGGTCGGAGCGCTGCTCGGCGGGGTCGACCGAGTCATCAACTGCGCGGCGCGGACCGGCCCGTGGGGCCCGGCGGGCGAGTACGAGCGTACGAACCTGCGGGGTCTCGAGACGCTGGTGCGGGCGGCACTGGCCGCCGACGTTCGACGAATCGTGCACGTGAGCTCGGCAACGGTGCACGGGATCGATGTGAATGGGGCAGCCGACGAGGATGCGCCGCTTCGAGACGAGCCCAATCCGTACTGCCGCTCGAAGGTGACCGGCGAGCGGCTGCTCGAGCGGATGATCCGAGACGAGGGCGCGCCGATCACGATCGTGCGCCCCGGATGGATCTATGGACCCCGCGACACCGCGAGCTTCGGACGGATCGCGCGGATGGTCGAGGAGGGCAGGATGACGATGGCCGGATCGGGTCATAACCACCTGCCGCTGATCTACGTCCGCGATGCGGCACGTGGAGCGCTGCTTGCAAGCCGCGCGGACCAGGCACCGGGCCGGTGCTACCTGCTGGTCAACGACGAGCCGGTCTCCCAACGGGCATTCCTCGAAGCCATCGCCGGCGCACTGGGTGCCGCCCCGCCCACGCGACACATTCCCTACAGCCTGGGGCTCCTGCTCGGCGCGCTCGCGGAGGGGGCCTGGCGCCTGCTTCGCAGGAAGACACCGCCACCGGTAACGAGGTTCGGCTTGCAGCTCCTGGGCGGCGAGAACCGGTTCGACATCACCCGCGCACGACGGGAGCTCGGGTTCTCGCCCACGGTCGGCCTCTCAGAGGGGGTCAGGCACAGCACCAACTGGTATCGCGAGGCGCATGCACCGCCCGCGAAACCGTTCCCGGGCGATGAGACCAGCCAGAACGTGACCCACGCGCGCGCATGAGCGAGATCCTCGTCACCGGTGGCACCGGCTTCCTGGGGAGCCACCTGATCCCGGCGCTGCAGGATCGGGGCGACAGCGTCCGAGTGCTGGCGCTGCCCGCCGAGGAGACGAGCTTGCTCGAAGCCCGCGGCGTGGCCATCTACCGGGGAGACATACGAGACCCGCAGGCAGTCGTCGCGGCCATGCAGGACGTCAAAGGGGTGATGCACCTCGCGGGCATGATGGGCGTGTGGCGACCGATCGAGGATTACCGCGCCGTCAACGTGACCGGCACCGAGAACGTTTGCCGGGCGGCCCTGGCCGAGGGTGCTCGCGTCGTGCATGTGAGCTCGTGGACCGTCTATGGCATGGGCCTGGGCAAACCGGCCCTCGAGGACTTCCCACTTCTCCCCATGCGTGAGCCGTACGCGCTGACCAAGGCCGAAGGAGACGCTTCCGTGCAGCGCATGATCGCCGAGGATCAGCTCAAAGCCGTGATCATCCGTCCGGGTACCGTCTTCGGACCCGGCTCTGAGCTGAACTTCAGCCGGATAGCGGACCGGGTGCGCGCGGGCAGATGGGTCATGGTCGGCTCGGGCCGCAATGCCCTTCCGCTCGTCTACGTCACGGATGTCGTCGAAGGGCTGCTTCTCGCGCTGGAACAGGACGGCGCCGTCGGCCAGGCCTACAACATCAGCAACGACCGTCCCCTCAGCCAGCGGCAGTTCCTGGACGCGGTTGCCCGGGAGATCGGTGCCGCTCCCCCGCGCCTTCGGGTCCCCTACCGCGCTCTGTACGCCATTGCGTACTCGGCCGAGCGCCTGGCGGAGCTGACGCGCTCTTCGAGCGAGCCGGTCGTGACCAGGCACGGCGTGAACCTCTTCGGCACGGACAATCGACACGCCATCGACAAGGCGCGAAGTGAGCTCGGCTACCGGCCGAGGATGCCCCTCGACGAGGGCATCCGGAACGCGGCAGCCTGGTATCAGGCGCGGAGAGAGCGGCGCCCACCGGCCGCAGTCGCTCTATCTCGTTGACGCCACTAGAATCGGCGACCCTCGCGGCTGTGGCGGAACTGGTAGACGCGCAAGGTTGAGGGCCTTGTGGCCCTAACGGGCCGTGGAGGTTCGACTCCTCTCAGCCGCATCGAGAACCCGCTGGAAACGGCGGGTTCTCCACGTTCTAGGAGCCGAGGAACCCGCGCAGGGAGGCGGCGAGCTCCTCCGGCGCCTCCTCCCCGTCGATGCTCATGAGGATCGGCCCATCCCCCCTCGCAGGAGTTGCGGCGGCGGCTACTGGCCCTGGCGGCGCTCGCGCAGCTGGCGCACGTATTGCTCGAACGCACGGTGAAGCGGCGGCGGGAGCTGCGGGGCGCAGGCAACGTAGGCCTGAGCACGAGCGCGGAGCGCGGCGCCCTGCTGCGGAGTGATCCGACCCTTGTTCAGCTGGGTCTGGGGAAACGCCTAAACGCCTGCACCCCGTGGCTCGTCAGGCAATTTCGGAACGGCGCCAGGGCGGTCCTCTGGATCGTCGTGCCGTTCACCTCTTCTTCAGCTTGACCTTGTCCGTCTGGGAGGAGCCGGTATTGCCGGTCGGCGCCCAGGTCAGCCCCACCTTGAGCTTCACCCTGCCGGAGCTGTCGAGTGCCGCCCGCGCCCGGCCCTTCGCCCTCAGCCCCAGCACCACGTCCCCGGCGCTCGAGGTCTTCGCCGTCGCCGTCTTCAGGCCCTTGCCCGCCGCCTTCAGCACGCCGGCGCCCGGCACGTTCACGGTCAGGCGACCGGTGCCCCGCCGCTTGTTCAGCGTCAGCGCCCCCACTGCGAACCGGCTGCACGAGGCGGAGGCGATCGGCGCGGACGCTTCATAGGCACCGATGTCCGGGGTGGCGACACCCCCGATGCAGGCGGACTGGATGCGCGCGTGGCGGTCAGCGTCGAGTGATCCGATCCCCGCGGCGCTCGTGCCGGCGTCGATGGTCGGCGAGCCAGGAAGCTGATGGAAATCGCCACCGGCCAAGTTGGCGAGGAGCGGCGTCGCGGTCTGATTGCCGCCGGTACCGGGTGGGGTGATGGCGCCGGCCGCGCCGGCCACGGTGGCGTAGCTGGAGTGATCGAGATTCGCATGCGTGACGCCGCCGGAGCTCGCGTTGGCGGCGACGTCCGCGACTCCGCCCTTCGCGAGCACATTCGTCATGTTCAGCGTCATCACCTCGCCCGCGACGTCCGCGTTCAGCTGAACGCCGTTCTCGCCCCCGATCGCCGTGACGTTGATGAGATTCCCCGTCGACGGCGACACGCTCGGCGGGACGACCCAGATGCCCGCGGCGTTGGTGCCCGTACCGTGGGCCCAGCAGACGCTGTCGCGCAGCGTCGCGCCGTCCACCGGCGAGCACGCGGGCGCACCACCGGTGACCGTCACGAAGATCCGCTCGGCGGTCCCGGACACGAGTCGGAGAGCCGGATTGCCACCATTCTGGGTCACGAAGACGTCGTGGAGGACCGCGCCCCCGTTGGTGATGTTGAAGGCGTTACTGATTCCCGGTCCGTGAATGGTCGGATCGGCCGCGCCGGGCTCCGGACCGATGTCGACTGCTCCCGTCACGTTCAGGTCGGAACCAGGGTTGTAGGTCCCCGCCGCGAGCAGAACCCGACCGAATCCCGCCGTGTTGGCTTGTCCGACTGCCGTTGGCAGGGTGCAGGGGCTGCCGATGCTGCAGGCAGAGCCGGAACCCCCAAGGGCGGCGTGGTAGTCCGCCGCCGAAGCGGCGGTGGCGCCACCGGCAAGCAGCGCGAACATCGTGCCGATGGCCACGGCAAACCTGGAGATCCCTCTGGCCCCCATCGCGCGCCACCGTATCAGCGTCCTCTCAAGGTCGGCTAGCGTGCCGGACGGGGCATGGACGGAGGACTGCTCAAGGAGCTGACGATCCCGCTGTTCACGGGGGCGATCGGCTATCTGACCAATTGGAGCGGGGTCTGGATGCTGTTCTACCCGGTCGGCTTCGCCGGCTGGCGGCTGCCCGGCCTGAAGCGGCTCGCCCCCGTGCTTCCGCGGCGAATCCAGCAGATTCCCGGAGTCATGCAGGGCGGCGTCGGCTGGCAGGGGATCATCCCCTCGCGGGCCGCCAAGATGGGCTCGATCGCGGTGGACAAGGGGATCGCGAAGCTCGGCAGCCCAGCCGACTTCTATCGCCAGCTCGACCCGGAGGCGATCGCGGAGCACATCTGCCGGACCGCCAGCGACGACATCCGCGAGGTCGTCGAGCGGATCATGCGGCGCGAGTATCCGGAAACCTGGCCGGGGCTGCCGCGCCGCGTCAAGGATGCGGTCCACGCGCGGGTCCAGCAGCAGCTGCCCGACATCGTCCGCAGCGTCACCGACGAGATCGGCGCCCACATCGACCAGCTGCTCGACATCAAGCTGATGGTGATCCGCCGGATCGAGGAGAACCCCGAGATGGCCAACCGGATCTACCTCGAGGTCGGCCGCAGGGAGCTCCGCTTCATCATCAACTTCGGCTTCTTCTTCGGAGCCCTGCTCGGCATCCCGCTGGTCTTCCTGACCCAGGCCGTGCCGCACTGGTGGGTCCTCCCGATCGGCGGCGTGATCATCGGCTACGTCACGAACTGGGTCGCGCTCTGGATGATCTTCGAGCCGGTCGAGCCGCACCGCTTCGGGCCGCTCAAGGTCCATGGCCTGTTCATCCGCCGCCAACCGGAGGTATCCGAGGTGTATGGAGAGATCATCGCGGAGGACATCGTCACGCTCAGGAACATCGGCGATGAGCTGCTGCATGGGCCGAGCGCCGACAGAACGCGCCAGATGATCGAGGACTCCATGCGTCCCGCGGTCGACCGTGCCGCCGGCCCCGCCAGGCTTGCCGTCAAGGTCGCGCTCGGCCGCGAGTACGACACGATCAGGGAGTCAGTCGCAACCGAGGCGGTCGACTACACGATGACGCCCCTCACCGATCCCGAGTTCAACCGGCGCCAGAGCGCGGCGATGCGCGACCTGATCACCGACCGGATGCGCGAGCTGCCCCACGAGGACTTCTCTGAGCTGCTGCGCTCGGCGATGCGCGAGGACGAATGGCTCCTCCTCCTGCACGGGGCGGTGCTCGGATTCCTCGCCGGCTGCATCCATCTGCTGATCTTCGGGGTCTGATGAGCGACGACCGCGATCCGAATCTGCTCCGCACCGTCCCCGGCCTGGCCCGGATCGCCGCCGCGGCCTACTGGCGGAGCGCGCGCTGGACGGTGCGGGCCTCCACGCAGGCCGGCTCGCGGGTCATCCGAGCCGCCGTCACCGGGCAGGAGCCCGGCGAGCTCTTCCGCTCCACGGGAGCGGAGATCCGCGAGCGGACCCGTCGGGTCCTCGGAATCGACTCGCGGCCCATGGAGCGCGCGACGATGTCGGCCGACGCCGCCGAGGCCGAGCGAGAGGAGGCGCGGAAGTCGCTCCGGGAACGGGGCGAGGAGCTCCTGCGCCGCTCCGCCGACGTCAACTTCGACGAGGGCTCGCACCCGGCCTACGCCCGCATCCTGGACGACCTCGCCCCGGACGAGGCCCGCATCCTCCGCCTGCTCGCCGATCAGGGACCACAGCCCTCGGTCGATGTCCGCTCGGGACTGGTGCCGCTCAAGTCGACCTCGGAGCTGATCGCCGCCGGGCTCAACCTGATCGGCCACGAGGCCGGGTGCCGGCATCCCGACGACATCCCGGCATACCTCAACAACCTCTTCCGGCTCGGCCTGATCTGGTTCTCGAGCGAGCCGCTGCCCGACCCGCTCCACTACCAGGTGCTCGAGGCCCAGCCGGAGGTCACGCAGGCCCTCGACGCCGCCGGGCGCACCCGCACGGTGAGGCGCAGCATCCACCTCACCCCGTTCGGAGCCGACTTCTGCAGGCTCTGCCTACCCGACCAGGCGAGTGAGCCAGACCGAGGAGAGGACGGGGATCGCCCGAGCGGAGTCGATTCCGCGGACTGAGCCCTCCAGGCCGATCCCGCTGAGCGGCCCACCCACAGTGTCGAGCAGGGGATCCGAGCCGGCGGCGCGCAGGGACGCCGGCCCCAGCGGGTCCGCGACCTGAACGACGCCGTCCGCCAGCAAGCGGAGCCGCTGGCTCTGCTGCGGGGCGAGGACGAAGGTGACGCCGTCCAGCGAGGGCCCGAGCCCCATCGGGCTCCCCCACCAGCCGGCGAAGCGCGAGAGCATCTGACGGCCGGGGCCGCTCGGCCCAGTCTGGAACGGCCCCGTGCCCGAACCCGTCACATCGGGCAGGAAACGCGCCTTCTGCCCACTCCCGGGATCGAGTGCGCGGGGGGAGACGATCCCCAGCCTCGGCGAGCTCAGGCGGCGGACCAGGTCCGGCACGGGCCGATCGAGCAGGAAGCGCACCTCGTCGGGCCGAGGGGCGTCGACCGCGAAGAGATCGGGAAGGAGCCGCCGGCCGGCCGGATCCGACTGCCAGCGGCGGGAGTTGGCGAGGACGGCCGCGGCGTTGAACGGGGTCCCGTCCTGGAAGCGGACGTTCGGGCGCAAGGTGACCGTCCAGGTCGTGCGGTCGCGGGAGGGCCGCGCCTCGAGCGCCAGGCCCGCCTGCGGCGCCGCCTGCGCGTACGGCCCCGCGAGGTGCTCGATCAGCGGCTCATAGACCTGGCGCACGACGGTCAGCTGGGCGCCCGTCTGCGCCGCGAGCGGGTCGAGTGTCGAGGGCAGCTCCGGCAGCGCGTATCCGAGGGTGCCGCCTCCGCCAGCCGGCGGCAGGCCGGTGCTGACGCGCGTGCCGCCTCCGCCGGAACCACCGCAGCCGGCCGCAGCGAGCAGCCCGAGCAGGGCGATGATGGCGGCGAGGCGCCGCATCATCGATGCCTAGAGCTTGAGGATGACGATCGCGTTCAGCGCCCAGAGGATCCCGAAGAAGATGGTCCACCGGGTCAGGTTCCGCTCCACCAGCGAGCCGCCTCCGAAGGAGCTGCCGCCACCGCCGATGCCGAAAGCACCCGAGAGGCCGGCGTCCTTGCCGGAGTGCAGAAGCACCAGGAAGATCAGGATCACCGAGATGATGACCTCGACCACGCTGAGCACGGTTGCCATGCGCGGCAGTGTAGAGATCAGTGACGACCAGGCGGCGCGCTACCCGCCAGGTCGAACCCTCAGTCGGGACGATCGTCGCGCGCCTTGGGACGCAGGCGATCGAGCTTCTTCAGGATGTCGATCGCCTCACCGCGCAGCTCGCGATCGAGCCGCTTGAAGTCCTCGTCGGAGAGCTTGCCCGACGCGTGGTCGGCCTCCGCGTCGCGGATCTCGCGGTACTTCGCCTCCTTGCGCGCCTCCAGGTCGGCGAGCTCGGCCTCCGCGGGGTCACCCTCGTCCTGCGAGGGACCTGCGCGCAGCGGCGCGGTCACGAACCAGGCGACCAGCGTGACGATGGCAACGGCGAGCAGGAGCTCGAGCATCGGTTCGAGGCCAGGCGGAAGCGCCTAGGCGGGAGGACTCGCGGTCCCCAGCTCCTTGCCCACTCTGGCGCGGTAGGCCGCCTCCAGCCGGCGGCGCGACTCCATGGCGGGCCAGGCCGCCATCACCGCACCGGCGAGGGCGATCAGCGCGCCGATCCAGATCCATCCGACGAGCGGGTTGACGATCACGCGGAAGTTGGCCGGCTGCGGATGGTCGATGTAGTGCTGGACGAGGGCGAGGATCGCGAAGCCCTGGGCCTGCGAAGGCAGGTCGGCGAGCTGCCGGTTGCCGCGGACGATCGCCGGGTTGAGGGATGAGAGATCGGGCTGGAATGCGGTCCAGATGTCCCCTCCGGCCCCGGTCTTCAGGCCCACCTCGCTGGTCGACTCGCCCATGAAGTAGCGACCGATGGCCCCGGCTGTCGGGTCGAGGGTCGGGTAGTAGTTGCGAGCGGGATCGAGCGTGGTGACGTGCTTGCCGTTCCTCGTCACGTCGAGCTGAGCGGCGAACGAGATCCGCTCGTTCTGCGGGTCCGCGGTGATCTTCCGGTAGGCGATGTCGTAGTCCCCGACCTTCGCCGTCTGTCCGACCTGCAGGCGGAGATCGCGGTTCGTCTGGAAGCTCGAGGAGGCGGCGATCCCGATCAGGGTGAGCGCGATCCCGGCGTGGACTATGTAGCCGCCGTAGCGGCGGCGGTTCCGCCCGACCGCCGCGGCGAGGGCGCGCGGATACGCCTCGCCGGTGAGGGCGTGGCGGGTCGACCCCGCGCGCCAGAACTCACCAAGGAGCGCAACCCCGGTGAAGGCCGCGAAGCCGAAGACGAACAGGGCCCAGAGATGGCTCCCGGCGTCGCTCACGGCCAACAGCACCGCGATCGTCACCGCCGCCGCGATGCCCGGCCAGAGCAGCAGGCGGCGGGCGGCCCCGCCGCTGAGGCGTCCCCAGGCGAACAGCGGCCCCACCCCCGTGAAGAGCACGAGCAGAACCCCGATCGGGGTCACGTAGCGGTTGAACCAGGGCGCCGCCAGCGAGTGCTTCTCGCCGGTGAAGAACTCCGAGATCAGCGGGAAGAACGTCCCCCAGAAGATCACCACGGCCATGCCGACCAGCAGCACGTTGTTGACCAGGAAGATGGACTCGCGAGAGGCCAGCGACTCGATCCGCCGCTCGGGCTTCAGCTGGTCGAGCCGGGTGACGATCAGGGCGGTCGCGCCGACCGCCACGACCCCGATCAGGACGAGCAGCGGGCCGCCCACAGTCGAGGCGCCGAAGGCGTGAATCGACTCCAGGACGCCGGAGCGAACGAGGAACGTCCCGAGCAGGCAGAGGGTGAACGTCGCCGAGATCAGGCTGACGTTCCAGACCTTCAGCATCCCCCGCTTCTCCTGCACCATCACCGAGTGCAGGAACGCGGTGCCGACCAGCCACGGCATCAGTGCTGCGTTCTCGACCGGGTCCCAGCCCCAGTAGCCGCCCCAGCCGAGCTCCTCGTAGGACCAGCGCGAGCCGAGCAGGAGGCCGATCCCGAGGAAGGTCCAGGCGATCAGAGCGAAGTTGCGCGTGGTCCGGATCCAGCTCGCGTCGAGCTTGCGGGCGATCAGCGCCCCGACGCAGAAGGCGAACGGGATCGACCAGAGGACGTAGCCCGAGTAGAGCATCGGCGGGTGGACCGCCATGTAGGGATTGCGCAGCAGGGGCGTCAGCCCGGCGCCCTCCGCCGGAGCGGGGTCCAGATGGGCGAAGGGCTGGGCCTTGAAGATCATCAGCCCGGTGAA
Organism: uncultured Solirubrobacterales bacterium; assembly: GCA_963744105.1. Lineage (GTDB taxonomy): Bacteria > Actinomycetota > Thermoleophilia > Solirubrobacterales > 70-9 > DASUPK01. The sequence goes on along the minus strand of CAVUSJ010000002.1, from coordinate 523,688 downwards.
GAAGGCGCCGAGCCCGGCCAGGACCGCCGTCGCCCAGGGCACGATCTCGCGGTGGCGGCGCCGGGTGATGTAGAGGACGCCGCTCGAGGCGAGCGAGAGCACCCACGCCCAGAGCAGCAGCGAGCCCTCCTGGCTCGACCACATCGCGGTCAGCTTGTAGAAGGTCGGCGTGGTCGTCGAGGAGTGATCGGCGACCAGCGCGAAGTGGAAGTCGTCGCGGAGGAACGCGATCTCGATCAGGACGACAGCCGTGGTGAGCAGCCCCGCCATCGCGTAGACGGCGCGCCGGGCGGAGTCGGTCCAGCGCCGGTCGCCGGTGCGACCGCCGTAGACGCCCGCACCCGCCGCGTAGAGCGCGGACAGCAGGGCGGCGGCCAGCAATGCGGAGCCGAAGATCGTCAGCTGGACTGCCCCGGCGTCGTGGTCGTGAACTTCGACGGGCACTTCGTGATCAGGCTGTCCCGCTCTCCCACGAATGTGCCGTCCTGGAGCTTGCCGGTGACGATCACCTCGCGCCCGTCGCGGAACGGGTCCGGGACCGTGCCCGTGTAGGTGACCGGGATCGGGTGGGTGCCGTCGCGGTCGGAGATCCGGAAGTCGAGCTGGTCGCCCGAATGGCGGATCGAGCCCGGGACGACGTCGCCGGTCAGCTCATAGGTCTGGCTCGGGTCGGCGTTGACCAGCTGCGACGGCTCCTTCGCCTCGCTGGAGGCCGAGAACGACGTGTAGACGAGGCCGGCGGCCAGGAGCACGGCGGCCGACAGGGCCACGACCAGTCGAATCTTGCGCTTGCGCGATGGGTCCACGGGGGCTGCGAATTATCGCAACCGGCGCATAAAGGCTCGTCCTGGCCGACTTGCGACAATCAAGTTCATGGCTGATGGGCGGGTACTCCTGATCACGGGTGCGTCAAGCGGAATCGGCGCGCGCACGGCGCGCCGCGCCGCCGAGGCCGGCTACCGGCTCGTTCTCGGCGCCCGCCGCGAGGAGCGCCTGGAGGAGCTCGCCGAGGAGCTCGGCGGGCCCGAGCAGGCGGTCGCGGTTCGGTGCGACGTCACCGAGTGGGAGGACAACGAGCGGATCGCGGCGGCAGCGAAGGAGAACTTCGGGCGCCTCGACGCAGTGTTCGCGAATGCGGGATTCGGAGCGAAACGGGGATATCTGAAGGAGTCCCCGGAGCACTGGCGGTCGATGGTGCTCACCAACGTACTCGGGGTGGCGCTCACGATCCGGGCGACCCTCCCGGCCCTGCTCGAATCGGGAACGGGGCACTTCGTGCTCACGAGCTCCGCGGCCGGCCGCCGCGTGCTCCCGGGCTCGCTCTACTCGGCGACCAAGTGGGCGGTCGGCGCGATCGGCGAGGGGTTGCGGCAGGAGCTCCGCCAGATCCACGAGAACCACGGCATCCGGGTGACGCTGATCGAGCCCGGGATGACGGACACGGAGTTCTTCGACGAGCGGCCCGAGCGGGCGCTCGAGGACGACGACATCGCCCGGGCCGTGCTCTGGGCGCTCGAGCAGCCGGAGCAGGTCGACGTCAACGAGATCCTGATCCGCCCGACCGCTCAGGCGAGCTGAGCCGGGCTCGCCATCTAGGATCGCTGGGCTTGGCGACCCTGGATCCAGTGGTGATCCTCTGCGGAGGAAGCGGCACCCGGCTGCGGGAGCGGACCGAGTCCATCCCAAAGGCTCTGGTGGAGATCGGTGCCCGGCCGATCCTCTGGCACGTGATCTCCATCTACAGCTGCCAGGGCTTCTCACGCTTCCTGCTGCTCACCGGCTACAAGGGCGAGCTGATCGAGCGCTGGGTCGCCGACAGCTCCTGGCCCGACGGGGTCGAGGTGGAGTGCCTCGACACCGGCATCGACACCCCCACCGGCGGACGGATCAAGCTGGCCGCCGAGCGGCTCGCCGGCGAACCCTTCTCGGCGACCTATGCGGACGGGATCGCGGACATCAATCTCTCGGAGTTGGTCGAGTTCCATCGGGCCGGTGGCGCTGCGGCGACCATGACCGTAGTGCGCCCTGAGCTCCAGTTCGGGGTCGCCAAACTCGGCGACCAAGGAATCGTGAGCGGCTTCCACGAGAAGCCCCGATCGGAACACTGGGTCAATGGCGGGTTCTTCTGCTTCGAGCCAGGTCTCTTCGACTACCTCGAGGAGGACAGCGTCCTGGAGCGTGAACCGCTCGAGCGACTCGCGAGCGACGGCAACCTCCGCGCTTACCGCCACACGGGCTTCTGGGACTGCATGGACACCTACAAGGACGCGGTGCTGCTGAACGATCTATGGAACTCCGGCGAGCCTCCCTGGCGCGTCTGGGCCGAGGAGCCGGCGGGATGAGGACGCTCGTCACCGGCGGCCGCGGGTTCGCCGGCTCTTGGCTGGTCAAGGCGCTTCTGGACGACGGCGCGGACGTGACCTCTCTGGACCGCGACGCCGCGGCCCCCACGGGGCTGGACCTGCTCGGCATCGCCGGCGAGATCGAGGACCTCACGGGCGATCTCCGTGACGCAGAGATGGTCCGCAAGCTGCTCGAGGAGCATTCGATCGACTCCGTCTTTCACCTGGCGGCCCAGCCGATCGTCGGCGATGCGAACGCCTCCCCCGTCCCCACCTTTGAGACCAACATCCAGGGGACCTGGGTGCTCCTCGAGGCGTGCCGCGACGCCGCCATCGGCCGCGTCGTAGTCGCTTCCTCGGACAAGGCGTATGGCCCTCACGAGCGGCTGCCCTACACGGAGGAGTCGGCTCTGCAGCCCGTCTTCCCGTACGACGTGTCAAAGGCAGCGACCGACCTGATCGCCCGCAGCTACTGGCACACCTTCGGATTGCCCGTCGCCGTGACCCGCTTCGCCAATCTCTACGGCGGCGGAGACCGGAACTTCTCCCGGCTGATTCCCGAAACGGTCACGGCCGTGCTCGACGGCCGCCGGCCGGTGATCCGCTCCGACGGGTCACCGGAGCGTGACTTCCTCTACGTCGAGGACGCGGCGGCCGCCTACCTGGCGGTGGCCGATGCGCTCGCGTCGGGTGAAATCGGGGGCGAGGCCTTCAACGCCGGCTGGGGCCGCCCCAATGCCATCCGCGAGGTGGTCGACCTGATCTGCGAGCTCGGACCCGGCGAGATCGAGCCTGACTACCGCGGCACCGGAAACCCGAGCGGCGAGATCGACCGGCAGTACCTCGACTCGGCGAAGATCCGCGAGCGGATCGGCTGGGAGCCGGGGGTCGATCTGCGCGAAGGGCTCAGCCGGACCCTGGAGTGGTACGGCGCCCACCCCGAGGTGCGCCCCGTAGCCGCGTGAGCGCCGAAGCGGCCCGGACCAGCGCGCGCTCGGTCCTCGAGCCGCGAGCCGGGAGCAGCCCGAGGTCGCGCATGATCTCGGCGCCGTCGTAGTAGGACGCCAGGTGCCGGATCCGGCCCTCGCCCTCCAGTGTCGCCGCGTCCACTCCGGCGCTCTCCACCACGCGGCCCGTCGGCGCGAGCCCCTCGGAGGTCCCGGTGTGCGTCATCCGCGACCGCCATTCGCCGACGGTGAAGTCGTCGCCGTGTGCACCCCCGCCTCCATCTCAGCTGGAGGTCGGCGCGGCGTCGGGGGCCTCTCCGCGCCGCTTCACGGTCCGCTTGTGGCGCCGCTGCATGTACCACTCGGCGGAGCTGCTCAGGGGCCGGAAGGGAAGCAGCGTCCGGGCGGCGCTCCCCGCCAGCTCGATGTGGCCGAGCTTGTCGAGCAGCTCTCCGGCCTCTCGCTGCTCCCTGTCGGTGAGGTTCTTGGAGGGCCTTCCCTTCGACTTGCGGGCGAGGAGGAACAGCCGGTCCCGCTCCTCGGGCTCAAGGCGCCGCCAATGCCCCCACGAAGTCCACGCGACCTCAACGACGGCGATCAGCCAGAGCCGCTCGGCGAGCCAGCGGCTGCGACGCGCCACGCGCCTGCTCATTCCACCGATCAGTCCCATCTCGCGGTCATTACCCCCAGTTCGCGATCACAAGCGGCGGACGGGTCTCGAACCCGCGACCTCGAGCTTGGGAAGCTCGCGCTCTACCAGCTGAGCTACCGCCGCAGTCTGCGAGCATTCTAGGTCTCGGATGACGGCGGGACGGAAAGCGCGCATCGTCGCGGCGGACGGCAGGACCCCCAGGTGAGCGCCAAGTCCCTCGCCGTGGTCGCCGTCGTTGTCGCCGTCATCGGCCTACTGGCGTACGGCCTGCTCAACAAGAACGGAGACGCGCTCGCGGTCGGCGACCCCGCGCCGGACAGGCAACTGACCAGGGTGGAGGGCACCGGGACGGGGCGCATCGCGGATTACCGCGGCCACTGGGTCCTCGTCAACTTCTGGGCGTCCTGGTGCCAGCCGTGCCGGACGGAGGCACCGGCCCTGGAGAGCTTCTGGAGAGCCAATCGCGGCCGTGGCGCGGTCGTGCTCGGCGTCGATCTCGACGACGCCACGGACGACGCGCGGTCCTTCGCGCGCGAGTTCCACCTCACCTACCCCCTGTTCCGGCAGGGCGACGGCGACTCGCTCAAGGAGGCCTACGGCATGACCGGGTTGCCCGAGAACTTCGTGGTCGATCCACACGGCTCCATCCGCCTGATCCAGCGGGGGCCGATCGACGAGGCCTTCCTGCGCGAGCGGGTGCAACCGCTGCTGAAGCGATGAGGGCGCTCGCGCTCGCCTGCCTGGTGGCGGCGCTGATGGTCCCGGCCGGCAGCACCGCCGCCGCCGCGACGCAGGCCTCCCTGCCGGACATCGAGGACGAGGTGATGTGCATCGTCTGCGGGACGCTCCTCGCCGAGTCGGAGTCGCCCCAGGCCGACCGCGAGCGGGCCCTGATCCGCAAGCTGATCGCCCGGGGCCAGAGCAAGGACCAGATCAAGGACGCGCTCGTTGCCGAGTACGGGCCGCGCGTGCTCGCGACTCCGAGCGGGCACGGGTTCGACCTGCTCGCCTGGATCGTCCCGGGCCTCGGGATCCTGTTCGCGGCCATTGCGCTTGCCCTCGGTGCCCTGCGGCTGCGGGGCCGCAGGGGCGATCGCGAGCCTCAGCCCGACCTCGACCCCGCCGACGCTGCGCGCCTCAGCGAGGATATGTCCACATACGATCGCCACTGATGGAGCATGGACCTTGACGATGGCAACGGCAGACCGAATCCTCGCTCGCCGCCTATGCCGGGATCGCCCGCTGAAAGGCAGCTCGATCGCAGTTCTGATCGCCGTGATCGCCGTAGTAGGCCTGCTCGCCTACAGCCTGCTCAGCCGGTCGTAGATCCAGGCGTACGTCTGCGACATGCCCTCCTGGAGAGTGACGCTCGGCTCCCAGCCGAGGGCGGCCCTGAGCTGCGTGTTGTCGCTGTTCCGGCCGCGCACGCCCTGCGGCGCGCTCAGGTCGTAATTCCTCGAGACCTTGATGCCGGCGATCTCCTCGACGATGTCAATCAGCTGGTTGATCGTGACCAGCTCGGTGGAGCCGAGGTTCACCGGCGCCGTGTGGTCGGAGGCCATCAACGCCTTGGTCCCGTGGACGCAGTCGGTGATGTAGGTGAAGCTCCGGGTCTGCTCGCCGTCGCCCCAGACCTCGATCTCGTGGTCTCCGCTCAGCTTCGCCTGTGCGACCTTGCGGCAGATCGCGGCGGGCGCCTTCTCGCGGCCGCCGTCCCAGGTGCCCTCCGGCCCGTAGACGTTGTGGTAGCGGACGACCCGGGTGCCCAGGCCGAAGTCCTCAGTGAAGTGCCGGCACATGCGCTCCGAGAAGAGCTTCTCCCAGCCGTAGCCGTCCTCGGGCTCAGCCGGATAGGCATCCTCCTCACGCAGCGGCTGGACCTCCGCCTCGGTCTGCTTCTCGGCGGCGTAGACGCAGCCGGATGAGGAGAACAGGAAGCGCTCGACGTCGTTGTCGCGTGAGGCCTCGAGCAGGTGCGTGTTGATCAGGACCGAGAGCATGCAGAGCGCCTTGTTGAGCTCGATGAACCCCATGCCCCCCATGTCGGCGGCGAGGTTGTAGACCTGCCCGACCCCTTCGGTCGCCGCGTAGCAGTTCTCGCGCAGGCTCAGGTCGAGCTCGAAGTTCTCCGCGCCATCGAAGCGCTGGTACCACTCGTCGGCGGGCTTCTTGTCGACGGCCCGCACCTTCGAACCCTCCTCGAGCAGGTCGCGGACCAGATGGCCCCCGAGGAATCCACCGGCACCCGTGACGAGAATCCAATCGCTCATGTCAATACACCTTCCCCTGTTCAACGTCGGCTCGACCTAGCAGCGGTAACGGTAGTAGTCGCCTCTCGCTGCCCATCGTTGTCCGTTGATCACCCCGGGCAGAACCTCGCGCGTGTTCCCCCACCGGCAGCAAGGCGCCGCACCCGAGATACGGCCCGGCATGACCGACGTCTGGCGGCGGAGCTACATCTTCTCGGGCGCTGAGATCCCCAGCAGCCCGAGCGTGCGGGCGATCGTCCGCTTGGTGAGCAGACAGAGGCCGAGCCGCGCCTCCTCGACGCCATCGCCCTCGGCTCCGACCACCTTGCAGTCCCGGTAGAACGCGTGGAAGTCCCGGGCCACCTCCATCGCGTACGCGCAGAGCCTGTGCGGGGCGCGGCGCGCAGCGGCCTCGGCGACCTCATCGGGTAGCTCGCAGAGCCGCTTGATCAGGGCCCGCTCCGAGGGCTCCGCCGGGAGCGCCCCGAAGTCGGACGCCGCTCTCTGCTCGGCGCCCTCCCCCGCCTTGCGCAGGATGCTCGAGATGCGCGCGTGCGCGTACTGGACGTAGTAGACGGGGTTCTCGTTCGAGGTCTTCCGCGCCAGCTCGAGGTCGAGGTCGACCGTCGTGTCGTGGCTGCGCTGCAGCATGAAGAAGCGCGCCGCGTCCGCCCCGATGTCGCCGATCAGCTCGTCGAGCGTGACGAAGTCACCGCTCCGCTTCGACATCTGCGAGCGCTCCCCGCCTTCGACGACGTGCACGAGCTGCATGATCGCCACCTCGAGCGAGTCGGGGTCGTAGCCGAGGACGGCGAGCGCGGCTCGCAGCCGCTCGACGTAGCCATGGTGGTCGGCCCCGAGCACGTCAATCAGGCGATCGGAGCCGCGCTCGAGCTTGTCGCGGTGGTAGGCGAGGTCCGAGAGCAGGTAGGTTGGATCGCCGTCGGAGCGGATCAGGACCCGGTCCTTGTCGTCGCCGAACGTGGTCGTGCGCAGCCAGGTCGCGCCCTCGCTCTCGTAGACGTGGCCACCCTCCTTCGCCTGCTCGAGTGCTCGCTCGACGGCATTCGACTCGTGCAGGGCGCGCTCGGAGGACCAGGTGTCGAAGACCACGCCGTAGCGGCGCAGCGTCTCCTCGGCGGCCGCCAGCATCAGCGCGACGCCCCGGCGACCGACGTCATCGAGGTCGTTCGGGCTCAGCCCCTCCTGCTCGAGGCTCTTCGCGATCTCGACGACGTAGTCGCCCTCGTAGCCTTCCTCCGGGACCGGCTCGCCCTTCATCCGGGCTGCGATCGAGGCCGCGAAGCGGTCGATCTGGCCCCCGCGGTCGTTGACGTAGTACTCGCGCGTCATCGAGTGGCCGGTGAACTCGAGGATCCGCGCGATCGAGTCACCCAGGGCCGCGCCGCGGCCCCCCGCGGCCGTGATCGGCCCGGTCGGGTTGGCCGAGACGAACTCGACGTTGATCCGCTCCTTCGCCTTCGGACTCGCGGCGGGCCGGCCGAGATCCTCGCCCGCAGCGGCGAGCTCGCCCGCGGCCCGCCGGTACCAGTCCGCTGAGAGGAACAGGTTGAGGAAGCCCGGCCCCGCGACCTCGACCTTCTCGACCGTCCCCTCCAGGTTGCGGCCGAGCTCCTCGGCCAGCTTCTCCGCGGTCCCGCGCGGCTGCTCGCCGAGTACGGGTGCGAGCAGCATCGCCGCGTTGGTGGAGTAGTCGCCGAACTCGGCCTTCGGTGGACGCTCGAGGCTCGGCTCGCTGCCCGGCGCGTCGGCGCCATCGCGCAGGCTCGAGGCAGCGGCCTCGACGGCGGTGCGGAGCTCTGCGACCGGATCTCCCATTGCGATCGATCCTACGGCTTCGCCATCAGGCCGCGGCCACAAGCGGCCGCCCAACCAAAGTCGCTCCGGGCTTCGCCCTTCGCTCCAAGATGGGGCGACCTGGTGGCCGCTACAGGTGGTACGGCTCGCCGGCCAGGATCTTCGTCGCGCGGAAGAGCTGTTCGAGGAGCACCACGCGCGCCAGTTGGTGCGCCATCGTCTGCGGCCCCAGCGAGATGCGCTGCCCCGCGAGCCCCATGGTCCGAGCCGACAGCCCCTCGGGGCCGCCGATCAGGAAGCAGAGGTCCTGCGCGTCGATGCGACGCTCGGAGAGCCAGCTCGCCCACGCCTTGGAGCTGAGGGCGCGGCCGCCCCGGTCGAGCGCGATCACGTGCGAGCGCGTCGGGATCCGGCCCTCGATGTTCACCTCGTCCCGCACCTCGATGACATCGACCGGCTGATGTCGCTGGAGCATCTTGCGGTAGTGCGCGTCCGCCTCCGCGAAGGGGGCCTTCACCTTCCCCACCACGACGATCGTGACCTTCAAGGGCGCTCGCCCCGCTCCCAGGCCACCGCGGAGCCGATCCGGTCCGTGGCCGACGGGTGCGTTCCGAAGAGGAAGGTGAAGATCCCCGGCGGATCCGGGTCGCCGAGGTTGCGGTCGGCGAGCTGCTGCTGGAGCTCGATCATGCCCCGCGGGTCGTTCGTGAGCTGCAGCGAGAAGGTGTCCGCCCGGGCCTCGACCGACCGGGAGAGCTGGTTTCCCGCGATGCCGATCACGAACGAGGTCGCGGCGATCGCCAGGGCGAAGGCGGGAAGGAATGCCGGTGTCCCCGGCTCGGTGCCGCGGCGCCGAGCGATCCCACCGGCCATCAGCGAGACGAAGACCAGTGAAAGCGGGGTGACGATCGCGACGAACAGCAGGCCGCGCTGGATGTCGTTGCCGTGGACGTGCCCGAGCTCATGTGCGACCACCGCGCGGCGCTCGCCCTGATTCAGGTCGTGGATGAGCGTGTCGTAGAGGACGACCTGCTTCGAGGACCCCAGGCCGTTGACGTAGGCGTTGATCGCGGTCGTGCGCTTGCTGGCATCGACCTCGTAGACGTGGCCGACGTCCACCCCCGCCTTGCGGGCCAGCTCGAGGACGTCGCTCCGCGCCTGACCGGGCGGGAGCTCGTCGAACTTGTTGAAGAGTGGAGCGATGGCCACCGGTGCGAGCCAGGTGAGGATGGCGGCCCCGATCACCACGGCGACGCTGCCCGGAATCCACCAGCGGGAGCGGAATCTGCGCATCAGCCAGAGCGCGAACGTGCCGACCAGACCCGCGAGGACGGCGCCGATCGCCGTGCCCTTGCCCCAGTCGCTGAGCCAGCCGCCGATCGACTGGGTGGAGAGCCCGACGTCGACCGATCGCTCATGGGCCCAGATTCCGAGCGGGACCGTCACGACCGCGACGGCCACCGAAAGCCCCGCAGCCGCCGCCGCGCCGCCGAGCACCGGGCGCGCCCCCAGTTGCTCCAGTGCCCTGCGCGCGATCGCCGGGCGCCCGGTCGCCAGCAGGACGAGCACGGCTCCCTCGGCAAGCAGGCCACCCACGAGGATCAGGCGCTGTCCGGAGGCGTAGTCGCGCGCCTTGGTCAGCTCGGCGTGGGAGAAGTAGGCGCTCTCGTCGATCGAGACCGGCTGCTCGATGTCACGGGGACGGAGCAGCCAGGCGGCGGCCTCGGCGACGACCACGGCCGCGACCGCGGTGACGCCCAGGCGCACCCATATGGACGACGATCGGCCGGGCACCGCCCTACGATAAACCGCCCCTTGGGCGGGCCTTAAGGGCGAATCGGGCGGAATCCCCATGAGAGTCGCGATCCTCACCGACATCCACAGCAACCTGCCGGCCTTCGAGGCCGTGCTCTCGGCGATCGACGAAGCCGGGATCGAGCGCCGCTGGTGCCTGGGCGACGTGGTCGGCTACGGCGCCCAGCCGGACGAGTGCACGAAGCTGGTCTCCGAGCGCTGTGAGCTCAGCCTGGTCGGGAATCACGACCTCGCCGTGACCGGGGAGATCAGCACCGAGGTGTTCTCCGCCTCCGCGGCGGCCGCCGTGGAGTGGACGCGCGCCAAGTCGAGCGAGTCGACGATCGAGTTCCTCAAGACGCTGAAGCCCGAGAACACCGAGCACGAGGTCGGCCTCTACCACGCCTCCCCCCGCGATCCCATCTGGGAGTACGTCCTGGCGGTCGATCAGGCGCGGGAGTGCATCAAGGAGCAGTCAGCCCGAGTGAGCTTCATCGGCCACTCGCACGTCGCACTCTGGTTCTCCGACAGCGACGGGCCGCCGGGCGCCGACGGTGGCGGTCAGGCGGAGGACGGCAGGGAGATGGACATCTCGGAGCATCGCTGGCTGCTCAACCCGGGCAGCGTCGGGCAGCCGCGGGACGGCGATCCGCGCGCGGCCTGGCTCGAGCTCGACACCGACGAGTGGAAGGCCACATATCACCGCGTCCAGTACGACATCGACACGGCGGCGGAGGCGATCAGGGAGGCCGGATTGCCCGAATTGCTCGCAGATCGCCTCTACGTGGGCCAATGATGCCGCGGCCCCGCACGAGAATTGGAGTTTCAAGCGCCCCGGCTAGTATCGCCGCGATGCCGAAGCTGCTCCGGCCGATACTGCTTGCGCTCTTCCTGGCGGCCGCCGCCGCGGGCGTTTCGGGCTGCGGAGGGAGCAGCGGCCCAGACCCTTCGCTGAGCGCGCAGGAGGCCGCCGTCCTCAGCTCCAAGATCGACGAGATCCAGGCGAACGTCAGGGTCGGCAGCTGCCTGGTGGCCGGGACCAAGACCGACGACCTGATCGCCGACGTCCAGCAGCTTCCCTCGTCCGTGAACGGGGACGTCAAGACCGCCCTCCTGAACGGGGCCAACCAGCTCAAGATCCTGCTCGCCGACCCGTCTCAGTGCCAGGGCCGGACCACCACGTCGCAGACGACCACCAGCACGCCGTCCACGACGCAGTCGACCACCACGACGACGAAGACTCGACCCACGACCACGACGCCCACCCAGACCCAGCCGACCACGACGACGAACACCTCGACGCAGGGGACCACGATCGGCGGCAATTCGGGCGGGATCGGACCCGGACAATGAGCCCGCGCAGCCCCAAGGGTGAGCTGATCTCCGACCGTTACCGGATCGAGGACCGCCTGGGCTCGGGCGGAATGTCCACGGTGTTCCGCGCGACCGACACGATCCTCGAGCGGACGGTCGCCGTGAAGATCCTCGCCGAGCACCTCTCGGACGACGATCGCTTCGTCGCCCGCTTCCGCCGGGAGGCCCTCGCGGTCGCGAAGCTCGTCCACCCCAACATCGTGCAGGTCTACGACACCGGCAACGACGGCGGCCAGTACTACATCGTCATGGAGTACGTCCGGGGCCGCTCCGGCGCGCAGCTGCTCCAGTCGGAGGGCAAGCTCGACCCGGAGACCGCCGTCGAGATCGGCGTGCAGGCCTGTGCCGGCCTCGACTACGCCCACCGGCACGGGATCATCCACCGCGACGTCAAGCCCGGGAACCTGATGATCATCGGCGGCCCCGCCGGCGGCGGCGACATGACCGTGAAGCTCGCGGACTTCGGCATCGCGCGGGCGAGCGAGCAGACCCGGATCACGCAGGTCGGCTCCGTCGTAGGCACGGCCGCCTACCTCCCACCCGAGCAGGCCCGCGGCGAGGAGGCGAATCCCTCCTCGGACGTCTACTCGCTCGGCGTCGTGCTCTACCAGTTCCTCACCGGCCGGCTGCCCTACGAGGGCGCCTCGCTCGCCGAGCTGGCGGTCCGCCAGCAGTCCGAGCAGCCCCTCCACCCCAGCTCCTACAGCGAGGCGGTGCCGGAGGCGGTCGGCGACGCCGTCCTGGTCGCGCTCGAGTCCGATCCGTCAAGGCGCTTCGCGGCGGCCGGCGAGCTGGCCGACGCGCTGCGGCGCGGGCTCACCGGCGAGTCCCCGGCGCGCACCGCCCAGACCCGCGTGCTCGGCGGCGATGCGCCGACCGCGTCCACCCGGCACATGCCGCGCACCCGCACGCAACGCCAGCGCCGGCCGGTGCAGCCGCGGCAGCGTCAGGCCCCGGCCCAGCCGCCCCGCCGCAGGCGCGCGCCGCAGGTCGCACGCAACCTCCTCGCCCTGATCGCGATCCTGCTGCTCGCCGCCGTGGTCGCGGCGGTCGTCGTGCTGGCCTCGAGCGGCGGCGGAGGGAAGATCAACCTGGATCAGGTCGTCAAGCAGAACGTGAACGACCAGATCGACGCCCTCAAGCAGGTCGTCGACGACAACACCAAGTAGTGGCCACCAGGCCGCTCTAGCTTCGCCGGCCTCGCGGGAGAAGCAGGGACAGCAGCGAGCGCCGGCCGCACTTCGGGCACTTCGAGAGGGAGTGCTCGAGGGTCGCGCCGCAGTGGCGGCAGGCGGGCCTGTGAGCGACGACGCCCTTCATCTGGGAGAGACTAGGGAGTCCCCCCGGCGGCGCGGGCAAAGGCGAACCACGACGGCTTCGGCCTGAGCTTGCGCGTGAAAAGCCCCATCCGGTCGGTGATGAAGTCGGGAGAGCTCAATGTCGCAGTTCCCCAACGGCCGTCCAAGGGACGGATCCGCCGAGAACGGCACGGGAGAACGCCTCGTATTCCCCTGCCTCGATCGCCTCCCTCGCACCCGAGACGACGGACCGCATATAGGTCAGGTTGTGGAGGGTGAGCAGCCGGGTCCCCGTCAGGTCCTTGTTGCGCGCGAGGTAGTGCAGGTAGGCGCGGGTGTGCCGCGTGCATGCCTCGCAAGCGCAGCCTTCGACCACGGCCGAGTCGTCATCCGCATAGGCGGCCTTGGTCAGGTCGATGCGGAAGCGGTTCCCCGGTTCTGGTGCGAGGGCCGTGCCGTGCCTCGCGAGGCGCGTCGGGATCGCGCAGTCGAACAGGTCGATGCCCATCCCGATGCCGACCAGCAGGTCGTCGACCTCGCCGATGCCGAGCAGGTGCCGGGGAGCCTCGCCGGGCAGGAGGGGTACGGTGAAGCCGAGCACGCCGTGCATCTCCTCCTTCTCGCGCCCGAGCGTGCCGCCGATGGCGATCCCGTCGATCCCCGCCGCCGCGGTGCGCTCGGCGGACTCACGGCGCAGGTCCTCGTGGACCCCGCCCTGGACGATGCCGAAGACGGCCTGGTCGACGGGGCCCTCCCGCTCGTGCCAGGCGAGGCAGCGATCCAGCCAGCGATGGGTGCGCTCCGTCGATCGGGCCGTGTAGTCGCGGTCGGCGTGGGCCGGCGTGCACTCGTCGAAGGTCAGCGCGATGTCCGAGCCAAGGGCCGCCTGGATGCCCATCGACTCCTCGGGGCCGAGAAAGCGGCTCGAGCCGTCGAGCAGCGACTGAAACGCCACCCCCTCCTCGGAGATGTCGACCTTGGCGCTGCCCGGCGTGCTGCCACGCCGGCCCTTGATCTCGTCGGCGACTCCGCCGTGGGCGAGGGAGAAGACCTGGAACCCGCCGGAGTCGGTGATGATCGGGCGGTCCCAGCCCATGAAGCGATGTAGCCCGCCGCGCTCGGCGATCAGCTCCTCGCCGGGAGAGAGGTGCAGGTGGAAGGTGTTGCCGAGAACCATCTCGTAGCCCAGCTCGGCGACCTCGGCGGAGGAGAGCCCGCGAACGCTCCCCTTCGTCGCCAGCGGGATGAAGGCCGGGGTATGGACCTCTCCGTGGGCGAGGCGGATCACACCCGCGCGGGCGTCGCCGTCGCGGGCCTGAACTTCGAATGTGAGCCTGGCCGGGTCGACTCTCACCGGCCAAGCCTAGGGACGGACCTACTCGAGGGCGTCGTCCAGGAACTGCGCCAGGGTCTTGACGCGCTGGGGCGGCAGCTCGCCGTCGCGGCTCGCCTCGACCGCGATGGTCCGGATCCCGGAGACGATCACCCTGGGCGTGTTGAGGCCCTGAAGCACGCGGGGGCCCTCGACCTTGCCGCGCGCGAGCGCCGCGTCGATCGGGATGCGGGCGTAGGGAGTGCCGGCCAGCAGCTCGCGGACCTCCTCGACCTGTGCCAGAACCTGCTTCGCCAGATCGGAACGAGCCCGCGTCGCGCGGGCCGCCCGTGATTCAAGCCTGACCCCGGGGGCCCGGTAGCGCCGGCTGTCCACCACCGTGATGCCCGCGGGCCCCACGATCAGATGGTTGATCTCGCTGCGGGCGCCGGAAATGCGGCGATGGTGCAAGACCAGCGCCCTGGAGTCGCGGAGGTAGTGATCGAGGCGCGCCGTGGCCTCATCCGTGACCTTCCCGTTCGAGGCCTCCACCCCGTTCCGCCGCGGCGACGCGACCAGGGCGGCGAGACGTCCTCGCAGACCCGACCGGCCGTTGAGCCGGCCGCCCGCCGCCCCGGGTGTATGCGTGGTGTTCGCCTCCACCGTTCTCCCTCATCGGGTCCTCTCGCGGCTCCCTTGAGCCCGTCGCACGAACTCCGCCCCCTTGCGAAAAATCGTAACCAGCGGCCCAGCGGGATGCGCCGGGTGGCGCGCCTAGACGCGCAGGCTGCTGCCGGTCATCTCCTCCGGCTGCGGAATGCCCAGCAGGTCGAGCGCCGTCGGCGCGACGTCGGCGAGGATGCCGCTCTCTCGCAGCTCGACCCCAGGCGCCGTGACGATCGCAGGGACCGGGTTGGTCGAGTGGGCGGTGTTGGGAGAGCCGTCGGGCTCCAGCATCTGCTCGCAGTTGCCGTGGTCGGCGGTGATGATCAGCGCCCCGCCCTTCTCGTGGACGGCGGAGACGACCTCGCCGAGGCGCCGGTCCGCCTCCTCGCAGGCCGTCACCGCCGCCGGGATCACGCCGGTGTGGCCGACCATGTCCGGGTTGGCGAAGTTGATGATCCCGAAGCGGTAGCCGTCGGCTCTCCAGGCGGTCGTGAAAAGCTCGGCGGCCGCGGCCGCGCTCATCTCGGGTTTGTGGTCGTAGGTGGGGACGTCGCGCGGGGAGTCGGCGAGGAGCTGCTCCTCACCGGGCAGTTCGCCCTCCTTGCCCCCGTCGAAGAAGTAGGTGACGTGCGCGTACTTCTCGGTCTCGGCGACGTGCAACTGGCGGTCGCCCTGCTCGGAGATCACCTGGGCGAGGGTGGTGGCGGGCTCCTTCGGCGGGAAGGCCACCGGATAGGGCCAGCCGTGGTGGTACTCGGTCATCGTCGTCACCTCGAACGGGTCCGCACCGCCGCGATCGAACTCGTCGAAGTCCGGCTCGCCGAGCGCCCTGGTCATCTGGCGGGCCCGGTCGGGGCGGAAGTTGATGAAGATGAACGGCTCGTCCGCCTCGGCGCCGTCGTAGTCGCCGATCACCGTCGGCTCGATGAACTCGTCGGTGACGTCCTGCTCGTAGGAAGCCTTGATCGCCCCCACCGCGGTCTCGGCGCGCGGTCCCTGCGCGTGGACGATCGCGTCGTAGGCCTTCTTGGTCCGGTCCCAGCGGCGGTCACGGTCCATGCCCCAGTAGCGGCCGCCGACGGTTCCGACCCGGCCGGTCCGCCGCAGCCAGCGCTCGACCTCCTCGAGGTACCCGGCGCCGTTGTGCGGGAGGGTGTCGCGGCCGTCGGTGAGGGCGTGGACGACGAGGTCGGTGACCCCCTCCTCCCCGGCCAGCTCGATGATGGCCTCGATGTGCTCCCAGCCCGAGTGGACCCCACCGTCGGAGATCAGGCCGATCGCGTGCAGGCGCCCGCGGCGGGACTCCCGCGCGAACCCGCAGGCCGCGCGCAGGGCCGGGTTCTCGAAGAAGCTGCCGTCGGCGATCGAGTCGTCGATTCGGGCCAGGTCCTGCTTGACGACGGCGCCCGCGCCGAGGTTGAGGTGGCCGACCTCCGAGTTGCCCATCTGGCCGTCCGGCAGCCCGACGTCCCGGCCGGAGGTGGAAAGCGTCGTGTGCGGATAGGTGGACCAGAGCTCGTCGAAGTTCGGCGTGTTCGCCTGGGACACCGCATTGCCGGGGCCGTCGGGGGCGAGGCCGAAGCCGTCGAGGATCACCAGCGCCAGGGATGGGACCGGCAGGTTGGTGGGCCCTTGGGGCAGCGGGCTCATCAGGCCGCGGCGTCGACGATCGCAGCGAAGTCGCCCGGGTCGAGGCTGGCGCCGCCGACCAGCGCCCCGTCCACGTCCGGGAGCGCGATCAGCTCGGCGGCGTTGCCCGGCTTCACCGAGCCGCCGTAGAGGATTCGGATCGCCGCGGCAGCGGCGCTCGATCGGGCCTCAAGCAGGCCACGGATGAACGCGCAGGCCTCCTGCGCCTGCTCCGGCGTCGCGGTGCGGCCGGTGCCGATCGCCCAGACCGGCTCGTACGCGATCACGACGGCGCCGAGCCGGTCGTCCTCCACCTGCGAAAGGTCGGCTTCGATCTGGCGTGTCAGCACGCTCTCGGTCTCGTCGGCGTCCCGCTGGGACTCGTTCTCCCCGACGCAGAGGATCGGCTCCAGGCCCGCTTCCAGCGCGACCGGGACCTTGCGCGACAGGGCCTCATCGGTCTCGCCGAAGTACTGACGACGCTCGGAGTGGCCGAGGACGACGCCGTCGACGCCGAGGTCGACGAGCATGGGCGCCGAGACCTCGCCGGTGAATGCTCCCTCGGGCTCCTCGTGCATGTTCTGGGCGGCGACGCGCGCCGGGCTCCCGGCGCAGCGCTCGACCGAGGTCTGGAGTGAGGGGAACGCCGGGCAGATCACCACCTCCGCCCCGGAGCCGGGCACGCGCGGCAGGAAGTCCTCGAGGAAGCTCTCGGCCTCCTCGACGGTCTTGTGCATCTTCCAGTTGGCGGCGAGGATCGGAGTCCGCTCAGGCATCCCGCAGCGCCTCCACTCCAGGCAGATCGCGGCCTTCCACCAGCTCCAGCGAGGCGCCGCCGCCGGTCGAGATCCAGTCGATGGAATCCGCCAGGCCGAACCGCTGCAGCGCGGCGACCGAGTCGCCGCCGCCCACCACGGTGTGCCCCGGGGCGGCGGCGACCGCCTCGGCGACCGCCCGCGTCCCTGCGTCGAAGGGGAGCACCTCGAAGGCGCCCATCGGCCCGTTCCAGAAGACCGTCCCGGCCTTGGCGATCCGCTTGGAGAAGTTGGCGGCCGTGTTGTTGCCGACGTCGAGGCCCATCCAGCCCTCGGGCACGTCCACGCCGTTGAGATCCCGGGTTTCCGTCCCCTCGTCGAGCTCCTTGCCGAGGACCAGGTCCTCGGGCAGCTCGAGGATCGTCTCGCTCTGCTCCGCCTCGGCGAGCACCCGCTTGGCGGACTCGACACCCTCCTCCTCGACCAGCGAGTTGCCGGTGTCCCGGCCCTCCGCCTTGAAGAAGCTGAAGCACATCGCGCCCCCGATCAGGATCTCCTCGGCGAAGCCCAGGAACTTGTCGATCACACCGAGCTTGTCCGTCACCTTCGCTCCGCCGAGGACGACGATCAGCGGCCGCTTCGGGTCGTCGCGGACCGCGGTGAGCTGCCCGACCTCCTGCTCCAGCAGCAGGCCGGCATAGCCCGGAAGATGGCGGGCGACGCCCTCGGTCGTGGCGTGGGCGCGGTGAGCGGTGCCGAACGCGTCGTTCACGTAGACGTCGGCCAGCTCGGCGAGGGCCTTGGCCAGGTCCGGGTCGTTCTTGGTCTCCCCCTCCTCGAAGCGGCTGTTCTCGAGCAGCAGCACGTCGCCCGGCTCGAGCGCGTCGGCCATCGCCTTGACGTCGTCGCCGACGACCGCCGGGGCGAGCTGCACCTCGATGCCGAGCAGCTCGCCGAGTCGCTTCGCGACGGGAGCCATCGACAGGCTGGGGTCGTGGCCCTTCGGGCGACCCAGGTGCGATACGAGGACGACGCTCGCGCCCCGCTCCCGCAGCAACTCGATCGTCGGCAATGAAGCGCGGATCCGGGTGTCGTCGGCCACCTCGCCCCCGTCCAACGGGACGTTCAGGTCCGCGCGGAGCAGGACCCGCTTGCCGTCGAGCTCAGCGTCTCGGACGCTCGCCTTGCCGAACGAGCGTGACCCCTCGGCGTCAGGCACTTACCGCGGCCGGCTGCAGCACCTTCTCCGCCAGCTCGACGCAGCGGTTGGCGTAGCCCCACTCGTTGTCGTACCAGGAGAGGACCTTGACGAACTTCCCGTCGACCACCCGGGTCTGCTCGGAGTCGAAGACGGAGGAGTGTGCGTCGGTGACGATGTCGGTGGAGACGATCGGGTCCTCGGTGTACTTGAGGATTCCGGACAGCGAGTCCGATGAGGCCGCTTCCTTCACCGCCGCGTTGATCTCCTCGGCGCTGGTCTCCTTGGAGACGTCGCAGGTCAGGTCGACGAGCGATCCGGTGATCACGGGCGCGCGGACGGCCATGCCGCTGAGCTTGCCCTGGAGATCCGGCAGGACCAGGCCGACGGCCTTGGCGGCGCCGGTGCTGGTCGGGATCAGGTTGACCGCGGCGGCGCGGGCGCGACGCAGGTCCTTGTGGGGCATGTCCTGGAGGCGTTGGTCGGCCGTGTAGGCGTGGATGGTCGTCATCAGGCCGCGCTCGATGCCGACCGTGTCGTTCAGCACCTTGGCGACCGGCGCCAGGCAGTTGGTCGTGCAGGAGGCGTTCGAGATGATGTTGTGCTGGTCCGGGTCGTAGTCGGACTCGAAGTTCACACCGAGGACGACGGTGATGTCCGGCTCCTTGGCGGGGGCGGAGATGATCACCTTCTTCGCGCCGGCTTCAAGATGCTTGGCGGCGTCGTCGCGGCCGGTGAACAGGCCGGTGGACTCGATCACGACCTCGACGCCCAGGTCGCCCCACGGCAGCGCGGCCGGATCCTTCTCGTTGAAGACTCGGACGTTCTTGCCGTCGATGTTGATGCCGTCGCCGGAGACCTCGATCTCCCCGGGGTAGCGGCCAAGGATCGAGTCGTACTTGAGCAGATGGGCGATGGTCTCGGCGTCGACCAGGTCGTTCACGCCGATGAACTCGAGGTCAGACCCCGCCTCATGGGCGGCGCGGATCAGATTCCGGCCGATGCGCCCGACGCCGTTGATGCCCACCTTCACTGCCATTTTCAAGTCCTCCTAGACGGGGTTTGATCTACTCAAATTATCGAGCCGCCGACCGCGCCGTCCCCGTGCGGAGCACGGAGATCAACTCAGCGTTCGTGCGCCACGCAGACCTCGACCGTGTAGCCGTCGGGGTCGGTCAGGCGGCAGGAGTAGGTGCCCCGGCCGAACGACGCCGCGCTGCCGGGCTCGGCCACCGGATCTCCCCCGTGTGCAGAGCCGGACTCGAACGAGGCCTTGACGGCCGGGATGCTCTTCGCCGGAAACGAGATCAGGCCGTATCCGGGCCGCTGCGTGTCCGAGAGCTCGATGAAGAACTCGGCCTTGATCAGGCCCCAGCTGACCGAGTTCGCGGGCGCCTCCTGGCGACGCCAGCCCAGGGGCGCGAGGATCGAGTCGTAGAACGCACCGCTGCGTTCGAGATCGGAGACCTTTACGGCTGCGTAATTGAGCATCAGGCTGGGAGGGAGAGACGAGACGGTCCCTGCGGATTCAGATTACAGGGGAGCGGCGGATCGCCGTCAGCGACTCGGCTCCCAGCGAAAGAAGCGGACCGCGACAAGCAGCCCGACGAGGCCCCAGGCGGCGACCACCGCGAGGTCCCCCCACTCGAACCCGGCCCCGGTCGTGTGCGGGTCCCAGGCGGTGAACATCGCGGTGAAGAAGTGGCGGATCGGGAAGATGTCAGCGAAGTTGAGGACGCCATTCGGCAGCTCGTCTTGGGGGATGAAGACACCCGACAGGAAGTAGAGCGGCAGGACGGTCGCGTTGGTTACGGCCGGAGCGGCCTGGGCCGTCGGAATCGCCGCCGCGAGGGCAAAGCCCAGGCACGAGAACGAGAAGGCCCCGACCGCCAGCGTGACCAGCATCGCCGGCAGCGTGCTCGTCGGAATCGTCACGCCGTAGAGCACGGCGCCGATCGCGCTGACGAGGACGACCATGATCACCGAGATGACGAGCGAGTTGCCCACCCGGCCGGCGACGAAGGCGGCCGGGGGGAGGGGCGTGCCTCGCACCCGCTTGAGCTGGCCCGCCTCGCGCTCGGTGGGCAGGTTGGTGGCGAGCTTGACCGTGGTCGCGGAGATCACGGCCAGCGTCAGGATCGCGGGGACGTAGTAGGTCGCGCCCGAGACGTCCACGCCCGAGATGTGCGTGTTCTTGAAGATCGTCGCGAGCAGGAAGAGGAAGAGCAGCGGCAGCAGGGCGGTGAAGAAGACGGCCGCCGGGTTGCGCCAGAAGATCTTCTGGTCGAAGCGGAACTGGTGGAGGACGACCGCGACGCCGCTCATTCCGCATCACCCGCTCCGTCGGCGCTCTCGGTCAGCTGCAGGTAGACGTCCTCGAGGCTCGGTGAGCCGACGCTCAGCCCCGGCAGCCCCACGCCGCGGTCCCCCGCCCAGGTGGTGAGCTCGCGCAGCGCCGGAACCGGATCGGCGACCGTCATCGTCACCAGCCCCGCGTCGATCCGCGCGGCCGCCGGCAGCTCCCCCGGGAGGTCGGACGCGGCGACGCCCTGTGGGAGCCTGAAGCGGATCTCGGTCTGGGGCGCACCGCGGTCGACGAGGGACTCCGGCGAGCCGGTCGCGACGATGCGCCCGCGCGCGATGATCGCCACGCGGTCGGCGAGCGCCTGCGCCTCCTCCAGGTAGTGCGTGGTCAGAAAGACCGTCTTGCCGAGGTCGCGGAGACCGCCGATCACACCCCAGGCCTGGCGCCGGGCGGAGGGATCGAAGCCCGTCGTCGGCTCGTCCATGAAGAGGAGCTCGGGGTCGCCCACCAGGGCGAGGGCCACGTCCAGGCGCCTCTGCTGCCCGCCGGAGAGCTTGGACGTCCTCACGTCCGCCTTCTCGCCGAGGCCGACCAGGGCGACGGTCTCGTCCACGTCCCGGGGATGCGCGTAGTAGCCGGCGTACTGCTCCACCGCCTCGCGCGGAGTCAGCTCGGGCACCAGGCGCGATTCCTGCAGCACGAAGCCGACGCGGTTGCGCCAGCCGCGGTCCGCCCGCTGAGGGTCGACACCGAGGACGCTGACCTCACCAGCGCTGCGCGGCCGGTACCCCTCCAGGATCTCGACCGTGGTCGTCTTGCCGGCGCCGTTCGGCCCGAGGAAGGCGAAGATCTCCCCCGCCGCGACGTCCAGATCGATGCCGCGAACGGCCTCGAAGCCGTCGTAGGACTTGCGCAGCCCCTGCACGCTGATCACGGGGTTAGACACGCCAGGATCTTAGGGTTGGCTTCGCCATCAGTCGCGCCCACAGGCGTCCGCCCAGCACAAGTCGCTGCGGGCTTCGCCCTCCGCTCCTCAGCGCAGCGGACTGGTGGGCGCTAGCTCGACATCACGGTGCACGAGCTGCAGCTTGACGTCGTCCCGCCTGCCCAGCTCCCGCGCGATTCGATCGGCAACCGTCACCGAGCGGTGCCTGCCTCCGGTGCAGCCGACCGCGATGGTCAGGTGCTGCTTGCCCTCCGCCACGTAGGCCGGGAGGAGGAAGTCGAGCAGCGGCATGAGTCGGCCGTAGAACTCGCCGGCCTGCGTGCCGGACTCGACGTACTGCCGTACAGGCTCGTCGAGGCCGGTGAGGGGGCGAAGGTCGTCGACGTAGTGCGGGTTCGGCAGGAAGCGGACATCGAGGGTGAGGTCGGCGTCGGAGGGCGGCCCGTTCTTAAACCCGAAGGTGAGGATGGTGAGGGCGAGCTGGTTCTCGTGCGTCTCCCGGCCGATCAGCTCGGTCGCGATCCGCCGGCGCAGGGCCCCGCCGGTCAGCGAGGTCGTGTCGATGACGACGTCGGCCCGCTCGCGCAGGGGGGCGAGCAGCTCGCGCTCCTCCCGGATGCCGTCGACGATGCGACCGCTGCGCGCCAGGGGGTGGCGGCGGCGGGTCTCCCTGTAGCGGTGGAGCAGCGCCTCCTCGTCGGCCTCGAGGAAGACCAGCTTGAGGTCGAGGCCGCCGCCGGGCAGATCGTCGAGCACCGCCTGGAGATCGTCGAAGTACTCCCCGCCCCGCACATCAGTTACCACGGCGGCCTTCTGCACGCCGCTGCCCTCGTGCCGGAAGAGCTCGCCCAGCCCGTTGATCATCTTCGGCGGCAGGTTGTCGACGCAGAAGTAACCGCCGTCCTCGAAGGCGGCGATCGCCTCCGACTTGCCGGCGCCCGAGTACCCGGTGATCACCACGAGCTCGACCCGCTTGTCGGTGGGCGCAGCGCCGTCCCCATTGATGGTGGAGTCCTTTGCCATCAGCCGGCTCTGTGCAGTTGCCTGTGGATCTCGCGAGCGAGCTTACCGGGGACCCCGGGCACAGCTTCGAGCTCCTCGCGGCTCGCGGTGAGCAGGCGGTCGGGGGACCCGAAATGGCGCAGCAGCGCGCGCTTTCGCGCCGGCCCCACACCGCGGACGCCGTCGAGGACCGACGCCGTCATCGCCTTGTCCCGGCGGCTTCGGTGGTGGGTGATCGCGAACCGGTGCGCCTCGTCGCGGACCCGCTGCAGGATCCGCAGGGCATCCGAGCCCCTCTCCAGCATGACCGGCTCCGACCGCCCCGGCACGAACACCTCCTCGATCCGCTTGGCGAGGCTGATGACCGACACGCCGCGCTCGGTGAGCGGCTCCAGCGCCTTCATCCCGGCGGCGAGCTGCCCCCTGCCGCCGTCGATCACGATCAGGTCCGGCAGGGCGGCGAAGCTCGCGTCGCGATCGGAGTCGTGCGGCGAGATGTCGGCCTGCTGCATCAGGCGGCCGAGCCTCCGGGTCAGCACCTCCTGCATCGCGGCGAAGTCATCGGGACCGCCACCATTGCCGCCGAACTCACCCCGGATGTTGAACTTCCGGTAATCCGACTTCTTCGGCGCGCCGCCCTCGAAGACGACCATCGAGGCGACGGTGTGGGTCTCGCCGAGGTTCGAGATGTCGAAGCCCTCGATCCGGACCGGAACCCGCTCGAGCCCGAGCGCCTCCTGCAGCGAGGAGAGTGTCTCCACCCGCTGCTGGCGGCGGTGCTCGCGGCGCAGCTTGTCCTGGGCGAGCGCCAGCTTGGCGTTCTTCTCGGCGAGCTCCCGCAGCCGGCGAAGGTCGCCACGCGACGCGACGCGCACCTCGACCTGTGCGTCGCGCTGGCTGGAGAGCGCCTCGGCGAGCACGCCCGTGCGCGCCTTGAGCTCCGGCCCCACGACCACGCGGCCGGGAACGGCCGGCGCGGCACCGTAGTACTGAAGCAGGAAGGTCTCTGCGACCTCGCCCGGATCGCGATCGTCCCCCGTCGACTCGTCCTCACCCGCCAGGTAGAACCCCTGGCGTTCGGCGAGCACGCCATCGCGGACCTGGAAGACCTGCGCGTTCGCGTCGCTGCCTTCGACCGCCACCGCGATCAGGTCGGCGCTGCCGAGCGATCCGCCGGCGACCTGCTGGCGCTCCATCATCGAGCGAACCGCGCTGAGGCGGTCGCGGAAGAGCGCCGCGCGCTCGAAGTCCTGGGCCTGTGAGGCCTCCTCCATCTTCGCCTCGAGGTCGCCGGCGATCTCCTTGTAGCGGCCCGAGAGGAAGCCGACGATCCGCTCGATGTTGCCCCGGTACTCCTCCTTGTCGATATAGCCGACGCAGGGCGCCTGGCAGCGCTTGATGTAGTAGTCGAGGCACGGAACCCCCGAGCGCCGCCCGGGCTCCGGCCCCTCGCAGGTCCGGTACTGGAAGAGCTTGCCGAGCAGGTCCAGTGTCTCGCGGACGCGCTTGGCGCTCGAGAAGGGGCCGAAGTAGGCCCGGTTCGGCCGGTGCCGCTCACGGGTGAAGTAGACGCGGGGGAACTCCTCGTCGAGGCTGACGCCGACGTACGGGTAGGACTTGTCATCCCGCAGGCGGATGTTGAACCGAGGCCGGTAGCGCTTGATGAAGCTCTGCTCGGCGAGCAGCGCCTCCGGCTCGTTCTCGGTGACCAGGAACTCGATCGAGTCGGTTCGATCGATCAGCTCCGCCGTCCCGCCCATGCCTGAGCCGCGCCCGCCGCCCTTGCCCGCGAAGTGCGAGGCGACCCGCTTGCGGATCGAGTTCGCCTTGCCGACGTAGAGCGCGTCTCCGGCCCGGTTGCGGAACACGTAGACGCCCGGAGCATCCGGGAGCTCCTTCCGCTGGTCGGCCAACTTCTGGCTGCTCTTCGCCATAAAGGAGAGGGTAGGGTCCCGGCTCCCGCGCCCAGGAGGATTTGAGATGGCAGAGACCGCAGAGACCGGTGTTCAGCTGCTTGGCAGCGATCCGCCCAAGCTCGAGACGCTCGACATCGAGGTGGACGGCCCGATCGGAACGCTCACCCTGAACCGCCCAGACGCGCTCAACGCGATGAGCCCCGAGCTGATCGGCGAGCTCGTGACCGCGGCAGCCTGGCTCGCCGACCGCGCCCCGATCCGGGCGCTGATCATCACCGGCGCCGGGCGCGCCTTCTGCTCCGGAGGGGACGTCAACTGGTTCAAGCGCGGCGTCACTGAGGAGGGCGTGGACCTGCCGTCCGAGGTCAGGCGCGGAGCCGAGGCACTCCACAACGCCATCGTCGACATCCGCCGGATTCCCTACCCCGTGATCGCCGCGATCAACGGGCCGGCCGCCGGCGCGGGAATGTCGCTGGCGCTCTCGGCCGACATCCGGATCGCCTCGGAGGACGCCTTCCTGGCCATCGCCTACGGCCGGATCGGCGCCGCGCCCGACGGTGGCATGACGTACTTCCTGCCACGCGTCGTCGGCCCGGCCAAGGCGCTCGAGCTGGCGCTGAACGACCCCAACCTGGACGCGAAGTCGGCGCTCGAGGCCGGCCTCGTCACCGAGGTAGTCCCGGCCGGCCAGCTGCTCGAGCGCGCGAAGGAGAAGGCCGAGAAGCTCGCGGCGAAGGCGCCGTACTACGTGCGCATGACCAAGCGCCTGCTGCACGAGTCGATCGAGCACTCGATCAACGACCACCTGCAGCTGGAGCGCCACGGCATCGCCGACAGCATGGGCACGAACGA
The DNA here is from genome assembly GCA_963744105.1 of uncultured Solirubrobacterales bacterium. GTDB lineage: Bacteria > Actinomycetota > Thermoleophilia > Solirubrobacterales > 70-9 > DASUPK01. The sequence continues at coordinate 498,633 of CAVUSJ010000002.1, read as the reverse complement.
CCTGAAGCGAGGCGTGACGGCCTTCTTCGCCGGCGAGCAGCCCACCTTCGAGGGAGACTGACCAATCCGACTCGGGACGGCGACCGTAATAAGGTTCGCCAACCTGGAGACGAGAGAAAGGGTGACCCGGATGAAGAAGGCTTCAGCAGTGCTTGCGGTTGCGGCGCTGGCCGTGCTCGGTCTGGCGGCCTGCGGCGGCAGCAGCAACAACAACTCGACGACCGCGGCCTCCACGCCCGCGTCGACCACGCCCGCGGGCGGAGGCGGCGGCGCCGGCGGCGGCTCGACAGTCGATATCTCGACGCCCGGTGGCAGCACCCTGGCCTACGACCAGAAGGACGTCAGCGCCAAGGCCGGCAGCGTGACGATCAACTTCGACAACAAGGAAGCCCTTCAGCACGACGTGGCCGTCGCCGACTCGTCCGGCAAGGTGCTGGGCCAGACGGACCTGGTTTCGTCGGGCACCGCGAACGCGACCGTCGACCTGCAGCCGGGCACTTACACCTTCTACTGCACGGTGCCGGGCCACAGGGATGCCGGCATGGAAGGCACGCTCACCGTCAAGTAGCGCGGGACCTGCCGCATGGCGCGCGGGTCCTGTCGCGGAATCTCACCGGGGATCGAGGCATCTCACCCCGGATGAGATTCCGCGCCACCCGCGCGAGATGCGTATCCCGCTTGAGCTATTCAGGCAGCGCGCGGCCGACCGAGTCGGCGACGCAGGCAGGCTTCTCTGAGCCTTCGACCTCGACCTTGAAGCGCGTCACGACCTGGAACCAGCCACCGCCGACCTCCTCGATCTCGACGACCTCGGCGGTGGCTCGGATGCGTGAGCCGGCCGGGACGGGCGCCGGGAAGCGGACCTTGTTCCAGCCGTAGTTGACGCCGAGCTTGAAGCCGGTCGACTTGAGCAGCTCGATCCGCAGGCCGTCGATCAGTGAGAGGGTCAGGTTGCCGTGGGCGATGGTGGTCCCGAACGGGCTCTCGGTCTTCGCCCGCTCCACGTCCGTGTGGATCCACTGGTGGTCGCCCGTGAGATCCGCGAAGGTGTCGATGTCCTCCTGCGTGACGGTCCGCCACTCGCTCGGGCCGATCTCCTTCCCCTGCAGAGCCTTCAGCCCTTCGATTCCCTGGACCTCGACTGTCGACATGGCCCGCACCCTACCGTTCGCACTATGAATGCGGGCCTGAGATCCAGGGCCAACATCCTTCGTCCGGTGGCGGTCTTCGCCGGGCTCGCGCTCGCCCTCGGCCCCGCCGCCTGCGGCGGGGCCGGCGGCGGCAACGGCCCCGGCTCGAAGCAGCTCAGCCTCGTGATCGGGAACTCGCTGCCGCTCAGCGGGATGTCCAAGCCGCTCGGCGAGTCCGGCCAGAAGGCATCCAACCTGGCCCTCGCCCAGATCAGGCGTGCGATTCGCGCGACAGGCGCCGGCCACACCATTGGCGCGTTCTCGGAGGACCAGGGAGGCGACTCGGAGACCGCGACGGAGGCGGCCAGAAGGCTGGTCGCCGACGACCAGGCGAGCTGCCTGACCGGGCCGTGGTCGGCCGACGCGGTCGCGCAGACCGCGCAGGACGTCGCCATCCCGGACAAGGTCCTCGAGATCTCGCCGGTACCCACTGGGCCCGACGTCGCCGACCTGAGCGATCACGACCTGGTCAACAGCACGGCGCTGCCCCAGTCGGTGGAGGGATCCGCCCTCTCTGCGGCGATCGAGGAGGCTCTCGGGGGAGCGCAGGGACGCAGCGTCAGCGTCGCCGCCAGCAACGACGCGTATGGCGACACGCTGAGCCAGGACTTCATCCACGACTGGCAGGGCAAGGACGGCACGATCGGCGGGCCGGTCGAGCTGACTCCAGGAGCGTCGGACCTGTCGGCCCAGGCGCAGCAGATCGCCACCGGCACCGGCAACGCGACCCTGCTGATCGACGACCTCACCGGCTTTTCCCAGCTCGCCCCCGCGCTCTCCTCCGGCGAGTCCTGGGATCCGAGCACCTCCTGGGGAAGCGACCAGCTCGTCGCCCCCGGCCTGCCTAAGGAGGTCGGCCCCGGCGTGATCGACGGCATGCGCGCACTGGCGCCCGGGACGCCGGATGACGCGGCGGCCTCAACCGCCTTCGTCCGGGGGTTCAAGGCAGCCGATCCGCATGACGTCGAGATGGCGCCGTTCGCGGCGCAGGAGTTCGACGCCACCGTGCTCTGCTACCTCGCCGCGGTCGCCGCCGGCTCGACCGACGGCCAGGAGATGGCGGATCACCTGATCGACATCACGGCCCCCGGCGGCGAGCAGTTCACCTGGCAGCAGCTCCCCGAGGCGATCAAGGCACTCGAGAACGGCGAGGACATCGACTACACCGGCGCCTCCGGCCCGATCAACATGGACGTCCACGGCGATCCCACCGCCGGGGTCTTCGACGTCTACCGGTACAGCGGCGACTCGCTCGACGTGATCGGCAAGGTCCCGGCCGAGAAGCCGAATCCAGTCACTCCCTGACTAGCGGCCACCCCTAGTCCGCCCGCCCACTTGAATGAATTGGCGACGGCTTGTTGAGTCCGGGTCGGACGAGCAAATCAATCAGGCGTGCTGTTCGACCTCGACCTCGAAGGTGGTTTCCTCTGGGGGACCCGGTAGGCCCTTCTCGCCGACTTCCTGAAGGCCGGGGAGCAGCGTCTCGTCGCGAAATCGCTCCCAGCTCTCCTTCGAATCGTGAATTGCGACCACGATCCAACCGTCCGGCATTTCCCCCGCGAAGTGATGAGTCTGGCCCTCGGGCAACCCCCCGGGCGGGTGAACGACCGCGATCGTCGCGTCGTATTGCTCCTTGGTACCGCCCTGGAACTTGTGAGTGATGCCGAATGCCATGGGACCCCCAGATCGTCGGTAGGTAGTCGCTCGAGGGGCGACCCTACCCCGTAGGCGCATTCGACGAGAAGCGGCACTTCCTTACGAATCGCTTGAAGCGGCGGCACTAGCCTCGCGTCATGCAGATCACTCGCGCCGTATCAGCCCCGTTCCGCGCCGTGGGCAGAGTCGTGACCAGGCTTGCTCGTCGCGTGACGGGGCGCAGACCTAGCTAAGGCCATGCGATGTGCGGCACGCCGGCGTATTCCGTCAGTCGCGAGATACTGCGTGGGCGATGTCGGAGGAGAACGTCGAGGTTGCATTGCGGGCCTCCCGTGCCTGGAATGAGGGCGGAATCGAGGCGCTCCTGTCCTACCTGGACCCTGAGGTCATATGGCACGCGCCCCAAGAGTCGATGGAGCCCGGGGACTACCGTGGACATGCAGGAGTACGGGACTACCTTGGTCGTTTGGCAGAGGTTTTCAGTGAGGAGCAACGAGCGGAGCCCGTCGACGTCATCGATGTCGATGCGGAGCGCGTGATCGCGGTCATCCGGGTGACCGGTCGAAGCGAGAAGTTCGGTACGGAGATCGACGCCGAGTGGGCGTGGCTGATCAAGATGCGAGACGGGAAAGGCATCGAGGCATGGACCTTCACCGACCGCGCACAGGCCCTCGAAGCCGCCGGACTGTCGCAATAAGCCCAAACCGCCGCTTTGGACGAACGGGTCGCGCTGACGCGCGCCCTCGCATCTGGGGCGAAGCCCGAAGCGACTTGTGCGGGGCGGCCGCTTGTGCCCGCGACCTGATGGCGAAGCCGGATCACTGGACCAATCGCACTTCCAATGGCGGTATCAGCAGCACTCCCGCCCCTCCCGCCAGCGCCAGGATCCGCGCGACGTAGGCGCGCGTCTCCGGATACGGGGGCACGCAGTGGCAGGTGGCGACGGCGCCCGAACCGGCGTTGTAGGCGGCGAGAGCGAGCGGGACCGAGTGGAACTGGCGCAGCAGGTCCGACATCAGGTGCGCCTGCGCGTCGATCGCGGCGACCGGGTCGAAGGGGTCGCGCAGCCCATAGGAGCGCGCGGTCGAGGGCATGAACTGGGCGATCCCCAGCGCGCCCGCCGGAGAGACCGCTCTCGGGTCGAAACCGGACTCCGCCATCAGCTGTGCCGCGAGCAGCCCCGGCGAGACGTTCCAGCGGGACGCCGAGCGCAGCAGCGGCTCGTGGAACCGGGCGGGGACGAACGAGGGCAGGCCGGAGCTCCGCGCCAGCCCGTCCTCCTCCCCCGGGAATCCGTTGGAGCCGACGGCGTTCCCCGCCTGCGAGCACGGCGGCGGGCCGGCGATGTAGCCGAAGTGCCAGGCCTCCCATCCGTACCTGCGAAGGAACCCGAAGCGCCCCGCGTTGGCGGCGAGCCACCCGTAGGCGGACGAGGGCCCGAGGTCGAGCTCGGTGGCGCAGCGGTGGAGCGAGTGACCCGGCGGCGCGACCCAGCGCGGATCAGGATGCTGCGCGAAGAGCCGGGCCTGCTCCGCGTCGGAGCGAAACCCGGACACGACGAGCAGGTCGAGACCGGCACTCCGTGCCGCGGCGGCCATCCGGTCGTACGCCGCCGCGACGTCCGGCCTCATTCCCTCCCCATCCCGGTAGGCGAGCGGTCCTGAGTACCCGCCGCCCTCCGCCTGGGAGGGCATGCCGGTCCAGGAAGAGACGGGCGCCGAGGCCTCGGCGACGGCGGAGGCGACCACGCGGATCGGCGGCCGGTGGCCGAGCCGGTCCCCGCCGGGGAGCCGGTCCGGATCGATCGCGGCCACCACCGTGGCGCGGGCCTGCAGCGGCGGATAGGCGGTCGCGTCGGGAAAGGCGATCCGAAGCCGGGCGGGGTCGACCTTGTTGCCTTCGGCCGCCGCGACGGCGGCCAGCCGCGCTCGCTCGAAGAACTCGCCGCGGGAGAGGTGGCGGGGATTGGCCGCACCGTCCGGAAGCCTCTCGGGAGCCAGCAGCCGCGCCGTGTCGTCGCGCATGCTGCGGACGGCGGAGAGCGCAGCCAGGTCCGCCGCCCGCTGCACCCTGCCGCGGCCGGTCGCCGCGCCGCCGATCGCCGCCAGCGCCAGAGCGGCGAGGATCAGGATGAGCCCGGCGCCGAGCACCGCGGGCAGCGCCTGGCCCGAACTACCGCCCGCCTGCCGGCCCACACGCCCGAGGCCGAGGAGCCGGCGCGCGATCCCCGACGCCAGCTCCGAGACCCAGCCGCCGGGCCGGGCTCCGGCGAGGGCGCGCCTCGCGGCGAGCTGTCCCGGAGGCCGCGTCGCCACGCGGCAGGGCAGACGGCGCCGGGCCAGCTCTTCGACGGCCAGCGCCGCGAGTGAACGCTCCGCCGGGAGGGAGACGAGCAGGCAGCCTCCGGCCGCCGACAGCCCATCCGTCCCCACAGCCGCCGTCCAGAGCCGGCCCGGAAGATGAACGACAGCGAGCTCGGCCCGCGAGTCCGCCACAGCCGCCGGAAGCCCGCCGACCGACTCGTCCTCGCCGAGCGCGAGGTGGCAGACGTGCCCGCGCGCCGAGGCCCGGCGTCCCGAGGCGCGAAGCGCCGCCTCGAGCTCGCGGGCGCCGGAGGACGCCATCAGGGTCGGGCCCCGCCGCCTCGCCCCCACCTCCACGAGAAGAGTCCCCGCGCCGGTCAGCGCGGCCGCCTCGACGGCGACCGCCGCCGCGAGCCCCTGGCTCGCGACCCGATCGGCGCCGGTGACGAGGATCGCCGGGGTCATCCGCCTCCCCTTGGCGACCGCGACCACGCGACCGACGTGACCGCGAGGGCGTCCGCCACCGCGGCGAGCGGCGCCGGAGGCCGCAGCTCGACGGTGACCGTCCCCCCGCCTGCGCTCACATGCGAGTGTCCGCGGGCCCACCCCGGCAGCGCCTCCACCGCCGCCCGCTGCGGGTCGCGTCCGGCGGTGCCCGCCAGCGCGCCCGCCTCGGCGGCGCCGTCGGCGATCGTCATCGAGTACCCGACGAGCAGCAGCTGCAGCCCGAGCGCCGCCGCCAGCGCCAGCGCGGGCAGGGCCGCGACGAGCTCGATCGAGGCCTGTCCCGCCCGGCGGCTACGACCCGCCATCCGGATGAAGCGTCGACGCGGCGGAGACTGCGGGCAGCGAGATCCCCGGCACGATCGCCGGCACGCGCACCCTCACCCTGATCCCGTCGCCCGAGCGAATCGCGGCTCCGTCCCGAAGCGCGCCCGGCAACGCGCGCCGGGCAGCGGCCACCGCATCCGAGCCGACCTCGTCGGCCCGGGCTCCCGCGCGAGCGGCATTGCCCGCGGACCAGAGCGCCCAGCCGACCAGCACGGTCTGCGCGGCGATCACGAGGCAGACGGCGAGCGCCGGGAGCACGGCGACGAACTCGACGGATGCCTGCCCCCGCATATCGCCACTGGTCTCGAGCATCGGCCCCACGAGCCGAAGCTAGGCCGCGGCTCGTCACGCGATCCGCGCCGAGCGCCGCGAATCAGTGAAGGATCAGGAGTAGGTCGTCGTCGAGCGCCAGATCATGAAGATCGCGCCGAGGCATGCCGCCATCAGCGCGACCCAAAGCACGATGCCGCCCTCCCACGATCGGAACTTGTCGTACGCGACGATCAGCAGCGCAATCGCTCCGACGGCGCCGAACAACCCGGCCTTGCGCCCGTCGGAGAGGCTCGCGATGGTGAGCTGCTGCTCGTTGTAGACGCGGTAGAGCAGCCAGGCGATCGCGGCGAGGAAGATCATCGACAGGGCCGTCAGCACGGCGGCCGCCGCGTTGCCTCCGCCGGGAAGGAAGTCCACCGCGGCCGCGAGCGCGAGGATGATCGCGATGTTCCGGATGGTCTGCGGCACCGCCGGCGATTCTAGGTCAGGGGCGGTTCAAAAAAATGAGCTTGCACACGAAGCCGCATTGTGAAAGAACTGTCAACTGGTTTTGCCCGAATTTGCGGAAATCCGGACGCCTCCAATTGCGAATCCCTACACCCGCCGTTAGCGTTTCGCTTGATGGCTGAAGTGTCGACCAGACCCAAACCCAGTACGGACTCGGATCTGGCCGTTTCCGCGCTGCGCTTCGCGAAGCGCGTCCACCTCGGCCAGTACCGCAAGCAGACCGGAGAGCAGTTCGTCCAGCATCCGATCGCCGTCGCCCAGCTTCTCTCGGACGCCGGCTACGACGGCCCGCTGATCGCCTCGGCCTACCTGCACGACGTCGTCGAGAAGACCGACGTCAGGCTGGACGAGATCCGGGAGCGCTTCGGCCCGGCCGTCGCCTCCCTGGTCGACTGCCTCAGCGAGGATCCCGGGATCGAGGGCTACGGCGAGCGCAAGCGCGCGCTGCGGCGGGCGATTCTCGATTCGGGCGGGGACCCGGTCATCATCTACGCCGCGGACCGCGTCGCGAATATGCGTGACTGGCTCAAGATCGCACCCGAGAACCGTCCCGCCTGCGGAGAGCGGCTCGGCACGACCCTGCAGGAGCGCCTGGACCTCTGGACCGAGGACGTCGAGGAGCTCCACGACCTGAACCCGGAAACCCCCTTCCTGAGCGAGATCCAGGAGGATCTGGCCGAGCTCAAGGCGCAAGCTCCAGCGCGGTAACACCCCATTCACATCCGGGTTCTCTCCGGATCCATCCTTCCGCGCGACTGACTATCCTGGCCGCTGCGAAGTACGCAGTGCCTCAGCTGCCGACGCCTCACCCGACTCCCTGACCCCCGCCGACCACAGCCAATTCGCGATCGGCTTCGACCGACGCGACCTGCCCAGACTGCATGCGCTCTGGGACGAGATCGTCCTGTCCGAGCGCTGGTCCGAGGGCGAGCTGACCGAGCGCTTCGAGACCGCCTGGGCGGATCTGCACGGCCTCGGCTCCGTCGCCACCGGCGGCTGGACGGGCGCGGCCCTCGCGGCGCTGGACTTCGCTGGCGTCAAGGGCGAGAAGGTCCTCTGCCCCTCCAACACCTTCATGGCCACCCCCCTCTCGATCATCCACTCGGGGGGCGAGCCGGTCTTCGTCGACTGCAATCGCGAGGACCTCTGCATGTCCGCAGACGACTTCGAGCGCAAGGCGGAGCAGCACAAGCCGAAGGCCGCGGTGCTGGTCCACATCGGTGGCCACATCGCCTTCGACTCGGACCGGATCGCCGAATACTGCCGCGCCAACGACATCTTCCTGCTCGAGGACTGCGCGCACGCCCACGGCGCGACCTGGAACGGCCGGCGGCCGGGGTCCTGGGGCGACGCCGGCGCCTACTCCTTCTACGCCACCAAGACCGTCTCGACCGGTGAGGGCGGAATGCTCGTCTCCGACCGCGACGAGATCGTCGAGCACGCGCGCGCCTTCCGGAACTACGGCAAGCCCGACCACACGGTCGAGGGCCTCAACCTGCGGATGAGCGAGTTCACCGCGGCCATCGGCCTGGTGCAGACCGAGCGTCTCGAGGAGATCGTCGCCCGCAAGAACGAGATCGCCCGGCATCAGTTGGACCCGGTCTACGAGTCGAGGCTGAAGCTGCCGGACGGCATGACCTCCGGCCTCTACAAGTACATCGTCTTCGAGGAGATCGAGCGCTCTACCGGCAAGGTCTACGAGGACCCCTGCCACCGGATCATGGGCACAGGCGACGAGCTCCCCAACACCGACTGGGTCTCCCAGAACCATTGGTGCGTGCCGCTCTACTACGCCCCCGCGCTTGAGTCCGACGAGGTTTCTGTCGAGGAGACCGCATGAGCAGGGTTCTGGTCACCGGCGGCTCGGGGTTCATCGGCTCGCACGTCGTCGACAAGCTCGCCGACGCCGGCCACGAGCCGCGCATCTACGACCTACAGGAGTCCCCGCACCACGAGCCGGGCTCGGTCGACACCGTGATCGGTGACCTCTTCGACCACGAGACCCTCAGCGCCGCGATGGAGGACTGCGATGCGGTCGTCCACCTCGCCGCCTACGCGGACGTCGGCATCGTCGCGAAGGAGCCGGTCCAGGCGGAGGAGTGCAACTCCCGCGGGACGCTGGCCGTGCTGGAGGCCGCGAAGGCGACGGGCACCCGCGTCGTCTACGGCTCGACGATCTGGGTCTACGGCGCCTCCGGCGACGGCCTGATCGACGAGGACGCCCCGCTCGGCCTGCCCGACCACCTCTACACGGCGAGCAAGCTGGCCGGGGAGATGTACTGCACCTCCTACGCGGAGCTCTACGAGGTCCCCTGCACCATCCTCCGCTTCGGAATCCCCTACGGCCCGCGCGCCCGCCCCGCGGCCGTGATCCCGATCTTCGTCTCGAAGGCGCTCAAGGGCGAGCCGCTCACGATCGCCGGCGACGGCCTGCAGACCCGTCGCTTCGTCTACGTCGAGGACCTCGCCGAGGGCATCGTCGCCGGGTTCGACCATGGCGCCGAGAACCGCGTCTACAACCTCGCCGGCGACGAGACCGTGACGATCCGCGAGCTGGCGGACATCGTCTCCGAGCTGATCGACGACACCGAGATCGTCCACACGCCAGGCCGCAACGGCGACTTCGGCGGCGCGGTGATCTCGAACGAGCGCGCCGCCGAGGAGCTCGGTTGGCGCGCCTCCACCCCGCTCAGCGAGGGCGTCCGCCGCTACCTCGCCTGGCTCGCGCCCGAGCGCGCCACCGAGCCCGAGCCCGAGCCGGAGCCGGCGGTTGAGGCCCCGGTGATGACGGCGGTCAAGACCATCAGGGACATGCCCGCGTGGCCGAGCGCGCCGAGACCGTCCTTCCTGAGCGGCTGGGTGGTCGCGCTCGCCTCCGGCGCGGGCACGTTGATTCCCTGGCTTCTGGCTTCCCGCACCGACGACTTCGGGACGGGCCAGTCCGGCTATGTGGCGATCACCTGCCTGATCGCGATCCTCGCCGCCCTCTGCATCCTCCCAATCGGCACGGGCGGCCGGCCGACGCGAGGCTGGGTGTTCGCCGGCTGGCTCTTCGCTGGGTGGCTCGTTCTGGAAACGCTCCCCTGGACGCGCGACATCTTCAATCTCGGGATGCCCCATCGCGGCACGATTGCGCTCTGCGTCATGGGCCTGGCGATCGCCCTGGTGATCGCGACGGCGGCCGTCCGCTGGCAGGCGGAAGAAACCGCCCCCGACACCGTCTCCTAGCGGCCACCAGGCCGCTCCACTTCGGAGCGGAGGGCGAAGCCCGTAGCGACTTAAGTTGGGCGGCCGCTCGTGGCCGCGACCTGATGGCGAAGCCGGGGGGCGGGTTACGCCAAGACAGTCTTGAGCCCGGCCGAGCGGATCCGCTCCACCACCATCGGCAGCGCCGCAACCGTGCCGCGCCAGCAGCCCGGCTCGCTGTAGTGATCGGCGTCGTGGAGCAGCAGAACCTCACCGGCGTCCAGGTCCCGGGTCGTCTCCGCCGCGATCTCGGCCCCGCTTCGTCCGGCGCGCCAGTCATGGCCCCAGCGCGACCAGAGCAATGAGCGCAGGCCCCGCGCCCGCACCTCGACGATCCCCGGATAGCTGAAGATCCCGTACGGCGGGCGGTAGAGCTCGGGCCGCAGCCCGAGCGCGTCCTCGATAGCGCCGATCCCGCGCTCCAGGTCCTCGACGAAAGCTTGCGGTGGGAGCCGCAGCATGTTCCGATGCCGGTGGCCGTGGAGCGCGGCGGTGTGCCCGGCGGCGACGATCTCGGCGGCGAGCGACGGATCGCGCTCGACCTGCTCGCCGCAGAGGAAGAAGGTGGCCTTGGCGTCGAGCGCCGCCAGCGCCTCGAGCACGGCCGGAGTCCCCTCGGGGTGCGGCCCGTCGTCGAACGTCAAGGCCACGCCCACCGGATCGTCGATCCGGCGCGCCAGCCCGAGGGCGTCGGCGACCGCCGGCACGACCGGGGCGAGCGCCGGCGTCCACCATGCGGCCGCTGCGGCGGCCGAGCCGATGAGGAGTCCCTTGCGGATGGCAGGATGGTGCCACTGATGAGCGGGGATATCGGTCTCGGCTTCGCCCTGGCGCTCGTGGCAGCGTGCTGCTACGAGACCGGCTACGCACTGCAGGCGATCGAGGCCCGCCGGGCGCCGCCCGAACGGGCGCTGCGGCCGTCGCTGATGACCCACCTGCTGGGGCGTCCGCTCTGGGTCGGGGCGACGGCGCTCTCGCTGCTCGGTTGGCCCATCCAGATCGTCGCCCTGGCGCACGCGCCCCTGACGCTGGTTCAGCCCACCCTCGCCCTCGGCCTGCTCCTCCTGCTCTTCCTCGGCGTCCGGATCCTCGGCGAGCACGTCGGCCCGCGGGAGATTGCCGCGGTGATCCTGATCATCGCCTCGGTCGGGGTGTTCGCGTGGGCCGCACCCCGCGAGCCCGGCGTGGTCGACCGGAGCGCCGGCCTCGTCGTCGCCCTGGCGATCCTGGCAGTCGTGACGCTCCTGCCCTACGCGATCGGCCTGCTCGGCCGCCGCGACTTTCCGATGCTGCTGCTGGTGGCGAGCGCCGGCGCCGCCGATGGCATGGCGGCCTTCGTAGCCAAGATCGTCGCCCAGGACGCCACGGAGGGCGCGATCCTCGCGGTCGCTGCCTGGGCCGCCCTGGTCGCCGCGGTTGTGCTCGTCGGGGTGGTCAGCGAGTCGACGGCGCTGCAGAAGTTCGCCGCCACCCGGGTGGCGCCCACGGTGCTCGTCATGCAGATCGTCATCCCGGTGGTCATGGCGCCCCTGGTCGGCGGCGAGGGCTGGAGCAACACGCCGCTCGGCGGCGCGGTGCTGGGAATGGCCCTCGTGACCGTCGCGCTAGGCGCCGGCCTGCTCGCGAGCTCGCCCGCCGTCGCCCAGCTGGCCGTCGGGGAGGCCGAGGAGACCGATCACGGCTGAGGCGGCCGTGGGCAGCCTGGCAAAGGTCTCGTCAGGGCTCCCGCTCGAGCCGAGGGCCCGCACCAGCGCCTCCCCCAGCTCCGCGCGTGAGCCGGCGACCTCGGCCAGGCCGAAGCGCTGATACGCCGCGTTGTTCACGCGAACGTGCCCGCGGCCCCATCCGTAGGAGACCACGCCGCAGCCCTCCATGATCGCCTCGAGCACGGTCAGCCCGGCCGTCGAGTGCACCAGCACGTCGGCGGCGGCGAACCAGTCGGGCATCCGGTCGGTGAAGCCCTCGACCCTGACCCGCGGCTCCCCCGAGAAATGGCCGCCGAGCTCGGCTCGCAGATCCTCATTCCTCCCGCAGAGGCAGACGACGGTGGAGCCGGGTAGGCCCAGGGCCTCCTCCGCTGCTCCCTCCAGGTCTCCGACCGCCCAGCCGCCGCCGGAGACGATCACCATGGGGCCATCGGCCGGCAGCCCGAGCTCGCGGCGGGCGTCCGGCTGGGTCCGCGGCTCGTAGAAGCGCTCGTCGGTGAGTCCACGGACGCAACGCACATCCGTTCCGGGAGCGATCTGCCTGACCTCTTCGGCCGATTCGGGATGAATGATCAGGTGGAGGTCGACGCCGGGGTGCGCCCAGTAGCGCAGGGCCGCCAGGTCGGTGATCGCCGAGATGACCGGCGCGTCGATCCTCCCCTTGCGCCTCAGGTGGCCGAGCACCTCGGTCGTGCCGGGATAGGTCGAGACGACGATGTCGGGGTTCCTCTCCAGCACAGCCCGGCGGATCTTCCTTGCGGCCAGCCACTGGGTCAGGTGTCCCGCGAACCAGCGCGTCGGCCGGACGTCGGTGATCAGCCTGTAAGAGAGATCGAACAACAGACTCCCCAACTTGGAGTGAAAGCGGGAGCTGTCCATGACGAGTCGGCGGGTGAGCCAGCCGACGACGGCCAGTGAGTCGACGATCTCGATCTCGGCGCCCGGCGCCTCCCGCTCGATCCCGTGGGCGAGGACGCGAGCCGGAAGGTCATGCCCCTCGCCGATCGACGCGCTGAAGATCAGGACCTGCAACTACCTGGGCGGCAGGTTCGCACGGCGCAGGACGGGCCCGGCGTACCAGAAGCCGATGAAGGACGCTGCCATCACTACCGCGGTGATGATCGCCGTGGTCGCCCCGAAGAGGAAGTCGCTGATCAGGGCGAGCGCCCCGGTCATCGCGATTGCGAGGAGGAACAAGCCGACGAGCGCCAGGTTGTTCGCGATCGTGACGATGAACTCCTTCTGCTGGCGGCGGAACAGGACGCGATGGCCGGCGGTGGGCGCGACCAGCAGGACGCTCGAGAGTGCCACGCAGATCAGCACGCCGAAGTAGAGCTTCTCCTGAAAGTTCGTGAGCTCCTTGAAGCGCTGGGTGAACGGGACCGTGAGCAGGAAGGCAAACAGGACTTGGACGCCCGGCAGCGCCACGCGAAGCTCCTGGAGGAGGTCCTGGAGATTGCGATCCGCCCGCTCCTCCTCAGCCTCCTCCCTGCCACTGTCGAGCATGCGGCCCACGATCCGGCTACGAGTGCTTGACGGCGATCGCCTCGATCTTGTGAGCCGCCGTCTCGGTCGAATCAATGGCGCGCTCCAGGAGGCCGAAGATGTCCTTCCAGCGGATCACCACCATCGGGTCGATCCCGTCTGAGAACAGCGATGCGAGAGCCTCCCGCCAGACCCGGTCGCCCTCGTTCTCGAGACGGTGGATCTCCACCCAGTAGGGCTCGAGATCCTTGAAACCCCGTAGATCAGTCAACAGCCCGGAGACCTGCTCACATGAGCGAGCAAGGATGTTCGACAGCACGTGCGCCTGCTCCATCGGGGCCTCGATCGCGAACAGCCCCATGAAGTCGGCGGCCTCCTCGATGTCGTCGATGATGTCGTCGAGCTGGGTCGCGAGCGCGTAGACGTCGGCGCTGTCGAGGCTCCTCGGCGGCTCGACGTTCAGCCGGCGAACGATCTCCTGTGTGATGCGATCCCCCTCCTGCTCCGCCTTGAGGATGTCCCGGGCCACGCCGCTGTCCTCCGGCCAGGTTTCGAACATGTGCACCAGCAGCTTCGCGCCCCGCAGGATGTTGGCCCCGGACTCGGCGAGGGCATCGAAATACGCCGCATCCCTGCTTGTCTGGGAGCGAAGGGGCACCGAGGGCCAAGCTACCAGAGGCACCGCGGTGCGACCGCGCGAGCTACACGCTGACCGCCGCGGCCGCTGCAGCGGCACTTTGGACGTGGCGCTCCATGAGCTCCGACTGCACGCTGCGAGGCGGATTGCCGTTCATCGTCCGGCGCGACCAGACGCCGTCGCTGCCCAGCTCCCAGGCGTTGGTGTTGTCGGCAAAGGCACGGTCCAGCGAGTCGGTCAGCTGGTCGCGATTGGCCTGGTCCTCGACCGGGGTGACCAGCTCAACGCGGTTGTAGAGGTTGCGCGGCATCAGGTCGGCTGAGCCGATCAGGATCCTGGTCTCGTCGGGGCGCTCGAACGAGTAGATCCGCGAGTGCTCGAGGAACCGGCCGACCACGGAGACGACGCGAATGTTCTCCGACACCCCCTGAACGCCGGGGCGCAGGGCGCAGATGCCACGGATGTTGAGGTCGACCTCGACCCCGGCCTGCGAGGCTCGGTAGAGCGCCCGGATGCAGGGCGGGTCGAGCAGCGAGTTCATCTTCATCCGGATCCGCGCCGGCCGCTCCGGTGAGTGCGCCTCGATCGTCCGCTCGATCTCGCCGACGATCCCCTCCTTCAGGTTGAACGGCGCGACCAGCACCTTGCGGTAGCCGCTCGGGCGCGCGTACCCGGTGAGGTAGTTGAACATCTCCGCGATGTCGTCGCCGATCTCCTGGTTCGAGGTGAAGAGCCCGAAGTCCGTGTAGATCCGCGCGGTCTTCGGGTTGTAGTTGCCGGTCCCGATGTGGACGTAGTTGCGGACGCCGTCGCCTTCGCGGCGGGCGACCAGGATGCACTTGACGTGCGTCTTCAGGCCGGGGATGCCGTAGACGACGTGGACGCCGGCCTCCTCCAGCGCCCTCGCCCAGCGGATGTTGGCGCTCTCGTCGAAGCGTGCCTTGAGCTCCACCAGGCAGACCGCCTGCTTGCCGCGCTCGGAGGCCTCGATCAGACCCGGGACGAGCGGCGAGTCGGCGCTGGTCCTGTAGACGGTCTGCTTGATCGCCAGCACGTTCGGGTCCTCGACCGCCTGGCGGACGAAGCGCTCGACCGAGCCTGCGAAGGAGTCGTAGGGATGGTGGACGAGGATGTCGCCCTGGCGCATCGCGCCGAAGACATCGACCTCGCGCTGGGTGCGGCTGCCCTGCTGGAGCTGCGCGGCCGTGACGCCCTGCCAGGCCCCGTAGCGAAGCTCGCGGTATCCCTGGATCGAGTAGATGTCGACCAGGTCGTCGATGCCGAGCAGGCCCGGCGGTTCATAGACCTGATGGTCCTCGATGTCCATCGCCTCGACCAGTTGGTCGCGGAGGCGCGGCTCCATGTCTGGGAGAGACCTCGAGCCTCACCACCTCGCCGAAGCGGCGGCGGCGCACCTCTTCCTCAACGGCGAGCAGCAGGTCGTCGGCCTCGTCGGAGACGTCGTAGTCGGTGTCGCGGGTGACGCGGAAGAGCGAGTGGTGGACGATCTCCATCCCTGGGAAGAGGTCGTCGAGGTTCGCCGCGATCACCTCCTCCAGCGGGACGAAGGTGAGGCCTCCCTCCCCGACGGACAGGAAGCGGCGCAGCAGCTCCTTCGGCACCTTCACCCTGGCCGCCACCTCCTCGTCCTTCTCGGGGTTGCGCAGCAGGACCCCGATGCTGAGGGACAGGTTCGAGATGTAGGGGAACGGCCGACCGCGGCCGATCACCAGCGGCGTCAGAGCCGGAAAGACCTGGCTCTGGAAGAGGTGCTCGACCTCCTCGCGCTCGCGCTCGTTCGCGGCGCTCAGGCGGATGAGCCGGATGCCGTGCTCGGCGAGCGCCGGCTGGATCTCATCCTCGAAGCAGCGGGTGAGACGCAGGCGCAGATCGATCGCACGCCGGCGGATCAGCGCGATCACGTCCGACGCCGCCATCCCATCGGCGCCGCGCTTGTCGATCTTCCCCTCGACCAGGTCGTGCAGGCCGGCGACGCGCACCATGAAGAACTCATCGAGGTTGTCCTGGTAGATCGAGGCGAAGTTGACGCGCTCGAGCAGGGGGATGCGCGGGTCCTCGGCGAGCTGCAGGACCCGGTCGTTGAAGTCGAGCCAGGAGAGCTCGCGGTTGAAGTAGAGCGACGAGTCGGTGAGGTCGGGATCCGAGGCCGTCGTGTGCACCGCCTCCGGCACGACCGTCGCCCCCCCGCCCCCGACCGCAGGCCCGGTCGTCTCGGCGCTGGGCTGGGCGAGCTCGTCGGTCACACCCAGGACCTTAGAGGGTCTTCTATGCCGCTCTGACGAGAGAGATGCGGGGCCGATCGGCCGGCTCGGTGACCCGGTCGTAGCCGTCGGCCAGCTGGTTCATCGCCGCTTCCCAGGTGCGCGCCCGGGCCGCCTCCATCGCCTGCCGGCCGAGCTTCGCCCTCCAGGCGGGGGAGTCGGCGAGTTGCAGGATCGCTGCGGCGAGCATTGCCGGTTCGGCGTCGCAGAGCCGCCCGGTCTCGCCGTCGATCACGATCGAGGAGGGCCCGCCCTCGTTCACCGCCACCGCCGGCAGACCGCTTGCTCCCGCCTCGACCAGGACCTGGCCGAACGTGTCGGTCCGGCTGCAGAAGAGGAAGAGATCGGCGCTCGCGTAGGCGCGCGGCAGGTCGTCGCCGCCGAGCCAACCGAGGAACGTCGCGCGGTCGCCGAGCCGCTCACCGAGCATCTCCTCCTCCGGGCCGCCTCCCGCGAGCAGCAGGTGCAGCCTCGGATCGGCGTCGTGCGCGCGGATGAAGGAGTCGGCCAGCAACTCCACCCCCTTCTCCTTGGTGAGCCTCCCTGCATATAGGGCCTTGATCTCGCCCGGATAGGAGTCGGCGTCGCGGAGGGCCGGGTCGAACCGGGAGGTGTCGACCCCTCGACCCCAGCGGCCGATTGCGTGACGCTCGATGCCGAGACGGGCGAGCGACTCGTCGCTGGCGGGGCTCGGCGAGAGCACGCGGCCGCACTGGCGGTAGAAGAGCGACAGCGCCATGTCGGCGCCCCTCTCGAGGTCCGCCGACGCCGAACGCAGCCCGGCGTAGGCCCCGAGCTCGGTGTGCCAGCTGCCCAGCACGGGCAGCTCCATGATCCGTGCGATCAGCGCCGCGATCACGCCCGCGGGCCCCGGGGCGGTCACGTGGACGGCGTCGAAGTGGCCCTCGGCCAGTGCCTCGACCATCGCCGGGAGGCTCGGCATCCCGATCTCGAGGCCCTCATAGAAGGGGATCTCGACCTCGGCCACGGCCGAGAGGCGGCGGTCCACGTTGCGGTCGGTGCCGATCACCTCGACCTCGTAGCCTGGGACGCCCAGCTCGCGGATCCGCTCGATCGTGTGGGTGACGCCGTGCACCCCGCCGATCGCGTCGGCGACCAGTGCCACGCGCTTGGAGCCCTCTCGGGGAATGAGCTTGGCCTTCTCGCTCCCCAAAAAGGCGGCTGCTGGTGCATATGGCACCGCCGGGATCGCCGCCCGGAAGAGCTCCCGGCCCGCGTTGACCGCCGTGCCGGCGAGGTCATGGGCGCCGCCGTTCCGCACGCTCTCGACGGTCGACTCCACCACCTCGCGGAGCCGCCGCTCGTGGACCCGCCGCGCCTTGCGCTCGAGCTCGGCGTGGCTGAAGCGGTCGGCCTGCATGTAGTCGATCAGCGCCCGGCCGGGCTCCAGGCCGACCGCCTCGGTGAACGCGGTGAGCAGCGCGCGAGCGTCCTCGGGGCCGATCTCTCCCCCTCCTTGCCGCGGCGCACATTCCCCTCGCTCATCACGCGCTCCGCTATCTCGAGGATCGCGTCGGCGCTCGGCTCCGCGGGGACACCGTTCCCGTTGGACGTGGCGTCCTTGATCAGCAGCGCCCGGGTCGCGAGGCCCATTGCCGCGTGCGCCCACTTCGCCGCGCTGCCCTGCTCGCCGCGCGCGTCGGCGCGGCCCTGGCGGATGTGGCGCAGAAACTCTTCCGGCGTGGTCGCGGGTGGCGTCTCGGTGAACGTCCTCCCGATGTCCACGCCGGCGTGATCGTCCGAGCCGCCGGTGCCGGTACCACCGTGCGTCTCGATGTAGATCGCGGCCGGCATGTTGAGCTCGCGCGCGCGGGAGCCGTTGCGGGTCTCCCAGACCGGGAACAGCTGCGCGAGCTTTCGCCTGTGCGCCGGAGAGAGGGGCGCCTCGACCGCGTAGAAAGGGTGTGCCAGGGAGCAGGCGATCTCGTTGGAGTGCAGGTACTCCGCGCACGCTTCCACGTCGCGGTTGTGCTCCTGCAGCCAGGCGTGATCGTCCGGGGTGATCCCGAAGCAGAGCAGGTGGACGGCCTGCGGCTCCCCGCGGAACCAGACCGTCAGCTCCTCGGAGATGAAGACGTCGTCGCGGTCCGCGATCTCGAGGCAGCCGTCGATCGTGTCGTGATCGGTGATCGTCACGAAGTCCATGCCCCGCCGCTTGGCGAGCTCGTAGACCTCCTCCGGCGGCGTCGCGCACTCGGGGAGGCCGAGACTGCGCTGGATCCCGAGCTTCGAGATCTCAGAGGCGGTGGAGTGGCAGTGCAGATCGACGCGGCTCGTCGATATCGGGTTCATCGTTGACCCTTTCTCATTGATTTCCTGATGACCTCAGGGTGCCCGTATGCAGGGAAAATCCCGTTACGAGGTCGTGTCCCGGACGTAAAGAGGTCGTGAACGGCACCGTTGCCACACTTGGGCGGCTGTGGGCGTCGCATCCGAGAGGGGAGTCCCGCCAGGCTCGCTGTGGAGCGGAGACGAGGTGGCCGCAAGGCTGCTCGCGGGCCTGCGTGCATGGGCCTGTCGCGGGGTCGCCCGTGACCAGCTGATCACCCTGACCGAGGGGGTGCTCGTCCACGAGGAGCGCGAGGGCCCGGTGACCCTCCCGGACGACCAGTTCGAGGTCTCCACCCCCGCGCCCGACCGGCTGCTGATCAGCATCGACCCCTCCGAGGTCGACTGGCTGCGGCTCGGCGTGAGCTGGCCGCTGCTCGACGGGGAGCGGGTCACCGGGCTCGGAGCGCGGCACGGCCTGGACTTCGACCAGCGGGGCCGCCTCGTCCGGCTCGGCGCCGACCGCCGCTACACGGGCCCGGACTGCCCTCCTGAGTTCCTCGAACAGGGTGGCATCCCGCAGGGCGACTACGCCCCGGTGCCCTGGCTGCTCTCCTCGGCTGGCTGGGCGGCGTGGATCGAGACCTCGGGCCCCGGCGTCGAGGCGGACCTGACCGGGGACGTCGCGTCCCTCTCGGTCCGGTCTGCCTCCGGCCCTCTGCGCGTGCACGTCTTCACCGGCCCGACACCCGCGGCCCGGCTGCGCGCCCTCCTCCGCGAGACCGGTCTACCCGCCCTGATGCCCGAGTGGGCCTACGGCCACTGGAAGAGCCGCGACGTCTACGAGCACCAGGACGACGTCGAGGACGACTGGCGCGGCTACCGGAAGTCGGACCTTCCTCTCGACGCGATCGTGATCGACTCGCCCTGGGAGACGCAGTACAACACCTGGCGCTTCAACCCCTACCAGTTCCCCGACGCGCCCGGACTGGTCAGGGGGATGCGCGAGGACGGCGTGCGGACCGTGGTCTGGGTGACGCCCTGGGTCAATCTCGAGTCGGTCGACGGCCAGCGCCCGCCCGACGCCGAGTCCGAGCGCCTCCACGCCGAGCCGGCGGAGAACTACGCCGAAGGCGCCGATGCGGGTCACTACGTCAAGGCCGCGAACGGTGATCCGCACGTCGGCCGCTGGTGGATGGGGACCGGCTCGATCGTGGACTTCACCTCCGCTGCCGCGCGCGACTGGTGGCGCGAGCTCTCCCGCAACGTCTTCGAGCTGGGCGTCGAGGGAGTCAAGGCCGACGACGGCGAGGGCTACTACTTCCCTCCGGACGCTGAGCTCGCCGACGGGCGCCTCGGCGTTCAGGCGGCCTGGGAGTACGGCCGGCTCTACCGCGAGACCACGCAGCAGGCGCTCGACGACGTCCATGGCGAGGGCCGCGGCGTGGTCTTCGGCCGCTCCGGCTGGACCGGGCAGCAGGCGACCGGAATGCTCTGGGGCGGGGACCAGGCCTCGGACTTCTGGTCGCTGCGGGCGCTGCTCACCTCGCTGCTCACCTGCGCGGCCACCGGCTTCTCGAATCTCTCCCACGACGTCGGCGGATACCTGGGCCGCCGGCTCGCGGAGCGCTGCGAGCCCGAGCTGCTCGTCCGCTGGGCTCAGCTGGGCACTCTCACCCCGCTGATGCAGGCACACGGCCGCTTCCAGCAGGAGGCCTGGACCTACGACGGTCGGGTTCTCGACGACTACCGCGAGGCGGTTCTGCTGCACGAGCGCCTCGTGCCCTACATCCGGGCGGCGGCCATGACCGCCGCCCGCAGCGGGCTGCCGATCATGCGGCCACTCTGCCTGGTCGACCCCGAGGACCCGGAGGGCTGGGAGATTCCGGACGCCTACATGTTCGGCCCCTCGCTCTGGGTCGCCCCGGTGCTCGACGAGGGGGCGACCGAGCGTCGCACCTACCTGCCGCGGGGGGAGTGGCTCGACTGGTGGACCGGGGAGCCGCTCGAGGGCGGCCGCTGGATCGACGCCGATGCCCCGCTCGACCGGATCCCACTCTGGGTCCGCGATGGATCGCTGATCGTCACCTATCCGCGAGAGGAGGTCGCCCGCGGCCTCGGAGAGGAGGACCCCTCCCGCCCGCTCGAGGCGACCCTCTGGGGCAAGCCGCCCCTGGGACACGTCAGCGCCCACTTGGCGGATGGGACCCGCATTAGCCTGCGCCCCGGCGATTTGTCCGTATCCCCGGAGCGTTCCGTAACGTTCATCGCACGATGAGCGATCTTGGGCCCCTGACCCTCGCCGACATCGAGGAAAGCGAGCGAGACATCCTGCGCCGCATCGACGGCCGCTTGGAGCGAATAGACCGGCGTATCGCGGAAGGCGCGGACTATCTGACCGAGCTCAGAACCGAGGTGGAGATCACGCGAATCTCGTATGAGCATCAGCTCGAGCTGACTCGCAGGCTCGTCGAGATCGTGATGAGGCGCCTGCCGCCCATCGACGGCGGCTCGTCCAACTAGCTCGGCCGGCGCTGCGCCGGGCTGGTCCGGCGCTGGATCTGCTCGTGGCGATCCGCCTGCGCCTCGGCCTCGCGGTTGGCCCGCTCGCGATCGAGTCGCGCCTGCTCAGCCTGAGCCTCAGCCTGAGCCGCTGCGCGAGCGGCCGCCTCGGCGTCCTGGCGGGCGCGCTCCGCGGCCTTCGCGATGTGGCGCGCCTCTCGCGCGCGTCGCAGGTAGCCGTCGACCGAGCGCTCCAGCCGCTTCCAAGTGCCGGTCTTCTCCTGGCGCTCCCAGAAGGCGACGAACCGGTCGGTGAGCAGCTCGCGGCGAGCCTCGAGGTAGACGGCGAGCATGTCGAGGCCGCGATAGGCGGTTCGATGCGGCGCCTGAGCCGCGATCCTGGGATCGAGGTCGGGCGCCTGCCCCGCCCGCTCCCTGACGGCCTTGGCGTCGCTGTGCTGCAGCTCCTTCAGGTGGTCACGGACGCGGGGCAGCATCACGTCGCAGTCGTGGATCTCGCCGAGGATGTCCTGCAGGTCGCGGGCGCGCCGCCTAGCCGTGTCGGCGGGCCGCCCGAAGCAGAAGCCGGTCACCTCGAGCACGTAGCGCAGTCGCTTGGCCGCGATTCGCATGTCGTGCTGAGCCTTCTTCTTGCCGTCAAGGGCCCGCGGCGCGAGGTCCATCATCTCGTCGAGCCTCACCTGGACGATCCGCGCAGCATTCTCCCCCAGGCTCCGCGAGGGGTCGAGCTTCTTGACGGGGCGGGCCTTCATGCCGACGCCTCCCGAGCCGCCCCGACCAGCTCCTCCATGTTCTCCCGCAGAGCCCTGACGCTCTCGTCGGAGACCAGCGGCGCCAGCCCCTCGTTCGCCTTCTGCTGCTCGGCGCGGAATTGCTCGATCAGGGTGACCACGCCGCGACGGTCCGGAGCCGCCATCTGGTCGTTGAAGCCGTGGAGAGCCGCGATGGCGACGTCGCGGTCTCGCCGCTCTCCGAGGGCATCCGCGAGCTTCTTGACCTCGCCGAGCGCCTGGCCATAGGCCTTGGCCGGGAAGCAGGGCTCGAAGATCTCCAGCGCCGCGCGCAGGCGCCGCGTCGCCACCCGCATGTCGTGGACCCGCTCGATGTCGCCGGTGTCCAGGACGCCCTGAGCGTGTTCGGCGAGCTCCTCTCCCCTGACGGTGACGATCTTGGCGGCGGCCTCCGCGTAGGGGACGTCGGAGGTCAGGTCCGGGATCGCCTTGGCCTTGGCCACGACCCACAACCTACCGGCGGAGCACCTCGGCCTTCCGAGGCCCGTTTACAACTTTGTTACGCAGCCAGCTTCTCGTGGTCCCCGTTCACGCTGCCGTTGAGCAGCGTGAGGATGATCCCCTCCCGCAGGCCGCCCTTTCCGATCTGCAGGGGCTGGCCGAGCAGGTCGGAGAACTTCTCGAGCAGCAGGACTCCGGCCGGCAGCAGCTTGACGCGGCGCGAGTCGAGCTCGAAGCGCTTGGCGACCTCGTAGATCTCGTCGCTGGACAGCACCCTGACCGCGCGCTCCAGGGTCTCGTACTCCAGCACGGCGCCGACCAGGGTTCGCAGCGAGGTGGCGCTCCCGCCCACTGCCACCGCCTGATCCGGCGGCTCCAGCTCCACCTTCTCGAAGAAGTCCGCGATGTGATCGCGCAGGCAGCGGATCTCGGAGGCCGACGGGGGATCGGACTCGAGGTGCTCCTCCGTGAGCAGCCCGGAGCCGATCTTGAACGACTTCACCTCGGTGACCCCTTCGGACATGGTCCCGTAGATCACCTCGGACGAGCCGCCCCCGACGTCGACCACCGCGACCCTCCCCTCGACGGGATGGCTGAGGGACTTGGTCGCCCCGATGAACGCAAAGCGGCCCTCCTCCTCCTCGTCGAGCACGTCGACCTCGACGCCGGCGATCTCCTCGATCTCCTCCACGACCTTGTCGCGGTTCTTCGCCTCGCGGATCGCGGCCGTCGCCACGGTCTTGACCGTCTCGGCGCCCATCTCCTCGGCGAGCCGCCGCTGCGTGGCCACGACGTCGGCGACCTCGGCGATCTTCTCCGCGGTGATCTTGCCGTTCTTCGACGCGTCCTTGCCGATGCGGGTGTAGGCCCGCTGCTCCATCACCTTGCGGAGCTGTCCCTCGGACGGCTCGGCGACGAGCAGGCGCGTCGTGTTCGAGCCGATGTCGATCGCCCCGCAGAGCATGTCGACACTGATTCTCTCAGGGCAGCCGGATCATGGCCCCCCACGAATCCGCAGCTTGCGGGGCTAACCGTCCAGCGGGGCGCCGATGAGCGCCAGGCGGCGGTTGAGCGCCCCGAGCCCGAACTCCGCCAGGGCCCCGTCGTCGACGCCGAGAGCGTCGAACGCGCCCTCGCTCGGCGGTGAGACGGTCTCGGCGACGGCCGGCAGCAGCTGCTTGATCCGGGCGCGGACCACGTCAGCCATCGCGGGATCTGCCGTCACGGCCTCTCGCAGGAACCAGGTCCCGTAGGCGATGTGGCGCTGCTCGTCGGCCGCGATCCGCGAGTAGCCGTCGACGAAGCCGGGCAGGAGCTCGCGCTCGCGGAGCAGATCGAGGAGGAAGTGCGAGGTGACGAGCCCCAGGGTTCCCTCGAGGATCATGTGGTAGATCGTCACGAAGTCGACCTTCGCCTCATGGTCGGCCGGGTCGGCCAGCAGGCGATCGTGGGCCTGAACCAGGGCTTCATCGAAGATCTGCTTGAAGGGCGCGCCGAGGACCTCGCGCGACCTCGCCACGTGGGCGGCGATCGTCCCCGGATCGGTGATCACCTCGTCCTGGAAGCGCGCGTAGAACTGCATGTGACGGACCTCGTCGACGAGCTGGGTCGAGAGATAGCTCCCCTCCTCCTCATCGTCCTGCGCCAGCACGAGGCCGCAGAACTGCGTCGAGATCCGCTCCTCGGCGACCATCAGCGAGCTGAGCGCGAAGTAGAGGAGGTTCCGCTCCTCCTCCTCGAGCCCGGCCCAGTCCGACGGGTCGCGGCTCAGGTCGATGTCCTGCGCGGCCCAGTGGGCGTGCTCCCAGTCGAGGTAGAGCTGCTCGGGGTCCTTCAGGGCCAGGGCTTCGGGAGTGCTCACGACCGCATTCTCGCCCGGATGAGCGCCGAGCCGGCCTGGTCGTGGACGCGGTGGGTCTCGCGAATCTCGACGTCGGTGAACCCCGCGCCCTCGAGCTCGCGGCGGAACTCACCCGCTGTCAGGGCACCGGCGATGCATCCGGTCCACTGGGCCATGTCCCGTCGCGTCGCCTCGTCCATGCCGTCGTCGGCGACGATGTCGCTCACCGCGAAGCGGCCACCCGGTCTCAGCACCCGAGCCGCCTCGCGAAATACGGCCGGCTTGTCCCCGGAGAGATTGATCACGCAGTTCGAGATCATGACGTCGACGGAATCGTCCGGGAGCGGGACCTCCTCGATCGTTCCCTTCAGGAACTCGACGTTCTCCACCCCGCTCTCACGCTGATTGCGCCTCGCCAGCTCGAGCATCTCGTCCGTCATGTCGACGCCGTAGGCCTTCCCCATGGGGCCGACGCGACGGGCTGAGAGGAGGACGTCGATACCTCCACCCGAGCCGAGGTCGAGCACCGTCTCCCCCTCGTGCAGCTCGGCGACCGCAGTCGGGTTGCCGCACCCGAGCGAGGCGAGCTTGGCCTCCTGGGGAAGCTGCTCGCGATCGGCCTCCTGATACAGACCGGCGCCGAACTCGTCGCCGCCGCAGGCGTCGAAAACATCGGTGTCGCACCCGCAGGAGGATTCGCCTGCCCCGGCCTCCGTCGACGGAGTGCAACAGGCGACGCGCCCCTCTCCGACCGAGCTCGCCGCGGCCGCATAGCGTTCGCGAACGGCCTCGCGGATCTCGTCCTTGCCGGTCAGTTGCTCAGCCATGCGCTCAGCTCCTCGATTGAGTCGGGGTTCACGTAGTAGTAGGCCCACAGTCCCTGGCGCTCGGAGCCGACGATGCCGGCCTCGCGCAGGACCTTCAGATGGTGTGAAACCGTGGGCTGCGAGAGATCGAAGAGAGGGACGAGCTCGCAGACACAGACCTTGCCGGCGTGCTTTCGCAGCACGTCAACCAGCTGCATCCGGATTGGGTCGCCCAGTGCCTTCGAGACCTTTGCCATGCGCTCCGCCTGAGTCCGCTGAATGTCGGGGTAGACGACGGGCTCACAACAGACTTCGCCTGCCGGGCGCTTCTGCTTCGGCACCATCTCCAGATCGACGGACATCTATATACATATATCTATTGAATAGACAGTTGTCAACATTTACGATTGAGCAACCACACCCGCAGGAGGGAGGAAAGAGAATGAGAGCTCAACTTGGCTCCGCAACGCGAGACCACATCCGCCGCTCTGTCGAGCTGCTCGCTGAGGAGTTCACCGGCGTGTTCTCGAGGGAGACGATCGACGCCTACGTCGAAGAGAGCACCGACGAGTTTGCGGACTCGCGGGTCGCGGAGTTCCTGCCCCTCATGGTCGAGCGGTTTGCGCGAGAGCGCCTGCGTGCCCTGGCCCAGGCGGAGGGCAAGATGACCAAAGCCGTGCCCGAAGTTCTCTTCGTTTGTGTCCACAACTCAGGGCGCAGTCAGATGGCCGCCGGCCTTCTCGACAAGCTGGCCGAGGGGCGGGTCCACGTTCGCTCGGCCGGCTCTGAGCCCGCGGATCAGCTCAACCCCAATGCCGTCAAGGCCATGGCCGAGGTTGGCGTCGACATCTCAAAGGAGTTCCCGAAGCCGCTCACCGATGACGTTGTGCGCGCGGCCGATGCCGTCATCACTATGGGCTGCGGAGACGCCTGTCCGATCTACCCGGGCAAGCGCTACGAGGACTGGGAGTTGGAGGATCCCGAGGACAAGGACCTGGAGACCGTGCGCCAGATCAGGGATGACATCAAGAACCGCGTCGAGGAGCTCCTGTCGAAGGTCACCGAGACGGAGGCCGTACGGTGAGCGAGACGATGGTCGCCGTGATCACCGACATCCACGGCAACCTGCCGGCGCTGGAGGCGGCACTCGCGCGAATCGACGAGCTGGGAATAGAGACGATCTACTGCGGCGGCGACCTGGTCGGCTACGGGCCATGGCCCAACGAGGTCTGCAGGCTGATCCAGGACCGCGGGATCCCGACGATCTACGGGAACTACGACTACGCGATCGGGCGCGATGAGGAGGACTGTATGTGCGCGTACCCCAATCAGCACGATCGCGACCTCGGCCAACTCTCGGTCAATTGGACGCTCGAGCACACCGACCGGACTTCAAAGGACTTCATGCGGGAGCTGCCGTTCGATCTGCGGTTCGAGGTCGGCGGGAGTCGGATCCTGCTGGTGCACGGGTCACCGCGGAAGGTCAACGAGTATCTCTTCGAGGACAAGCCGGCCAAGACGTTCGAACGGATCGCCGCCGGCGCCGACTGCGACGTGATGGTCTTCGGTCACACGCACAAGCCGTGGATTCATTCCTACGGCGACACGCTCTTCGTCAACTGCGGCTCAGTCGGAAAGCCCAAGGACGGCGACCCGCGCGGAGGCTTCGCGATCCTGGAGGCCGCCGGCGGCGGGGTCAATGCCCGGATCGAGCGCTTCGACTACGACGCCGAGTACGCCGCAAGCCAGGTCGCCGATGCTGGCCTCCCGGGTGAATACGGCGACAAGCTCCTGGTCGCAGCCTGACGGCACGCAAACCGGGACTCCAATGGTCAACGCGCCCCTCCCCCGCCGGCTGTTCGCCGAGTTCTTCGGCTCCGCCTTCCTCGCCGCCGTCGTGATCGGCTCCGGGATCGCGGCCGCGAACCTCTCGCCCGGCGACGTCGGCCTGCAGCTCTTCGAGAACGCCGCCGCCACCGCGGCCGGCCTCTTCACGATCATCCTCATGTTCGGACCGGTCTCCGGAGGCCACTTCAACCCGGTCGTCTCGCTGGTGGACGCGCATTTCGGCGGGCTGCGCTGGCGGGACGCATTCGCCTACATCCCAGCCCAGGTCGCCGGTTGCATCGCGGGCGCGGTCGTCGCGAACGGGATGTTCGCCCTGGCGGCGATCAGCATCTCCGACAAGCACCGGGCGTCCGAGGCCCACCTGCTCGCGGAGGTGGTGGCCACGCTCGGCCTCCTGCTGGTGATCTTCTCCCTGGCGCGGACCCGCCGCGGCTCGATCGCCCCCGCCGCCGTCGGCGCCTACATCGGCGCCGCGTATTTCTTCACCAGCTCGACCAGCTTCGCCAACCCGGCGATCACCGTCGGGCGGATGTTCTCGGACACGTTCGCGGGGATCGCGCCGGCGTCGGTGCCGGCCTTCATCGTCGCCCAGCTCGCCGGCGGGCTGGTCGCCGTGGGCGTGATCCACGTGCTCTACCCGGACATCAGCCCCGAGGAGGCCGCGGAGGCGCTGCTTCCGCATGAGCGGTTGGATGGAGGTGTCCCCGAGCCGTCCAAGGAGGTATCAGGATGAGGAAGCTGATCATCGCCGGCGGGCTGATCGCCGCCGCGGGAATCGCCGCGAAGCGCTTGGCATCGAGCCAGAACTTCGACTTCGCCCAGATGATCGAGCGCATGCCCGATGACGCCCCGCCCAAGTGGATGTTCCGCAACATCACGGAGATCCGCGAGAACACGGAGCGCATCCTGGAGCTGCTCGAGGGCGAAGCGAAGGCTGGGCGATGAAGGTCCTCGTCGTCTACGCCCACTACAACCCCGACTCGTTCACCCGTGCGCTGCGCGATGAGCTGACCAGGGGCCTCGAAGATGCGGGTCACGTCTACACGCTGAACGATCTGCAGACGAGCGGATTCGACCCGGTCTTCCGGCTGGAGGACTCGGTCCAGTTCATCCACCCGACGCTGCCAAATGAACTGCTGAATGAGGCGGACCTGCGGGAGGTCGTTATGGGAATGGCCGGCGGCCCGGTTCGCCGCCGGATGGCGAGGCGCTGGCTCCGGGGCAAGGGACGAGCTGAGCTGATCGAGGAGCTCGGCAAGCGCAAGCCCAAGGACGTGATCGAGCAGCAGGCGCTGGTCGCGGAGGCCGACGGCCTGGTCTTCGTCGCTCCGGTCTTCTGGATGGGACTGCCGGCGATCATCAAGGGATGGGTCGAACGGGTATTCACCTATGGCTTCGCGTACACGCTGACCCCGCAGGGCTGGAAGGGAGATCTCAGCGGACGGGTCCCGCTGCTCACCCAGGAGAAGGGGCTGATCCTCACTCCGACCTTCTTCACCGAAGAGGAATACGACGGTGGCTGGCGCGACGCGATGGATACGGTCCTCTGCGAGTGGAGCCTGAAGATGGCCGGCGTGAAGGAGGCGCACCACGCGTACTTCTACGCGGCCGCGACGGTCACTGACGAGAAGCGACAGGAGTACCTGCGGGAGGCGTACCGGCTGGGGCGCGAGTTCTAGGTCCGCCGCACGCGGGCCTGCATTCACAGCCTCTTCACGGGATTTCCGCGACGCCGACGTACCTTCGGATCGATGCCCCGTACCGACCCGAAGGAGCGGCTCGGCCTGAGCGTCCCGTACGACTGGTGGCCCGCAGCACCCCTTCTCAAGGAGATCGAGGCCGCCGGCTTCCGCTACGTCCAGGTCCCCTCTCCCCCGCCGTCCGTGCTGACGGTCCCGCGCGAGGCCACCCGCCATGCGGCCGCCCTCTCCGAGGCCCTCGCGACCTCCGACCTGCGGTTGATCCTGCACGGGCCCGGGTCGGTGCGCGCCGGCACGCGAGACGGGGACAACGCCCTCGCCGGGCTGATCTCCTACGCCGCCGAGGTCGAGGCCTCACACGTCGTCTATCACGCAGCGAACCTGCCCGACGTGCCGGCGAGCGAGGACGGCCGGCTGGCCGAGACCCGCTCGCTGTCGGCACTCGCCACTCGAGCGGAGCGCCTCGGGGTGATCATCGCGCTGGAGAACCTCGCCCCCGTCTACCCGGGCCCCGACGCTCTCTCCTTCACCCCGCTGATCCTGCGGACCATGGCGAAGCGGATCTCCTCCCCGTCGGTCGGGCTGTGCATCGACGTGGGTCACGCGAACATCGTCGCCCAGCTTCGCCACACCGACCCTCTGGAGCTGATCGAGCCGGTGCTCGACCGCGCCATTCTCTTCCACCTGCACGACAACTTCGGCGCACGCCGCGGCGACCCGGGATCGTCCGAGATCGACCCGCTCCGCCTCGACCTCCACCTGCCACCGGGCCGCGGCAGGGTCCCCTGGGACCGCCTCGCCCCCCTGCTTGCGCGCAAGGCCGCAGCGCCGCTGCTGCTCGAGGTCCACCCGCCGCGCCCGTCGGCAAGGCACATCTATGAGGCCGCCGTCGAGGCCGTCGCCCCGCCGGCTGTTCCGGCGGCCGCTTAGCTGCCGACCAGGGTTCCCTGGCCCTGGGATACGTCGTCGGCGCCGGCAGCGCCCTGGTCGCTCGTGATGCCCTTCAGGGTGAGCTTGCCGTCGCTTCCCACGCCGACGTCGACCTGGACGGCCTCGCCGCGGGTCAACTTCGACTGGTCGATGCCAGCGGGCACGTTCAGTGGCACAAGGTCGCGACCAGCCTCGCGGATGTCGTCGCTGGAGAGCACAAGTCCGTCCGGGGAGCAGCCGGTCTGCTGCACCACTCCCTCGATCAGGGCCGAGGTCTGCTGTCCGTTGACGCTCAGCGACGTCTGGGTCAGGCTTCCGGTGGTGGGCGGAGGAGCCGGCGCGCCGTTCTGCTCGCTGCCGGAGGGGCTGCAGGGTGCGCCGTAGGTCCTGAAGTCGGTCGTCGGGACGGGATCGATGGGAGTGAAGGGGTTGCCGATGTGCACACCCACCTGAACCTGCGCCCCGATGGCCGGCAGCGGAGTGCCGGACGGCGAGCTGACCATCACCGAGGCTCCAGGAGATGAGACGGAATAGACGAAGTGATCGGAGCCAGGTGGCGTGCTGCTGCAAGGAGTGCTGCGGTGCTCCAGATCCGCGCAGTAGGTGACGGTCCCGAGAAAGCTCGCGGTGTCGGTTCCCCCCGATCGGCTGCGCGAACCCTGCTCGGCGTAGGTGCCGTTCTTCAGTTTGCGAACGGGAACGTGAAGCTGGTCGCCGACCCCGGGCAATGTCTGAGCGTGGATCGCGATCAGGCCGCCGTTCGAGGCGATCGTGTAGCTCTGCGCCACCGGGTTGAGCCGGACGACCGTCCCGTCGAAAGTCACCGGCTCCTCCTTCTGCTTCTTCTTCTTGCCGCCGCCTCCGCCTCCGCCACCGCCGCCACCGCTGCCGGTGGTCGGGCTGGTCGAGGCGACGGTGGCCGCGGGCGCGACCACCACGACGGGCGTCCCGCCGCCGGTGGCCGGCGTCGAGGGCGTCTCGGGCGGCGGCGCCTGCGCGACCACGGTCGGCGAGGGCGCCGCGACGATCCCGGCGAGGTTCGGGCTGATCGCGGTGCCGACCACGACCCCGAAGCCGAGTGCGATGGCCGCAAAGGTGCTCACCGTCTGAGCAGGGACGGGCAGCGCGGAGAGCAGGCCTCCGGACCCGGCAGTCGGCGCCGCGGTGCCGGCTGCCGGCAACGCGTATGGCAGAGCAAGGGGAGGCCCGACCCGCAGGCCGCATTCGACGCAGTAGCGCTGGTCCGTCGCGAGCTGGGCGCCGCAGCCCGAGCACGGCCCGCGGAGGTTGGCTTCCTCCCCGACCATCGGGCTCAGGTCTGCGACGCCTTCGGCTTGGAGCCGCCGCTCGAAGGCGCGGCCTGCCGCAGCTCATTGCCGCACTGCCAGCAGAAGACCGCGCCGCGCGCCTGCAGGGAGCCGCAGGCCGGACAGGTGCCGGCGGCGCCGGCGGTCCCGAGCTTCAAGAGTCGCTCGATCTGGCCGAGCTCGGCGTCCACCTCCTGGAGCTTCGCGGCCTGCTTGTTGAGCACGTCGAGCCGGTAGTGGTCACGGCTCGCCATCTCATAGGCCATGCCGCCGAGGTCCCACTGCAGCTCGGCGAACCGGCGCGAGAGCTCCTCCCGCTGCTTGAGCAGCTCCGGCTGTCCGACCGGGGTTCCGATCGCGGACGCCCCGTTCGCCCCGGGCTTCGCCGTCACGGCCCTGCGCTTGCCGCCCTTGCCCCTGGGGCCGACGCCCGAGGGCTTGGCGATCGCGCGCGGCGGCCGCCCGGACTGCCTGAGCGTCTCCATGAAGCCCGGCTTCTTGACCTTCGGTCTCTTCGCCTGAGCCATGATCAGCACCCGATGCAGGTCGCGGAGCTGCCGCCGCCGGCCTGACCGCCGGGATCGAGCGCGGCCGGCTTGCCCTGGGTGGCGACCACGTTCGGACCACTCTTCGCGTTCTGCTGAACCGAGGCGCCCGTGTTCGCTGCCTGGATACCGGCCGTGGAGCCGCTGCCGCCCTGGACGACGTTGCCCGCGCCGGGCGCGCTGGCACCACCGCCCTTGCCGGACTTGTTGTTGCTCGCCGTGGTGGCGGTGGTGTCGGTGGTCGGCGTTGACGCGGCGGTGGTCGTCGGCGCCGCCTGGGCGGCCACGGTCTGCGTGTTGTTGTTGCCCTTCTTGCCGATCAGCACTCCGAGCAGCAGCATCACGCCGAGCAACGCGATCGCGAGGATCGCGAAGGCCGGGGTCCACTGAGGGTTCTGTGCGACCGAGCTGGCTGACACGGCGCCGTTCGCCGGCTGGATTCCGCCGTTGAGCCGCTGCTCGTAGTCGACCCGGCTCTCGCCGCGGCGCCAGCCGCAGTTCAGGCAGTAGCGCTGGTCGGTGGCAAGCACCGAGCCGCACTGCTCACATGTATCCCCCTCCTGCCCGACCACGGGCAGGCCGAGGGTCTCGGTCTGGTTGTCGCCCGTTGTGCTTGCCATGTGGTTGTGCCTCCTAGCTATTTCAGGACCGTCGGTGGAGCCTGGATCGTCACGTCAGCTCCCACCGGGTTTCCGATGAAGTAGATGGTGTAGTTCGCCGGCTGGGCGTCCGACTTGAGGGCCTTGATCTGGCCCCTCCCGGCCGCCACGATCCGGCCGCCCTGCCTTGCGACGGCGAACAGGATCAGGTGGTCCTGGTCGACCTTCGTCTCGGCCTTGACGGTGCCACTGACCTTTGCGCCCGAGAAGTCGTGGCCAGCCCTCGGAGGCGACACCGTGAAGTACGTGGGCAGCTTCCCGGAGGGGGCCTTGCCCTCGGGCTGGCCCACCGTGACCTTCGCGCTCTTGCCTTCGCCCGTGACCTGGTCGTTCACCCAGTAGAACGTTTCGTGCGGCTGAATCAATGCGACATGGTTCAGCGCGAAGTCGAGGCCCGCAGTGTTGTTTTCGTAAACCGACTTGCCGTTGCCCCCCTTGACGTTCACCAGGATCGGGACGTTGACCAGCGTCTGGTTGGACTCGTTCCTGAGCTCGACCACCATCGCGTCGCCGTTCTGGTCGTGAAGCAGCGCGGTGTTCTCGATCTTCACGTCCTTGCTCGGATGCGGGATCACGAGCGGCTTCGGGGCGGCCGCCGACGCCCTCGCCTGGATCTCCTTGGCCTTGTCCTGGCTCGACTGGCAGGCGGTGAGGGAGACCCCCGCCGCAAGCGCCAGTGCCGGGACGATGATCCGCCATCGGCTCAACCGAACCCTCCGCTGACGTACTCGCGGGTCCGCTTGGCCTTGGGCGCTCCGAAGACCTGGTCTGCGTCGCCGTACTCGACGAGGTCACCGAGGTACATGAAGGCCACCCGGTCGGCCACGCGATAGGCCTGCTGCAGGTTGTGGGTCACGATCACGATCGCGATCTCGGACCGCAGCTGCATGATCAGGTCCTCGATCAGGGAGGTCGAGCGCGGATCCAGCGCCGAGCAGGGCTCGTCGAGGAGCAGCACCTCGGGGTTGACCGCGAGCGAGCGCGCGATGCAGAGGCGCTGCTGCTGCCCGCCGGAGAGCCTCAGCGCCGGGTGGGTGAGGTTGTCCTTGACCTCCTCGAGCAGGCCGGCGCGATCGAGTGCCTCCTCGACGGCAGGCCGGAGCGCCGGGCGGGAGGGGCGCCGCGAGCCGCGCTCGCGAAGGCCGTAGGCGACGTTGTCGAAGAC
Organism: uncultured Solirubrobacterales bacterium; assembly: GCA_963744105.1. Taxonomy (GTDB): domain Bacteria; phylum Actinomycetota; class Thermoleophilia; order Solirubrobacterales; family 70-9; genus DASUPK01. The sequence continues at coordinate 465,673 of CAVUSJ010000002.1, read as the reverse complement.
GCTCATCGGGAAGGGGTTGGGCTGCTGGAAGACCATCCCCACCTGACGGCGCAGCTCGGTGACGTCCCGCAGGTCGACGTCCTCGTCGTCGAGCAGGATCGTCCCGCTGCGGGTCGCCGTCGGCGTCTGGTCCACCAGCCGGTTGAGCGAGCGAAGCAGCGTGGTCTTGCCGCAGCCGGACGGGCCGATCAGGCCCAGCACCTCGCCCTGGTTGACCGTCAGGCTGACCCCGTTGACCGCGGGCTTGCCGGCGTAGGCGACCCCGAGCTCCTCCGTCCGCATCCGCTCCTGGACCTTGGCGCGCTTCGCCTCGCGCTTGCGGGGCGCGCTGAGCAGTCCGGAGGCGGCGTCCTTGACGGTCTGGGCCGCGCCGTTGCGTCGCTTCGGCGGCTCGACGATCGTCGGGTCGTCGTCCACCACGATGCGGCGGACGGGCGGCGGATTCTTCAGCGGGCCCATGGATCACTCCTTTGGCGAGACATGAGGTCGACAACGAAGTTCATGAGGATCACGATCACGAGGAGGACGAATGCGGCGGCGTAGGCCTTCGTCGGGGAGTTCCCCTCGCCGGCGGGCGAGTTCGCGTACACGAAGCTGGTCAGGGTGCTTCCGGTGCCGCGCAGGGTGCTGAGGCCCGGCGTGCTCCCGTAGGGCTGCAGCGTCAGCGACGCGCCGAGCAGGATGACGACGATGGCCGTGTCGCCCGCGATCCGTCCCATCCCGAGCGTCGCGCCCGTCGCGATCCCCCTCCGGGAGGCGGGCAGGAGCACCCGGCGGATCGTCGAGATCTTGTCCTTGCCGAGCGCATAGGAGGCTTCCCGCACGTGCGCCGGGATCGACTGCAGCGCTTCGCGGGTCGAGCCCACCACAAGCGGCAGCGCGATCAGGGACATCATGATCCCGGCGATGAAGAAGGAGCGGCCGAAGACCGCTCCGCCCTGGGCGGTGAAGGACAGGAAGCCGAAGACCCCCTTGCTGAAGACGAGCAGCCCGAAGATCGCCAGCACGATCGTCGGGGTGCCGGCGACGATCTCGACCCCGGACTCGACGGCGCGCGCCAACCAGCCCGGCCGCCCGTACTCGCTCAGCCAGACCGCGGTGGCCACCCCGATGGGGAGCGCGATCAGGATCCCGAGCGTGGTCAGGATCAGGGTCCCCTCGATGGGGTCGAGGTAGCCCCCGCTCGTCCCCGTGATCGACGTCGTGGACTGGACGATCGGGTGCTCGCCGATCGCGCTGAGGTTCACGTACTGCAGCCCCCGGACCAGCATGTAGATCACGATCGATGCGGCGATCGCGCAGAGCAGCAGCCCGCAGAACCACGCCATCGCCAGGCCGATGCGGTCGCCCACGCTCCACGGGACGACCTCCTCGTCCTTCAGCAGGCCGCGGTCGCGCCGCGGAGGCCTCGGGCGCGGCAGCTTCGGCGCCTGCAGGCGCCTCGGTCGCCGCAGGTCCGCGACGCGCCTCCCTCCTGTCGCGTGCGAGCTCATATCGGCGAGAGCGTGTAGCGGCGGAGGCGGCGTCGGATGTACCAGCCGCCGAACGACAGGAACGCAGCCGAGATCAGCAGCACCGAGGCGAAGGCGTACAGCGTCTGCTCGAAGGGAACGACGGAGAGGCCCTCGGCGTTGTCGACGATCGTGGCCGCCAGGGGCCGGGTGGGCTCGATGAAGAAGATGACGCCGTCCAGCGGGTTCGGCTTGAAGCCGACCGAGCCGGTGACCATCGAGAGCATGATCGCCTCACCGAGCGCGCGGGCGGTCGCCAGGACCGCGGCCGCGACGATCGCCGGCCGGGCCGCCCTGACGCTCACCGTCCAGAGCGCCCGCCAGCGGTTCACTCCCAGGGAGACCGATCCCTCGCGCCAGCTGATGGGCACGGCGCGCAGGGCGTCGACCACGATGGCGATCATTATCGGCGTGATCATCACGGTGAGGATCAGGACCCCCACGCCCCAGCTGAACCCGTTGAGGCTGACCACCCCGGCGACCGAGTTCTTGGAGCCTTCGCTGATCAGGTGGTTGCCCACGAACGGGACGACGACCAGAATCCCGATCAGCCCGTAGATCACGGACGGCACGGCCGCGAGCAGGCGTACGACCGGCTCGAGCACCTTGCGGAGAGCCTCGGGCGCGAACTCCACGATGAACATGGCCGAAAGGAGCGCGAAGGCCGTCCCGATGATCACCGCCCCCAGGGTGATCAGCGCGGTCGCGTAGATCAGCGGCCACGCGTGCATCGTGTAGACGTACTGGCTCGGGTTGCCCGGGGACTCGAAGATGTTGGTCAGCTCGGCGTCCACGTCGCCGCCGGCGAACGGGCTGAACCAGTTGAAGCCGTTGTGCGAGAACGACGGCCACGCCTTCGCGAAGACGAAGACGATCATCCCGGCGATCAGGGCCAGGACGACGCAAGCCAGCGCGCCGAGCCAAAGCTCGGCGCGCTGGTCGCTGCGGTTCCTCGGTCCCGCCTTTTGGAGACCGAAACGGCGTCTCATCAGTGCAGCGGTACCCAATCCGAACCGATGATCTTGTTGGCCTTGGAGTTGCCAAGGATCCAGCCGATGAACTTCTTGACCCCGCCGACCGGAGCACCGCGCGTAACGAAGTAGAAGCTACGCACGCCTCCGTACTGGAACGACGCCGCGTTCCGCAGGGTGCAGTCGACGCCGTTGAAGGCGACGGTGTGCACACCGCTGGTGAACGCCAGAGAGACGTAGCCGATGGCGTGATCGTCGCTCTGAACGCCCTGCTGAACGAGGCCGTTCGAGGCCTTGGCGGCGACAAACGATCCCTGGTTGGTGCCGCCCAGGAAGATGTTCCTGAAGGCATCGTGCGTCCCGGAGGTCGGGGCGCGGCCGATGGGATCGATGCTGCCACTGATCGGAGCCCCGGGCACCTGGCTCCAGTTGGTGAACGTCGGCCCGACGAAGATGTTCTTGATCGTGGCCGAGGTGATGTTGCCCAGCGGGTTGGAGCTGTTGGTGATCATGCAGATCGCGTCACGCGCGATCTTGGTGAACACCAGGCCGCCCGGATCGCCGGCTGCGGGGTCGCGAGAGGACGCGCCGATCGAGACGCGACCCTTCGAGACGTCCGAGATGCCGACGTTCGAGCCGCCCTGCAGGATCCGGAAGCCGTACTTCTTGCCCTTCTTGGTCTTGATCCAAGCCCTGGCGAGCTGGGTCTCCAGCGGGAAGACCGAGGTCGATCCGCTGATGGTGATGATCTTCTTCGCCTGCGCCGCGGCGGGTACGGCCGCGAACAGCGAGAGGGCGGCGATGACCGCCATCAGGCGAATTCCTCTTCTTGACACTGATGCTCCTTTCGGTCTCTCAAACGAGGACGGCGGCAGTGTCGACGCGGGTGCCCTGGGCGGTGTGACTAGACCGTGACCATCCTGTAACAGCGATGTAAAACTCAGAGGGAGCAGGGAAAAACCCGAGGACTTACCGAGTACCGAAGGGCTCGAAACGAAAACGGGGGCCGCGCTGAGCGCGGCCCCCGTTCAGGAGAGGTGATGCGGTGGTGCGGTGCTGCCTACTTCTTCTTGCCGCCCTTGCACTTGCCGAAGCCGGAGAGGCCGATCGGCTGTGGTGCGGACGTGTACTCGCCGGCGCTGCTGCCGATGACCGGCTCGCCCATGACGACCAGCCAGGCCCTCGACTTCGCCTGGCCCTTGCGCTGGCACGGGTTCTGCTCGAACCCGATCGTCTGCTCGGCGGTGTTGCCACCGCTGAGTGCCTGGCCATTCGGCAGGAGCGCCGTCTGGGCCTGGCGATCGACGATGCCGCAGCCGAAGCCGGCACCGGGGAACGCCCCGGAGCACTGCTCGAGGGCACCCTCGTTGGCACCGCCGCCGGCGGTGCCGGAGACGAGCGGCTCGTCGCCGGGCAGGACGATCGACTTGTTGCTGTAGAGCGCCCAGGCCCTGATCGTCTGGCCGCAGCTGAACGACAGCTTCTGGTCGCCCGGCACCGTCGCCGGTGTGATCGAGCCCGAGCAGGAGACCGGGAAATTGTTCGGTCCCGCCGCGCTCGTCGCGCCGCCGCTCTTCTTCGCTCCGCCCCTCGAGCAGGACTTCTTCAGCTCCTTCAGGCTCACCGGGATCGGCTCGGAGAGGAACTCGCCCACGGTGCTGGAGTCGCCGCCCGTGGTGAACGAGGTCACCAGCGGCTCGCCACCGACCAGCAGGTACAGCTGGAGCGGATCATTGCCCGACTTGCACGCGCTGCTGCCCAGGTTGATCTTCTGGGTCACAGCCGTGCCGGGCGAAATGACCTGGGTACAGGGCGGGCCGACGACGCCGTTCCGGGTCGGAGGGCCGCTGGCGATTCGCGTGTACCCGCCGCAGGTGAGCGGAGTCGCGGTCGCCCCTGGATACGGCGGAACGGGAGCGGTCCACCCGGTCGTCCCGGGCGGCTGCGTGCCCGGAGTCGCGCGATCGGGAATGCCGCAGCCGAACCCGACACCCGAACCACTGCAGCTCAGGAACGAGCTGGCAGCGCCCGCGTTCGGCGCCCCGTAGCTCTTGATCTTCTTGTTGCTGGCCACGGAGTAGGCGCGAACGGTCGAGTCACAGCTCCACTTGAGAACCGACTTGTTCGTCAGCTTCGCTGTGCAGTTGCCGACGTTCGACGCCGACGCGGTCGAGGCCGAGCCCAGGGCGGCGATGCCCAGGACGCCGGCGATTGAGACGATGACAGCGATCCGCCGCCTGCCCCGCCAGCCGCGCTCGGATCGAGATGTGTTGATCACTTGTGTGGCTCCTTCGTTGCGTTAGTCCGCTGAGGCGGACGGACGCGCGGCAGTCTCACTTGGAGGGGGACCGGGGATGTTGCGATCCGGTGTACGCGATGTAAACGCCGTGACAACAGGCACCGCGTCGCTCTGCTGGACCTGGTGCCGAAGGCGGCTAGCTCGACGGAAGGGGCGCCTGACCCGGGTGCGAGGCGTCCTCGAACTCGCGGAAGAGCCCGGTGACGACGAACGCGACCTGCTCTCCGATGTCGACGGCGTTGTCGCCGATCCGCTCGAGCGCTCGTGCGACGAGCATCATCGTCATCGCCCACTCGCGGGTGTCCTTGTCCTCTCCGACCTGGACGGCGATCTGAAAGCACTCCTTGTTCAGGTTGTCGATCAGGTCGTCCTGGCGGACAAGGTCGCGAGCCAGCTCGACATCGCGGCCCTCGAACGCCTTCTTCGCCTGGGAGAGCATCGAGCGGCCCTGCTTGCCCATCAGCACGATGCGGTCGACCATCTCGTCGTGGACCGGGGCGTCATGGCCGGTCAGCGGGATGACCTTGGAGATGTTCACGCACTGGTCCCCCATCCGCTCGATCGAGTGCATGACGTGCAACAGCGCCGAGATCAGCCGCAGGTCGGTGGCCACCGGAGCCTGGGTGGCGAGCATGGTAAGGATCTCCTGGTGGACCTCCAGATAGCGGCCGTCGATCCGGTCGTCGTCCGCGATCACCAGCTCGGCGAGCTCCATGTCCTGGTGCTGCACCGCCTCCATCGTGCGGTCGAGGGAGGCGATGACGAGGTCGAGGCCGCTGAGGCAGTTCTTCTCCAGTTCGTCGAGCTGGTCCTGGTAGTGCATGCGTGCCTCGGGCATCAGCCGAACCTCCCGCTGACGTAATCCTCGGTCTCCTTTTTGGAGGGCGTCGTGAACATCTTGTCCGTGGCGTCCTTCTCGACCAGGCGCCCCGGCTTGCCGGCCGCCTCGAGGTTGAAGAACGCCGTGACGTCGCTGACACGGGCCGCCTGCTGCATGTTGTGGGTGACGATCACGATCGTGTAGCGGCTCTTCAGGTCCTCGATCAGGTCCTCGACCGCAAGTGTGGCGACGGGATCGAGCGCCGAGCAGGGCTCGTCCATCAGGAGCACCTCGGGCTCGACGGCGATCGCGCGGGCGATGCAGAGACGTTGCTGCTGGCCGCCGGAAAGGGCAGAGCCCTTGCGGTCGAGTCGGTCCTTGACCTCCTCCCAGAGGTGGGCGCCGCGGAGGGACTTCTCGACGACGTGATCCTTCTCGGACTTGGACAGGCCCCGCTGGTTCAGTGTCAGGCCGGCGGCGGCGTTCTCGTAGACCGACATCGTCGGAAACGGGTTGGGCGCCTGGAAAACCATCCCCACCAGCCGCCGGACCTCGACCGGGTCGACGTTGGGCGCGTAGATGTTCTGGTCGTCGAGGGACACCTCGCCCTCGACCCGCGCACCCGGGGTGAGCTCGTGCATCCGGTTGAGCGACCGGAGCATCGTCGTCTTCCCGCAGCCAGAGGAGCCGATCAGAGCCGTCACCTGATTCGGCTCGATCGTCATCGAGACGTCCTGGACGGCCTGGAAGTCGCCGTAGAAGAGGTTCACGTCCTTGACGGTGAAGCGCTTGGCCACGCGCTCGACCTTATCGCCACCGCGCGTGACGGCCTTCTTGGCCGCCCGGGCGAGATCTGTCGCCACGTTTCCGCTCCGCTTCTCCCTGGTCGTGTCCGCTGTCTCGGGCATTTTCCTCCTGTCACTGGGCATTCGAAGTCTCACGCACGTGGGCTATCTGGTGTCCCGAAGATCGGTGCCGAAGCGACGATAGATCCAGCGAGCCAGCAGGCTGAGGATCATCACCATCACGATCAGCGTCAGCGCGGCGGCCCAGGCCTTATCGTAGGAGGCCTGGACGTCCACACCCGGGTCCTTGTACTCGCTGTAGGCGTAGACGGCGAGGTTCTGCATCCGCCCGCTGAGTGGATTCGTGTTGACCGAGTCGATCACCCCGGTGGTGACCAGCAGCGGCGCCGTCTCGCCGATCACCCTCGCGACGGCCAGCATCACCCCGGTGACCAGCCCGGCCAGAGCGGTCGGCAGCACGATGCGGGTGACCACCTTCCACTTGGGGGTCCCGAGCGCATAGGCGGCCTCGCGGAGGTGGTCAGGGACGATCTTCAGGATCTCCTCCGCGGACCGGATCACGATCGGGATCATGAGGACGGTCAGCGCGACCGAGCCGATGATCCCGAGGCGGATTCCCGGGCCGAGGAACGCCGCGAACAGCGCGTAGGCGAACAGGCCGGCCACGATCGACGGGATGCCCGTCATCACGTCGACGAAGAAGGTCAGCGCCTTGCGCAGGCGGCCCGTCCCGTACTCGTTCAGGTAAACGGCGGCCATGATCCCGATCGGCACGGAGATCAGGGTGGCGACGCCGGTGATCACCAGCGTGCCGACGATCGCGTGCTCCGCCCCACCGCCGGCACCGATCACGCCGCGCTGCGCCTCGGTGAAGAACGATCCATCGAAGCGGGCCGTCCCGCGCTTAATCACCTCGTAGAGCACGGAGAAGAGAGGCAGCACGGCGATGCCGAAGCCCGTGACGATGCCCAACGTCACCAGCCGGTCCATCGCTTGGCGGCGGCCCTCGGTGATCAGGGACCAGATGTAGGCGGTCGGCAACGCGATCACCGCGGTGACGATGAAGAAGAGGACGATGGTTAAGCCACCCGTGGCGAGCAGGATCGCGAGCGCCACCAGGGCGGACCCTGCGACCACGGCGCGCAGGAACCAGGCGGGAAGGGTGCCGCTGCTGACCCCGGGACCGCCGATCGCCGAGACGCTCTCCGCCGGGTCGAAGGTGGCCGCCGGATTCTCGTCTCGCCGGTCCCCGGTGTCGGTCACTGGGACTCCGACCGGGAGATGATCAGGCGGGCGATCATGTTGACCACCAGCGTGATGCCGAAAAGGACGAGGCCGGAGGCGATCAGCGCGTTGACGTCGACGCCTGAGGACTCTGGGAACTTGAGGGCGATGTTGGCGGCGATCGGAGTGGGGTTCTCCTGGCTGACCAGGTTGAAGGTGACGATGCCGGACGCCGAGAGGATGATCACCACGGCCATGGTCTCCCCCAGGGCCCGGCCGAGACCCAGCATCGAGCCGCTGATCACGGCGGACTTGCCGAAGGGCAGCACGGCCATCCGAATCATCTCCCAGCGGGTGGCACCCAATGCCAGGGCCCCCTCCTCGAGTCGGCGCGGCGTCTGCGAGAAGACCTCGCGCGAAACGGCGGAGACGATCGGAAGAATCATCAGCGCCAGGACCAGCCCGGCGGTGAGCATCGTCCTGCCAGTCACCGAGGCCGGACCCGCGAAGAACGGAATCCAGCTCAGGTGTGCGACCAGCCAGTCCAGGATCGGCACCATCGCCGGCCCGAGTACGAAGATTCCCCAGAGGCCATAGACGATGCTCGGGATCGCGGCGAGCAGATCGACGACGTAGGCCAGAGACAGAGCGAGCCGACGAGGGGCGACGTGGCTGATGAAGAGGGCCGCGGCGACCGCCAGCGGGACCGCAAGGACGACGGCGACCACCGCGGCCAGGATCGTGCCGAAGGCGAGCGGCGCGATGTAGTCGACCAGCGTCTTGCCGTCGGGAAGGTCGGCGGTCTTCGCCGTCACCGCCGGGATGGAGTCCGCGATCAGGAAGATCGCGACGCCCGCCAACAGTGCAAGCACCGAAACGCCGGCGATGACTGCGGCGTTGGAGAAGATCCGGTCGCCGGGCCTTCGCTTGCCGCCGGAGGCAGCGGCGAGGATCTGGCCGGCCTGGGTGGTGGTGTCGGTGTGAGCTTCCAAGTGTTCGCTGACTGAGACGGTCAGGGGGCTCCCGCGCTGTGCACGAGAGCCCCCAACCGCGTCTGCTTGTGACCTAGCCGATCAGCCGCCGATCGCGTTGATCGCGGGCTCATCCTCCTTCTTGATGCCGGGCGGAATCGGGGCCGAGCCCGCGTTCTGCGCCGCCACCTGCTGACCCTCGTCGCTGACGATGTAGCTGAAGTACGCCTTGACGAGATCGGTGGTGCTCGTGTCGGAGTACTTCGTGCAGCCCATCAGGTAGGAGACCAGCAGGACGGGGTAGCTGCTCGCGTCGGTCGGGGTCCTCTGGACCTTGTAAGCGAACACGTACGGCGCCTTGGTGAGCTGCGGATCCTTCTGCGACTGGTCGAAATCGTTGGTCGCACCCGTGGCGCTCGGCGCCACATAGGTGTTGCCGACCTTGACTTTGGCGACGCCCAGACCCTGGGACTGGCTCGCGTCGGCGTAGCCGATCGCGCCGTCGCCGGCCTTGACGGCCTGGACAACACCCGACGTCTGCGCGCCGGACTCACCCGTCTTCAGCGGCCAGTTGCCATCCGGATCGAACGTCCAGACGCTCGGGGCGGCCCCATGGAGATAGTCCGTGAAGTTGGCCGTGGTCCCCGACTCGTCCGAGCGGTGCACCGGTGTGATCTTCGTGCTGGGCAGGCTCACACCCGGGTTGTCCGCCTTGATGGCCGGGTCGTCCCAGGTCGTGATCTCGCCCTTGAAGATCTTCGCGGTCGTATCAGGGCTGAGCTGCAGGTTGTCGACGCCCTGGAGGTTGTAGATGATCGCGATCGGCGAGATGTAGTTCGGGATCTGGATCAGCTGACCGCCGCCGTCCTTCGTGCACCGGTCGGCTGCCTTCGGCAACTCGGTGGTGTCGAACGGCGAGTCGCTGCCGGCAAATGCAGTCTTGCCGCCGGCGATGAACTGATCGCGGCCACCGCCCGACCCGATCGGGTCGTAGGAGACGGTCGCGCCCGAGTTCTGATCCTCGAACTTGGCCACCCAGGCTTCCTGGGCGGCCTGCTGGGCGCTGGAACCGGCGCCGGCGAGATCGCCGGAGACACCGGAAGAGCTGCCGCCGCCACTCGAGCCGCAGGCGGCTGCGGTCAGCGCCAGCACGGCCGAGGCGGCGAAGACGAGCCACCACTTCCTGTTCATTGAGTCGCTCCTTTTTCGCATTTCGAAAAGGGACGGCGGCTCACGGGCTCGCCTCCCTCAGATTGGTTTGAGGTGTCGGACCCTTCCAGCGGGTCGAAGGCAGCTTGTTACGTTCGTGTGGCGCACTTGTAAAAAGGATGTAAATCCCGCCCGACTGCGGGAAATTGCAGGACGTCAGGCCTGGGGAGAGAACCGGTAGCCGATGCCGGTATGGGTGTGGATGAAGCGGCGTCCCGGCAGCGCCCTGCTCAACTTCGAACGCAGTCGACCCACGTAGACATCAACGGAGCGGTCGCTCTTCTTGTAGGACCGGCCCCAGACGGTCTCGTAGAGCTCTTCGCGGGTCATCACCCGCTCAGCGTTGTGGGCGAGCTCGGTGAGGAGCTGCAGCTCCCTCACCGTGAGGACAAGTGGACGGCCGTCCACCAGCGCGGCGTGATCGGCCGGCCTGATCTCGAGCCGGCCCGCGTATACGGGAGTCTGGTCTCTGCCGGCGAGGGGGATCGTCGATACCGGAGCCGCCGCGCCGTTCTCGCCTTCCATGGCGTGGGAGCTTTGCCGCTCCGCTCGGCGAAGTAGTTACGGTCGAGTGAACTTCCGGTAAATGCGATGTGAAGGCTCGACCGCGATCGCGCCGTCCCATGGGCTCAACCCCGCAGGTGGCGGCCGGCGCGTCCTGCGCCATCGTGTGAATCCGGGGTGAAGTGCAGGTGAAACTCGCCGGCTAGCCGGCGTCGCGTGCGAACTCGGTCAGCTCGGTCGAATCCTCGGCGGTCTCCTCGGCCGGGTCGATCACGCCGGCGGGAGCCTCGGGCGAGCCGCCGAGGAGCTCCGGATCGAAGCGGTACCCGATCCCGAAGTGCGTGTGGATGTAGCGCCAGTTGGCCGAGTGCCGCTGCAGCTTCTGGCGAAGCTTGCGGACGAAGACGTCCACCGAGCGGTCGCCGTGGGCCATCGCGTAGCCCCAGACCTTCTGGTAGATCTCCTCGCGCTCGATCACCTGACCGTGGGCCTCGGCGAGGAGCTGCATCAGCTCGAACTCGCGACGGGTCAGGCCGATGCTCTGGCCGCTGACGAACGCCTGGTACTGGTCGGGACGGATCTCGAGCTCGCCGGTGACGAGCGGGCCGACGTCCTCGCGCGCGGCGGCGCGCTTCCGGCGGCGGACGACGGCCTCGATGCGGGCCATGACCTCCTCAGGGTGCGAGGGCTTGCCGATCCAGTCGTCGGCGCCGAGGCGCAGTCCCCTCACCCTCTGAGCGACGGTCGACTGCGAGGTGCAGACCAGGACGCCGAGGCCCGGGATCGCCCCGCAGACCTTCTCGAGGAACTCCCAGCCGCCTGGGCCGAGCACGGTGAGGTCGACGAGCAGGGCGTTCAGCTTCATGGCCACGAGGTCCTCGACGGGCACGCTGCCGGCGAGCACACGGTGCTCCCAGCCGACGCCCTCCAGGCGCTTGCCCAGCACGGTGAGGAACGCGCTGTCCTTGTCTATGACAGCCAGCCGTATGCCTGCTTGATTGCTCATCGAGCCCCTCTCTCGGACCCGCCCTACCCCGGGCGAATAGATGTCGAGTGGATTGTAGGTCCGAGCACGGCGCGGGACGGCGCGGCCCGTGGGAGGTTCACCGGATTTTCACAAGCAAATGCCGCAGAAATGCCGGAAATTGGCGTATCCGGATCTTCACACCGGCAGGGTCCGCGGCGGTGAGACTCTCGCTCACTTTCGAGATTCCTCTCTCGTCAGCGCGCGCGACCCCTCCCTGCCCCGGGTCGCGCGCTTTTTATTAGCGGCCACCAGGCCACTCCACTTTGGAGCGGAGGGCGCAGCCCGAAGCGACTTATGTGGGGTGGCCGCTTGTGGCCGCGACCTTGTGGCGAAGCCGTCAACCGCCCCCATAATCCGGCTATGGCCCACGACCACCCCGGCCACGACCACTCGCACGCGGTCTCCGCGAACGCCGACCGGGACAAGCTGGCCATCGCGCTCGCCCTGATCCTCGGCCTGATGGCCGTCGAGGTCGTGGTGGGGATCGTCGCCCACTCGCTGGCGCTGCTCTCGGACGCCGGCCACATGCTCACCGACGCCGGCGCGATCGGATTCTCGCTGGTCGCGATTCGCCTGGCCCAGCGCCCGGCCGAGGGATCGATGACCTTCGGGCTTGAAACGGGCCGAGATCCTCTCCGCGCAGGCCAACGGGATCACCCTCCTGATCCTGGCCTTGTTCATCGTCTACGAGGCGATCCACCGCCTCGTCTCGCCGCCCGACGTCCATGCGGGCCTGGTGCTCGCGGTCGCCCTGTTCGGGGTGGCCGTGAACCTGGTGGCGAGCTGGACGCTCTCCAAGGCGAATCGCGAGAGCCTCAACGTCGAGGGCTCCTACCAGCACATCGTCACGGACCTGTTCGCCTTCGTCGGCACCGCGATCGCCGCGATCGTGATCCTGCTCACCGGATTCGACCAAGCGGACGCGATCGCCTCCCTGCTGGTCGCCGCGCTGATGCTGCGCTCCTCCTACGGCCTGCTGCGGGCGTCGGGGCGGATCTTCCTCGAGGCGGCGCCCGAGGGAATCGACCCGAATCAGATCGGGAACGCGCTGCTCGAGGAGCCCGGCGTCATCGAGGTCCACGACCTGCACGTCTGGGAGGTGACCTCGGGGTTCCCGGCCCTCTCGGCGCACGTTCTCGTCAAGGCGGAGGCGGACTGCCACCAGGCCCGATTCCACCTCGCGCACCTGCTCGCCGCGCGCTTCGGCATTGAGCACTCGACGCTGCAGGTCGAGCACGAGGCGAGGGATGAGCTACTGCAGATCCCGGGTCACGAAGTCGGCGGCTGAGGCCTCGGGCGCTCCTCGCCGGTCTGGAACCAGGCGAAGACGAAGCAGCCGAGGGCGACCACCGCCGCAGCGAGGCCGTGCTTGAAGTGGATGTGGGTCGATCCCGATTCGTGGCCCGGGAAGAACGAGGGCAGCGAGCCCGCGTCGGTCGTCCAGTAGACGATCGCGACCGCCAGGAAGACGATCCCGAGGATCACGGCGGGCCAGATCAATTGAGGTCGCTTGGTCATCGTCTCCTCCTTAGCTGACGGCGAAGGCAATCGTGAGCACGGCGCCCACGACGCAGCAGTAGACGGCGAACGGCGTCAGTCGGTTGGTCTCGAAGAAGCGAAGCAGGAACTTGACGGAGAAGTAGGCGGTCACGGCAGCGCACAGGGCCCCGACCAATGCCTGGCCGCGGACGTGATCGCCCTGGGAGCCGAGCAGCTCTGGCAGCTTCAGGAGCCCGGCGGCCCCGATGATCGGCGTGGCCAGCAGGAACGCGAAGCGGGCCGACTCCTCGTTGGAGAGGCCGGCCAGAAGGCCGCCGCTCATGCTCGCTCCCGAGCGCGAGAGGCCCGGAATCAGGGCGAGCGCCTGCGCGGTGCCGATGCCGACGGCGTCCCGGAAGCTGAGGGAGCGGGCAATGACCTCGTCCGAGTGGATCCCCTCCTCGGAGCGAACCGGCGCCCGCCGGCGCAGCGCCTCGGCGCCGAACAGCATCAGGCCGTTGACGAACAGGAAGATCGCGGCGGTCTGGGTCGAGGCGAACAGGGTTCGGAGCGGATGCTCGAGCAGCAGACCCAGCAGGCCGGCGGGGATCGTGCCGATGACGAGCAGCCAGCCGAGCTTCGCGTCCGTGTCATCGGGCGCGATGTAGCGGTCGCGGAGCGAGCGTCCAAGCCCCTTGATGATCCGGACCCAGTCCTTGAGGAAGAAGAAGAACAGGACGATCGCGGTCGCGCAGTGCGTGGCCACCAGGAAGCTCAGGAAGTAGTCGTCGTTCTGATGGATGTTCCAGCCGAAGATGCGCGGGAGCACGACGCTGTGGCCGAGGCTTGAGATCGGGAAGAGCTCGGAGACGCCCTGGAGCAGGCCGAGAACGATTGCCTGGAAGTAGGAGATCGGGTCCATGCCGAGGGGGCCGGCCGAAGCCGGGAAGCGGGCATCCTAGGCGACTCGGTCCCAATCTCGCGTAAACGGGTTCTTAGTCGGGAGCGTGCGTTAGATTGCCCGGGATGCGTTTGGGCAATCTGTCTCGTCGCGTGCTGCCAGCGGTCGTCGCGGTGCTGTCGCTCCTGGCCTTCGCCCCCACCGCCATGGCGGCCGACGGCGTCGGCACCTACGGGCGCACCAACGACAAGGTCGTCACCTACTTCGCCTTCGGGCTGATCGCCTTCTTCGCAATCTTCGTCACGGTCCTCTCCTTGATCCAGATGCGCCTCGAAAACCGCAAGGAGAGGCGGACGAAGGACCTCGAACGACTCGGAAGTCGTTAGCCCCGGCTCTGTATGGGGCCGGCCCGTGACGACGGACTAGTCGATGCGCGATCGCACCCGCAGTCGGGTGACGACGGGGACGGCAGCTTCGATCCCGGCTACCTAAGGCGCCCCCCAGGGGCTTCAAGCCCGGCCCAGGCCGAGGTGATTCCGCTCCGGCGGCGCGAGTCCATGGCCGAGAGGCTGGAGCGCGAGCGTCTCGAACGGGAGCGGGTCGAGCGGGAGCGGCGCGCCAGGATCGAGCGGGAGCGGGCGGAGCGGCAGCGCGTCGAGCGAGAGCACCGGGAGCGGCGGCGACGCGAGCGGGCCGAGAAGCTTCGCCGGGACCGGGAGGCGCTGCGGCCCCGGCGCAGGACGGCCCGGCCGCGGCCGCCTCAGCCAAAGCGGCCGGCGGCTCGGATCGATCCCGGCGTTCAGGGGCCCGTCCGGAAGCGCGCCCGGGCGGCCGAGAACCGGACTCGGGCTGCGGCCCGCCGCCACGGGCTCTTCTGGCCGACTGCAAAGGCGGGGCTCTGGATCACCATCGCGCTGGCCGCCGGAGGCGCGCTGGGCTCGGCGCTCGGGCTGCCCCTCCCCGGTCTCGATCAGGGGGCCGGCAACACGTCGCTCGCCAACAGCGCCTCGATCTTCGGCATCGACCCCGGCACCCCGACCGCTCTCGTCCGCGGATACGTCTTCCCGATCCTCGGCCCGCACGACTTCGGCGACAAGATCGCCCGCTTCGGCGCACCGCGCTACGGCCACATCCACGAGGGCCAGGACGTCTTCGCCAAGACGGGGACGCCGGAGGTCGCCGTCCACGACGGCATCGTGGTCGACCGGGGCAAGACCAGTGACCCCGACGACGGCGGCCGCGGCAACTACGTCGTCATCTACAGCCCGCCCGACAACCACAGCTTCGTCTACATGCACATGCTGAAGCCCTCACCCGTGATGCTCGGCGACAAGGTGCACTCGGGCCAGGTCGTGGGTCAGCTCGGTTGCACGGGGAGCTGCGATGGGCCCCACCTCCACTTCGAGGTGCGGATCGGCAAGGCCTCGCTCGGCGCCGACACCAAGCCGGTCGACCCGCTGCCCTACCTCAGGCAGTGGCCGCAATCCACGCCGGGTTAGGCTGCCGCCATGCCCGAGGTCACCTATGAGCGGCGGGGCGCCGCCGGGGTGCTCACCATCGACCGTCCCGAGCGACGCAACGCGGTCGATCCGGCGACCGCGGACCAACTGCTCGAGGCCTATCGCGAGTTCGAGGGTGACGACGAGGCCCGTGTCCTGATCCTGACCGGGGCCGGCGAGCAGGCCTTCTGCGCCGGCGCGGACCTCAAGTCGGTCGCCGCGGCGATGAACGACCAGGACATCGCCGAGCAGTGGCTCAAGCCGCGACCCCACGGCCCGCTCGGCTTCAGCCGGATCACCTCGCCGAAGCCGACGATCGCCGCCATTTCCGGCTACGCCCTCGCGGGCGGGTTGGAGCTCGCGCTCTGGTGCGACCTGCGGATCGGGACCGAGACCGCGAAGCTCGGCTTCCCCGAGCGCCGCTGGGGCGTCCCCCTGATCGACGGCGGCACTCAGCGACTCCCGCGCGTGGTGGGTATGGGCCGAGCGCTCGACATGATCATCACCGGGCGGATCGTCGAGGCCGACGAGGCGCTCGCCATGGGACTGCTCACCGAGATCGTCGCCCCGGGGAAGCACCTCGACCGCGCGCTGGAGATGGCCGAGGGCATCGCGCAGTTCCCGCAGGAGACGATGCTCGCCGACCGGCGCTCGGCGCTGGAGGGCTTCTCGCTGTCGCTGGAGGAGGGCCTGGCCCGCGAGGCCGAGATCGGCGGCGCGACCAGCGGCGTGGGCGTCAAGGGTGCCGCCCGCTTCGCCGCCGGCGAGGGCCGCGGCGGCGAGGGCGCCGGGGTCTAGAGGCGGAACGAGGGCAACAGGCGCTTCTCGGTCTCCCCCGCCACCTCGGCGACAACCTCGACGTGGCCCTCGAGCGGGGTGCCGCGCAGCTTCGTGGCGAGCAGGTCGTCCACCTGGAAGATCCCGGCCGAGTTGTTCATTTCGATCTCGATCTTGACGGGGCGCTCCTCCCCGGCCTCGATCCGGACCTTGTCGATCGCGGCCGCCGAGAGGGCGTGGATTCCATACTGGCCGCCCTCGACCGGAATTCGCGAGCGGCCCTCGGCCATGTCGAGCGCGTCCGCGACGCGCACTACGCCAGCCTCGACAGTGTAGGGCTCACCCCGTCGGCGGTGGCCGATGATGGCGTGCAGGATCTCGGCGCCGACGACGGTGCGCTCGGGCTCGTCGTAGCACTCGGCCAGGAGCGAGTCGAGTCGGTCCTCAACCATGAAGAGGCTGTAGGCCTCGTGGTCGGCGCGGTGGATCGACATGCCCACGTCGTGGAGCAGGGCGCCTCCGGCGACCACGACCTCCGCGTCGCGGTCGCGCATGCCGTGGTCGGTCACCATCGCCGGCTCGATCCCGCCCTTGACCAGCAGGCGGAGGAGCCGCAGCGAGATGTTGAGGACGACCTGCACGTGCACCCAGGAGTGGTCCGACATTCCGAGCCGCTCCGATTGGAGCTGCGCCATGTACCACCAGGCCCGCACCTTCTCGTCGGCGTTGACCGCTTGCAGGAACCTCTCCAGCTTGCGGTTGCCCCGTGTCGGCGCATGGACCTGCGCCTTGGCCACGGCCTCGGCGATGGAACCGGCGCGGACATCGGGGCCCTGTGCTTCCATTCCGTCGATCTTTTCAGGGGACGACCTGGGGGGCTCCATGACGGGATGTCAACTACGCGGTTTTGGGCTATTTGCGGAGATTCCGACCGCCGATGTGGTTACCGTGATGTCGCTTCGGCTTAAGGAACTGGGATGACGGTCTGTTCGAACACAGGCATAACCGTTCCTGAGTGCTCGTGCCGGGCTTGCCTCAAAGCCCTGATCGAGCGCCACAGTCCGTCGTTGCCCGACACCCAGGCTGCGATCACCCCGGCGACCATCGAGATGCCCGCCGTGACCCGCATCCCGCGCGTCCGGTTCAGCCGGCTCCGTCGCCTGCGCAGGGCCGCCTAGCCACCTCCCCGCTCCCCCGCCCGGATTCGGAACACGCATCCCGGGTAAGCGGCTTGGAGCGAACAGGACGTTCGCCCAGGGGGCGTTCCAGAACACGGAAGGGAGGAAGACGGGTCTTCTAGGCGAGGCTGTGAAGCCCGCCGCAAAGGTCTGAGTGCTTGCCGGCGCCGGCAGGGGGATCCCCTCGGCGTCCGGCAAGGCTCCGGACCGACGCTCGCTTCACGCCTCCGTCGCCGGCTCCCCGACTCCGGAGCCCAGAACGCCCGCGCTCGCGACGACGACGAGGCCGATCCCGATCACGTCGACCGTGGCCAGATCCTGCCCAAGGGCGATCAGGCCGATCAGCGCCGCGACGGCCGGCTCCAGGCTCATCAGGACGCCGAAGGTGCCGACCGCGATCCGCCGCAGCGCCTCGAGCTCCAGCGAGTAGGGGATCACCGAGCTCAGCACCCCGGCCGCGGCGCCGACCGCGGCTGCGCCGGGATCGAGCAGGTCGCCCCCGGCCGCGACCGTGCCGGGCACGACCATCACCACGGCGGCGATCCCCATCGCGAGCGCGAGCCCCCTGCCGCCCGGGAAGGCACGGCCGATGCGGGCGCTGAGCAGGATGTACGCGGCCCAGAACGCTCCGGCGAGCAGCGCGAAGCCGATGCCCGCCGCGCTCGCCGACCCCGACGGCCGGGTCAGGAGCAGCACGCCGGCCGCCGCGCAGCCCACCCAGGCCAGGTCGAGGGCCCGCCTCGATCCCAGCAACCCGACGACGAGCGGCCCCGCGAACTCGAAGGTCACCGCGATCCCGAGCGGGATGCGGTCCAGCGCCTCGTAGAAACATAGGTTCATCCCCGCCAGCGTCACGCCGAAGGCGACGGCGAGCAGCAGCCCGTCGCGACCGGCCTCCATCGGCGCGGGGCGCCAGATCGCCAGGAGCAGAACGGCCGCGAAGAACAGGCGGTAGAGCACCGCGCCCGCCGGCCCCACCTGGTCGAAGAGCGTCGTCGCCGCGGCCGATCCGAGCTGGACCGACACAACCGCGGTGACGACCATGGCCGGCGGCGCCAGGTGGCTCCGGCCGGCGGCTGCTGCCGGGGAACTAATCGCCCATCACCTTGATCACCAGCCGCTTCGAGCGGCGGCCGTCGAACTCGCAGTAGAAGACGGCCTGCCAGGGTCCGAGGTCGAGCCTCCCGCCGGTGATCGGCAGGACCACCTGGTGGTGCACCAGCAGGTTCTTCAGGTGCGCGTCCCCGTTGTCCTCACCACCGCGGTGATGCCGGTAGTCGCCCGGATCGGGCAACAGCTCGCGGGCCACCTCGTTCGCGGGCTCCTTCCAGCTCGGCGGCGCGACCTTGTCGAGCCACTCGAGAGTGTCCTCCTGGAGGCCCGGCTCGTCGTCGTTCACCCAGACTGCCGCGGTGATGTGCATCGCCGAGACCAGGACCATTCCCTCCGATACTCCGGAGGCGTCGACCGCGGCCTGCACGTTCTCGGTGATGCGGACGAACTCGCGCCGTCCCTCCGTGTTGAACGTCATGTAGTCGGTGTGCGACTTCAAGTTCCCTCCTTCGACGTTTCCGGGATCATCCTCGGTGATGGCGGGTCTGCTCTCCCTCGAGCGCCGGGACGAGGTCGCGGTGGTGACACTGCAGCGGCCGGAGAAGAGGAACGCCCTCTCGATCGAACTGCGGGTCGAGCTCGCGGAGTGCTTCGGCTCCCTGGGCGAGGACTCGGGGGTCGGCGCGGTCGTCCTGACCGGAGCGCCTCCGGCCTTCTGCTCCGGCATGGACACGAGCCAGTTCGGTGGCGACCGCGAGCACCGCGAGCGGCTGGTCGAGACCAGCATCGGCTGCTTTCGCGCCGTCGCCAACTGTGCCCGGCCGGTCGTCGCCGCCGTCAACGGCGCGGCCCTCGCCGGCGGCTTCGCCCTGGCCCTGCTCTGCGACCTGCGCCTCGCGGCCCAGGCCGCCAGCTTCGGGTTCCCCGAGCTGCCCCGCGGCATCCCGCCGAGCTACGCCGCGGCCCGCGCCGCCCTCCCTGCGCCCCTCGCCGCCGAGCTCACGCTGACCGGGCGGCTGCTCGACGCCGACGGCGCGCTGCGGATGGGGATCGTGAGCGCCGTCCATCCCGACGACGAGCTCATGCCCCGGGCCCTCGAGCTCGCCGGGCGGATCGCCTCCGGCCCGCGCCGTGCGATCGCCGAGACGAAGCGGCGGATCCTGCTCGACCGCGAGCGCACCATCGGGCACCTGTTCGACGAGGAGGAGCGGCTGCTGCGAGAGGCTCTGCTCAGCGAGGATCCGGACGACAGCGCGGCGTAGGGATGGAATCCCTCCGTCTGATCCGCCACTCGTTCCCCGACCAACCCGAGCTCAGCACGGCGATCTCGCGAACGATGCTGCGCAGGGTGGCCGCCGGGGAGCTGCCCCCGTCGATCCGAATCCACCGGCCCGGCCGCGAGGTGGCCTTCGGCCGGCAGGACCTGGCGAACTCCCGCTTCGAGGCCGCCGCCCTTGCGGCCCGCGACGCCGGGTTCGCCGCCGTCGAGCGGCTGGCCGGTGGCCGGGCCGCCGTCTTCCACGAGGGGACGATCGCGATCGCCCGGGCTTACGCCGACGCGCAACCGCCGAAGCGGACCTACGCGCGCTTCGAGGAGATGGCCGACCTGATCTCCGCCGCCCTGCGCGGCCTCGGGGTCGACGCGCGCGTCGGGGAGGTGCCCGGCGAGTACTGCCCCGGCGCGTACAGCGTCAACGCCCGCGGCACGGTCAAGCTCTCCGGCATCGGCCAGCGGATGATCCGCGGAGGCGCCCACATGGGCGGGGTCGTGGTCGCTTCGGGCGGCCACGAGGTGGCGCGAGCCCTGGAGCCGGTCTACAAGGCGCTCGAGCTGGATTGGGATCCCGCCACCTCCGGGGACGTCTCCGATGAGCTCGGGCGGGAGGTCGATCCCGGCGAGATCGAGGAGGCGCTGATCGCCGAGCTGGCGAAGTCCTACGAGCTCGTGGACTCCGAGCTCGACGAAGAGACGATTCGCCGCGCTACAGACTCTCTCTGAGCTCTCCGACCGAGGTGAAGACGTCTCGTGCTCCGGCATCGCGGAGCTCCTGCTCGGAGAAGCCGCCGGTCAGCACCGCCAGGGTCTCGACCCCGGCGCGCTTCGCCGCCTCGACGTCCCAGACCGTGTCGCCGATCAGCATCGCCTGGCCCTCGGCGTCCACCTTGTCGAGCGCGGCCTTGATCAGATCGGGCTCAGGCTTGGTCTGCTCCACGTCGGCGGAGGTCGTCCACGCGTCGACGATCTCCCTGGCGTCGAGCAACTCGATGTAGTGCTCCACCTCCCAGTCCTTCGCCGAGCTGGCGAGCACCACCACGTTGTCCCGCGCGCGCAGGTCCTGGATCAGCTCGCGGGAGCCCTCCATCGTGCGCACCTCTCCGATCAGCTCCCGGTAGAGCTCCGACTCCGCCTCGCGGATGTCGTCGCCCGCCCGCTCCTCGACCTCGTCGCCTGCGACGGCCGCGACGAGTTGGTCTCCGCCCATCCCGATGTGCCGGTGCACGCGCCAGACGGGGACCACCACGTCGTGGCGGAGGAACGCTCGGAACCACGCGATCGCGTGGTGGTAGTTCGTGTCGACGAGCGTGCCGTCGACGTCGAGGATCGCGATGCCCGGCACGCGACCTCCCCTACCCGGAACCGTTCGGTTTCACCGATGCACTGCCGGGTACGAATGCGACATGAACCTAGCGCTCCTGCTGATCGTGATCGGGATCATCCTGGCCGTGCTCGTGAACTACGGGCTCGGCATCGTGTGCATCCTGATCGGCCTGGTCCTGCTGATCTGGCCAAGGCTTCGTACGTCCTTCTAGGCGCTCGCTTAGGCGCTCGCGATATGTTCGCGGGCGTTGAAGCTCCTCGCCTTCAGCGACCTTCATCGCGACCTCGACCAGGCAGCCAGGCTGGTCGAGCGCTCCTCGGAGGCCGATGTCGTGATCGGCGCCGGAGACTTCGCCTCGGTCCACAAGGGCCTCGAGGAGACGATCGGCGCGCTCGACGGGATCGGCGTGCCCACGGTGCTCGTGCCGGGCAACAACGAGACCGCGGACGCCCTCCGTGCGGCCTGCGACGGCTGGGAGACGGCGACGGTCCTGCACGGAGAGGGGACGGAGATAGACGGCACGCAGTTCTTCGGCCTCGGCGCTGGCATCCCGATCACCCCCTGGGATTGGAGCTTCGACCTCGACGACGACCGGGCGCGGGAGGAGCTCGCCGACTGTCCCGAGGGCGCCGTGCTCGTCGTGCACTCGCCGCCGAAGGGGCATTGCGACCAGTCGAGCTCCGGAGACCACCTCGGCAGCCAGGCGATCCTCGAGGCGATCGAGGCCAAGCGCCCGCACCTCGCGGTCTGCGGGCACATCCACGAAGCCTGGGGGGCCGAGAGCGAGATCGGCCCGACCCGCGTCATCAACCTCGGTCCGAGCGGGACCCCAATAGAGTTGGGGTCGTGAACGACTGGGATCAGCCCCCGCGCGGCCGCGATGAGTGGCGCGTCGAGGTGGCCCTCGACGAGGACCACAACGGCGCCACCCTGAGCGACGCGCTGCATCACCTGCAGCTCGACGACGAGGCGCGCAAGCTCCTCGGCGGCAGCGTCGTCGTCACGCGCGACGGCCGCTTCGTCTTTCTGTACGCCTGGCACGAGGAATCCGCCCAGCAGGCCGAGCACGTCGTCAAGGACCTGATGCAGGACGAGAAGCTGGCCGGCCAGGTTCGGCTGATGCGCTGGCATCCGATAGCCGAGGAGTGGAAGGACGCCTCCGAGCCCCTGCCGGACGACGAGGCCGCACGGGCACAGGAGATGCGCGAGGCCGAGCAGGAGGGGTCCACCGAGGCCCACCGCTACGGCGAGTACCCGTGGGAGGTCGTCATCGACCTCCCCCACATCCGGGACGGCCAGGACCTCGCGAAGAGGCTTCGCGGCGAGGGTCTGCCGGTGAAGCGTCACTTCCGCTCGCTGCTCGTCGGAGCCCCGTCGGAGGACAAGGCGGTGGAGCTCGGTGAGCGACTCGAGGGCGAGGCCCCAGAGGGTGCGCGCATCGGCATTCGCGGCAACCCGGACGACATGCCCCTCCCCGCCTTCGTGAACCTGAGCGCCCTCAAGCCGGGTTTCCTGCGGGACCTCGGCCTCTAGAGCGTTGTCGCGGACCTTCGACCGCGACTCCGCCGAGTTCGGACGCGTCCTCGCCTTCAGCGACGGGCTGTTCGCGATAGCGATGACGCTGCTGATCGTCGCCGTGGCCGTGCCGCACATCGGCGACGGCGCCAGCATCCACCAGATGGCCGATGCCCTGAACGACCTGGCCCCGGCCTTCACCAGCTTCTTCATCAGCTTCGCCGTGATCGGGCGCTACTGGCTCGCTCATCACCAGTTCGCCTCGCTCCTTCGCTCGATGAACCAGTCGTTCGTCGCCCTCAACCTCCTCTACCTCGCCTTCATCGCCTTCCTTCCCTTCCCCACGGCGCTGCTCGGCGA
The DNA here is from genome assembly GCA_963744105.1 of uncultured Solirubrobacterales bacterium. Taxonomy (GTDB): domain Bacteria; phylum Actinomycetota; class Thermoleophilia; order Solirubrobacterales; family 70-9; genus DASUPK01. Next base: position 442,969 of record CAVUSJ010000002.1, on the reverse strand, counting down.
GTACTTCGAGAACCCGCTCTCGATCGTGCTCTACGCGATCAACGTCGGGCTGGTGAGCGGCATGGAGGTCGTGCTCTTCCGGAGCGCGTACCGAAACGACCTGCTGCAGCGGCAGCCGACGCCCGAGGTCTATCGCTTCGGCGTGGTCGCCTCGCTCTCCCCGGTCTTCTTCTTCGCGATCTCGATCCCGATCGCGTTCGCCTCGACCACCATCGCGGTCCTGACCTGGTTCCTCACCATCCCCCTCGGCGCCTGGCTCGAACGGCGGGCGCCCGATGGCGTCGATTCGCTCCTGGGCTAGACGCCGACGATCCTGTCGCGCCCGGATTCCTTGGCCGCATAGAGGGCGGAATCGGCACGTGCGGTCAGGGACTCTGCGCTCTCGGAGCCATCCCAGCGGCACACGCCGGCGGAGCAGGTCTGCCCCTGCGGAAGGCAGCCGCGCAGCCGCTCCAGCATCTGCTGGGCGTGCTCGAGATCCGTCCCGGGCAGCGCGACCGCGAACTCCTCGCCGCCGTAGCGGGCCAGGATGTCCCCGGCGCGGAGCGTCTGCGACCAGGCCCCGGCGATCTGCTTCAGGAAACGGTCCCCGCCCTGGTGGCCGTGGGTGTCGTTGTAGGCCTTGAACCTGTCGAGGTCGAGGATCGCGACGCAGAGCGCGCCGGCGTCCCGGTCGGCGCGGGAGAGCTCGCGGCCAAGCTCCTCGTCCCAGGCCCTGCGGTTGAGCAGGCCGGTGAGGTCGTCGGTCCTGGCCGCCACCTCGAGCCGGCCGAGCAGCTCGCCGCGCTCGATCGCGATCGCCGCCTCGAGGGCGAACAGGCGAACGGCGCGGCGGGTCTCTCCCGCGAGCGCCTCGAGCGGCTCGCGCCAGTAGACGGCGAGCACTCCGACGGCGGTGCTCTTCTCGCGGAGGATCGGCTGCCAAAGGGCGGCGCCCGCCTCGAAGCCCGGCAAGAGCTCCTGCGCCTGCTTGCCACCGCGGATGCTCGCGAAGCGGTCCGTCGCCGATGTGAACGCCTGGATCGCGCCGGAGCTCGGGGTGACGAAGGGAATCGAGGTGCCCTCGGCGTCGACGCCCGCTATCGCGGTCGCCTGCAGCGCGTCACCCGTGCGGTTGGGCCGCCAGAGCACCGCCGCGGACGCGTGCGCCGTCCGGACCGCGGCTGAGCAGATCGCCCAGCCGACAGCCCGCGGGTCGCTCTGGGTCGCGAGCTGCCTCGCCACCTCGCCGACCGCCTCGAGGTTCGCCGCGCGCCGGGCCGAGGCATCCGTCTCGCTGCGGAGCCTGCCGGCGAGCTGGTCGACGAGCAGACCGGCCACCAGGATGCTGCCGACGGTCACCATCCAGCGGGCGACCGGCGTTGGCCCGCCGAGCTCGGTGAGAACCCACCCGTAGGCGGCGCCCACGGCCGCCATCTGGATCAGCCCCCAGCGCAGGCCGAAGAAGAAGAACGAGTAGACCCCGATCCAGAGGTACCAGATCGTGTAGTAGCCGCTCGGGTCGTGGCCGTAGTAGACGGCCCTCGTGACGACGGCGGTTCCCAGGAGGACGATGAATGGCAGCGTCCAGCCCGGCAGCCTCTTCCGGAGGGCGAGCATGGCGCTCCCCGCGACGAAGGCCAGCAGGACGTTGCTCCACAGGTTGGGCGCGTCGTACTCGCTTGGATGCGGGAGCAGCAGTGAGAGCCCGCCGATGGTGGCCCCGGCGAGGAAGAGCGCGCCCAGGACGGTGGCCATGGTGGGCGACTGATGAAACTCAGGGCCGGCGAGCCCATTTGTCTGAGCCCGTTCGCGGGTTCTCACCTTCCGAATATCGCCCACCCCCCACGGGCGGTCATCCGTAATTTCTCCGAATTCCTGCGTCTCTACCCTGAAGTCATGACCGAGAACGGCTCCATCGACCCCGGGACCTGGCTGGGACCGGTTCGCCTCACGGTCGCCGACCTGGATCGGGTCCGCGGCTTCTACCGGGACGCAATCGGACTTGCAGAGCTCGGCGAGGACGACGGGATCGTCCGGCTCGGAACCGACGGCATCGCGATCGTCGAGCTGGTGGGCGACCCGGACGCCGCGCCACGCCCGCGCGGCACCAGCGGCCTCTTCCACCTCGCCATCCTCGTCCCGAGCCGCGCGGACCTCGCGCGGGCGCTGCAGCGCGTCGCCGAGGCTGGCTGGCGCCTCTCCGGAGCATCCGATCACCTGGTCAGCGAGGCGCTCTACCTGAGCGACCCGGAGGGCAACGGGATCGAGCTCTATCGCGACCGCCGCCGCGAGGAATGGCCGGTCCGAGACGGCGTCCTTCAGATGGACACCCTCCCGCTCGACCTCGATGGCGTGCTCGGGGAGCTCCGCCGGGAGGACGCCGAGGCGCCGATGCCGGCCGGCACACGCATCGGCCACGTCCACCTGAACGTCGGCGACCTGACCGCCGCCGAGGCCTTCTACTCGGGAGCGCTCGGCTTCGACGTCATGGTGCGCGGCTATCCGGGCGCCCTGTTCGTCTCCGCGGGCGGCTACCACCATCACCTCGGCCTCAACACCTGGGCCGGCGAGGGCGCGCCTCCCCCGCCGGAGGGGAGCCTGGGCCTGCGTCAGTTCGAGATCGTGATGCCGAGCGGCGACTCGCTCGCCGCGGAGGAGGATCGCCTGCGCGAAGCCGGGTTCGAGCCGGCGCATGAGGAGGGCGGGGTCCTGGCGACGGATCCCTCCGGTAACCGGGTGCTGCTGAGGGCGGCCGGCTAGTCGCCGCGCAGCTCGGCGGTCGTCTGACCGACCTCGATGAGGTGACCGTCGGGATCCCGCATGTAGCAGCGGATCTCGGTCTGGCGCTGCTGAGGCGGAGTGAGAAACTCAGCGCCCTTCGAGCTCCACTCTTCATAGCGAGCCTCGATGTCGGCGACTCGGATGTTGAGGAAGGCGCTGACGCGGTTCGGGTCGTCGGGCACGTCGAGCACCACCTCCGGCTTGTCCTCGGTCGGGCCGCCGCCGACGTTGATGATCACCCAGGAATTGGCGAGCTGGACGATGGTGGGCTCGCCCTCGAGCACGACCTCGCCGCCGAGCACACCGGAATAGAAAGCCGCCGAGCGCGGCACGTCGGCACTGACGATGAAATGAGTCAGGGCGATTCCCTCGCTCGGCGCTGGAAACTCGGCCACGGCCCCAGCCTACGCCCTCCTACCTCGTGTCGAACCGCGTATTGCGATTTTTATACGTGCGGACAATGCTCCGATCGGGCCTCGGCCTCTAATCTCCGCCCCGGTTCATGTGATCAACCCGGCGTGCCCGTGCGGCGCGCCATGCCTGCGAGGAGGCTGCCCCGAAGATGTTGAAGACGACCCGCTCCCAGAACGTTGCATCGGCCACCTGGAGCCCCAACGGGGACTCCCTGGGAACCGTCGACCTGACGAAGGCGGACAACAACCCGTTCGGCGTCGACGTCTTCTCGCCCTCCGTGCAGGAGGACCGCCTGCCGAAGGACGTCTACCAGAAGCTCCAGGCGACCCTTGAGCACGGCGAGGCTCTCGACATCTCGCTCGCCGACGCCATCGCCGAGGCGATGAAGGAGTGGGCCCTCGAGCGCGGCGCGACGCACTTCACCCACGTCTTCCAGCCACTCACGGGGCTCACCGCGGAGAAGCACGATTCCTTCTTCGAGCCGAACCGCGAGGGCAAGTGGATCGCGAAGTTCTCCGGCAAGGAGCTGATCCAGGGCGAGCCGGACGCGTCCTCCTTCCCCACGGGTGGCATCCGCGACACCTTCGAGGCCCGCGGCTACACGGCCTGGGACCCCACCAGCCCGGCGTTCATCCTCGAGAACCCGAACGGCGCGCTGCTCTGCATCCCCACCGCTTTCGTGTCCTGGACCGGCGAGGCGCTCGACGCCAAGACTCCGCTGCTCCGATCGATGGACGCGCTCTCGAAGTCGGCGGTCCGGGCGCTCAAGCTGCTCGGCGACGACGAGTCGCAGCGTGTCTTCACCACCGTCGGGCCCGAACAGGAGTACTTCCTGATCGACGAGAACTACTTCTACGCCCGCCAGGACCTGGTGATCACCGGCCGGACGCTGTTCGGGGCCAAGCCGGCCAAGGGGCACGAGCTCGACGATCACTACTTCGGCGTGATCCCCGAGCGGGTTCTCGCCTGCATCATGGACTTCGAGAACGAGCTGGCGAAGCTCGGCGTGCCGATCAAGACGCGTCACAACGAGGTCGCCCCGGCGCAGCACGAGATCGCCCCGGTGTTCGAGAACTCGAACGTCGGCTCCGACCACCAGCAGCTGACCATGCAGATCATGCAGAAGGTCGCCCGCAAGTACGGCCTGGTCTGCCTGCTGCACGAGAAGCCCTTCGCCGGCGTGAACGGCTCGGGCAAGCACAACAACTGGTCGATGGGCACGGACTCGGGCAGCAACCTGCTCGAGCCGGGCGACACCCCCGCGGACAACATCAACTTCCTGTTCTTCTGCGCGGCGGTCATCCAGGCGGTCAACAAGCACCAGGGCCTGCTGCGGGCCTCCGTGGCCGGCATCGGCCAGGACCACCGGCTCGGCGCCAACGAGGCGCCCCCGGCGATCATCTCGATCTTCCTCGGCGCCGAGCTGACGAAGGTCTTCGAGGCGATCTCCTCGGGCAGCGGCGATCCGCACACCCCGGGCTCGTTCCTCGAGCTCGGCGCCGAGGTCCTGCCCCCGCTGCCGATGCACGGCGGCGACCGCAACCGGACCTCGCCCTTCGCCTTCACGGGCAACAAGTTCGAGTTCCGGGCCCTCGGGGCGAGCCAGTCGCTGGCCTTCCCGAACACCGTCCTCAACACGATCGTCGCTGAGGCGATGGACGACCTCTCCGACAAGCTCGAGGCCAAGGGCGCCGACGATCTGCCGGCCGCCGTCACCGCGGTGGTGAAGGAGGCCTACGACGCCAACAAGCAGATCATCTTCGACGGCGACAACTACGACGAGGCCTGGCACAAGGAGGCCGAGGAGCGCGGGCTGAAGAACCTGCGCACCACCCCGGACGCCCTGCCCGAGGTCCTCGCCGACCCGACCATCTCGATGATGGAGAAGTACAAGGTCCTCAACAAGCGCGAGCTCGAGTCCCGCTACGAGGTCTGGCTCGAGCAGTACATCATCCGCGCCAACATCGAGGCCGAGACTGCGGACTCGATCGCCCGGACGATGATCCTGCCCGCCGCCCTGCGCTACCTGGCGCTCGGCGACGACGCCGGTATCGGCGCGGTCACCGAGGAGGCGACCCCGCTGGTCGACGAGCTCGTCACGACCATCAGGGAGCTCGACGAGGCCAACAAGTACCCGGACGGCCTCGAGGGCATGGACCTGGCGATCCACGCGCGCGACAAGCAGGTCGCGGGGATGGAGAGGGTCCGCGAGGCGGCGGACAAGCTGGAGAAGATCGTCCCCGACGACCTCTGGCCGCTGCCGAAGTACGCGGAAATGCTCTTCATCCGGTAGCTGTCACGGGGGTGAGCAGCGCCCCGAGCTCTCAATCAGCTCAGCGGTGCTTGTGCTTCTTGCAGCGCTTCTTGGCGACCGCGGCCCGCCCGTGCTTCTTGTGCTTCTTGCACTTTCGGTGCGTGGCGGGCGCGGCCGGCGGCACCGGCGGGTGCACCTCGTACGCCCCGATGTCGGGCGTCCCCTGCTCGATGCGGGCCAGGCCGTCGAGGTCGGAGGGGCCGAGGTCCGCGGCAGCGATGCCCGCGTTGATCGTGGGAGATCCGGCCGCCTCATGGAAATCTCCGGCGGCCGCATCGACGAACGCCGGGGCGCCGGACTGGTTGTGAAGGGTGTTCGCCGAGGTGACCGAGGCGCCGAGCCCCGATGGCAGGGAGGTCACGAAGTTGGAGTAGTCGAGGCTCATCGCGTTCGACGCCCCGCTGCCGTTGGTGCCCGCGCGAACGTCGTTGTTCGTCCCGCGCGCGATCACGTTGAGCGCGTTCACGGTCATCGTCGTTCCGATTCCCGCCGTGAAGTTGAGCCCGAACGAGTTGGAACCGGTGGCGATCGCGGTCACGTTGCGGAGCACCGGGTTCTGCGGCGACGCCGAGGACATGTTCGCTCCGGCCCCGTTGCCGTTGGCCCCGGTGTTCAGGCAGACGCTGTCCTTGAGCGTGCCGTTGCTCTCGAGACATGCCCACGAGTTCGACTGGGAGAAGGCGAAGATCCTGTCGGCCCGCCCGTCGTGCACGAAGAGAGGCGCCGCGTTCGCGTCGTTGATCCTGAGACCGCTCAGGTCGACGCCGGCCTCGATTGTGATCCCCGGGCTCGCCGTCGTGTTGATCACCGGCATGCTCCCGGGCTGCGAATGGATGTTGAGCTCCGCGACGACGTCGATCGGCGTCGAGGACAGGTTGTAGGTGCCCGGCAGCACCACGACGGTGTCCAGGTCATGGGGCCCGTTGACGCCCGGACCCGCGACCGCCGTGGCGAAGTCGCAGGGGTTGCTCTGGTCCGTGCACGGCTGGGGTCCCGTCCCGTTGGGCCCGGCGTAGCGCGTCACGGGTGTGCTCGCCAGCGCTGGAGCTGAGCCGAGCAGAATCGTGAGGAGGACGAGAATCGGCGCCGCCCCCCTCAGCATCGCGCTGGACGGTCGCACGGGCGCGAACCTATGTCGCCTACATAAACGGCACCAAAACGGCAACCGGTCGAACAGATGTCCAGGGACAGCCCCCTCGCTGATAGTCGGTACCTGTTCGGCCGATTAATGAGTGCTATGGAGACACAGGCCGATCGCCTGCGGGCGATCATCAAGACGCAGAGCGAGATCGCGGCAGCGGACCTCGATTCCGGCGAGGTCATGCGAGTCGTGGCCCAGCGCGCCCAGGAGCTGACGGGCGCGAGCGCCGGCGTCATCGAGGTTCCGGACCGGGACGAGATGGTCTACACGGTGACCACCGGGGACGCGACCCCCTATCTCGGCATCAGGCTCGATCGAGACAGCAGTCTCTCCGGCCTGGCTCTCGATCTCGACCAGGTGCTGCACTGCAACGACACCGAGGTCGACCCGCGGATCGATCGCGCAAGCTCGCGCCGGGTGAACGCCCGCTCGATGATCGCCGTGCCCCTCCAGCACGGCGGCGAGGCCGTGGGTGTGCTCAAGGTCTACTCGTCCGCTCCGGACGCCTTCGGTCCGGAGGAGGTCGAGACGCTGCAGCTGCTCACCGAGTCGATCTCGGCGCAGATGGCGCATGCCTCCCTGTTCGAGCTCAAGGAGAAGGAGAGCCGGACGGATGCCCTCACCGGCCTGCTGAACCGCCGGGCGTATGAGGAGCGGCTTGCGATCGAAGCCGCGAGAAGCACTCGTTACGGACATCCCCTTGCGCTCGGCCTCTTCGACCTCGACGGGTTCAAGGGCGTCAATGACCGCCTCGGCCACCCCGCCGGCGATCTGGTCCTGAAGGGGGTCGCCGCGGCAATCGATTCATCCCGGCTGACCGACGACGCATTCCGCATCGGCGGCGACGAGTTCGCGCTTCTGATGCCCGAGACCAAGCCCGAGGGCGCGCAGATCGCGGCGTCGCGGGTGGTCGACGCGATCGAGGAGGCCGCACTGGCTGATGGGACTGTCACCGCATGCTTCGGCGTCGCGTCGCTGTCCAGCGGCGACGGGCTCGCGCTCCACGACGCGGCGGATCGCTCGCTCCTCGCAGCGAAGCGCCGCTCGCCGTCCAGAAGCCGGACCGTGCCCAGGTTCGCTCGCTGAATAAGCTCCGGCCATCGACTTCCAGGTTCGCAAGGACGATTTGAGCGAAACGCGCTTCGCCGAGAGCGAGGCGCCCGAGATCGAACACGGCCAGGTGCTGCTCGGCGTCGATGCCTTCGGGCTCACCACCAACAACATCACCTACGCGGTGATGGGCGAGACGATGAACTACTGGAACTTCTTCCCGGCCGAGGACGGCTGGGCGCACATGCCGGTCTGGGGCTACGCGGACGTGGTCGACTCCAAGGCCGAGGGCGTGCCCGAGGGGATACGGGTCTACGGATATCTGCCCCCCGCCAGCCACCTCGTCGTCCAGCCGGATCGGGCCAGCAGCACCGATTTCGTCGACGTCTCGCCTCACCGTGTCGATCTGCCGGCCGCCTACAACCGCTACCTGCGCACCGACGGCAACGACATGTACGAGAAGGAGAACGAGGACTACGAGATCCTGCTCTGGCCGCTCTACTTCACCTCGTTCCTGATCGACGACTTCCTCGGCGACGAGGACATGTTCGGTGCCAAGCTTGCAGTGCTCTCATCCGCCTCGAGCCGCACGACCTCGGCGCTCGCCCACCTGCTGGACAAGCGCGACGGAATCGAGGTCGTCGGCCTGACCTCGCCGCGCAACGTCGAGTTCACCGAGTCGCTCGGCGTCTACGACCGCGTGGTGCCCTACGAGGAGCTCGAGTCGATCGATACCGATCCGGCGATCTACGTGGACGTCGCCGGCGACGCCAAGGTTCGCAGCGCGGTCCACGGCCACTGGGGCGACCAGCTGAAGCACAGCGCCGCCGTCGGGATCACGCACAAGGAGGACCTCGGCGGCTCCGGCGAGCTCGCCGGCCCCGAGCCGACCTTCTTCTTCGCCCCCACCCGTCTGCAGAAGCGAAACGAGGACTGGGGCGCCGAGGGCCTGAACCAGCGGCTCGCCGACGCCTGGCACCCCTACGTGGAGTGGGCGCGCGGCTGGCTCCGGGTCGAGCACGGCTCCGGTCCCGAGGACGTCGAGCGGATCTACCGGGAGCTGCTCGACGGAAAGTCCGATCCGGCCGTCGGGCACGTACTCTCACCGTAGTGCCGTTTCTCATCGCGCTCGCCCTGATCGTGCTGGGCGGCCACCAGGGGAAGCCCGCCCTGGCCTCGGCCTGCGCGCACAGCGCGAGAGTGGCCTTCCGGGCGACCTCGGCCGATCCCTTCACGGCCTCGAACGGCGCCGAGGCCTGCCGCATGCGGGGCCCGGGCCGCGAAGCGGTCGTCCTGCTCGACAGCGCCCCGCAGCCCTACGCCCGGATGGAGCGGGAGCAGGTCGAGTTCTGGCAGAACGTGGAGTGGTCCCACGAGGCGGCCCGTGCAGCGCCCTACCCGATCACGAGCCTCGGCCTGGGCGGGTACTGGTTCCCCCTGCAGCGACGGCTGCTGACCACCGACGGCGTGCGGCTGATCACGATCAAGCTGCGACTGCCGGATCCGGCCGCCTCCAAGCGACTCGCCACCCGGCTGGCGAACGTCTACCTCGGGCCGCTGCAAAAGCCGGCCGGGTACTAGTCGTCTAAACCTCGAGCCGCTGCTCCTCCAGGTCGAGCTCCCGCTCGACCCGCCGCATCACGTCAGCGCTGATCTCGCGCTGGTTCCGCAGCCGGACGAGCTCGGCGCGCTGCACCGCGTAGATCTCGTGCATCAGGCGCTGATAGGCGAGGGAGCCCTCCTCGATTCCGTCCTCGTCTTCGATCTTCCCGGCTCTCGCCGCGAACCGCCTCTTCCGGAAGCGGTAGAGGTTGCGGACTCGCTCGACGGTGCCGTCTCGGGTCCAGTCCTCGCCCTCGAGCTCGTCGACACGATCGAGAGCGGCCTTCGCAATCACAAGCCTGGCCTTGAGCTCCTCGTTCTCCTCCTCCGTGCCGTCATCGATGACGCCGAGGCGCCGGATCAGCCAGGGCAGGCTCAGCCCTTGCCCGACCACCGTCACGACAATGAGCGCGAAGGTGATGAACTGGATCAGGTCGCGGCCGGGCAGCGGCGCGCCGCCGTTGGTTTGCAGTGGGAGTGCCAGGGCTGCGGCGAGCGAGACCGCTCCGCGCATGCCCGACCAGCTGCTGACGAGCCGTAATTGCCACGTCGAGCGCCGAGCGCGCTGCGAGGGTCTTCGGTCGAGGGCCCTGATAACCACGGTCATCGTGTTCGTCCAGATGAAGCGCATGGCAATCACCGCGGCGCAGACAGCCGCCGAGTAGCCGATCACCTCGCCTGCCGACCTCCCCGCGAGCCCGTCGACGATCGACGGCAGCTGCAGGCCGATCAGGATGAAGAGCGTCGCGTTGAGGAGGAACGTGAGGATCGACCACATCGCGAACCCCTGCATGCGGCTCTCCGGCGAGGCGATCTCCGGGGCGCGGAAGCCAAGCACCAAGCCACACGCAACCACCGCGAGGACGCCAGACACCCCGAGCTGGTCTGCCGGGATGAACGCCCCGTAGGCGCTGAACAGGGAGATCGTCAGCTCCGTGTTGACGTCGTTGACACGCTTGCGAACCTCGGCGATCACCCAGCCGACGACCAGGCCGATTGCGGCTCCGCCAGCGACGTCCACGAAGAAGGTGACCACCGTATGGCCGGCCGAGACACTCTCGCCGATCGCCACCGCGACAGCGACCTTGTATGCGACCAGTGCGGCGGCGTCGTTGACCAGGCTCTCTCCCTCGAGGATGTTGACCAGCCGCCGCGGGGCCCCGACCCGCCGCATGATCGCCGTGGCGGCCGCCGGATCGGTCGGGGAGACGATCGCGCCGAGCGCGAACGACATCGCCCAGGGCAGGTCGATCACCTCGTGCGCGATCACGCCGACGACCGCGGCGGTCGCCAGGGTCAGGCCGATCGCGTTGAGCACGATCACCCGGGCGTCGTTCCGCAGGGTGCGGAGGTCGGCGAAGAAGGCCGACTGATAGAGCAGCGGCGGGAGGAAGACCAGCAGGACCAGGTCCGGATTCAGGTGGATGTCCGGGATCCCGGGGATCAGGCCGAGCGCCAGGCCCCCGATCACCAGCGTGATCGGGTACGGCACGTTCACCCAGTTCGCGAGCGCGTTCAGCCCGGCGGCTGAGACAAAGAGCGCGGCCAGGAAGATCTGTAGGTCCCCCATGAGACGTCCATTTTCGCTGTTAGGGTCGCCGCTCGTTGCGTCGTCTCCGCCTCACAGTGATCCTCCTGGCTCTCGGCCTGGTCGCCACCGGCGCGGTGGCCGGGTACGTGATCGCCCAGTCGGGCGGTGCGGCGGCAGTTCGGACGCCACTCGCCCAGAGCACGAAGGTGAAGGGCGTCAAGGGAAGGACGCTCGGGCTCTCCCGAGTGACGATCCCGGCAGGCGGCACGATCGCCCTCCACCATCACGAGGGCACCCAGGTCGCCTACATCCAGTCCGGAGTGCTGACCTACACGGTCAGGTCGGGGTCGGTGACCGTGATGAGCGGGCCCGCCGACAAGGCGTCAGTCGTGCGGAAGATCTCGGGCGGCCGGACCGGCAAGATCCGCGCGGGCCAGTGGATCGTCGAGCAGCCCTCGACCATTCACCAGGCGGCCAACAACGGCAGCGCGAAGGTCGTGATCTACCTCTCGACGCTGCTGCGGACCGGCGCCCCGCCCTCGACGCCGAACGACTAGATCCCGGCCACGACCTCCTGGGCCTCCCGGGCGTCGGCGCCCGGGAGCTCGCGGTAGCGCTTCACGGCCTCGAGCTCCTTGCCGGCCTTGGCCAGCTCGACGACGTCCTCAGGGAGGTTGGCCCCTGGCCGCTCATACGGGACCCCCGCCTTCTCGGAGAGCACTGCGAGCTGTTCCTCGATCGCCCGCAGCCGCTCGTTGACCCGCTGGAACTGCATCCCGATCAGGGCTTCGTTGAAGGCGGGCATTTCAAGGTTCCTTTCTCGTTCCGGGTCAGCGCGCCGACGCGTGCTCTTCACGCAGTACGCGGCGCAGGATCTTTCCGGAGGCCGACTTGGGGATCTCGTCCACGAACTCGACCGCGCGGATCTTCTTGTAGGGCGCGACGTGGCGGGCGACGTAGCCCATCAGCTCATCGGCTTCCACACCGTCATCGGCGACGACGAACGCCTTGGGAGCCTCTCCCCCGTCATCCATCGGCACGCCGATCACTCCGGCGTCCCTCACCTTCGGGTGCGAGACCAGCACCGCCTCGAGCTCGGCCGGGCGGCACCTGGTAGCCCTTGTACTTGATCAGCTCCTTGAGCCGGTCGACGATGAAGGTGAAGCCGTTCTCGTCGATCCGGGCGATGTCGCCGGTGCGCAGCCAGCCGTCCTCGACCAGCGTCTCCGCGGTCGCCGCGGAGTTGTTGAGATAGCCGCTCATCACCTGCGGGCCGCGGATCCAGATCTCCCCCTCCTCACCCTCGGCCACGTCCTCCTCGGTCTCGGGATCGATCAGACGAGCCTCGGTGTTCGGGATCAGCGCGCCGACGCTGCCCGGAGGTGTCTCGGCGACCCGCGCGAGGCGGCTCTTGTGGCTCACCGGGCTGAGCTCGGTCATGCCGTAGCCCTGGCGAACGGGCGCGCCTACCTTGGCCTCCGCGCGGCCGGCCAGCTCCGCATCGAGCGGCGCCGCCCCCGAGATGATCAGCTTGAGCCTGGAGAAGTCGCGGCCCTCGACGTTCGTGTGCGACGCCAGCTGCAGGATCACCGGCGGGGCGACGTGCAGCCAGGTGACGCCGTGCTCCTCCATCAGGTTCATCAGCGCATCGCAGTCGAAGCGCTGCATGACGACGATCGTCGAGCCCTTGGCGAGCCCCATGTTGAGGACGACCGTCTGGCCGTAGATGTGGAAGAACGGCATCAGGCCGACGAGCACGTCCTCCTCGGTCAGCGGCATCGAGTTGTGGGCCTGCTCGATGTTCGCCACCAGGTTGCGGTGGGTGAGCATCACGCCCTTCATCAGGCCGGTCGTACCACTCGAATACGGCAGCACCGCCAGCTCCTCCGGATCGATCTCAACTTCGTCGGGCGTGCCCTCGTGCACTCCCGCGACGAACGCCACCGGATCGTCGATCAGCAGCTTCGAGCCGGAGTTCTCCTCCTGGCGGCCCATCTCCTCCTGGGTGAGCAGCGGGTTCATCGGCGTGACCACCCCGCCGGCCCGCAGGATCCCGTGGTAGACGATGCCCCACTCCGCGCTGTTCGGGCCGACCAGCGCGACCACGTCGCCCTTGCCGATTCCGCGCGCCTGGAGCGCCGCCGCGACCGCGTTCACCCTGGCGGCGAACTGCGCGTACGTCGTGACCTCGCCGCTCGCGCCGTCGATGAACGCCGGGTCGATCGCCATGCGCGGCGGCGCCGCCCAGCACGTACTCGGGCATGGCCAGGTCCGGGATCTCGATGTCCGGCTCGGGGCTTCGGTAGATCAATCCCTCACTCCTCGGCCCGCAGCTTACGTGGGAAGATCCGGGCGTGAAGACGGTAGTCGCCTATGAGTCGATGTACGGCAACACCCGCCAGATAGCGGAGGCGATCGCGGAGGGCCTCGACAAGGCCAAGGTCCTCCCCGTCAACGCTGGGGACGCGAGCGCCGCCGACGACGCGGACGTCGTCGTCGCCGGAGGCCCGACCCACATGCACGGCATGGCGACCACCATGAGCCGCAAGGGAACGGGTCAGGCCGCCGAGGAGGAGGGCACCGAGCTCGAGCCCGGCGCCGTCGACGGTCCCGGCCTGCGCAAGTGGCTTGCGGACCGGAAGGGCGACAGCAAGATGGCCGCCGCCTTCGACACCCGCATCGACAAGTCCCCCATGATCACCGGCGCGGCATCCCGCGGGATCGCCAAGCGCCTGGGCAAGGCCGGCTACGAGCTGATCGCGGATCCCGAGAGCTTCTTCGTCGATGACTCCGAGGGACCGCTGGCCGACGGCGAGCTGGAGAGGGCGAAGGCCTGGGGCTCGGAGCTGGCCAAGCAGCTCGGCTAGCCGGGCCTATTCCCGCCGCCCGAGGGCGAGGACGGCGATCCCGGCGAACATCGCGAGCAGCGCCAGCACGGCGCCGATTCGCCCGGCTGTCGAGTGATGCACCTGCTCGTCGAACAGAGTCAGCCCGAGGACCACGCTCACCGCCGGATTGAAGATCGAGCTGGTGGCGACGGCGGGCGGCAGGATGCCGGTCTGCAGCGAGAGCTGGGTGATGGTCATCCCCGCGAAGCCGACCACGATCAGCGCGTAGAGATGCCAGTTGGCGAGCACCTTCAGCCCGTCGTCCTGGAAGACCTCGACCGCGCCCTTGGTCAGCGCGGAGACGAGGCCGAAGAGCAGGCCTGACGCCGTGCCGAGCAGCGCCGCGCGCAACGCGCCCACCCTGGATAGCCCGGCAGCAGGAGCGCCGTCGCCAGCCCGATCACCACCGCGCCGGCGATCACCCACTGGCCGATCGGCGCGTCCTCCTTGCCGCCCGAGGGGTCGGCGAGCAGCAGAAACAGCGCCAGGCCGCCGGTGACGACGATCGCGGCGATCACGTCCCGGTGCGTGATCCGCTGGGACGAGAGCCAGACGCCGAGCGGCAGGGCGAAGACGATCGTCGTCGCGAGGATCGGCTGCACCACGACGAGCCGGCCGTCGCCTAGGTCGGCGGCCTGCATCCCGAACGCGATCCCGTACGCGGCGATCCCCCCGAGCCAGACCGGATGCTGGATCAGCCGGAAGAGGATGCCGGCGCCCGCGTCCCTCGCCTCGGGCGCGTCCATCACCACCCGCTGCCGGAGGACCGTGCCGAGGGCGAAGACCGCGGCCGAGCCGAAGGCGAGGATCACCGCCACCGGCGCAGCCTATGAGGGCGGCCGGGCGACTCCCTCGGAGTCGAACTGCTCGATGACGCGGCCGCCACGGCCGCGGGTGAAGAAGCTGAAGGCCCAGCGGATCAGGACCAGCAGCCGGTTCTGGAAGCCGATCAGGTACCAGAGGTGGACGACCAGCCAAGTGACCCAGGCCGGGAACCCGCTGAGCCGCGCGGCGTGGAGGTCCGCAACCGCCCGCGCCCTGCCGATCGTCGCCAGGTTGCCCTTGTCGCGGTACCGGAACGCCTCGTGGTCGCGGCCTCGGAGCCGCGCCTTGACGAGCTTGGCGGCGTAGCGGCCCTGCTGCATCGCGACGGGCGCGACGCCTGGCAGGTCCTGCAGCTCGCCGTCCTCCCCGTGCACCCGCACCATGTCGCCGAGCGCGAGCACCTCGGGATGCCCGGGAAGCGACAGATCGGCTCCCACCGAGACCCGCCCCGCCCGGTCGACGTCCGCGCCGGTCGCCTCCCCCAGGCGCCGCGCCAGCGACGCCGCGGTCACGCCGGCCGCCCAGATCACGGTCCGAGCCGGGATGTGCTCGCTCTCGCCGCCGTGAGCCTCGACGGTGACGCTCTCGTCGTCGATGTCGACGACGGTGTGGCTGAGCAGCGGAGTGACGCCGAGATTCTCGAGCGAGCGAGACGCCTTCTCCGAGAGCTTCGGCGGAAAGGTGGTGAGGACGCGGTCCGCCATCTCCACCAACAACACTCGGCCCTCGCGCGGGTCCATCACCCGAAAGTCACGACGGAGGGTGTCCCGGGCGAGCTCGCCGATCTGACCGGCCATCTCAACCCCGGTCGGCCCGGCGCCGACCACGACGAAGGTGAGCCAGGCGCGCTTGCGCTCCTCGTCGGTCTCGAGCTCCGCGGCCTCGAAGGCGCTCAGGATCTGGGCGCGCACGTTGAGCGCGCTCTCCAGCGACTTCACCTCGTGCGCGTAGGTCTCCCACTCGTCGTGGCCGAAGTAGGAGTAACGAGACCCACCGGCCGCGATCAGCGTGTCGTATGGAACCGTGATCGGATCGCTCTCGCCGACGCCGGGCTGGACCTGCACCGTCCGCCCCTCGAGATCGAACTGGCGCACCTCGCCGAGCAGGACCCGGACGTTCCGGCGCCGCTTGAAGATGGCGCGCAGCGGATACGCCACCTCCTCGGCCGAGAGCGCCCCGGTGGCCACCTGGTAGGTGAGCGGCTGGAAGAGATGGAAGTTGCGCCGATCGATCAACGTCACCTCGACCGGCATGCGGGCGAGCTTCTGGACGGCCTGCAGGCCGCCGAACCCGCCGCCGATCACGACCACCCGATGTCGAGCCTCCGTCACACCCGGGACGCTACCCGGCGACCGGCGCGGGCACGCCCGCGTCCTCCAGCACGGCCATGGCCGCATTCCGCCCGTTGAGGGCGATCACCGATCCGGCGGGATGGGTTGCCGCGCCACACAGATAGAGGCCCTCCACCGGCGTACGGGACTCGAGCCGCTGGTCCCACATCTGGTCGGGCAATGTCTCTCCCTGGAAGATGTTCCCGCCGGTCAGGCCGATGCGCTCCTCGACGTCGGGCGGCCCGAGCACCTCCGTCTCGATCACGCACTCGCGAAGGTCGGGCGCGAAGACCTCGATTAGGTCGAGGGCCCGCTCGCCGATCTCCTCCCGCCGCGAATCCCAGTCGCCGTCGGCCAGCTCGTAGGGCGCGTACTGGGCGAAGACGCTCATCACGTGGGAGCCGGGCGGCGCGACGCTCGGGTCATACGCGGTCTGGAAGTAGAGCTCCGCCCAGGCCACCCGCGGCTCGCCCCGCTTCGCCGCCTCGAACGCCTCCTGTGCCGCGTCGAGCCCATGCGTCACGGTGACCATCGCCCGGTGTGGCTCGACCGAGCCGGCGGCGGTGAAGGTCGGCAGGCGGCTGAGGGCGGCGTTCACCTTCACCACAGGCGAGCGCACCTCCCAGGAATCGAGGCGCTCGCGATAGCCGGCGGGCAGTGCATCGCCGGGGAGCATCCCGAGCACGCGCTTCGGATCGGCGTTGCTGATGACCGTGCGGGCCCGGATCAACTCGCCTGACTCGAGCTCCACTCCCTCCCCCGGGACGATCCTCGCGACCGGCACGCCCGCGGCGATCACGGCACCCGCCTCCCGCGCCACGTCGGAGATCGCGAAGGAGACCTGCCCCATGCCGCCGTCGACGTAGCCCCAGCAGCCGCCGTGGCCCTCCACCTCCCCCATGCCGTGCATCAGGTGGACCGACGCGGTGCCCGCGTCGTTCGGCCCGGCCCACTCGCCGATGATCCCCTGCCCGAACAGGGCGTGGACCAGGCGCTCGTCCGACACGTAGCGGGCGAGGGTGTCCGCGATCGGCTCCTCGAAGACGATCGAGATCAGCTCGTCATCGCCGAGGATCTCCTCGATCCGCTCGCGACTTGGCGACGGTCCGCGCCACAGGTCCCCCGCGGGGCCGGCGCGAAGCAGGCGGCGGATCCGGTCGAAGGTCGCCTCGTAGGCGAGTGCGCCGCGAATGTCGTCCTCGCTGAATCCGTTGGCGCGCATGTGCTCCTCGGTGTCGCGGTCGTCGAGGAACTGGGCGAACGAGGTGCCGTCGGAGAACGGGCACCAGAGATTGGGATCGGCCGGGGTGACGCGGTAGCCGTGGGCGGGCAGGTCGAGCTCGTCGATCACGAGCTGGTCGAGCAGGCCGACCACATAGGCGCAGGGGCTGACCAGGAAACGTTCGTCCGAGAAGGGCTGCTCGAGCGTGCAGGCCCCACCCAGGCGCTCGCGCCGCTCCAGCACCAGAACCGACTGTCCCGCCCGTGCCAGGTAAGCGGCCGCGGTCAGGCCGTTGTGGCCGCCGCCGATCACGACGGCGTCCCAGTCGCGAGCCGCCAGCTCCGCGATCGGAGCGGGCAGGCCGACCTTGCCGAGGAGGCTTCCTACCTCCATCGGCCCACCCTACTCCCGGCGGCGCCGGGTTACTCGTTCAGCAGGTTCCGGCGCAGGAAGTCGAGCTGGACCTCGACCGCCCGCTCGTGGCCCTCGAGCAGGGGCGCGTAGTGCCTGCCGTCCAGCCGGGCGACCTCACCGGGGGGTGCCCTTTCCCCCGCGCGAATCACCGGCCCGGAGGGAGCCGGCGTCTCCCCCGGTCTCGTGCAGCATTACTTCCCCTCCAAGGCCGCGCTCCGCGGCGCCGTCGATGAGCACGTCAAGGAGGTGGCCCGCCAGGCGCTCGAGGTACGGGTCGTCGACGGCGACGTGATCGACGATCTGGCGGAGCGTCTCACGGCACTCGTTGCCGAGAACTTCGTGGCCCTCCGCTACGTCGCCCGCGGAGTCGCGGAGAGGGATCCCGCCGCGCTGGCGATCTTCGACACGCTCACCCAGCTCTGCCGCGACCAGCTGGCGGAGCTGCAGCGGCGCGGCATGCTGCGCGCCGACCTCGACCTCGACTGGGCCGCGCTACACACCGTCCTCATCAACCTCGGCACGGTGATCATGGAGCCGGGAGCGAGCGATCAGCTCGGCAAGCCGTTCCTGACCAAGCGCCAGGTCGAGCGCTGGAAGGTGGCGACGACGAAGCTGTTCGTCGAAGGCGAGATCCGCGCGCCCTAGGCTGGCGCTTCTAGCTTCAGCTTCAGCGTCTCGGTCCGCGGGATGCCAGCGTCCGGGCTGAAGGTGATCGCCGCCCGGAGCTTGAGCTTGCCCTTGGCGGCGAGTCTTGCCACTGCGCGTCTTGGTGAGCTTGAGCCTCACCTTGATCCGCCCCGGACCGCCTGATCCGTGGGAGGGCCGCAACAGGCCCTTCGACTTCTTCGCCTCCGAGGCGCCGGAGGTGGTGGCGCCGGAAGCGCTCGCGACGGAGACGGTGCCGGTCGCGGCAACGGTGACGATCAGCTGTCGGCCCTTGACCTTTGCCGCTGAAGTTGTCCGAGACGCCGAAGAGCAGGGCGCTCTTTGCGTCGAGGCCCGGGCCCGCTCCGCCCGCGATCAGCACTTGTCCCGTGGGCAGCGGCGCTGTGGCCGCGTCACTTCCGCCGGGGCCCTGGCCTGAGCCGATCCCGGTGGCACTGAACGATTGGCCGGTCTAGGGTCGAAGAGCTCGGCGCTCGCCACCTGGCCCCCGAGGTCCTGACCGCCCGCGACGAGTACCCGCCCATCCGGAAGGGATGCCACGGCGAAGCTGATGCGGCTGGTGCCAATCCCGCCCACGTTGCTGAAGATGCTCGAGGCGGGATTGAAGATCTCCGCACTGGCCAGGGGAGCGCTCAGGCTGGTGTGCCCCCGACGATCAGCACCCGGCCGTCGCGCAGGGGCGCGCGGCCGCTCCGTTCCGATTGACCCCATCGACGCCGTCGGGCTGCGAGTTGGTCGTATCGGATTGTAGATCTCAGCCGTCTGCAGGTGAGGTCGAGCCGTTGTAGCCGCCGCGACCACGACGCGCCCGTCCGGAAGGCAGGGCGCCGGCGGCCCCGAGCGAGGGTCCCGCATCGAGGCCACCTGCGAAAACGCCTTGGTCGACGGGTTGTAGACCTCCGCGGTCGCCGTGTTCTGGCCACCCGCGACCAGCACCCTGCCATCCGGCAGCAGGGCCGCGACCGCGGACAGGCGCGGGATCGACATGTCCGGCCCCGAGCTGAAGGTCCCGGTGGCCGGGTTGAAGATCTCCGTGGACTTGAGGACTCCGGGTCGTATCCGCCACCGACCAGGACCCGGCCGTCGGCGAGAGGCGCCGCGTAGTCCGAGTAGCGGGGCGTCGACATCGACCCCGTGGGAAGGAATTGGATCGTCTGCGTCGCGGCTCCGGCGGCTGGGGCGACGACCAGCGCACCCACGACCGCAAGCAGCACGGCGAGAACTCCCCTACGTCCCATCCGCGGACCCTGTCGGTAGGTCAGACCGGGCGGATCGGGGTACGCGCCTGAATCCGCCGGCGACCCACTCCCTGGCGTCGTCGAGCCCGTCCATCTCGTAGACCTTGAGCTCGCCGGGCACCGCCCAGGTGAACATCCGCGTGGCCTTCGCGATCCAGTCGACGCCGTGACGAAGCCGAGCTTCGTCCAGGCGCCGCGATTCTTCCCTCGACCGCGATCCCGGTCTTGATGTCCTCGAGCAGGGCGCGGCTCGAGGCCGTCGAAGTCAGGCAGCACGAAGAGCACCCGAGCCTCGCCCGTCTCATCGCCTCCTTGACGCCGGCTCGCGCACGTCCTCGTCGTCGGCCTTGGTGAGCTTGCCCGAGCGCGAAGCCCGATGACGCCCGCGGGCACGTCGTAGAACCTCTCGATCATCGCCGGTCAGTTCATCAAAAGCGGGCTATGAATCGATGGGCATCTCGAACCAGACATGGGTGCTTCCTTCGTAGACGGCCCAATCCGAGGTGAGCTTGTCGACCAGGACGAGACCCCCTTTTCCATCCTCGGTCCCGTGCTTGATCTGAGGGATGGTGGTGGACGGGTTGCCCTGGTCGGCGATCTCTCCGCGAACCGAGTCCGCCCTGGCCACCAGCGTCACGGTGATCGGCGTGGCCGGCCCGTGCTCGACCGCGTTGTTCACGAGCTCGGTGACGACGGCGACCAGGTCCGTCAGGGTCGCCTCCGGGAGCGCGCTGAAGCGCTGCCGCACGGCCTCGCGCGCCTTGAGGCCCGCCCGGCGATCGGCCGAGAGCACGAGACGAAATTCACCGGCGTCCAGTGCCGTCTTCTTCTCCTCCATCCCTATCCCTGAGTCGAGAGGGACATCCGTTCCCTATTGACGTGAGCGTACGCGAGGTGGGTGCGGAAATGGGCAAATGGAGCGGCTCCGCAATCATGGAGGGATGCATGCATCCGCCACACCCGCTCTGCAGCTGCACGGCCTGACCAAGCGCTACGACGACGGGACGCTCGCTCTCGACAACCTCGACCTCGCGGTGCCGTCCGGGAGCTTCTTCGGCCTGCTGGGGCCGAACGGCGCCGGCAAGACCACGCTGATCTCCGCGGTCTGCAACCTGATCCGCTTGACCGAGGGCGAGATCTCGGTCTTCGGCCACGACGGCGGCTCGCTCGAGGCGCGGCGGCTGATCGGCGTCGCCGAGCAGGAGCCCAACCTCGACCGCTTCCTGACCGTGCACGAGACGCTCCTCTACCACGGCGGCTACTACGGGATGGACGGCGACGCGGCCCGCCAGCGCGCCGACGAGATGATCGACGTCTTCGACCTGCGCGCCAAGCGGGACACCCGCGCGCCCAAGCTCTCCGGCGGGATGCGCCGCCGCCTGCTCCTCGCTCGCGCCCTGCTCCACGAGCCGCGCCTGGTGATCCTCGACGAGCCGACCGCGGGCGTCGACCTCGAGCTCCGCCACGAACTCTGGCGCTACATCCGCCGCCTGCACGAGCGCGGCACGACGATCCTGCTCACCACGCACTACCTCGAGGAGGCGGAGGCGCTCTGCGAGGAGATCGCACTCATCGGCGCCGGGCGGATCATGGCCCGCGACACCGCCGAGGGCCTCAAGCGGCGCTTCGACGCGGCCACCCTCGAGGACGTCTACATGAAGACGGTTGCCGCGGGCCGGCGCGCGGTCGAGGAATCGCCTGCCTAGGTCAGTCCGGGTACTCGTCCTTGCGCCAGGCCCGCGGCTCCTCGGGCTGCTCCTTCGGAGTGCGATCAAGCAGGAACGAGTGGTACGGCGCCACGAACGGGTCCGGCGCCATCACCTGGTAGGTGAGGTAGACGGTCCCGTTGTCCTTCGCGAAGGCGATGAAGCCCGGGCCCTCGCGCAGGCCGTCCTTGAGCTCCGCGCCGACCTGCCCCGACCACTCCTCGAGCCACTCCGGCGGGTCGTCGATCATCTCCTGGATCTGCGCGACCTTCCCCGCCTGCTCGGGAGTCATCGCCAGGCCGAAGTCAAAGGGGAAGTCGCTCTCGTAGGTCGAGGCCCACGGGAACTGCCAGCCCATCCGCTCCTTGTAGGCGAGCAGGTCGTCGATCGGCGCGCGCGAGAAACACATCATCGTCACGTCGCGTTTGTTCAGGTGGATCAGGGTGCCGTCGAACTCGTCGCCGAGCATCGTGCAGCCGGGGCAGGCGCCCTTCGTGTAGTCCGGCCCGTACATGATGTTGTAGGCGAGCAGCTGCGAGCGGCCGTCGAAGAGCTCGGAGAAGCTCTTCTTCCCCTCCTCGGTGTCGAACTCGTACTCCTTCTCGACCGGGACCCAGGGCAGCTCGCGGCGCTTCTCCTTGATCTCGTTGCCGCGCTCGGCCTGCTCGGCCTCGAGCTTCGCGAGCTCGGCCCGCGCGGCGTCCCATTCCTCTCGCGTTCCCGTCTTGTGCTCAGGCATCGCGGCTCCTCCTTGATCGGCTGACACCGTTGAGACCGCGAGTCGAGGCGAGACTAATCGGTACTTCTACTTCTTCTCGCTGGACTCCTCGACGCCCAGTGAATCGCCGGCGCTGCGCACGACCTTCTTCAGGAATGTGTACTGGGTCTCGACGAGCTGGTCCGCCATCTTCAGCGCGGAGTCGACGATCTGCTCGGCCTGGGACGGGCTCTCCTTGGCGAGCGTCTTGTCGACGGTCTCGGTGAAGTTCCGAACCGCCGCGATCGCGGCCTCCTGACCTTCCTTGATCTCCTCGAGGACCTGGTCTGACAGCTCCACTGATCTCTCTCTGACGGCCATCTGCACCACCTCTTTCCGATACGTGGGGCACTCCGTGTCTCTAATTGCACCACCGATCATCGCGCTCGCGCCCAGGGCCGGCATCCGTGGGGAACGCGGGGATCGGCGATCCGCCCCGTCCACTCAAAGTCCAGTACGACACCGTCGAGGACACCCGCGAGGCCCTCGGGATCAGATCTTGAACTTGCGCGTCGCCGGGGCCGAATCGGGCCCGTTCGAGTTGAGCGCGCGGACCTGGAAGGTGTACTTGCCCTTCCTCAGGTGCTTGTAGAGCTTCGGTGAGCCGCAGGTGGCGAATGACGCCGCCGACTTCTTGCCCTTCTTCTTCTTCGGGCGGGTCAGCGCGCATTCGAATCCGGTGAGAGTGCCGGGGGCGCTGAACTGGAACTTCGCGGTGCGCTTCTTCCGGTTGATCTTGGCGCCGGAGATCGCCGTGCCGCTCGGCACGTGCTTGTCGAGCAGCTTGACCGCGTTCAAGGTGAGCTGGGCGTAGTCCCCTGTCGCCGGCGGCGTTGTGCAGCTGCCGTCATCCATCGCGGTGTTGACGGCCACGACCTGTCCCTTGAGCGCGATGGCTTCCTGGGCGTTGCTCCACTGAGCGACGCGAGTCGCTCCCGGCGCAAGGGTCGCGCCTGTATTGCAGGCGGAGGTGAGGCTGTTCACTCCGGCCATCAGCGGACTGCTTGCGTCGAACGTTCCGAGCGTCACGGTGTTGTTGTCGGCCGGACCGCCGAGATACGGGCTGTAGCCGCCGCTCTGCCAGCGGCCGGCGAGGTGGTAGTGGGAGTCGCTGTGCATGCTGTACGCGTACTGGACGACCACGCCGCCATGGTCGGCGTAGTCGGCGAGGTTGTTTCCAATCGCCACCGGGTCGAGGTATGCATCGCAGTCGTCCATCGTGACCACCATGTCGTAGGGGTCCATCTGTCCGACGGTCGGCGTCCCCGCGCTCGCATCGAACACGTCGACCTTCGTCACGCCCGGCTGGGCGGCCATCTGCGTCTGCAGGGTGGTGTCGCCCTCGCAACCGCCGTTCTCCGCCTTTGCGAACAGCACCTTGAAGGCGCCCGGGCTGGCGGCGGCCGGCTGCGCGAAGACAGCGAGCAGCCCCGCTGCGACCACCAGCATCGAGATCACGGATCGGACCCGAGATCGAGTCACCTGCCTCGCCTCCACGAGCGTCAACCTACTACGCCGACCGGTGCGAACTCAACCCCTGGCTAACGTGTCCGGGATGAACGAGGACGCGGTTGCACGCCCCTGGCAGGGCTTCCTCTGGCTCTCGCGCCGCGAGTGCCACCGCGTCCTGCGCCTCTGGACCCAGACGACGCTCGCGCCGGTCGTCTCCTCCCTGCTCTTCATCGTCGTCTTCGGGCTCAGCCTCGGCGGCCGGATCAAGCAGGTCGACGGCTTCGACTACGACCAGTTCATCGTCCCCGGCCTGATCGCGATGGCGATGGCCCAGGCCGCCTACTCCAACAACGCGTCGACGATCTTCCAGGGGCGGAGCGACCGCTACATCGACGACGTCCTCGCCGCCCCGATGCACAACTGGCAGGTCAACCTCGGCTACCTGACCGGCGGCGCCTTCCGCGCCCTGATCATCGGCGCCGGCCTCGCCGCCTGCGCAATCCCGATCACCGGCGCGCCCGTCATCCACCCCGCCCTGCTCGCGGTCGCCGTCCTCCTGCTGGTCGTCGGCTTTGGAGCCCTCGGCACGATCGTCGGCATCTACGCCGAGACCTTCGACCACACGAGCTTCATCAACAACATCGTCATCCTCCCCCTCACCTTCCTGGGCGGCGTCTTCTACTCGGTCAGCCGCCTCGGCTCACCATGGGAGCAGCTCTCCCACGTGAACCCGCTCTTCTACGTCGTGGAGACGATCCGCTACGGCTTCCTGGGCGTCTCCGACGTGAGCCCGTGGATCGCCTTTGCGGTTGTCGCCGGCATGTGCCTGGCGCTGCTGGCGTGGAGTCAGTGGTTGTTTACGAGTGGGCGGAAGTTGAAGCCGTAGGAACTGCGGTTGCAACGCCCCACCATGTTGGGGGGGTATAGGGAGGTGGCGCCGCGGAGATGCCGGATGGGCGCGAGGCAATCCGGGCCGTGAGCTGGGAGCAGGTGGAGACCCAAGTCGATCGCTTCGCCGCCCACCTGCCGATCAGCTTCGACTCGTCTTGGCGGAGGTCCGTTCCGGAGCACTGGCATACGGCGGGGCCGCGGACCTCTCCGATCGACCGAAAGCGGGCGAAGCGGGCGATGAGTCCCGCGCACGCGATTCTCAACTACCTGTACGCAATCCTCGAGTGCGAGGCGACGATCGCCGCCTACCGGATGGGGTTCGATCCTTCACTCGGTCTCATGCACGCGGACAAGCGCTACCGGCCCTCGCTGGCCTCGGATTTGATGGAGCCCGCGAGGTCGGCTGCCGATCGGTTCGCGATCGAGCTGTTGGAGAGTCGCGAGCTGCGCCGGGGTGATGTGGTTGAGACTCGGGAGGGAACCTGTCGCCTCGGGCCGCATTTCGCCCGGGAGCTTGGCCCCGCGGCTCACGCGATGCGTTTAGCCGTCGCGCCGCATGCCGAATGGCTGGCCCGCCAGTTGCTGAACGACACGGAGCATCCGACGCCGCTGACCCGACGCCGTCACCGCCGAAGTCGTGCTGCGAGTCGGTGAGCGGACTACTGCTTGGATGGAAGGCAGTAGTGGGACCGTCGACCATGCCGAGACGTTCACAAAGGTGAACCGTTGTCTCGGCGCGGCCGGGTCACTGTCGCGGGAGTGCTCTCCATTGAGGGCTGCGTCCCGCGAGGGCGTGCCTCGTACCAGCGGCCGTAGCGATCCGCCAGGGGCGCTGCGGTGATCCCGTGCAGGAGAATCGAGAGGCCGACGGTCAGGTAGATCGCCAGGAGGATCGTCTGCTGGTGTGGGAGCTGCGACTCCTCGACCACGATCACGGCGAAGACGATCGAGGCGAGGCCGCGAGGTCCAAACCAGCCCATGAAGGCAAGGGTCGCCGGGCGCGCTCGGGTGCCGAGCATCGCGATCGCCACTGGAAGCATCCGCACTATGGTGAGGCTGAGGACCGCGTAGAGGGCAAGATCCCAGCTCACCTGTCCGAGTGCCGGCCCGAGCAGAATGGCCCCGAAGAGCAGAAAGGTGACCCCGTTGAGCAGTCCTCCCAGCTCGTCAACGAGGCGATTCACGTCGGCGGGATCTCGGCCGAGCATCCTGCCGAAGACTCCTCCGGCGAGGAAGGCCGCAATGAACCCTGACCCTCCCAGGCCCGATGCGATCCCGTAGGCCAGCGCGGCTCCCGCGGCGGGGATCACCTGCAGCCATGCCCCGGCGATCAGCTTTCGCGGGCCCGCGTAGCGGATGATCGCCGCGATCAGCAACCCAGCAGCGAACCCGGCGGCCACCCCGTAGCCGATCTCTTCGAACACGAGCGTCGCCGGGCTTCGGCCGCCTGTCAGCTCGGAGTGAACGTCCGCCGCCGCCACTGCGATGAAGAGCAGCGGGACGCAGATCCCATCGTTAAGGCCACTTTCGACATTCAGCCCCTGGCGGATCCGGGCCGGCACCTGCTTGTTGGTTACGACTGCTTGGCCGAGGGCGGCATCTGTCGGCGCCAGGACGACCCCGACGATCACCGCCTCCTCGATGCTGATCCGCCCGAATATCAACGCTGCAGCAACAGCACCAAGCACGATCGTCAATGGCAGCCCGATGCCGAGCAACCGCACCGGCACGTTGGCATCGCGCCGCAGCTCTCTGCGGTTGATCCGTGAGGCATCGGAGAAGAGCACCAAGGCAAGGGTCGCCTCGGCCAGCGTTCGAACCGTTCCGCTTGAACTCGAGAGGTCGACCTCGCTGAGCACCCTTGGTCCGACCAGGACGCCGATGGCTACGAAGAGGATCGCCGGCGTCAGGGGTGTGCCGGCGATCCGTCCCGAGACCGACGCCACCGCCAGAACTGCGAGCGCAACGATTGCCAGCGACCATTCCATTCATTCAGGCGGCATCAGCCGCTTGATTGGGAACTCGCTAGTAGCCGCCGCTGCTCTTCTTCTGCTGGATCTGGGTCTGGACGCCCTGAGCCTGGGTCTGGACACTCTGTACCTGGCTCTGAACACTCTGGACCTGCTGCTGCGCGGTCGAGATAGCGCCCTGCGCGGTGGAGACGCCCTGCTGCACCGACTTCACAGCGTTGCTGACGCTGTTGCTGCTGCTGTTGCTGCTGCCGCAGCCCGCGGCACCAATTGCCGCAACCGCCAGCGCCGCCACGATCGCTGCGCCACGCACGCCTCCAGCGGTCCTGCTGGATTGCTCGGACACTTGCTCTCCTTCTCCTCAACGACGGCGAGGGATTCGCCGTGTTCAGACTAGGCGACCCGAGGGCAGTCCGCTGGCCGGCTCGCCTCAGGTGGGGCAGCGGGTCATTGGGCAGGAGCGGATGAAGGCGTCCTGTCGCCGCGCTGGCGAAAGACGACGATCAGCGCAATCAGAAGGAAGCCGAAGGCGGCGACTTCCGGGGCAAGGATCGCCAACAGCACGACGATCACGTAGAAGCCCATGTTGGGCGTCGTCAGCGCGGTCATGGCCTTCACGTCATCGTCAGTGACGTCGGGCTCGAGCAGGTCGCGGTGCGCGGCCACGTAGCGCCAGAGCATCCCGATTGTGACCGAGATCGAGAGCAGCACGAGTCCGTAGAAGATCACCGCCGCCCGTTCGGCGGTGGTCGTATGGATCGCCTCGGCGATCAGCTTGGTCGGGAAGGGCAGGAATGAGACGAGCATCAGCAGGAGGATGTTGAGGCGCATGACGGCGCTATCCGCGCTCGCCAGGAGGTGGAAGATCCGATGGTGCGCGAGCCACAGGCCGCCGACCGTGAGGAAGCTGGTCGCGTAGGCCAGGTAGGACGGCCACTGGTCCGCGATGCCCTTCCAGAGGTGCTCGAAACCGCTCTCCGGCACGCTGATCTCGAGGATGAGCAGAGTGATCGCGATCGCGAAGACCCCGTCGCTGAAGGCTTCGACCCGACCCGTGTCCCAGCGATTACGCATCCGATGTACTTCGGCACTGGGCCCGGGCGTCCTCCCGCGCCACGCGATCAAGCTTGCGCTGGTCAGCCTGGCTAACGGCGACTGGCGATGACGGTCGTCGCGATCACGAGCGCCACCGCGACCAGGGCGCCGAGAGCGCCGAGCCAGTTGATGCCGGTGGTGTTTCGGACGTGGTCGGCGTAGGCAATGAAGGCGACCGGCACCGCCACCGAGAGCACGAGGAAGAACGCGCGCAGGAGCTCGCGTCTGGTGTGCCCGCGCTCCTCATGCTCGTCGGCCGCCGCCTCCGCGGCCTCGGCGCTCGCGGCCTCGCCGCCGTAGAAGCTCATCGTGCGCCGGCCGAGCGATCGGGCGTGACTCTCGCAGCCCCAGGCCATCGCGATCATGAAGCTGACGGGCAGCACCCAGGTCGTGATCCAGATCGCAGCCCCGACGAGGAAGCCGAGCGCTGCCTTCAGGCGCCAATGGGCGTACTTGTCGCGTTCCTCGCCGGATCCACCGGAGAGGAAGCCCCCGAAGACCAAGAGCGCTTGAACACTTTGCACCCAGACCCGCAGCGACCGGCGTTTGGTCGGCTTCTCCGGCAGAGGGGTGCCTTGAACCGCCAGCAGGCCCTTGCGGGCGGCCTCGACCGTGGGGTGGACGCCGCGGAGCACCAGAACCCGAGCATCGGTCTCAAGGTCGCGCGGGTCGTGGCCGTAGAGCGCCGCGATCCGTCGCTCCATTCGTCCCTCCTGCCAGAGGTAGGCGAGGTAGCCAGGGACGAGCGCGATCAAGAACGGCGTGCCGGAGACGGCACCGTCGATGCGCGCCACCTCGGCGGTCTGGGTGCGGACCTCTTCGGCGATCACCCCACGGGGAGTGTCCGGCCGCTCCCGTCGGACTTCATTCGCCCATTCCAGCGACGGATCGCCGAGGTGCTGCGAGCCAAAGAGCGTCAGCCGCTCGGCGACGTGTTCGGGATCCCGGTAGGCGATTCGTGCCAGCCGGCGCCCGTCGGCCAGTCCCCGCCTGATGCGTCCCTTCGATTCGGACGGCTCGTCGCCGTCGGTTGGCATCTCGACAGGCGCTTCAGCAGGAGACATTCACCCAACCTACTCCAGCCTTAACGCAGCTGGCCACTGCTGGAGCGGGATTTGGCGGGTCGTGTGCAAGGGCAGGAGCGAGGGCTGGTCGCCCGAATGCTGATGCGTGCCCGATGAGCGCCCCAATCCTGCGGGTCGCTTTGGTCGCCTCCGGCGGCGCGAGGAGACACCGCTCCAGTTGGCTGAACGCATTGCAGGCGCCTACGGCCTCGTCCTCTTCCTGATCCTGGTCACGTTTGTGGTGATGATGACGCTCCCGCCCGAGGGCTGGGGCGGTCGGACGGCCGCGGTCGCGGTCGCGGTCACGACCGCTCTCATCGCCTTCACGAGCTCGGACGTGCGGCCGACGCGGGTGCGCCTGGCGCTCGTGGTTGCCGCGGTCGCGGTGATCGTCGCAGTGATCGCCAAGGCGATCGATTCGGATCTGATGCTCGGCGTTGCGTTCGGCGTTGCCTCGATCCTGTTGGCGATCGCGGCGGTGACGATCCTCCGACGCGTGATCGGCGCGATCCGGGTCGACTTCCGCACGATCCTCGGGGCGGTGAGCGTCTTCGCCCTGCTGGGTCTCTTGTTCTCGTTTTTCTACTTCGCCTTCAGCCGCTTCAACCACAGCGATTTCTTCACCGGCGTGGCCCACCCTCATGCCAGCGATTTCCTCTTCTTCAGCTACACGACCCTGACGACGACCGGCTACGGCAACCTCGTCCCGGCTGGGACTGTCGGTCAATCCGTCGCGGTCCTGGAGATGCTGCTCGGCCAGATCTTTCTCGTCACCCTCGTCGCCGGTCTGGTCAGCCTCTGGCGCCCCGCCGCCGCCAAGGCGCCGGCCGACTGACCGATATCTCAGCGCTCGCGGGGCTCAGTCGCAGGCCGAGCTGGTGGCGCTCTTCAAGCTATCCGCAGCTGAGACAGTGCTGGCGACCTCAGCCGCGATCGGGACCAGCTGCTGGGCCGTCGGGGCCGGGGGCAGCGCCTGAATCGAGGTCGAGAGGCTCGAGACCGATGACTGCAGCGCGCTGGTCTGGCTCGGGAAGTCCTGCTTCGCCGAGCTCACCACCGCGTTTGCGTTGCTCTGCACCTTCTGAACGTCCGTCTTCAGGGTGGAGACGGCACCGCTTTGGAGCTGAACGCTCTTGAGGCTGTTGACCGAGTTCTGCAGATTGGTGACGTCCGAGCAGTAGGCCGGCTTGCTGCTACTCCCACAGCCGGCGGCTACCAAGGCCGCGGCAGCCAGCACCACCGGGATGAACAGCAGCCTGGTCGTCTGGCGTGACATCAAGACGCGGTGATCGCTCATTCTTCCTCTCGTTTGCCGGAAGCCAGCAGACCGTACGGCTTGCGACCGCAGCTGCCATCACCCAGACCGGGTGAAATGCCCTTCGGTTGCCACTGGGTTTCACCTTCTTCGGGTGATGTCTCGGCCGCCAGCCCGATGCAACATGGGTCAATGGGGTCATGGCCGGAGCCAATCGCGAGCGATGAGTAGGGAGTTCTGCGAGGCCGCGCGAGCGTTGGCCCTATGACGAGGAGATAGAGGATGAGCGACAAGAGCGACAACCCGGTATTCGTCTACGCGGCGCTGTACGCGGATCGCACGGACGCCGACGCCGACTACGACACGCTGCTCGACCTGCACGCCGCCCAGCTGGTGGGCACCTATGACGTCGCCCTGGTCTACAAGGGCGACGACGACAAGGTCCACGTGACCAAGCACGAGAAGCCGACCCAGCACGGTGCCTGGACCGGCGCCGCCGTCGGTGCGCTCGTGGGGATCGTGTTTCCGCCGGCGGTGATCGGTTCAGCGGTCGTCGGAGCGGTCGCGGGCGGCGGGATCGGGCACGCGATGGGCGGCATGTCGCGAAGCGACGCTAAGGAGCTCGGCGAGTATCTCGACGAGGGCCAGGCGGCGCTGGTCGTGATCGGCAAGTCACGCGTCCAGGAGCAGCTCGACAAGGCGCTCACCCGCGCGGAGAAGAGCGACGAGCGGCAGATTGACGCCGACGCCAAGGAGCTTGAAAAGGAGCTCGACGCGCTGCCCAGCTAGTCGGCACCCCGGGGTTTCCACGGATGGGGAGACCGGGGCTCGGCACCGACGTTTCGCGCCTCGCGTCACCTAGGTTGGGGGCGGCTCACAACGAAAGGACTCGAAATGTTGATCTGGGCGCTCGGTGCAGTGGTTTACGTAGTGCTCTTCCTGTGGCTTGGCCTGTCCACGCTTCGCAACGGACACGGCTGGCTTTTCTTCTTTGGGATCTTCTTTCCGATCCTCTGGATCTTTGGTGCCTTCGCCCGACCGGCGAATCCGGCCCCACAGGTATAGGCCCAGCGGAGGCTCACCCGCGTTGGTGGGCCTCCGCTGCTTTCCATGCAAAGCAGCAGTCCGCATTTGCAACGAAATTCGGCTTATCGGATAGCGCGCTATCCGCGTTCCGATAGCGCTTTCAACGCCTGATACCGCTCCGGAAACTCCACGAATACGCATGAATTCCCGAGTTGTCCGGGTTCGGGCGTCCCCTATACCCCCCCACCATGTTGGGGGGTTGAAGCTACCCCAGCCGCATCGTGCCTCGATGCCGAGAGCCCCCTACGGCGTCGCCGCGGCCTCTGCCGGCTCGGCGGCGTCGCCATCCGGCAACGGCACACCGGCCACCTCGTACGCCTCCGGCTGGTCGAGCGTCTCGCGCTCCAGTAGGGCGTTGGCCAGCGACTCGAGCCGGTCACGCTCGCGGGTGAGGAGGTCGACCACGTCCCGCTCGGACTCGTCCACGATCCGGCGGACCTCCTGGTCGACCAGCTCCTGGGTCGGCTCGGAGGCGGGCTCCGCGCCGGGCAGGAGCGGCCCGCCGGCGCGGCCGTCGGTGACGGCGATTGGGCCGATTGCGTCGCTCATGCCCCAGCGGCCGACCATGCCGCGGGCGACCTGGGTGAGGTTCTGGATGTCGGACTCGGCGCCGGTTGAGAGGTCGTCGAAGATGACCTTCTCCGCAGCGCGGCCGCCGAGGGCGACCTTGATCTGGGCCAGGAGCTCCTCGCGGCGGTAGTTGTAGCGGTCGCTCTCGGGAGTGGAGAGCGTGACGCCGAGGGCCTGGCCGCGCGGGATGATCGAGATCTTCCGGACCGGGTCCGCGCCCGGGGTGAGCATGCCGACGAGCGCGTGGCCGGACTCGTGGTACGCGGTGCGCCGCCGGTCCTCCTCGGTCATCACGATCTGGCGCTCGGCGCCGAGGAGGATCTTCTCGATCGACTCGGTGAAGTCGCTCTGCTCCACCTTGGCGTGGTCGTTGCGGGCGGCGGTGAGGGCGGCCTCGTTGACGAGAAGCGCGATGTCGGCGCCGGTGGAGCCGGGGATGGAGGCGGCGATGCGCTCGAGGTCGACGTCATCGGCCAGCGGTACGTCCTTGGTGTGGATCTTGAGGATCTGGACGCGGCCCGGCTGGTCGGGCGGGTTGACCGCGATGCGCCGGTCGAAGCGCCCTGGGCGCAGCAGAGCGGGGTCGAGGATCTCGGGGCGGTTGGTCGCGCCGAGGACGATCACGTTCGTGCCGGGCTCGAAGCCGTCCATCTCGGTGAGGATCTGGTTGAGCGTCTGCTCGCGCTCGTCGTTGCCGCCGCTCAGCCCGGCGACGTTGCCGGAGCGCGAGCGGCCGATCGCGTCGAGCTCGTCGATGAAGACGATCGCCGGCGCCGCCTCCTTCGCCTGCTTAAAGAGGTCGCGCACGCGCGAGGCGCCGACGCCCACGATCGCCTCTACGAACTCCGAGGCCGAGAGGTGGAAGAAGGCGGCGTGCGCCTCGCCGGCGACCGCGCGCGCCAGCAGCGTCTTGCCGGTGCCGGGCGGTCCGTAGAGCAGGACGCCGTGCGGGACCCGCGCTCCCAGCTTCGTGTAGCGCTGCGGGTTCTTCAGGAAGTCGACGATCTCGACGAGCTCGTCCTCGGCCTCGTCGATCCCGGCCACGTCCTCGAAGTTGACACGCTCGGTCTCGCCTGGCTGGACGCGCCGTGCGGTGGCGCGGCCGAAGCCACCGAGGATGCCGCCCCCTCCCCCTCCGGCCTGGCGGCGAGCGATCCAGATGAAGAAGCCAATCAGGAGCAGCCAGGGGAGGAATCCGATCAGGAGCGTCCCGAGCAGGGAGCGGCCGGAGTCAGGCGGCTCCGCGTTGATCGTCACGCCCGCCTGGGTGAGGACGTTCGTGAGCTGGGCGTGATCGACGAACGACGGGACCTCGGTCTTGAACTTCGTCACCTTGAACGGCTTGTCGCCGCCGGGCGGGTCGTAGTTGGTCTCGTTCTTGAGCTGCCCCTCGATCGAGTCCCCCTTCGAGCTGATCTCGCTGACGTTCTGCGCCTGCACCTGGTTGACGAAGAACGGCTGG
Source organism: uncultured Solirubrobacterales bacterium (assembly GCA_963744105.1). Taxonomy (GTDB): domain Bacteria; phylum Actinomycetota; class Thermoleophilia; order Solirubrobacterales; family 70-9; genus DASUPK01. The sequence goes on along the minus strand of CAVUSJ010000002.1, from coordinate 410,262 downwards.
TAGGGGACGCGCGGGCGGTCCGGCGCGCCGCTGGTCAGGAACGAGATCAGGAGATTCACCGCCAGGAGGCCGAGCAGGAAGGCGATCAGCGTCCTGCTCCGCGGGATCATCGGGGGCTTCGGCGGCGGCGGGGCGCCGCGACCGTCGGGGGCCGGGTGGACGCGCCAGCCGGGCGGATGGCCGTCTTCCGGCGGCGGGTTCGGCGGTGCGGGCGGCTTCTCGGGAGGCTGGTCCGGGGCCAAGGCCCCAATGTACTCCCGTGCCACCCGCCCCCACCCGTGATACAAACGCCACGGTGATGACCGGGCCGGCGATCGTCGCCGACACAACCTCCTACCTCCCCGCCGAGCTGACCGAGCGTCATGGCGTGCAGCTGGTGAGCCTCTATGTGGGAATAGACGGCAGGCAGGAGCGGGAGTCGGAGATCACCGACTACGACGACTTCTACGAGAGGCTGCGGGCGAGCGAAGAGGCCGTGACCACCTCGCAGCCCTCCGTCGGCGACTTCATCGCGGTCTACGAGCCGCTGCTCGCCGACGGCCGCGAGATCGTCTCGGTGCACATCTCGGCGGGGATCTCGGGCACCCTCGAGGCCGCCAAGCAGGCGATCGAGCGGCTGACCCGCGACGGCAAGGGCGGTGAGCGGATCCGCACCGTCGACAGCCGGAGCGCGGCGGGCGGTACAGGGATGGTGCTGCTCGCGGCGATGATCGCCGCCAGTGGCGGCGCGGACCCCGAAGGGGTCATCCGCCAGGCCGAGCTCGCACGCGACGAAGGCGGAATCTGGTTCTCGCTCGACACGCTCGAGTACCTGCGCCGGGGCGGGCGAATCGGCGCAGCGCGGGCTGCGATCGGATCCACCCTGAAGATCAAGCCGATCCTCACCTTCGCCGAGGAGGTCACTCCCGTCGCGCAGGTGCGGACGCGATCCCGCGCCGTCGAGCGGCTGATCGACTACGCGCGCCAGCGCCACGCAGAGGGAGCCGACGCATGGGTGGTGCAGCACATCCGCGACCCCGAGTCCGCCGAGCGTCTCGTGGAAGCGTGCCGGCCGATCTTCGGCCGTGACCCCCTCTACGTCTCCGAAGTCGGCCCGGTGCTCGGAGCCCACGCCGGACCGGGAATGATCGGCATCGGCGCCACGGTCGAGAGCGCCTTCGAGTAGAGCGCGAGCCGGCCGCCACCCCGGCTCTGTGCGTCGTGCGGCAAGGTCCGCTCTCTAACCTGGTTTGCATGAGGGAGATCCTCGTTCCCCCGCTGCGGGCCGCGGCCTTCGCCGCCTTCATCGCCGGGTGCCTGCTGCTGTTCCTCAACCCGCCGTCGTTCGCCCACCTCGGTGGGCTGATGACGATCCTGGTCGGGGCGATCGCGATCACGCTCATCACGGCCTGGGTTACGACGCTTGCGATCGGCAGGGAGATGCCCGAGCCCGAGTTCCGGAAGCTCGTCGATCGGAGCGAGGCGCTCGCGGCTCTGCCGGCTCCCGACTATCCGCCGAGCGAGTTCGATCTGCTGGTGATCGAGGCGATCGACAACCTGCCGCCGGAGTTCCAGGCCCTGCTGGCGGATACGCCGGTGGTGATCTCGAACCTCGGGCACGAGCATCGAGCCTACGGGATGTACATGGGCGGCACGGTCGCCCGCGACATCTATCCCGACCGGATCGTGATCTACCAGGACACCCTGGAACGCGACTTCGGGCACGACCCGAACCTGCTTCGAGCGCAGGTCGAGCGGGTCGTGAAGCATGAGCTGGCGCACCACCTGGGCTGGAACGAGTCCGGCGTGCGCGGGCTCGGACTCTGAGCCCGGCTCCGAAGGACTACGGCGCCGAGGCCGTCCAGTTCAGGACACCGGTGTCGCAGGTGAGGGCATCGGCGTGGTTGGATCCGTCGTTGTAGTGATTCTCCATGCGAAGGGTGCCGCTGGCGGAGCGGCCCCTGAATCTGCCCTGGATGTTGAAGGTGCCGGAGTCGAAGTCGCCGGTTGTGGTGTCGGTGTGGTTGAAGGTCTTGTTCTTCCTAATCGAGACCGTCTCCTCGATATTCACGTGGGAGTGCTGGGTGGCGTCTCCGGTGCCGCCGTCGGTCGGGTAGTAGTCCAGCCCGTCGGCGCAGCGCCAGTACACGTTGAACTCCTTCGCCTCGAGCGTCTTCGGCACGAGCTTCTTGCTCCCGTGGCTCTTGTGGCCGAAATGGACCTTGAGCTGGACCGACGCCTGCCCGAACGACAACGGCGGCTGGTTGAGTGGGCCGACCAACTTAGGGTCCTTGGCGAGGGTGGGAGAGACGAAGAACGCCAGAGCGGCGCAGATTGATGCCACTCCCAGGGCCAATACGCGAGCAGATCGCATCCGGATCCTTCCGGTCGGGGGAGGATCCGCGTGACCCTGCCGTCTTTTCACCGTACTCCTAATCCGCCAGGGGCGGGATGTTCTGGTTCCGGTGCAGGACGTTGTCCGGGTCGTATCGTGACTTGAGTGCCTGCAGCCGACCGAAGTTCTCCGCGCCGAATGCAGCCCGCACCCGCTCGATCGGCTCGTCCGCCTGCATGTAGTTGGCGTAGCCGCCGCTCGTCGACCAGGGCTCAAGGGTCGCGGCCGTCTCGCGGGCCCAAGCGATGGATTCGTCATCGAGCGCCGGGTCCAGCCAGTCCGCCATCACGCTGACATTGAAGGCGGCGTCGCGGTAGTTGAGCGCGGCGGTCCCCGGGTCAACGGCCTTCGGGGTGCCGTGCAGCGACTCGAAGAGGATCGCTCCCGGTGGGCGGCCGAGGCGACCCAGGCCCACGGCCTCGTCACCCCCGGCGGCGTGGTCGGCCGGCGAGGGCGTCACGAAGCTGCGCGACGTCCGCCATCAAGGGCTCCCGTACAGGATCTCGACGGCGCCGCCGGGCAGCGCCCGCTCGCTCTTGAGCTCCAGTCGGCCGCCCGGATGGAAGGCCGGACTGAGCCGCATGCCCTCGCCGACCACGATCGGGAGGACGACGAGGCCGAATTCGTCGATGGCGCCGAGCTCGCAGTAGGTCTGGATCGTGGTCGGGCCGCCGATCAGGTGGACATCGCCGCCGCTGTTGGCCTCCCTGCCCTGGTCCAGCAGCCGCTTCGGATCACCCTCGACGACGACCTCATCGGGCGTGCCCTCCGGGCGCTCCGCGCCGAGCACGAAAGTGTCGACGTCCGACCAGGGCCACTGATCGGCGCCGAGCGCGGGCAGCAGCGTCGTCCGCCCCATCAGCACCGCGTCGCACGCACCCTGCAGCTCGACGAACCCGTAGGCCTCGGGATCCCACTCGGGGTCCTCGAGCTGCACGGGCATCCCGTCCGCCCGGGAGATGTAGCCGTCGAGGCTCGTGCACATGCGGGTTCGGATCTGCATTCGGCTCCTTTCGTCCTCAGTACTGACGCTCCGAGACCCGGAAACTCATCGATCCGCAGCTTCCCCCATCATCTCCCCCGAGGGTGGAATCTCAAAGGCCGACCGATCGCTTCCGGATCCTCTGCGTCGATGGCGGAGGGATCCGCGGGCTGATCCCGGCGCTGGCGATCGCCGAGCTCGAGCGGCGCCTCCAGCGGGAGGCGGGCCCGCAGGCCCGCGCCTCCGACTACTTCCACATGTTCGCCGGCACCTCGACGGGCGGGTTGGTCGCGCTCAGCCTGACCGCGCCCGATCCGAACCAGCGAGAGCGGCCGGCGGTGAGCGGCGAGGACTTGGCCGGCTTCTACGTCGAGGACGGCCCGCGGATCTTCCACCGCAGCCTGCTCCAGCGGCTGCGCACCCTGTGGGGCTGGCTGGGCCCCAAGTACACGCTCGGCCCGCTGCAGGATGCGATCGAGCGGAGGCTGGGAGCCGGCGACCTGCAGCACGCGCTCCGCGAGCTGATCGTCACCTCCTATGACATGACCAACCGCGAGCCCTACTTCTTCAAGCGCTGGCGGGCCCGGGAGGCGCCGGACTCGGACCGCAACCGCCCGATCACGGACGCCGGCCTCGCCACCTCCGCCGCCCCGACCTATTTCCCGTCGCATGAGCTGGACGGCTCGGCGCTGGTCGACGGCGGCGTCTTCGCCGCCAACCCGGTGATCGTGGCGATCGTGGAGGCCCTGAAGCGCTTCGGCGATGACCCCCACCACCTCGACCAGGACGACCTGCTGGTCGTCTCGCTCGGGACGGGCCTGCACGAGTCGGGCTACCCGCAGGAGCAGGTCCGCCGTTGGGGGAAGCTGGGCTGGGTGGTGCCACACGGCGGCGAGCCGCCGGTCCTCGGTGCCGCGCTCGGCGGCTCATCGGACGGCGCGGACCACTGGGCACACACCCTCCTCAACCATCCAGGCGACCCGCACATCCACGCCGCCGACGTCGGCCACGGCCCGCGCTACTTCCGGCTGCAGGTCCCGCTCCACGAGAACGTCCCGCTCGACGACGCAAGCGAGCGGACGCTCCGCGAGACCCTGCCAGCCGCCGCGAACGAGCTGATCCGCACGCACGAGGCCGAGCTCTCCGAGATCGTCGAGCGCCTGCTCCGCTTCGGGCCGTTGCCGTTCGACCCGGCTCCGGCCTAGACTGCCGGCGATGAGCCGGGGAGCTCGACGGGGAGTGATCGTGGGGACCGCATGCGCGGCCGTGCTGCTCTGCGCGGCCTCGACCGCGGTCGCCGCCCAGCGCTATGCGGCGCCCAACGGGAGCGGCAGCGCCTGCAGCTCCGGGAGCCCCTGCGCCATCGGCCTTGCCTTCACCGGCGCCAACAACGGCGACGAGATCATCATCGCCGCGGGCGACTACAACGCGGTCACGTCGAATCTGTTCGTACCCCAAGGCGGCTACGCGCACGGAGTGCACGGGCAGCCGCCCCCGCGGATCCACTTCGCATCGGGCCACTACATGGACTCCGGCACGAACGGATCGCGGCTCAGCTACGTGCAGATCGAGGGCGTGACCCCGGAGCCCTTCAACGCCGACAACGGCTCGGTGGCCGACCAGATCTGGGTGCACGCCACCGGGAACAGCGCCTGCCTCGTCTACGGGACGTTGCTCGACAGCGTCTGCTGGACCACCTCCGCGGGCGACGACGCGATCAACGGCGGCGTCAGCGCCACGTTCACGCCGGTACTGCGCAACGTGACCGCCGAGTCGACCGGCCCCGGCGGCATCGGGATCGACTACCACGCCTCGGGGGGCGGCAACCTCACGATCAGCGCGACCAACGTGATCGCCCACGGCGGCTCAACGGACCTCTTCGTCCAGGCCACCTCTCCGGACAACGCGACGATCAACATCGATCATTCGAACTTCGCTGCCGGAAGCGGGAGCGGGACCGGCGCCCACCTCAACAGCACCGCCAAGCAGTCTGCGCCGCCGCTGTTCGTCAACGCCGCGGCCGGCGACTTCAACGAGATCCCCGGATCGCCGACGATCGATGCGGGGGTGACGAGCCCGGCCAACGGCCCGTTCGACTACATCGGCCGCCCGCGCGTCATCAACGGGCAGACGGACATCGGGGCGGCCGAGTACGACCCCTTCAATGGAGTGACCCTGCGCAGCGGCAAGGTCCGCGTCAAGAAGGGCAAGGCACCGGTGAGCATCGGCTGCCCGGCCGGGACCCCCTCCCCCTGCGCGGGAACCCTGACCCTCTCCTACCGGCACGGCTCGAAGACGAGCACCGCCGGCAAGGCGAGCTTCTCGATCGCCGCCGGGGTGACGGCGAAGGTCAAGGCGAAGCTCAAGAAGCCCGCTCTCCGGCGACTCGAGGATCGCGGCAAGCTCAAGGTGAGCACGTCAGCCGACGCCACCGACGGCGCCGGGACTCACGCGGGCACATCGGGCAAGGTCAAGCTCAAGGCCTGAGCCGCTAGCTCTGCTCGAGGATGCCCTTGAGCGAAGCGAAGTTCGCGTCCACCCCGCGCTTCACCGCGCGCGACGCCAAGGGGCCGAGCGCACCGGCGAGACCGCCGAGCTCGACCTCGGCGGCGAGCTGCACCTCGGTCGCGCCGTCAGCGGCGACGAAGCGGTAGCGATACGTGAAGGGCGTCGGTCCCGAGGTCGTTTTCAGAGCGAACTCGGTGGGTCGCGTGCGGGCCAGGATCTCGAGCCCGTTCTCGGCCCTCCCGCTGGGAAGGTCGCGCTCCATCAGGTAGGTCGAGCCGACATCCCCCTCCCCCGACGTCCGCCGCACCGACTGCACCGCCGAGTTCCAGGCCGGGAAGTTCTCGGCATTCGACACGTAGTCGAACACCTCCTCGGCGGGACGGTCGATGCGAACGGACGTCTCGAACTCGATCATCGGGCTCCTTCCCTACGCCGGTGGGATGTTGTGGTTGAGGCGGAAGAGGTTGTCCGGGTCGTAGCGGGTCTTGAGGTCCCGCAGTCGGTCCCAGGTCGCGCCCGGATAGGCCGCGCGGACCGTCGCCTCGTCCTCCTCTCCCAGGAAGCCGACGTAGCCGCCGGCCCCATTCTTGCCGAGCGAGTTGGTGAGACCGTTGACCCAAGCGTCGTGCGTCGCCTTCTCGCCGGGGTCGCCGTAGATCGCCTGGACGTTCACGAACAGGCCGGCATCGCGGTGGGCGAACGCGGTCGCGTCGTTCGGCACGCGGCCGACTGCTCCACCCAGAACCCGCAGCTGGACCGCCTTCATCATCGCCGTGGACTTGGGGAGCTCTTCGAAGATCGCCTCGACCGCAGCGGGCTCGAGCGAATCCGCAAAGAAGTTGGACCCGGAGGCGAACTGCGCCTCCTGCTCCGGGCCCTCGTAGAGCTCGGGGTAGCGCATCGGCCGCACCATGTCGGCCAAGGGCTCACCCAGCGCCCGGAACGGAGCGATCACCGAGTCGCCCTGATCGACCGGGCCGACGTAGGCGTACAGGCCCATCAGCACCGGCTTCCCGTGCACCTCCTCGGGGATGAACGGCATCGGCGGCGCCAGCATGAAGTTGCCGATGGTCGAGAGCTCCTCGGGAGCGTTCTGGGCCGCCTCGATGTATCCGGTGACCACCTCGGGCGACGCGGGCAGGATCATCATCCCGCCGACGATCTCCGAGATCTCGTGCAGCCGCAGCTTCAGACGGGTTGCGATTCCGAAGTTGCTCTCGCCGCCGCGGATCGCCCAGAACAGGTCGGGCTCGGACTCCTCGCTCGCCTCGACGATCTCGCCGTCAGCGGTGACGACCTCGGCGGCGAGCAGGTCGTCGATGGTGAGCCCGTTCCTGCGGGCCAGGAAGCCGATGCCTCCCGCGAGCGTGATGCCCCCGATCCCGACCGAGCCGGCGTCGCCCAGCCCAGTGACCAGGCCGGCCTCGCCCGTGGCGGTCGTGAACTCACCCGCCGTGGTCCCGGTCTCGACCCAGACCGTCTTCGCGTCGGCGTCGATGTCGAGCGCGTTCATCCCGGAGAGGTCGATCACGATCCCCCCGTCGGTGGTGCCATAGCCGGCGCGGCTGTGGCCGCCGCTGCGGACGGCGACCTCGAGGCCGCCCTCGCGCGCCCGGTTCACGGCGCGGGCCACCTCCTCGGCGGCCTGGGGGCGGACGATCGCCGCCGGGCGGCGGTCGAAGCCCTTGAAGAAGACCCGGCGCGCCTCCTCGTAGGCGGCGTCGTCAGGCGTGATCACCTCTCCCTGCAGATCGGCGACCGAGACGTCCTGCGATTGCGATGTCGGCATTTCGCGTCCTTTCTCCCGTTTGATTTCGACTCTAATAACTGACGGTCCCCGGCCCGGATATGTGACGGTGGATTCCGTCTAAGAGGGCTCTAATCGGGCTCTTATGCGTCCCTGACGGCCACGGGGCACCATCGCCCGCAATGGAGACCTACGCCGGGGCGCATCGCCCCGCCACGCTCGCCCGCCGCACTCGACTCGGCGGCACCGAGGGGAACGAACTGCTCACGATCGCGGCCGCGTCCGTCCTCACCATCCTGCTGATGGCGGAGGGGGTGACGCTGCTCGCGATGGGACGGCTGCTCAGCGTCCACATGTTCCTCGGCCTGGTGCTGATCCCGCCGATCCTCCTCAAGCTCGGCAGCACCAGCTACCGCTTCGCCCGCTACTACACGCAGTCGCGGCCTTACGTGGACAAGGGGCCGCCTGCCCTGCCGATGCGCCTGCTCGCCCCGGTGCTCGCGGCGAGCACCGTCGGGATCTTCGCCACCGGCGTCTGGCTGCTCGCCCTCGGCCACAAGTCCAACCAGGTGGTGTTTCTCCACCAGGCCTCGTTCGCCGTCTGGGCCGGCGCCTTCGGCATCCACTTCCTCGTCTACGCGCCACGCGTGCTGCGCTCGCTCAGCGAGGGCATGCGAGGCGCGCGCGCCGAGCGGACGCCCGGGTCGGGCCTGCGAGGCATGCTGCTCGCGGCCTCCGTCGGGGCGGGTTTCGCGCTCGCCCTCTCGCTGGTGACGGCCATCACCGGCTGGCACGGCGCCATTGGCGGCTGATTCAATCTCACCGTGAGGAAGCACCTCACCTACGCGAACGTGATGGCGACGATCGCGGTCTTCATCGCGCTTGGCGGAGGCACATACGCCGCGACCCAGGTCGGCAAGAACAGCGTCGGCACCAAGCAGCTCCGGAACGACGCCGTCAACGGCGCGAAGGTCCAGGACGGATCGCTGACCGGGGCCGACGTCGATGCCTCGACGCTGGGGAAGGTCCCAAACGCTTCGCACGCCGACATGGCCGCGACCGCGGGCACCGCGGACAACTCCAAGGACATCGCATCGGCTTCGGTCGCCGCCAATGGAACGCTGAACGCATCTCATGGGGTCACCGGCGTTTCCCGGGTCGCGGTTGGCAGCTACTGCTTCGACCTGCCCTTCAAGCCAGCCGGTGGTGCGGTGACCCTCGACAACATCGACCAAGGCTTCCCGCTGGCGTTCATCACGTTGAGTCCCTCGCCAGTGACCTGTCCCCGGCCGCACGATGATGCCTTCGTCCAGACCTGGGACGGGGATTCCGAGACGGTCCCAGCCGGCACCGTCACCGATGAGGCCTTCTTCGTCGTCTTCCACTAGGCGATTAGTTTCGGGGCCGCGACCCGTCTAACAAGACGAACTGCGAAACGAACAGGAGGAAGAAATGAGCGGGAGGATCGTTGTCACTGAGTTCGTCTCGGTCGACGGGGTGATGGAGGACCCGGGCGGCTCCGAGAACTTCGAGCACGGCGGCTGGAGCTTCGAGTACAACCGCGGTGACGAGGGCGACAAGTTCAAGATGGAGGAGCTGATGGACGCCGAGGTCCAGCTGCTCGGACGGGTCACCTACGAGGGCTTCGCCGAGGCGTGGCCGTCCCGCGAGGGCGAGTTCGCCGACAAGATCAACAAGGGCCGCAAGGTCCTGGTCTCCACCACCCTCACCGACCCGTCCTGGGAGAACACGACCGTGATCTCCGAGAACGTCCCCGAGGAGCTGCGGAAGCTCCGCGACGAGACCGACGGGAACATCCTGGTCGCGGGCAGCAACACGCTCGTGCACACGCTGTTCGAGAACGACCTCGTCGACGAGCTCCGGCTGATGGTCTTCCCGACCGTCCTCGGCTCGGGCAAGAGGCTCTATCCCGACGGGATCGGCCGGCTCAAGCTGAACCTGGTCAAGGACGAGGGCGTCGGCCCGGACGGCGTCCGGGTGCAGGTCTACCAGCGCGCCGACTAGGAGGGCGTGAGGACGAGCTTCCCCTTCACGCGCCCGGCCTCGAGCCGCTCGTGCGCCTCGGCGGCGCGCTCGAAGGGGAAGCTCTCCTCGACCACCACGCGGAGCCGGCCCTCTTCCGCCAAGGCGGCAAGCGCCTTCAGGCCTGAGGAGTCGGGGTGGACCAGGATCTCGGTGACGCGGATGCCCCGCTCCGCGGCCGCGTCTTCGACCGGTTGCGTGAGATCCCCCGCGATCACGACCAGCGTGCCGCCCTTCCTCAGCGTGCCCAGCGAAGCGAGCAACCCGGCGTCGTCCTCGCTGACCGTGTCGATGACCACATCGACCTCATCCACGGTCTCCCCGATGGGTCCCGCCGAGTAGTCGACCGGCTCGTCGACGCCAAGGTCGCGGAGAAACTCGTGTTTGCCGGCGCGCGCCGTGCCGATCACGTGGGCCCCGCGCGCCTTGGCGACCTGCACCGCGAGGTGCCCGACTCCGCCCGCGGCGGCCTGGACCAAGACCCGATCGCCATCGCCCACCCCGGCCGTGTCCACCAGAGCTTGCCAGGCGGTCAGTCCCGCCAGCGGCAGTGCGCCGGCCTGCTCGTCGCTCAGCGAGTCCGGCGCATGGGCCACCTCCTTCGAAGGCACGGCCACGTACTCCGCGTCAGTGCGGCCAAGCGCCGGAAACCCAGGCATGCCGAAGACACAGTCGCCGGGCGCGAAGCCAGAGATCGCGCCGCCCACTTCTTCGACCGTCCCGGCGACGTCCCATCCGAGGATCATCGGCGGCTCGCCCGTCTCCTCCGGCACCCAATCCCCGGCCCGGACCTGCGTGTCCACGGGATTCAGGCCGGCCGCCGCGACCCGAATCAGCAGCTCATCGCCCCGAGGCTCAGGGCGCTCGATCTCCTGCAGCTCGAGAACCTCCGGGCCGCCGTGCTCAGGCATCACCACGGCCCTCATGCGCTCAGAGCCGCACCTCCACGCGATGGTCGTGCTCGTCCAGCACGTACATGGCCTCGGCGGTCGCGCGGAAGAGGCGGTGGCGCGACGGCGGGCGAACGTCCTCCTCGGTCCACTCGGTGCCGCCGTGGCTCACCGAGCGCTTCGAGTAGATCTCGATCGGCTCTGAGGTCTCGTGGGCCGGCAGCTCCTGCGCCACCCCGGAGATGTAGACGCCCTGGCCGGTACCGATCGGCGCAGATGAGTCGAAGACGACGATGCCGACCTCGCGGCGATCGCGCAGATTGGTCGAGTGATCGGCCTCCGGATCCGAGACCCAGAAGAACTCGCGGTAGCCGGTGTGCGCGTAGTAGACGGGCGAGGCCCAGGGTTGGCCGCTGCGGTCGGCGGTCGCGACCACCATGTAGAGGCTGCGGTCGACGATCTCCCTCGCCATCGCGGTTGTCTCACTTTCCTCGGCCACCGCGGAAGTCAGGTCTCGACGGGTGCGTCGGGCTGGTGGCCCCAGTGGCTCCACGAGCCGTAGTAGACGGCCACCTCGGGGTAACCAAGGTCATGCTTGAGGACGAATGCGACCTGGCTCGCGCGGTTTCCGATCGTGCAGTAGGTGATCACCTTCTTGTCCGGGGTCACGCCTGCCTCCTCGAAGATGGCGCGCAGCTTCTCTCGATCGGTCGGATTGCCGTCCGCGTCCGTGAGAACCGACACCGGCACATGCGCCGCTCCGGGGATGTGCCCGGCTCGCCCGACGTCCTCGGGAGCCCCCGAGGGCCAGAAGCGCTCGCCGGCGAACTCCTCCGCCGATCGAACGTCAACGATCACAGTGTCGGGATCGCCGATTGCGTGCTCGACCTCGGCCGTCGAGGCAAGCAGGCCGACGTGTCCCCGATCGCTGACGTAGGAGGTCGACTTCGGTCTGGGGACGTCCGTGGACCACCTGCGTCCGCCCCCATCCCACTGCTCGCGCGGGCCGTCCATCACACGCATCCGCTCGTGGCCGTGGCGATCCATGAGCCAGAACCCGAGCAGAGGGGCGTATCCGTAGAAGACGACCGTGGTGTCGGGTGTCAGGCCCGATGCTGCGAGTACCGCCTCGAACTCGGCCTTGTCGATCGGGCTGAAATCGGGATGCCGAAGGTCCTTGTAGGCGTCCCAGAGAACCGCGCCGGGCACGTGGCCCTCGTCATAGGCCGCTCTGCTCACGTCCACCTCGATCACCCGCACGTCCGGGTCGTCCAGATGCGCCGCCACCCACTCAGCATCGACCGTGACCGAGCCCACCCGTCGAGTATCCCACTAGGCTCCGGCCATCGAGGTCGAGCACCTCAACTGCGGAACGATGTGCCCCAGGGGAGCGCGTCTGCTCGCCGGCCACGGGGGGCTGCTGGAGCCGACGACGATCGTCGCTCACTGCCTGCTGATCGAGGCCGGCGGCGAGCTCGTCCTGGTCGACACCGGCTTCGGGCTCGGCGACTGCTCGACCCCGAAGCGCCTCGGCCAGCCCTTCCGCACCCTGGTGGCTCCGCGCTGCGACGAGCACGAGACCGCCGTCCGCCAGGTCGAGGCCATGGGTCACGACCCGGCCGACGTCCGCCACATCGTCACCACACATCTCGACCTCGACCACGCGGGCGGCATCGGCGACTTCCCCGACGCACAGATCCACGTCTTCGCCGCGGAGCTGGCGGCGGCGCGTTCACCTTCGCTCACTGAGCGCGCCCGCTACAACAGCGAGCAGTGGGGTCCGAGCCCGATCTGGGTCGAGCACGGCGTCGGCGGTGACAGCTGGTTCGGCTTCGAGAGCGTCCGTCTCCTCCCCCACCTCGATGCGGAGATCGCGATGATCCCGCTCCCCGGCCACACCGCCGGCCATTGCGGCGTCGCGATCAACACCTCGGACGGCTGGCTCCTCCACTGCGGCGACGCCTTCTTCTACGCCGGCGAGATCGAGACGCCGCGCCGCTGCCCGCCGGGCCTGCGCCTCTTCCAGACGATCAACCAGGCCGACGGCAAGGCGCGCCATCGAAACCAGGAGCGCCTGCGGGAGCTCCAGCGCGACCACGGCGACGAGGTCACGCTCTTCTGCTCGCACGATCCGCAGATGCTGGAGGCCGCACAGCGGCAGCCGGCCGCGGCCTGAACAAGGAGGGAAACGATGATCGACCAGCCAACGGCGGAGCAGGCGCTGAAGGAGCTCGAGGTCCTGGTCGGGACCTGGAACATCGAGGCCACCCCGCCCGGGGGCGAGCCCTGGCCGGGCGAGGCGAGCATCACCTACGAATGGCTCGACGACGACAAGCGGCTTCTCGTCGAACGCTCGACCGTCGAGATGCCTGAGGCTCCTGATGCCGTCTGCGTGATCGGCTGCGACGCGGCGACGGGCCGCTATTTCCAGCTCTACACGGACGACCGGAATGTCTGCCGCGTCTACGAGGCAAGCATCGGCGGCGGCGGCGACTTCAAGATCTGGCGCGACGGCGAGCCCTTCTCGCAGCGCTTCACCGGCAAGATCTCGGACGACGGGAACCGGATCGACGCTCGCTGGGAGGCGGCGAAGGACGGCACCAACTGGGAGACCGACTTCGACCTCGTCTTCACGCGAGTGAGCTAGCTGCTTTTCGGCTTCTTGCCGACCTTCAGGTCGATCGGGGCCGAGTCCGAGACCGACGTCCCAGAGGGAAGGCCCTGAGAGCGAACGAACTTGCTCTTCTTCCCCTTCCCCTTCTTCTTCACCTTGCCGACCGTGCAATCGGCCGCCGCGAGGGCCTTCTTCGCGGCGCCGAGCTTCTTGCCCCGGAGCTTCGGAACCACGCAGTAGCGGACCGTCGCGTTGTACGGATACTCGATCGGTCCGCCTACCAATGCGGACCTGGCCGACTCGCCATCCGCCAGGGGCGGGACCCAGGCATCCCCAAAGTCGGTCGCCGTGGAGTTGTTGAATGAGATCTGGTCGGAGGTGTTGCTGTTCCGGAGGGCGACCACCTCGCCCTTCTTGATGGGAAGGCTGACCGTGCCCTGGCTCCCGGAGGCGACCGGGCTGAATGCGGGCCCCGTACGGACGCTGCTGGCGCTCGTGAGGCTGGCCAGGTGGAGGATCTGCAGGCGGTACGGCCCGCCGCCAAACCCCTTGATCTGCCAGCTGACGACGGTCCCGTCGACCGGCGAGGCGATGTTCGCCCCGCTCACCATCCCGAAGGTGCCCACGACGCCGGCGGAGCCGGGGGTGTAGGTCCCGGTGAGCGGGCTGCCGATGGTCACGGTCGCCGCCCCGGCGCTCGAGACCGCTCCAATGAAGAGCGCGACGGCCGCCCCGATCGCCAGTGCCAGCTTCGCCCTCATGCTTCCCTCCTCCGGTCGAGTTCCACAGGCATATCAGAGCGCCGGACGGTGCGTCCAGCTTTTAGAGGATGTACTAAGTTTTCGGGAGCGAGACGCAGGGGGAGTGCGGATCGCGTCAACGGGAACTGCGTCGGCGGCGTGGCCGCCGAGAGGAGAGATTCGACATGCGTCTTCGCCACCTGACCATCGCCGGGGCGGTCGTCGCCTCGTCGCTTGCAATGACCCTCGTCGCCAGCGGCGGCGCGTCCGGGGCCTCGCTGCCCAACACCAGCGTGATTCCCGGCGCCTGCGCCCTCGATCTGCGCGCGAACCACTCGCACTGCAACCTGAGCGTGATCGCCACGCTGAAGGGCAAGCCCCGCGCGGCCGCGGCGCCCACGGCGGGCCACGGGCCCTCCGATCTGCGCAGCGCCTACGCGCTGCCGTCCAGCGGCGGCGCGGGCCAGACCGTCGCGATCGTCGACGCCTTCGGCGACAACACCGCCGAAGCGGATATGAACACCTATCGCTCGAACTACGGCCTGCCGGCCTGCACGACCGCGAACGGGTGCTTCAAGAAGGTCAACCAGAGCGCCGTCCAGGGCAGCTACCCGTCCAACAACCAGGGCTGGGCGCTCGAGACCCAGCTCGACCTGGAGATGGTCTCGGCCACCTGCCCCGGCTGCAAGATCCTGCTGGTCGAGGCGACCAGCAACACCAACGCCAACCTCTACGCCGCCGAGGACACCGCTGCGCGGCTCGGCGCCACCGAGATCTCCAACAGCTACGGCGGCAGCGAGGCGAGCTCGGAGACCGCGGACGATGCCCACTTCAACCACCCGGGCGCCGCGATCACCGTCTCCTCGGGCGACAGCGGCTATGGCGTCGAGTACCCGGCCGCATCGAAGTACGTCACCGCCGTCGGGGGCACAACACTGAACCGCGCCTCCAACTCGCGTGGCTGGAGTGAGACGGCATGGAACGGGTCGGGCAGCGGCTGCTCGGCCTACGAGGCCAAGCCGGCCTGGCAGACCGACTCCGGCTGCGCCCGGCGAACGGTCGCGGACGTCTCCGCGGTCGCCGATCCGAACACGGGCGTCGCGGTCTACGACAGCAACTGCAATTTCCTCAGTCAGCTGCTCGGGCAGTGCTTCAGCGGCTGGGGCGTGGTCGGCGGCACGAGCGCCTCGGCGCCGATCGTCGCCGGTGTCTACGCGCTCGCGGGCAACGGCTCGAGCGTCAACTACGGGTCGTTCCCCCACAGCCACACCTCATCGCTGTTCGACGTGACCTCGGGGAGCAACGGCAGCTGCAGCCCGGCGTACCTGTGCACCGCGGGCACCGGCTACGACGGGCCCACCGGGTTCGGGACGCCGAACGGCACCGGCGCCTTCTAGCCGGATCCAAAATTGTCATTGCCGTGCGCCCGGGCCCTCCCCTAGGGTCCGGGCGCATGTTCTTCGCCAAGCGCAAGATCAAGAGGAACGGTGAGCGTGCCACGGCCCTGGTGACCTCCTGCGAGGAGCGCAGCAAGCTCACCTCGAACGAGCTTCGCGACTACCACTACGTGCTCGAGGTCCACACGGAGGCCGGAGAGACCTTCGAGGCGAAGGTCCGCGACAAGTTCTGGATCACCGGTCTCAGGCCGACGGAGGGGGACGACGAGGTCCCCGTCCGCTTCGAGCCGGCCACCAAGGAGACCGTGTTCGACCTGGACGGGGACCCGCGTTACGACGTCGACGCGATGAACGAGCGCACCGCGCAGCTCAAGGCGGAGACCCGGGCGCTCAAGCAGCAGCGCCCGGGCTGAAAGCCGCCTCGGCCGGAGCGTCGATCGGCTCGCGCTCGATCTCCCGCTCGCGCACCAGCCACAGCGTCAGCACTGCCCCGGCGAGGCAGACAAGCCCGCCGAGGGTCAGCACCAGGTTGAAGCCGGCCAGGAATCCCTCCCCCGCGGCGTTCGCGACGGTGTGCTGCGCCTGCGGCGGCACGTGGGCCAGAGCCTGGTGCAGGCTTCCGGAGGAGGCGGCCTCCACCAGCTGGCGGGGATGGTCTCCGGTCGCCGACGCCGTCCCGGGGACCAGCTCCCGAACCTTGTCCGCTCCGGTGCTCACGAAGATCGCGCCCCAGACCGCGACGCCCACCGCGACGCCGACCTGGCGGAACGTGTCCATGATTCCGGCCGCCATGCCGCTGCGCTCCTTCGGCACGACGCTGAGGGCGACGTCCCCGATCACGGGGTTGAGGAGCCCGACGCCGACGCCGAGGACCAGGAAGCCCCCGAGCAGGGCCGTCCAGCCATCGCTCGCGTTCAGGCCCGACATCAGCATCATCCCCGCCCCCGAGATGGCGAGCCCGGAGCTCATCAGGACCCGAGCGGGTACCCGGGAGAGGAGCAGGCCCGCGACCGGTGCGACGAAGAAGCTGACCACGGTGATCGGCAGGTACCGCAGCCCCGCCTGCAGCGGCGAGTAGCCGAGGTAGTCCTGGAAGTAGAGCGTGATGTAGAGGAACAGGGCGAATGCCGACGCCGAGACCGCGAAGGCCGCCACCTGGACGCCCGTGAAGGACGGCCGCTTGAAGAGCCCGAGCGGCAGCATCGGCTCGCTCACGCGGCTCTCGATCGCCGCGAACGCCGTCATCAGCACAGCCGATCCGGCGAACAGGGAGACGATCAGCGTGCTCCCCCATCCCTCGTCGTTCCCGCGAACGAGCGCCAGCACGAGCAGAAAGAGGCCCACGCTGAAGCTGGCGACGCCGGGCCAGTCGACCCGCGTCGCATTCGGGTCACGGCTCTCGCGAATCTTCAGATAGGTGAGCGCGATGGCGGCGATGCCGATCGGGACGTTCAGGAAGAAGATCGACTGCCAGCCGATCCCGTCGGTGAGCGCGCCACCGACCAGCGGGCCGATCGCGACGGCCACGCCGATCGTCGCGCCGTAGATCCCCATCGCCGTGCCACGCTCGCGGCCGGCGGGGAACTCCTGGGCGACCAGCGCCAGCGAGGTCGCGAACATGATCGCTCCGCCGACTCCCTGGACCGCACGGGCGACGTTGAGGAAGGTCGGGTCGGGCGAGAGCCCGCAGAGCAGGGAGGCCACCGAGAAGATGCCGACCCCGGTCGCGAAGACCATCCGCCTCCCGATCCGGTCGGCGAGCGAGCCGGCCGTCAGGACCAGCGCGGCGAGCGTCAGGGCGTAGGCGTCGACCACCCACTGGAGGTCGGTGAAGCTTGCGCCCAGATCCTCACGTATGGAGGGCAGCGCAACGTTCACCACCGTGATGTCGAGCAACAGCATGAACGTCGCCACCGAGACGGTGAGCAGGGTCCACCATTTGCGAGCCATCGGATGCTCCTTTCAGGCCGGTCACATCGGCCGGATTCGATTCGTCACTGCTATGACGGACGCAATCGAGAGGACGTGACATGAACGACCAGGACCTGCTCGCCAAGCGCTTCGAGGAACACCGCGGCCACCTGCACTCGGTCGCCTACCGGATGCTGGGCTCAACCGGAGAGGCCGACGATGCGGTGCAGGAGGCATGGCTTCGTCTCAGCCGAAGCGACCACGACCGGGTCGAGAACCTGCGCGCGTGGCTGACCACTGTGGTGGGCCGCGTCTCACTGGACATGCTGCGCGCGCGCAAGGCCCGCCGGGAGGCACCCGCGGGGGAGGAGCACGTCGAGCCCCTCGTCACCGAGCTCACCGAGGAGAACCCCGCGGAGGAAGTCGAGCTGGCCGATACCGTCGGTCTCGCGATGATGGTGGTCCTGGAGACCCTCTCCCCCGCGGAGCGAGTGGCGTTCGTGCTGCACGACATGTTCGGCGTCCCGTTCAGCGAGATCGGCGAGATCTCGGGCCGGAGCGCGGACGCGGCACGGCAGCTCGCGAGCCGCGCCCGCCGACAGGTCCGTGGATCCGTGCCCCCGCCGGATCCCGACCTCGATGAGCAGCGCCAGGTCGTCGAGGCCTTCCTCGCGGCGGCACGAGCCGGGGACTTCGAGGCCCTGCTCGACCTGCTCGATCCGAACGTGGTGCAACGGGTTCACACGGCCAAGGGAGACCGGCGCTGGGCGCCGACCGCGGTCGGGGCCGAGAAGGTCGCCAAGCGCGCTCTCGCCCGCGGCGGGCCCTTCGCTCCCTATGGGCGCCCGGCGGTCATCAACGGCAACATGGGCGCGGTCGTCGTGATCGAGGGCGAGCGGGTCGCGGTGAACGCCATGACCATCACCGACGGCAAGATCACGACGATGGACATCTTCGTCGATCCCCCCGCGCGCCCGTAACCCCTTGGCGCTTCCCGGCGCTGTGGTTAGAGAAGGGCAAAGCCAGGGAAAGGATTCAGCATGCAGGGAGTTTCTCGTCGGAGTAAGGCTGCAATCGCCGTCACGGGGGCGCTGGGTGCGCTCGCGCTCGGCCTGATCGGAGGTACCGGCGCCAGCGCCGCGGTGGGCGCCACGGACCTCTCGATGACCAAGGCCGACACGGCCGATCCGGTCACCGTGGGCGACACCTTCGGCTACGTGCTCACGGTCAAGAACGAGGGCGCGAACGACGCCGGCGACGTGATCACCACGGACACGCTGCCGTCCCAGGTGTCATACGTCTCCGCGACTCCCTCAGCAGGCACCTGCCAGAAGTCGGGCAGCAAGATCACCTGCGATCTCGGCCAGGTGAACTCGGCGGCCTCCGCGACCGTGACGATCACCGTCAAGGCGTCGAAGAGCGGCACCGCGTCGAACACCGCGTCACTGACCAGTTCCGACGACACGAACGCGGCCAACAACCTCGACACCGAGACCACGGTCATCAACAAGAAGCCGGGCACCCCGAAGCCCAAGAAGGGCAAGCCGAGCTGCGCGGCGCCGACCATCGTCGGCACGGCCGGCAACGACGTCCTTCAGGGCACCTCCCGCGCGGACGTGATCGTGTCGCTCACCGGCGATGACCAGGTCTTCGCCGGCGGCGGCAACGACCTCGTCTGCACGGACGGCGGCGCCGACTTCGTGGACGCCGGCTCGGGCAAGGACTTCGTCAACGGCGGGGCCGGCCCCGACAAGCTCTTCGGCGGCGACGGAGGCGACACGCTGAAGGGCAAGAACGGCCGCGACAAGCTGCTCGGCGGTCAGGGCGACGACCTGCTGAACGGCGGCAAGAAGCGCGACAAGTGCAAGGGCGGCCCGGGCCGGAACATCCTGCTCGCCTGCCCCTAGCTCAAGCGCGCGGTCGGCGGGTCAATCCCGGAAGGGATCGGCTCCGTATCCCGAATTAGGCCGTCAGTCCCGCCCTCCGATCCCTCACCCTGGCGGGGCTGACGGCCGTTTTCGTGCCCGGACTAGGCCCGCCGGGCAGACCCCATCATGGTCATGCCGGGAATCTCGAGGCCGTCGGGAGTTTCGTACTGCGCGAGGGTCTCATGGGCATGGGAGCGGATCGCCTCGACTGCCTCCGGTGACTGCACTTCGAGCACCTTGGCCAGGGGGCCGGCGAGCGCGGAGGTGGTCTGCCACCAGTCCTCGAAGGACCCACCGATCCACGTCGCGTCGATCTCGTCGATCGCCACGTCCTCGAACCCGGCGCCCGAGAGCACGGCCAGGAGCTTGTCTCGGCCATCGAGCGCGAAGGGACCGGGCAGGCCGGGCGGCGGGAACGTCGCGCCGAGCTGGGCGCTGACGGCATCGAGCATCGCTCCCAGCCACGGATTCCGATCCCGCGGGCCCCAGACCGAGACGACGGCTCGGCCGCCGGGCCGCAGGACACGCCGGATCTCGCTCGCCGCGGCGTCGTGATCGGGCACGAGCATCAACCCCTCACGGCA
The DNA here is from genome assembly GCA_963744105.1 of uncultured Solirubrobacterales bacterium. Lineage (GTDB taxonomy): Bacteria > Actinomycetota > Thermoleophilia > Solirubrobacterales > 70-9 > DASUPK01. The sequence goes on along the minus strand of CAVUSJ010000002.1, from coordinate 390,544 downwards.
GAGCACCGCGTCGTAGGACTCGTCGGGCTGATCGATCCGCTCGAGATCGAGCTCGAGCGTGGTCGCGTTCCCGATCCCGCGCGCCTCGGCCCTCGCCGCGGCTATGGCTGTCATCTGCGGGACGACGTCCGAGAGGACGACCTCACCGTCCGCAACCCGCTCCGCCGCCGCGATCCCGAGGCCACCCGGCCCGCAGGCGAGCTCGAGCACCCGGTCGCCGGGCTCGAGCGCGGCCGCCTCGAGCATCGCCCGGGTCAGGCCCTCTGTTCGCCGGTCGACGAAGTCCGCGTTCCGCTCCCACCCGGGAGCCACGGCCCCCCACATCGTGTGCAGCCCCACGCGGAGCTCATCGAGCTCGTTCGAGGGGGCCACCTGTGTCTGCTGTCCGCTGTTCACGATCAAATCTCCTCAGTCGTTCTCTTGCATTTAGCTACTCGGTAAGAGTAATGAATTCATCGCTAGACTAGCGAATCATGGCCAAGGCTGCAGAGACACCGCGAAAGACGCGCCGCTACCACTCCCCCCGCCGCAAGGAGCAGGCCGAGGCGACCCGCAAAGCGATCATGGATGCGGCCGAGCGGCTCTTCGAGAAGGACGGCTACGTCGCCACCTCGATGGTGGCGATAGCCAAGGAGGCCGGCGTGGCCCTGAAGACCGTCTATCTCGCCTTCGAGACCAAGGGCGGCCTGCTGCGCGCGCTCTGGCACCGCAACCTGCGGGGCGGGCGGGAGGACGTTCCCGTCAGCGACCAGGAGTGGTTCATCGAGGTGCTCGAGGAGCCGGATCCGGCCAAGGCGCTCCGCCTCAACGCGAGGAATTCCCGCCAGGTGAAGACACGCATCGCGCCCCTCGGCGAGGTCCTGCTCAACGCGGCCCCCGCGGATCCTGAGGTCGATGCGCTGAGCAAGCGGATCTGGTCGCAGTTCTACGACAACCAGCGCGACGTGGTGAAGAGCCTGAAGCGGCGCAAGGCCCTGAAGAAGGGCCTCGGTATCGAGCGCGCCACCGACATCCTCTGGACGCTCAACCACCCGCGCACCTACATCCTGCTCGTGCAGGACCGGGGCTGGACGGCCGAGCAGTATGAGCGCTGGCTCGGCGACATCACGATCTCGGAGCTCCTGGCGTGAGCGACGACTTCCGCAGAGCGAGCTGGTACGCGATCCGTCCCGCGGCGAACCGCAAGCCGGCGACCTACCGCTGCCCGCTCTGCGGTGGCCACCTCCCCGCGCTCAGCGAGCACATGCTCATCGCGCCGGAGGGAGACAGCTCCCGCCGGCGGCATGCCCACTCTGCCTGCGTGATTGCGGCGCGGAAGCAGGGAAGGCTTCCGCTGCGAGAGGAGGTCGAGCCACGGCCGCGGGGAATCGTCGCAAAGCTACTCCACCGTAGGTAATGTACGCACCGGCATGGCGCTGAAGAAGATCGGCCTGATCACCGCCTCCGCCCTCTGCTCGATCAACCTCTGGACGGGCGCGCCCCTGTTCGCGGTCTGGGTCGGATCCAAGGTCCAGGGCAACCTCAGCAACATCAGCATGACCGCCCTGTTCACCGTGGTCGTGGTGCTCGCCGTGACGGTCGTCCTGCTCGCCCTCGCGCTGACCTGGCTCAACAACCGATACGACGATCTGACCGGCCGCCCCGCCGTCGCGCGCCAGACCTCCCCGTGGCTGCGGAGCATGCGCGACGAGCGAGAGGCCGACACGCAGCGGAAGTACGGGATCGGCGGGATCGAGCGAGTGGTAATCGTCTGCGCGATCGCCGGCTGCCTGGCCTTCGAGGCCTGGTTCTTCTTCTTCGCGGGCTCCTCCTTGCCGAATGGCTGAGCGCGTCGCGGTCTCCCCACGGCGAGCCGAGACAGCCGAGCTGCCGGAGATCGCCCGGATGCTGGCCCGCGCCTTTCACAATGACCCGGTCGCCGCCTGGGCATGCCGCCCGGAGCACCTGCGCCCGCGCGTGCTCGAGCGCCTCTTCGGGATGCGCCTCCGGGACATCCATCCGCACGGCGAGATCTGGACCGACGACGAGCTGCGCAGCGTCGCCGTCTGGGCGGAGCCCGATCACTGGCACACCACGGTGCGCCAGGACATCGCCTATGCCACGTGCCTCTTGCATCCCCGGCTCGTGCCGCGAATGCCGATGGTGATCACCGGCATGCTCGGCGCGCAGAAGGTCCACCCCACCGAGCCGTCCCACTGGTATCTCGCGATCCTCGGCACCGACCCCTCGGCGCAGGGACAGGGGCTGGGGTCGGCGATGCTGGCCCCGACCCTCGAGGGCTGCGATCGGGACGGCGTCGGGGCGTATCTCGAATCCTCGAAGGAGCGGAACCTCGCCTTCTACGCGCGGCACGGGTTCCGCGTCACCGGCGAGCGCGACCTGCCCCGCGGCCCTCGGCTCTGGCCGATGTGGCGCGACCCTCCCAGCTAGTCACCGCGAGTAGCTGATCAGGTCCTCCCGCTCGGACTCACCTGAGACCGAGACGGCGACCACCGGCCCGACGCCCTTCGCGTAGAGCTTGTACTCGGACACAGTCGGCTCGATCGGGCTCGAGTCATCCGTGAGGATCGCGCCCGTGAAGTGGCCCGCGGGCGCCTCCACCTGCTGGTCGAGCGCGAGCACCTTGGTTCGGTCCTCTGCGTGGCCCTTGTAGTACTCCTCGCGATAGGTCAGCCCGACCGATGGGTGCGCCGCCATCGCAATTCCTGCGTCGGCGCCGTTCTTACCGGCCTCGAAGGACCCGCTGCGGTCCCACTTGCCGTGGTCCAGACTGGCGGTGTTCTCGCCGAAGTACCAGATGTTCCCGGCCGAATCCTGCGCGTACCAGTCGTCCGTGATCTCCGTCGGCTTCCCGGCGGTGTAGACGACGTCGTGAGCCACCCTGGCGGTGACACCGTCGGCGATCTTCTTGGTCTTGTCCTCGACCGTGATCGTCTCCTGCAGGGACTCGCCCTGAGGGTTGGTGACGTGGACATGCCACGCGGCGCCTGATCGCCCGGGCGTTCATCTAGTTACCTCCCTGGTCCTCGCTGTCGGCCTCCGCGACGACCAGTTTGTAGTTCTGGTCCAGGCGGACATCGACTGTGCTTCCGTCGGGCTTGGCGACCTCGACCTCGCAGGTGGCGCCGTTCTCCGAATCGCGCTCCACGGAGTTGGCATCGCTGCCCGGGTAGATCCTGAGCGCGGCGGCCTTCGCCTGATCCGCGCCGAGACCGGCGGCCCCGCCTTAGTCGGGCCCGTTGGTCGCGATCGCCGTGCCGGCGCCGGCCGCCGCGAGGGCGAGCACGGATCCGCCGACGATCAGGTACCTCCGTGAGATGCGCATCCTTCTCCTTTGGTCGGTTGCTCATTGCGCCGCCGGTTCTAAGGAGAAGGGATGAAGTGGCCGTGAAAGCTCAGTAGGGGAGCTCGATCCACGCCTCGGCGCCCGACCCGTTCCGGTTGGCGACGTGCGCGCTGCCGCGGTGGGCACGCGCGATCGCCTCGACGATCGCCAGGCCGAGGCCGGTGCCGTCGCCTCCGCGGGCGGGATCCGCGCGGCTGAACCGCTCGAAGGCATGGTCGATGAAATCGGGCGGGAAGCCTGGCCCGTGATCCGAGACGTGTATCCGGAGCTCTCCGTCGGACTCGCTCGAGCTCAGTGTGATCTCCCCCTCCCCGTGCTCGATTGCGTTCTCGACCAGGTTGGTGAGTGCCTGCTCGAGGCGAACCGGATCGGCATCGACGACGGAGGCGTTGCCCGGCTCGACGTTCAGCTTGCGGCCCGATTCGGCGAGCCTCGCCGCGAAGCGCTCCCGCACGTCCCCGAGCAGGTCGGCGACCCGCACCCGGCGCAGGTGCAGCGCCAACTTCCCCTCTTGGGAGCGGGCCAGCACCAGAAGGTCCTCCGCCAGCGCGCTGAGCCGGTCGACCTCGACGATCGCTGAGGCGATCGCGGCTCGCATCTCCTCCGGCGTCCTCGCGTAGCGGAGGGCGAGCTCGAGCTCGGTCTTGTGCAGCGCCAGTGGGGTGCGTAGCTCGTGGCTCGCGTCGTCCACGAAACTGCGTTCTCGCTCGAGCGCCGCTTCAAGCCGACTGAGCATCGCGTTCAGCGTCTGCCCAAGGCGGCGGAGCTCGTCCCTCGCCTCGGGCAGCGGCAGGCGCTCGTTCGGCTCGGCGGCCGAGATCTCCGCGGCGCGCCGCCGCATCGCCTCGACCGGCCGCAGCGCCGCCCCGGAGACCGCATAGCCGGCCAGCGACGCGAGCAGCAGCGCGACGGGCCCGCCGATCAGCAGGATGGTCCGCAGATTCCGGAGCGACTCGTTGCGATCGTCGAGCGTCGCCGCGGCCACCACCACGTAAGTCTGTCCGCGCCCCCGCGCCGGGCGGGCCAGCAGACGCGCCTGGCCCTGGATGCTCTGCACGTGCGGCCGAGTGACGACGAACGACTCGTGCGCCGCCCGAGCCGCCTCGGCGGGCGTCAGCTGCGGATGGTCGCCGAGCTGCGGCGTGGTCGCGTAGATCCGCCCAGCCGGCGTGAGCACCTGGGCGAAGCTCTCCTCGCGCCCCAACAGCGCCACCGAGCGGCTCAGGTCCCGGTGGGCGACCAGCGAGGCGATGTCGTCGCCATGGGTGCGCAGGCTCTGGTCGATCTGCTCGCTGAGCTCCGTGTCGAACCGGGAGTAGACGTAGAAGCCGAGCGCCGTCAGCAGGACCGCCATCACAACCGAGAAGGCCAGCGTCACCCTCAGCCTGATCGGGACGCGGCTCACTTCGAACCGCCGTCCTGGCGCAGCCGGTAGCCCGCGCCCCGCACGGTCTGGATGGACTCGACCGCGAATGGCCTATCGACTTTGTTCCGGAGCAGCCGGACATAGGAGTCGACGATGTTGGAGCGGTTCTCATACTCGTAGTCCCAGGCGTGCTCGAGCAGCTGGAACCGGGAGAGAACCTCTCCCGGGACGTCGCATGAAGACCTCGAGCACGGCGAACTCCTTGGCCGAGAGCTCGACCTCCTCCTCCCCTCGCCAGACCTGCCGCCTCGCCGGGTCCATCCGGAGGTCGCCGACCCGCAGCTCCGGCGAGCGCTGCCCGTTGCCCCGCCTGGCGAGCGCCCGGAGGCGGGCGAGCAGCTCGGCGTATGAGAAAGGCTTGACGAGGTAATCGTCAGCGCCGACATCCAAGCCCGCCACTCGGTCCGAGACGCCGTCGCGAGCCGTGAGCATCAAGATCGGCGAGACGACTCCGTCGCCGCGCAGACGACGGCAGACCTCGAACCCGTCGATGCCGGGGAGCATCAGGTCGAGGACGATCACGTCGTACTCCGTCGACCCGGCCATCCAAAGGGCGTCCTCCCCCTTCCCGGCGAGGTCGGCCGCCATTCCCTCCTGCCGGAGTCCCCGGCGGATCAGGCCGGCCATCTTGGCCTCGTCCTCGACGATCAGCACGCGCATCTCGCTCAGCGAGATTGTCCCGCGAAGATGAACGCGAGATGAAAGGCTCGGGTTATGCCTGGGCAGCGGCGGTCGCCGTGGCGTTACGCCGGTGCATGACCCAGGCGAAGAGGCCCGCGGGAATGAATGCGAATGCCGCGTAGACGGCGGCCGGAATGGTCAGCACCGTTGCGATGGACGCTCCGATCGCGATTGCCAGCGTCGAGTTGTGAATGCCCAGCTCCATCGCGATGGCCGTCGCCTGCCGGTTGTCGAGTCTCGCCAGCCGAGCCACCGTGAATGAGAGGGACATTGCGGCGAGGTTGAGCGTGACCGCGGCCGCCGCGACCGCCCCCAGGTTGTCGGTCACTCGATTGTGCTCGGCGATGATCACCCCGACAACCGCCCCGAGGAAGAGGACGATTGCGGCTCTCCTGAAGGCCCCGCCGAGGTCGGCTACGCGTTGTGGCCGGCGGGCGAGTAGCCACATCCCGAAGGCCATGGGCACGACCGTGATCAGAAGCACCCGGGCGACCAGCCCGATCAGGCCGACATGTGTGTCGAGCCCGGTCGCCCCGAAATGGCTGATGCCGAGTTTCAGGAAGAGCGGGATAGTGACCACGGCGGCCACGCTCGAGGTGGCGGTCATGGTGATCGACAGCGCCGTGTCCCCGCGCCCAAGGTGCGTCAGCAGGTTCGCCAGCGTCCCGCCGGGAGACGCGCCCAAAAGGACGAGCCCGACCGCCAACTCCGGATCCAGCCCGTAGACCTCGGCGACCGCGAACGCCAGCAGCGGTGACAGGAGAAGAAGATTGGCGAGGCCGATCGCGATTCCCTTCGGATACACGACCACCCGCTTGAAGTCCGCCGGCCTCAGCGACATGCCGAGGCTCACCATGATCACCGCGAGGGCGATCGGCAGCAGCACAGTGGCGAAGACCGAATGTTCCAGAGCTAGCTCTCTGCGACGTCTCTGCGCAAGAAGACAAGCGCTGCCGCCGCCAATGCGGGGAGCCCATATAGGGCGCAGACCCAGAGAGAGCGCACGATCGGGGCCCAGTCCGCCGGCGTTCGCAGCAGGCCCTGCCACGCGTTGAACTGCGTGCTGAGCAGATAGGGGTGCAACCCGCTCAGGCCGGGCAGGATCCCGACCAGCTGAACCAGGAGAGAGAACATCAGCGTCCCGACGATCGCGGCCCCGCTGTTTCGGAAGACCGTCGAGAGCAGGAGCCCAATGCAGGCGATGGCGAGGATGGGAAGCAGATAGACGAGCAAGCTGGCGCCCACCAGCTCGAGGCCCTTCGGCGCCGAGACGACGGTTCCGGAGAGCGTGGTCACCGGGTTGAAACCCGAGGCAAGGATTCCCGCACCCAGGGCGACGGCCCCTGCGATCGCAATGGCGACGATGGCGTAGGTCGCCGCGGCGAGCGCCTTCCCCGCGAAGACCTGGTGACGCTCGACGGAGCGGGTCAGGATCATCTTGAGCGTCGCGTTGCGGTCCTCGGAGGCCACGATGTCCCCGGCGACCAGAGCGGTGATCAGCGGGAACAGCCAGATCGAGCCGAACAGCAGGAGCACGAGCGGCACCGCCAACCCCGTGTCGTGGACGTACTTGCCGAAGGCAACGTCGTTCGGGCGACCGCCGCCGGTCACCAACGCAATGACGAAGATGATCGGGACCGCGGCCGCCGCCCCCAGGCCGAGGTAGGTCCGCTTCTGGGCGCGGAGCTTCCGCAGCTCCCAGCGGTACACCGTCAACACCGGCCTCATGCCAGCTCCTCGATCAACTGCTGTGTGTGCGTGGCTCGCTCGCGCCCGTCGCCCTCGGTGAGCTGGAAGAAGAGGTCCTCGAGCGTCGCCTGCTGCGGCGCCAGCTCCACCACGGGCGCGCCGGACTCCGCCAGGGCGATCGAGAGTGCCGCGACGGCGTCTTCGTTGTCCGCCTTGAAAGCAAGGGCCGCGTCCGATGTCGCGAGCACCTCGATTCCGGGCTGCGCCGAGCAGACATCCGTGGCCCTCCCGTCATCCGTGGTTCGCAGCCGGTAGCTGACCCCGGACCGGTTGCGAAGCTCGGCGAGGGAGCCCTCATAGGCCACCCGCCCACTCCGGATGATCGCGACGCGGTTGCAGAGCTCTTCCACCTCGTTCATCTGGTGGCTGGAGAGCAGCACCGTGATCCCGCGCTCGCCTAGATCGCGGATCAGCATCCTCATGTCGCGCATGCCGGCCGGATCGAGCCCGGTGGCCGGCTCATCCAGCAGCAGCAGGCGGGGTCTGCGCAGCAGCGCCGAGGCGATCCCGAGCCGCTGGCGCATGCCGTGTGAATACCCCTTGACCTTGTCCTTGGCGCGGTCTCGAAGCTCGACTATCTCCAGGACCTCGTCGGTCGTTGCCTGGCCGTTGTCCCCGCCGTCCAGCGCCTGGCAGAGCTTCAGGTTGTCCAGGCCGCTCAGGTACGGATAGAACATCGGAGCCTCGACGAATCCCGCCACGCCATTCAGCGCCGCAACGCTGATCTGCGGGTCGCGCCCAAAGAGCCGGACGGCTCCCGCGGAAGGCCGGATCAGTCCCAGCATCATCCGCAGAGATGTCGTCTTGCCAGCCCCGTTCGGCCCGAGGTAGCCGAAGACATCTCCGGAGTTGACCGTCAGGTCGACGTCGTCGACCGCGGTGATCTCCCCATAGCGCTTGACCAGCCCCCGGACCTCAATCGGCGGAGCCTCCGCCATCGACTACAGGGCTCGTGCGGCAGTCAGCACCGTGGAGGATGGAGCCGAGGCGAGCACCGTGTACTCGACGCCATTGCGCTGGAACCTCACCATGGTCCCGAGGGCGGTCTCGAGCTCCTGACCCTGGGCTCCGTTCACCGACACCTGCGGGAGGCTGAGCTGGCCGTGATCGCCGCCGACCTGCGAGGAGTCGCGCGACGCAGCCGCGGGCTGCTCGATCACTGCCAGCCCGCCGAGGCCCTGTCCATAGGTGACGAGCGCTCCAGCCTTCTTGCCGCTCTGGATCAGGCGGACCTCGTTCCGGGACATGCCCGCAAGCGTGTCCGGCGCGGTCACCGGGAAGGAGGCCTGCTGCTGGACGGCCTGCAGCCCGGTGACCGGCTGCGCCTCGCCGCTGCCACCGTCCCGGTGGGTGGGCGGGGTGACGTCGGTGACCTTGGCGTCAGGTGGAGGGTTGACGTCGAAGACCGATGCGGAGACCGGGCCGTAGGAGATGTCGGTGACCTTCAGCTCGAGCACCGGCGAGCTGTCGCCCTTCGCGTATACCGCCGCGCGGAGTGGCGTCCCGTGCACGGCATCCCAGGCGAGCTCGGCGCCCCCGAGCAGCCCTCCGTTGTCCTTCGGCTCGACCCGGACGTTGTAGGCCGGCTGACCCGCGACGTCCGTCGGCTGCGCCCCGCTCACCATGGCGTGCTCGGTCAGCTTCGCGATCCCCTTCTTGACCTGGTCAAGCGACGGCGGCTGCTGCTCATTCGCCGAGCTCGCTCCATTCGCGCCGCCATGATCGGCGGGAAGGGTCCCCTCGTAGGCCGTGTTCGATCCGGAGTCATAGATGGACCAGCGGTGCCCGTCCGAGAGCACCTGGCTGTCGCTGGTGGCGCCCTCGGCGTTCGAGTCCGCCTGGAGCTCGATGCGGAGGCGGCCGTCAGAGGCGGCCCAGAGCCGTCCGGAGGCGCCGGTCAAAAGTGGATCAGCCCCCTGCACGCTGGAGCCGCTGATCAGATCGTTGGTGAATTGGATGCGCGCGCTGACTCCCTCGACTTTGGGAGCCGTGAGCGCGTCGTGCACAGCAACCGGCAGGGGCTGAGCGGGGGGTGTCGGTCCCCCACTCGTTGCCGCCATCGCCAGCGCGGTGACACCGGCGCCGACCGCCACGGTCGCCGCGCAGAGGGCGATCAGACGGCGGGTCGAAATGCGGCGCAGGTACTTCATCCCCTCAAAGGCTACGCCTGGTCCCTAAGGATTTTGATCGGTATTCAGTCACGGGCGAGCCAGAGGGCCGAGGCGAAGAGGCACAGGGCTCCTGCGGTCAGCACGGCGCTCGCTCCGAGCGAGCCGTGCATCATCGAGCTGAGGGCGAACAGGGTGCAGATGAACCCTCCCCAAACGCTGAATCCCCAGATCGCTCGTCCGCGCATAATCGCCCTATCCGCACTTCTCCATCACAGCCTCAGGGTCCTCTCGTTGGCTAAATGCCAGGTGAAAGCTCCCTGACGCCTGCTGACCGGCGCCATCAGCCGGGACCTACTAGACGCGAGGCGCGTACCTGCCGACGCCGAAGAAGGCGGCAACACCCGGGATGGGCAGCCGCAGGTTGATCGCCCCAACGGCCGCTCCTGCGATGAGCCAGATGCTCGGCATGGCTACATCCTCGACACTGCTCCAGTGCGGTACATCCGTGGTGATCGGCAGCCCACGTGCGGGTTTTCCGCAGACGTCACTTGATGGTTCGCTACCCACCCAGTAAGTGCCAGCTCAGACACACAACTTCGACGACGATGGCGGGATTCCGAATTCGCCTCTGCCCACGCTGATCTACCGCGGCGTGGAGGCGGCTCATGACGCCGCGAGCTGCGAGGCGCTGTTCGACGGCAACGGCTGGGTGCCCGACTGGCGCGACGGGATCTTCTCCTTCCACCACTTCCACTCGACCGCCCACGAGGCGCTCGGCATCGTGTCGGGCCACGCAACCGTGATGCTGGGCGGACCGCAGGGGGAGAGCTTCGAGATCGAGCACGGGGATGTGCTCGTACTTCCCGCCGGCACCGGTCACTGCAACCTCGACTCGAGCTCGGACTTCCTGGTCGTTGGCGCGTATCCGGACGGGATGAGCTGGGACATCCGCCGCGGGGATCCGGCCGAGTATGACGAGGCCGTCGCGAACATCCGGGCGGTTCCCCTCCCCCGCGCCGACCCTGTGAACGGAGCGGACGAGCCGCTCACGAAGTTCTGGACTACGTGAAGCGCTTGACGAAGTCGAGCGCTGTCTGAGCGACTTCCTCCCAGCCCGAGTCGATGGTCAGCGCATGGCCCCGACCCGGGATCTTCTTGATCTCGGTGACGCCGGGATTGCGCTTCTGCTTCTTGTAGGAGGCATTCGCGATCGCCCACGGGACCGTGTGGTCCTCGGCGCCGTCAATGATCAGAAGCGGGCCGCGGTCGGGATTCTTCGTATCTACATTCGCCTCGGTCCACGGGTTCAGGTTGGCGTTCGCCATCTGCATCAGGGGCAGCCCCGCCGCCGCCACGTGGAATTCGTCGTAGAGCCGCCTCGCCTCGTCGTCTGACTCGATTGCGTTCGCCCAGCCGTATCGGAACTGGTCGAAGGTGAGGGTTATCGCGCGGCCGCGATTGAGCGGGTTGGTCAGGATCGGCGCCGAGACCTTGATCGTGGAGACGGGGAGCGGCAGAACGCCGCGGAATGGGCCCGGATCGATCGCAACCGTGGCAGCGGATGCGCCACGGCCAGCCAGGATCTGGGCAAGCAGGCCGCCGGTGGAGTGCCCGATCAAGGCCGGCTTCTTGTTGAGCCCGCCGATCACCTCGGTCGTGTGGCCGGCGATCTGCTTCAGGCTCTTCTTCGCGAAGACCTCGGGATTGGCCCGCGCCTGCTCGACGGTCTCGGGATCGTCCGGCCAGTCGGGACTGAGCGGCGCGTAGCCGGCCTTCTTGAAGAACTCGGCCCAGTTCGCCCAGCTGCTCGGCAGAACCCAGAGGCCATGGATGAAGACGACGGGCGTGGTCCCGGACCTGTTCGCCGCCTCGATCTGCCCCTGCTCACGCTCTGAGATCGACGCCATCGAAAACCCCCTTGGTCGCGTGGATGTAACGCGACTCTACAGGGGGTTCCGATATTGATGGAGCCGGTGGCATCGAAGCCACGTCCTCGGTCACGAGACGATCGGTGTCTACAGGCTTAGCCGGCGCTTTGATCTCGCCCCACGACCTCTGCAGCCGGCGAGAGATGCCGAGGGGCCAAGTCCCTTGGATGTCCCCGGCTGGTCGGGACGAGCCGGCCGGGTGAGCCCGATTCTGACGCCGGAACCCCACCCCTCGGGCTCGGGTGGGCCGACGCACGCTGCTTAGGTTCTAGCTAAGCGGCGAGAGCGAACTCATGGTCCGCACGTATTGGTTGGTCCAGGTGTTTAACGAGGCCTCCTGGAACCTCGACCTGCAACCTGATCGCACGAATGACCAAGTCGAATCCAATTCGGCCCCGTGCTATGTCAAGGAGATGTTAGCCCGGAGCGGCTTCAGTGCCGGGCGGCGTCCTTCGAGGCGCTGGCGAGATAGGTCGCGGACATGAGACATCTCCCCGCGATGTCTCGTGGGCTAGAGGCTGAGCTTTCCCTCGATCTCGCGCAGGAACTGGCGAGGCATGCCCGGGACGTCGGCGAGGTCGTCGAGCGAGTCGAAGCCCTTCTGGCGCTCGCGGTAGGTGATCACGCGCGTCGCCTGGGTGACGGAGAAGCCGACATCGCGAAGCTGCTCGAAGGTGGCCTGATTGACGTTGGTCCGGTCGCCGGCGTCGGCCTCAGGCTCGGGGGCGGGCGGCTTGGCGGCGGGCGGGGGCTCCTGGGACTTCTCCTCGGCCACCTCGGCGGCCGGGGCCTCCTCCTCGCCCTCCTCTCCTTCCTCGGCCTGCTCTCGATCGGCGCCGACCCCGAGGATCGCGCCGACCGTGCGGCCGAGGATGCCGCCTCGCTCCTCCTCGCTCTCGGGCTCGGCCTCCTCCGCCTGCTCCTCGTTCTCGGGACCGGTGGAGATGACCCACTCATCGCGCTCGTCGCCCTCGGCCGGCTTCGGCTCGGGGGCCGGCTCCGGCTCGGTCGGAGGCGGCGGGGGCGCGGCCGCCGGAGGCGCGGGCGGTGGCGGGGGCGCGGCGATCGAAGGTGAGGAAGGCGGAGCCGGCGACTCGGTGACGGGCGGGGAGCCCATCTCCTCGGCCGTCCGGACACTGCTGGACGCGGCGGCCTCGGCGGCCTGCGCCTTGCGCTCGGCCTCCTTGGCGCGCGCCTCCGCGGCGTTCACGCGCTCCAGAACCTCGCGAAGCTTGCGCTCGCGTTCCGCCTCCTCCAGCTTGAGCTGGGCCACGCGCTCGGCGTCGGCGGCGCGCTGCTCGGCCTCCTGTGCCCGCGTCTCGACTTCCTGAAGCCTCCTCTGAGCGTCCTCCAGTGCACGGTCCCGCTGCTCGCGCTCGGCCAGGAGGCGGGCCTCGGCCTCCTGCACCGCGCTCGAGAGGCGCGCCGTCTCGCCGCTGATCTTCTCCTGGACCTGCGCGTCGATCCGCTCCTCGGCCTCGGCGCGGGCGCGCTCCTCGGCCTCGCGACGGGCCTGCTCGGCGGCCTCCGCCACGCGTGAGTCAGCCTCGCGGCGAGCCTGCTCGATCGCAAGCTTGGTCCGCTCCTCGACCTCGCTGCGCACGCGCTCCGACTCCTCACGCGCACGCTGCTCGGTCTCGAGCCGCAGCCGCTCGGCCTCCTCGCGGAGCCTCTCCTCGCTGGTCTCCCGCGCCTGCTCCTCGGCCTGGCGGCGGGCCTGGTCGGCGGCCATCTTGATCAGCTGCTCGGTCTCCTCCTCCGCGCGCTTGACGCGGGACTCGGCGTCCCGCTCGAGTTCCTCGGCGCGCCGCAGGCGCTCCTCGGCCTCGCGGCGAACCCGCTGCTCCTCCTCGCTGAAGCGCTCCTGATGCTCGGCGGCGAGCTCCTCGACCTCGGGGCTCGCATCGAGGCGCTGCGGCGGAGCCTCGGACTCGGCGGGCTCGGGCGAAGGTGGTGGCGGCGGCGCCTCGTGCTCCGGCGGCGCATCGTAGGGCCGCGGCGGGGTGACATCGGGAGGCAGCGTGGTTTCGCCGACGGCGGGCAGCGCGGTTTCGCCGACCGACGGCTCGGGAGCCGGCGGCGGCGCCGCGGGGGCAGCAGGCTCGGTCGCCCCCTGCTCCTCCTCGCGGGCCAGCCGGTCGATCTCCTCCTGCAGCGAGCTGGTGCCGCTCGCCGGCGAGGAGATCTGCATCGGCTCCTCCTCCGCGGGCTCGCTCGGCTCGGACGTGGACGGCTCCGGCGGAGCGGACGCGGCGAGCTCGGCACCCGACGCATCCGGCTCGGGGGCCGGCGCCTCCCCTGCCCCCTCCTCGTGCTCGAGATCGGTGCGCTCGAAGCCTCCGGGAGCATGCTCGGGCTCCGGCGCGATCGGCGTGAAGGCGGGCTCGTCGACGGTCTCTGGCTCGGGCTTCTCCTCGGCCGCGGGCTCGGCGGACTCCGGCTCGGGTGCCTCCGGCTCGGGTTCCTCCGACTCGGCCTTCTCCGGCTCGGTGGAAGGGACGGCCTCCGGCTCTGACTTCTCCTCGGCCGCAGGCTCGGGGACCTCCGTGGGCTCCGGCAGGCGAGGTGGCCCGCTGCCCGGCGGGACCCACTGCGACTCCTCGGGCTCGTTCGCGGGCGGCACCTCGGTCAGTGCCGCCGGGCCGGTCGGCTTCTCCTCCTCCGACTTCGCCTCGTCGTCGATCGGCACCTCCTCGAGCTTCGGCTTCTCCTCCTCAGCTTCCTCTCCGGACGCCTGCGCTCCGGCCTCCCCCAGACCGAGCGCCGCGGCGAGCATCGTGGACTTCTCCGCCTCGGCCTCGGCGCCCGTCTTCACCTCGGCGCCCTCGGGCGCCTCCTCAGTCTTCTCCTCCGGGGTGGGCGGAGCCTCCCCTTTGCGCTCGGCCTTGCGCCGCCGGCGCTCCTCCTTGCGCTGCTGGCGCTCCTCGCGGCGCCGCCTGCGCTCCTCCTCCCAGGCGCGGCGGTCCTGCTCCTCGGCCTTGCGCTTCTCGTCGGCGATCTGCTGGCGCTTGGCCTTTCGATCGGCGCGCCGGTCCTTGCGGGATGGCTTGGCGCCGGCGGCCGTGACCTCCTCAGCCTCGGTATCCGGCTCCGTCTTGGCCTCTGCGGGAGCCTCCGCCTCAGTCGGCTCCTCTTCCTCTCCCTCTTCCTTCTCCGGCTCCTTGGGCTCCTCCGGCTCCTCCGGCTTCTCGGCCGCCTTCGACTCCGCGGGCGGAGCCTCGGCGTCGGCCTCGCTCTTCTTGGCTCGGCGGCGGCGGGAGATCAGCAGGAGGATCAAGATCAGGATCACCGCGCCGGCGATTCCGTACGCCTCGGCGGGGTTGTCCTTGACGAAGTTGGAGATCGTCGCTGTATCGATTGCAGCAAACATCGGTGTGTCCAATCGTTGCACGGGACTCACGTTCTCGTGCATTGAGTTTTGCCCTGCCCACGGGAGATTTCTTGCTTAGCTCAAGCGCTGCTTGAAGTCGCGCTCCACCTCGCGGCGAAGATCCCGGTCGGCGATCTCCCGGCGGCGGTCTCTCCCCTCCTTGCCCTTCGCCAGAGCGAGCTCCACCTTCGCCCTCGGGCCCTTGAAGTAGATCCTGATCGGCACGAGCGTGAGGCCGCGCTCCGCCGTCTTGCCGATCAGGCGCTCGATCTCGCGGCGATGTAGCAGCAGCTTGCGCGGCCGGTCGGGATCGTGGTTCTGGCCGGAGGCCGGGAGATACGGAGGGATGTGGGCGCCGCGCAGCCAGACCTCGCCGTCGTTGACGACGGCGTAGGCCTCGTTGAGCTGAGCCTTGCCGTCCCGAAGGGACTTGACCTCGCTGCCGCGCAGCTCGATGCCCGCCTCCATCCTCTCCAGCACCTGGAACTTGTGCCGGGCGCGGCGGTTGGTGGCGACGTCCCCGCCGGCGGGAGCCCTTGGACCTTTCGACTTCTTGGCCATTTGCTACTCGGAGGGAAGCAGGTCGACCCGGCCGCGCGGAGCGTCGACCCGGTCAACGGTCACCGTCGCCGGGTCGCCCATCCGGATCGCGCCGCCGCCGCTTCCGCCGACGAGCATCGTCTCGCTCCGATCCAGCTCGTAGCGCTCGCGGCCGCCGATCCGGCGCGCCGGCAGGAACCCCTCGTAGACGTCGGCCAGGGCGCCCCCGAAGCGGACGAATGCCCCGGCCCCGACCACGCCGGAGACCTCGCCCTCGAACCTGGTGTCCGGCCCGCGCTCGAAGAGCTCGCGCTGGAGCAGAAACGACGCGCAGACCGAATCGGCGTCGCGCTCGATGCGGGTCGCGTCGCGCTCCCGCTCCGAGCAGTGCACGCCCACCTCCGCGAGACCCTCGCCGCGCGGCGCCTCCTCCCCGGCTCCGATCGCGGAGAGCAGCGCCCGGTGGGCGATCAGGTCCGGATAGCGGCGGATCGGCGACGTGAAGTGGGTGTACGCCGAGCTGCCGAGGCCGGCGTGGCCCAGGTTTCGGTCGGTGTAGTGGGCCGGCTTCAGCGAGCGGAGCACAAGCGATGTATACGCCTCGCGGCCGTGGCCGCGGCGCTCGGCCTCGCGGGCGACCAGCCGGCTCGCCTCGCCGGCCAGGTCGCCGGCCTGCTGCGGCGAGATCTGATCGGGCAGCGCCGGGGTCGGGATGTCGAGCGCCGCCAGCTGCTCGATCAGCCACTTGATCCGCTCGGGGTCCGGCCGCTCGTGCACCCGGTACAGGGTCGGGATGCGACGGCGCTCGAGCAGGTCCGCGACCCGCTCGTTGGTGAGGATCATCAGGTGCTCGATCAGCTGGTGCGCCTCCGTCTGCGGGACGGAGTGCGCGCCGGTCACCTGGCCGTCCTCGAAGCGGAACTCGGGCTCAAAGCTCTCCACCTCGAGGGAGGAGCGAGGTCGGCGCCCGGCGATAGCCGCCGCCGCGTCGCGGGCCAGCGCGAGCGGCGCCGCGATCGGCTGCGGCGGCTTCGCTCGCCCCCCGAAGATCTCGTCGAGCTGGTCGTAGTCGAGCCGCGCATCCGAGCGGATCAGGCTGCGATAGAAGCTCGCCGAAAGAGGCTCGCCCGTCTCGGAGAGCTCGATCTCCGACGTGACGGCGAGGCGCTCGCGATCCGGCGCGAGGCTGCAGACATCACTCGAGAGCACGTGGGGCAGCATCGGGGCGACGGTGCCCGGCACATAGGTGGAGTTCGCCCGCCGGTACGCCTCCTTCTCCAGGGCATCGCCCGGCCGGACGTGAGCGGCGACGTCGGCGATGTGGACCCAGAGCCTCACCCCCCGCTCGGTTCTCTCGGCGGAGACGGCGTCATCGAAGTCGTGCGCGCTGGCGGGGTCGACCGTGAAGGTGGCGAGATCCCGCAGGTCCTGCCTATCTGCGTCGAGCAGCTTGGCCCGCTCGGTCGCCTCTGCTGCCTCCTCCTCGATCCGCCGGGAGAACCCCGTGCGGACCTCACGGTCCTCCAGCAGCGCCGCGATCACGTCAGTCGCCCGCGTCGGGTCCCCGAGCTCGCGGACGACCCTGGCCCGCCCCCTGCCCTGGCCGAGGTCAACCAGGGCCATTCGCCCCGGCGTCGCGGCGCGGCGAGCTCCGCCCAGCTCGATCCGGCCGCCCCGCTCGAAGAGGAGATCTCCGGCGAGGAACCGGCCGCGCTTCTCGACGAGGACTACGCGCTTCAGAGCTGCGGAGCCAACGTCTGGAGCGCCTTCTGCAGCCCCTCGTCCGGCTTGGTCTTGGGGTTGTCCTTCGCCTTCACCTGCGGCGGGATGCCGACGTCGTTGATCGATGTCCCATTGCGGGTCAGATACTGCCCCACCGTCAGATCCAGTGCGGCACCGTTCTTCAGGGGGATCACCTCCTGAAAGGTCCCCTTGCCGAACGAGGTGGTCCCGACGACCTTCGCGATCCCAGCCTGCTCGAGCGCCGCGGTGACGATCTCGGAGGCCGAGGCGGTGTCGCCATTGATCAGGACGACCATGGGGTGCCTGGGCAGGGAGTCGCCGGTCGCGTCGAAGGTCCGCGTGTTCTGGGTGCGACCGTGGGTCGAGACGATCACGCCGTTGGGGACGAAGATGCTGGAGACGAGCACGCCCTCGGTGAGCAGGCCGCCGCCGTTGCCGCGGAGATCCAGGATCAGACCCTGGGCGCCCTGGCTGTAGAGGTTCTCGACCTCCTTGCGGAGCTCGCCATGGGCGCCCGGGAAGAACCCGGCCAGCCGCACGTAGCCGATCTTCTTGTCACCGACCTTCTCGATATGGCCGGTCACCTGCGGAATCTCAACCTCGCGCCGCGTCAGGGTGACGTCGCGGGAGTCACCGTTGCGGCTCGCGATCGTAAGCGTGACCTTCGTCCCCGCCGGGCCGCGGATCTCGCTCGTCACCGCATCGGCGTCCTTGCCGGCGATCGAGTGGCCGTTGACACCGGTGATGATCTCGCCGGGCTGGATGCCCGCCTCCCGCGCAGGGGTGCCCTTGTAGACGGTCGCGACGCGCAGCCCCTGCGGCACCTCGTTGACCGCGATGCCGACGCCGGAGAGGCTCGAGCCCTGCTTGAAGCGATCGTACTCGCTCTTCGTGAAGTAGTGAGAGAAGCGGTCGTGGTAGCGCTGCTTGATGTGGGCGATGATCGAGGCGATCGACGCGTTCTCGAGGTCGTTCTTGTCGACCGTGTGGAAGTAGTCGTCGTGGATGACGTCGATTGCCTGCTCGGTCGCGTCCTGACTCTTGTTGCCGAAGACGTCGTTGACGCCGTTACGGATCGCGTCGACCTGCCCGCCGGCAACTATGCCGACGACGAAGGCGACGACGATCAGCGCCGCGACGATGAATCTGCGGCTCAAATCCGGAGGAAGCGACGCAGCGTCAGGCCGCTGCCCATCGCCGAAACGCCCATGGCCACGCACAGCAGGACGAGCGCGAGGTTGGCGAAGCCGATCGTATGCCCCGAGTTGATCAGGTTGAAGTTGTTGGCGAGCGGATCCACGATCACCTGCTTACCGACGAAGAGGAAGCCTATTGCGATCGCGGCTCCGACCAGGCCGCAGAACAGGCCCTCCACCATGAACGGCCAGCGGATGAACCAGTTGGTCGCGCCGACCAGCCGCATCACCTCGACCTCGCGGCGGCGCGCGTAGATGGAGAGGCGGATCGTGTTGGCGACCAGCAGCAGCGAGGCGACCAGCAGGAGGCCGGCGACCACGCCGAGGACCCAGCGGATCGCGGTGGTGGCGCCGCTGATCTTGCTGGCGTCGTCGCGTGAGTCGCCGATGTCGGAGATCAGCGGGCTGATCGGCGTCGGCTGGCCGTTGGCGCCCGGAGGCGTGATGGCGTTCCGGACGGCGGCAAGGTTGGAGAGATCGTCAGGCGTGACGTTGAAGGAGGCCGGCAGCGGGTTGTGCGACCCCGGCAGCTGAGCGGTGATGTCCTGGCGGTTCTCGGCCTTGAGCCGGTCGCTCAGGATGCTCAGTGCCTGGTTCTTGTCGACGAACTGAACCTGCTTGACGTGGGGGATCGCCTGGAGCTTCGCCTGCAGCGCCTGAATCTGGTCGGCCGGCGCCTGCTGGCCGTTGACGTCGTTGAGGAAGAGGCGCAGGCCGACCTGGCTTCGAACCTGGTTGGTCTTGCCGTTGGTGGTCTGGAGGACCGGGATCAGCACGCCGAGCAGCAGCACGGTGATGCAGACCGTGACGATCGAGGCCAGGCCCGGAGCGGCACTGCGCCGCAGCGCTCGCACACCTTCGCGGATGAAGAAGAAGACTCGCCCCATGGTTGCCGCCTAGTAGCTCGGCCTCTCGTCGTCGACGCCCATCTCGTCGCGGAGACGCGCCGCGAACTCGCGAGTTGACTCGTCGTCGGGGCTATAGGTGCCAGCGGCCTGGTCGCGGACGACTCGTCCGGAATCGAGCGCGATCACGCGGCGGCGCATCTTGTCGACCATCTCGCTGTCGTGGGTGACGACCACGACCGTGGTGCCGGTGCGGTTGATCCGGTAGAGCACCTGCATGATCCCGATCGAGGTGTTGGGGTCCAGGTTCCCGGTCGGCTCGTCCGCCAGCAGCAGCGGCGGATGGTTGACGAAGGCGCGCGCCACCGAGAGGCGCTGCTGCTCGCCGCCGGAGAGCTGGTCGGGGAAGTTCTTCACCTTGTCGGCAAGGCCGACGAGGCGCAACGCGTCGGGCACCTTGCGGCGGATCTCGGACCGGGAGGCCCCGATCACCTGCAGGGCGTAGGCGACGTTGTCGTAGACGTTCCGGCTCGGCAGCAGCTTGTAGTCCTGGAAGACGGTGCCGACCCGGCGGCGCAGCTGTGGGACCTTCTTGTCGGGCAGCGAGCTGATGTCACGGCCCGCGACGAGGACCTCCCCCTCCGTGGGCTGGAGCTCGCGGATCAGCGTCTTGATCAGCGTGGTCTTGCCGCAGCCGGTCGGGCCGACGAGGAAGACGAACTCGCCGCGATCGACGCGCAGGCTGACCCGCTCCAGGGCGACGTGGCCGCCCGGATAGACCTTGGTGACGTTGCGCATCTCGACGATCGGCGGCCGGGTCCGCTGCTCGGTGAGATGCTCGGGACGGCGCTGCGTCTGAGGGCGCGCGCGAAGAAGCTCTGATGTCTGTCGTCTTGCCATGGAGGTGGTGCGGTGAGCCGCGTCCCGCGGTCGCCCCGCCGAGAGCCGCCCACTGCGAGGCACAGGGTAGGGATCGCTCTAAAGAAGATCGCAAATTCTCGTTCGCCTGAGAACACTCGTGCAGGCGGTTAGTCGCGCGTCAACGTCGAGAACGGAGTCGTCTACCTGCGAGGCGAGGTCAAGCGCCCGGACCAGAGCGTTCGCTCAATACGTGATGTAGCGGCGGCGGGGCCGAGTGGCGTCTTCTCGGCCCCGCGCACCGCCGTTCTCTCGCACCCCGGTGGCGTCCGATGACACCGGAGGTACGTTGTCGCCCCGTGAATCCCCCTCGGTCCGTTCCCGCGCGCGGTCCCGGCGCGGAGCAAGTGGTGCGGGTTCAAGTTCCGTGTTGCGTGTGGGCATGCTCGAGTCCTTTCCGCCGGCCCCGTCGCCCCCTGGCGACTGTTCCTGCGCAATATGCGGGAAAACACGATCCTCAGCCTGGTCTCGCATCTACCCGGTACTACTAATAAGGCGCTGCGGCGCCTAGAATATCAGGGAGTCGGAGGAGCGAGTCGAGGCCTGTTCGCATCGGCCCGCGACTCTCGGATCAAGCTCGAAGGCACACCCCGCAAGCGGCGGGGTAGGGCGTTCTCGGCGAGCACGGGATGAGCAAAACCGAGGAGGACTTTCGTGACGCTCCCCTTCAACGGAACCCATTTGCAACTTGACGACTCCCAGCCCAATGGGAGCTGCGCACCACAAGGGGATGGTGCGTTGAGGCGAGCGGGTGGAGCGGTCTAGCGGGGCCGCTCCACCCCTCTCATCATCCGGGGGGAGCGACGAGCCGGAAGACGGCCGGACTCTGTCCGTCAGGATCGAGCGGATTGGTGCGAACACTTCGGTGGTCGTCCTCGCGGGGGAGCTCGACCTGAGCACCATCCCTCACGTCGAGAAGCCGCTCCTCGCCCAGGTGAGAACGAAGACCGGCGTGGTTATGGACCTGACCCGGGTCACCTTCATCGACTCGTCGGGGATCGCGCTGCTGATCCAGGCTTTCAGGGCAGCCGACGACGGCCGGATGCTCAATTCGGTGATCGCGGGAGGCTCCCAGGTGGACCGGGTCTTCCGGCTCGCCGGGATCGACCGGGCACTGCCCCTCTTCACCGACCGAGCCGAGGCCGTCAGCGCGCTGAGCGGAGTGGCGGGCGGCTAAGCAGGTTCGTCGCCGTCGGACCGAGCCGCCGGCACGCGCTCGGTGCTCGGGCCGTGATCGACGCTCTCCTCGAGGGGCTCGAGCTCCATCGCCTGCTGGAAGCTGCGTCGCATCTGGTAGACGGACTCGATCTGGCCGGTGTCGAGCAGAGTGCGCTCGACCCTCGTGAAGCCGCCCCGCAGGACAGAGACGACGGTGTCGTCCACCAGGTGGGTCTTCGCCTTGGTTGGACCCTTGCCGTAGTAGCGCGAGTGGAGCTGGACCAGGCCAGTCGATATCTGCGCGAGGACTTCTCCCCGTGCGGGTCCGGTCGGTGCTTCTTGCGGGGAAACGGCAAACCCCCAAACACATCGGTTGCCGCCCCACTTCGGTCAGACGATTTGCGCGAAGGGAAGAGTTGCGGGAAGACCCAACGAGCGCGGGGCATCCTATGGGTCTGGTGTCAGGGAGGCCTCGCCGCCTCGTTCCAGGCTACTCCTACTGCCGTCTCCCACGGACGCGCTCCCGGAGGCCGGAATCTAGGACCAGGGGCCGCCCGAGATGGGCGGGTGCTGCACGATCGGCTTCTTGAGGAGCGCCTCGCGGGCCAGGTCCGCTATGCCGCTGGCGGTCAGGCCGAAGTGCTCCATGCAGGCCTCGGCGGTTCCGGAGACGCCGAACTCGTCCTGCATGCCGAGGGCGAAGACGGGAACCGGATGCTGCTCGCAGGCGACCTGGCGAATGGCGTCACCGAGGCCACCGACGACGCGGTGCTCCTCCGCGGTCACCGCGACTCCAGTCTTGGCGAGGGAGCGCAGGACCGACTGGGAGTCGATGGGCTTGATGATCGAGACATTGACGACCTCGGCCTCCACCCCGTCCTCGCGCTCGAGGGTCTCGGCGGCCTCGAGCCCGCGCCAGACCATGTGGCCGCAGGTGAAGATCGAGATGTCCTTGCCCTCCCGCAGGACGTCGACGCCGGTGCCGAGGGTTTCCGGGATCTCCTGGTAGACGACCGGGGTCTTCGGCCGGCCGAAGCGCATGTACATCGGGCCGTCGAAGCGCTCGTAGGACTCGATCACCGCCGTGTAGGCCTGGTTGTAGTCCGCCGGGACGACGACCTGCATCTTCGGCATCGCCCTCATCAGCGCAATGTCCTCGATCATCTGATGGGAGGCGCCGTCCTCGCCGAGGGAGACGCCGCCGTGCGAGGCGCCGATCCGCACCTTGAGCTCATTGTGGGCGATGCCCAGGCGCACCTGGTCATAGGCGCGCGAGGCGGCGAAGATCGCAAAGGTCGAGGCGTAGGGGACCTTGCCGCTCGCGGCAAGGCCGGTCGAGATCGACATCATGTTCGCCTCGGCGGCGCCGACGTTGAAGAAGCGCTCCGGGAACTGCTTGCCGAACTTCATCGACTGGGTGGAGACGGCCAGGTCGGCGTCGAGGGCCACGACCTCGGGGTGAGCCTCGCCGAGGGCGACCAGTGCATCGCCGTAGGCCTGCCGCGTCGCGATCGACTCCGTCTGCGCCTCGGCGGCCTCGATCAGCGAGCTCGCCATCAGCTCTTCCCCTCCAGGGCCTTCGTCTGCTCGTTGTACGTGGCCTCGAGCTCCTTGAGCGCCTGCTCCGCCTGCTCCTGGCTCGGCGGCTTGCCGTGGAAGCCGAAGCGGTCCTCCATGAAGGAGACGCCGCGGCCCTTCTTCGTCTGGCAGACGATCGCGGCCGGGCGGTCGAGGGTGCGGCTGCGCTCGAGCGACTCGACGATCGCATTCATGTCGTGCCCGTCGATCTCGATGGCGTCCCAGCCGAAGGCCTCGAACTTGGCGCGGACATCGCCGGTGTCCATGACCTCCTCGGTCGTGCCATCGGTCTGCAGGTGGTTGTAGTCGATGATCGCGGTGATGTTCGGAAGCTCGTAGTGCGCCGCGGCCATCGCGCCCTCCCAGCTCTCCCCCTCCTGGCAGTCCCCGTCGGACATCAGCGTGAAGACCTGCGAGGTCTCGGAGAGATCGTCAAGGCGCAGCGCCAGGCAAATGCCGACGCTCATCGAGAGCCCCTGACCGAGCGAGCCGGTCGACACCTCGATGCCCGGAGTCCGGGTCATGTCGGGATGGCCCTGGAGGTGGGAGCCGATCTGGCGGAGACCCATCAGGTCGTCCGCGGGGAAGTAGCCGTGCTCGGCGAGCGCCGCGTACTGGATCGGCGCGGCGTGGCCCTTCGAGAGGACGAAGCGGTCACGCTCCGGCCACTTCGGGTTGGTCGGGTCGTGACGGAGGACGCGGTAGTAGAGGGAGGCGACGATGTCGGCGGCCGAGAGCGAGCTGTCGAGGTGGCCCGACTTGGCGACGGCGAGCATGCGGACGCACTGGATGCGGAGCACGGTCGCGTAGCGCTCGAGCTCGGCAATCGACGGCTTGCCTCCCGCCTTGGAGGAGGGCTCAGGCTTTAGGTCTGGAACGGGCTTCAGGTGCGCCACGCGCGGCTCGGCTCTCGCCTGGTCGTAGGGAACGGCCTTGCGCTTAGGCTCAGTCAAGACCGGGCGGCGAGGGTAGCAGCGGGCAGCACCAGCCGGGACCTTAGAAAGGGGAGCCGACGGAACCGCGTCTCGCTTAGCCTCTGGGCCATGAAGGCAGGAGCGATCGCGGCCGCCGTTGCGTTGCTGGCCCTCGTCGGATGCGGCGGTTCCGGCGGTGGGACGACCGGATCGACCCAGGCGACCGCCACCCCGCAGCGGACCTCCCGGAGCACGACGACGGTCAAGCTGCCGCCGGGGGCCGTCGGCCCGGTCGACACGGCCAAAGAGGCTGTAGAGGGACCGGCGGCCACCGAGGCGAGTCCCGGAGAGCCGGCGCAGGGCCCGCGGGCCAGCGGCCAGCTGTCGTCCGCCGACAGCGAGGCCGTCCAGGCCGGCGTGCGGCGGTATGTGGCCGCGCTGGATCACCGTGACGCCAAGCGCGTCTGCCAGGTGCTGGCCACCGGCTGCCGAGGATCGATCGGCGCGCGCCCGAAGAACGGCGGCCCCGCTTGGCGGCGCACCCAGGTGGTCTCATTGAAGGTGGAGCGGCTCAGGGACAGCCGCGCGAGGGTCAGCGCCACGGTCGTCCACCACTTCTCCGACCGCAAATACGTCTCCGTCGAGGACGACGTGATCTACCTCGAGAAGACCGGCGGCCGCTGGCTGGTCGCGAAGCCGAGCGCCACCTTCTACCGGGCCGTCGGCTACGCGCAGCCGCCGCTTCGGGCCTTCACCCCTCCCCCCGGCTGGTAGTCGAGCCTAGAAGCGGTGGTTGCCGCCGCCACGGGGACCGTGCTCGCGGAAGCGCTTGGGGTGCTTCCGGCCCACGTCGACGATCGACGCGTCGGCGTTGGCGCCGTCCGGCTTCAGGACCGTCACGTAGGCGACCGCGTCGGTGAGAGCGTCCGAGTACAGGACGCCGTTGGCGCGCTTCAGCGTGAAGAGAATTCGCCCCGCGCCGTGGCGATGGCGGCCCCGGACCATCAGCCGGCTGCGCCGGGCATCCGAGCGGACGTAGGCGAACGAGCGGCCGTCGACGGCCGGATCGAAGAGCAGGAGCCTGCGAGACCGGACGAGGGTCCGGTGCTTGTGGGTCCCCATCACCCACTGCACCACCCGGCTGCCGCGCGGCGTCGCGATCGCGTAGAGCAGGATGCTCCCGTCGATTGAAGGCGGACTGAGCTGCGAGGCGCCGCCCTCGCTCGCCAGGAGCAGCGGGGGCGCCGGCGACGCGGGATTGGCGATGTAGCGGATGTAGATCCCGTCGCCGCCGCCGGCCGGCGCGCGGTACGCGAGCCAGCTGTCCGAGACTGCGACCGCGTCGGCGCCGGGTGCCGGGAGCTGCGCGACGGGCGCGAGGCTGTTGCGATCCAGCAGCTGGATCGAATCGCCGGTGATCGTCGCGACGAAGCGCCCGCCGATCGCCGGGTGCTTGCCGGGGAGCGGGATCTCGGGGCCGCCCCGGCTGATCACGGCCGGACCTCCGAGGCGCTGGAAGAGAAGGGCGTCCCCGGTCGCCGATGGATCGGTGGCGTGTGAGACCTGGGTCCCGGCGGCGCCCGCGCTGCCCGGAGCCACCACCAGGGCGACCGCGGCGAGCAGGAGCGCGGCGGCGTCGCCGCGGCGCAGGTTCAGGTACGTCGAATCCCGCTCGCACATCAACTCCGTCGCGCGGAGGCCCCGGTCGCTGCCCGACATCGGTGCGAGCACGACGATCGGGATGGCGCGGCCGATCCCGAACGCGGCGCCCAGCAGCAGCCCGAGGGCAGGATCGCCGACCGCCAGGCTGACCCCCGCCAGCGCCCAGACGCCGAAGGAGAGGACGAACGTCGTGAAGCCGAGGCCGAGCAGCACGCCGTAGAGAGCGGCCGCCAGCGGCATCGGCATCACCCGGCGCCAGTGCTCCGGCAGCTGACGGCGGATCTGCGGCACGATTCTCGTGCCGCGCACCTCGAGGATCGCGGCGAGCAGGGCGATCGCACCGGCCACGACGTACGCGGCCCGTCCGCCGGCACCATGCAGCAGCTCGCCGACCAGGGCGAGCGAGCCGAACGTGATCAGGCCGCCGATCACGGCGCCCGGGAGGAACGTCGCGCAGGCGGCGGCCGTGATCCGGCGGCCACCCGTGTGCCCGGTCGGCCCGATCGTCTCGATCGCCGAGAGCCCGCAGGGCGAGAACGTTCCGGTCGCCCCGATCAGCAGCGCGGCGGCGGCGAGGGCGATCTCGAGGGCCCCCATCGTCAGCAGGGCACCTTGGTGTCGTAGTACTGGACGCAGAACACCTTGCGCCCGGAGAAGCAGTAGCCGGTGAGCGCGGCATCGCCGTTGATCCGCGTGTTGTGGTGCGCGCAGCAGTCGCGCAGCTGGCGGACCTTGCCGCCGCAGCAGCGGTACCAGGAGCCGTCGTTCTGGCTGTGGAACCCGTAGATGTCGCCCGTGCGCTTGCAGAGCTGCGTCCGAGGCGCCGGCGGCAGCGGCCTCCCGTCGGCGTCGCGCAGCAGGTTCCCGTCGTCGTCGACCGGCTGGCCCGCGTCGTTGACCGGCCGGCCGATGTCGTCGACGGGATGCCCGTCGCTGGCGCGGAGCGGGAGGCCGCGGGAGTCGATCCGGGGCAGCCCCGTCGGGTGCGGGCAGGAGCCGGTCGTGAAGGTGTGCCCGCAGAAGTGGAACGCCTCCGAGTCGCCGGGCTCGATCAGTGTCCCGACGGTGCGCGCCGCCGTCAGGGCGACGAGCGCCCCGCCGACCCGTGCGAGGAACCCGCGCCGGGAGGTGTCCCTGGCGAGGGCATCGGTGACGCGGTCAAGATGCTCAGGCACGGCGCCTCACCGCTGTCGACAGCACGCTCTCGAGCTGGGCGAGGTTGTTGAAGGTCCCCTTGGCCAGGACCGTTCCGTGATCGTCGGTGGCAATCGCGAAGGGGCTCCCGGGTATGCCGAGGTCGCGCCAGAGCGCCGCGTCGGCGACCTCGTCGAATACCCCTACGGTGACGTGCGGGTCGTTGGCGACATTCTCGATCGCCGGTGACAGCGTCTGGCAGAGGTGGCAGCCCTCAGAGCTGAAGACGGCCAAGCCGAGACTCTCCGAGCCATTCGACGCCGGGACCGGGAGCCGGCTCGCCAGGGCCTCGGCGCGGGTACCGACGTCGGGCCCCTCGCCCGCGATCTCGAGAGCTCCCTGGGTGCCGAGCTGGAGCCGCAGCATCCCTACCTCTCGCGCCAGCGCCAGCACCGCGACGGCGAGGCCCGCGCATGCGACGAGCGCCACTCCGACGCCGATGCCGAGCCACCCCTCCGTGGAGAGCGTGATCGAATCGACCCGTGGGACCAGAGCGAACGCTGCCGCCAGGACGAGGTTGCGAAGGACGCCCAGCCACGAGACCTTGGAGCGAGGGCCGAAGCAGGCGCACGGCGCTCCGGCCCGGCCGCGCAGCAGGGCCCCGGCGGTCAGCGCCGCGAAGAGGAGCATCAGTCCGGCCGCCAGATAGGCGGCGACGTCGGAGCCGAGGGACACCGCGACAGCGAGCCCGAGCTCGATCGCGATCAGGCCGGCCCAGGCGAACGGGCGCAGAGGACCGCCCTCGAACCCGAAGCTGGCCATCGCCGCGATGCTGGCGCGCGGCGAGGTGAGCTTGGCGAGCGCCGCGCCCGCCAAGACGATGCCAAGCAAGACCCGCAAGAAAGTCTCCACGATCCCTCCGGCGGCAACCTACCACCAGGATGGGCAAACCGACGCTGGGTCAGGCCTTCGCTCGGGCCTTGGCCCGCTTGACGCAGCGCCTGCGCTTCTTCCGGTTGTGGATCCGCTTGCACTTCTTGAGCGCCTTGGCCTTCTGGTCCGCACCGGGAGCCGCAGCGTCGCGCGGCTGTCCGCGGCCGCCGAAGATGGCTTCGGCCGGGAGCCCATTGGCGGAGTCGACGCTTGCCACGTCCGAGGCGATCAGCGAACGCATCGTCGGCCCGGCGACCCGTGTGTAGACGCCGGGCGCGTTGGCGCGCGCGCAGCCGTCGCCCCAGCCGGTGATGCCGACCAGGCGGTAGCCGCCGCCCTGCAGCGGAGCCTCGAGGGGTCCCCCGCTGTCCCCGAAACAGCTGTCCACTCCGCCGCCGAGATTGCCGGCGCAGAGCATCGTCGAAGGGTCAAAGTCGCTGCCGTAGATGGAGGGGCTCGCGCAGGTGGAATCGGGAATCACGCCCACCGTCGCCGAGCGCAGAGTGTCCACCGGGGTGCCGGACTCGCTGGCGGCGCCCCAGCCGCTGATCTCCTCCGGGCTTCCCGAATCCCAGAGAGCGCCCTCGTCGGTGCCGGCGATCTTGATCGGCGTCTGCGCGGACGGGGACGACAGCACGAGGTAGGCGACGTCGTAGCGGGGGACGCCATCTCCCTGGTAGTCCCCGTTGAAGTTGGTGCCCAGGACGACGGCCGAGACGCTTTGCTCGGCGCCCTGGGTCGAGTCACTGAGGGTGGTGCGGCCGAGCACAACGTCGACGTCATTCGGGTCGATCCTCGCCGTGCCGTCGCCGCCCGGATCGCTGATGGCGCACAACGCGGAGCAGTCCGGGTCGGTGTCCGCGACACAGTGCCCCGCGGTGATCACGATCCGCGAGGTGAGCAGCGAGCCGCCGCAGAATTGGCGCTGATGCGCGTTCCTGGCCGGATACTGCGCGGTGCTGTAGACCACCGCCGCCTGCCACGGGTAGGTGCTCACCGACGCGGTGCTGCCGCCGACGATCTTCGGCTGCACCGAGCCGCCGCTCTGGGCCAGCGCGCTCGCCGGCGCGAGCAGCGCGACAGCCGTGAGCGGGGCGAACAGGACGAGCCGACGCATCCTCCGCATGGGGGAATTACATCGGTCGAAGCTGAAAGATGCGTAGTCGTCAGCCGATCGCGACCATGCGCTCGATCGGCAGCTGCGCCTTCTCGGCGATCTCCGGCGGGACCTTGACCTCGTACTTGAAGTCCCGGAGCGAGTCTCGGACCTTCGGCAGGGTGATCATCTTCATGTACTTGCAGAAGGCCATCCGGTTCGCCTCGATCAGCTTCGCGTGGGGGGCGGCCTGCTGGAGCGGGTAGAGCATCCCGTTCTCCGTGGCGACGATGTACTCGCCCTCCGGATGTTCCTCCATGTATTTGAGCATCCCGCCGGTGGAGAGCATCTGGACGCCCTCGGCGTCGATGTCGCCCGAGGCGACGTACTCCATCGCCTGGGTCGCGCAGCCGCACTCGGGATGGATCAGGAACTCGGCGTTGGGGTGTTCGTCGCGGACGGTCTTGATGTCGGCGGGCCGGATACCCGCGTGCACGTGGCACTCGCCGTCCCAGATGTGGAAGCGGGCCCGGCGATCGGGGTCCTCCCTGATGCCGGTCTCGCGCTCGACGAAAGCACCGAGCCACATGTCGGGACCGAAGAGGATCTCGGTGTCGGGGCCGTGCTCGCGGAGGATGTGCTCGACGACGGCCACAGCGTTGCCGGAGGTGCAGCAGTAGTCGGTCTCGGCCTTGACCTCGGCGGAGGTGTTGACGTACATGACGACCACCGCTCCCGGGTGCTCGGCCTTCCAGGCGCGCAGCTGGTCCGCGTTGATCGACTCCGCCAGCGAGCAGCCGGCGCCGAGGTCGGCGATCAGCACGGTCTTGTCGGGACAGAGGACGGAGGCCGTCTCGGCCATGAAGTGAACGCCGCAGAACTCGATCACCTCGGCGTCGGCCTTCGCCGCCTCGCGGGAGAGGCCGAGCGAGTCGCCGACGAAGTCGGCCAGGTCCTGCAGCTCGGGCAGCTGGTAGTTGTGGGCGAGGATGACGGCGTTGCGCTCCGCCGCGAGCGCGCGGGTCTCGTCGCTCAGGGTCGCGATCTCCTCCTCGCTCAGCTTGGCGGGAAGTTCGTTGACGGTAGGAAGCTCAAGCACGGCGAGCCGCTCCTTGTCGGTGGATGTTCGCCGGCCCCATGGAACTGGCGAATGAACTGACCAAAGGTTAGCGCCACCCTACCCTCTGCTTCATGCCTGAGCTTCCCGAAGTGGAGATCACAGCGCGGCGATTGAGCAGCGCGCTCGAGGGCGCCGAGGTGGAGTCCGCGCTCGCCCCGGGCGTCGCGACGCTGAAGACCTTCGAGCCCAGTCTCGACGCGCTCACCGGCGCTCGGATCGAGGGCGTGCGACGGATCGGCAAGATGCTCGCCGTCGACTTCGCCCCCCCAACGTCAAACGGGTTGCCCCTGACGGGGCACCCTCGCGTTACGGGGTCGCTCACGCTCCTCATCCATCTGATGTCCGCCGGCCGCCTGCAGCTCTTCGACAAGCGGGCCTCGCTCAAGGACCGGCGCTCACGCGTGCTCGTCCGGATCGCCCACGGCCGGGAGCTGCGGCTCCGCGAGTTCGGCACCAAGCAAGCGGCCTGGGCGAAGCTACTGCGCCGGGACGAGGTCGCCGACGACGAGATGGTCGCGACTCTGGGCCCGGACGCGTGGCCGGCTCCGCACCTGGAGGAGTTCCGCCAGGCGATCGACGAGCCCCGCCATCTCCACCCGCTGCTGCGCCATCAGCGCGACATCGCCGGAATCGGCCGCTCCTGGGTCGATGAGATCCTCTGGGAGGCGAAGCTCTCACCGTTCAAGAAGGGATCGGAGCTTCGCGGCGAGGAGGTCAAGGCCCTGCACGACGCTCTCCGTGTCCTCGGCGACGCGATCGACCACTACGAGGAGGTCATCGGCGAGCAGATCCCGGACAAGATGCCGATGCCGCTCAAGGTTCACCGCCGCGAGGGCGAGCCGTGCCCGCGCTGTGGGACCACCATCGAGGCCGTCTTCTTCGCCGAGCACCAGATGAACTACTGCCCCGAGGAGCAGACGGGCGGGCGGGTGCTGAAGGACAGGCGGCTCTCACGCCTGCTCAAGTAGCCGTTCGTACGTAGTAATCCGCAGCGCAGGGCGGGATTTTCCGCGCACCAGCGGGCCCCCCTAATACAAGCGCGCCCAAATGGCGATGCAAACGCAGGATGGAGAACCGAGTCCCGCTGTCGGCACGCCTGCTCCTCGCCGTGGCCGCGAGCGCCGTCGCGATCGCGGTCGCCCTGATCGTGCTCGGGGCGAGCGGTGTCGACAAGCTCCAGTCCGCCCTGCTCGACGGCTCGATGGTCCTCGCCGGCGCGGCCACCCTGTGCGTTGCCGCCGGCCGCACGGACCGCTTCCGCCTGGTCTGGGGCGCGGTCGGCCTCGGGCAGCTCTTCTACGCGGCCGGTGAGATCAATCTCGATTTCATCCAAGACAGCTTGAGCAGCTTCCCGAGCCATTCGGACTATCTGTGGCTCGCCTACTACCCGCTGGTCCTCGTGGCCGTCGCCGTCTATCTCGGGGATCGCCGGTCGCTGCGGCCGCTGGTCTGGCTCGACGGCACCATCGTCGTCCTCGTGCTGGTCGCCGCCGGATTCGCCCTGCTCTTCGGCGACATGCTCAGCTCCGCCTCCGCTCCGGACCAGTTCGTCGAAGGCCAGCTGGTCTATCCGCTGCTCGACCTCGCATTCGTTGCCTTTGCGCTGGTCCTGGCCTATGCCGGACGCCTGCGCCTGGGGCCCGCTTACTTTGCGATCTCGGCGTCGGCCATCCTGCTCTTCGTCGTCGACCTCGTCTACTTCAACCAGCTCGCGACGGACACCTATGTCGGCGGGACCATCCTCGACGCCGGCTGGGCGACGACCTGGCTGCTGGTGGCGGCTGCCGCCCAGATGACGCTCCGCAGGCCGACCCGTGACAGCACCTCCGCCGCCGGCTTCAGTGCCCTAACCGCGCTGATTGTCATCCCGGCTCTCTTCCTTGTTGCGCGCGGACCGGACCACCCCGGCGGGGTGGAAACCGTGGCCTGCGCCGCCGCGGCCATCCTGCTGCTCGCGGTTCGCCTCCTGGTCACGCTGGGCGAGAACCAGCACATCGCCCACGACAACCAGATGATCGTCGCGACGGCGGGCGAAGGGATCATCCGCGCCGACCCCGACGGAGTGCTGACCTACGCGAATCCCGCCGCCTGCGAGATGCTCGGCTACAGCGCTGGGGAGCTGATCGGTCACAAGAGTCACGAGCTCACTCATCACTCACGTGCCAACGGCACTTCGTATCCCGTCGAGGACTGCCCGATCCAGGCGGTGCTCGCCGGGGAGACGCCGATCCGCGTCAGCGACGAGGTGTTCTGGCGCGCTGACGGGAGCTTCTTCCCGGTCGACTACACGGCCGCGCCGATCAGGCAGGACGGGCAGTCGGTCGGCGTCGTGCTGGTCTTCGACGACGTCACGGCCCAGCGGACGGCGGAGGAGCGCCTGCGCTACCAGGCCGATCACGATCCGCTCAGCGGGCTCTTCAATAGGCGGCGGTTCGTCGAAGAGGTCGAGAAGGAGCTCCGAAACGCCCGGCGGTATCGCACCTCCGGCGTCCTGCTCATGCTGGACCTCGACTCGTTCAAGTTCGTCAACGACTCATTCGGGCACGACATCGGCGACGAGCTGATCCGCCGGCTCGCATCGCTGCTCAGCGACCGGCTTCGGGAAAGCGACGTCGTCGGCCGCCTGGGAGGCGACGAGTTCGCGGTCCTCATCCCCCATGCCGGTCTGGACGATGGCCTGGAGCTCGCCGCCACGCTGAGAGCGCTGATCAAGTCCCGAACCGAGCCCAACATCGAGGCGACCGTCGGGGTGGTCCCGTTTGACGGCGAAGAGGAGCTGGTGGCCGATGACCTGGTAGTGCGGGCGGACATCGCCCTCTATGACGCCAAGCAGCAGGGCGGCGGCGCCGTCGCCTGGCGCGGGCAGAAGAGCGAGCGATTCACGTGGGTGGAGAAGGTCAGGGAGGCGATCCAGTCGGACCGCCTGGTCCTCTACGCGCAGCCGATCCTCGACCTGCACAAGGACGAGATCGAGAGCGAGGAGCTGCTCGTCAGGCTGATCGAGGAGAACGGGGACGTCGTTCCGCCCGCGGCCTTCCTCCCCACTGCCGAGCGGTTCGGCCTGATGCAGGACATCGACAGGCTCGTCGTCCGCCGCGCGCTGGAGCTGGCCCGCTCAGGCCGCCGCCTCGCGATCAACCTCTCGGGCCGCTCGATCGACGACGACGAGATCATCGGGATGATCGAGTCAGCCGTCAATGACGGAGTCGACCCCGCTCACCTCACCTTCGAGATCACCGAGACGGCGGCGGTCAGCAACCTGGACCAGGCCCGCCGGTTCGCGGAGCGCCTCGAGCGCCTCGGCTGCAGGCTCGCCCTCGACGATTTCGGAACAGGCCTGAGCTCGCTCAGCTACCTGAAGCACATCCCGGTGCAGGTCCTGAAGATCGACATGGAGTTCGTCCAGGGCATCACCGGCAGTTCGCTCGACCAGTACCTGGTCCGCACGATCGTCGGGCTCGCCCAGCGGCTCGGCCAGGTAACCGTGGCCGAGGGAGTCGAGGACGCGGGGACGCTCACCATGCTGCGCCGCTTCGGCGTCGACTTCGCCCAGGGCTTCTACCTAGGCAGGCCGGCCCCGATCGACACCCACCATGCCCCCGAGGTCACGGCCGACGTCCGCAGGACGCTCGCCCTCACCGGCGGCACCGACTGCTGAGAGTCAGATCGGCCGCTACAGCCCGGTGACCTGGCGGACCAGGCCCCGGCCGATCGTCAGCGGATGGGTGACCAACGTCTGCAGCCGACCGGTGATGCTGAGCGGGTCCCGGGCGATGCCGAGCTGGCGCAGCATGGTGGTCTGGTCGAAGTAGACGCGCTCGCAGACCAGCTTGTCGCCCTCGAACATGAAGATCGAGAGGATCGGCAGCTCGTATTCGCGGCCCGTGGGCGGCAGGGTGCGCAGCTGCCCTTTGTGGGTGCCGCGGACGACGGCCTCCACCAGGACCGCGTCGTCGGCGTGGTGCAGGGCGAGGAGCTCGTTCCGCTGGTCGGGGAAGGCACGGCGCGACTCCTCGAAGTAGCGCTCGACCTCCTCGGTGCCGTCGAACACGTCCCCGGTGGCGATCAGCTCATAGCGCGGATGCTCAAAGGTCTCGAGCGTCGCATCGAACTCGTGCCGGTTCTCGGAGTCCATGTGCTCCCGGACGATCTCCTCGCGCTTCTTTCGCAGCTGGGCACTGGGGGCCATCGCTATCTCCCGATCACCCTTCTCACGATCCCGCGGGAGATCGTCAGCGGATGGCTGGCGGCGGTCTCCAGGCGGCCGGTGAGGCTGGTGGGCTCGCGGGCAATCCCGAGCTGCTGCAGGACCGTGGAGGTGTCGTAGTAGACCCGCTCGCAGACCAGGCCGTCGCTCTCGAAGACGAAGATGGCGAGGAACTGCTGCTCCCACTTGCGGCCCGTCGGCGGCAGGCCGCGGAACGGCCCGGTGTGCGTGCCCCGGGCGATCGCCTCCATCACCACCGCGTCGTCGGCGGTGTGCAGCTTGACGATCTCGATCTGCTGGTCGGGAAAGGCTCGGTCGAACTCCCGCCAGTGGGCCATCACCTCCTGGGCGCCGTCGTAGACCTCGTCGCTGGCGACGTACTCGTAGCGCGGGTGCTGAAAGGTCGCGAGAGCGGTCTCGTAGTCCGCGGCGTTCTCGGCCTCGACGTGCTTGCGCACGAGCTCCTCGCGCTTGGTCGCCGTGGTCCCAGAAGCGGCCATCGATCGACTCTATAGCTCCACGGTCATGCTCAGGTCGAGGGCGGGGGCCGAGTGCGTGAGAGCGCCCACGGAGACGAAATCCACGCCCGTTGCAGCGATTTCGTCCACGGTCTCGAGCGTGACGCCACCCGAGGCCTCTAGCTCCGGACCGCCCGACTCACGCGCGGCCGCGACCGCCTCCCGCAGCTCCGCCGGGCTCATGTTGTCAAGAAGCAGCCGGTCCGCGCCGGCCTCAGCCCCCTGGCGGACCTCGTCGAGGTTGCGGCACTCGACCTCCACCGGCAGGTCCTGCCGGGCCTCGCGGGCGCGGCGCACCGCCTCCCCCACGCCGCCCGCCATCGCCGCGTGGTTCTCCTTGATCAGGATCGCGTCGTAGAGGCCCATCCTGTGGTTGGTGCCTCCGCCCGCCGCGACGGCGGCCTTCTCCAGCGCCCGTAGGCCGGGGGTGGTCTTGCGCGTGTCGAGGAGCCGCGCGCCGGAGCCCTCGATCTCCCGGACGAACCTGGCGGTGAGCGTCGCCACACCGGACAGGTGGCAGAGCAGGTTGAGGGCGGTGCGCTCTGCGGCGAGCAGCGCCCGCGCCGGGCCCGCCACCCGGGCGACCTCGGCCGGGACCTCGTCCCGCCACTCTCCCTCCGGCGCCAGCGCCTCGAGATCGCCCGCCTCGACCTGCCGGAAGACCTCGGCCGCGACCTCGATCCCGAAGAGGACGCCGGGCGCCTTCTGCGTGATCGCCGCCCGCCCGGCGGCGTCGGCGGGGACGACCGCGTCGGCCGTGACGTCGCCCGGGCCGAGATCCTCGAGCAGTGCCCTGGCGACGAGCTCGCGCGTGTCGGCGTCGATTTCCACCGCGTCACGATCTCACGAAAGCCCGGTGTGCGACGTTTTAGGGGCGGATGCCGAATGAGACTCTTCCCCCCTTCCAAGCGCTGCTCGACGAGCACGGCTCGGACGTGCTCGGATTCCTGGTCGCGACCGTCGGCCCACACGACGCCGAGGACTGCTTCCAGGAGACGTTCATCGCCGCGCTGCGCGCGTACCCGAAGTTGGAGCACGCCAGCAATCTGCGTTCCTGGCTTCTCACGATCGCGCACCGCAAGGCGATCGACCATCACCGGGCGCGCGGGCGCCGCGCCGTACCCGCCGGCAGCCCGGAGGAGGTCGCCGGCGGCGAGCCGAGCCAGAACAACCGCCCGGACATGACGGTCGCCGGCGGCGACCCGGACCTGTGGAGGGCCGTCAGCGGGTTGCCTCCGAAGCAGCGCAGCGCCGTCGTGCTCCGCTTCGCCACCGACATGTCCTATGCCGGCATCGCCAAGGCACTCGACTGCTCGCAGGACGCTGCACGTCGCAGCGTCCACGAGGGACTTCAGAAGCTGAGAGGTGAATTCGCATGAACCCGCTGACCGAAAAGCAACTCGAGAAGATGCTCCGCAACGCGCCCTCTGGCGGCGACCTCGACCGGGCGGTCCAGGGAGTGCTGGCGCGCGCCGAGCGCGACGGGCTGGTCGACGTGGCCTACGCGCCGGTCGACTCCCCCTTCGGGAAGCTCCTGGTGGCCCGCACCGACCGCGGTGTCGTCAGGCTCGCGCTGCCCAAGCACCGTGGGCATCAGCAGACCGAGGACGAGGTCCTGGAGGACCTGGCGCGGTACGTCTCCCCGCGTGTGCTCGAGTCCCCGGAGCGCCTCGACGAGGAGCGCCGCGAGTTGGAGGAGTACTTCGAGGGCAAGCGCCACCACTTCGACGTGGCGGTCGACTGGGCGCTGACTCCGGCGGGATTCCGCAACCGGGCGCTGCACGCCGTCGCGCGGATCCCGTACGGCGAGACCCGCACCTACGGGCAGATCGCCAAGCAGGCCGGCAACGTGCGCGCCTCCCGCGCCGCGGGGACCGCCTGCGGCCGCAACGCGATTCCGCTGATCGTGCCCTGCCACCGTGTCGTCCAGTCGGGCGGCGGAGTCGGCAACTACGGCGGCGGCCCGGAGATGAAGCGGGCGCTGCTGGATCTCGAGGGCGCGCTCTAGTTCGTCGGGAGCGGGCCGCTCAGGTCCACCCAGGGGCTGAACAGGTTCGAGCTCTCGGGGATGAAGCTGAGCACCAGGAGGGCGATCACGGCGATGGCCACGGCGACCAGCGCCAGGTTCCGCTGGACCGTGTCGCCTCTCTGGTGGGCGAAATAGGCGAACAGGCCGGCGATCGGCCCGCCGACGATCGGGAAGCCGAAGGCGGCGATGATCAGAATCGCTCCGAGGATCGCGTCGCCGGCGGTGATCTCAGGGAGCCAGCCGGGCGCCGCCAGAGCCGGCCGGGCCGCGCGACGGCGCTCCAGCTCATGCCGGGCCGCGGTCAGGTTCTCGCCGCAGATCGCGCACCCGGCCGCGAACTGGCTCACCGGCGAGCCGCAGTTCGGGCACTTCGTGATGGAGCGGGCCATCTCGGGCTTAGTTGCCCGAGGAGGCGGCGAAGTTCAGGTACTCCCGCACGAAGCCGTCGATGTCGCCGTCGAGCACGCGGTTCGTGTCCCCGACCTCGTAGTTGGTGCGGTGATCCTTGACGCGCTGGTCCGGGTGGAGGAAGTAGCTGCGGATCTGCGACCCCCACTCCGCCGCCTTCTGTTCCCCACGCTCCTTGGCGAGCTCCTCGGCCTGCTCCAGCTCCTTGCGCTCGAGCAGGCGGGAGCGCAGGATCTGCATCGCCGTCGCCCTGTTCTGGATCTGGGAGCGCTCGTTCTGGGACTGCGCGACGATCCCGGTGGGGACGTGGGTGACGCGGACCGCCGAATCGGTCTTGTTGACGTGCTGGCCCCCGGCACCCGAGGCCCGGTAGGTGTCGACGCGGATATCCGAATCGTCGATCTCCACCTCGACGTCGCCCTCGACCAGCGGCGCCACGTCCACCTGGGCGAAACTCGTGTGCCGGCGTGCGGAGGAGTCGAAGGGTGAGATGCGGATCAGGCGGTGGACACCGCGTTCCGCAGCGAACAGGCCGTAGGCGTTCTCGCCCCGGACGACGAAGGTCGCGGACTTCAGTCCCGCCTCCTCCCCCGGCGAGGCCTCCTTCATCTCGACCTTGAAGCGGCGACGCTCGGACCAGCGCAGGTACATGCGCAGGAGCATCTCCGCCCAGTCCTGGGAGTCCGTCCCGCCGGCGCCGGCGTTCACCGTGACGACGGCGTCGCCGGCGTCGAAGCGGCCGGAGAAGAGCCGCTCCTCCTCGAGCTCCGCGAGGCGCCGCTCGACCGACGTGAGCTGGGAGGCCAGCTCCGCAGCCATCTCCTCGTCGTCGGCGGCGAGCTCGGCGAGCTCCCCGAGGTCGTCGACGTCGCGGGTCAGCTCGCGAAACCCGTTCAGCC
Organism: uncultured Solirubrobacterales bacterium; assembly: GCA_963744105.1. GTDB lineage: Bacteria > Actinomycetota > Thermoleophilia > Solirubrobacterales > 70-9 > DASUPK01. Next base: position 353,035 of record CAVUSJ010000002.1, on the reverse strand, counting down.
TCTTCTGCGCCCGCGAGTGCTGGGCGGAGATCTCAGCGGCCTTGGCCTGGTCGTCCCAGAAGCCCTCGCGCTGCATCTCGCCCTCCAGCCGGTCGATCTCCGTGCTCAGCCCCTCCGGGTCAAAGGTAATCCGAGAGCAGCTTCAGCTGCCCCCGGATCTCGGCGAGGCGCGCGGAGAATCCCTCCTTTGGAAGCGTGTCGGCCATCGGATGATTGAGCGAAGTCTGCGGGTTTCCCCGTACAGGGTATTCCCGACCGTCCTCTACGGTGTTCCCGGAGAGCGCCATGGAGAACGGAGGCTCCAAGATCACGCCGCGACCCCTGCGCTGGCTGCTTCGCAAGCTCGGGCATGGACTGCCCCCTCTGCCCACGATCGGCGGCAGGGCCCTGGCGACTCGCGTCGCGGGCCTGCTGCTGGTAGGCGGCGCTCTTCTGATCGCGGTCACGGTCGCACTGCCTCCGTCCGCCGCGGGGTCCGACCTGCTCATCCTCGGCTACGGGACGGTGGCGGCCGTCTGCGGCGCCCTGCTGCTGAGCAGGCGCCGGGTCAACGAGCCCGTGCTCGGCCTCGCCGCCGCCCTCGGCACCGCCGTGATCACGCTCGCGACGCTCGAGGGCGGGCACATGACCGGCACGGAGGACAACGAGGTCCTCTTCCTCTGGGTCTCGCTGTTCGCCTTCTGGTTCTTCGACCTGCGCCACGCGCTGCTTCAGCTGGGGCTGATCGGTGTGGCGGACGCCGTGCTGCTGATCGACCAGCACCCGACCTTCGCCGACGCGGTCACGCGCTGGGTCGTCCTGGTCGCCACCCTGCTGGTCACCGGGCTGCTGATGGCCTGGATCAGGCGCTCCCTCGAGCGTGAGCGGGACGAGACCGCGCACCTCGCGGTGGTCGCGGAGCGGATGAGGATCGCGCGCGACCTGCACGACGCGGCGGGCCACGGCGTCACCGCGATCTCCCTGCAGGCCGCCACCGGCCTGCGAGCCATCGAGGACGGCGCGGACATCGACGAGGCGCGCGAGGTCCTCGAGGAGATCAAGCGCACCTCGCGGATCGCGCTCGAGGACATGCGCAAGCTTCTCGGCCTCCTGCGGCCGATGGACTCGACCGACCCGGAGCGGGACCGGGTCAGCCTCTCCCACCTGGACGTGATGATCGCCGAGTGCCGCGCCGCGGGCCTCACGGTGACCGTCCAGCGTGTGGGCGACCCGCAGGTGCTCCCGCCGATCCTCGACCAGACCGCCTATCGGATCATCCAGGAGGCCCTCACGAACGTCCTCAAGCACGCCGGCCCGGGGGCCTCGGCGACCGTCCGGCTGAGCTTCGATCCAGAGAGCGTGGAGCTCGAGGTGACGGACAACGGACCGGGCGCGATCGGCGGCGTGGCCATCGGCACGCGCCGCGGGCTGATCGGGATGCGGGAGCGCGTGGAGCTCTTCGGTGGCCGCTTCTCAGCGGGGCCGATGGACGGTGGAGGCTTCCGCGTCTTCGCGCGGCTGCCGATCGGCAATCCGCTCGAGAGCTCTACTCAGGCACCGTCGCGCTGATGACCCAGGTCGACGCCGGCGCCCTGACGCCGTCGTCGCCGGAGAGGTCGGCCAGTGCCGCGCCGATCTCACGCTCGAGCTTCGGCCGGATCTTCTCGGCCTCCTCTCCGGCGAGGCGGATGAGCTCCGCCGCCGGACCGAGCGCCATGTTGAACTCGACCGCGTTGTCCAGGTCGTTCCCGATCTTCATCTGAAGGTCACACCGGGTGAACGTCGGCGTCTCGAATCCGGCGATCTGAAGCTGCTCGCTGACGGTGTCGGCGTTCGCCATCGAGAACGGCCCGGGGCCGCAGGTCGGCTCGTCGGTCTCCTCCGGCTCCTCGAGGTACTGATCGACCACCTGCTCGGTCCGGTGAACCCATGCGTTGTCGAGCTTGCGCCGCCAGACGACAGCAACCAGCCGGCCGCCCGGTCTCAGCGCACCGCGAATGTTGCGCAGCGCCTGCACGGGGTTGGCGAAGAACATGACCCCCATGCGCGAGAACGCGTAGTCGAAAGTGCCCGGGATCTCCATCACCTGGACGTCACCCGTGAGGAAGTCGACGTTCTCGACGCCCGCCTCCCGAGCCTCCTCGATCGAGGCGTCGATGAAGGGCTCCGCGACATCGACCCCGATGGCCTCGCCCTCGGGTCCGACGAGAGCCGCGAGCTGCTGGGTGGTGTCCCCGAAGCCGCAGCCGATGTCGAGGACCCTGTCGCCCGGCTCCGGCGGATGGGCGGTCATCGCGACGTCGCCGAAGCTCGTGAGCCCCTCGACGATCAGATGGCGGTACTTGACGAAACGGTCGAAGAGCACGCCGCTCCACGCCTCGGTCGCCTCCTCGTTCTCGGGCGCGACCGCGCTCGCGGCGAGCTTCTCCTCACTCCCCAGGGTGGCCTTCTCCACGGGGCAATGGTACGCCGACGCGGCCGGCTGTTAGACAACGGGGGTGATCCGTACGTCCATCGCGCTACTGGCCGTCGCCGCCGGGCTGACCGGAGCGTCGCCCGCCGCCGAGAACGTCGGGCCCACGCCCTACAAGGCTGCGGTCCACCGGTCGCCCGCTGCGCAGCCCCGTGCAGGCGTCGAGGGCGCGATCCTGGCCGCTTCCCGGCGGCCGGGGTGACCGTGCGCTGGGTCCGAGACGAAGGAACCGGCAACTCCGACGAGCGGGAATTCAACCTCGCGGGCATGGGGGCGGCGGTCCTCGAGGGCTGGCACGCCAACGAGCTGTGCCGCGAGCTCCCCTGCGACAAGCCCGGACGCCTCCAGAAGAGCTCGCTCACCGCGCGCTGCGAATCGCGGAGGAGGTCGTGAAGAGCGGCTAGCCGTCCGAAGTGAGCTGGAACTCGTCGGAGAACTCCGCGAAGAACTTCTCTCCGAGCTCCCTGGCGCTGTCAGGACCGGTCCCATAGAGGCGCTCGAAGAACTCGGCCGTGCGAAGCGCCGGCCGGACCTCCCAGCGCATCCGGGCGGGACCCTCGGCTCCCATCTGGTGTGGCGTCCCGATAGGGACGTCGAAGCTCTCGCCCTCGCCGTAAAGCTTCTCGTCACCATCGACGATGACGCGCATCGTGCCCTCCAGCACCTCGAAGTGCTCAGCTTGGTTGGGATGAAGGTGCTCAGGAGGCATCCCGGCCTCGCCGGAGTAGCTGGCCTCCATGGCCAGGAGCTCGCCGCCGGTCTCGTCTCCCGTCTCGATCAGCCTCAGGGTGTGGCCGCCGAAGCCCTGAATCTCCTGGCCGGCTACCGCCATACGGCTTCGCCATCAGGCTGGGGCGATAACCGCGCCGCAACATAAGTCGCTACGGGCTTCGCCCTACGCTCCTGAAGAGGGGCGCGGTTACGCCCCATGGCACTTCTTGTACTTCTTGCCCGAGCCGCACCAACAGGGATCGTTCCGGCCGATCTTGTCCTTGTCTTCCTTGACGACGGTCTCCTGCTCGGGAATCCCTCCGCCGTTGCCGGCCGGGGCGTTGCCCTCGATCGCGGCCTCGGCGGCGACATCGGCCCCGGAGGCGGTCGCGACCGCCGCCTGGCCGAGGGCCGAGGGCTGCTCGGCGGTCCCGCCCGAGTAGTCGAAGCCGCCGACCTGCTGCGCTGGGGCGAACTGCTGCTGCGCCTGCGGCGCGACTTCGACCTCGACGTGGAAGATCAGGCGCGCGAACTCTTCCCAGATCGAGTGCATGAGCTGCTCGAACATGGTGAAGCCCTCGTTCTTGTAGGCGACCAGCGGATCGATCTGGGCGAAGCCGCGGAGGTGGATGCCCTCGCGGAGGTAGTCCATCTCGTAGAGGTGCTCGCGCCAGCGGTTGTCGATGATCTGCAGCAGGATCGCCCGCTCCAACTGCCGCATGATCTCGTCGCCGAACTCGCTCTCGCGGCGATCGTAGGAGCCGAGCGCGTCGGCCAGGAGAGACTCGCGCAGGTCCTCACGGTCGGTCTGCTCGGGCTGCATCACCGAGATGTCGACCGTGGACGGCCAGAGCTGCTGGACCTGGGTCTGGAGCTCGGCGAGGTCCCAGTCCTCGATGACGTCGCCGGGCGTGTAGTCGTCGACCAGCGAGCTGACGACCTCGACGACGCCCTCACGGGCCGAGTCAGACATGTCCTTGCCCTCGAGGATCTCGCGGCGGTACTTGTAGACCACGCGCCGCTGCTCGTTCATGACGTCGTCGTACTCGAGGACGCGCTTGCGAATCAGGAAGTTCTGCTCCTCGACCTTCTTCTGGGCGTTCTCGATGGTCCGGCTGAGCATCTTGGCCTCGAGCGGCTCCTCTTCGCCCTCCTCGTTGACCGGCCCGAGGCGGTCGAGGATCTTGTAGATGCGCTCGCCGGCGAAGAGGCGGATCAGGTCGTCCTCGGCCGAGAGGAAGAAGCGGGACTCGCCCGGGTCGCCCTGGCGGCCTGAGCGGCCGCGAAGCTGGTTGTCGATGCGGCGGGACTCGTGGCGCTCGGTTCCGCAGATGAACAGGCCGCCGAGCTGGCGGACCTCCTCGGCCTCGGCGTCGCAGCTCGCCTTGAGCTGCTCGATCATCGCCTTCTCCTCCTCCTCGTAGCTCTCGTCACCAGGGGTGACCCCCAGCTTGCGGAGCTCCGACTGCGCCATCCCCTCCGGGCTGCCGCCGAGCTTGATGTCGACGCCGCGACCGGCCATGTTGGTCGCGATCGTGACGGCGCCCCTGCGGCCGGCCTGGGCGATCGTCTCGCCCTCCTTCTGGGCGTGCTCGGGCTTCGCGTTGAGAACCACGTGCTCGACCCCGCGGCGCTTGAGGTCCGCCGAGATCATCTCGGAGACCTCGACCGAGATCGTGCCCACCAGGATCGGCTGGCCGCTCTGATGCCGGGCCTCGATCTCGTTGACGACGGCCTTCCACTTGCCGTCCTTGGTCTTGTAGATCTGGTCGTTCCGGTCGGCCCTGACCATGTCCACGTTGGTCGGGATCTCGACCGTGGGCATCTTGTAGATCTTCATGAACTCCTGGGCCTCGGTCAGCGCCGTGCCCGTCATGCCCGAGAGCTTGTCGTAGAGCCGGAAGTAGTTCTGGAGCGTGATGGTGGCGAGGGTCTGGTTCTCCTCCTTGATCGAGACGCCCTCCTTCGCCTCGATCGCCTGGTGCAGGCCCTCCGACCAGCGCCGGCCCTCGAGGATGCGGCCGGTGAACTCGTCGATGATCATCACCTGGCCGTCAACGACCTCGTACTCGACCCCGCGCTTGTAGAGGGATTCGGCCTTGAGCGACTGGATCAGATGGTTGACCAGGGTGCCGTGCTCGCCCAGATAGAGGTTCTCGACCCCGAGGAACTCCTCGGCCTTGGCGATGCCCCGCTCGGTCGGCGCGACGGTCTTGTGCTTCTCGTCGTACTCGTAGTCGAACTCGGCCTCGTGAGTGGCCTTCGACTCCCCGAGCGACTTGAGCTTCTCCTTGAACTGCTCGCCCTTCATCTGCTTGGCCAGGCGGGCGAACGTGTAGTAGAGGTCGGCGGCCTGCTCGGGACGGCCGGAGATGATCAGCGGCGTCCGGGCTTCGTCGATCAGGATGTTGTCGACCTCGTCGACGATCGCGAAGTCGTAGCCGCGATGAACGCACTCGTCGAGCGAGCCGGCCATGTTGTCGCGCAGGTAGTCGAAGCCGAACTCGGAGTTGGTCCCGTAGGTGACGTCGCAGGCGTACTTCTCGCGGCGCGCGGGCGGCTCGTCGCCCTCCTGGATCGCGGAGACGGTGACGCCGAGCGCCTCGTAGATCGGGCGCATCCATTCGGCGTCGCGGCGAGCCAGATAGTCGTTGACGGTCACGACGTGCACGGCGTCGCCGGCGAGGGTGTTGAGGAAGACGGGCAGGGTCGCGGTCAGGGTCTTCCCCTCGCCGGTCTTCATCTCGGCGATGGCGCCCGAATGGAGCACCATGCCGCCGATCAGCTGGACGTCGAAGTGGCGCTGGCCGAGCGTCCGGCGGCCGGCCTCGCGGACCAGCGCGAACGCCTCGGGAAGCAGATCGTCGAGGGGCTCGCCGTCCTTCGCGCGCTTCCGCAGCTTGTCCGCCTCGGACTTGAGCTCGGCATCGTCGAGCAGCTCCATCTCGGGCTCGATCCGGTTGATCGACTCGACCCGTCCCTGGTACTCCTTGAATTGCTTCGACTCGCCCATGCGCAGGGCGCGGTCGATCAGTCCTCTGGCCATTGGGACTTAGGTTAGCTAGCGCCGGGGTGCGGCTCCGGCTAAGCGGTTTCGCCCCGCAAGCGCTGCATCAACTTGCGGGTCCGCTGGCGCTTCCGGCGCTTCTCGCGGTGCTTCTTCACCTGGCGGCGGATGTCCTCGGCGACCTCGTGGATCGAGTGCAGCATGTCCGGCGAGGCCTCCTTGGCGCGCAGCGTCACGCCCTTCAGGGCCAGGGTGGCCTCGGCCACCATCCGATCGGAGATCCGCGGGTTCTTCTCCTCGCCGAGCTCGACCTCCAGCGTGGCCAGCTCCGAGACCTGCTTGCCGACGCGGGCGAATCGCTGCATCACGGCCTCGCGAAGCTCATCGGTGACCTCGACGTTCTTGCCTCGGACCTCGATCCTCACGACGACCTCCTTCCTGGGTTGGCGTGGGGATGCTACGCGGGGGCCAGGGTCACGGCAAGCGGTCCTGGCGCGGAATCCGCTTGAAGACCTTCCTCACCCGAGGCTCGGCGGGCACCTTCGGGACCATCGACACATTGCCCCCGATGATTCCCCCGGACGCGTTCAGGAAGAGGCTCGTCTGGGCCTCGTTCAGCCCCGGCGCGAAGGGATGCGCGCACACGTCGGATGGGAAGCGCGATACCCGGGCGGCGCCCCGCTTCCCCTTGCCCGGATGAGCGACTGCATCGGCGAACGCGGCGAAGGTGACCGAGTCGACCGCGGTGCCGATGTGAGACGTGGTCCTGCCTGGGCAAACGCCCTGGATCAGGATGTTGCTGGCTCCGTCGAGGGATGACGTCGGGTGCTTGCCTCCCTGCGGCTGGACGGTCTCGTCGGTCAGCGAGCGCACCGTCGTGTAGGACACGTTGCCGGGGGTTTCATCCGGCTGGGAGTTGAGCGCGCGAAGCAGATGCGAGCCGCGAATCTGCTGCCAATCAGCGGGCGGGCACGGCGAGGTCGCCGAGCACGACCCCAGACCGAGGCTCGTGCCGTGCTGCGTCCCGGCGGCGGCGACCACGTCGCTCACCTTCCGGCGCAGGTCGGGCCAGTACGTGAGAACGAAGCGAGGCAGCAGGCCTCCCTGGCTGATGCCGATCATCGCGACCTTGCGGTGAGCCATCGCAAACTCCCGCCGAATCCCGTTGACCAGGTACTGCGCGGAGACCTGGATGTCGGCGGTCGTGAAGTCCGGGAAGTTCACGTAACAGACCGGATGCCCATAGGCCTCGAATGCGCCCTGTCCGATCAAGTAGCCCTGGTCGCCCGTCGCACCGGTGCCGGTCACGAACATCACGGGGGTCACCGTCGTGTTGGTCGGGTCGATCGGGCACTTGAGCGCCGCGTCGAGCTGGCTCTGTGGGACGCCGAGCCGCGGCCCACTCGCTGCGGCCATGCCGGATCCGCTGACAAGCGCCAGCAGCAGGCCGATGCAGACGGCGAGGGTGACGCGTCCCGCTCTCCTCACTACCCGGACCTTAGCTGCGTCAGAGCGCATGGGCGAGCGTCAGGGCGATCACGCGTCGCGAACCGGCTTGCCGCAGTGCCTCCGCACAGGCGGCGAGAGTGGCGCCCGTCGTCCAGACGTCGTCGATCAGAAGGGCGGCGCACGGCGCCGCCTCGATCGCCCGGACACGAGGAGGGTCAGCCAGGCGCCGCATGCGCCCGCGCCCCACCTGCCGGCGGCCGTGGGCTCGACGCAGGCAATCGGCCAGCGGCAGCTCCGCCCGGCCGGCGACCGCGAGGGCGATCTCCTCGGCGGGATCGAAGCCGCGCCAGCGCCATCGCCAGGGGGCGGCGGGCACCGGTACGACCGCTCCGCCGAGCTCGTGCGGAGGAAGCGCCCTCAGCATCGCCTCCGCGGCCTCGCCCGCCAGGGCCAGCCGGCGGCCGAACTTGAGGCCGTGGACGATCAGCCGGGCCGGGCCATCGAACGGGGACGCGGCAATGGCCAGGTCGACGCCGGGTGGCCCCGGGTGGATCGTCCGCGGCGCCGTGGCGAGGTCACGCCGGCAGCGCTCGCAGAGCGTTCGCTCCGCAGGGCAGCCCGCTCCGCAGGCACCGCACAGCGGCGGTGCGACGAGTGACGCGACGTGGCGAAGCACAGAACAACCGTCCGCAGGCGGGCGTGACGAGGGGCGCGCTCATCCCCAAGGAGTAGATTCAGCCCACCGCACAGGGGACTACGACCGAGGGGAGTCAGCGAATGGGACGATTCGACATCAGCCCCGAGGTGGCGGAGGAGTGGCGCGGGAAGTACCGGGCCTCCGTCGAGCCTCACGTGGACGGCGAGGTGCTCGCCGTCGGCGCCTTCCGCCCAACGGGCGCCGGGACGAAGATGGCAATCTCGAAGACCCAGGTCGGCGCGCTCGCCTACGGCACGGCCCACATGATGGGCAAGAAGAAGGCGGGGGGCCTGCCCGGCCAGTTCATGCTCGCGGTCACGCCCGATCGGCTCTACGCCTTCAAGTACAAGCCGGGCCGCAGCGGCGTGAAGATCAAGGAGGAGTCGGCGTCCTGGGACCGCGCCGGCATCAAGGCGAGCACGGAGCGCCTGCAGACCACGACCCGCCTCACGCTCGAGTTCCCGGACGGGGAAAAGATCGTCTGCGACCAAGAGGGCCTCGGCGACAACCCCTGGGCCGACGACGTGATCCGCGAGCTGCAGACCTAGGCAATTTCAGCCCGGGACCGCCAGGCTGCTAGACGGGAAGCAGCTTCGCCTTCCTTCGGCACTTCTTCCGCGCCCGTGCGGTGCGCTTCTTCTTGCACTTCTTGAGGGCAGCGGCACGCTGACCTGTCGGGGTAGCAGGGGTGGTAGCGACCGGCGCCACGTAGGTCTTGAAAGCAAGGTCCTGGGAAAGAGACATCCAGGGGCTCGTGGGAGGGGATGAACTCGCGAAAGACCCCACCCCTCTCGCATAGGGGTTAGCGGGCGTGCTCGAATTCCACGAGTAGGTGTTGGCAAACGCGGTCGAGCTATGTGCGACCACGGCGTACTGAGCCCCAGCCGACACGGACGCGGGCGCTGCGAAGTTGACCGGTACGAACGCGGGCACGCTGTGGTCGGGAATGCTGGAGGCCGCAACGCTTTGGCTGGCCAGCACCATGCTGCCCGGGACGCCGCCGGAAACGTCTCGGATCTCGACGGTCAGGGGGCCCGAAGGGGTGAGGAACTTTCCGAGGTGGAGATCGACCTGGTCGACCTTGCCGCTGAGGCCCGCCGTGAAAGTTTGGCCGAGGCTTTGAAGCGAGTAGACGTCGAAATCCGGGCCGCTGCCGTCGGCTTGCTGCTGATCGAGGGTTCCAGCCAGGGCGCCGCTGGGAGTCAGGGCGCTGGCTGCGCAGATGAGCAGCACAAGACAGCCAAGCGTGTTGAGCGATGTCCGGAGGGCGCTCCGTCTAAGGCCCGCCGTTCCTCGCGGTATCCCTCCGAGCGGGCGGTTCGTCCAAGGCAAAGTCATTTCGCTCCCTCCAAATCCCGAGCGATGCCCCCTCCGATCGGAGACTGGCATATCCGTATAAAGAAGCGGTGTGAAGACCTCGCGAGGAGGGCAGCCGTCAGCCCAGCGGCCGGTCGGCCGAGATGCCATAAAGGCCGCCCACGGCCAGCCCTCCAGCCGGGACCTCGGCCCCGGGCAGGACGACGCAGTCTCGGAGCATCGCCCCCGCGCCGAGCCGACAACCGTCGCCGACCACGACTGGGCCGTGCAGGTCCGCACCGGCCCCGACGTGGCAGCCGGTTCCGATCAGTACCGGCGCCTTCACCTTCACGCCATCGAGGTCTGAGCCGTCGGCCGCGTAGACGCCTTCCTCGACCGCGGGTGCCGGGGGCTTGATGCCGACCACCCCGCCGAGGGCGTCCCGGTTGCCCTGGACGAACTCGCCGATCGAGCCGATGTCATTCCAGTAGGCCTCGATCTCGTGCGAGTAGAACGGGATGTCGCCGTCGAGCAGCGCGGGAAAGATGTCCATCGCCCAATCGACGAAACCGGGCGGCTGGTCGTCGTCGCCTGCGGGGCTGTGATGGTCAGGCGGCGGGAAGTGGTCGAAGATCTCGCGGCTGAACATGTAGATGCCGCAGTTGGCGAGGTCCGAGAGCGCCTCCGCCGGCTCCGGCTTCTCCTGGAATCCCTGGATGCGGCCGTCGTCCCCGGTGATCACGACTCCGAACTGGGTGGTGTCCTCGACGCGCTTGGTGGCGATCGTGAGGATCGCTCCGCGCTCGACGTTGGCCTCGTGGGCCTCGCGCATCTCGGTCAGGTCGATGTCGGTGAGCGCGTCGCCGGAGATGATCAGGAAGGAATCGGTCTCGCCGAGGAAGTCCCGGACCTTGCCGACGCCCCCGGCCGTGCCGAGGGGCTCGGGCTCCTCGCTGTAGGCGATCCGCAGGCCGAAGGAGGAGCCGTCGCCGAGCGCGTCCCGGATCTGCTCTGGCAGGTAGGACAGGTTCGTGACGACGTCCTCGAACCCGTGCTGCTTCAGCAGGTCCGCGATCCAGGCCACGATCGGCCTGTTCAAGATCGGTGCCACCGGCTTCGGCATCACGTAGGTGAGCGGCCGCAGCCGCGTGCCTAGCCCCGCCGCCAGAATCATCGCCCTCATGAGGGCGACAGGTTCTCAGACCGCGCGCCGAGGTGACGGTCCCGGCGGCGTCCGGGACCGTATATTCGAACATGGGGTTGAGAGCAAATCGATGTAACTCACGTTCGTTTGCATGCCTGCTGGTGCCGGCAGCGGTCATCCTGGCGCTGATCGCCGCCGGCGGGGCCCGGGCGGCTGTGGTCACCGTCGGCAGTCCTCTGACGGCTCCGCCGAGCGGCACGTCCGTCTGCAACCCCTCCTGCATCTGGGCCAATCAGACCCTCGCCGAGCCCGGCGCCAACGTGACCTCCCCGGTGACCGGCGTGATCGTGCGCTGGCACACCGCCGGCCCCTACGTGGGAGGGCCGTTCAGGCTGCGCGTCCTGTCTCCTGCGCCGGGCGGCGGCCCCCCATACACCGCGAACGGCACAAGCAACCCGGAGACCCCATCCGGCTCCGCGGTGCAGACTTTCCAAACGCACCTGCCGATCGAGGCCGGCGACCTGATCGGGCTCGACGAGCTGGTCGGCTCGGAAATCGCGCGAGCCTTCCCGGTGACCGGGTCCACGACATTCGCGTGGAACCCCGCCCTGACCGACGGCGAGGTAGGCCCACCGAACGCCGGTCCCTTCGCCAGCTTCGAACTCCTCTTCAACGCCGAGGTGGCGACGCCCCCGGACAACACCTTCAGCCTCGGGCACCTGACCCGCAACAGGAGGAGGGGATTCGCGACCCTGACCGCGATGGTGCCGGGCCCGGGCGAGCTCGCCGTGAGCGGCAACGGGGTGAAGCCGCACAGCGGCGGAACGGCCGCCGGCTCGGTCCCCGTGCGCGTCGCGGCAATGGGCAGCAAGCGGGGCAAGCTGAACCGGTCCGGCAAGGTCCGGCTCAGTGTCGACGTCACCTACACGCCGACCGCCGACCTGCCGGGGGCGCCGAACACCCAGACGATGCGGGTCAAGCTGGTGAAGCGCTCCTAGGGACACGCGAGCCCGCAGCTCGCTTCTTCTTCCGCTTCTTCTGGCAGCGCTGCTTCTTGTGCTTCTTGTGCTTCTTCGCGGCGGAGGCCTGGCGCTTCTTCTTGTTCTTCGGCCTGTGGCGCTTCTTGCACTTCTTGGTCACCGGACAGCGCGCCGCGGTGCTCGGTGCCGATCCCACGATCTTGTCCACCAGGTTGCCGTCGGTCACGTAGAGGTTGCAGCTCGCGTCCTCGCCGAACGACTGCGGCCCATCCAGGGCGCCGGGTGCGCTCTCGGCGCGATCGCCCGAAGCGAACGGGATACCCAGCTGGACGGAGCGAAGCTGGCCCTGGCAGTTGTCCGTGTAGAGGTAGCGGCCGGCGAGCTCGGGGGCCTGGCTGCCGCGATAGACGAACCCGCCGATGATCGCGCAGCCGAAGGCCGCACCTCCGCCCGGGTCGCTGTGCGGATAGGCGTAGACGGGCGGCGTCGCCCCCGGGCAGGTGCCGACGAAGCCCTCGCAGCTCGGCCAGCCGAGATTGGCGCCGCGGCCGAGGCCGTTCGATCTCGGCAGGAGATCGACCTCCTCCCACGCACTCTGACCCACGTCGGCGATCACGAGGTCGCCCGTGAGGTGATCGAACGAGAAGCGGAAAGGGTTGCGCAGGCCGAGGCTCCAGATCTCCGGCGTCGCGCTCCCGGCGAATGGGTTCGTCGCCGGGATCGCGTGACCGCTCACCGCGTGCGGATCGATCCTCAGGATCTTGCCGTGGGGGTTTGCCGTCGTCTGGGCGTTCGCGCCGTTCGCGTCGTCGCCGACAGAGATATAGAGCAGGCCGTCCTTGCCGAACTGGAGCTGGCCGCCGTTGTGGTTCGTGGTCCCGGAGTCGGGTCGGTCGATGGTGAGAACGGGCCTGCGGCTGGCGAGGTTGGCGACGTTCGGATTCGATGAGACCTTGAACTCGTCGACGTGGTTGTCGCCGACGCCGGCGCCGCCCGTCCCGTTGTCGGTGAAGAAGACGTAGAAGAGCCCGTTCGACGCGTAGTTCGGATCGAACGCCATCGAGAGCAGTCCCTGTTCGCCCGTGACCCTCACCATCGAGCTGATGTCCAGGAACTGGGAGGTGGTGCCGTCATGCACCACCTCGATCGTCCCGGACCGCTCGACCACGAAGAGCCGCGGGTCCCCGGGCGGGGAGGCGATGTTGATCGGGTCGTTGAACGTCCCGACCGGCTGCAGGGTCACGGCGCCGTCGGCCCGCGCCGCCGTCACCAGGACGGCGAGCAGGCACCCCACCACGAGAGCGACGCGCATCCTCGCTGGCATCCCGCCGGTCATTCTCCCCTCCCCCGCGCTTCCTGCGCGGGACTGGACGAACCTAGTAGCGGTAGTGGTCCGACTTATAGGGCCCCTCGACCGGCACGCCGATGTAGGAGGCCTGATCGGGCTGCAATTCGGTGAGCTCGACGCCGAGCGCATCGAGGTGGAGGCGCGCGACCTTCTCGTCCAGGTGCTTGGGCAGCACGTGGACCTCCCTGCCGTACGCGTCCGCCTTGCCGAACAGCTCGATCTGCGCGATCACCTGGTTCGTGAAGGAATTCGACATCACGAAGCTCGGGTGGCCGGTCGCGTTGCCGAGGTTCAGCAGGCGGCCCTCCGAGAGCACGATGATCGAGTGGCCGTCGGGGAAGCGCCACTCGTCGACCTGCGGCTTGATCTCGATTCTCTCGACGCCATCGAGCGCCTCGAGGCCGGCCATATCGATCTCGTTGTCGAAGTGGCCGATGTTGCCGACGATCGCCTGATGCTTCATCCGGCTCATCTGGTCGACGGTGATGACGTTCTTGTTGCCGGTGGCGGTGATGAAGATGTCGCCCTCGCCGATGACGCTGTCGAGGCGCTTGACCTCGAGGCCGTGCATCGCGGCCTGGAGGGCGCAGATCGGGTCGACCTCGGTGACGACCACCTTGGCGCCCTGGCCGCGCAGCGACTCCGCGCAGCCCTTGCCGACGTCGCCGTAGCCGCAGACCACGGCGGTCTTGCCGGCGATCATCACGTCGGTCGCCCGGTTGATGCCGTCGATCAGGGAGTGGCGACAGCCGTAGATGTTGTCGAACTTCGACTTGGTGACCGAGTCGTTGACGTTGATCGCCGGGAATAGCAGCGTGCCGTTCGCCTGCCGCTCGTACAGCCGGACGACGCCCGTCGTGGTCTCCTCGGTGACGCCCTGGATGCCCTCGGCCATCTCCGTGAAGCGCCGCGGCTCGGCCTTGAGGCTCTCCCGCAGGACACCGAAGATCACCTTCTCCTCCTCGGAGCCGGCGGTGTCATCGCCGGGCACCTCGCCCGCGGCCTCGTACTCGGTGCCCAGGTGGACGAGCAGCGTCGCGTCGCCGCCGTCGTCGAGCAGCATGTTCGCGCCCGTCTCGCCGTTCGGGCCCGGCTCCGGCCAGGTCAGCGAGTGACCGATGCACCACCAGTACTCGGGGAGCGTCTCCCCCTTCCAGGCGAAGACCGGGACCCCTAGCGGGTCGCTCGGAGTGCCCTCGGGACCGACGACCACGGCAGCCGCCGCGTGGTCCTGGGTCGAGAAGATGTTGCAGCTCGCCCAGCGAACATCAGCGCCGAGGGCGACGAGGGTCTCGATCAGCACCGCCGTCTGCACCGTCATGTGGAGCGAGCCGGTGATCCGGGCGCCCTTGAGCGGCTGCGACTGCGCGAACTCCTCGCGGACCGACATCAGGCCGGGCATCTCGTGCTCGGCGAGCCGGATCTCCTTGCGGCCGAACTCGGCCAGGTCCAGGTCGGCGACCTTGAAGTCAAGCCCGGTCTCGGTCGGTGCGGTCGTGGTGGTGCTCATGCGATCGGCGCTCTCCTGAGTCGAGGATTTGACGAGGCCCGAGGTTACGTTATGCGGCAGTGGAGGACGGTATTCGGGTCGCAGAGGGTACGGAGATCCCGCTCGAGGAGATCGAGTTCCGGGCGAGCCGGTCGTCCGGGCCGGGCGGGCAGCACGCGAACGTGACGGCCTCGCGCATCGAGGCGGTCTTCGACGTCGATGCGTCAGAAGCGCTCAGCGAACGGCAGCGCTCTCAGTTGAAGCGCAAGCTCGGCGACCGGGTCACGGCCGTCGCCCAGGACGCCCGCAGCCAGGCACGGAACCGCGAGCTGGCGTTGGAGCGGCTGCGCGAGAAGATCGAGGCGGGACTCCGCCGCCCGAAGCCGCGCCGCCCGACGAAGCCGTCGAAGGCGGCCAAGGAACGGCGCCTGGAGCAGAAGCGCAAGCAATCACAGCGCAAGGCCCAGCGCCAACGTCCGGCCGATGATTTCTGAACGTGGTGCGGGTCTCTAGGGACATGACGACTCTCAACAGAGAATTCGAGGCGACGCTGCAGAAGAGCCCGGCGAAGGGCGGCTGGACCTATGTGGTGATGGACGACTCGGCCGAGTACTTCGGCACCCGCGGGCTGGTCAAGGTCCGAGGCACGATCGACGGGCACGCGTTCCGCAGCTCGTTCATGGCGATGGGCAACGGGACGCACAAGCTGCCCGTGAAGGCCAACGTGCGGAAGGCGATCGGCAAGGAGGAAGGCGACCGGGTCGCGGTCCGGCTGGAGGAGCGACTCGGCTAGCTGGGCTTCCGGTAGACGGTCACCACCGCCGCGCCGCCGAGCCCGATGTTGTGCTGGAGGGCGACGTCGGCGCCGTCGACCTGCCGCCGGTCGGCCTTGCCGCGCAGCTGCCAGTTGAGCTCGGCGCACTGCGCTAGGCCGGTCGCGCCGAGCGGGTGGCCCTTCGAGATCAGGCCACCCGAGGGATTCACCACCGGGCCGTCGCCGCCGTAGGTCGTCGCCTCGGCCTCGACCAGCTTGTGGCCCTCCCCCTCCTCGGCCAGCCCGAGCGCCTCGTAGGTGATCAGCTCGTTCGCGGAGAAGCAGTCATGCAGCTCGACGACGTCGACCTCGTCGATGCCGGTCTCGGCCTCGGTGAGGGCCTGCCCGCCCGCGGTCCGGGTCATGTCGGCGCCGACCACGTTGATGGAGGACTTGCTGTCGAACGTGCTCGAGAGATCGGTGACCATCGACTGGCCGGCGATCTCGATGGCCTGGCCCCAGAGGTCGTGCTCGTCGACGAAGCGCTCGGAGGCGACGACCGCGGCGGCGCTCCCGTCGCTGGTCGGTGAGCACTGCAGCTTGGTCAGCGGGGCGTAGATCTCCTTCGCGGACTTGATGTCCTCGAGCGAGTACTCGTCCTGGAACTGCGCGTACGGGTTGTCGACCGAGTGCTTGTGGTTCTTCCAGCCGATCCAGGCGAAGTGGTCGGGCTCTGACCCGTACCGCTCCATGTGCTCGCGGCCCGCGGCCCCGAACATCTGCGGTGCGGGCGGCGCGTCCTCCCACTCGCGGAGCTCGAGCAGCGCGGCGACGTGCTTGTCGATCGGGTTGACGCGGTCCGTGAACTTCACGCCGAGCGACCCGAGCTCCATCTTCTCGAAGCCGAGCGCGAACGCGCAGTCGGCGAGGCCGCCCTTGACCGCTTGGCGCGCCATGTAGAGGGCGCTGGAGCCGGTGGAGCAGTTGTTGTTGACGTTGACGACGGGGATCCCGGTGAGGCCCAGGCCGTAGACGGCCCGCTGGCCGGCGGTGGAGTCGCCGTAGCAGTAGCCGACGAACGCTTGCTGGACGTCGCCGTAGTCGACGCCGGCGTCGTCGAGCGCCAGCCGGCCGGCCTCCTCGGCCCAGTCCGGGTAGTCGCCCTCCTTGGTGCCTGGCTTGTCGAACTTGGTCATGCCGACTCCGACTACGAACGTGCGGTTCATCCACCCTCCTCCTCGCTTGGTCTGCCCATCTCCTTCTTGAAGCCTTCCAGGACGTCGACCGACATGGGGTCCACGCCGCGCGCGGTGGCGAGCTCGATCGCGAGCAGGTCGCCGACCATCACCGCGTGCAGCAGGCGGTCGGTGCGCGTCTCCCCCTCGGTCTCGAGGGCGGTCACCGTCGCGGCGTAGGGCTCGATCGCCTTCGCGGTGAGCTCGAAGCGCTTGCGCTCACGCGGATGCTGGTCGCGGTCGCCGAGGAAGATCGCCGCGAAGCGCCCGTCGGACCCCGACCAGCCCTCGAGCTCGTTGTGGTCGGCCTCGGGCAGCACGGCCGAGTACGCGGGAATCTTCGCGTTCTCGTTGATCTGGCACTTCCACCGATAGGCGACCGGCGCGGTGAGGTCGCTGCCGTGGATCACCGGCGTTGCGTCACCGATCTGCTCGGCCAGCGCCCGCGCCCGCTCCTGCGCCGCCTCGAATGAGCTCCCGAGGTGAGAGGCGGCCGCGTCGATCTCCGTGTGGATCCGTGGCCCCGCGAGCGCCAGCGCCGCCAGCTCGGCGGCGACGCAGAACATGTATCCGACCGCCGCGCGGGGCTGCAACCCGGACGGCAGGCCGATCACCGGGACGTCGTCGGCGCGGGCGGCCTCAGCCAGCTCGCCGCCGGTCGTCGCGACCAGCCGCTGGGCTCCGAGGGCCTCGGCCGCCGCGTAGCAGGCGAGGGTCTCCTCGGTGTTCCCGGAGTAGCTCGAGCAGAGGACGGCGGAGCCGGCGGGTGCCCACGCGGGGAGCTCGTAGCCGCGCGCGACGACCATCGGCTTGGTGAGGCGATCGGAGAGGGCGGCGATCATCAGGTCGCCACCGATCGCGGAGCCGCCCATCCCGCAGAAGAAGGCCGCGGGTGCCTCCATGGTGGGGGGCCGGGCGCTCTCGATCCGCCAGAGCGCGTCGCGCAGGTGATCGGGCATCGCGCGCGCGGCGTCCAGCATGTCTCCCCCGATCACGTTCACGCCGGTGCGCCCTCGACCACATCGCCCTCGCCGATCACCTCGCCGTCGACCTCCGTGCCGCTTGCGACGGTGACGCCGGCGCTGAGGATGCTGCCCCTGACCGTGGCCCCCTCATCGACCGCGCAGCCGTCGAGCAGGACGGAGCGCTCGATCACGGCGCCGTCACCGATGCGGCAGTCGCGGCCGATCACGCACGGCGTGCGGAGCTCCGCCCCGTCTGAGATCTGGCACCCCTCCCCGACCATCTTCGGCTCGTCGAAGCGGCCGTGGATCGTCTCCAACCGGCCATCGAGGATGTCCCAGTTCGCCTCCAGGAAGCGGTCCGGCGTCCCGATGTCGATCCAGTAGCCCTCCTGGCGGATCCCGTAGAGGCCGTTGCCGATCAGCTTCGGGAAGACCTCGCGCTCGATGGAGACGTTCTGGTCCGGCGGGATCTCGTCGAGGACCGAGCGCTCCAGCAGGTAGGCGCCGGCGTTGATCTCGTCGGTGTCGACCTGGTCGGGCTCGGGCTTCTCCAGGAACTCGGTGATCTCGCCGTCGTCGTGGCGATGGACCAGGCCGTAGCCCGTCGGATCCTGGACCGGATAGAGCGCGATCGTCGCCCGGGCGCCGGTGGACTCGTGCTGCTCGACCTGGGCGGTCAGGTCGAGGTCGCAGAGGACATCGCCGTTGAGCACGAAGAACCGGTCGCCGAGCATGTCGTCGGCGAAGCGGATCGCCCCGGCGGTCCCGCGCGCGTCGGGCTCCTCGGCGAAGCGGATCTGGACGCCCGGCTCGAGCTCGGCGAGGATGTTCCGCATCCTCTCGGCGAGATGTCCGCAGGAGACGATCACGTCGTCCACGCCGTGCCGGGCGAGCCAGTCGATCACGTAGGCGATGTGAGGCCGGCCGACGAGCGGCAGCACCGGCTTCGCGACGGTGTAGGTCAGGGGCCGCAGGCGAGTGCCCTCGCCGCCGGCCAGGATCAGGGCCTGCACGTCAACCGACCGCCGAACGCTCGGGGGTGCTCGGCCTCCCGATCGCCTCGTAGGTGATGCCCGCGGCGCGGACCTCGTCGGGATCGAGGAAGTTGCGGCCGTCGACGAGGAGCGGATTGGCCATCCGCTTGGCGACCTCCGCCCAGTCGAGCTCGGCGAACTGCGGCCATTCGGTGACCAGCACGGCGGCGTCGGCGCCCCCCAGCGCCTCCATCGCCGACGCGGCCATGTCGACGTTCGGCAGGAGCTCGCTCGCCGCTCCCTCGGCCACCGGATCGAAGGCGACGACCGAGGCGCCCTCGCCCTCCAGGCGGGAAGCCAGCACGAGGCTCGAGGCCTCGCGCATGTCGTCGGTGTCGGGCTTGAAGGCGAGCCCGAGGAGCGCGACGCGCTTGCCGACCAGCGAGTCGAGGTGCTTCGAGAGCTTCGACATCACGCGGCGCTTCTGCAGCTCGTTCACCTCTATCACCGAGCTGAGCAGCTGGAAGTGGTAGCCGCTGTTCCCGGCGAGGATCTTGAGAGCCTGGGTGTCCTTGGGGAAGCAGGAGCCGCCGAAGCCGAGCCCGGCGTTGAGGAACCGGTCCCCGATCCGCGGATCCATCCCCATCCCCCGCGCCACCTCGGTCACGTCGGCGCCGACCTCGTCGCAGACGTTGGCGATCTCGTTGATGAAGCTGATCTTGGTCGCGAGGTAGGCATTCGAGGCGAGCTTGATCATCTCGGCGCTCGAGAGGTCGGTGCGAACGAGGGGCGCCCCGAGCGGCTCGTAGGCGGCGGCAACGGCGTCGGCGGCCCACTCGTCGCCCTCGTCGGATCCGATCACGACGCGGTCCGGCTCCAGGAAGTCCTTGACGGCCGTGCCCTCCCTGAGGAACTCGGGGCAGGAGACGTAGGCGAGGTCCGGGGCGTCGCGGCGGATCGTCCGGCCCGTGCCGACGGGCACCGTGCTCTTCATCACCAGCGCCTTGCCCTCCGGCTCGCCGATCTCCTCCACCGCGCGCTGCACCGCGGAGAGATCCGCATCGCCCGAGTAGGTCGGCGGCGTCTGCACGCAGACGAAGAGCAGGCGGGGACCGTCGAGCAGGTCGGCCATCTCGGTCGTGAAGGTGAGCCGCTCGCTGTTCCGCTCGATCAGCTCCGGGAGCTCGGGCTCGTGGATGGGGATCTCGCCCCGGCGCAGCGACTCGACCTTCTCCGGAACGATCTCCCGAACCACCACCCGGTGGCCGAGCTCGGCAAAGCAGGCGGCGGTGACCAGCCCGACCCAGCCGGCTCCGACCACCCCGATCGGCTCCCTCTCGCTCACCCCGATCCCCCGATCAGGTCCCCGGCAGCAGGCGGAAGCCCTGGGCGATCTTGAGCATGTCCTCGTTCGACACCGTCTCGATCAGCGAGTTGGAGACCCAGAACGAGCCCTGGTCCGTTTGCCAGGCCACCATGCGCAGCCGATCGCCGTCGTAGTAGAGCTTGTAGTCGCGGTCGCCGATCGTCTTCGTGTCGCTCGGGCCATCGAGGATCGGCGGGTCCTTCCAGCGGGTCCCCTCGAAGCCGTAGTAGTCACCCAGGCCCGGCAGCGAGAAGACGTACTTGTAGGCGGCGCGTTCATCGTGCGGCGGTGCCCCGTCCCCCTTGCCGTTGATCTTGTAGACGCGCGGCTTCTGCGCATAGTCGCTGCCCGTCTCGAGCACCGTCGGGTAGTAGACCGGCACCTTCTCCTTGCGGGCCTTGATCCCCTGGGCGAGCTGCTTGCCGTAGTTGGTCGAGACCAGATTGGTGTCGGCGCTTGGGTGGTGATGGTGCCTGGCCGCCGCGGGCGTCGCCTTGCTGTGATCCGGCGGCTGCTGGGGCTTCACCTCCTTGCTCGGCTTCGCGCTCGAGGCCTGCGGCCCCGGCGTGCCCTGCACCCCGAGGAACTGGTTCACAGCCTGTTGGATCTCCGATTGGCTGGCGTAGACGTAGGACGGGCCGAGGGTGGCCTGGAAGTGCACCTCCTTCACCTGCGCCCCGCGAAGATCGAAGAACAGCCTCAGCACCTGCAGCATCTGCTCGGCCGAGTTGATGTCCGAGGACGTGTAGTGGGTGAAGATCTTGATCAGCTTGCTGCGGTCCTCGAATATCTTCTCGGGCGGAACCTTCGCGCGTGCCTCCCGGAGGAACGCCTGCTGCCGTGCGGCGCGGACGATGTCCGTGTCGGTGTGCCGGTAGCGCGCGAAGGAGAGCGCGTCGAATCCGCACAGCGCCTGGTAGCCGGGCTGCAGGTTGATCTCGGAGGTGCCCGAGTTGGGCGCGATGTAATAGCGGCGGTCGACGTCGACGTAGACGCAGCCGATTGCGTTCACGGCCCGGGCGAAGCCCGTGAAGTCGACGTTCACCAGGTGGTTGATGTCGAGTCCGGTGACCTGCTTGACCGTCTGCAGGGTGAGCTTGGGACCGCCCAGCGAGTAGGCCGCGTTGATCTTGTCGGTGCCGTAGCCGGGGATGTCGACCTTGAGGTCGCGGGGAATGGAGAGCAGCGCGATCGCGTGCCGGTCGGGGTCCAGGCGGAGCAGCATCGTCGTATCCGAGTTGCCGTACTTGCCGCTGAGCTGGTTGTTCCGCTTGTCGGAGCCGAGGATCAGAATCGTCTGCGGCCCGCTGCCGGGTGTCTTCAGGAAGGGCTGGACGCCGTTCAGGATGCTTCCGTGCTTGAGGGCATTGGCGATGTCCGACAGGTAGAGGATCAGGCTCGCCGAGGTGGCTCCCGCCACAGCGGCGACGATCACGAAGGACGCGGTCAGGAAGCGCAGCCAGAGCGGGAAGCCGAGGCGCCCGCGGACAGCCTTGAAGCCGGAGGTGACCTTCTTGCCGCCGACCTTCTCGAAGCCGGAGGTGACGGCCGAGCCCGCCTGCCTGACCCGCTGGCCGGCCGACGCGACCAGGGTCGGCTCGTCGGCCTCCGCCTCGGCCGCCTCGAGGCCATCCCACTCCTGGGTCTCGGCGGAGACGACCTGCTCGAGCTCGTCCTCGTCGTCGTCCTCATGGTCCTCGTCCTCGAGCTCCTCCTCGTCGAGGTCCTCGTCCTCGAGCTCCTCCTCGTCGAGCTCCTCGTCATCGAAGTCCTCCTCGTCGGCCGCCTGGTCGTCAACGTCCTCGAGGAAGTCGTCACCCAGCTCGTACTCCTGGGTCTCGTCCGCGCGCGGCTCCTCATCCTTCTTCTTGCGCGGGGTCATGCCGCGGCCATCCCGGGGAAGCTCTTCACGAAGCCCTCCAGCGCCTGCCGGTAGCTGCGCAGCGAGCTGATCGAGACCCACTCACTCGGCCCGTGGTGGCCGTCGCCGACCGGCCCGAACTCGACGGCGGGCACACCGGCGGCGAGGAAGGAGACCGCATCGGAGGCGCCGTCGCGGCCCACGCTCATGACGCGCTCTGGGTGATGCGGCGAGGCGGCCTCGCAGAGCCCCTGCACGAAGGGCGAGTCGGGCTCGACCACCGCCGGCGGGCGGCGGAAGGTGGCGAGCACGCGCGTGTCGGGGAGCCCGCTGACCTGCCCCAGGATCTCATCGGGATCCTGGTCGGGCAGGAAGCGGATATCGACGTCTATGACGCAGGTATCGGGCACTTTGTTCAGGGCATCGCCGCCCATGATCCGACCGAGATTGATCGAGGGCCGGTCGAACAGGGCGGAGCTGTGGCGTGCAAACGGTAGCGATTCGATGCCTCTGAATACCTCGATCGCCTTAACGACAGCGTTATCGCCGAGCCAGGGCGTCGCCCCGTGCGCCGAGCGTCCCTGGACCTCCAACCGGACGGCCAGCACGCCCTTCGCCTGCACGCCGACCTGGAGGTTGGTCGGCTCGCCGGTGATCGCGAAGTCCCCCACGAAGCCGCTCGCCACCAGGGCGTCGGAGCCGCGGTTCTGTTCCTCCTCGGACTCCTCGTCGGAGACGATCCCGAGCCGCAGCCGGACGTCGTCCTGGTCGCGAAGGTCGTGGAGCACCAGCAGCATCGCCGCGAGGGCGCCCTTCATGTCGTACGACCCGCGACCGATCAGCTGGTCGCCCTCGATCCGAGGCTCGAACATCTCCCGGCTCCCGGGCACGACGTCCATGTGGCCGTGGAGCACAAGCGTCGGTGCGCCCTCCGGCCCGACCTCGGCCGTGGTGACGGGGAGGCCGCGCGCCTCGGTCTGCGAGGCCTTGATGTCGTTCGACTCGAGCCAGCCGCCGACGAACTCCGCCGCGCGGCGAAGTCCCTCCGTTTTGGAGGTGTCGAATGCGATCAGTCGCTGGGCGAGGGCGAGTTCGTCCATGGACCGCGCATCGTAGGTGCAGCGGCAGCAGCGCCGCTGCGGCCTCTAACCGCGCAGGGTGAGCTTCTTGGTCGCCGCGACCCCGCCATCGGGCGTGTAGACGACCTTGATTTGCAGCTTGCCCTTCTGACGCAGGCGGGCGTTGCCGAGCGCCGTCAGCTTCACCTTGACGGTGATCTTCCCCGGGCCGCCGTGCTTCTTGGTCGTCTTGACCAGCTTCGGCTTCTTCTTGCCCTTCTTGGCGGTGGTCGCAACCTTGGTGGAGGTGTCGGTGACGCTCGCGATCCCCTGGTCGGTGACCTTGAACGTCACCCTCATCCCGTTGAGCTTCGCCTTGAAGGAATTCGAGGGAACGCTGAGGATCTCGGCGCTCTTGAGCTGTTTGATTGGTTGTGTGCCGTTGTAACCCCCCGCCACAAGCACGCGCCCGTCGGCGAGGGGAGCCGCGACGGCCTCCTCGCGGGCCAGCCCAAGCGATCCAATCCCGGCAGAGCTGAAGCTGTTCTTGGCGGCATCGAAGATCTCGGCGCTCGCCACGTCTTTCGTGCCGTCGTGTCCGCCGGCGACCATCACCCTCCCTCCCGGTAGCGGGGCGCCGGCCGGCGCGTAGCGTGCCGTTGCCATCGAACCGACCGGGCTGAACTTGCCGGTGGCGGGATTGAAGACCTCGGCGCTCTTCAGGTAGTTCGTGCCGTCGTATCCGCCCGCGATCAGCACGCGGCCGTCGGTCAAGGCAACCACGGCCGGCCCGTCACGGCGGGCACCCATGGTGCCGGCGGGCGTGAACTGCCCGGTGGCCGGGTTGAAGATCTCCGCGCTGTTGAGTTGGGTGCCAACGTAGAAGCCACCGGCGATCAGAACCCGACCGTCGGGCAGAAGCGCAGCGCCGGCGTCGTAGCGCCGCTGCGTCATCGTCCCGGCGACAGTGGAGCTCGTCCCCGTTGCCGGATTGAAGATCTCCGCCGTCGCCGCCTCTGCACCGACCCCCCCTCCGGCGAGGAGCACGCGTCCGTCGGCGAGGGTCGCCGTTGCGGGGGAGTACCGCGCGGTCTTCAGGGACGCACCCGGGCTGAAGCGGCCGGTCGCCGGGTTGAAGATCTCCGTGCTCTGAAGGGAATTCGAGCCGTCATAACCCCCGGCGACCAACACCCTGCCATCCGGCAGGGTCGCGGCGCCGGGATACTCGCGCGGGACGGCCAGGGATCCCGTCGACGAGAAGCTCACAGGGTTGAGGGCGCTTGCGGCCGACGGCGCGAGCAACGCAACTGCCGCGGCGATCACGGCGGCCCCGGTTCTGATCCCTCCCCTCACGGTGTGAACCTACCAGCGTGCGGGGGACCCGGCTTACGCAGAATTGGCGACCACGAGGAACGCCTCGGCGCGCTCCCTGTCCTTCTGCGCCTGATTCCAGGCGCCCGAGCCCTCCTCGGACTCCTTCAGCCGAGCATCGGCGTCCTCCATCCGGCTGCGGAGCTCATCCTGGTCGAGCTGGTCCGGAGGGACCGCCTCGCCGACCAGGATCGTGGCGCGGTTGGCGAACACCTGGAGCCAGCCCTCCGCCTGCGCCCAGCGCTGGACCTCGCCACCGGGCATGTGGAGGCGCAGCTCCGTCGGGCGGAGCCTCGCCAGCACCGGCACGTGGTTGGCGAGGATCCCGATCTCGCCGTCCGCGGTGCGGGTGGAGATCTGCTCCACCTCGCCGTCGAAGACCTCCCCTTCCGGGGTGAGGACCCGCGCGTTGACGTTGTGGTCCGCCACTAGGCGGCGGCCTCCTCAGTCTCCTTGGCCTCCTCCTCGGACTTGGCCTCCTGCTCATCGGCCTCGGCCTCGGCGGCCTGCTCCGGCTCCTCGGCGCGCATCTTCTTTGACGCCTCGAGCACCTGGTCGATCGTGCCCTGCATGTAGAAGGCGCGCTCCGGAATGTCGTCGTGTTCGCCGTCCACGATCTCCTTGAAGCTGCGGACGGTCTCCTCGACCGGAACGTACTCGCCGTCGCGGCCGGTGAACTGGGAGGCGACGAAGAACGGCTGCGAGAGGAAGCGCTGGATCTTCCGCGCCCTCGACACCGTCTGCTTGTCCTCGTCCGAGAGCTCGTCGATCCCGAGGATCGCGATGATGTCCTGCAGCTCCTTGTAGCGCTGCAGGGTCTCCTGGACGCGGGTCGCCGTGTCGTAGTGCTCCTCGCCGAGGATCTCCGGCTTGAGGATGGTCGAGGTCGAGTCGAGCGGGTCCACCGCCGGGTAGATCCCCTGCTCGACCAGCGACCGGGTCAGCACCGTCGTCGCATTGAGGTGCGCGAACACCGACGCGGGCGCGGGGTCCGTGAGGTCGTCGGCGGGCACGTAGATCGCCTGGACCGAGGTCACCGAACCCTCTCGGGTCGAGGTGATTCGCTCCTGCAGGTCGCCCATCTCCGTCTCCAGCGTCGGCTGGTAGCCGACGGCGGAGGGCATCCGCCCGAGCAGCGCCGAGACCTCGGAGCCGGCCTGGACGAACCGGAAGATGTTGTCGATGAAGAGCAGCACGTCCTGGCCGCCCTGGCGGAAGTACTCCGCCATGGTCAGCCCGGAGAGCGCGACTCGCAGGCGCGCGCCCGGCGGCTCGTTCATCTGGCCGAAGACCAGCATCGTCTTGTCGATGACGCCGGACTCCTTCATCTCGAGCCAGAGATCGTTGCCCTCGCGCGAGCGCTCGCCGACGCCGCAGAAGGCCGAGAGGCCCTCGTGCTCCTCAGCGATGGAGCGGATCAGCTCCTGGATCAGAACGGTCTTGCCGACGCCGGCGCCGCCGAACAGGCCGACCTTGCCGCCCTTCGCGTAGGGAGCGAGCAGGTCCACGACCTTGATCCCGGTCTCCAGGATCTCCTGAGAGGGAGCGAGGTCCTCGACCTCGGGGGCCGAGCGGTGGATCGGCCAGCGCTCCCCCGCTTCCAGCTCCGGGCCCTCGTCGATCGTCTCGCCGAGCAGGTTGAAGATGCGCCCGAGCGTCTTCTCCCCGACCGGAACCGTGATCGGCCCACCCGTGTCGATCACCTTGTCGCCGCGGCGAAGGCCGTCGGTGGCGTCCATGGCGATCGCGCGGACGCGGTCGTCGCCGAGGTGCTGCTGCACCTCGCAGATCAGGTTGAGCTCGGTGCGGCTCTCCTCCGGCGGCACCTCGATCTTGAGCGCCGTGAAGATCTCGGGGATGTGGTCGGGGAAGACGACGTCGATGACGACGCCCGTCACCTGCTCGACGGTCCCCACGTTCGTTCCGTTGGTGCTTCCGTTGTCAGCCATTCGTCTCCTTCGCTCCTGAAGTTATTCGAGGGTGCGCCGCAGGCGCAACCCGTTTGTCAAGAGACGCCCTCGGCGCCCGCGACGACCTCGAGGATCTCCTGGGTGATCTCGGCCTGCCGCACCCGGTTCATCTCAAGAGTGAGGTCGCTGATCACGTCCTTTGCGTTCTCGGCCGCGTTCCGCATTGCGGTCATGCGCGCCCCGTGCTCTGAAGCCGTGGACTCGAGCAGCGCCCGGTAGACCGAGAGCTGCGCGTACTCGGGGATCAGCTCGGCGAGCAGCTCCTCAGGCTCGGGCTCGTAGTCCCAGAGCGCCTTGCGGTGCGCCTCGACCAGCTCGCTGTCTCCCTGCTCTTCCTCGTCCGCCTCGTCGGCCGCGCCCTCGCCCAGCACCTCCGCTTGCTGAATCGGGAGCAGGGTCTGCCGCCAGACGTACTGCGTCAGCGGCGAGACGTACTTGTTGTAGATCAGCTCGACCCGGTCGAGCTCCTCGTCCACGTATGCGGCCACCAGCTTGTCGGCGATCTCCCGCGCGTTGGCGAAGGCCGGGCGGTCGGTGAAGCCCACGTACTCGCCGCGGAGGTCCTCGCCGCGGAAGCGCATCGTCGATGCGCCGCGGCGGCCGACGACGGAGAACAGCGTCTCGGAGCCGTTGCCCCGGAGCTCTCGCTGGAGCTGCACGCCCGAGCGGATGATCTGGGAGTTGAACGAGCCGGCCAGGCCGCGGTCGCCGGTGATCAGCAGGACGCCGACGTTGCGCTCCTCGTCGTGCTGCTGGAGCACCGGCAGGTTCCGCGCCTCCTGCCCGGCCGCCTCGGCGACCTGGCGGGTCATCTTGCGGAGCTCCCGCGCGTACGGGCGCAGCGCATCGATGCGCTGCTCGGCCCGGCGCAGGCGCGCCGCCGCGACCATCTCCATGGCGCGCGTGATCTTCTGAACGTTCTTCACGCTCGAGATCCGGTTCTTGACTTCCTTGCGGGTGGCCATGAATCAGTGACGCGGACCTACGCGGTGGCGCCGGCCTCCTGCTGCTCGGTCTGGGCCTCGGAGTCGCCGTTCTCGCCGCCGGCTCCGTCGCTGGACGACGCCTGGCGCTTGCTCTCGTCCTTGACCCGGTCGGACTCGCCCTCCTCGAGCGGGTTGCCCTCCTGATCGAAGTCGGGACCGAAGTCGTCGACCATCTGCTCGATCGCCTTCCGCAGGGCCCCCTCGTCCTCATCGGAGAGCTGACCGGACTCATTGATCCGGTCGAGCATGTCCTGGTTCTCCGAGTGGAGCCTGCCGATCAGGTCCTCGAGGAAATCGGCGACGCGCTCGGTCTTGATCCGGTCGAGATAGCCCTCGGTGCCCGAGAAGATCGAGGCGACCTGCTCGGCGACGTTCATCGGCTGGCGCTCCTTCTGGTTGAGCGCCTCGACCATCCGCTCGCCTCGGGCGAGCTGCTTCTGGGTCTCCGGATCGAGCTCAGAGCCGAACTGCGCGAACGCCTCGAGCTCGCGGTACTGGGAGAGGTCCAGGCGCAGCTGGCCGGCGACCTTCTTCATCGCCTTGGTCTGCGCGTTGCCCCCCACCCTCGATACGGACGTGCCGACGTTGATCGCCGGGCGGACCCCCGAGTAGAAAAGGTCCGTCTCCAGGAAGATCTGGCCGTCGGTGATCGAGATGACATTCGTCGGGATGTAGGCCGAGATGTCACCGGCCTGCGTCTCGATGATCGGCAGCGCGGTCAGCGAACCGGCGCCCTGCTCGTCGGAGAGCTTCACCGCCCGCTCGAGCAGCCTCGAGTGGAGGTAGAAGACGTCGCCGGGATAGGCCTCGCGGCCCGGCGGGCGCCGCAGGAGCAGCGACATCTGCCGGTAGGCGGCGGCGTGCTTGGAGAGGTCGTCGTAGACGCAGAGGGCGTGCTTGCCCTGGTAGAGGAAGTGCTCGCCCATCGCGCAGCCCGCGTACGGCGCCATGTACTTGATCGGCGCGGCCTCGTCGGCGGGCGCGGCGACGATGATCGTGTTCTCCATCGCCCCGTTCTCCTCGAGCGTCTCCATCACCTGGACGACGGTCGACATCCGCTGCCCGATCGCGACGTAGATGCAGATCACGTCGGAGTCCTTGTTGTTGATGATCGTGTCGATGGCGATCGCGGTCTTGCCCGTCTGGCGGTCGCCGATGATCAGCTCGCGCTGGCCACGGCCGATCGGGATCATCGAATCCACGGCCTTGAGGCCGGTCTGCATCGGCTCCTCGACCGGCTGGCGGTGGACGACGCCCGGCGCCTTGAACTCGGCGGGCCGGGTCTCGGACGTGTTGATCTCGCCCTTGTCGTCGAGCGCGCGGCCGAGGGGATCGACCAGGCGGCCGAGCAGCTCCTCGCCCACCGGGATCTCGAGCAGGCGGCCGGTCCTCTTCACGGTGTCGCCCTCCGAGACCTTGTCCCAGTCGCCGAAGAGCACGGTGCCGACGTTGTCCTCCTCGAGGTTCAGCGCCAGCCCGACCACGTCGTGCGGCAGCTCGAGCATCTCGAGGGACATGCAGTTGTCGATCCCGTGCACGCGGGCGATCCCGTCGCCGATCTCGAGCACGGTGCCGACCTCTGAGAGGTCGGCCGAATCGGTGTCCATGCCCTCGATCCGCTCTCTCAGGATCGATGCGATTTCGTCTGGCTTGATCTCCATTGCGGCTTCGTTCCTTTCCTACGCCGCGTGGGCGACGCTCTTTCTCAGTTTCTCGAGCCTGTTGCGAATGCTCGTGTCCAAGACCATGTTCCCCACCTGCACGACCAGCCCACCCAGGATCTCCGGGTCGACCCTGCTCTCGAGCTCGACCGTGTTGCCGGTCTGCTCCTCGATCTCCGAGCCGATTCGCTTCGCGATCTCCGGGTCGAGCTCGACGGCGCTGGTCACGGTGACGCCGAGCCGCTTGTTCTCCTTGGCCCAGAGGGAGTCGAAGTGGCGCCGGATCCGGAAGAGGACGGGCATGCGGTGCTTCTCCAGGAGGAGGTCGAGAAAGTTGACCAGCTCCGGCTCCGCGCCGGTGACCGCCTTCGCGAGACCGTCCTCCTTCTCGGTGGACGAGAAGTAGGGACTGAAGAAGAAGAGCTGCATCTCCTTGTTCTCCGCGAGCGCGTCGGCGAACTGGCCGAGCTGCTCGCGGATCGCGTCGAGCTTGCCCTTCTCCTTGGCCACCCCGAAGAGGGCGTCCGCATATACGCGGGCGATGTGCTCCATCTCAGGCAGGTGCCTCCTCGGTCGCGCCATTCCCGCTCAGGCTGGAGAAGTCGACTTCGGCCAGGGCCTCGTCGATCAGGCGCTTCTGGTCGTCGCCGGTCAGCGACTTGCGGGTCACCTTCTCGGTCGTCAGGACGGTGAGGTCGGCGACCTCCTTGCGGATGCGCTCCAGGGAGCGGCGCGTCTCCGCCTCGATGTCGCGGCGGGCGGCGGCGAGCAGCTCCTCGCGCTTGTCGCGCCCGTCCTCGACGGCCTGCGCCTTGGCGGACTCGGCCGCCTTGCGGGCGCGGACCACGATCTCGTCGGCCTGCTCGCGGGCCTCGCGAAGTCGTGCGCGGTACTCCTGCAGGACCTCGTCGGCCTCCTTGCGTGTCTTCTCGGCCTGCTCGATCGACTCCCGAATCGCATTGGCGCGCTTGTCGAGCGCCTCCTGGATCCGCGGGAAGGCGAGCTTGCTGAGCACGTACATCGTGATCCCGAAGACGAGCAGCGTCCAGATCATCAGGCCGAGGTTCGGCGAGACGAGGAAGCTGCCGCCCGAGGCGACTATGTGAGTTGCCGGCTCCAACGGCCTAGAGGAAGAAGGCGATCAGGCCGAAGATGAACGTGTAGAAGGCAACGGCCTCGGTGAGTGCGAAGCCCAGCCAGCGGATCGACTGGAGGTCGTCCTTCATCTCGGGCTGGCGCGCGACCGACTCGATCTCCTTGCCGAAGATGAAGCCGATGCCGATTCCGGCTCCGATCGAGCCGAGCCCGGCGCCGACGCCGAGTGCGATCGCCTTGCCGGCGTCCGTGATGCCGGTGCCGACGTCGGTCGTCGCGGCGATGGTCAGTGGGTCAATCACAACTGCTCCTTTCTAATGCGAT
The DNA here is from genome assembly GCA_963744105.1 of uncultured Solirubrobacterales bacterium. Classification (GTDB taxonomy): domain Bacteria; phylum Actinomycetota; class Thermoleophilia; order Solirubrobacterales; family 70-9; genus DASUPK01. Next base: position 322,842 of record CAVUSJ010000002.1, on the reverse strand, counting down.
TCGGCGACTGCGCCGCCGATGTAGATGGAAGAGAGGGTGGCGAAGATGAACGCCTGAAGCGTTGCGATCAGCCCCACCTCCAAGATGAAGAAGACGAAGGCAAGCGGGAACGTCAGTGCCCCGAGCGCGGACAGGCCCAGCAGCACGGCCAGTCCGCCGCCCATGAACAGGAGCAGCAGGTGCCCGGCGAGGATGTTCGCGAACAGTCGCACGGAGAGTGAGACGAGCCGCATGAAGTGAGAGAGCAACTCGATCCCGAAGATCAGCGCCTTGGCGACGGGGTTCATGTCCTCGAGGCCGGCCGGAAGGAAGCTGCCCAGGTACTTGAAGAGGCCCTTGGCCCTGATTCCCTCGATGTGGTAGCTGATCCAGACGACGAGGGTGAGGGACAGCGAGAACGAGATGTTCGCCGTCGCCGCGTAGATCGCGAACGACGGGATCGCGAGGCCGAAGATGTTGATCGTCTCCGCGCTGTTCGTCGGCAGCGGCAGGTAGCCGATGATGTTGGAGAAGGCGATGAAGAAGAAGAGGGTCGCGACGAAGGGGAACCACTTGACCGCGTAGGAGCCCGAGAGGTTGCCTCCGGTGATGTTGTTCTTGGTCATGTCGTAGGCGACCTCGACTGCCGTCTGGACGCGGTTCGGCTTCATCTCCATGCGGCGGGCTATGGAGACCATCACGAAGATCGTCAGGGCACTGGCGAGCAGCAGGTAGAGAACGGCGCGGTTGATCGAGAAGTTGATCCCCGCGATGTGGATCGGGATCCAGTCGTGGAGCTTGAACTCGTCCTGGGGCTTGAACTCGTTGTTCTTGCCCTGACTCCCGAAGATCAGCAGCAGCGCGATCGTGACCGCGAAGTAGACGCCGAGCCCGAAGAGAACCTTCTGCTTGGTGGACCAGGACGACATCAGACCGGCCGGGCTTCCTCCGGCGCGAGCAGCTTGGCGAGCAGCCGGCCACCGAGGTGGACCGTGAACAGAACAGCCGCCAGCACGGCCGCGGCCAGCCCGGCGTCCTTGCTGTCGAGGACGCCGACCAGGAGCACGGCCAGCGTGACGGCCCAGACACGTCCGAGCGTCGTGGCGCCGACCCAGCCCATCGCGGCGCGCCGGTCGCCCCGGGCAGCCGCCCTACGCACAGCGCGATTGGTCAACAGCTCCACCCCATGCTGCGCGATCCAAACCACTGCGACGACGACGTAGGCGATCATCGGCAGGTCGGCGGCGATGAACACCGGCAGTGCGACCACGAGCAGGGCGAGGTCGAGATAGCGGAGTGCGCTCGCCATGCGGGATTGGCTGGCGGCGCTAGATCCCTCTAGCGCGAGCGTGGACACGGCGATTCATCTGATCTTTGAAAGTCGAACGAGAGCATGAAGTTCTGGCCCCCCACCAAATACCCAACGGCGAACGCGAAAACCGCCGGAATCCCTCCGGACCCGGCCCGGAGGGCGGCGAATGCTAGCGGCTGCGCTCTAACTCCGCCCTGGGACGGAGGAGCGGCGCTTCCGGCGCCGCCCCTCCGCCAGTCGATCAGAACGCGAGCAGCGAGACCGTCTTGCCGTCGACGAACGCGGCGTCGCTGTTGTTCCAGACCTTCACGATCACCTGGCCACCGATGACCGGGGAGGCCGCCGTGACGGCGTTCGCGGGATTCGCTCCGCTGATCCCCGCAACCACGGTGCCCGAGTCGATGCCGCTCAGGGTGACGGTGTACCTACCGACGGCATCCCTGTGGATGCTCACCGCGTCAGCAGCCTTGCTGGCGCAGTTGAAGCCGGGAACGACGGCGTCCGGCTGGGCGTCGGTCAGGTTCGAGGTGTCGATGACCGCGGAGGCCTTGAGCCAGCCGGTCTGGCACTGCCCGGGGGCTGCCCCGCCGAGCTTCGCCGCGTTCGCCGCGTTCATCGCGTTGACCGCGCTGGGCGCGACGGCGTCCGGTGCCAGCTTGGGCGTCGTAACCGCGCCGTCCGCGAGCTTGTCGGTGGTCACGGCGGCGGCCTTGATGTTCTTCGTCTTGACGCTGGCCGGCTTGAGCTTCACCGCGGCGTAGCCGAAGCCGCCCATCGCTGCGAACAGGGCGACGAACGCGACGACCAGCGCCGGCGTCGGCCTGAGGGAACGCTTCTTGGTCTGCTTCATGTCGAACTCCTTGGGTAGATTGCAAGCCCAAGGACGGGGTTGGCCCGTATTTATTCCGGGGGCCGAGCCGGGAATATCTCGGCGGCTCCCGCGTCAGTCCTAGAGGACGCATGGGCCCCGAGAACGGAAACCAGACCTTCGACGAGCAGACGATGCGCCGGCTGGCGCAGCTCGCCGACGGCACGCTCAGCGGACCGGAGCGCGCCGACCTCGAGGCCGAGGTCGCCGCCTCCCCCACCCTCGGTGCCGCTCTGGAGCGCCAGCGCGCCGGCGCGTCCGCCCTCCGTGGGCTGGATCTCCAGGCGAGCCCCGCGCTCCGCGAGCGCATCGCCGCCCCGAGCGCGCGGTCCTCGCGGCCCGCGAGGCGCCGCCGGTTCGCGATCCCGGCAGCCCTGGCGGGCGCGGCGGCGGCGGCCCTCGCCGCCGTGCTGCTCCTGCCGGCCGGCGGCGGCAACCCGACCGTCGTGGAGGCCGCACGGCTCTCCACGCAACCGCCAGCCGAATCGGTGGCCGTCGACTCCTCCAACTCCAAGCTCCTCGCCGCGGACGTCGAGGGCGTCCCCTTCCCCAACTGGCGCGGCGAGTTCGGCTGGAGGCCGGACGGCGCGCGCTCGGATCGGCTCGGCGACCGGACCGCCCGGACCGTCTTCTACGAGCACGACGGCAGGCGCGTCGCCTACACGATCGTCTCGGGCGAGGGAATCCACGCCCCGCCGGGCTCGCGTCCGGCGACGAGGAACGGCGTCCACCTGCATTCGCTTGTCGAGGGCGGGCGCCAGGTCGTGACCTGGTGGCGCGACGGCCGGACCTGCGTGCTCTCGAGCGCGGACGTCGGCGACCGGAAGTTGATCGCGCTCGCAACATGGAAGGGCGACGGAGCGGTGCCGTTCTGAGTGCGATGCTCGTCCAGGGGGACGGACGCCGGCTCGATCCCGAGACCGCCGGCGATCACATCGACACGCTCTTTCGCGCGGCGTGCGCGCTCTGCGGCTCCCGCCAGCTCGCGGAGGACCTGGTGCAGGAGACCTACGTCAAGGTCCTCGCCCGCCCCCGCTTCCTGCGCCGCGACGACGACCTCGGCTACCTGATCAAGGCGCTTCGGAACACCTGGTACAGCCACCTCCGTGACGAGCGAATCCGGAGGGAGGCCACGGACCCCCGGGAGCAGGTCCCGGACGAGCTGGCGACCAGGACCTCCGCGGGCGACCCACAGTCCTCGCTGGAGGCCGGCGCCGTCCTCGATGCGCTGGCCGAGCTGCCCCAGCCCTACCGCGAGGCGGTGGCCGCCGTCGACGTCGCGGGCCTGAGCTACGCGGAGGCGGCGCGGGCGCTCGGCGTCCGCCAGGGAACGATCATGAGCCGCCTCTACCGCGGGCGCGAGCAGGTCGCTCGGGCGGTGGGCTCGGCGTGACCTCGCGCTGAGGCTCCACCGGCTCGATCTCGCCCGTGTCGGGGTCGATCGCCGTCATCTCCCCGGTGGACGGGTCCACGGCCCGGAAGGTGCCGGTGTCAAGCTCGTGCTGGACGGCGACGTCCACCTCCGCCTCATCCGGCGGGGAGGCCGGGCCGCGGAGCCCGACGAGCTGCCTCCAGCGGACGCGGCGCAGCTTGAGGATCTCGAGGACGTGGATGACGTAGATGCTCGCCGCCAGGGCCGCGGCGAGGCAGACCGCCATGAAGGTGGTCCAGAAGGCGTCGAAGTGGCCGTGGTTGTCGCTGTAAGGCACGAAGCGCAGCGCCAGGGCCACCAGCGCCAGGACCAGGGTCCATCCGTAGAGATAGGTGATGGTGCGCCGCTGGCTGAAGCCGATGCGCGCCATCCGGTGGTGGAAGTGCTCGGTGTCGGCGCGGTAGATCGGGCGCCGGTACTTGAGCCGCTTGGCGACGACGAAGCTCGTGTCGAGGATCGGAACGGCGAGGACCGCCAGCGGGAAGAAGAGGGCGACCACGGCGTTCGTCTTCAGCGCTCCCTGAACGGTGATCACCGCCATCAGGTAGCCGAGCAGGTTCGACCCGGTGTCCCCCATGAAGCTCGACGCCGGCGGGAAGCCGTGGCGCAGGAAGCCGAGGGAGGCGCCGGCAGTGACCGCGGCGAGCACGCCGGCGGCGTTGCGGTCCAGAGAGAGCGCGATCACCGACAGCGCCGCCGCGGAGATCAGGCAGACGCCGGCGGCCAGGCCATCGACGCCGTCGATCAGATTGATGACGTTGGCGACGGCGACGATCCCGATCACGGTCAGCAGCTGGCCCAGGTCGATCGGGCCGATTCCCGGCGGGTCGAAGAGCTGCACCGACGCCGGATCGACGCGGCCGAGGAACGGGAGCGTGAAGGTGGCCACGGTGACCCCGGACGCGACCGGGATGATCGCCGCCGCCGTCTGGCCGAGCAGCTTGATCCCGGCTGGGAGGTCGACCAGATCGTCGATCACCCCCACCGCCGTGATCACGATCGCCCCGGCGAGGATCGAGCGCGTCTCATGGTCCCAGGGCAGGAAGATCGAGCCGCCGATCAGCACCGCCACCAGGACGGCGAGCCCGCCCAGCTTCGGGGTCGGGTACTCGTGCAGGCTGCGCTCGTTTGGGAAGTCGATCGCCCTGTCTCCGATGCGGCGGGCTAGGGACTCCGTCGCGGGGACCAGGCTCCAGACCGTCGCCCCGGCGAAGATGAACGCGAAGAGGGCGTCGATCGTGTCGGGCATCAGCCGGCTCCGGCCGCTTCGGGAACACGGGCGTAGCGGTCGAACCAGAGCGTGAAGTTGAGCAGCCCCCAGAGCTGGCGGCTCAGGTCCTCCTTGCCGGAGATGTGGTCGTCCAGCACCCTGGTCACCGCCGCCGGGTTCAGGTAGCCCTGGCGCTCGATGGTCTCGGGTGAGAGCACGTCCCGGGCGTAGGGGCCAAGGTCGCCGCGCAGCCAGGCGGCGACAGGGATCGAGAAGCCCTGCTTCCGCCCGCGGATGATCTCCTTCGGCAGCAGCGGCTCGACCGCCTTGCGGAGCAGCCGCTTCTTGGAGAAGCCCCGCACCTTCTGGCGGGTGTTCAGGGCCAGCGCGAGCTCCGCGACCACCGGGTCGAGGAACGGAACGCGCGCCTCGAGCGAGTGGGCCATGCTCGCCCGGTCGGTCTTCACCAGCAGGTCGTCGACCAGGTAGATGCCGAGGTCGAGGTCCTGGAGGCGGGCGAGCTCTGGGGCGCCCTCGGTCTCGGCGAACCGGGCGCGGTAGACGTCGAGCGGGTCCGAGATGCGCTCCTCGCTGAGCAGCTCATCCTGGGCCTCGGGGGAGAAGATCTCCTTCCAGGCGTGGTGGCGCTCGACCGGCGGCAGGTGGGCACCGCGCATGAAGCGCTTCGCCTTGTAGTCGAAGCTCACCTTCTGGGAGGAGCTGGGCAGCAGCTCCACCAGCGGGCGCAGGAACGGTGCGGCGCGGCCGACCCGCGGAGCCAGGCGATCGGCCACATAGGTGTAGTAGCCGCCGAAGAGCTCGTCCCCGCCCTCGCCCGAGAGCACCACCTTGACCGTGTCGGCGGCCAGCTCGGAGACCAGGTAGGTCGGCAGCGCCGAGGAGTCGCCGAACGGCTCGTCGAATGCCTCGACCAGCTTCGGCAGCAGCTCGACGGCGTCCGGGCGCAGGGTGAGCTCGTGGTGGTCGGTGCCGTAGCGCGTGGCCACCAGCCGAGCCTGGTCGAGTTCGTCGAAGGAGCTCTCCTCGAAGCCGATCGAGAACGTGCTCACCGGATAGCCGCTCTCCTGAGCCGCCATCGCGGTCAGCGCGGCCGAGTCGACGCCGCCAGAGAGGAGCACCCCCACGGGGACGTCGGAGACCAGGTGGGCCCGGACCGAGTCGCGGAGTCGCTCGCGCAGCTCCTCGGCGAGAACGTCCTCGCTATCGGTGCGGACCTCTTCGGCGCGGACCGGGCTGGGCCGCGCGTAGCGCTCGATCGTCACCTCACCCCGCTCCGCCACGAGCGTGTGGCCCGGCGGCAGCTTGCGCGCCTCCGTGAAGATCGTCAGCGGCGCGGGGATCGAGTTGAAGGCGAGGAAGGACTCGAGCGCCTGCGGGTCGATCTCCCGCGAGAACCGCGGCTGGCGAAGGAGCGCCTTGAGCTCCGAGGCGAAGGACACGGTCCCATCGGCGACGCGGTAGTAGAGCGGCTTGATCCCGAAGCGGTCACGCGCGAGGACGAGCCGGCCGCGGCGGGCGTCCCACAGCGCCAGGGCGAACATGCCGCGCAGCCGCTCGACGAACCCCGGGCCGTGCTCCTCGTAGAGATGGACCATCACCTCGGTGTCGCTGTGGGTCGCGAATGTGTGCCCCCTCCCCCGAAGCTCGTCCATCAGCTCACGGTAGTTGTAGATCTCGCCGTTCTGGATGACCTGGATCCGGCCATCCTCGTTGGCGATCGGCTGGTCGCCGCCCGCGAGGTCGATGATCGACAGGCGCCGCATCGCGAGGCCGCACGGGCCGTCGATGACGCTCCCCTCCGAGTCGGGGCCGCGGTGGACCAGGGTGTCGTTCATCGCGGCGAGCGCCGCGGGATCCGGGGCGGTGGCCCCGTCGAGGCTGACGAGACCGCATATCCCGCACATGGCGGCGAGTCTAAGGCGCGGGACCTACGGACTAATGCTTCTTGCCGCGCTTCGAGCCGGCGTTCGCCTTACCCCAGGCCTTGGCCTCGACGGCGACATCGTTCGTGAGGTTGCCGAGGGCGATGTTCGCGTCGACGAGGTGCAGGCCCCAGGTGTCATCCGGAATCGGGTGGAGCGTGGGAGCACCGGGTAGGGGGGCGATCTGGAGCACGTGCGCGCCGTTGGACGAGTCACAGGCGCCCGTGTAGGCCTGGGCCTGGAACCAGGGAGTCGTCGCGCCGCTCGGCGTCGGCTGGCCCACGAGCTTGGTCGCCAGGCCGATCGTGGTTCCCGGAGCGAACGGCTGCGTCGGGAAGACCGAGGTGAGCGGAGCCGACCCGCCGCCGAGGGCCGCCGGGTTCGTGCAGAGCACGTCGCCGGTCGTCGGCAGATCGGGCGTGGCGAAGGCGCTCGGGCGACCGAACTTGGTGTCGGGCGGGACCGGAGCGTTGAAGGTCGAGAAGGCCATGACGCAGCCGAACTGCTTGGCCCTGCGGCAGCCGGGGACGTTCTTGAAGTCGCCGCCGACGGTGCGGCCCGAGGCCACGGTCACGTTGCCGCCGAGGAGGATGGCCGAGATCAGCTGCCTGCGGACCTTCTTCTTGCGGTCGATCGCGCGGTGGATCAGCTCCCGCAGCATGAAGCTGCCCTGCGAGTGCCCGATCAGCACCACTCCGCGGCCGCGGTTGTACTTGCGCAGATAGGTCGTCCACGCAGCCAGCACGTCGTTGTACGCGAGCTGCGCCGCGTCGGCCGAGGGCGCACCGCCGATCGCCGAGAGGGTGAGCTGGCGGTACATCGGCGCGAAGACGCGGCAATGCAGGCTGTAGCGCGCCGCCTGGTAGAGGGCGATCGAGCGCTCCTCCGGGTCGATCGAGAGGTCGGAGTTCGTCCCCTTGTCGTCGCTGACCGTCGGATAGACGTAGAAGCAGTCGAAGCTGCGCTTCTTGTCCGGCTTGACGTTCTCCGTCCCGGTGATCTGGCCGGAGGGCGAGACCAGCGTGGTGTCGAAGCCCGGCTCGCAGGGGTTGTCCGGGATCCCCGGCTTGCACAACCACGTGGTCGTGTCCCTGACCTTCTTCGGCTTCTTCGCGAGGGCGGTCGGCGCCGCCAGCGCGCATAGCGCCAGCCCCAGCCCGATCGCGATGAGGATCCTGCGCAGCGTCCCGCTCCTCTCCTCCATGCCCATGCTCAGCCTATACCTCGATGAGACATCCCGTCAACGCTGTCTCAGCGGTTGCGGCCGCTGAGGGTGAGCCGGGCGATTCGCGCGATCGTCGCGCCGAGCACACGGAGGTAGAGCCGGACCGAGCGGTCCGCGATGTACTCGAGGTCGTGGATCAGCTTGTCCTCCCAGGAGTCCTCGCGGGTGATCCTGGTCTGCGCGAAGCCGGTAACGCCGGGACGGACCACGAGGCGCTGCCAGTACGTGGGGAGCTCCTCGCAGATCTCGTTGAAGAAGGCGGGCCGGATGGGGCGCGGGCCCACCATGCTCATGTCGCCGCGAAGCACGTTCAAGAGCTGCGGGACCTCGTCGATGTGGGTGAGGCGCGCGGCCTTCCCGACCATCGTCACCTCCTCCTCGGTGCGCCGGCTGAGCTCCTCGCCGTAGGTGTTGCCGAGCCGGGCCTCAGCCCCGGGCCGCAGCGTGCGGAGCTTGTACATCGTGAAGACGTGGCCGGCTCGCCCGACGCGCTCGCCGCGGTAGAGGACCGGCCGCCCCGAGGTGATCAGGGTGGCGAGAGCCAGGAGCGCGAGAAGCGGCGAGAGCAGGATCAGCGCCGACCCGGCAATCAGCAGGTCGAGCCCCCGCAGCACGACGTCCACCGGCCGCGGGGAGTACGCCTCGGCGGCGATGACCGAGACCTGCTCGGCGACCGTGCTCGGCTGCTCAGTTCGAGTCGCCATCGGGCTCGGCCGCTCCGAGCATCAGGTCGACGAGCAGCTGCGGGTCGCGCCGGACGCGCTCGCCCTGACCGGTCTTCTTGACGAGCTCGAGGGCCCTGGGATCGGTCAACGGACGCAGCCGGTTGGAGCGGATCAGCGCCTCGTCCACGCCGCCGAGCCGCCCCCCGTAGGTCGTGTACACCGGGGTCCCGAGCGCAACGGCCTCGCGGTTCATCGTCCCCCCGGCCGAGACCACCAGGTCCGCGAGCGCCACCAGGCTCTGCGCCTCCACGGCGCGATCGGGGACGATCAGGGACGGCAGGGCGAGCTCCTTGACGTAGGTCCGCTGCTCCTCGGTGCGCGGCAGCACCACAGCGTGCACACCGGGGTCAGAGCCTACTCGCGCGAGTACCTGCGGGAAGAGCGGATTCGAGCGGCGGTGATAGAGGGAGACGTCGGGCGGCGGGCGGACCACCACCACGACCCGCTCGGTGTCGACCCCGAGCTTCTTCAGGGCGCCGGGGTCCGGCTCGAAGTCCGAGAGGTAGTACTCCTCCTTGATCCCGGGGTACTGGAAGAGCTTCTCCGGGGTGACGCCGAAGCGCTTCAGGCGATCGGGCGGGACAGAGTCCGGGAAGATCACCCGCTTCGCGAGGCGGCAGCCAACATGGTGCTGCGCGACCGCGAACTCGTAGTCGTGCATGTTCGCCTCCGGGATGCCGAGCATCCGCGAGGCGATCGCGATGTCGTTCGAGCCGTGCGCGATCGAGAGGTCGAACCCCTCCCCCTTCCCGAAACGTCGCATCCCGCTCGTCCGCTGGATCAGCCGCATCAGCTTGCGCACGCGCGACGCCCCGCCGTGCTGCCCGATCAGCGTGTACTCCATCCCGTGCAGGTCGAGCAGCTCGAGGGTCTGCGTGTACACCCGCGCGGTGATCAGGACGTCGTGGCCCTGCGCGCGAAGTCGCTCGATGATCGGCCGGAGCACGAGCACGTGCGCCGGCCCGCTCATGTCGGCCCAGATCTTCAAGCCGGTCTAGACGGCGGCTGCTGAAAGCTGCGGATAGAGGGGATAGCGCTCCATCAGTATCCGGGAGCGCTCCAGGAGCGAGTCCTTCTGGGACTCGAAGTCCTCTCCCAGCGCCGCGGCGATCACCTGGGCGATCTCTCGGAGATCGTCCTCGACCAGGCCGCGGGTGGTGAGGGCGGGCGTCCCGATCCGCAGGCCGGACGGATCCATCGGCGGGCGCTCGTCGAACGGGATCGCGTTGCGGTTGACCGTGATCCCCACCTCCTCGAGCCGCGTCTCAGCCTCCTTGCCCCCGAGCCCCGTCGGCGTCAGGTCGACAAGGACCAGGTGCACGTCGGTCCCCCCGGTGAGGACGTCGAGACCGCCGGCGACGAGCTCCTCGCCGAACGCCTTGGCGTTGGCGATGGTCTGCCGCTGGCGCTGCTTGAACTGCTCGCTCTGGGCGATCTTCAGGGCCACCGCCTTGGCCGCGATGATGTGCATCAGCGGGCCGCCCTGCTGTCCCGGGAAGACGGCGCGGTTGATGTCGGCGGCGAGCTCCTGCTTGCAGAGGATCATCCCGCTGCGCGGACCGCAGAGGGTCTTGTGGATCGTGCTCGTGACGACGTCCGCGTGCTCGACCGGGTTCGGGTGCTCCCCAGCGGCGACCAGGCCCGCGAAGTGCGCCATGTCGACCATCAGCCTCGCCCCGACGGAATCGGCGATCTCCCGGAATGCCGCAAAGTCGAGCTGGCGCGGGTAGGCCGACCAGCCCGCGACGATCACCTTCGGCTGGTGCTCCTCGGCGAGCTTCGCGACCTCGTCCATGTCGACGAGCTTGTCCTCGCGGCGCACGTGGTACGCGATGACCTCGTAGAGCTTCCCCGAGACGTTCAGCCTCATCCCGTGGGTCAGATGGCCGCCATGGTCGAGGGCCATGCCCATGATCGTGTCGCCCGGCTCGATCATCGCCATGTAGGCCGCGTTGTTGGCCTGTGCGCCCGAGTGCGGCTGAACGTTGGCGTGCTCTGCCCCGAACACCGCCTTCGCGCGGTCGATCGCCAGCTGCTCGGCGACGTCGACCTCCTCGCAGCCGCCGTAGTAGCGCTTGCCCGGATAGCCCTCGGCGTACTTGTTCGTGAGCACCGAGCCTGCGGCGTCGAGCACCGCCTGCGGGACGAAGTTCTCGGAGGCGATCATCTCGAGCGTGCCCTGCTGGCGGGCGAGCTCGCGGTCAAGGACCCGGGCGATGTCCGGATCGACCTCTGCGAGGTGGGCGGTCTGGAAATCGTCGGGGAGGTCGCTCATGCCCGGCCACGATACATCCGCATGCGGACTTGACATTTATTTACCGACTGGTAAATAATCCCGCGACCGCAACCGATCCGGAGGAGTGAGATGACCGACGCCACCGCGACCACCAACGGAGAACTTCACACCGAGGACGAGGCGCTCTCCGTCCTGCTCGACGGCGACATCGACAAGGTGATGGCGGGCCTCGACCGCATCGTCGAGGCGGCCCCCTCGTACGAGAAGCTCTTCATGCGCTGGCAGCGCCAGCACTGGTCCACCGAGGACTTCGACTTCACCGAGGACGCCAAGCAGTGGGCGGATCCGGACATGTTCACCGAGGACGAGCGACGGTTCCTCGAGTTCGGCTTCTCCGAGTTCTTCCTCGGCGAGGAGCGCGTCACCCTGGAGCTGCTCCCCTTCGCCATGGCGGCTCCGACCCATGAGGCGAAGGTCTTCCTCACCACCCAGATCTCCGACGAGGCCAAGCACACCGTCTTCTGGAACGGCTTCTACCGCGAGGTGTTCGGCATCGAGGCCGGCAGCCTCGGCGAGATGATCGACAAGCAGCGCTACGTCGTGAACAAGGACTGGGAGACGCTCTTCGACGGGATCCTCCACGAGTGCGCCGAGGATCTGCGCAAGGACCCGAGCGACTTCCCCTCGCTCGTCCGGGGCGTGACCGTCTACATGATCATCATCGAGGGGATGCTCGCCCTCACCGCCGCGCGGTTCATGATCAAGTCGCTGCGCGAGCGCGGCTGGTTCCCCGGCTTCGTCGCCGGCTTCACGGCCGTCAACCGCGACGAGTCTCGCCATGTCGGCTTCGGCGTCAAGTTCCTCGCCGACGCGATCAAGGCGGACAGGGCCAACGCGAAGGTCGTCGAGGACACGCTCAAGGAGTGCCTGGCCGTGGCGCCGCTGGTCTTCGTCCCGCCGTGGGTCGAGGATCCGTACAACTTCGAGACGCCCTTCTACCACTCGTCCGAGATCTTCGAGTACGCGGCGAAGTCGCTCTCGAAGAAGCTCGCGGCGATGGGCCTCGATCCGGCGATGCTGGCCGCCGCATAGATGGAGGCCACCATTGCGAAACGCGGGCGTCCCTCCACGGGCGCCCGCGAGCGGATCCTGGACGCGGCCATCGAGGTGCTGAAGGCGGACGGCTACGCCGGGCTGACGATCGCCAAGGTGGCGGCGAGGGCCGGCGAGTCGAAGCCGCTCGTCGTCTACCACTACGGCTCCAAGCAGGGCCTGGTCGGGGCCGCCGGCCGGGCGATCGCCGAGATGATCACCGACGAGGTCCTGGCTGCGATCGACGGAGCCACGACGATCGAGGCCGCGGTCCGGGGGGTGGACACGGGCGTCGAGCGCGTGCTCGACGAGGACGAGCGTGTTGCTCGCCTCTACTTCGATCTCGCGGCGGTCTCGGTCGTGGACCCTGAGGTCCGGCGGACGATCGCGGACGTGAACGCGCAGTGGCGCCAGGTGCTGGTGCGCCTCCTCACGGAGGCGAGTGACGGCCTGACACCCGCGCGGGCCCGGGTCCTCACCGTCATGGTGATCGCCGGGGTTCAGGGCATGACTCTGGAGCGGATCGAGCGTGGCGCCACACCCGAGCGAAAACGCGCGCGCGAGCTGTTCGTGACCGCCGCCGTGACGGCCGCATCTCACACTCCTCGCTGACCCCACCACCTACGCTGAGGGGGACCGTGTCAAGCGAGAACCTCGAGATCATCCGCCGAGGCTTCGAGGCATTCAACGCGGAAGGGGTGGACGGAATCCTTCCCTACATCCATCCCGAGTTCGAGGCGACGACGCCGCCCAACCTGGCCTCGGAGCCCGATACGTACCGAGGCCACGACGGAATCCGCCGCTGGTTCGACTCCTTCTACGAGGTGATGGAGGACATCCGCTGGGATGCGCACGGGTTCGAGCGACAGGTCGGGGAGAAGGTCATCGTCCAGTTCACCCTGCGGGCACGCGGCAAGACGACGGGCCTCGACTTCGGCCAGGAGGCCGTGATGGTCTGGACGCTCCGCGACGGCAGGGCGACTCGGGTGGAGCTCTTCGAGACAGTCGACGAAGCGGTGGCCGCCGCGAAAGCCGCGTAGCGATGGCCTCCTCACACAAAGAGCTCCTGGAGCAGTCCCGCGACGCTTTCAACGCCCGCGATCCGGAGGCCTGGATCACGGTATGGAACGCCGACTGTGAATGGCACCCGTTCCTCACGGCCCGGGAGGAGGGCGACCCGGGCTACCACGGGCACAACGGGGTTCGCGCCTGGTTCGAGGACGTCGACGAGATGTTCTCCGAGATCCACGTCGAGCTGGAGACCTATCGCCAGGTGGGCGATCGCCTGCTGGTGCTGGGCGAGATGACCGCGACGGCCCGTGGCACCGGCGAGGAGAGGAGCAGCGAGGTGGCGTGGGTCATCGAGCCGCGCGGCGGGAAGTTCCAGCGGGGCTGGGCCTACCGCAACCACGCCGAGGGCGAGCGCGCCGCGGAGCAGGCCGCCCGCTAGTCCGCCGCGCTCGCGGCGAGCCTGCGCTCGACCTCGGTAGCCGGCAGCGCCCCCTCCCGCAGGATCCGCCAGGTCCCTCCGGAGTCGATCTCCGTGATGTCGACGACCGTTGAGGGCTCGCCGATCAGCTGGCCGGCGTCGATGGCGAGATCGACCCCAGAGAGGATGCCCGGGTCGATCTCGTCGAAGCTGCTCGGCGCCGGCGCGCTACTGCGGTTCGCGCTCGTCTGGAAGATGGGCGTCATCGCCCGGGCGAGCGGTCCCTCGATCAGGCGGACGCCGAGCCGCTCAGGGTCCTCCCGGCAGGCCAGCGGGTAGCGGCGCTCGGGGTTGGCCAGGACCAGGGTCACCGGGCCCGGCAGCAGGGCGCCCACCGCCTCGCGGGCCCGCGGACCGAGCCCGGAGACGAGCTCGCGCATCGCGAGAGGCGAGAAGTACATGACGGCCGAGGGCTTGCGCTCGCCGCGGCCCTTGATCTCGTGGATCCGCTCTACGGCCTCGGCGTTGAGCGGATCGCAGGCGAGGCCGTAGAGAGTGTCGGCGGGGAAGATCGCGACACCGCCCTCCCCCACACGGCGCTCGAGCGCGGCGCGGGCGGCGTCCCGGCCGTCGCGCTCGATCGAGACGACCTCCGTCACCGGCCGATCACCACCCGGTCGAGGCCGGCGAGGTCCCGCCGGGCCTCGACCTCCGCGTAGCCAGCCCGCCGAACGAGCTCCGAGACCGCCGGCGCCTGGTCCGCGCCGATCTCCAGCGCCACCGTCGCTGGCCTCATCTCGAGCTCGGCGACCGAAGCCAGCAGCCCCTCGATCGCCTCGACCCCGGTGGGCCCGGCCACCAGCGCCTCCCGAGGCTCGTACTCGCGAATCTCGGGGGCGAGCCCCTCCCACTCATCCTCGGAGACATACGGGAGGTTGGCGAGGAGCAGATCGCAGGGACCGGTCGAGTCGAGCGATGCAATTCCGCGGTTGACGACGTCCACCCGGTCTGCGAGCCCGAGACGCTCCGTGTTGACCTGCGCGACTCGAAGCGCGTCCATCGAAGTGTCTATCGCGGACACCCTGGCCGCGGGAAGCTCATCGGCGACCGCCAGCGCGATCGCGCCGCTCCCCGTTCCGACGTCGATCGCCGAAGTCGCTTCGATCTCCACTGCGATCTCGACCAGCAGCTCCGTCTCCGGCCTCGGGATCAGCACCCGGCGATCGACGACCAGCTCAAGCCGGCGGAAGCCCCTGCGGCCCAGGATGTAGGCGACGGGCTCGCGCCTCACACGGCGGCGGACCATTTCGGCGAATTCGCGGGATGCGCCGACCGGAAGGCGCAGCTCCGGCTCCGCCGCGATCTGGGCGCGGTCCCATCCGGTGGCCTCGGCCAGCAACAGTTCAGCGTCGAGGCGAGCCGACTCGCAACCGGCGGCGGTGAGGGCACCGACGGCGCCCTCGAGCGCGTCGCGGACTGCCGAGGTCTGGGCGCTCAGGCCGTCTCCGCCGTCTGGGCCTCGAGCCGGCGGCGCTTCTCCTCCGCCGACAGGGCGTCCGTGAATTCGTCGAGCTCGCCGCCGAGAACGCGGTCCACCCCGCTCGCGGTCACTTTCACCCGGTGGTCGGTGATCCGGTCCTGCGGGAAGTTGTAGGTCCGGATCTTCTCGGAGCGCTCGCCCGAGCCGACCTGGGCGCGGCGCTCCGATGCGATCTCCTTCTGCTGCTCCTCGATCTCGCGCTCGAGCAGCCGGGCCCGGAGGACTCGCATCGCCTTGTCGCGGTTCTGGTGCTGCGACTTCTCGTCCTGCATCGCCACCACCAGGCCGGTCGGCTTGTGGGTGATCCGGACGGCGGAGTCGGTCGTGTTCACGGACTGCCCTCCCGGCCCCGAGGAGCGGTAGACGTCGATCTGGAGGTCGTTGGGATCGACCTGGACGTCGACCTCCTCGGCCTCCGGGAGCACCGCGACGGTCGCGGTGGAGGTGTGGATCCGCCCCTGGGACTCGGTCTTCGGCACCCGCTGGACCCGGTGCGTCCCGCCCTCGTACTTGAAGACGGAGTACGCCGCGTCTCCCTTGACGGCGAAGGTGACCTCCTTGAAGCCGCCCACTTCGGCGGCCGACTGCGAGAGAACCTCGACCGAATAGCCGCGGCGCTCCGCATAGCGGGTCAGCATCTTGAAGAGGTCGCCGGCGAAGAGGGCCGCCTCGTCTCCCCCGGTCCCGGCGCGAATCTCGACGATCACGTTCTTGTCGTCGTTCGGGTCGCGCTCGACCATCGCCAGGCGGATCTCCTCGGAGAGCTCCTCGAGCCGGGCGGGCGCCTCCTCGACCACCTTCCTGAGCTCCGGGTCGTCGCCGTCCTCCGCGAGCAGCTCGCGGGCGCCCTCGAGATCGTCCTTCAGGGTCAGCCACTGGCGGGCGAGCTCGTGCGCGCCCTGCAGCTCGCGGTACTCGCGCCCGACTTCGGCCGCACGCTCGCGGTCCGAGTGCAGCTCGGGATCCGACATCTGCCGCTCGAGCTCCGCGTAGCGGCTCTCGATCTGGTCGACCAGTGCATCGATCATGCTCCCGATTGTCGCGCACCGACCCGACTCAGCCACTGCTCTTCACCGCGAGCACCCGCGCGGCCGCCCGGGCCGCCACCTCCACGCACGGCTCCTGCGTCACCGGCCGGCGCTGCTCACGGCGGGCTACGCGGCCACCCTCTTCGCCGTGGTGGGACCCGGCGTCCTGGCGGGCCTCTCGGACGACGACCCGGCCGGGATTACGACCTACTCGATCCTGGGCGCGAAGTACGGCTACGAGATGCTCTGGGTCCTGGCCGTCTCGACGGCCGCCCTGATCGTCTACCACCTGGTCGGCGCTCGGATGGGCGTGGTGACCGGCCGGGGGCTGCTCACCCTCCTGCGGGAGCACCGGAGCCCGCGCGATGCCCGGATCGTCCTCGCCGCGCTGCTGATCGCGAACACCGGCACGCTCTGTGCGGAGTTCGCGGGCGTGGCCGCCAGTCTCGAGCTACTCGGCGGGATCAGCCGCTACCTGTCGGTTCCGATCGCCGGCATCGCGGTCTCCGCGCTCGTTCTCCGCGGCTCCTTCAATCGCGTGGAGCACGTGCTGCTCATCCTCAGCGCGGTGTTCGTCACCTACGTCGCCTCGGGCATCCTGGCCCACCCCGACTGGGGAGCCGCCGCGAAGGGCCTTGTCGTCCCCCACATGCCCCTGACCAGGGATGCGGTCCTGGTGGCGGTCGCAACCGTCGGCACGACGCTCGCCCCCTGGGGCCTCGTCTTCATCCAGTCGTACGCGGCGGACAAGCACATCCCCCTGAAGGAGCTCAGATTCGAGAACGTCGACGTCGTCGTCGGGGCTGTGCTCACCGGTGTGATCGGGTTCTTCGTGGTGATCGCCTGCGCGGCGACCCTGCACGTGAACGGCATCGACGTCAACGACGCGAAGGACGCGGCGAAGGCGCTCGAGCCGCTCGCGGGGTCGGCGGCGTCCACCCTGTTCGGCGTCGGGTTCCTCGGGGCGGCGCTGCTGGCCGCGGCCGTCGTGCCCTTATCCACCGCCTACTCGGTGGCTGAGGCATCGGGGAGGCCGGCGGACATCGACGACACCTTCCAGGAGGCTCCCCTCTTCTATCTGAGCTTCGGCGTCGTCGTGACGATCGCGATCGTGCTCATCCTGATCCCCGGCGCCCCGCTGATCCAGATCCTCTTCCTCTCTCAGGCGCTCAACGCCGTCCTGCTGCTCGTGATGCTGCCGTTCATGCGGAGGCTGGCGGCGGACCCCGACCTGATGGGGGACGAGGCGCTCGGGACGGGCGGCCGGATCGTCACCGGAGTGGCGCTGGCGCTGATCGCAGCGTCGGTGCTCGCGCTGGGCGTGCTGACCGTCGCCGGCTAGGAGGTGCTGCTGGTGACCGGCGCCGGCGCGGACTGCTGGGTCGAGTAGCCCGAGCCCGAGTAGTAGCCGCCCGACCCCGACGAATAGCCGCTCGAGGAGCCGTAGTAGCCGTCGCCGCCGTAGGACTGCGAGTAAGGATCGGCCGCGGCGCCGCTGCTCGAGGAGCCGCTCGAACCGGTGGCGGAGCTCTTCTTAGCGCGCTTGGCTGCCTTCGGGCCCAGGGCCGGGTCCTTGCCGGAGGCCATCTGCGCGGCGATCAGACCCCCGATCGCGAGGGTCGGGATGACGGCGAGCATCGCGAGTTTCACCGTCACCGCCTTCGTCGACTGCAGCGGCCTGCCCGAGGAGTAGCGGCGCCGCTGCGACACGCGGGCGTCACGCGCGGCCCTCCGCTGTGGGATTCGCTCCGGGTATCGGCGGTCGGGGGTCATCGGATCACCTCGTAGTCGTATGAGCTTGCGGTGGCGGGCTGGGAGAGCTGCTCCGAGGGGAGCGGGATCCTGCGTCGCGGCCGTCCCCTGGCGGGCTCATCGCTCGGCAGGAGGCGGACGGCGGCCATCACGGCCAGCGGCGCGACCGTCGCGATCAGGATCACCAGGAGCCAGAACGACCGGGCGTCGGTTCCGGCACCGAGGGTGTGGATAACCGCGAGCACGTAGACGGCGAGCGTCCAGCGATGCATCTTCCGCCAGAGCCCGGGGCCGACCCAGCGCCGCACGTAGAAGCTCAGCCCCAGCAGCGCCGCCAACCAGCCGCCGACGATTCCCAGTCCGGTCCAGAGGGGCCTGTGCTGAATGACGAACGGGATGGCGATGCCGGAGAGGCCAGGCCGCAGGTAGGTGTCGCCCAGCAGCGTCAGCCCATGCGCGGCGATGAAGATCAGCGCCGTGAGGGCGGTCGCCTCGTGGGCCTGTCGCAGGCGGGCCATGGCCCCCGGGCCCTTGGCCGAGCGCATCGCCATCGCGAGGCCCATGCCGATCGAGACCGCGGTGAGCACGAGGGCGACGACGCCGAAGGCGCGGCTGGCGATCCAGAAGATGTGCTGCCCGGGGTCGGTGTAGGAGTTCACGCCGCCACCGCCTCGGAGGGATCGCTCGAGCGCTGCACGAGCGCGCCGCAAAGCTCGACCGTGCCGTCGTCGAGCACCATCAGTCCGCCCTGCTCGGCGAGGATCTCGCGGGCTCGCTCGGGGCCCGCGAGGAAGGCCATCTTGGCGAGCGTCTCCGCCTCCAGCGCGGTGGCGCCGAGCGAGCTCGCCTGGATCAGGCCGGTCCAGGCGGGACGCCCGGTCGAGGGATCGAGCAGATGGTGTGCAAAGCCTTCGTCGTTGCGCCAGAGACGGGTCCTGATCCCGCTCGTCGCCACCGCGCCACGGTCGAGCTTGAGCTCGTGCGCCGGGCGGTCCTCGAGCGGATGGTCGATGCGGACGAGGCGCTCGGGCGGTTGCTCGCCTCCGAGCCGGAGGTCCCCACCGGCGTCGACGACGAAAGCCGCGTATCCGCCAAGACGGTCCGCGGCCAGGTCGGCCGCGAGCCCCTTGCCGCAGCCGCCGGTGTCGATCCGGATTCCGGACGGCCGCCTCACCACTCCGGCGACGGAGTCAACCGTGATCGCGCTCCAGCGGGAGTCGGGCCGGGGTGCGGCGGGGGCACGCTCAGGGGCCATCGCGAGCGCGTCGGCGATGCTCTCCACTGGGAGATCGGCCCGCGAGGTGGCATAGCCGACGTCCTCGAGCTCGCCCACCAGCGTCGGGTCGACGAGGCCGCCGGAGCGGCGCGCGGCCCAGAGGGCGGCGTCGACCGCGACGGCGAGCGTCGGGCTGACCGAGCACCGCTCGCCCGGCTCGGAGTTGAGCGCGGAGAGCTCGCTGCCCTGGTCGAAGCGGGTCAGCTTGCGGTGCAGGAGGCGGAGGAAGAACTCGATCTGGATCGCCATCGCCTCGGGCGAGGGAAGTCCGGCCCGCACGGGAGGGCCGATCAGGACACGCACGTGGGAGCCGAACAGCTTGAAGCCGCGGTCGCACTCCACGTAGGGCTGCTCGCCGGTCGAGATCACGTACCGGATAGTCGGTCAGGGCCATGAACAACCAGTAAGCCTCGGATGAGAGTTCTCTTAGAAGATCTCGGCCCGCATTCTTGCGCCCGCCTAGCATTGCCGCCATGCGCATCCTGGTGGTCGAGGACGAACGTCCCATCGCCGAGTTCGTCCAGCGCGGGCTCGAGGCCGAGGGCTATTCCGTCTCCTGTGCTTACGACGGCGAGGAGGGCCTCGCGCTGGCCCGTACCGGCGACTACGCCCTGGTCATCCTCGACGTGCTCCTCCCGAAGATGAGCGGGCTCGACGTGATCAGGGAGATCCGCGAGCAGGACGAGGTGCTGCCGGTGATCATGCTGACCGCACTGGCCGAAACCGACGACGTGGTCGCCGGCCTCGATCTCGGGGCCAGCGATTACCTGACCAAGCCGTTCGCCTTCGCCGAGCTGCTGGCGCGCATCAGGGCGCATCTGCGGCAGCCCGGCCAGGTCAACGCGACCTCACTCGAGGTCGGAGGGATCAGCCTCGACTTCCGGACCCGCGAGGTGGAGCGCGATGGCCACGCCGTCAAGCTGACCGCCCGCGAGTTCGAGCTGCTCGCCTACCTGATGCGCCACCCGGACCAGGTCCTCTCCCGCGCCCAGATCCTGAACGCGGTCTGGGGTTACGACTACGACCCCGGGACCAATGTCCTCGACGTCTACATCGGCTATCTGCGCCGCAAGCTCGCCGAGAAGGACGGTGAGGCCCCGATCCAGACCGTTCGCTCTGCCGGCTATCGGCTGGTGAGCGCCGATGCGTAGGTGGGTTCCGCGCGGCATCCGGCTGCGGCTGGTGCTGGCGATCTCGGCGGTCAGCATGGCCGCGGTGGCCGCGAGCTTCTTCGCGCTCCATGAGACCACCGCGGCGAACCTCCGGAGCCGCATCGACCGGGAGCTGAACGAGCAGTACGTGGAGTTCCAGCAGCGGGTGCTGGCCCCCGCCAGGGTCACCGATCCGGCGTCGCTGGGAAGGGCGAGCGATCGCTTCGTCGCCGGCCAGCGCTACCACCCGGAGGCGCGCATCTATCTGATCTCGCCCGTGGGACTCCCGCCCGTGACGAACCAGGCGAGGATCGTCAATGAGGAGCTCGCCGAATCGCACGTCGGGAACAGCGAGAGCGGCGAGGCCGGCGCGGGCGGCATCGTCTCCGCCGGGGACGGCCTGACGACGATCTCGACGGACGAGACCGGGAAGCTCCGGGTCCTGACCCAGCCGGTCGTCGTCAACGGGGCGAGGGTCGGGACCTTCCGTGTGGCGGATCCCCTCACCTCGGTCGACCAGGCGCTCCAATCGCTGCGCAACCGCTTCATCGCAGTCGGCCTGGGGGCCCTCCTGCTCTCGGTGGCGATCGCGATCTGGCTCGCGAACCTGATCACGCGGCCCCTCCGCCGCATGGCCGCCGTTGCGTCGGCGGTCGACTCGGGTGACCTCACTCATCGGATCGACTACAGCGGCGAGGACGAGGTCGGCGTGCTCGCCGACTCGTTCAACCACATGATGGACCGGCTGGAGGAGGGGTTCCGGCTGCAGCGCGACTTCGTCTCCGACGCGTCGCACGAGCTGCGCAGCCCGCTCACGGTCCTGCGGGGGCGGATCGAGCAGCTTGCCCATCACTCCGGCGACCGCGAGGAGGTCCGGGCGGACGCCGAGGAGCTGATGCGTGAGGTCCGCCGGATGGAGCGGCTGACCGATGACATGCTGACCCTCGCGAAGGCCGAGCGCGGAGGGCTCGTGCAGCCGCGGCGGGTACCGCTCGATGACTTCGTCGAGGACCTGCGCCGGGACCTGCCGCTGCTCGGATCACGCCATTACAGCGTCGAGTCGACCCTCCACGGCGAGCTCCAGGCCGACCCCGACCGGCTCGCCCAGGTGCTGCGGAACCTCGTCACCAACGCCGTGAGGCACACCGGCCGGGACGGGCACATAGACATCTCGATCGCCTCCGAGAACGGGTCGGCGGTGTTCGCCGTCCGTGATGACGGGACCGGGATCGAGCCCGATCAGCTCGGACGCATCTTCGACCGCTTCCACCGGACCGACGAGGGCCGCAGCCGGGCCGAGGGCGGCAGTGGGCTCGGTCTCGCGATCGCTCGGGCGATCGTCGAGGCCCATGGCGGCACGATCAGCGCCATCTCCACGCCCGGTCAGGGCGCGACGGTCCGCTTCCGGATCCCGGGCTACAGGCCCTAGGGCGCGATCTGCTCGCCTGTCTCGGCGTTGATCAGGGTGATCGCCGCCGAGGGGCAGGCCCGGGCCGCATCCACCATCTTCCGAAGCGGCGCGCTGCCGACCAGATGGGCGGTGTCGTCAACCTCGAAGGCCTCGGGAGCGAGCTCCGCGCAGTCGCCATAGGCGAGGCACGCCTCGCCGTCGATGTGAACCTTGAGCCTCACAGCCGCCATGGTCGGCGGCGCAACTGAACCGCCGGTAAGCGCGGGGTGAGAGGCCTCTTAGCTACGCGACGATTTCGATCGCCTCGTTGCGCTTCTTTTCCTCGTAGGGATCCTCGACGGCGAGGACGGCCTGGAGCGAGCGGATAGCCACCTCGAGCTGGTCGTGGTCCGGCTCGCGGGTCGTCAGGTTCTGGAGCATCAGCCCGGGCCACATCACGGCGCGCACCCACCGCTTGTTGCGGTGCTTGCCGGCCCACTTGATCACCTCGTAGGAGAGGCCGGCGATAAGGGGGATGCCGAGGATGCGGGAGGCGACGAGCCAGTACCAGGCGGGCAGCCCGATCGGGGCGAAGACGAAGATCGCCAGCACCATCACGATCAGCAGGAAGCTGGTTCCGCAGCGCGGGTGGAGGCGCGAGTACTCGGCGGCCCTGGTCGGCACGAGCTCGTCCCCCGCCTCGAAGCACGAGATCGTCTTGTGCTCGGCGCCGTGGTACTGGAAGACGCGCCGCAGGTCCGGGAGCTTGCTGATCAGGGCCAGGTACCCGATGAAGATCCCGGTCCTCAGCACGCCCTCGACGAGCCAGAAGACAAACGGAGAGCCCAGCTGGTCCTTGATCAGGCTGGTGGCGCCCACCGGGATGACGAAGAACAGCCCGACGGCCAGGAGCAGCGAGAACACGATCGTCAGACCCCAGGTGAAGCCGCCGATCTCCTCCTCTTCCTCACCTTCCGCGAGCTGCGCATTGGCCGAGATCGCGAGCGCCTTGAAGCCGATCTTGAGGGACTCCCCCAGGGCCACGACTCCGCGGATGACGGGTATGCGCAGGATACGGCTGCGCTTGGCCCACGAGACGATCGGCTCGGAGGTGACCTGGATGTCCCCCTCCGGCTTGCGGCAGGCGACCGACCAGGTCGAGACGCCGCGCATCATCACTCCCTCGAGCACCGCCTGGCCGCCCACGGGCGCGTCGCCGATGGCGACGGGCTTGCCGTCCGGCATCCGCTCGGATTGAGCGGCCCGCGCCGGCTGGGCGGTCTGCGGCCGCGATCCGTTCAGCGATGACGCGGGCTCGGTGCTCAACGGGCGCGCTTGGCGGCCCGGCGACGGAACCGCTCGACCCGGCCGCCGGTGTCAACCAGCTTCTGCTTCCCCGTATAGAACGGATGGCACTGCGAGCAGATCTCCACGTGAAGCTCGGGCTTCGTGGAGCGCGTATAGAACTCGTTGCCGCACGAGCAATGGACGTGCGAGAGAACGTATTCGGGATGGATTTCAGTCTTCATCGCGTTCAAGTCTAGCCAGGCTCAGAAACACGGCTGCATGGCGGATGGAGCGCCAGGGGCTGTGTGCGTCGACTCACGTTGACATACAGGTTGTAGGTCAGATATACATACAGCCTGTATGCGAACTAGAGGAGGGATGCCGGATGACCACTGCCACTGACACCAGCACAGCGATCCAGATGCTCGCCCACCGCTACGGCGAGGCCTGGAACCGCCAGGACCTCGAAGCGATCATGGACCTGCATTCCGACGACTGTGTCTTCGTAACCCACGCGGCCGGCTCCCCCCCGGCCGAGGGCAAGGAGGCCGTTCGGGAGGCGTTCGCGGGCTACATCGCGATGATGCCCGACATCAACTTCGCCGAGCGGGCCCTGCATGTGGGAGAGGACCACTGGGTACTCGAGTCCACGATGAGCGGCACCGTCGAGCAGGCGATCGAGGTCGAGGGCGAGTCCTTCGGCGCTCGCGGCGCCAGGGTCGAGGTTCCCTGCGTCGACGTGATCGAGGTCCGGGACGGCCTGGTGGCGAGCAAGCACACCTACATCGACTCGCTGTCCATGCAGCGCCAGCTGGGAGGCGAGTGATGGCCATAGCGACCGAGAACGGGACCACCGCCGGCGCCGCGGTCGAAGCGTGGGTGCAGATGTTCACGAAGGGCTGGGCCACACCGGTCGACGCCGACACGTTCGCCGACCACTTCGAGCCCCATCTCGCGCCGGAGATCCGGATGATCCAGCCGTCGATGCGGCCGATCGTCGGCAGGGACGCCTTCCGCGAGGAGTTCGCTCGGCCGCTCTTCGACCTGGTCCCCGACCTGCACGGCACCGTCGAGGGATGGGCGGCCGACGGCGACGCGATCTACATCGAGCTGCGGCTCGAGGGAACGGTCGGCCGCCGGCCGTTCACGATGCGGACCTGCGACCGGATCAAGCTCCGCAACAACGAGGCCGTCGAGCGCATCGCCTACCTCGACGCGACCCCGCTGCTCAGGGCCGTCGCGCTCAGCCCGCGCGCCTGGCCCAAGTTCCTGAAAGCACAGCTCCGCAGCCTGAGGAGGCCGGCATGAACGAGATAGAGCTCCCGCAGGGAACGATCCACTACCGCAGCTCGGGGGAGGGACCGCCCATCGTCTTCGTCCACGGACTGCTCGTCGACGGGCGACTCTGGCGAAAGGTCACACCTCTGCTTGAGGACCGCTTCCGCTGCCTCGTTCCCGACCTCCCGCTCGGCTCCCATCGCGAGCCGATGAAGCCGGACGCCGACCTCTCTCCCCCGGGCCTGGCCCGGATCGTCGCCGGCTTCATGGAGGCCCTCGATCTCGAGAACGTCACGCTCGTCGCCAACGACACCGGCGGCGCCATCTCGCAGATCACGGCGGCTCACCACCCCGAGCGGATCGGGCGGCTCCTGCTGACCAACTGCGACGCGTTCGAGAACTTCCTGCCCCCGGCGTTCAGGCCGATGCAGTGGGCGGCGAGGGTCCCCGGCGGGCTGACCGCGATGATGGCCGGCATGCGCTTCGAGGCGCTCCGCCGGCTGCCGAACGCCTACGGCCGGCTGATCAAGCGGGACTTCGCCGGAGCTCCCACGCGCGAATGGGTCGACCCCTACCTGACGAACAGGGAGATCCGCCGCGACACGATCAAGGTGTTGAAGGGCATCGACCCGAAGTACACCTTCGAGGCGGCGGAGCGCCTGCGCGAGTTCGACCGCCCGGCGCTTCTCGCCTGGGCTGTGGAGGACCGCTTCTTCAAGCTCTCCTTCGCGGAGCGACTGGCGAACACGATCCGCGGGGCGAGGCTCGAGAAGATCGAGGACTCCTACACCTTTGTCTCTGAGGACCAGCCGGAGCGGCTCGCCAAGCTGATCGGCGAGTTCGCGGGGCGCGTCAGCAGCCCCGCAGCCTCCTCGTCAGGCTGACCTTCCGCCCGTCGAGCGAGCTCGCAACCGACTCGAGCCGCTCACCGGAGAAGGCGTGGTGCAGGCTCACGCGGAGCGGCGGCTTCGCATCGGTCCCGATCTTCTTCCCGCGCAGGTAGAAGGTGGCCTCCTGGGGATCGTCCCTGCCCGCAAGCTGCGCCACGGAGCAGTTCCGCGCCTTCAGCTTCAGCCTCGGCTTGGCCCGGCAGGTTCGGCCGGCGCAGTTCGCCAGGCCGCCGAGCAGGCGCTGCAGCGAAGCCTTGACGTTCGTGTAGGCCGGGTTCGACGCCGCGTTCTGAAGCTCGAACGGATCGTTGCGGAGGTCGTAGAGCTCCTGCTCGCCCGTGCCGTAGTTGGCGTAGAGGTAGCGGTCGGTGCGCACGCCCTGATAGTTGAGCGGCGGGTCCTCGGGGTCCTCGAGCGTGTCAGGGGTGAAGTAGGTCTCCAGGTCCATCCCGCGTCCCGGCCAGTAGCGCTTCTTCTTCATGATCGGGACTAGGGACATCCCGTCCTCCTTGCGGCCGGCCTTGGCGTGAGCGAAGTCCAGGATCGTCTCGGTCAGGTCGACGTTGCCCACCGGCTGGCTGCGGTGGACGCCCTTCGGCATCCCCGGCGCGCGGATCTCGAGCGGCACCCGGATCGACGGCTCGTACAGCCGCACCTTCCCCTGCGGCACCCGGTGCTCGCCGTGGAAGAAGCCGTTGTCGGAGGTGAAGATCAGCACCGTGTTCTTCAGCTCGCCCTCCTGCTTCAGGGTGTTGACCACGTTCTGGACGAGGTCGTCCACGCCGAGCACGGCCTCCGCCCGCGCGCGGTAGCGCGCATCGACAGCGTCCTGCTGGCTCGCGTTGAGCGGCGACAGGTTCTTGATGTTGGAGGGCTTGTCCGAGACGTCCGCCTCGTTGAAGTCCGGGTTCCGCGGAGCGGTCAGCCCGGCGAAATGCCCCTCGTAGCGGGGAGCGGCGCGCGGGTTGTCGCCGCTGCAATTGCAGGCAGCCGCCTCCGCGTGGGGATCACGCGGGGCAACCGAGAGGTAGAACGGCTTGTTGCTCGGCGCCCGCCGCCGGATGAAGTCGGCCGCCTTCTGGTTGTAGACGTCGGTCTGGTAGGTCGCGGGATCGACCACGTCGGGAGTAGAGCCGTAGTGGACGATCCGGCCGTTCTCGTTGAGCGTGTAGCCGTAGGCGGTGTAGGTCCCGCCGGTGAACTGGTCGGGGTTGTCGATCGAGCCGTACCACTCGTTCCAGCCCGGCGGCACGTCCGTGTCCGGCCCCGTCGCGCCGTAGCCGTTCAGGAACTTGCCGATGTGCGCCGTGTAGTAGCCCGCCCTCTGCAGCCAGACCGGCATCGTGTTGCCGAGGGTCGGTGCCAGCTTGCTGTAGCCGCCAGAGGGGAGCTGGTTCCCCCGCACGCCGTGGTTGTGCGCGTACTGCCCGGTCAGCATGGTCGACCGGGACGGGCAGCAGAGCGAGTAGTTGACGAACGAGTTGTCGAAGGTGACGCCGTGGGCCCCGATGGCTGCGTTCGTCTTGGTCAGGAACTGCTGCAGGTTGACCGACTGGTCGTCGTCCATGATCAGAACGATGTTCGGCCGCTTCTGCTTCTTGTGCCCGTGCTTCTTGGCCTGGAGGGCCGCCGGCGACAGAGCCACAGCCGCGCAGAGCAGGCCGGTCAGCAGAAGCGCCGTGAAGACTCTCTTTTCGACCCCCTTCCCCACGTCCACATAAACAGGCGCCCGGGCGCGGAGTTGCGCGTGACGTCTGCACTGATCGCCCGCGAGCCGGGCTAAGGTACCCCCGTGGCAGACAGCGGGGAGGTAGCGTCCGACAAGATCTCCGTGGTTCTCGCGGACGATCACGCAGTGGTCCGCAGCGCCCTGCGGCTGATGCTCGAGCGCGAGCCCGACATCGAGGTCGTCGCCGAGGCCGGGGACGCGGATTCGGCCAGCCGCTACGTCAACGGGCATCGCCCGAAGGTCCTCATACTCGACATCAACATGCCCGGAGGATCGGGACTGGCCGCGATCCCAACGATCCGCGAGCAGTCGCCGGGCACCGAGATCGTCGTCCTCACGATGCAGGACGAGACGGCGTTCGCCCGGGAGGCCCTTCAGGCCGGTGTCCTCGGCTACATCCTCAAGGAGGCGGCGAGCGAGGAGCTCGTCAAGGCCGTCCGGATGGCGGCCGAGGGGCGCACCTACCTGCAGCCCGAGCTGGGCGCCAGGCTGGCGGCTGAGCCCGACGCGGCGACGCCGGACGATCTCTCGGAGCGCGAGCTCGAGGTTCTCCGCCTGATCGCGCTCGGCCACACGAACAACGAGATCGCCGAGCAGCTCTACCTGAGCGTGCGCACCGTCGAGTCCCACCGCGCGCACATCCAGCAGAAGCTGGGCATGACGACCCGCTCCGAGCTCGTCCGCTACGCGATCGAGCGCGGCCTGATCGACGTCTAGTCCGCACCCGGCTCGTCGGCCCGGGTGAAGAGCGGGATCTCGGCTCGGACGCGCGTGCCTGACCCCCTGGTGGAATCGACGTCGAGCGTGCCGCCGAGCAGGGCCGCCCGCTCGCGCATGCCGACCAGGCCGAATCCCTCGCGGACCAGGGAGGGCTCGAACCCGACCCCGTCATCGCGGACCTCGATCTCGATCGCGCCGCGCAACGAGCGCACGGTGACCTCGGCGCGCCGAGCCATCGAGTGCTTTGAGACGTTGTTGAGCGCCTCCTGGACCAGGCGATAGACCGCGGTCTCGAGGACCGCGGTCGGTCGCGCGTCCTGGCCGGGAGGCAGCTCGAGCTCGCAGCCGACCTCCATGCTGGATGTGGCGTGCTGGTGCTGCTCGGCAAGCGCCTGCAGTGCGGCCTCGAGCCCGATCGTGTCCAGCGAGGCCGGGCGAAGCTCGGTGATCAGACGCCGGAGCTTCACGATCTCGTCGTCGATCTGCTCGACGGCGGCCTGGCCGGCCGTCTCGAGAGCCTCCGGCGCCTCTTCGCGCAGCGCGGACGAGAGCCGCATCCGCAGGACCGCCAGCGCCTGCAGGGTCTCGTCGTGCAGCTCGCGGGCCCAGCGGCTCCGCTCCTGCTCCGCCGCGTCGATCGTGTTCTGCAGCCGCTCCTCGGCCATCGAGCGCGCCGTCGCCACCCCGGTCGCCGCGCTGGCGGCGAAGGCCTCGAGCATGCGCTGGTCCTCGTCCTCGAATCGGCCCGGCTCCCCGATCCGGTCGAGAGCGACGACTACGCCGAGGGGCTCGCCCCGGAAGAGCAGGGGCGCGAGCAGCGCGCGGCCGCTCTCCTTGGCGTCCAGGTCGGCGCCGGTGAAGCGTCCGAGCAGCACCTGCTCGGAGGCCTCCTTCGCCCGAATCCGAAGCTGGGCGACCTGCGGGTCGAGGCCCCCGGCCACCGCCGCCGTGGCCGCGACGATCAGGTCATCGCCCTCGCGCAGGAGAATGATCAGCGCCCGGGCCTCAACCAGCGCCCGGCCACGCTCCACAATCGCCTCGAGCACCCGCTCGAGATCCGTCTCGCCGCCGACGGCGATGGCGACGTCGGTGGCGGCCTGCAGGCGCCGCACGGCCCGCCGGAGCTCGTCGCGGTCGCGCCGGCGGTCCGTGATGTCGCGGATCGCCGCGAGGGCCATCATGCCCTGGTCCGTGGCGACGGTGGAGAGCGAGATCTCGCACGGGAACTCGCTGCCGTCCTTGCGCCGCGCGTAGAGGTCGGCGCCGGCGCCCATCGGCCGGGTGCGGGGGGCCTCGAAGTAGTGGTCGCGGTGGCCGACGTGGCTGCCGCGCACCGCCTCCGGCACGAGCATCTCGATCCGCTCTCCGATCAGCTCGTCGCGCGTGTATCCGAAGACCGCCTGGGTGCGCGAGTTGACCAGCTTGATCGCCCCACCCTCGTCGACGCCGATCACGACGTCGGGCGCGAACTCGAGAAACTCGCGCTCGAGCGTCTGACTCGCGTGGTTCGCCACCGCGCGAGCATAGATCAGGCGATCGTGGCGAATCGCATCCAATCTCCCGGCAGGCCGTGGGAATAGCGAGGGCGCGAGTGGGTAGCTGTCAGGGGGATGAGGAACCGACTTCGACCCGCCGCAGCCTGCCTGGCAGCCGGAGCCGCCACCGCCCTGATCGCCCTGGGGTGCGGCGGGGGCAGCGACTCCGCCACCGTCGAGCAGCACACCTCCTCGAGCGGAGCCCCCCTGGGCGGAGCGACGGAGCAGCCGCTGACCGCCCGGCAGGTGCACGGCCGCCAGGAGTTCGTGGCCCACTGCGGCGCCTGCCACACGCTTCACGCCGCGGGCACCATCGGCCAGGTGGGCCCCAACCTCGACGACATCGCCGCCAACGAGGCGGACGTCCTGCACGCGATCCGCACCGGAGGCGGCCGTCACGCGAAGGGCCAGGGGACCGGCCCCAGCGGCAACATGCCGGCCAACCTCGTGACCGGGAAGGACGCACAGGACGTCGCATCGTTCGTCTCGGCGAATGCATCCGGGAGCTCGACACCGTAGGTAGCCGTGATACTCGCGGCGTGATCGACCTCCACTGCCACATCCTCCCCGGAATCGACGACGGGGCTCTCGACCTCGCCGACTCCCTCGCGATGGGCCGGGTGGCTGCCGACGACGGGATCGAGACGATCGCCGCGACCCCCCACATCCGCCATGACCATGACGTGCGGATTCCCGAGCTCGCGGACCGGGTGGACGAGGTGAACGACGAGCTGACCGCGAACGAGGTGCCCGTCTCGGTGGTGACGGGCGGCGAGGTGGCCGAGACCGCCCTCGAGGGACTGGACGAGGCAGAGCTGAGAGCCGTCACCCTCGGCGGAGGCGGATGGATCCTGCTCGAGCCCCGGCCCGGCCCGCTCGGCGACTCGCTGCTCGCGGCCGTCACCGACCTGCGCGAGCGCGGCTACGGCGCCCTGATCGCTCACCCGGAGCGCCATGTCTCGGCCGACATGTTCGAGCGAATCCGGGCACTGATCGCGGCCGGGGCGCTGATCCAGTGCACCGCCGCCTTCCTCGTCACCGGCCCGCCCCGCCAGGGCATGCTCGCCCTGGCCGCCGCCGGATTGATCCACGTCCTCGCGAGCGATTCGCACTCATCGCACGGCGGACGGCCCCTGCGGATCTCGGACGGGCTCGCCGTGCTCGAGCAGGTCGACCTGCTCAGGCCGCACCTCGACTGGATCG
The DNA here is from genome assembly GCA_963744105.1 of uncultured Solirubrobacterales bacterium. Taxonomy (GTDB): domain Bacteria; phylum Actinomycetota; class Thermoleophilia; order Solirubrobacterales; family 70-9; genus DASUPK01. Next base: position 292,612 of record CAVUSJ010000002.1, on the reverse strand, counting down.
CGCGCGATGCGCCCGCCGCGATCCTCCGAGGCGAACGTCCCGATCCCCCCTACTCGCCCGTCTAGGCCGGGCGGAGTTCGACCTCGCGCGCGAGCTCCTCGACCTCACGGCGCGAGCCGGTGCCCAGCCCGTGATGGAGGAAGTTGACCGCCCCGGCGCCCGCGCCGAGCACCAGCGCCTCCTGCAGCTCCCTGCCCTGAGCCAGGGCGGCGGCGATCGCGCCCATCATGGTGTCGCCGCAGCCCTCCCGAGAACCCGCTTCGAGCTTCGGGGGAATCAGCTCCCAGACCTCGTCGCCGAGCAGAGCCAGGGCCGGGTCGCCCGCCCTGGTCACGAGCACGTTGGCGGCGCCGAGGTCGCGCAGGCGGCCCGCCGCCTCGCGCAGGCGCTCCGGGGTGTCCACGGGGCCGACCACGAACGCGGCGAGCTCCCAGTCGTTCAGCTTGACCAGGTCCGCACCGGCCGCAGCGGTCGGCTCGATTCGCGGACTGGAGAGGTCGGCGATCACCGGTATGCCCGCAGCCCGCGCGTTCGCGACCAGGTCGCCATAGACGTCGAGCGGCACGGCGTCGCCCGGGAAGGGGTTGCAGATCGCGAGCAGATCGGACTCGAGCGCAGCCGCCGTGGTCGCCGCGACCAGGTCATCGCACTCGTGCCGCGACGGCGGCTCAACGTAGGCCTGGGCGACCGGGACCCGCTCGCCGCTGCGGCGGTCGGTGACGAAGCAGCCGCTCGAGCTCTCCGTCCGGACCAGCCGCCGCTCGCCAGGCAGCTGCTCGAGCAGCGGCTCGAGCACGATCCCCGTCTCCCCACCGATCAGCGAGCAGAGGACCGGCCAGGCGCCCATCTCCCCCGCCATCCGGCTCAGCCAGACGCCCTGCCCGGCAGGGTGGCAGTGGATGTCGTCGCGCTCCTCGCCCCGCGCCTCGATCGTGACGCTCAGCATCGGGCTGGGCCCGAAGACCGCGATTTTTCCCGAGGGGCTCACCCGGCGAAGCCTACGAGCGCCCGATGTCGAAGACGGTCAGGTCTCCTGATACAGCGGCCCGTCCCCGCCCTCGGGCAGGGTGAGCCGGCCGCCCTTGGCGGTGATCGCGCCGCACTGGACGCAGTTCGAGGCGGTCACGTGGACGTCGACGGTCTCCGCGCCCGACTCGAGCTGGTCCTCGGGAATCTCGTAGACCTGCGCGGGGCACATGGAGACCCAGGTCTGGGCCACCTCCCGCGGGACGCGATTCTGGATCCGCACGTGGTTCGGGGCGTCGTCTCGGGTCGCGTTGCCCGAGAGGAACACGGACGAGAGCTTGTCGAAGATGTAGGAGCCATCGGGCTTCGGGTACTTCTCAGCGGCCTTGCCGACCTCCACGTCGATCTCGGAGTCCGGCTCGACCTTCTTGTGGCCGGGGGGAACCGCGCCGCGGGAGAGAAGCCACGCGTTGGCGATGGCGCCGAAGGCCACGAACCCCTTGTCGCCGTACTGGCGCACGTTGCGGGAGCGGTAGAGGTCCTCCTCGATCATCGAGCCCTTCACCTTGCGCTCGTACTCCTCGAAGTTGACGGAGTCCTTCTTCAGGGACTCGACGATCGCCTCCGCGGCGTACATGCCGGCGTGCATCGCATAGTGGATCCCCTTCAGATAGGGGACGTTCACCATCGAGACGTTGTCCCCGCACATCACCATGCCGGGCACTGAGAGCCGCCTCGGCATCGTCCAGTAGCCGCCCGAGGGGATCGTCTTCGCGCCCCAGCCGACCCGCTCGCCGCCGTCGAGCAGCTTGCGGATGAACGGGTGGGTCTTGAGCTGCTGCAGCGCGTCGTGGCAGGAGAAGGTCGCGTCGGTGGTGTCGAGTCCGACGACCATGCCGATGGTGAGCTTGTCCTCGCCCATCGGATAGATGAAGCTGCCGCCGAACTCGTTGTACTTGGGGCGGCCGCGGAGCGGCCAATTCATCGTGTGGATGACCCGGTCGAGCGGCTTGGGGACCTTCCAGACTTCCTTGACGCCGATCTCCCATCTCATGGAATCTCCCGAGAAATCGAAGTAATCGACGGCGCACTGGGTCAGGTGGCTGACCGTCCCCTCCGCCAGGACGGTGGCCTTGGCCATCAGGTCTGACCCGGGCTCGAAGTTGCTGAGCTCCTCGCCGTCCCGCCCGCGGCCCTTGTCGCCCGAGCGAATGCCGCGAACGATCCTGTCCTCGACGAGCAGCTTGTCGGCCACGGTCTCGGTGAGGATGTAGGCGCCCGCCTCCTCAGCCTTCTCCGCAAGAAAGCGCGACAGCTTCGAGACCGAGGTGACGTAGTTGCCGTGGTTGCGGAAGTTGGGCGGTGGCGGCTTGAGCGGGATCGCCATCCTCTTGGTGAGGAGATACACGGCGTCCTTCTCGACCTTCTGGTAGACGGGCCAATCGCTCGGATCGAGGTCGGGGAAGAGCTTCTCCATCGCCGACGGCACCATGTTGGCTCCGGAGACGTTGTGGGCGCCGCAGACCTTGCCCTTCTCGATCACCGCGACCGGGATCTCACCGAGCTTCTCGGTGAGCTCCGGCTCGTCCTCGAGCAGCTGCAGGACGCGATTGGCACAGGCGAGCCCGGCCGGGCCGCCGCCGACGATCACGATGCCGGCCTCGAGTCGCTCCTCCGGAGCGTCGACCGGCGGTCCGACGTAGTCCGCCGGGTTGAAGGGCGGCGGGAACTCAGCGGGCTTGACGGGCATCAGCCGCCCTTCTTGGCCTTGATCGCCTCGGTCAGCTTGGGGACGATCTTGTGGAGGTCGCCCACCACGCCGAGATCGCAGAACTCGAAGATCGGCGCGTTCTGGTCCTTGTTGATGGCCAGGATGTTCTCCGAGTTCTGCATGCCGACCTTGTGCTGGATCGCGCCGGAGATCCCGAGCGCCAGGTACAGGTTCGGCGCGACCGTCTTGCCGGTCTGACCGATCTGAGCTGCGTACGGGTACCAGCCGGCGTCCACAACGGCACGGGTCGCCGCGACGGCGCCGCCCATCGACTTGGCCAGATCCTCGGCGAGGTCGAAGTTCTCGGCCTTGCCGAGACCACGCCCTCCGCCGACCAGGATGTCGGCGCCCTCGATGTCGACGTCCTCACCGCGCTGCTCGCCGCGGGTCACCATCTTGGCCTTGGTGGACCATTCGGAGAGCTCGACCTGGACGTCCTCGACCTCCGCCGTGCCGCCGCTCTCGTTCTCATCGAACGCGTTGAGGCGGCTGATGATGATTCCGGGCATCTCGACGTAGCCGACGTCGGCGATCTGGGAGTCCTGCAGGATCGGACGCTCGGCGACCAGCTTGCCGTCCTGAACGTTCACCTGCGTGACCTCCATCGTCACGCCGGCGTTCAGACGAGCAGTCAGACCGGCGCCGATCTCGAAGCCGAGCAGGCCGCCGCCGAAGAGCGCATAGTCGAAACCGTTGTCGGTCATGACCTTCGCCATGACGTCGACGATCGGCTGCGCGAGTCCCTCAGGGGCCTCCTTGCAGCGGTAGACCTTCTTCACGCCCCAGGCGCCCAGGCCGGCGGCTGCGTCATCGGCGACGTCGCCGACCACGACCGCGGCCGCCTCGGTGCCCAGCTCGCCGGCGAGCTTCGCCGCCTCGGAGAGGGCGCCGAGGGAGTTCTTGTTGAAGTTGCCCTCGTCGTCGTGGAGGGCGTAGACCAGAATCCCGGGCATCTAGATCAGCTTCCTTTCCTCGAGCCAGGCAACGATCTTCTCGACCGTCTCGTTGGTGTCCTCGTCCTCGATGATCTCGCCGGCCTCCTTCTGCGGAGGGGGCTTGAGCTCGAGCACCGCGGTGCGGGAGCCGCTCTCGCCCACCCGGTCGGCCTCGATGCCGACGTCGCCGGTGGCTTTGGTGTCGAGCGGCTTCTTCTTCGCGCCCATGATCGCCTTCAGACTCGGATAGCGCGGCTCGTTGATCGCGTCGCCGACGCTGATCACGGCCGGGAGCTCGACCTCGACGGTGTCGTAGCCGTACTCGGCCTGGCGCTCGCAGGTGAGCTTGCCGTCGGCGACGTCCATCTTGATCACCTGGGTCAGCGAGGGCATCTTCAGGTGGTCGGCCACGACGGCGCCGATCGTGTAGCACTCGCCGTCATCGGACTGCTGCCCGAGCAGGACGAGGTCGGGGCTCTCGGCCTCCAGGACCTTCGCCAGGGCGTAGCCGGTGGCGCAGACGTCGGAGCCGGTGAGGGCGTCGTCCGTCAGATGGACGGAGCGATCGGCGCCCAGCGCGACGGCCTTGTGGAGGGCGCGAACGGCGCTCTCCGGGCCCATCGTCACGGCGACGATCTCCTCGACGTCTGAGCCGCCCTCCTTGACCTGCATGGCGGCCTCGAGGGCGTGGGTATCGAAGGGGTTCAGGTTCTTCTCGCCCGAGCGATCCAGGCGCTTGGTCTCCGGGTCAATCCGCTTGTCGACGGCGGCGTCCGGGACCTCTTTGACGAGCACGCAAATCTTCAAGGTCGGGTCCTCTCTGGAATTCGGGTTGCTTCGCGGCGGCGCGGGATATTAGCGACTGCCCCGACTGGCTGACTGACCAGTCAATCGGTCAAGCCCGATGCTAGACGGGCTACCGCCCCGGTGCGCCGCCACTCAAGTGCGGAGGCACACATACTCGGGGGAAAGGTTTCCCAACCGCCCGGGAGCGCTCGCTAGTGGAACTTGGCGACCAGTGGGGCCGTGCCCGGCGAACCCGTCAGGCGCAGGACCGAGACGTGATTCGGGTCCACGGGGATCGATCCACCCGCCCCGCCGCGTGCGTCCAGGTGGAACCAGCGCAGCGGGATCTGGGCGCCGTCGTCGGTCACCAGCTCGGCGGAGGTCAAACCCGCGCGATGCCCCGGGTCCACATCGACGTGCACCCACGAGGGCGATCCCTCGTAGCTGAAGATGGTCCCCACGTGGGCGTCTCCCGGCCCGCGGAGGGCGTAGGACTCGAACTCCTTGCCGTTCGCCTGATCGAGGGTGTGCTGGTAGTGCGAGGCCAGGCGCAGATCCGGAGCGACGATCGCGAGGACGATCGCGGCCGCAGCGAGTGCCGCCCCGGCGGGCGCGAGCACGAGCCGCAGCCGGCGCCGGCGCTTGGGCTGGGGCGCAGGCAGAACCTCGTCCAGCACTCGCGACTCGAAGCCAACCGGGGGCTCGCGGTGCGGGGCGAGCAGCAGCAGCTCGTCGGCGACGTCCGAGTACTGCTCGACCTCGGCGCGGCAGTCCGGGCAATCGGCGAGGTGCTGGAGGGCGCGGCCGCGCTCCTCGCCCTCGACGATGCCGAGCGCCAGCTCCGAGGCCATCTCGCGGGTCTCCTGGCAGCGCGGATCCATCACTCGAAGACCTCCATCTCACCGCGGAGCTTGAGCATCGCGGTGCGGATGCGCGTCTTGACCGTCCCGAGAGGAACGTCGTCGAGGTCGCTGATCTCGCGGGCGGTCCGCCCCATGTAGGCGGAGAGCACGAGGGCGCGGCGCTGGTCGTCGGGCAGGTCGGTGATCGCCGAGCGAAGCTGGTCGCGCTCATCGGGCTGCAGGCCCGCCTCGTCTGCGCCGGGTGTCTGGTTCTCGATCGAGATCTCGGCCGCGATCACCTCGGGATCTACCGGGTCCAGGCGCTTCATCCGGGTCACGTCGATCGCCAGGTTCCGCGCGATCGAGAGCAGCCAGGTCGAGACGCGCCCCTTGCGCGCGTCGTAGTTGCCGGCGTGCCGGTAGACGCGCGCGAAGGTCTCCTGAGCGACCTCCTCGGCGATCGCGGGCTGGCGGACGATCGTCAGGGCGAGCCCGAAGACGCGCCCCTGAAAGCGGCGCACGAACGCAGCCGCCGTGCGCGGGTCGCCCGTCGCGTAACCGGCGAGCAGTGCCTCGTCGGAAGGATCCACGTCTCTTCCTACGTTTGAGGCGTCAGGTTGGATTGCGCGCCGACCACCAATCCCGGAGATCGCGCCGGGCGTAGTACGTGCGAGGGGGGATCAAGGACACGTCTTATTCAAGGTAAAGGAGTTTCCGTGAATCGCATACATCGCCTGATCCTCGCCGGCGCCTGCAGCCTGGTCCTCGGCATCGGGCTGGCAGCGTGCGGCGGCAGCAGCAACAACTCGACCAGCTCGGCCTCTCCGGCGGCGAGCAGCTCGGCCACGACCGGGGGTGGCTCCGCCGCGACGACGGGCGGGACCGCGGCGGCCGGCAACACCGGTTCGAGCAGCAGCGGCGGAGGCGGATACGGCTACTAGGAGGCGGAGGCCGCCTCGCGGCCCTCGACGGACTTCCGAACGAACTCGACGATCTCGTCGGTCGGCGCGCCCGGAGTGAAGACCTCGGCAACCCCGAGCTTCTTCAGCTCCGGGATGTCGTCGGCCGGGATCGTCCCCCCCACAGTCACCACGACGTCGTCCGCCCCCTGCTCGGAGAGCAGCTCGACGACGCGCGGCACCAGCGTCATATGGGCGCCGGAGAGGATCGAGAGCCCGACGGCGTCGGCGTCCTCCTGGATCGCGGTCTCGGCGATCTGCTCCGGCGTCTGGTGCAGACCGGTGTAGATCACCTCCATTCCCGCGTCACGCAGGGCGCGGGCGATGATCTTCGCTCCGCGGTCGTGGCCGTCCAATCCGGGCTTGGCGACGACGATCCTGATTTTTCTGGCGGTGTCGGTCGGCACTATTCAGTGATGGCCTCGGTCGATTGCGCGTTAACCGTAGTTGAACAGGAAGTTTCTACGGTTTCCGACGCGGTATTCCGATACGAGAATGAGAAGTGAATTAGGGGATTCCAATCAGGAGGCACAGCGGTGTACGACGTTCTCTTTCTTGACCGCACTCACGGGGAGAAGCTCCTGGCCACCGGTCTCGATCACGACGATGCCTGCCGGGTCGCCCGGATCGAGTCACAGCGTCGCGGGGTCGGCAGGATGTTCCTGGCGGGCTCCGAGGTCGGAAACCGCGGCGAGATGGTGGTCATCGTCGACTCGGCCGCGCGAGCCGCTTAGCTAGCCGTCGCCCCCCGGGTCGCCCCCGGCGGGCAGCTTCACCTTCTTGCCATGCGCGGCTCGCCGAATCTGCCGCGCGATCCCCTTGAAGTCCACCGAGCCCGCGTCGCGGGCGGTGCTGTCCTCGACCGAGGCGTTCGGTCCCGCCGGCGGGGGCGCCGACTTGAAGCCATGGCGGTAGTGCCAGAGCATCGCGTCGAGGACGTCCTGCGGGACCTGGTCGGTCCTCACCAGGTCATAGCCCTCGACCGCCGCACGGTTCTCGGCCGTGTTCGGATTCGTCGCGGTCATGTTGATGCCGGGCATGATCGCGTTGTAGGGCGCTGAGTTGCCCGGATTCGGGGTGACGGCGTCATACAGGGGCACCGCCAGCGCCTCGCCGAGGTGCAGGGACGGCAGGCCGGAGATGATCTCGAGCGTCCGCAGGAACGAGAGCTGGTCGTAACGGTCGTGGACGACCGCGCCCTGCTCGGTGTAGGGGCTGATCACCAGCGCCGGGATGCGGTGGGCGTCGACGTGGTCGGCGCCGTTCTGCGAGTCGTCCTCGACGACCAGGATCAGCGAGCTGCTCCAGATCGGCGAGTGCGAGATGGTGTCCACGATCTGGCCGAGGCCCCAGTCGTTGTTAGCGATGTCGGCGTCGGGGGTGCGCTTGCCCGGGGAAAGCCCCTCGGTGTGGTCAAGCGGGAGAGACAGGTAGTTGAACGTCGGGACCGAGTTGCTCGCCACCTGCGCCTGGAACCTGCTGTTGAAACAGCTGAAGCGCGAGGCGTCGCCCGGCTGGGATCCCGGCGGCAGGCTCGAGTCGTAGACGTTCCCCACCTTCGGGCCGACCGCCGGAGTGTCGAAGATCGAGATGTCGCTGTCGTAGCAGCCGCCGTTCAGCTGAACGTCGGTCAGGGTCGGGCTGAGGAGCTGGTTGTTCTGGGCGGTCTGCTCCGGGCTGCGGTCCTTGTCCGGGAACGGCGAGAGCCCGGCCAGCGCCTCGCCGTAGTTGTAGAACGAGACGCCGCTCTGGAGCATGCGCTGGAAGATGTACCCCTTCGGCGGGGCGCTCACCTCGTATGACCCGAAGTCGTACGGGCGGTTGCGGCCGGCGTAGTTCTGGTGCCAGTTCTTGGTGACGTAGTCCGAGACCGCCCCCGCCGCGGTCCAGTAGTGCCCGTCGATCGAAGCCTCGGAATTCGCGTAGACGTGGTCGAGCAACGGGAAGCGCTGCACGAGCGCATGGAGGTTGGGCGTGATGTTCGGGCCGAAGAGCGACAGCGCCGGGTCGCCGTCGCCGCGCGAATCATCGCCCAGCATCTGGTCATAGGTCCGGTTCTCGCGCACGACGTAGAAGACGTGCTTGATCGGGCCGCCGGCCGTGATCGGCGTGTTCGCCGGCGCGCTGCGGGCGTCGGCGGGGACCACCTGCCTGTCGCTGATCGGGGTCAGCTTGCGAATCTTCCTGTCGCTCGGGTAGTTGAGGACGCCCGAGGCGCCGTCGACGATCGAGGGCAGATACTGATTCAGGTAGGTGTCGTCGCCCGTGTTCGGGTTGGGGCCGCCGGGGTTTGGCCCCACACCCAGACCGCGGGCCGAGACCCAGACCAGCTGGCGGCGCTTGGGCGTCGCCGCCACCACCGTGGGATAGGACCCGGTCGGGATGCGGCCGACGAGCTGGAAGGGTCTCGCCTTGCGAGCCTTCGCCTTGCGCTTCGCGGCCGCCACGGCGTCTGCGCTGTTCGCCCCGCCCTTCTTCCCCTTCTTCTTCGGGCCCCGCTTGGCGCCCTCGCCGCAGCGCTTCTTCCGGGACAGGGCGAAGACCGCCACCGCGTCCTCGCCGGAATCGGCCGAGAGGAGGTCGCAACCGTCCGAGGTGACGCTCACATAGGTGGGCGAGGTCCCGATCCCCTGCGGGCGCTCCACGGACAGGGTCCTCGCCACCGACAGCGTCTTCGTGTCGATCACGGTGATCGTGTCCTGGTTCGCGTTACCGACGAAAGCTCGCGGGGCCTTCGGATCGATGGCGATGCTCTCCGGGTGAGAGAGCGGCGGCGCCACCGCGATCGTCTTGACCACCTTGCCGGCGGCGAGGTCCACGACCGAGACCGTGCCCTCGGTCTCACTGCTCACCAGGCCGTACTTGCCGTCGGTCGTGATCCCGGCGCCGTATGGATAGTGGCCGACATTGACGTAGCGGACGTTGCCGGTGGTGGTGTCGATCAACGCGGCGGCATCGGCGAGGTTGAGCGCGACGAGAAGCGTGCGCCCGTTCGGGCTGACCGCGATGTCCCGCGGCCATGAGAGGCGTTTCGTGGTGTTCGGGGGGAATTCCTGGTAGGGCGGCGCGTCGCTCGGAGGCGGCACCGGGACGATTCCGGCCCGCGTCGCGATTCCGGTCTTCGGGTCGTAGTGCAACACGTGGATGACGTCTCCCTGGCGCCCCGGCGTGCTGGGGTCCACCTTCTCGGCGCTGTGCGAGGAGTCGGCCTCACCGGAGACATAGGCGGTGTGGCCGTCCGGAGACATCGCGATCCCGCCGCTGAGACCGGGGAACGGAATGGTCTGGACCACCCTGCCGACTCTCCGCCCCTCGCGGCGGTTGCACTTCTTGGAGCCCTTGGTCTTCCCCTTGCCCCCCTTGCACGGGCCCTTCGCGACCTGGACGATCCGGACGTCGTTCTTTCCTCGGCCCGTGGAGAGCGCCCAGAGGAAGCGGCCGTTGGTCGTCAGGGCCCCGCCGGTCGGCAGGTTGCCCAGGGGCGTCAGCCTGCCCTCGGGCTCGAGATGGCGGCCGGAAGGCTGGATGCCCGTCGCCGGGCCGATGACGCCCACCGACCCCTGGCTTGCGGCGTACGCAACTCCGACGGCGAACGTCAACGCCAAGGGAGCCAGTGCCGCGATCCTTCCCGGCTTACCTCTCCTCACTGGTGGCATTGATACCACCGCTAGGGCTCAGACGAAGCCCGGCCGTTGATCTTCAGAAGACTGGCAGCTCCGTGTAGGAGCCGAAGACGGCCTGGAGCGCCTCGACCATCTCGCCCTCCGAGACACGCGCCCTGGCGCAATCGAGGATCGGCGGCATCAGGTTCGCGTCGGTGGCCGCCGCCGCCTTGAGCGCGTCGAGCGTTCGCTCGACCTCCCCGATATCGCGGCGGGCCTTGGTCGCCTCCACCCTCCCCTTCTGCTTGCGCTCGAGCTCGGGGTCGATCCGCAGGATCGGGATCTGCTCATCGTCCTCGTGCACGTAGTCGTTGACGCCGACCACGATCCGCTGCTTTGAGTCGACCTCCTGCTGGTAGCGGAAGGAGGCATCGGCGATCTCGCGCTGCGGGAAGTTCTGCTTGATCGCCTCGACCATGCCGCCGAGCTCGTCGATGCGGGCGAAGTACTCGTAGGCCGAGCGCTCCATCTCGTCGGTCAGGGTCTCCACGAAGTAGGAGCCGCCCAGCGGGTCGATCGTGTTCGTGACGCCGGTCTCGTGGGCGATCACCTGCTGGGTTCGAAGGGCGATGCGGACCGCCTCCTCAGTCGGCAGCGCGAGCGCCTCGTCGTAGGAGTTGGTGTGGAGCGACTGGGTGCCGCCGAGGACCCCGGCGAGCGCCTCGATGGCCGTGCGGATGATGTTGTTCTGCGGCTGTTGGGCGGTCAGCGAGACGCCGGCGGTCTGTGTGTGGAAGCGCATCCGCCAGGACTCCTCGCGCTTCGCGCCGTAGGTGTCGCGCATCTCACGGGCCCAGATCCGCCGGGCGGCACGGTACTTCGCGATCTCCTCGAAGAAGTCGATGTGGGCGTTGAAGAAGAAGGAGAGCCGTGGGGCGAAGTCGTCGACGTCCATCCCCCGCTCGATCGCCTGCTCGACGTAGGTGAAGCCATCCTTCAGCGTGAACGCGAGCTCCTGCTGCGCGGTCGATCCCGCCTCGCGGATGTGGTACCCGGAGATCGATACCGGGTGCCAGCGCGGCATGTGCTCCGTGCACCACTCGATCATGTCGCCGACCAGGCGCATCGCCGGCTCGATCGGGAAGCACCACTCCTTCTGGGCGATGTACTCCTTGAGGATGTCCGTCTGGATCGTGCCGCCGAGCCGCTCGGGCGGAACGCCCTGTTCCTCGGCGGTCGCGACGTAGAAGGCGAGCAGGATCGCCGCCGGGGCGTTGATCGTCATCGAGGTGGTGACGCTTCCCAGGTCAATCCCCCCGAACAGCGTCTCCATGTCGTCCAGCGTGTCGATCGCGACGCCCTCCACTCCGACCTCGCCCAACGAGCGATCGGCGTCGGAGTCGAGCCCCATCAGCGTGGGCATGTCGAAGGCGGTCGAGAGACCGGTCTGGCCGTGGTCGAGCAGATAGTGGAAGCGCTCGTTGGTCTCCTCGGCCGTGCCGAAGCCGGCGAACTGCCGCATCGTCCAGAGACGACCTCGGTACATCGAGGGGTAGACACCCCGCGTGTACGGGTACTCGCCGGGATAGCCGAGGTCCCGCTCGGGATCCGCGCCGACGCGATCATCCTCGGTGTAGAGGGGCTTGACCTCCTCGCCGGAGATCGTCTCGAAGAGTGCCTCGCGCTCCTCGAGGCGCGAGTAGACCTCGGCAAGCCACTCGTGCGCGCGACGTTGCGCTTCGGGCTCCACGGCCATGAGCTGAAGTCTAGGGCTGGTGGGTGATGCGGCTGCGCCTCTTCCGTGCCTCGACGAGGGCGACGTCCGCGCGCCGGTACAGCTCGGTGAGGTCGTCGCCCGGTCGAAGCCCGGTGCACCCGAAGGTGATGCGCGGCCGGTTAGGCCTGCGCGCCAGCTCCGCTTGGATGAGGGTGCAGCGCTCGCGGGCGCCATTGAGGTCCACGCCCGCCATCGTGAAGGCGAACTCGTCTCCTCCGAGCCGGACGACCGGCTCGTAGGAGCGGATGTTCGCCCGAATCGCAACAACCACTTGGCGCAGGATCTCGTCGCCGGCGAAGTGACCCTCCATGTCATTGACCGCCTTCAGGCCATCCACGTCCACCATTGCGACGACGAGTCGTCCATCCCGCCGGCGGGCCCGCTCGATCTCCGCGCGCAGCATGTGCGCTCCGAATCCCCGGCGGTACGCATCCGTGAGGTCGTCGAAGTGCGTGCTTTCGAGCGCCTCGAGGGCTTCGGCCCGCTCCTCCGCCGCACGCGCGCGATCCTCGGCCGCAAGCGCGCGATCCGCCGCGGCACGGGCGCGATCGGAGGCGGCGCCCGCCAGCAGGCCCTTCAGCTGCCTAACCACCTCGTGATCGGTGTTGCCGTCGTTCCGAAGAGACTCCAGCTCGCCGATTCTCCGGTCCCGTCGCTCGGCCGCCCGGTCACGCATCGCAGCCGCCTCGTCACGCCGGTCCGCAAGCTCGTCGCATCGCGTGGCGTCGCGGGCGTGTTTCTCCACCGCTTGCACACGGTCGGTGGACGCCGCCTCGCGCTCCCTCCCGGACGCTCGTTCCCTGATCACTCCCGGTTTCTCCTAACACAAGGCGGTCAGAATTTCCGCCCGCGGGACACTTGCCCAACAAGAATCCCCTGCCGCGCACCCGGTTTCTACGGGCAAATTGGGTAGACCAACAGCTTGGCCGATCGGACACCGCCCGGGAGACGGGCAACCGATCCGGCGTTTTCGTCGGGACTAGCGGCGAAGGGTGCCACGAGCGGTGCGCAGGCCGCCTGAGTGCCGGCGCTTCGAGGCGAGGGCGCCGAGACCTCCGGCGGCCGCCGCGAGTGCCGTCGCCCCGGCGATGGCCAGCTTGCGGCCGAGCTTCTCGAAGCGCATCACCTGCCAGCCCTCCTGGCGGGCGATCTCGAGCAGGTCGGCGTCCGGATTGACCACCACGGCGTGCCCGACCGAGCGCAGCATCGGCAGGTCGCTGACCGAGTCCGAGTAGGCCCACGACTCCTCCATGTCGATGTCGTGCTTCTCGGCGAACAGCCGCATGGCCTCTACCTTGCCGTTGCCATAGACGAAGGGGCCATCCATCTCCCCCGTGAACTTGCCGTCCGGGCCGATCCCCCAGCGCGTCCCGATGCCGCCCTCCATGCCGAGCACCGCGGCGAGCGCCTTGACCAGGTCGTTACCCGCGGCGCTGACGATGAAGGTGGGATGTCCGTCGTCCTGGTGGCGATAGACCTCGTCCAGCATCTGCGGATAGATCCGCGGCAGGATCCCGGCGAGAACGGCGGGAGCCATACGCTCGACGTCGCGCTCCGGGATCTCCGCGAAGACCCTCTTGGCGACCTCCAGGACGGCGTTGGTCTGCTCGTCGGAGGACCCGCGTAGCCGGTAGCGCAGGTGGTCCAAGCCCCACCTGGCGAGCTGCCGGCGCGGAACGAAGCCGCGCTGGTTGGCGACCCGCGCGAAGACCATGCCGGACGAGCCGGCCATCAGAGTCTTGTCGAGGTCGAAGAAGGCTGCTCCGGGCATGGCCCGGAGCCTAGCCATCAGCGATGCCGGCGCTAGGCGCCGTTGACCTCAACGAGGATCGCGTCGCCCTGGCCGCCGCCCGAGCAGATCGCGGCGCAACCCAGACCGCCGCCGCGGCGCTTCAGCTCGTGCACGAGCGCGCCGACGATGCGAGCGCCAGAGGCGCCGATCGGATGGCCGAGGGCGATAGCGCCGCCGTTGACGTTCACCTTGTCCTCGTCGATCTCGAGCATCCGGACCGAGTTGATTGCCACCGAGGCGAAGGCCTCGTTGATCTCCCAGAGGTCGACGTCGGCCGCCTTCTTGCCGATCTTCTCGAGCGCTTGCATCGCGGCCTTGGCGGGGGTCCTGGCGAGGTAGGAGAAGTCGTCAGCGACCTGGCCGTAGGCCAGCACCGTCGCGATGGCGCTCTTGCCGTGCTGCTTCGCCCACTCGTCTGAGGCGACCACGACAGCGCCGGCACCGTCGTTGACGCCCGGCGCGTTGCCGGCGGTATGGGTGGCGTCGTCGCCGCCGACGGCCCTCAGCTTGGAGAGCACCTCGAGGGTGGTGTCGGGCCGGATCGCCTCGTCGGTCGCCACCTCGGTGTCGCCCTTCTTCGAGTGGATCGTCACGGTGACGATCTCCTCGGCAAGCCTTCCCTCCTCGGTCGCCTTGTGAGCGAGCTGGTGGGAGCGTTCCGCGAAGCGGTCCATGTCGGCGCGTGTGATCTCGAGCTCGTTCGAGACCTCGCTCGCCTCGTTGATCATCTGCTTCTCGGTGAAGGGATTCGTGAGGCCGTCGTGGGTCATCGCGTCGATCGCCTGGACGTCACCCATCCGGAAGCCGAAGCGGGCACCGGGCAGCAGGTAAGGCGCCTTGCTCATCGACTCCATCCCGCCGGCGACGCCGATCTCGAGGTCGCCGGCGCGGATCGCCTGATCGGAGATGCCGATCGAGCGCATTCCCGAAGCGCAGACCTTGTTGACGGTCTCCGAGGGGACCTCCTTCGGGATGCCGGCCTTGATCTGGGCCTGGCGCGAGGGGATCTGGCCCTGGCCGGCCTGGAGCACCTGGCCGTAGACGACACTCTGGACCTCGTCAGCCTGCACGTCGGCGCGGTCGAGCGCCTCCGAGATCGCGGTGCCGCCCAGGTCGGTGGCATCGAGGGACGAGAGCCCGCCGCCCATCTTCCCGAAGGGGGTTCTGGCGGTGGAGAGGATGACCGTCTTCGACATCTGCGCCTTTCGTTTGGCCCGCGGCCTGTCCGCGGGTCTTTCCCAAGTTCTGACGGAAGGTTAGTGACCGTCTGTAATCTGGCGCTCCTTGCGCGTCCAGGTCGCCGACAAGCAGCTCTCCGAGGTGGACTCCGATCTGCTCGTGGTTCTCGTCTTCGACGGCGACGAGCTGCCCGAGCCGCTCAACGGAGCGCCGGGCTCCGAGGACGTCAAGGGCGGCTACAAGAAGACCTCGCTGGTCCATCCCGATAAGCCCCAGCGCGCGCTCGTGGTGGGCCTCGGGAGTCGCGACGAGTTCGAGCCCGAGCGGGCCCGGGTCGCCGCCGCGATCGCCGCGCGTACGGCCGACTCGATGGACGTCACCTCGATGACCCTCGCCGGCCCGGATGCACAGGAGCCGAGGGCGCTGGCGACTGCGGCGGTCGAGGGAGCGATCCTCGCCTCCTACCGGTTCGACCGGTACAAGTCGAAGAAGGACGGTGAGGAGAGCTCCTCGAAGCACCTCGAGGAGCTGACCGTCATCGGCGACGACGAGCTGAGCGAGGCGGTCGAGGCCGCGCGGGTCGCCGCGGAGGCCGAGAACTTCGCCCGCGAGCTGCAGGACCTGCCCTCCAACGTCGTCACCCCCTCCTATCTGTCGGGGCGCGCCAAGGCGATCGCCGACGAGCACTCGTCGGTCACCTGTGAGGTGATGGGCCGCGATGAGGTCAAGGAGAAGGGAATGGGCGGCCTGGTCGCCGTCTCCCAGGGCTCGGCGGAGGAGCCGCAGCTGATCGTGCTCCGCTACGAGGCGGGTGGCGACGGCGAGACGCTCGCCATGGTCGGCAAGGGCGTCACCTTCGACTCGGGCGGCATCTCGATCAAGCCGTCAGGCGGGATGCACGAGATGAAGATGGACATGTCGGGCGCGGCCGCCGTGCTGGAGGCGGTCTCAGCGATCGCCAAGCTCGAGGTCCCGATCAACATCCTGGCGGTCATCCCCTCGACCGAGAACATGCCGAGCGGGACGGCCGTGAAGCCGGGAGACATCATCACCCAGCTCAACGGCAAGACGGTCGAGGTGAACAACACCGACGCCGAGGGCCGCCTGATCCTCGCGGACGCCCTCTCGTACGCCGTCGAGCTCGGCGCCGACCGCATCGTCGACCTCGCCACCTTGACCGGCGCCGTGATCATCGCGCTGGGCTCCACCTACGCGGGACTGATCTCCAACGACGACGCGCTCGCCGCGGACGTCGAGGGCGCCGCGAGCCGGACCGGCGAGCTCGCCTGGCGGCTCCCCCTCCACCCCGAGTACAAGGACCTCACCAAGGGCACGGCCGCGGACCTCACCAACGCCTCGTCGAAGCGCAAGGCCTCGACGATCTACGCCGGATCGTTCCTCGAGGAGTTCGTCGATGAGAAGCCCTGGGTTCATCTCGACATCGCGGGGACGGCCTGGGACGTGGGCCGCGAGTACACGGGCAAGGGCCCGAGCGGCTTCGGGACCAGACTGCTTATTGACCTTGCGCGGTCGCTGTCCGCCGATTAGGGTCGGCGGCGGTTCGATACAGGGGTCAACGGAGGGAGAAGACGTGGGGAAGGCTCGTGTGGTTGCGGCGATCGCTGGGTCGAGATCTATCCCGATGGTGCCAATGTGGACAGCCCGCAGATCGTCTTCGCCCCCAACACCTATGCGACGGTCGCGGTGACGAGCGCCCCACCGACACAACTGAAGGTGTTCGTCAACGGCGCCCTGGTGGCGCAAGCGGCGCAAGCGGACCAGACGATCCCGGTCGTCTCCGACACCTTGCGGTTCTTCAAGGACAACGACGCCGGCGGCACTCAAAATGAGGACTCTGCCGGGGCGGTGTCCTGCATCCGCGTCTTCAGCGGGCTTCTGAGCGACTCGGAGGTCAAAGCGATCGGGGCCAGCGCGAACTGCCAGGCGCCGCCCGCTCCGGCGGTCAAGAAGTGCAAGAAGCACAAGAAGAAGCACCGCTCGGCGGAGTCGGCCAAGAAGAAGTGCAAGAAAAAGAAGAAGCGGAAGGGCTGAGCTAGACCGCGAGCAGCCGCAGCAGCCGGCGGCCGAGGACGCGGTCGCCCTCGATCCTGACCCGCCCGCTGGCGAGTCGGGCGAGCGCCCTCCGGCCTCTTGGCCTGCGCGGATCCGGGACGCCGTGGAGACGGCCCTGCAGAGTCGGAACCGTCGCGAAGTGGACGATGTCCGGGAGCCGCCCGGTGATCACCAGGTCGGGCTTGCGCGAGTCGCCGTCCTCGACCACGACGCTGCGCGGCCTGAAGTGGATGCGGAGGGGCGAGAAGTCCTCGGCGAAGCGGAAGACGACGCGACCGCGCATCTGGGCGGCCAGCTCGGGCTCACGCGCGATACCGCGCTCGATCAGCCCGAAGATGCTCGGTGCCACTCCGTCCTCGACCATCCGGCCGAGACGGATCGTTGGGGCCCTGCCGTTGCTGCTCACCCCCCGATCGTAGGCCGGGCTACAGCTCGAACAGCAGGCAGGTGCTGGTGCCGGTCGCGAGCAGCTTGCCGGTCTCGACCGAGGTGAGCTTCGCCTCAGCCGTCGCGGTCTTGCGTCCCCTGTGGATCACGACCGAATCGGCCCGGACCGAGCCGGTGTCGCGAGTGATCGGGCGCAGGTACTTCACCTCGAGGGTCTGGCTCGTGTACGCGGTCCCGGCGGAAAGCGTCGTGTGCACCGAGCAGCCGAGCGCGGAGTCGAGGATCGTCGACGCGTAGCCGCCGTGGACGACGCCGATGGGGTTGTAGTGCTCCTCGCCAGGATCGCCGACGAAGATCGCCCTGCCGTCCGCGAGCAACTCGATGGAGAAGTTCATCACCACCGCGATCGGCGGCGGCGGGATCTCGCCGGACTGAATCGCGCGGACGTAGTCGAGGCCGGCCATCTGCGCGCCGACCGCGGCGCTGGCGACCGGGTCCTGCCAGGTGATCGTGCGGGTGCGAGTCCCCTCGGACGCCTCGACGCTCACGCCCGCCCTCGGCGGCGGCGGCGGGCGCGCTTGCGCCCGCCGTCATCCCGATCCTTGCGGGCCGGGTAGCTGAGATCGGCGAGGATCTCCTCGGGACTGATCCTGACCTGCTCCGGATGGAATTCGATTCGCAGTGCTCTCATGACCGCGCCTCTTTCGGTGGTGTTGGTTGCTTCACGCAACCTCCAATGGGCGGCACCCTATCAGCGTGAGTTGCATGACGCAACCGAGTGTGCGAACATCACAGTCGTGCTCGGCAACGACTACGAAGGCCAGACCTGCTCCATCGCCCGCAGCCTCGAGCTGGTCGGGGAGCGCTGGACGCTGCTGGTGGTTCGGGAGATCTTCCACGGGCGCAGGAAGTTCTCGGAGATGCAGCGCTCGCTCGGCGTGGCCCGCAACGTCCTAACCGCCCGCCTGCAGCGCATGGTCGACGAGGGCATTCTCGAGCGGCGTCCCTACAGCGAGCGCCCCGAGCGCTACGAGTACTTCCTCACCGAGAAGGGCCTTGACCTCTGGCCGGTGATGATCGCCCTCATGTACTGGGGCGACAAGTACGAGCCCGCGACCGACGGCCCGCCGTCGATCGTCGTCCACAAGGAGTGCGGCGGCCGGATCGACGACCGGCGGATCTGCACGAAGTGCGGCAAGCACCTCGAGGTTCGTGAGGCGAAGGCGATTGATGGACCTGGCATTAAGAAGGCCGCTCTCGAGGCCGTCGCCTAGCCGCGGTTCCTAGACTCCCCCGCCCCATGGACTTCGATCTGACCGACGAGCAGCGGCTGCTGCGCGACACCGTCCGCGACTTCGCCAATCAGGAGGTGAAGCCGGTCGCCGAGGAGCTCGACCGCACCAAGGCGTTCCCCTACGAGCTGGTCGCGAAGATGGGCGAGCTCGGGTTGATGGGCATCCCCTTCCCCGAGCAGTACGGCGGTGGCGGCGCGGACACGCTGGCCTACGCGCTCGCCGTTGAGGAGCTCACCCGGATCGATTCCTCGGTCGCGATCACGATGGCGGCCCACACCTCGCTCGGGACGATGCCGATCTACCTGTGGGGCACCGACGAGCAGAAGGACGACTGGCTGCCGCAGCTCTGCAGCGGGCAGAAGCTCGCGGCCTTCGGCCTGACCGAGCCCGAGGCGGGCTCCGACGCCGGCAACACCCACACCCGCGCCGAGCTCGACAGAGGCGAATGGGTCGTGAACGGCTCCAAGCAGTTCATCACCAACTCGGGGACCGACATCTCGGGCTGCGTGACGATCACGGCGGTCACCGGCCGGGAGAACGGCACCAAGGAGATCTCCAACATCATCGTCCCGAACGGGACCCCCGGCTACGAGGCCGGCGAGCCCTACCGGAAGATGGGCTGGAACGCCTCGGACACCAGGCCGCTCACCTTCGACGACTGCCGCGTGCCGGAGGGCAACTTGCTCGGGCCGCGCGGTCAGGGCTTCAAGCAGTTCCTGGCGATCCTCGACGGCGGCCGGATCGGCGTCGCGGCGATGGGCGTCGGGCTCGCTCAGGGCGCGCTCGACGAGGCGATCTCATATGCCAAGGAGCGCTACGCCTTCGGCCAGCCGATCGGCAAGTTCCAGGCGATCCAGGCGAAGATCGCCGACCTCTCGGCCCAGATCGAGGCCGCCCGACTGCTGGTCCACCGTGCTGCGATCGAGAAGGACCGCGGCGAGTCCTTCACGCTCACGGCCGCACAGGCCAAGCTGATCACGGGCCGCCTCGCGGTCCGAGCGACCGAGGAGGCCGTCCAGATCCACGGCGGCTACGGCTACATCGAGGAATACCCCGTCTGCCGCTTCTATCGCGACGCGAAGATCCTCACCATCGGCGAGGGCACCGACGAGGTGCAGCAGATGGTGATCGCGCGGCAGCTCGGCGTCTAGCCGACCGCAATGCCGCGGAGCCCCGGGCGCTCCTTTGCATGGAAAGCGTCGGTTTGGCGTTGGCAGGTTTCACTACATGCACCGCGCGGCTTGGGCGAAGGTACTGTTCGCTAGATGGATGAAGGCCTGCCGATCGCTTACGAGGTGCTGGATCGGGGTGTGCCTGTCTACAGCTCGGATGGCGAGCAGGTGGGAACGGTGGACCACGTCATCGCCGCTCCCGAGGAGGACATCTTCCACGGAATCGTGATGAGGGCCGAGAAAGGCCGGCGCTTCGTTGCCGCCGACCAGGTCAACTTGCTGCATGAGCACGGGGTTGACCTCCGCATCGATGCCGCGGCGGCTGCGACGCTCCCTGAGCCGAACGGCGGGGCCCCCGCCCTACGCTTGCGTGAGCCGGGCGTCAAGCCAAGCCGATGGACGCACATCCTGGACCGCGTAAGCGGCAAGGATTCGGGTCGGCGGGACTGGACGGAGGAGGATTAGGACAACCGCGGCGCGAAGCCGCCGGGCTGTCGGAGTAGTCAGAAGCAGCCGCTCTGGACGAGAAGCGGCTATCCGCTTTGCATGGAAAGCGCTGGTTCAGAGCGCGATACTGCCTCGGCGATGTCCGAGAACATGGAGCTGGCACAGCGCGCGGTTGACGCCGTCAACGGAAGGGATCTGGATCGGTTCCTGGCGCTGATGGCTAAGGACGTGAGGTTCCAGCCCCAGCTGGCCAAAGGTGGCTACGAGGGCCATCCTGGGATGCTTCGCTGGTGGAAGAACGTGGTCGGAGGCATCCCCGACCTGACCGCCGACGTCGTCGAGGTGCGCGATCTTGGCGATGGCCTGATCCTCACTGCCGTGCGCACTAGCGGCCAGGGAACCGCGAGCGTCGTGCCTTTTGAGCAGACGTTCTGGGTGGCCGCACGTTGGCAGCATCGGAAATGCACCTGGTTCGGTGCCTTCTTGAGCGAACGAGATGCCCTCGCAGCTGCCGGTCCGTCGGAGTAGCCGCTTTGGACGAGAAGCGGCGCTTGCATGGAAAGCGGCACTCCGTCGGGAGATACTGCGTAGGCGATGTCGCAGGAGAACGTGGAGCTTGTCCGTGGTGCCTTCGCGCTGATGACCATCCCCGGAGATCCTGAGACGATGATTGCCGCCAGCGATCCGGGCTTCGAGATGCACCTCGTGCAGGTGGGCGGAGGAGCGGCCTACTACGCGGGCGCGAGCGGCATCCGTGAGTTCTTCCGCGACGTGGCCGAGAGTTGGGAATCGTTCCGGTTTGAGGCCACAGACCTCCGCGACCTGGGCGACCGCGTTCTGGTCCTCGGTGATGTGCGAGGTCGCGGGCGGGTGAGCGGGATCGAAGTCGATGACCATTGGGCGTGGATCGTCGAGCTGAGAGAAGGCAGGGCTGTCAGCCTGCGCGGGTTCCTTGACCAGCGCGACGCCCTCGAAGTCGCCGGGCTCCGGGAGTAAGTCCGCGCGTCAACCCACTCTTTCTCGCTCAGAGCCAACCCGGGCCGGGTTGCGTATGGTTCGACCCTCCGCCACCCGTACCCATTCGACGCACTAGCGCGCTGTCTATGGGTATAGGCGAAGGAACGCCTGAAGAGGCGAAGGATCGCATGGCTTTCCAGAGGAAGAAGCAGGCGGCGAAGGGCATGCATTGCTGCCCGAACTGCGGCTCGATTCTGGCACAGCCCGTCAACTGGCACGAGCAGGGCGAGGGCTGCTGGGACGTGGAGCTCCGCTGCCCCGAATGCGAATGGTGGGGCCGGGGCAGCTACTCCCAGGACGAGGTCGACCGCTACATGGACGAGATAGAACGGGGCGACCAGGAGCTGAGGGAGGACCTTCGCGCCGTCATCCGGGCCAACATGAGCGAGGAAGCCGATCGGTTCGCGACCGACAGCATCCTCCCCGAGGACTTCAATGCTGATGGTGGCCCAGCCTGCGCGGATTGAGAGAAGTGCCGCTTTGGACGAGAAGCAGCGCTGCCTCATTCACTAGGGTCGGAAGAGTGGGGACCTAAAGACAGGAGGAGCTATGTACGCGCGCATCGCCAGCTTTGAAGGTGCCGGTGACGTTGATCAAGCGGTCGAAGCAGTCAAAGCAAGAGTCGAGGAGAACTGGGAGTCGCCACCAGCTGGCCTCGAAGGGGCGAAGGAGATGTGGATGCTTGTCGACCGTGAGAACAAGAAGGGCATCGGCATCACGATCTACGAGACCGAGGATGAGCTGCGGCGCGGAGATGAAGCCCTGAACGCAATGACTCCCCCGAATCCCGATGGACAGCGGTCGGGTGTCAGCTTCTACGAGGTTGCGCTGCGCAAGCGGCGCTGAGCCAGTAGCCGCTTCGAACGAGAAGCGGCTATAGCTCCCCGCTCATCATCAGCAGGCTCTGAGTGGCGTTCTGCACCGCTGCTTTGCATGGAAAGCAGCGGTTTGAGCGGGCGCTCCCGCTTTTCGCGCTAAAGAGCAGTGCCTCACTTTGAAGACGTACGGCCCGCCTGAGCGGGCCGTACGTGCGTCGCAACAGACTCTGAGCTGCTAAGGAATCACGACGAAGAACGCTACGTCCGTTCGGTTGGTTCCGTCCGAGATCTTTGTTGTTCGCACCTCGAACTCGCCGGCATTACAGCCGATGCCGTTAGTGTTTGGCTGAGCTTGGGCGTTTGAGCCGCCGCCGCCGGTGTCGCCGTCGTCAACCGAGGCCAACCATGCGTCGGTGTTGGGACTGAGGCCGGGAGCGGTGATGCAGTAGATGCCGCCCGTTGAGGACTGTCGGATCCCCGATATCCCCTTTGCATGGTCGATTGTGCACGCACTCGATACTGAGCATGGATTGTCCATCCGCGCGTACGCGCGCGGGCCGGGCACGATCCCGTTGGCCTTGCTCAGCGCCTGGTCGGCGGTTGACTGAGCGCCCTTGGCCGCACTGTTCGCCTGGTTCGCGGTGTCCAGCGCAGTCGTCGCCTTGCTCAGTGCCTTCTTCGCCAGCTTCAGGGGGCTGGCACCCACCGCGGGCATAGCCCAAGCGAGGGCGACGATCAGTCCCACGATCACGACCAGCCCGCGGGTCGTGGTGAGCTTTGCGCGTAGCTTCTTACCCATTGATCCCTCTCCTCTTTCGAATTGGGTGGGACCGCGACCACAGTGCCTTCGCGACCGCCCCCATAGCCCTGCAGCGGGACTATATGCACAACCGCACATTCCTTCCACAGGTACCCTGCCCCGCCGTGGCCGCGGACCTTCAGCTTCACCCACACCGAGCAGGTGTTCACGGTTCCCGCCGGAGTGACGAGCATCCATGCTGATTGCGATTGGCGGTCACGGGGGAAAGGGCGACCTGGCCAGCAACAATGGAGGCGCGGCTGCCATGGCGAGTGGAGACCTCGGCGTCACTCCCGGCCAAACGCTCTACGTCGAGGTTGGTGGCGTGGGCGGCAATGCGGGCTTTGGCGCCGCAAGCATCGGTGGATGGAACGGCGGTGGTCCAGGATTCACTGGCGGCGGAGTCGGCGGTGGACCGGGTAGCGCCGCCACCGACGGAGGCGGCGGCGGAGGCGGCGGCAGCTCCGATATTCGGACCCTCTCGTACGCGGCGGGTGTGGGCACGTCACTCAACTCCCGCCTCATCACCGCCGCTGGCGGCGGCGGAGGCGGCGGCCTCAGCACCGGTGGCGCGGGCGGCGCCGCCGGGAACTCCGGGAGCAACGGCAGCGGAGGGGGCGCTGGTGGCGGTGCAGGACAAACAACCACTGGCGGCGGGGTTGGCGGCAATGGCTCGATGGGCACGCTCGGGACCGGCGGCGCGGGGGGCAACGCGACTTTCATGAGCAGCAACGAGGGTGCCGGCGGCGGCGGCGGCGGCGGGACCTACGGCGGCGGCGGAGGCGGCGCCGGTTCGGCGAACGGCTTTCCGGGCGGCGGCGGCGGAGGCGGCTCGAGCTCCTTTAAAATTCTAAAATATTTCTGATAAATTATTCTTATCCCTGCACATATTTGCAACTATTGTTCATTTATATCCCGTTCCCTTCCCACGTCACTCCTTTTCTGCGGGCGTGGCCAACCAGGTGCTTTTGCTCGATAGCAGCGGCACTCCGTCAATCACGCTTACGTACAACAACTCCTCTGGTGAGCCCTCTGGTGAGCGCGCCGCAGCCCTCGCGAGCTGCAAGAAGCGGGCGCACAAGCACCACTGGTCGCACAAGCGCCTCAAGAAGTGCAAGAAGAAGGCGAGCCTCCTGCCGGTCTAGCGGCGGTCACACCGGCGAAATAGCCGCTTTGGACGAGAAGCGGCGGTCTTGGGCGCCTTTGTTCGGAATAGCCGAAGAAAGGCGCCAAACGCAGAGATATCTCGTCGCGGAACGGTCGCGCAGCTACTCGTCCGCCGGGACCGCGGTGATCTCGTCCTCGCCCTGCCCGGCCACCTCGGCCGCCCTGCCCTGCTGCTCGCGGACGCCCCAGTGCGCACAGAGCTCGAGCTCCTGGAGCGCCGTCAAGGACTCGTTCGGACGGAAACGCGGCGCCTCGCGGATCCAGTCGCGGTCGTAGGCGGCCCAGAGCCGGCCGGCGCCCTCGGCGACGTGCTCGAAGGGGATCGCCGTGCAGCCCGCGAGCGGGCCGAGCCTGATCAGCGCCCAGCGGGGCTCGCCGTCCTCCACGTCGACGTGGATGCCGGCGATCCGGCCGAGCGTCTTGTTCCCGAGGCCGTCGATCTGCATGCCGTCCCAGGTCCGCGCCTCGTCGAGGGTCGGCAGCGACCCTGAGCCCCTCTCCTTCCCCTCAGCCATCCTCACGCTCCAGTAGATCCTTGGCCGCGCTGGCCGGATCGATCTCCCGTCTCACGACTCGCTCGAGGAGCTCGCGGACCGATGAATCGTCCGCGACGGTCTCCTCCAGGCGCCGCCGCATCCGGGATGCTGCCAGTTCCAGCACCTCGTTGCGGAGATTGCGAGCCCGCCGCTCCTCAAGCGTCCCCTCGGCCTCGATGTGCGCCCGGTGCTCGGAGATCTTCTCGGCCAGCTCGGCGACGCCCTCCCCCTTGGCCGCCTCGGTTTTCACGATCGGCACCCGCCACGATGTCGCCGGACCGAGGGAGAGCACCCCCCGGATCTCGCGGATCATCGTGTCGGTCATCGGGTGGTCGGACTTGTTGACGACGATGATGTCCGGGATCTCCATGACACCGGCCTTCAGGGCCTGGATCGAGTCGCCGGAGCCGGGCATCAGAACGAGAACGATCGTGTCGCCGTGGTCGACGATGTCGATCTCGGCCTGGCCGACGCCGACGGTCTCGATGAAGACGTCGTCCTTCCCCGAGGCGTCCATGAGGAGCGCCGCCTGCAGGGTGGCCTCGGAGAGGCCGCCGAGCGCGCCGCGGCTCGCCATCGAGCGGATGAAGACCCCGGCGTCCAGGAAGTGGTCGGAGAGGCGGATGCGGTCGCCGAGGAGAGCGCCGCGGGTGAACGGGCTCGAGGGGTCGATGGAGAGGACGGCGACCTGGCGGTCCGCCTTCCGCATCTCGGCCGTCAGGGCCCCGATCAGGGTGCTCTTCCCGACCCCGGGCGGGCCGGTGAGGCCGACGATCCGGGCCTTTCCGGTGCGCGGGAAGACCTCGCGGACCAGCTCCCAGCCGGCCGGGTCATCGTTCTCGATCAGGGTGATGGCTCGGGCGAGGGCTCGCTTGTCCCCGGCCACAAGCCTCTCGGCGAGGCTCTGCTCGGTCTTCGGCGCCACGGCGGCTGAGTCTAGGCAGGTGAGCGGAACCTAGAATCGCCGCCCGTGCTCCGCGCCCTACGGTTCTATCGCCGCAACGGCATGCTCAACCTGCTCTACGCCCGGCTGCTCTGGCGGTATCTGTGGCGCCGGTTTCTCACTCCTGCCGGCTGGCGCTGGAAGACGGATGGTCCCGTGTTCTTCGGCAAGCACCTGCAGCTGCAGATCGCGAAGGGCGCCGAAATCCGCTTCGGGCGCTTCTCCTGGATCGGCGACGGGACGAAGATCCGCAGCCACGAGGGGGTGGTCGAGATCGGCGCCAAGACCGTGTTCGGGCAGGAGTGCACGATCTCCTCGTACCGGCGGGTGCGCATCGGCGAGCAGTGCGTGATCGCCGACCGTGCGATGTTCATCGACTTCGACCACGGCGTTGTGGAGGTCGAGCGCCCGATCCGCCAGCAGGGCATCTACATGCGTGAGTGCGTTGTCGGCTCGAACGTCTGGGTCGGCTACGGCGCCTGCTTCCTGCGCGGCGTGCGCGTCGGCGACAACTCGATCGTCGGGACGAACTCGGTGGTCACCCGCGACGTCCCCGCGAATGCCGTGGTGGGCGGCGTCCCGGCCAAGGTGATCCGCATGCGGGAGGTGCCGAAGTCGTTGAAGTGGCCAGATCCGGTGGAACCGGCGCCCCAGGAAGACTGACCCGCATATACTCAGTTTTCGGGTAGGGCGCCCGGGGTGGTATGGCGATGAGGCCACAGGGAAACAGAGGAGGAGCTGGATGCGCACTCCGCGCCGTCTGATCGGGATGTTCTTCGCCGTCGCCGCGTTGGCGGCACTTGCACCCTCGTCAGCTTCGGCGGCGCTCAGTCTCGCGGGCAGCAGCGCCCAGCCGAGCAACCTCCAGGCCGGGGCGCACAGCGACTTCAACGTCCACGTGGCGACCACGGGAGACGATCTCAAGGACCTCGTCATCTCCCTCCCACCCGGGGAGGTCGGCAACCCGCAGGCGACGCCGCTCTGCGATCCGAGCCAGCTCCCGAACTGCCCGGCGAACACACAGGTCGGCACGGTCTCCAGCTCGGTGACCATCGCCAGCCTCCTGCCCCAGACGCTCACCGGCGCCGTCTACAACATCACCCCGCATGCGGGCGAGCCGGCAAGGTTCGGCATCGTGATCAACGCGCTGCCGATCTCCCTCCCTCCGCCCCTCAACGGCCTGCTGCTGCCCCCCACGGTGGTCCAGTCCGGGGCGAGCCTCCGCCCGGCCGACTTCGGCCTCGACACGACGGTCAACAACATCCCGAACTCGGCGGCCCTGATCGGCGGCGGGCCGCTGACGGTTCCGATCCACATCAACTCGATGGATCTGAAGCTGGACGGGACGGTCCCGGGCAGCGGCAATCCCTTCATGCGGAACCCCACCTCCTGCGACGACCACGCGGTCGGCTTCGCCGCGGACTCCTGGTCCAGCACCCAGGCGACCGCGTCATCGCACTTCACCCCGACGAACTGCGGAGTGCTCGACTTCTCGCCGGCACTCACCGCTCTGGTGGGCGGCGCGGCGCAGGGCGCGCAGACGACGGCCGTGACCTCGATCGACCAGGACCCGGATGAGGCCGGATTGCAGAACGCACATGTCTTCGTTCCGCCGGACCTGGCTCCGAACACCCTGACCGACCTGCTCAGTCACCGGTGCCCGCCGGCCGACTTCGCGGCGGGCAACTGTCCGCCGAACACGGTGGTCGGCAACGCGATCGCCACCTCGCCGCTGCTCAGCCAGGCGCTCGCCGGTCAGGTCATGCTGGTCGACAACGGCGGAGGCCTGCTTCCGAACATCGGGCTGGACCTCCGGGGACAGCTTCACCTGCTGCTGCAGGGGAGCCTGAACGCGGACAAGTCGGTGACCTTCGCCGGCCTGCCCGACATCCCGATCGCCCACTTCCAGCTCGCCTTCACCAATCCCCCGGGACTCCTGATCGCGAACCACAACCTGTGCGTGGGCCCGCCGCCGAACTTCCACGCCGAGTTCACCGGCTACAACGGCGCGAGCACGGCCGTCGACTCAGCGGCGAGCGTGGTCGGCAGCTGCGACGGCGGTGCCGGCGGCGTGGGCGGCAAGTGCAAGAAGGCGAAGAAGAAGCACCGCCATCACCGCGCGGCCGAGGCCAAGAAGCACAAGAAGCGCTCCTGCAAGAAGAAGCGCAAGAAGCACCACAAGTAGAGCGGCGCTAGAGCCTCTTTCCGGAGGCGAACAGCAGTACCCCGGCCACCGCCGCGACCGCTCCGAAAATCCAGAAGATCGTCCGGCCGGTGGTGGCCGCGGCGGCGATCAGCGCGATGCCGATGACGAGCAGCGGCAGGCCGAACGAGATCGGCACGCTGACGTTGAGAGCAGGCCCGAAGTCGGGCGCCCGCCGCTTGGGCGCCTTGTCGCGCGAGGGATAGACCTCACGCCGGCCGTCGGGCAGCCGAGTCAAGGGCCACCACCTCCGCATAGACCTCGTCAGTCCGCTCCGCCACGTCGCCCCAGTCGAAGCGGCTCAGGTGCTCGAAGGCCTCGGCAGTGAGACGGCGGCAGAGTTTCGCGTCGTCCAGCACCCTGATCGTCATCTCCGCGAGCGATTGCGGGTCGCGGGCGCGGAAGCGCAGCCCGACCTCGTCGTGGGGGACGACCTCCCGCAGGCCGCCGGTGTCGGCCACGATGCAGGGGCAGCTCGACGCCATCGCCTCGAGGGCGACGAGGCCGAAGGGCTCGTAGATCGAGGGAACCACGCAGACGTCCGCGATTCGGTAGAGCGAGTGGAGCACGTCGTCGCCGATCCAGCCGACGAAGGTGCCGTGCGACATCAGCCCGAGCTCCTCGGCCTGGCGCCGGAGCTCCTCCTCGTGCGTCCCGGATCCCGCGACGACGAACCGGGTGTTGGGCAGCCGCTCGATGATCTCGGGGAGTGCCTCCAGGGCGAACTGGAAGCCCTTCTCGTAGACCAGGCGGCCGACGAGCAGGACCAGGGACTCGTCCGGCTTCGCGAACTCCGCCCGCAGGCGGCGCAGCTCGTCGTCGTCGTGCGGCTGCAGGTCCTCGGGGTCGATCCCGTTGGCGATCACCTCGATGGAGTCCTCCGGCACACCGAAGACGTCGACGATCTGCTCTCGCATGAATGTGGAGCAGGCGATCACGCGGTCGGAGCGGTTGGTGATCCAGCGCTCCACTCCGTGGATATAGGCCTGCGGATGCTTGTCGACCCAGCCCTGATGGCGGCCGTGCTCGGTCGCGTGGATCGTCGTGATGAGCGGGGCGTCGAAGCGGCGGGCGAGATGGTCGCAGGCGTTGGCGACCAGCCAGTCGTGCCCGTGGACGAGGTCGAAGTCGATGCGGTCGCCGAGCTCGACGCCGGCGGCCAGCATGTCTGAGTTCATCCGCTCGACCCAGGCGACGAACTCGTTGAGCTCGGCGGGACGGGTCGGCTCCATGACGCGGTGGACGTGGACCCCCGCCATCACCTCCTCGGAGGGCGACTCCTCTCCGCCGCGGGTGAGGACGTGGACCTCTGTGTCCCGCTCCACCAGCGCCTCGGAGAGCTTGCGGACGTGACGGGCCAGGCCGCCCTCGATCAGCGGCGGGTACTCCCAGGAGAGGATCAGGACTTGACTCATGGTCAGGGCTCGAGCAGCGGCGCGAGGCTCAGGTCGGGGGCGAGATTGCGCACGCGTGCGTCGACGGCCTCGGGAGAGTCTATGGCCTCCAGCAGGGCCTGAGCGTGGGCGGTCGCCCGCGTGTACGGGTAGTCGCCAGCCTGCCCGCGATGGTCCATGAAGGCCCAATCGCTCGACTGGAGCGCGAGCAGCTCGCGGGCCGCGCGCTGAGCGGCCTCCTGCGCGACGACGCGCATGCCGAGGGCACGCAGCAGCCGCAGCTCGGAGCGCCGCGTCGCCCAGACCAGGTCGGACACGGCCGGGGAGTCCCAGGTCTCGAGGCTCTTCCCCTCCCCCCAGCTGCCCTGGAAGGCGAGGCGCTCCTCGCCCTCGTGCTCGCGCAGGGCCTGCGGGAGGGTGAGCAGGCGGACGCCGTCGAGCTCCGCGCCCTTCAGCACCTCGGACAGCCAGATCGGGCCCTCCGCCCACCAGTGGCCGAGCAGCTCGGTGTCGACCGCGAACACGCAGAGGCCGCGGCGGCCGCGCTCGTTGCGATGGCGCTCGAGGCGGTCGCGCACGGCGGCCAGGAACGAGGCGGCGTGCTCGGCAGCCCGCTTGGCGGCGACCGCCGGGTCGTACGGCCGGCCCGAGATCGCCCAGAGGCGCATGCCGTTCGCAGACTGGCGGTGGTACTCGAGGTAGGCGGGGTCGGAGGGGTAGCCGCCGTCCGACCAGACCAGCCGCACCGTCGGCCAGTCGATGGTGAAGGCGATCGGGCCGCCGGGCAGCCGGATCGGCGCCAGGGCTGCCGTACCTCGCTCCCGCGCGCTCTGGTCGAGACAGGTGTAGGCGATGCCCCGCTCGGCGAGCACGTCTTCCGTGCCGGGAACGTAGGCGCACTCCGGCAGCCAGAAGCCCGCGGGTTCGCCGAAGCGGCGCTCGTGCGAGCGAAGCCCCGCGTCCACCTGAAGGCGCCGCCCGGCAAGGGTGGCGAGCTTCGGGAGAACGGCGTGGGTCGCGGCGGAGGCCATCAGGGCGATCCGGCCCTTCCCATGGGCCTCCTGGAAGGCGCGCAGTGGGTTGCCGTCCAGCTTCCGCAGCCGCTTCATCGCGGCCGTGTAGTGGTCTGCCTCCGCCCTCGCGGCCGCGCGGACGGCGCCGCCCGCGTCCGCTACGTCGCGGTCGGCGGCGTCAACCCGGTGGCGCCGCAGGAAGGCGAGCATCCTCTCCCCCACCCCGTCCGCCTCCAGCTGGTCGGCGAGCACGGGGGTGATGGTCATGGTGAGGCGCTCGGCGACGTCCAGGACCGGGAGGTGAGAGCGGGCGAATGCGTCGAAGAGCCACTCCTCCCCGAATGGATAGGTCCCAAAGCCCTCCACATATGGCATGTGCGAGTGGAGGACGATCGCCAGGTCGCCGGCGGTGCGGTCGGCCATCTCAGGCGCGACAGACGGCCAGGAAATCGAGCGCCTTGTCGAGATCGTCGGCCTTCAGCCGGAAGTCGCGGGCGCTGATCGCTGGGGTGAAGCGGTCGTAGAACGGCTTGGTGAGGTGGAGAGCGGAATGGACCCGGTCCCAGCCCGCCCTGACGGCGAGCTCGTGGGCTCGCAGCTTGCGGGCGTGGAAGAGCCCGAGCAGCTCGACCCTCGCGAAGTGCGGCTCGAGCAGCTCGCGGTACTGGCCGGCGTCGTATTCGCGCAGGTGCCAGGGGTTGTCGGATTTCTCCGCGCCCGGCGGCGCGAGGGTGAGGCGGTTCGGCGTCGAGATGTAGGCGACGGGCGCGATGCGGCTGATCGTCTCGACGAGCTTCTCCGGCTCGTGGATGTGCTCGATGGTCTGGAGGAAGACCACCGCGTCCACGTCCTTGTCGAAGTCCTCCACGAGGCCGCGCTCGAAGCTCAGGTTGGGACGCCCGTAACGGGCGCGGGCGTGCTCGAAGGCCTCGGGGTTCGCGTCGACCCCGATCACCTGGGACGCGCTTCGCGCCAGAAGGTCGGAGCCGTATCCCTCGCCGCAGGCGAGGTCGACGACACGCAGGCCGGCGCAGCGCTCCGCGATCCACTCGTAGACCGCGACGTGTCGCCGGTACCAGTAGTTCTCCTCCGGGACGTCGGGCAGCGTGCGCTCGCCTGTCAGCTCCAGGGGCGGGACTCCCTCGGGCTGGTCGGCCTGCAGATAGGTTCGTTCGGCTTCTCCCATCGCCGGGAAGTTAGGGACTACGAGGTTCTCGTAGAGTGAGAGCAGGCCGCGACCGATGAGTTTCGGCCTGCGGTCCGGTCATAGACGGGGAAACCACGGACGGATGCAAGTTGGCTGCGAACGACGGGAAAACCCCTGCCATCGAAGCGAGAGACCTGACCCGCACCTTCAAGGGCGGAGTCGAGGCCGTGCGCGGAGTCGACCTCCGGGTGTCCGAGGGCGAGATCTTCGGCTTCCTGGGCCCGAACGGCGCCGGCAAGTCGACCATCGTGCGGATGCTCTGCACCCTGCTGCCGCCGACGGCGGGGGCCGCTTCGGTGGCAGGTCACGACGTGGTCGACGACGGCGATGAGGTGCGGCGGAGCATCGGCGTCGCGCTCCAGGAGATCGGCCTCGACCCGGTGCAGACCGGACGCGAGCTGCTCGAGCTCCAGTGCGGGCTGTACGGGATCCATGGCTCGGCGGGACGCGACCGGGCCAACGAGCTGCTCGAGCTGGTCGGGCTGACCGACGCCGCCGAGCGGCGCACCAAGACCTACTCCGGCGGGATGAAGCGGAGGCTGGACCTCGCCAGCGCGCTCGTGCACCGGCCGAAGGTGCTCTTCCTCGACGAGCCCACCACCGGACTCGACCCCGCCTCCCGGTTGACCGTCTGGGAGGAGGTCCGCAGCATCAACAAGACGGGGACGACGATCTTCCTGACGACGCAGTACCTCGAGGAGGCGGACGAGCTCTGCGAGCGGCTGGCGATCATCGACGCCGGCGAGATCGTCGCCGAGGGCACGCCCGAGAAGCTCAAGGGCGACCTCGGCAACGATGTCGTCACGGTCGACCTCAAGGGCGCCGATCCCGACAAGACCCAGGAGGCGATCGGCGAGCTTCCGGGCCTGGAGCGGGTCGTGCCGGCGGACGGCGCGCTCGCGCTCTACGTCGAGGACGGCGCGGCCTCGATCGCTGCGATCGTCGGGCGGCTCCACTCGGCGGGGGTCGATGTCGGTGCGATCTCCGTCGATCAGCCTTCGCTGGACGACGTCTTCCTGGAGGCGACGGGGCGCAGGCTCGAGGGCGCCGCCGAGGGTGAGGACGTGGGTGCAGAGCACGACGAGGCGGCGGCCCGGGCGGTGGCGCCATGACCGAGGTCCTGCTGCTCGGGCGTCGTGCCGTGCGCGAGGTGATCCGCTACCCGGAGGCGACGATCCCGACCCTCTTCATCCCGCTCTTCTTCCTGGCGGTCAACATCGGGCAGGTCTCGAAGACCTTCCCCAGCACGACGCCGTTCCTGCATGGCCAGGGGTACGTGGCGTTCCAGATGCCGGTCTCGCTGATGTTCGCGGTCGCCACGGCCACGACCGGGCTCGCGCTCGTCACGGAGATCGACAGCGGCTACTTCGACAAGCTCCTGGTCGCGCCGATCCGGCGCACTTCGCTGATCGTCGGCCGGCTTGGGGCGGACCTGGTGCGCGGCATCGCGGCGTCCACCGTCGTGCTGCTGGCCGGGCTCGCGTTCGGCGCGCACATCGAGTCCGGCGTACTCGGGGCGATTGTCTGCGTGCTGTTGGCCTCGCTCTTCGGCGTCGCCTACGCCGGCTTCGGGATCCTGGTGGCGCTGACCACCCGCAACGTGCAGGCGACGAACACGAGCTTCCTGCTCTTCTTCCCGCTCCTCTTCCTGACACCGAACTTCGTCCCCTTCGACCGGCTCACGCCGGTGATGGAGACGCTGGCGCGGATCAATCCGGTGAGCTACGTGATCGTCGGGGTGCGGTCGCTGATCATCGACGGCTGGGTGGTGGACAAGATCCTGGTCTGCCTCGGGGTGATCCTGGTGATGGGCGTGGTGCTGATCGGCTTGTCGCTCCGGGCGATCGCGACGTACGACAGGTAGGCGCGTCTACGATCCCTCGTCGTGTCCGCCCCGGCGAGCCCTGAACGGATCAAGGAGGTCAACGAGCGCTACCACGACGTGGCGGCGTCCTCGTACGACTCCAAGTGGGGAATCGACTTCGGCGACATCGGCCAGGAGCAGGTCACCGGCAAGCTGCGCAAGGCGCTGGGTCATTGGCCTGCGGCGCCTTTCGGCGATGCGCTCGAGATCGGAGCCGGGACGGGCTACTTCTCGCTCAACCTGCTGCAGGCCGGTGTCATCGAGCGGGCCACCGCCACGGACATCTCGCCCGGGATGCTGGCGACGCTGGAGGCGAATGCAGAGCGGCTTGGGCTCGACGTGACGACCGCCGCGGCCGAGGCGGAGACGCTTCCGTTCGCCGATGAGAGCTTCGACCTGGTGTTCGGGCATGCGGTGCTGCATCACATTCCCGACCTGCGCCAGGCGTTCTCGGAGTTCGCGCGGGTGCTGCGCCCCGGCGGGACGGTGGCGTTCTGCGGCGAGCCCTCCAGGTACGGCGACCTGCTCGCCGCGATTCCCAAGCGCACCGCGCTCCTCACCGCCCCCCTCTGGCGACGGATGGTCGGCGCGTCCGCACGGGACTACGAGGCAGAGGCGGCCGAGGAGCACGAGCATGAGCTCGAGCCGGAGGTCGACGTTCACGCGTTCTCCCCCGGTGATCTGAAGCGCTTCTGTGCCGACGCCGCCTTCGACGACGTCCGGGTGAAGGGCGAGGAGCTGCTCGCCTCGATCCACGGGTGGACCGTGAGGACGCTCGAGGCGAGCGCCGAGCCGGACGAGGTGCCGTGGGGCTGGCGGAGGTTCGCGTTCCGCAGCTACATGGCCCTGCAGCAGGTGGACAACCAGGTGCTGGAGCCGCGGCTGCCGCCGCAGCTCTTCTACAACCTGCTCCTCTCCGCGCGCCGGCCCTAGCCGAGCTTGCGGATCACTCGCCACGCCTGTTCGGCGGCGAGGAGGATGAGGGTCACGCCCGCGGCGAGGGCGAGCAGGGCCCAGGTGGTGCCCGGCTGCATTCCGAGCGCGCCCGCGAGGATCATCGAGGCGCCCCAGAGGGTGGCCACGATCGCCGCGAGCAGTCTGCCCAGCAGGGAGATGTAGGTCTCATCGCGATCGTCGAGGCTGGCCGCGCTGCGGACGATGCCGCTGCGCTCAGGCGCCGGTTTCGCCATGCGCAAAGCATGGGATATCGGGCCGCTCCGGCCGCCCGGTTTGGCCGAATGTCAGCCGCGCCCGCCGGGCTCTTCGTCCACGTTGCGGTCGGCCCAGGGAATGGCCTCGAGCCGGCCGTCCGGGATCGGCTCGCCGCTCACCACGGACTTGCCGTAGGTCCCATCCTCGATGCGCTGCTCGGCACGACCGATCTCCTCGAGCGTCCGGCGGAGGTCCTCGATCAGGGCGCTGTCCGTGCTCGCCTGCTCCAGGTCGTTCGCCTCGTCACCGCTGTCCTCGGGCTCACCGGAGGTGTCGGGCTGCTCGTGCTCGACGAGCTCCCGCTCGATCCGTTCCTTCTCCTCGGCGAGCCGCTGGCGTGCGCGTTCGGGATCCATGTGGTGATCCTATTGACCGCGGGCGCGGAGGAGCTTGCGGAGCATGCGAGCCACCTGCGCCGAGCGCGTCATGATCTGCTGCCAGGTCAGGCGGACGACCTCGTAGCCCAGCGCCTTGAGCTCCATGTCGCGGGTTCGGTCGGCTTCGAATGCGGTGCGGCCCGCGTGGGCCCGGTAGCCGTCGAGCTCCACGATGAGATACTCCGCGCGCCAGAGGAAATCCACCGTGAAGCGGCCGACCGAGTGGTTCACACCGGGCTGGGGAAGGCGGTGGCGGCGACAAAGCGAGAGGAAGCGCGCTTCCAGCTCGCTGCGGGTATGGTCGGGCTCGAGGCTCGGATCCAGCGGAAGACCCAGGAACTCCGCCTGGCGCAGAGCCGCGGCGAACTGCCGCTGGGGAAGGAGGCGGCGGAGGTCCGTCAGCGTTCGGGATGGGGTCGTGACTGGGATGCCGGCTCTCCGGGTCACTTCGCTGGGGACGAGGGTGCGGGATCGATGAACGCGAATTCCCTGACGGCTGCGCGCATTGCCTGGGACGGTGACGTGCATCGAACCCCGCTGGGGAAGGAGCTGCCACAACGCGGCCGCACTTGTGTGGCTGAGGACAGCATCGGGACCGCAGGCGAGCGCCGCGGCCATCCATCTCCCCTTCTCGCTGAGGCCGCTGTGCCCGAGGGCGTACACACCGCGGTGAATGCGGTGCAGGCGCTGCGAGGCGACGCGGCTTCTCCGGCCTCGCTCGTGGATGCCGGCTTGCTCGAGCTGCGCGAGTGAGACCACGCCGTGCTGGTTGCCCGCGAGCCGCGCAATAACGGCGTCCGGAGCGGTATTGGTGACTTTCCGTCCCACGGGGGACGGTAAGTCACCAACGCCCCGAATATCGCCCCCTTCATCGCCGGTTTTCGTCCCGGCGCGGCCTACCCGAAGGTGAACGCGTAACCCGTGACGCCGGGATCGAAGATCAGCGAGAGGCGGTGCTGCGAGACCGCCGGGAGATCGACGAGACGGTAGAGCCGCTGCGCCTGGACGGTCGCCCGCCCGTCGCGGACGTCGGCGCCCGCGAGCTTCGCCGGGATCGGCTTGCCGTCGAGGAGGACCTGGACGTGGCGCGCCTGCTCCGGGGAGCCCAGGACCAGGAAGACGCGGCGGGCGTTGAACTCCATGTCGATCTCGGCGCCCTCGCCGGCCCTCGCGTCCTCGTCGCTGATCCCCCAGTGGCCCGCGTAGGCGAACTGGTTGACGGAGAGCGGGCCGGCGGCCGCACCGAAGTCCTGGTCACCGGGGTGAACCGGCGTCACCCAGCCCATCGCCCGCGCGGCCCCCAGATAGGTCTCGGGGGTCGTGGTCCCGGCGGATGGCTCCTGCGCCGCCGCGCGGGAGCCCGAGCCGAGCTTCGAGTGGCCGGCCTCTCGGAGCAGCGTCCTGATCGCCCGCTCGGTCTCCGCGTAGTCGCCCTCGCCGAAGTGCGCTTCGCGGACGTTCCCCTGAGCGTCGACCAGGTAGTCCGCCGGCCAGTACTGGTTGCCCCACGCGTCCCAGGTCGCCAGGTCGTTGTCCTGGACCACGGGATAGGTCAGGTGGTTCTGACGGATCGCCGCCTGGACGTTGCCCGCGTCCTTCTCGAACGGGAACTCCGGCGAGTGGACCCCCACGACGGTGAAGCCCTGGCTCCCGTACCGCTGCTGCCAAGCTTCGAGATAGGGCAGGGTGCGGATGCAGTTGATGCAGGTGTAGGTCCAGAAGTCGATCAACACGACCTTGCCGCGCAGGTCGTTCATCGAGAGCGACTCGCCGCCGGGCGTGTTGAACCAGTCCTGCGTCCCGGTGAAGTCGGGCGCCTGGCCATACGTCTGCAGGCTGACCGGCTGATTGAGTTCGCCCGCAGGCACCACCGGCGTCCCGTGCTGGCTCACCTTGGCGAGCGGCGTCGAGATCGCCTTGCTCTTCTCGATGCTCTCCGTCGGGTTGACGAGGAACCGCGGCAGCGCGCTGGCGATCTCGGTCTGGAAGCGGACGTCCAGGTTCGCGCTCATCGCGATTGCGACGAGCACCATCACGGCGCCCATCGCCATCTGCACCCGCCCGCGCACCGGGTTGAGCCGCTGCGTCAACCGCCTCCCGCCGAGCAGCAGCAGATAAAGAACGATCGCCGAGCCGATCGCATAGGAGAGGGCGACCGCGAGGCGCCCCGCCGTGAAGTCCTGCGCCGCCGAGACCACGATCACCCCGGCGAGGATCGGTCCGGCGCAGGGGGCGTAGACCAGCCCCAGGCTCGCTCCCACGACCAGCCCGGACCCGAAGCCGTCGCCCCGGAAGCGAGCCGGTCCGGGCGCCAGGCGGCTTGCGAACGCCTCGACCCGGTCGCCGATCGGCGGAATCAGCAGCGAGATCCCGAAGACGAAGAGAACCGCGATGGCGAGATCCCGGGCGAAGCCGTTCGGGAGCCCGAGCGCGTTGATCACGTAGACCAGCGCGACCGTCGCAAAGGTGAATGAGATCGCCAGCCCGGTGACCACTCCCAGCGGCCGCCGCCGGTCGCCGGTGACGCCCGCGGCCAGGACGGCCGGCAGGATCGGCAGCACGCACGGGGACAGGGCGGTGCCCGCCCCCGCGACGAGCGCGAACAGCATCAGCAGTGCCATCGCTCTCCAGACTCGGACATCGACCCAGCGTTACGCCGAGTCGTTACGCGCGGATTAACTCTTCTCGTCTGCCGCCCGCACCCGGTGGACGGCCGTCTCCCCGCTGATCCCCTTGAACCGGCGCCTGCCTGCGAAGGAGAAGCGGAAGCGGTCCCCGTTCGCCTCCTCGAGCGAGTCCTTAACCGACTCATCGACGAGCACGCTGTCCGGACGGGCCGCAGAGGTGATCCTCGCCGCCAGGTTGACCGGCCGCCCATACCAGTCCCCCCCGCGCCCCAGCGCCGGGCCGTAGGCAGCGCCGGCCTTGAGCGAGGGAATCTCGCCATCGCCGGCGGCATCGACCAGCCCGACGACTGCCTCCATCAGCGGCACGGGATCTCGCGAGGCGAACATGGCCGCGTCTCCGATCATCTTCACCAGGCGCACCGGCGGGCGCGCGGCCTGGGAGGCCAGCTCGAAGAGCCGTCCGGTCATCTGACCGAGCTCCTCGATCTCCATCGATTCGCCCAGGCTTGTGAACCCGACCAGGTCGGCGAAGGCGATCGCCACCTCGTCCGAGCCCTGCAGCCTGCCCTGCGCCACCTCCGCCTCGGTCACGACCGCCTGGCGGATCGCCTCCCGCAGGTTGATCCGGTAGGCGTGGAGCAGGGTCTCCCCCAGCAGCGGCGGCATCGTCTTCGCGGCGGCCGCGTAGCGCATCGCCAGCTCCCGCTCGTTTATGCCCGGCTCAGTGAACACCTCGCCGACCATGTCCCGGTTCGCATCGGCCAGGCTCGCCATCGAGATGCCGATGATCCGAGAGGTCTCGAGGACTCCCTCCTCCGGGAGTCCCGCGTCCATGAAGAGCTTGGCGCGCTTCGCCGCATCAAGGTCCTGATCCGTGTACGAGAGCTCGTGGTCCTCGGGGATCGGCGCGCCGAGGGCCTGCAGCAGCCGGACGAGGAACTCGAGCTCGAGTCCCGCGCCCTCCGCGATCTCGGCGGCGCTGTAGCGCTTCTCCCCGGAATCGAAGACCCGCTCCACGGGAAGCAGGACGAGCCGGTTCTCCTCGACCGCGCGCTTCAGCTCGTCGAGCGGGATGCCGTCATCCGCCAGGTCATTGAGCAGTGCCAGACGCGCCTCACGCGCCTCCCCATCGAGCCCGTCGAGCAGCCCTTCCCGCTCGAAATCGATCTCGGCCATCGCCGGATCCTAAGATGCGTGGGGATGGCAGGTCTCGAGCTCCCGATCTTCGAGCTGCCGCTGGTCCTGCTCCCCGGCGAGCAGGTCCCGCTGCACATCTTCGAAGAGCGCTACAAGCGGATGGTTGGAACCTCGTTGGAGGCGGGCGAGCCGTTCGGCATCGTCCTCCGCGACGACGACGGTGCCCGCTCGATCGGCTGCACCGCGCGAATCGACGACGTCACCGAGCGCTTCGAAGACGGGCGCCTGAACATCCTGGTCCGCGGAGAGGCGCCGTTCCGGGTCCTGGACCGCTTCGAATCGCCCGAGTACCCCACCGGCGAGGTCGAGCTGATCCCGGACGAGGACGTGCCCCCGATCGACGAGGACGCGGCGGCCGCGGCGCGCGAGTCCTTCGCTGACCTGGCC
Organism: uncultured Solirubrobacterales bacterium; assembly: GCA_963744105.1. GTDB lineage: Bacteria > Actinomycetota > Thermoleophilia > Solirubrobacterales > 70-9 > DASUPK01. Next base: position 253,868 of record CAVUSJ010000002.1, on the reverse strand, counting down.
GAGCGAGCGACCGGTCAGCGGCCCGAGCCGGAGGAGCTCGAGGGAGCGGGCGCGTACGCGCTCGCCGCCCGGATCGAGCTGCCGCCCGAGACGAAGCAGCAGCTGCTGGAGATGCGCGACGAGGACGAGCGCATGGCTCTGCTGGCGAACGCCCTCGGAGCGGTGGGCAAGGCGCTGGAGCGGGCGGAGGAGGCCGCTGAGCGCGCCAGTGGCAACGGCAAGGTCCACCTGCCGGGCCTCGAATAGCCGCGCCGCCGCGGGCGGCCGAATCGCCTAGGCGAAGGCGACCGCTCCGCCGCGACGCGGGTCCCCGCCGCCGCTGAGCACGCCACTGGGGTCGCGCCGTACTGCCTGCGCGCCGCCGAAGAAGAGGTTCTTCCGCTTCCAGCGAACCACCGGGACTCCCCGGCGCTCCAGGTCGTCCAGGCCGTCCTCGTCGACCCCGGGCTCCGATTGCACCGTGCCGGCCTCGAAGTGAAGCCGGCCGGCGACGACGGCCTCCTCGGCGTCCATCCCCTGCTCCAGGACCCTGACCGTCGTCTGCAGGATCGCCGAGCGGATCCGGTTGGAGCCTGCGCTACCCAGCCCAAGCACGACCTCGCCGTCGCGCAGCGCCAGCGTCGGGGCCATCATCGAGCTGACCCGTCGCCCCGGAGGAATCCGGTGGAAGCCCTGCGGGTTCAGGTCCTCTTCGCCGAGCATGTTGTTGACGTGCACGCCCGTGCCGGGCACCACGACGCCCGACCCCGTGCCGTTCGAGCAGGTCACCGAGGCGCAGTTGCCGTCCGCATCGATCACGGCGAGGTGGGTCGTCGAACCGATCCGGTCCTCGGGATCGTCCGGACCGCCCGCGCCGCCGTGGCCTCCGACCCACTCGCCGTCCTGGATCCGCGCCGCCACCTCGTCCAGGTCCGAGTCGAGGAAGCGCTTCACGTACTCCGGGTCGTGCAGGCCCTCGTGGAAGTCATCGGAGCGCCTGGAGTTGGCGGCCTCGCTCGCCGCCACGATCCCCTCCACCCCGCTCGTCGGCCCGAGCCGCTCGAGCAGTCCCAGTGAGTAGCCGATCAGGATGCCTCCCGACGAGGGTGGCGGGTTGGTGAGCACCTCGTGCCCGCGGAAGCGCGCGCTGACCGGACGGCGCTCGATCGGCTTGTAGGCGGCCATGTCGTCCATCCCGAGCGTGCCGCCGCGCTCTCGCACCCAGTCGCAGACCGCGCGGGCGATGTCTCCGCGGTAGAACGGCTCGGCACCCTCCGCCGCGAAGCGCTCCAGGGCGTCGGCCATCTCCTTGTAATGGAAGACGTCTCCCTCCACCAACTGGCGGCCCTCGGGCGTGTACAGCGCCGCGGACTCGGGTGAGGAGACCAGGATCGGATGGAGGATCTCGTGGAAGTACTCCGCGCCGGCGGTCAGCTGCACTCCTTCGCGGCCGAGCTCGACTCCCGGCCTCGCCAGCCGTTCCATCGGCACGGACCCCCAGCGCTTCCAGACGTATTCGATGCCGGCCGGATTGCCGGGCACCCCACACGAGGCGGAGCCGCAGTTGAAGATCTGCGGCGTCTCGTCGAAGTAGACGGAGATCGGGAGGAGCTCGGCCTGCCGGTCCACCCCGTCAGCGCCGCCCGCGGCGACGAAGAAGTCGATCAGCGTGCTCTCCCCACCCGCGTGGACCATCATGAACCCGCCCGCGCCGAAGCCCGTCAGGTAGCTCTCGCAGACGAACGAGGTGAGGATCGCGCAGACGGCCGCGTCGACCGCGTTCCCGCCTTCGCGCAGGACCTGCGCGCCGGCCTCCGCGGTGAGCGGGTGCCCCGCGGCGACGACTCCCCTCGGTTCGCTCATGCGGGGAGCCTAGGGACGGCGCCACCCGAAAGAAAACGGCCGGCTTGCGCCGGCCGTTCTCAGCTGCTTGGTTCAGACCCTGCTCAGGCGGGGCAGGAGAAGGTCGACGGAACGCCCGGGCCGCCGGTCACCGTCACCGCATGGCCCTCACCGGCCAGGCCATTGATCGGAAGCGACTGGCTCTGCCCCAGGCGATTGACGCCGGTGAACGTGAGGTTCGCGTTGTCGTAGAAGCAGACCGCATACGCGAATTCCCGATTCGCACTGCCGCCGATCACGAAGATGTTGTCCGTGAAGGACTCCGAGCCGCCGTTGTTCGCGTCGGTGGAGTGCACGGCATTGGGAATGCCCTCCGCCATCGGACATGGGTTCGACGGGCAGGGGAAGGCGATACCGCTCCGGTTCCCGGCCGAGTCGAACGCATGCAGGTCGACCTCGCCCGCTGGCCAGCTGATCGTCGCGCGAACGATCGGGCCCGGAATCGTCAGCTTGTGCTTGCACTTCCTCTTCTTCGAAGTGAAGCCCTTTTTCTTCTTCTTGCACTTGTGCTTCTTCGCGGTCACGGCGCGAGCGTCGCGGGCGGCACCGGCGTTCGCGGCGACGGTCCCCACGAGCAGGCTGGCCGTGATCAGCAGGATGGCCGGCGTCCAGACGCGGCCCGCACGCGTGAAACTCCCTCTCACGATCGTCCCTCCTTGATTGCTGACGGGAGGCCCCCACATCCCCCTCGGACGTGCGGAGTCTAGTCGCCGGGCTGGAACTCAGGTACGTCCAGCATCCGGCCGTCGAGCGGCCGCGGCTCGGTGGGCCGGCGCCCGGGGTCACGGCCCCAGACTCCGTCTCCATAGAGCTCGTCGGCGCTGCCCGACCGCCTGGGGAGGGCTTCCCGATAGTCGCCCACGGGGTCGGAGTAGCGCTCGGGTCGCAGCGCCGCGTCCCTGTCGGGCAGGCGCGGCTCGCGCGAATCGGTGCGCCGGTCGCGTCGGAAGCGCTGGTTGAAGGCGGAGTCGAACCGAGTGGCGATGACCGTGATCCAGACCTCCTCGGCCATGTCCTCGTCGACGCTCGCCCCGAAGATGATCTCGGCCTCCGGATGGGCGGCGGCCTTGACGATCTCCGCCGCCTCGCTCGCCTCGATCAGCGAGAGGTCCGGTCCGCCGGTGATCGAGAGCAGCAGCGAATGCGCGCCCTCGACCGAGGTCTCGAGCAGCGGCGAGGAGACGGCCTTCTCGGCCGCGATGGTCGCGCGATGCTCTCCCGCGCCCATGCCGATGCCGAGGATCGCGTCACCGGCCTCGATCATGGTCGTGCGGACATCGGCGAAGTCGAGGTTGATCAGGCCCGGGAGCATCACCAGGTCGGAGATGCCCTGGACGGCCTGGCGCAGGACGTCGTCGGCAACCTTGAAGGCGTCGACGATCGAGGTGCGCCTCTCGAGGATGGTCAGCAGCCGCTCGTTCGGCACGACGATCATCGTGTCGACCTCCTTGCCGAGGGCGGCGATGCCCTCCTCGGCCTGGGCGGCGCGGCGCGCGCCCTCGAAGGCGAACGGCTTGGTGACCGCGGCCACGGTGAGCGCGCCGATGTCGCGCGCAAGCTTGGCGACCACGGGGGCCGCTCCGGTGCCGGTGCCTCCGCCGGAGCCCGAGGCCAGGAAGACCATGTCAGAGCCCTTGAGCAGCTCCTTGATCTTGTCCTGCTCCTCGTACGCGGCGCGGTAGCCGACCCTGGGGTCGGAGCCGGAGCCGAGCCCACGGGTGAGCTCGGAACCGATGTGGAGCGTCACGTCGGCGTTCGAGGTCTGCAGGGACTGAAGGTCGGTGTTGATGGCGAGGAACTCGACGCCGGGCAGCTCGGCCTCGACCATCCGGTTGACGGCGTTGACTCCGGCGCCGCCGACGCCGACGACGCGCAGGACGGCCTGGTGGGTCCGCGGGACGACCGGCTGGCGAGTCGGCGAGGACGTGTCCGGCTCCTCGCGGCCGAACGCCGGCCGAATCTCGATGCCGGGGCCGCCCATCAGGCGCTCGAGACCCTCGTGATGGACGTCGGCCTTCTCGATCGTCACCTCGACCTCGGGCTGCTCGACCTTGATCTCGGCGACCGGCTCGGGCGGAGTCGGCTCCGGGACGGGCTCGGGCCCGGGCGCGGGCAGCGGCTCCGGCACGGGGTCCGGGGTCGGCTCGGGAACGGGCTCCGGCGTGGGCTCGGGGATGGGCTCCGGCGCAGGGGTCTCCTGGACCGGCTCCTCGACGGCGACGTCGACCGAGGCCGAGCCGGCGCCGTTGGCGGTCACCTTGACCTCGTCCGGCGCGACGGACTCGTCGGTCGAACGGAACAGATCGGCGAGGGGGCCCTCGCGCATGCTGGCGCGCTTCTTACGAGCCATGGGTCAGGACCTCCTTCGCGAGGTCGCGATACGCAGTCGCGGCCTTCGAGCTTGGGTCGTACTTGAGGACGGACGTGCCGCGAACCGGCGCCTCGGCGAACTTGATCGCCTTGCGGATCCGCGACTTGAAGACGAGCTCGCCGAAATTCTCCTCGAGGATCTCCACCGCCTCCTTGGCGTGGACGGTCCGCGAATCGAGCATCGTCGGGAGGATCCCCTCGATCTCGACGCCCGGGTTGAGGTTCTCCCGGATCATCGTGAGGGTGTTCTGAAGCTGAACGAGACCGCGCATCGAGAGGTACTCGCACTGGACCGGCACGATCACCTTGTCCGCGGCCGTGAGGGCGTTGACGGTCAGCAGTCCGAGGCTCGGCGGGGTGTCGATGCAGACGAAGTCGTAGTCGTTGCGGACCTCATCGAGGCCCTTCTGCAGCGCCCGCTCGCGGCCGATCTGGGTGCTCATGGCGATCTCCGCGCCGGCCAGGTCGATCGAGGCAACGGCGACGTCGATCTCGCGGTGGACGATGATCTCCGAGATCGGGATCCGGTGGACGAGCACGTCGAACATGCTCTTCTCGACCTTGTCCGGATCGACGCCCTGGGACATGGTCAGGTTGCCCTGCGGGTCCATGTCGACGCAGAGGACGCGGTGGCCCGACTCCTTGAAGGCGACGGCGAGGTTGAGGGCGGTGGTCGTCTTGGCGACGCCGCCCTTCTGGTTGGCGAAGGCGATCACCTTGGCCGGCCCCTTGTTCTTGGGCTGGTCCGGCTGCTTGGCCTTGCCCGTGTCCTTCGTGGCCTTGGGCGAGTCGTTGGACGCCTTCTTCGAGTCCCCCGCATCGCCGCCCTTATCCTTCTTCTCGGGCGTCGGCGCGACCAGGTCCTCGGCGCGCATGCGCCCAGCCTCGTCCACGGTTTGAGAAGCCTGCTTTCTGCGGAAACTAGCCATCTAGGCGGGCTAATTCGCAGGCGAGGCTCGCTTTCCTGCCTCTGGTTGGAAGAATCCGCCCGCATGCCAGAACTACTCGACAAGCGACTGGTGTTCGTGACCGGCAAGGGAGGCGTCGGCAAGTCCACGATCGCCATCGCGCTGGGCATGGCGGCGGCCAATCGAGGCAAGCGGACGATCGTCTGCGAGATCGGCGGGCAGGAGACCGCGTCACGCGTGTTCAGGCGCGCCGAGATCGGCTTTCACGAGGTCGAGCTGGCGGAGAACCTCTGGTCGATCTCGATCGACCCCGACCAGTCCCTGCGTGAGTACCTGCTGCTGCAGCTCAAGGTGCGCGCCATGCGCGACATGCTCGTTCGCTCCCGAATCTTCAACTACCTGGCTGCGGCCACGCCCGGGCTCAAGGAGCTGGTCACGATCGGGAAGATCTGGGAGCTCGCCCAGCCCGACCGTAAGGTGAAGAAGGCCGAGGAATACGACCTGGTCATCGTCGACGCTCCCGCGACCGGGCACGGGATCGGCTTCCTGCAGACGCCGCGGACCTTCGCCGGCATCGCGCGCATGGGGCCGATCCATTCCCAGGCCGAGGAGCTCGACCGCTTCATCACCGACCACGACACGACCGGCGTCGCGATCGTCTCGCTGCCCGAGGAGATGCCGGTCAACGAGTCCGCCTCGCTGGAGGACTCGCTCGTCGACGATGTCGGCATGGCCGTGGACCGCGTCTACATGAACGCGCTCTACCCCGAGCGGTTCTCGAAGAGCGATGCCTCGGAGCTCGAGCGGGCGCTGGAACAGGCCGACGGGCCGGCGAAGGCCGCGGTCCGGGCCGCGCTCTCCGAGTTCCGCCGCTCGCGCTCCCAGCGCGACCAGCTGCAACGCCTGAAGAAGTCCGTCTCCTCGCCCGTCAAGACCCTGCCGTTCATCTTCAAGCCGCAGCTCGACCTCCCCTCGCTCGAACGGCTCTCCGGAGCTCTCGTCTGATGCCGTCGATCGAAGACATCGTCGGGGGGCGCGGGATCTGCATCTGCGCCGGCTCGGGAGGCGTGGGCAAGACCACCACCTCCGCCGCGATGGCCGCCGGGCTGGCGGCTCGCGGGCAGAGGGTGTGCGTGCTGACGATCGATCCCGCCAAGCGGCTGGCCGACTCCCTGGGCCTGAAGGAGCTCGAGAACACCCCGAGGCAGGTGGACCCGAAGCTCTTCGAGCCCTCCGGTATCGAGATGAAGGGCGAGCTCTGGGCGATGATGCTCGACGCCAAGGCGACCTTCGACGACCTCGTCACCAAGCACGCCCCGGACGCCGAAACGCGCGACCGCATCCTCGAGAACCGGATCTACCGCCAGCTCTCCAACGCGCTGGCGGGCTCGCAGGAGTACATGGCGATGGAGAAGCTCTTCGAGATCCACCAGGAGGGCCGCTTCGACTTCCTCGTCCTGGACACTCCCCCCTCCCGCAACGCGCTCGACTTCCTCGACGCCCCCAAGCGCCTCACCCAGTTCATCGAGGGCCGCGGCATGCAGATGTTCATGAAGCCGACGGGCGTCGCCGCCAAGGTGGTCGGCCGGGGCAGCTCGATGGCGATGAGCGTGCTCAAGCGGGTCACCGGCCTCGACCTGCTCACCGACCTCAGCGAGTTCTTCCAGGCGTTCAGCGGGATGGTCGACGGCTTCAGGGAGCGCGCCAAGCGCGTCTCCGAGCTGCTCGCCGACCCGGCGACGACCTTCGTCGTGGTCTGCGGCCCGCAGGGCGAGCCGATCACCGAGGCCGTCTACTTCCACCGCAAGCTGGTCGAGGCCAATCTGCCCGTGGGCGGCGTGATCGTCAACAAGGTCCACTACGAGGCCGACCAGGAGGCCGAGGGCGAGGCCGAGGGCGACCTACACGGCCTCCTCGACGACGAGCTCGCCGACCGCGTCGCCCAGAACTTCGCCGACTATCAGGCGCTAGCGCAGCGAGACGCCCGCAACGTCGAGCACCTGCAGCGCGAGCTTCAGCCTAAGGCCGTGATCCGCGTCCCCTACCTCGATGAGGACGTCCACGACCTGGTGGCGCTGCTGAAGATCGACCGCTACCTGTTCGCGACCGAGGAGCAGCGCGAGGCGCTGGCGGCCTCAGGCGCGGCCTGAGTCAGCCCGAGCGCTTGGGCTCGTAGCGAAGCTCGCCGACCGACCAGTCGGTCGCGTCGGGCACCGGGAAGAGGTAGCGAACCCGGTCCTTTGAGGGCTCACGGTTCGAGTGATCCTTGCGCCTGGGCCGTGCGAACGCGGGCCACTCGGGCTCGCCGTCGCCGGCGCTGAACCAATCCGCGCGACCCCCGTCAGCGGGCCCGGTTGGAGCGCGATGGTCGCCTTCGGCGCTCATGATGTCGGGAAGTTCGACGTCATCAACGACGATCCTCGTCGTCGGTTGCCGATCCTCCTCGCCCCCGCGGACGGACAAATCGTCCATTTGGTTCGTCTCCGATGTATCGGCGCTTTCGGCCCTGTGGACCGTGATCTCCTCGTCCCCGAGATTGCCGTCGGCGATCGCCGACAGATCGAGGGCGTCATCGGGAGTCGGGTCCGGGAGCCGCCACTCGGCGGTCTCGCCGATGCCCGGCGTCTCGACGTGCGTGGCCGAAAGACCCTCGGAGAGCAGGACCTCGTCTGCGGCGGCCCTCAGGTCTCCTCCCAGCTCTCCGGTGGCAAGTCCCTTGAGGAGGCGCCGCAGCAGCTCCTCGAGCTCGGCGATCACGTCCAGCGGCGAGGCGCCCGCCACCGGTCGGTAGCGACCTCCGCTCATCAGCTTTCGCTCGATCGCCAGAGAGCGTTCCACGGTGACGCGGCCCTGCTCGCGCTCGTGCGGCTCGCAGACGAGCGCAGCGACGCGCGCGGACATCGTCGTCCGGGCGGCTCCCCCGCCCTCGAGGAGCCCGCGCATGGCGAGCAGGTAGTCGCTCAGCGCCTCGATCAGCGACCCGCGGTCTGCGCCCAGCTCGAACCGGGAGGCGGCCCAGTCGAGCGCGGGCAGGCGCGAGCCCCGCTCGTTCAGCATGTGCGCAAAGCTCTCCAGCTCGCCGATCTCATTGCCGGTCAGGCGGTAGCCGCCCTGGCGCGGGCGGCTCGCGCCGGTGCCGAACCGCTCCCACCCCCCGGTCCGCTTGGCCCAGCCGTGGGAGGCGATCCCGACGGCCCCGGGCCTGAACAGCCTCATCGTGCGCAGCGCCCGACGCAGGTCGTCGGCGACGACCGCGGCCGGCGCAACCGCGGCGAGGCCGCAGCTCAGGCAGGCGAGATAGCCGGGCTTCCCGCGTCCCCCCGAGCGGGTCGCGTCCACCGCATCGAGCGGCGCGTCCTCGACCAGGTCGGCGCGCATGATGCGCACCCCATCAAGCTCCATTTGGTCCTTCGGCATGTGGAAGCCGACCAGGGGAACGATCACCTCGCCTGCGGGCGTCGACTCGTCGGAGTCGGAGCTGATCGTCGCCAGCACAGCGTTGACGGCGCCCTGCAGCCGGTCGCCGGCGATGTAGAACTCGGTCTTCCCCTCCCAGAGGCCGACCAGGAACCCGATCGCGGCCTCCTCGCGGGCGATCTCGCGCACCTCGACGAAGGCCTCGAGGCGCCGCAGCTCGGCGAGGTGCCGCTCGATGAACTGCCCCGTCAAAGGGGCGTAGGAGTACATCGGCAGCGGCCCGTCGTCGGTGGGCTCGAGGTCGAAGGGCATCTCCGCCCCGCTCGCCAGCAGCTCCTCGAACAGGTCGGCCGCCTCGACGGCGAGGCGCCTCAGCGCCTCATCGAGTCTCTCGGTGGTGCTCTCAAGCGTTGTCATGCAAGTGGGATTCGCCCGGGCCTACGGGCGTTCCTGCGCGTGACAGAGGAGTTGCACGGCTTCGCCATCAGATCGCGGCGCCAAGCGGCCGCCCCACATAAGTCGCTACGGGCTTCGCCCTCCGCTCCAAAGTGGAGCGGCCTGGGCGCCGCTAGACGGCAGCGCCGACGGGCTCGCGCTCGTCGACCGGCAGCCACTGGCGGCCGTAGCGGCGCATGTCCTCGATCAGCGGGACGAGGGCCTGGCCCTTGTCCGTCAGCTGGTAGGTCACGCGGGGCGGAACCTCGGGAAAGGTGCGGCGCTCGACGATTCCCTGCTCCTCCAGCGCCCTCAGGCGCAGCGAGAGGGTCCTGGGGCTGATTCCCTCCAGGGAGCGCTCCAGCTCACAGAAGCGGAGCGAGGAGTCCGCCAGGTCGCGGATAATCAGGAGAGTCCACTTGCCGGAAATGACCTCGGCCGTCCGGCAGACGGGACATTCGCGGTCGAACACGCGGCCCAGGATAGCGTCAAAGCTTTACTTTGTGAAGCGCTTGGGCCGAGGCTCAGCTGGGCGGCTTCGAGCTGGTCACGTGCTTGATCTTGGTGACCTGCACGTGGTAGGTCTTGCCGTCCGGCGAGTAGTAGAAGTCGGCGCCGGCGCCGGGGCTCAGGCCGAGCAGCTGGCACGCGTCGGCGGTCGGGAAGCAGACGCCCTTGCCGCCCACACTGGTCACGTCCCTCGAGACCAGGAAGAGCGCCTGGCTGCCGGAGGAGGCGGTTCCCAGGTAGACCAGGGCCGGCTTGTCGGCGCTCGGCAGGAACTGGAACTGCTTCAGGTTGTGAGCCGGGACGGGCGTGCCGCCGGCCTCGCCGATCGTGACGTCGGTCTGGTAGTAGCTGTAGACGGTCTGGGTCTTCCCACCTCCGCCGCCACCTCCGCCGCCGCCGGAGGAGCCGCTGCCACCACTGCCGCCGCTGCCACCGTTGCCGGAGCCGGTGTTGGTGCCGACTCCGTTCACGCCGGGAATGGACCCGCTATTCGGTGCGACGCCATCGAGGGTCGTGCTGGAGGATCCGCCCCCCTTCGAGCCGCCCCCGGTGAACTGCTGGATGAACGGGTTCTTGGCGCTCAGATCGTTGAGGCGCGACTTGAGATTGCGGATTCCGGGCGGGTGATAGGCAACGACCGCGTTCTCGGCCTCGGGGGAGGACACGGCCGAAGCCGTCGGCCCGAGGCTGACCGAGTCGCTCCCGGAGGAGCCACTCGAGACCAGGATCGGCACCGCGACGATGCCCACCGCCAGCATGATCACGATTGGCAGCAGGTTGCGGCTGCGCAGGTCGTAGACCAGGTCACCGAAGAACTTCTGGACCTTCCAGGGGCTCATTTCGCCACCACCGCGCTCGCGGGTTGTGCCTGGACCCCGCTCGGGACGGCCGGCGCGGGGCCGCCGGGCGAAGCGCCGAGCGTCAGGCCCTGGGTCGCCGGCGTCGAGAAAGCCGTCACCGAGAAGGCCGCCTTGAGCCGCGGCGAGGAGCCGGGCAGGCCGCCGTTCAGCGAGAACCCGTCGACCGTGAACAGGCGCCCGTCGGGAGTGACGCGCACGCCGGACTGGGTCGGCTGAACGAGGTTGTCGACGCCCCCGATGAAGTTCGCGATGTCGAAGAACCCGCCCTTGAACGAGAGCGTGTACGGGAGCGTGGCGAGACCGGCGGGCCCGACGACTGCGCCGATCGGCAGCGAGGCGGCGGCCGACTCGGTCGCCGGCGCGGGGGCTGCGGAGGTCGTCGAGGTCGTGCTGGACGTGCCGGCCGTGGTGCCGCTCGTCGACCCAGTCGAGCCGGTCGAGCCGGTGCTCGGCGTGGTCGAGGTCGTCGAGGTCCCGGCCGGCGCGTTCGAGGCGGCCGACGCCGTCGGAGTGCTTGCCGAGGAGCTGCCGCTGCCCGCCGAGGACGCGTCGGTGCCGAGCTCGATCGAGCTGAAGTTGACGTGGGTGCGCCCGGCAATCGTGTTGAGCTGCACGAGCATCGAGGCGGTGTCGGCCTGCTCCGGGACGGCCTTGCCGAGCACGACGAGGCGGCCGTAGTAGCGCGGGAAGTTCCGCCGCGCCTGCTCTGCGAAGCTCGCAACCTGCTCCTGCTGGGAGATCGAAGCGTGCAGCTGGTCGATCTGATTGTTCAGATCACCGGCCTTCTGGCGCTTGGGAGACAGCACCATCATGTAGAAGCCGATCGCGAGAACGGCCACCACGACCCCGAAGACGATCGCCTTGTCGCTCTTCTTCACGATCAGCCTCCGGTCGATGAGGTCGGGGTCGACTGCGCGGCCACCTGCGGGGCGGCCGTGGTCGCCAGCGAGGAGGGCACCGACGGATCGCTCGTCGCTCCGCTCGGCGTCGGGACCGCGTCAAAGGCGACGACGATCTCGAACTTCGTGAGCTTCGGGGTGGTCCGGCACTCGTTCGTGGTCTCCTGGCCCGAACCGGAGGAGACCGTCGCGCCGCTGATCGAGCTGGCGTCGTCGGCCTTCGCCGAGGACTGAAGGCCGACGCGGGTGACGCCGTCGATCTCCTCGAGCGCGGAGACGAAGCCCGCGACTGCGTCCTGGCTCGTGGTGCAACCCACCAGCTCGAGAGCGGGGCCCGGCACGGAGTCCCTGATCTGAATCTCGGGAGAGTCGGGAACGGTGACCTGCGGAGTGGCCGTGCCGGCGAGCTGGACGAGCCAGACGTTGGAGGGGATCACGCGCGCGAGCTCGTTGATGACTCGCTGCCAGTCGAAGCGGCTCTGGGCGAGGCTGGTGATGGTGCTCGAGCGCTGCTGTTGGACCGCCCGGAAGTTGGCGAACGCCTGCAGGCTCTGCGCCTTCGCCTCGGCCTGCTGCTCCTGCGTCTGCAGCTTGGCAAGCTCGGACTTGCGGTCGGAGATCTGCTTGCTGGTGAACGCCAGCGCGATCGCGCCGAGCAGGGCGAGAGCCAGAGCGCCGATGAGGACGTACGAGAATGCCCCCGTTCGCATCGCGCCGCGATCGGAGCCTCGCTCATCGGGTGGAATGAGGTTGACGGGGCGCATTCAGGTCACTCCCCCAGGGCGAGGCCGTAGGAGACGGTGAGACGGGCGGCGTCCTCGGGATCGAGGTGGGAGAGCTCCTTCGGGGTCTCCTGCGAGATCTCCAGGCCGAGGTCGGCGCGGATGCGGTCGGCGAGCCCCGGAATGGTGGTCCCGGCGCCGCAGACCACGACGCGCTCGACGGGAGTGACTCCCTCCTGGGCGCCGTAGAACTCCATCGACATCCGCAGCTCGTCGCTGAGCTTGCCCGCGCCGCGCTCGAGCTCCTCGCGGGCGGCCGCGCTGCCGTCGCCGTCGAACAATTCGAGCTCCTCCTCGAGCCCAACGTCCATGAGCCGCTCGCGGGCGTCTTCGAGGGAGATACCCGCGCGGCTGGCGAGGCGGTCGGCGATCGTCTCGACGCCGAAGGGGCTGACGCGGGTGAAGAGGCAGCCGCTGCCGCGGGCGACGGCGATGTTGGTGACGTCGCCGAGGTGGCAGTAGAGCGTGGTCGGAATCGGAAGCTCGCCCGTCGCGTCGGTGCCGCCCTCCACGGGGCCGAGCGCCCGGATCATGCCGAAGGCGGAGAGATCGATGCCGGCGGGATTAAGGCCCGCCTCCCGCATCGCCTGCACCAGCGGGTGGATCATGTCGCGGCGCGCGGCGACGGCGAGGACGTCGATCTGGGCGTTGCCGTCGGCGCTCTCTCCCCTGCCGATGATGCGGTGGTCGAGGACGGCCTGGTCCAGGGGCATCGGGATCTCGTCCTGCGCGCGGAAGCGGACCGCCGCGTCGAGCTCGTCCTTGTCCTCGATCCGCGGCAGCCGCAGCGTGCGAACGACGACGCGCTGGTTCGCGATGCCGAGCCGGACCGACTTGCTGAGCTTGTGCCGCGCGAAGAGGTCCGTGAGCGCGCTGCTGAGAGCGGCCGGGTCCTGTACCCCGCCCTCACGGACGACGCCGGCCTCGAGCGGCACGATCGCCGTCCGGCCGACGGAGCGGTTGCCGTTGCCGACGACCTCGGTCGCGGCGACGCTGCCGGACTCGATGTCGAGGCCGACGAGGGAAGTGTTTTTCTTCACAGAGGGCATCGGTGGAGGGCCTTTTCCTCACCACTCCCATCGGCCGCAACGGGCAGTTGCGCCATACCCAAGACTGATGAAGGTGGGCTAGTGGACAAAGGCGTTCAGGTAGACGTTCACCAGCTGGTCGCCCGCGAGCAGGGCGACCACGCCTCCGAGCGCCAGGAAGGGCCCGAACGGCACCGCCTGCTTGCGTGCTGCGGCGCCCTGATGGGCCATCACGCCGATCCCCACCACGGAGCCGGCGATCACCGCGACCGCCAGGGCAACCGATACCGCGCTGCCCAGGAAGAGGCCCATGACGAAGGCGAGCTTGACGTCCCCCATCCCCATGCCGCGCGGATAGGCGAGGGCGATCAGGAAAAGCAGCCCGCCCGCCGCCGCGGCGGCGATGCCGCGCTCCGGCAGGCTCGAGGGGTCGGTGGCCGCCGCGATGGCGAGGCCGGCGACCGCTCCCGCGATGAGGATCCTGTTGGGGATCACCCGGCGTTCGAGGTCGGTGAGCGTGATCGCGGCCAGCATCGCCATGAAGACCAGGCTCAGGGCTAGCGCCGACGGATCGTCGTGGAACACCACGGCGGTGGCGGCGAAGGCCGCGCCGAGCGCGAGCTCGACCAGCAGGTAGCGCACCGGGATCCTCGCCCCGCACGAGCGGCAGCGCCCTCGCAGGACGATCCAGGAGACCACCGGCACGTTGTCGTACGCGGCGATCTGGGTCCCGCACGAGTCGCATATCGAGCGCCCGCCGACGACCGAGCCGCCTCGCGGCAGGCGGTGGGCGACGAGCCCGACGAAGCTGCCGGTCATGATGCCGCCGACGAAGGCCAGAGAGGCGATCGGGAACATGATGCTTTCGTCGGCTCCTCGGTCCGCGCCCTTTAGCGGCGCTACCCGAGCGTCTCCCGTTGCACGTGCCAGGCGGACTGCACCGGGTCGAAGAAGTGCGGCGGCTCCTGGTAGCGAAGGCGGTCGTCGTAGTTGTAGTCCTTGATGTATCCGGTTCCGCCCGTCGTCCCGACGGCCCCGCGGAACTTCTGGGCGATCGCGCCGTTCACGGTCAGCGTGCCGAGGCTCGAGCCGCAGTCGTAGTGGTCGACGATGAAGGAGTGAGCGATGGCGAGCAGCGCGGCGTCGATCTGGATGTTCGGGCTCGATCCTGTGCCGTTCACGCCGCTGTTGCACGAGCCCTTCGCCGTCTCCGAGGTGATCGTGCCGCTCGAACAACCGGTGTTGTTGCTGGGGCAGACCGGGTGCTTGACGCGGATGAAGTTGTTGGCCACCAGTCCCAGCAGGTCCGCGGAGCTGCTCGCCCGGACGATGGGACCGTCGATGATCACGTCGTTCTCGGCCGCGATGGTGAGCTGACCCGAGTAGGTCGGGTTGCTGTGGACGATCGCGTTCCCGCAGCCGGAGGTGCTGGGGTAGGTGACCGTGAAGGGCGAGTAGGACGAGGTGCAGCCGGCGCCGTTCTGCACGTAGACGACGCCGTCGGAGGGCACCGCGATGGAGGGGCCGCCGTTGATCGACATCGTGCTGCCGCTCAGCGTGATCCGCGTCTGGCCGGTGTACGTGAAGCTCGGGCCCGCGATGTCCTTCAGCGACCCATTCGTCGTCGGCGGCGTCAACACCGGAGCGTTGGTTGCGAACGGCCCTACGAAGTTCGGGCTGCCGGTGCAGTTGTTGCCCGATTGCCAGCCGCGAGGCGGCGCGCTCACCTCGGTCACGTCGGCCGAGTTGCGCCCGAAGCTCGGGCTGCCGCAGACCGCGAGGTCGTCGTTGGTGTGCACCGGCCCGTCGATCTTGTCGCCGCCGACGAAGACGATCTGATCGCAGAACTGGTTGTTCGTCCCCGGGATCGGGGAGCTCTCGCGACCGTCGCGCCGGAACTTCGTGCACTGGCTGTAGGCGCCGGTCAGGGCGGCGGAGGGGTTGGCGAAGCCGTAGGTGACGGGGTCGGAGGTCTCGAGCTGCGTGAAGTAGACGTAGTCGAGGAAGGTCGCCTGCTTGAACGTGGTGACGATCGACTGCTTCTCGGTGCCGCTGTAGCCGATAGAGCGGATCCGGAAGGTCCCGATGTTCGGGCCGCTCGACTCGAGCATCGACTGCGTCGGGTTGTTCGGGTCGCACACCGACTGGCCCGTCGCGGGCATCAGCTGGATCGCGTAGGTCGAGCCGTCGGTCGAGCCCGGCACGGGCCTGCGGTTCGCGGTCGAGGTCTGCTGGTTGACGGCGTTCGGGGTCGGGACGTTGGTGCAGCGGGTCCAGTAGCCGCTGTCGTTGTTCAGGTGGTACGTGTAGTCCGCGATGCCCGCCTGGGCCGCCGCGTACGCGCGCTTCTGCTCCAGATCGAGCGAGATCAGGCGCTGGTCGTCGTTGGTGGCGGCCAGTGCGGCGGTGACGAGAAGCGAGACCATCGCGGTCGCGCCGATCACCGCGATCATCGTGTAGCCGCTCTCCGAGCCGGCCAGAGCGCGGAGTCGTCTCCGGATCAGACGCATGGCAGGTTGTCCTGGTTGGGGAACTGTCCGGCGTTCTCGAGCCGGAGGTCCGCGGAGTTCGAGACCACCAGCGGCGAGCCTGGGTCGAACGACGAGACGCCCCGGGTGGGCGAGCTCGAGACCGTGACCTTGACGATCGCGGTCTTGGCGGCGTCGGTTGCGGAGAGCGGTACCGCCGTGGGCGAGGTGTCGACCTGCCCGTTGACGAAGTCGTAGTACTGGAACATCCCGGCGGCCGGCGCGGAGACGTTCGTGAGCAGAGGCCTCGCGTTCCAACCCGTGATCGGCGTCGAGGAGAAGGTCCAGGTCGGCGCCGCGCCGCCGGTGGCCGGATAGACGGTTTCGCTCAGGGTCCCGCCGCTGAGGGTGATCACGTGCAGATCCGGGGTCGGGCTGACCGACGAGTCGCTCTTCGACAGGAACTTGATCTGGGTTCCCGTGCTCCCGTTGGTCGTGCCGTCCCCGATGACCGGCGTGATCCGCGGCGCGACGCAGGCCGAGTGGAGCTCCTGCATGATCCGCGTCATCACCGGCCGGACCCGCTGGTTGGCGTCGACCCGGCGGTTGATCCGGTCCTGGTTGCGCAGGGCGGTGGTCGTCATCATGACGATCGCGGTCATCACGGCGAGCGACGCGACCATGGTCATCAGCAGCTCGACCAGGGTGAAACCGCCCTCTTGGCTGCGGAGCGACGTCATGGGCATGTCCCCGCGGGCTGGCCGCCCAGGTAGACGTCGAGATTCGTTCCCGAGGTGCTGTGAACGGCCACCGAGCTGATCACGCGGCGGTCGGTCGCAGCCGAGTTGTTGGCGCAGACGTTGTAGGTGCCGTACGGCAGGCCGACGTCGCCGGCCACCGGGACCTGACCGTTGGTGTTGGTGCTCGTGGTCAGCGTCCGTGTCACCCCGCACCCGGTGGGCGTGCCCACCTCGGTGACCGTGACATCCCCTCCCGAGATCCGGGAGCCGGGGAGCAGCGAGCTCGACCCGCTCCACAGCGTGACCAGCAGCGACGGGAGGACCACGTAGCCCGGCGATGCCAGGGTCGCGTTCCCACCCGGCGGCACTGTCGCGCTGCCGAAGGCGCCGGCGGCGGTCGCATCGGCCGTCGGGTCGTTGGCCGTGCAGCTGCCGCCGTAGACGGTGTACGGCGAGGTGAACGGGAAGAGGTTCGTCGCCGTGTTGAACGTCGTCTGGCGCGCGCCTCCCGGCGTCCCGAAGACCTTGACCTGGGTCATGCCGGACTGGGAGAGAACGGCGGTGTCGGCGCTCGAGGTGACCAGCGTGCCGCCATAGGTGCGGGTCTGGAAGTTGATGTTCTGGATCGAGCCGGGCCGGTCGTACTGGAGGTTCACCGTGTTGGTGGCCTGGTCGACGACGCTGACCGTCTGTGCGGTCGGCGCGTTGCCGTCGGGGTCGACCATGCCGACGGCGGCGCCGCCGGCGGTCATCGAGTAGTTGCCGGCCGGGAGGTTCCGCCAGAGGACACACCCCGTGGGCCCGGTGGTCCCCGTGAACGACCCGGGACCGCTTCCGGTCAGCGTGACGCCGGAGATGCCGTTGCTGTTCGAGTCATCGACCTGGACGAGCAGCGACCCGCTGTTGGGGACGAGCGAGCCGTTCGGGGGGGAGATGATCGTGCCGGCGGTGACGGGCCGGTGCCCGGCCATGCCGGTCCAGCTCACCGAGACCGAGAGCTGGAGGTAGTCGCGGGATCCGGTCCCCGACGCGCAGGTGTTGGTCGAGGCCGTCTCGGTGAGGAACTGGGTGCTGGAGGTGACCGTGTAACAGGTCTGGCCGGTGTTGGGGCAGCTTGCGCCGGAGGCGAGCTCGGTGCCGTCCTCCATCACCCGCCGGGTCGAGTTCCAGGTCGAGAGGTCGGCGATTCGCAACGAGCGCACCCGCTCGAGCTCCTGCTCCGCCAGGTCGTTGGCCTTGGCGCGGTGACGCTCGTATGCCGTGGCCCGGTTGCCGGCCGTCAGCGCCATGAAGAGCCCGGCGGAGACGATGATCAGCACCATGGCGCTGACCATCACCTCGATCAGGGTCACGCCGGACTGGTCGCTACGGATTCTGTTCAGGATGCGCAGATGCATCGATGCACGCTCGGTCCAATGCATCGGCACGCCTGCGGCCGGTGCACATACTCAGATTTGGTTGAGATGGCCGTTCGTACGAGGGCAGCTCGGCTAGCCCCAGGTGCCACCGGTCGGGCAACCACCCCGATCGGTACCGCCTGGAACGGTGCAGGTGAAGCTCATTGCGCCGCTGGAGCTCTTGGCGACCGTGAACGTGTTTCCGGTCGGCGATGTGATCGTGAAGGTCCAGGTCTTCGCGGTTCCGCTCGCCGCGCTCGCGTACGGCTTTGGCGGCGAGCCGGCAGAGGTCGGAATCGAGGCGTCGACCGCATTGAGGTTCGCTGGCGATGCGGTCGAGTACGAGCCGTCGTTGTCGGAGCCCAGCGCCTCGATGGCGACCTCGGACGTGTGCGCCATCTCCTTGGCCGCCGAGTCGTTGGCCTTGTTCCGCTGGTTGAAGAAGGCGGGGATCGCTATGGCCGCCAGGATCCCGATGATGATCATCACGGCCAGGATCTCGATGAGGGTGAAGCCCTCCTCGCGATCGGCGACTCGCTGACGGATCTTCCGAGGCATCCCTTACCTCGTCGGTCGGCGATGGCGGGGCTTTAGCAATCGACCAGAAACTGCGGAGGGGAAAAAAGAGGGCGGGCCCGAAGGCCCGCCCTCTGATTCACGTGCAGCTCTTTCGAGCCTCACGCAGATCGGCTAGCTGGGATTAGCCCCAGTTTCCGCCGGTCGGACAACCACCCCGGTCGTTACCGGCGGGGACGGTGCAGGTGTAGCTCAGAACGCCGGTGGAGCTCTTGGCGATCGAGAACGTGTTGCCGGTCGGCGACGTCATCGTCACGGTCCAGCTGTTCGCGGTGCCGCTCGCGGCGCTTGCGTACGGATGCGGTGGTGAACCGGCCGCCGTCAGGATCGACGAATCGATCGCGTTCAGCGTGGTCGGGCTCACCGTGCTGTACGAGCCGTTGTTATCAGTGGCGATCGTCTCCGCCGCCACCTGACCCGTGTGCGCCATTTCCTTCGCGCTCGAGTCACTTGCCTTGTTCCGCTGGTTGAAAAACGTGGGAATCGCGATAGCCGCGAGGATCCCGATGATGAGCATGACGACCAGGAGCTCGATGAGGGTGAAACCCTCTTCGCGATTGGCCATCCGCTCACGGAGCTTCAGAATCATTTGATTCTCCTGTCCTGTGTTCTCCGTGCCAGAGCCCCGTGGCCGTCGAAGTCGGTTGACCCCGGTGGTAGCCCGGCCGGCTCTGAGATCTCTCTCGGAGCCCCGTGTGCTTTGCGTCCCCGCCTCGCGACGGGTTTGCCTTTCTCACCGAAGGCCCTGGCGTTTCCTTTACGCCACCTTCATCGACGGCGCACCCAGCGCCTTTAGCAAGTCCCTGAAAACTGCTTAGGGCACCGCACTCGTACTTGCGTCCACCGGGACGGGCCGCATGCCGTCCTGCGGACCGTCGTCATGTCCCGGCGGAGGCGTGGGCCCGACCGTGTTCCGGGTGAGGCTCGGGGCCCCGTTCCAGTCGCGGAAGGTCCCCCGGTAGAGGGCGTGCACCACCCTGAGGAAGTACGCGGCCGCTGGCACCGCCAGCAGGTCGATGCCCAGCATGTGGACGTCGGCCGGGTAGGTGCCGTCGAGGGCGTCAGGGCGGGATACTCAGTTTGTGAATTGGGCCGACCCGCCCGCCGAGACAATGGAGACCATCGACGGCGTCCCGCTCACGATCCGGCCGATCACCGCGGACGACAAGGCGGCGCTCGTCGACGCGTTCCGGCACCTCAGCGAGCAGTCCGTCTACCGCCGCTTCCTGGCACCGGTCAAGCGCCTCACGGAGAGCGAGTTGGCCTACCTCACGGAGCTCGATCACTCCGACCACGAGGCCCTCGTCGCGCTGACCGAGGCCGGAGAGATCGTCGGCGTCGCCCGCTACGTCCGCCAGCCCGCGGATCCGAGCCACGCGGAGGTGGCCGTCACGATTCGCGACGAATGGCAGAGCCGGGGTGTCGGGACCACCCTGCTCCATCTGCTGGCGCGCCGCGCGGCCCGGAACGGCATCGAGCTGTTCACTGGCGTCTGCCTGGCCGAGAACCGCGAGATGCTCCAGCTCTTCGACGAGCTCGGCCCCACGACTCGGCACCGCCAAGACGGCGACGTGACCGAGGTCGAGGTGACGCTGCCGACGACGGCGACGCACGCCATCCGTCCCGCGTTGCGGGCGGCCGCCTCGGCTTTTCGCAGTGGCTAGCGGATCTTGTCGTAGAGCGAGAAGAGCGGCAGGTACATCGCGATCACGATAAAGCCGACCATGCCGCCGACCACGACGATCATCGCCGGCTCGATCAGCGAGGTGAGCGCCTTCACCTTGGTGTCCACCTCGGCCTCGTAGAAGTCGGCGACCTTGGTCAGCATCGCCTCGAGCTGTCCGCTCTCCTCACCCACCGAGACCATGTGCCCGACCATCGGCGGGAAGACATCGGCCTTCTCGATCGGATGGGCGAGCGTGCCACCGCTCTTGACCGAGGCGTAGACCTCGTCCATCGACGCCTCCACCTGGGAGTTGCCGGCCGTCTGGCCGGTGAGCTTGATCGACTCGAGCAGTGGGACGCCCGAGGCGACGGCACCCGAGAAGGTGCGCGACCAGCGCGCCACGGCCGCCTTCTGGACGATGTCCCCGATGTGCATCGGCAGCTTGAGCTTGACCCGGTCCCATTGCGTTCTGCCGGCGTCGGTCTTCTTCCATTGGAAGAACCCGATGACCATCGCGATCAGCGCCGGAACCCAGATGAACCAGTAGCCCTTCAGAAAGCCCGAGATGTTGACCATGATCTGGGTCAGCGTGGGCAGCGCCGAGGACTCGCCGGGTTGGTCCTGAACGGCCTCCTTGAAGGCGTCGGCGAAGATCGGAACGATGAAGATGACGACCGCGAGCATCACCACCACCGCGACGGCGAAGACGAAGGCCGGATAGATGATGGCTGACCGGATCTCCCGCTTGAGGGCATCGAGCTTCTCCAGCTGGTACGCGATCCGGTCCAGCGCCTCGTCGAGGCGCCCCGAGCTCTCGCCCGATTTGACCATCGCCCGGAAGAGGTTGTCGAAGATCTGCGGCCGCCTGGCCATCGCGTCCGCCAGCGAGCTGCCGGCCTCGACGTCCTGGCGAACGCCCGCGATCGCGCCGGAGAGACGCTCGTCCTCGGTCTGATCCTCGAGGGTGTAGAGCGAGCGCAACATCGGCATGCCGGAGGCGATCAGCGTCGCGAACTGGCGGGCGAAGACCGCCAGGTCGCGCATGGGGATGCCGCGGAAGCGGTCGAAGACCTTCTCCAGCCGCATCGCCTCGTTCTTCTCGGAGACGTCGAGGACGATCAGGCCGCGCTCACGCAGCTGCTCGGTCACCTGCCCCTTGGTCTCGGCATCGACCTCGCCGCGCGAGGGAACACCGGCTACGTCGACGGCGCGGAACGCGAAGGTGCTCATCTCAGCCTCCGCCGGTCATCGCCGGGGCAACCGCGCCATTGCCGGGCGCCGCGCCGAGCAGCCGCTTGAGCTCCTCGGGCACCGAGGCCCGCTGCTCGGCGAGCTTCCTGGAGATGCGCGAGGTGCGGACGAGCTGCGCCAGGTGAGCGTCCATCGTCTGCATCCCGAGGGAGCCGGACGTCTGGATCGCGGAGTAGATCTGATGGGTCTTCCCCTCGCGGATCAGGTTGCGGACGGCCGGCGTCGGGACGAGCACCTCGCAGGCGACCACGCGCCCGGCCCCATCCACCGTGGGGAGAAGCTGCTGGGTGACGATCCCCTGGAGGCCGATCGAGAGCTGCATGCGCACCTGGGCCTGCTGCTGGGCCGGGAAGATGTCGATGATCCGGTCGACCGTCTGTGCGGTCGACTGCGTGTGCAGGGTCGCGAACACGAGGTGGCCGGTCTCCGCCGCGGTCAGCGCGGTGGACATCGTCTCGAGGTCGCGCATCTCGCCGACGAGGATCACGTCGGGGTCCTCGCGCAGGGCCGCCCTCAGGGCGACGGCGAAGTCCTCGGCGTCCGTGCCGATCTCGCGCTGGTTGACGATGCAGCGCTTGTGGCCGTGCAGGAACTCGATCGGGTCCTCGATCGTGAGGATGTGCTCCTCCCGCTCCGCGTTGATGATGTCGAGCATCGCCGCGAGGGTCGTCGACTTACCCGAGCCGGTCGGGCCGGTGACCAGGACCAGCCCCCTCGGCTTGTGGGTCATGTCCTCGAGCACCCGCGGCAGCCCGAGCTCGTCGAGGCGCGGCACCTGATTCGGGATGCGCCGGAAGGCGGCGCTGATCGAGCCGCGCTGGAAGAAGCAGTTGACCCTGAAGCGGGCGACGCCGGGCACGGCGTACGCGAGGTCGAGCTGCTTCTGAGACTCGAAGCGCTTGCGCTGGTCGTCGTTCAGCAGGCTGTAGACCGTGTCGCGGGTCTGCTGCGGCGAGAGGCGGTCGTACTCCTCCAGCGGGACGATCTTGCCGCGCAGTCGCATCGCCGGCGGATAGCCGGCGGTGAGGTGGACATCCGAGGCTCGCTCCTCGGACATCCGGGTCAGGATCTCGGCGAAGTCGTACTTGCGACTTGGCGTGGGGGCGGCGGCAGCTTCCATCTGGATTCCAATCGTCCGTTCAGGCGGTGTGCTTGACACCAAAAAGTGGGGTCGTGCCCGCTAGGAGGTCACCCGCGAGACTTCCTGCACGCTCGTGGTGCCTGCGCGCACCTTCTCCATCCCCGACTGGCGGAGGGTGAGCATTCCCTCCTCGAGCGCCGCCGCCGCGATCTCGGCCTCCGGAGCCAGGTTGACCACCATCTCCTTGATTCGAGCGGTGAGCACCATCACCGAATAGATACCCAGCCGTCCGCGATAGCCGGAACCGTGGCAGCGCGAGCAGCCCACCGGCTCGTACACCTCGAGGTCGGTCCCCACTCGGAAGCCGGCCTCCTCGAGCGCGGCGCGGCCGACGACCGCGCGCCGCTTGCAGTGCGCGCAGAGCGTCCGCGCCAGGCGCTGGGCGACCACGCACTCGAGCGCCGACGAGGTCAGGAAGGACTCGATGCCCATCTCCTGCAGCCGGGTGATCGCGCCCGGGGCATCATTCGTGTGCAGCGTGCTCAGGACCATGTGGCCCGTTAGCGCCGCCTCGATCCCGATCCGCGCGGTCTCGGCGTCTCGAATCTCGCCGACCATGATCACGTCGGGATCGGCCCGGAGCACGGACCGCAGGCCGGTCGCGAAGGTGAGGCCCGCCTTGCGGTTGACGCCGATCTGGTTGACGCCGATGAGCCGGTACTCGACCGGGTCCTCGATCGTCACGATGTGGCGGTCGACCTGATTGATCTCCTGCAGCGCCGCGTAGAGCGTGGTCGACTTACCGGCCCCGGTCGGGCCGGTGACCAGGACGGCGCCGTACGGCTTGCGGAAGGACGTCTCGAAGCGGTGCCTCGCCTCCCCCTCCATGCCCAGGTCGTCCAGCGTCCGCAGCGCGCCCGCCTCGTCGAGGATGCGGACCGAGGCCCCCTCCCCACCCTGCGTCGGGAGCGTGGTGACTCGGAGGTCGATCCGCCGATCCTCGATCCGGATGGTCACACGGCCGTCCTGTGGGACGCGCTTCTCGGCGATGTCGAGCTCGCTCATGATCTTGATGCGAGAGATAACGCCGGCCACCATCCGCTTCGGCACCCGGGCGGTCTCCTGGAGCACGCCGTCCACGCGGAAGCGGATGCGCATCTCGCTTTCCTCGGGCTCGAAGTGGATGTCCGAGGCGCCCTCGGCGACGGCCTGCCCGAGGATGCTGTTGACGAGCTTGATGACCGGGCCGTCTTCGGCCGAGGCCCGGATGTCGGTGATCTCGGTCGGCGCCGCGTTCCCGGGCTCGTCCTCGTCACCCTCGGCGATCGCGTCGGCGACGGTGTTCTGCATCGTCCCGAGCTTCGTGATCAGAGCGTCGATGTCGGCGTATGGGGCCACGGCGACTGCGCAGTTCAGGCCCGTCGCCATCTGCACGTCGTCGAGGGCGAGCACGTTCGTCGGGTCGGCCATCGCCAGCAGCAAGGTGTTCTCGTCCACGTAGGAGATCGGCAGCGCGCCGTGACGGCGGGCCGACTTCACCGAGATCAGGTTCGCCGCGCCCATGTCGACCGAGAAGGCGGAGAGGTCCACGAAGTCGAGGCCGTAGCGCTCGGCGGTTGCACGGGTGAGCTGCTCGGAGTCGATCACCCCCTGCTCGACGAGGATCTCCTCGGGGCGCTTGCCCGCGGTGCGTGACTGCATGACGGCCTGGTCCACCTGCTCTTGGGACGCGTAGCCCAGCGCCAGGATCGCGTCCGTGATGAAGCCGCCGGTGTGGCCGCGATTGACGGGCGGGATCAGCCCGGGTGTGCCGGTGCTGGCCTCCTCTCCCGGATGCTGCGACGCGGCCGCGGCGGCGCCTGCCCCGGCAGCGTCGTTGGGGCCTGGCAGCGGGCGCAGGTAGTCAGGCAGCTCCCGCATTTGGGACGCTCACCTCGGGCTGTACGGCAGGTCGTCCTTGCCGGAGTAGAGCGCGTCGTGAACGTACTGCACGACGGTCTGGGAGTCTCGGAACCCATAGGCGACCTGCGCCTCCGGCACGGAGCCGCTGACCTTCCGCGGGCGGACGATGACCAGCGCGGGGACCTGGCTCACCCCGACACCCTGGGTGATGCGCGAGTAGCGGGCCACCCGGTTGGCGTGGACGACGAAGACGCTGAGCTGCGAGTCGCTCGACAGGCTCCGAACGGATCGGCTGACCATGCGGTCGTCGATTCCGTGGTTGCGAACGACCAGGAGGACTACGGCCTTGCCCTGCTTCCAGGCGTCGATCAGGGGAGCCGGGAGGCCGGGGCCCGGGACGAGCGCCTCCGGGCTCACGGTCGCGGCCGGCGGGGCGACGCCGGTGGCGCCGGGGACAGCCGCGGAGGTCGCGCCGGGCACCGGCTGGGTCGTCTGCACCGTGACATCCACCGAGCCGTTGGGCGCGGTGGCCTGGGCGCTGACGGTGTTGGTCGTCGTGCCGCTGCTCCCGGAGCCCTTGTTGCCCATCATCGACGGCAGCACCACCACGGCCGTCAGGAGGACGAGTGCGGCGATGACGCCCAGCTGCACCTTCGGGTTGTTGTTGATCGCATCCCTCATCCGACCACCTGCTCGATCCCGCTCGCCCGCTGGCCCTTCGCGGCGAGCATCAGCTTGAAGTCGTGCGGGCTGGAGGCCGTCTCCATCGCGACCTCCTCGGAGACGATGCCCTGGGTGACGTATCCCAGCAGCGCCTGGTCGAAGGTCTGCATGCCGTAGAAGTCGCCCTCGGAGATCACCTCGGTGATCCGGCCCGTCTCCTCCGGATTGAGGATCAGGTCCTGGATCCGGCCGGTGACGACCATGACCTCGGAGACCGCGACGCGGCCCTCTCGGTCGATGCGGGGCACCAGCCGCTGGGAGATCGCGCCCCTCAGGGTCGAGGCCAGCATCACTCGGGCCTGCTGCTGGAGGTGCGGCGGGAAGAAGTCGATGATGCGGTTGATCGTCTCGGTCGCGTCCAGGGTGTGGAGCGTCGACATGACGAGGTGGCCGGTCTCGGCCGCGGAGAGCGCGGTGCGGACGGTCTCCTCGTCGCGCATCTCCCCGATCAGGATCACGTCGGGGTCCTGGCGCAGGACCCGGCGCATCGCCTTGGCGAAGCTCTGGGTGTCCGAGCCGACCTCGCGCTGGTTGATGATCGAGAGCTTGTCCCGGTGGAGGTACTCGATCGGGTCCTCCATCGTCACGACGTGACGGGCCCGGGTGGAGTTGATGTGGTCGATCATCGCCGCGAGCGTGGTCGACTTACCCGAGCCGGTGGTTCCGGTGAGCAGGATGATTCCGCGCGGCTCCTCGGCCAGCCGGCGGACGACCTCCGGGAGGCCCAGGTCGTCGATGGTCCGTACCGCGAACGGGATGGCGCGCAGGGCGATCGAGACTTCGCCGCGCTGGCGGAAGGCGTTCACGCGGAAGCGCGACACCCCTGGAAGCTCGTAGGAGAAGTCGACCTCGCCGGCCTCTTCGAACTCGGTGAGGTGATGCTCGTCCGCGATCGAGTGGAGCGCCTTCTCCGTGTCATCGCCGGTGAGCGGATCCGAGCCCTTGAGCGCCCAGAGGTCGCCGTGGACACGCACCACCGGCGGCGAGTCCACCTTGATGTGGAGGTCCGATCCCTCCCGCTCGACCGTGATGGTCAACGCTTGGTCGATGTCAAAGCCCATCCCTCTCGCTATCGGGCGTGGGCAGGCGTAGCTAGATCAGCAAAAGTGGGTGCTGCAGCGCTACGACCCGTCTTTCGCGCATCGCAGGGACGGCTTCGCCATCAGATCGCGGCCACGAGCGGCCGCCCCACATACAGGAACGCCGGCTTGCGCCGGCGTTCCAAAGTGCTGCGGCCTGGTGGCCGCTATGCGACTTCGCGGAGCTTTTGCGCCTCCGCGAGTGACTGCAGCTTCTTGAGGCTCTGGTTCTCGATCTGCCGGATCCGCTCGCGGGTGACGTTGAAGGTCCGGCCGACCTCGTCCAGGGTCCGCGGATGCTCGCCGCCGAGTCCGTAGCGGAGCTCGAGCACGCGACGCTCGCGGTAGGAGAGGTTTTCGAGGGCCTCCTTCAGCGCCTCCTTGGTGAGCAGCTCGGCGGCGCGCTCGAAGGGGGACTCGGCGCGCTCATCGGCGATGAACTGACCGAACTCCGACTCCTCCTCGTCGCCGACCGGCTTCTCGAGGGAGACCGGCGCCTGCGCCGAGCGCTTGATCGAGTCGACCTCCTCGGGCTCGATGCCGGTGACCTCGGCGATCTCCTCCGGGGTCGGCTCGCGGCCCAGCTCGGTGACCAGCTTGCGCTCCGCGCGACCGATCTTGTTGAGCTTCTCGACGACGTGGACCGGGATGCGGATGGTCCGCGCCTTGTCGGCGAGCGCGCGTGCGATCGCCTGGCGGATCCACCAGGTCGCGTAGGTCGAGAACTTGAAGCCCTTGCGGTAGTCGAACTTCTCAGCCGCGCGAACCAGCCCGAGCGTGCCCTCCTGGATCAGGTCGAGGAAGGGCAGACCCTGGTTGCGGTAGTTCTTCGCGATCGAGACGACCAGGCGGAGGTTCGACTCGACCATCTTCTGCTTGGCGTCGAGGTCGCCGCGCTCGATGCGCTTGGCGAGCTCGACCTCCTCGGCCGCGGTCAGCAGCCGGACCTTCCCGATGTCCTTGAGGAAAAGCTGCAGGGAATCGGTGGTCATGTCGGGCTTCAGGTCGAGCGCCTTCTTCTTGCGCCCGCCCCGCTTGCCGTCGGACCGCTCGTTCTCGGCGGCGGCCTTCTGCGCCGGATCGAGGTCCTCGACCAGCTCGATGCCGACCTTCTCGAGGTGTCCGTACAGGTCCTCGACGTCGGACTCGTCCAGCTCCACCTCGGACACGGCCGTGGCCACGTCGCCGAAGGTGAGCACGCCCAGCTGCTGGCCCCTGGTGACCAGCGACTTCACTTCTTCAAGTTCTTGGATCTCAGCTACGAGCATTCGCCTACGCTCTTCCTTCCTGGCTGTCTGTCAATTTCCTGGCCGCCCTGGCCTCTTACCTAATTCTGGCGGGCCTTACTCATGTCGGCCGCTGACGCAAAACCTTTACTCCAATCCCCCTCAAAGGCCACAAAAACGCGGAGCGGGCTGGCCGCGTCCGCGCTTCCGATGATTCTTCACGCCTAGATCTCGCGAGTCTTCCTCAAACGTCCGTGACCATGGTAGCCACTTCATTTTTTGAAGTCAACGCACAACCCGTGCGTGGCAGCGGACCTGCCACGCGAAGAACAACCATTTCGCGGGAAAGTTCCGGGCGCCTTTCGACATACCCAGATCTGGACGTTCGTTACGCATGAGCGTCTGGCCACTCGGACAGCGGTCCGAGCCGCAACACCCGACCTGGCACTTCTGGCGGCATCGCTGGCTGCTCGCCTTCTGGAACCGCGCCTACAAGGAGAACATCACCGGGCTATCCGGCATGGTCGCCTACAACCTGATGCTGGCGGTCTTCCCCTTCGCCCTGCTCGTGCTCTTCATCTTCGGCCAGGTTGTGAACAGCAATGACATCGAGCACAGCGTCATCAGCGACATCCAGCGGCTCTTCCCGAATGCCGAGCAGGGGACGCTTCAGGACGCGATCGACCGGGTCCGCGCCAGCTCGACCACGATCGGCGTCGCGGCCGCCGTGGGCGGGATCTGGATCGGCGCCTCCTTCTGGGGGGCGATGGACACCGCCTTCTGCCGCATCTACCACGTGGAGTGCCGCGGCTGGGTCCAGCAGAAGCGCTGGTCCCTCGTGATGCTGCTCGGCCTCCTGCTGCTGCTCGCCGCAAGCGTGACCGTGCCGACGGTCGAGAGCGCCGTCCTCTCCCGCGCCGACGACCTGCCCTTCGGGCTCTCGCACTTCGGCCCCATCCGGACCGGCATCGTCGTGGTCGGCGGACTGGTGATCACCTTCCTGATCTCGTGCGCGATCTACTGGGCGGTGCCCAAGGGCCACATGCCCTGGCGCTCGGTGTGGCCCGGCGCCCTCTTCTTCTCGCTCGTCACCTCGGCCGGCAACTACATCTTTCCCCTCTACCTCACGAACGTCTCCGACCTCCACCGGATCGGCGGGACGATCGGCTTCATCCTGATCGCGCTGGTCTGGTTCTACGCGATCAGCCTCGCGATGCTCGCCGGCGCGGTGATCAACTCGTTGCGCCACGAGTCGGATGACACGGGCGCCCTGCCGATGGAGGGGTAGACGGCTTCGCCATCAAGTCGCGGCCACAAGCGGCCGCCCTCCACAAGTCGCTACGGGCTTCGCCCTTCGCTCCTGAAGCGAGCGGCCTGGTGGCCGCTTACCCATACCGCTCACCGACCACCTCGCGGAGCTTCGGGCGGTTGTGGGTCGCCTGCACGCGCCGGATCGTTCCCGAGCGCGAGCGCATCACCAGCGACTCCGTGGTCGCGTGGCCGTCGTCCAGATAGCGGACGCCGTCGAGCAGATCACCGTCCGTGACGCCCGTCGCGGCGAAGAAGACGTCGTCGCCGGAGACCAGGTCATCGGTGTCGAGCACCCGGTCGAGGTCGAAGCCCGCGTCCTCGGCGGCCTTGCGCTCATCGTCGTTCCGGGGCCAGAGCCGGCCCAGAATCCGGCCGCCCATGCACTTGATGGCCGAGGCCGAGAGCACTCCCTCCGGCGTCCCACCGACGCCCCAAAGCAGGTCGATGCCGGTGTTCGGCATGACCGAGAAGAGCGAGGCCGCCACGTCGCCGTCCGAGATGAAGCGGATGCTCGCGCCGACCTCGCGGAGGGTGGCGACCGCCTCCTCGTGGCGCGGGCGGTCGAGCATGATCACCGTGACGTCGCTGGTGGCCCCGCCCTTGCGATCGGCGATCCTGCGGATGACGTCCTCGAGCGGATCGTCCAGGCTGATCAGGTCGGCCGAGCGCGGACCCGATGCGATCTTCTCCATGTAGACGCAGGGGCCGGGGTCGAACATCGTCCCCCGCTCGGAGAGCGCGATCACCGACAGCGCCGAGGGCATCCCCCGCGCCGTGAGGGTCGTCCCCTCGAGCGGGTCGACGGCGATGTCGACGACCGGCGGGCTGCCGTCGCCGATCTCCTCGCCGTTGTAGAGCATCGGGGCCTCGTCCTTCTCGCCCTCGCCGATCACGACGAGGCCGTCCATCGGGACCGTTTCGAGCATCAGGCGCATCGCGTCTACCGCGGCGCCGTCGGCGCTCTCCTTCTGGCCGAGGCCGACCCAGCGGCCGGCCGCGAGCGCGCCGGCCTCGGTGACCCGGACGAGCTCGAGCGCCAGGTTGCGGTCCGGGTGGGAGGGATCCCGGACGTCGTGCGAGATGACGTGATGGTCGGCGTCTGCCACGAGTCAGAGGCTACGGGGCGGAACTAGAAAGTGGCTGGCGGCTTCCGCCGTGCCCCGCCGCCGCTCTCCACCGCCCTGAAGCCGCCGGATACGAAGATGCCGAGCGAGGCGAGCAGCGCGAGCCAGTAGCCGAAGGAGAGGCTTATCTCGAGCCCGTCCTGCGGCTTGTCGATCAGCCCGTTGTACGCGATCAGGACGAAGGCAGCGACCCCGACGATCGCGGTCAGCTCTCCGCGAGGCCAGGAGAGAGCGTGGCCGCGCATCACGATCCAGGCGAGGATGAAGGGTGCCGCGGCGGCGAGGAGCAGCAGGATGCTGACGATCGGGAACGTGTTCCAGCCGCTGCAGCTCGAGTTCCCGACGCCGCACGCCCAGTTCGCCGAGTCGTTGCCGCGCTGCACCACGTTCGGGTCCGTGGAGAGCGAGAACCACTCGAGAAAGAGGCTGATCACCAGCAGGGCGGCGGCGGCCATGCCGATCACTTCCGAGCGATCGAGCTTGGAGGTGTCCATGGCGCGACCCTATCTCGTTTCCCATCTATAGGGTCGCGGTTGTGGCTCAGCGCTGGGGACTGACCGTTCCGCTCACCGGAATCAGCCTGCCCGAGAACGAGGAGCACTTCAAGCGGGCGGAGGCCGCCGGCTACACCGATCTCTGGTCGGGAGAGACCAACGGCCCCGACGGGTTCACGCCGCTGACGCTCGCCTCGGCTTGGACCAACGAGGTGCGGGTCGGCACCGGGGTCGTCGGCGTCATGCAGCGGGGCCGCGCCCTGCTCGCCCAGGAGGCGGCGGCGCTGGCCGACGCCTCGCGGGGCCGCTTCGCCCTCGGCATCGGCGCCTCCTCGGACCGCATCATCGAAGGGTGGAACGGGATGCCGTTCGAGAAGCCGCTCTCGAAGATGTCGGAGACCATCGACTTCCTGCGCACGGCGCTCTCCGGCGAGCGGGCCGACGGCGGCTTCAAGCTGGAGCGCGCCCCCGAGATGCGGGTGCCGATCATCCTCGCTGCGCTGCGGGGCAAGATGCTCAGGCTCGCGGTCGAGAAGGCCGACGGCGCCTTCACCAACTTCCTCCCGCTCGCCGGCCTGCCGAAGGTCGCCGAGCAGCTCAGCGACGCGCCGGAGGGCTTCGAGCTGCTCTGCCGTTTCTTCTGCATCCCCGGCCCGCGGGACCAGGTCGAGCCGCTCGCCCGCTTCATGTTCTCCTCCTACATCACGGTGCCGGTCTACGAGAACTTCTACCGCTGGCTCGGCTACGGCGAGAAGATCGACCCGATGGTGGAGGCCTGGAACGCGAAGGACCGCCAGAAGGCGGCCGAGGAGGCGCCCTGGGACCTGATCGAGGAGATGTTCATCTTCGGGGAGCCCGCCCAGATGAAGGAGCGGCTCGAGGCCTTCGTCGAGGGCGGGATCACCCTGCCGGTGATCACCCCGATCACCACGCCGGAGCGGCTCGGCGGGCTGATCGAGGCCCTAGCCCCCTCCTCCTAGGCGCTTCCAGAAGCGGACGTACTCGCGCTCGTGGCCGATACCGGCCTCGATCGCGTGGACGATGCCGTCGGGCGCCTTCATGCGAAGGCACTCCTCCAGCTGGCCCTCATACTCGCGCAGCCTCTCCTCGTGCGCCTCGAGCTGCCGGGGTGCGAGCTTCGTCGGGTCGGCGCCGAAGAAGAGCTTGAGCAGGCCCGCGTCGCGGAGCTCGTACAGGTCGCTGGTCGCCTCCGCGCGCCAGCGCTCGAGCGCCTCCTCCCCCGCCTTCGTCAGGCGGTAGATGCGCCGGCGCCGTCCCCCGTCCTCTCGGCGCTCGGACAGGAGGCCCGCCTCGGCGAGCCGCCCGCACTCCGCATAGAGCTGGGTGTGCGGGAGCGACCAGAACTGGCCCACGCCCATGGAGACCGCCCGCTTCAGGTCATAGGGCGACGCGGGCTGCATCTGCTCGATGAGCCCGAGGACCACGTACGAGGTCGGTGTGAGCCGGGTCGTTGCCATGCGGAGCAGAATACGATACGGTACGCATCGTTCGGATTGCACTATTCAGGAGGAACCATGGGCCAGCTAGCGGAGCGCGCCACCGATTCCACGAAGGGTCTGACCGCGGGATTCGAATCGCTCGAGGACGAGGTCCACGTCGATCGCCTGCCGCTCGAGGGTCGGCTCCCGGATTGGCTCCAGGGCTCGCTGGTCCGGACCGGGCCCGCCAAGTGGGAGGTCGGGGACCGGACGATGCGCCACTGGTTCGACGGCCTCGCGATGCTCCACCGCTTCGGCATCGCGGACGGCGAGGTCTCCTACGCCAACCGCTTCCTCCACACCAGGGCCTACCGCGCTGCGGAGGAGAAGGGCGAGATCGCCTACTCGGAGTTCGCGACTGATCCGTGCCGGTCCCTGTTCGCGCGCGTCTTCTCCGTGTTCTCGCCGAAGCTCACCGACAACGCCAACGTCAACCTGGTGAAGCTCGGCGAGCGCTACATCTCCATGACCGAGACGCCGATCCCCGTCGAGTTCGACGGTGAGACGCTGGAGACCGCCGGCGTCGCCTACAAGCCGCCGGGAATGCTCACCACGGCCCACCCGCACTTGAACCGCGCCGACGGCGGGATGCTCAACTACGCCGCGAAGGTGGGCCCGCGGAACCGCTACCGCTTCTTCCACCTCGCTCCCGACGGCAAGAAGCCGCGCGTGATCGGCGAGCTGCCCGTGAAGGAGCCCGCCTACATGCACTCCTTCGGCCTGACCGAGCGCTGGCTGGTGCTCGCCGAGTTCCCGCTCGTGGTCAACCCGATCAGCATCCCCCTGTCCGGCCGTCCCTACATCGAGAACTACCGCTGGAAGCCGGAGCTCGGCACCCGGTTCACCCTGATCGACCGCGCGACGGGCGAGGCGACCGGCCCGTTCGAGACCGATCCGGTCTTCTGCTTCCACCACGTCAACGCGTATGAAGAGGACGGCGCGGTGGTCGTCGACGCCTGCACCTACGAGAACGCGCAGATCGTCGAGGACCTCTACCTGGACCGCCTGCGCGACGGCAAGGCCGCCGACCGGGCGGACATGCGCCGCTTCAGGATCGACCTCGGCTCACGCAAGGTAAGCAGCGAGCAGCTGGCCGAGGGCCTCGAGCTGCCGCGGATCAACTACGGCCGCAACAACGAGCGTCCCTACCGCTACACCTGGGGCATCGACGCGAAGTCGGGGTGGCTCGACCGGATCGTCAAGGTCGACACCGAGGAGCGGAGCACCATCGAGTGGGCCGACGACGGCTGCAGCCCCGGTGAGCCAGTGTTCGTCGCGGCGCCTGACTCAGCCGACGAGGATGCCGGGGTCCTGCTGTCGGTCGTCTTCGATTCGCGCTCGGGCCGCTCGTTCATGCTCGTCCTCGACGCGGCGGACCTGACTGAGCTGGCGCGCGCCGAGGCACCGCACCACATCCCCTACGGCTTCCACGGGCAGTTCGTGTAAGCGACCGCCAGGCCGCTTCACCCTGGAGCGAAGCGCGAAGCGCGTAGCGACTTGTGCGGGGCGCCCGCTTGCGGTCGCGACCTGATGGCGAAGCCGTTAAGCCGCTCTCGCCAAGGACAAGGCGTAGAGCCCCTCTGAGTCCGTCCACCAGTCGGTGAGCTCGAGGCCGGCCTCGGCGTAGATCCCCTCGAGGCCGGGGCGCAGGAACTTGGTGGAGATCTCCGTGCGCATCTCCTCCCCCGCCCCGAACGGCACGAGCATGTCCAGCGCCGCGACGTTCGCGACCTGGTTCGCGGTCGAGCGCAGCCGGATGTCGACCCAGAGATTCTCGGGATCCCAGCGGACGACGTGCTCGAAGGCGTCCAGGTCGAAGTCGGCGTCGAGCTCGCGGTTGAGGACGGAGAGGACGTTCTTGTTGAACTCGGCCGTCACGCCCCGGGAGTCGTTGTAGGCCGTCTCGAGAACGGCGGGATCCTTGACGAGGTCGGTGCCGAGCAGGAAGCGGTCCTTGGGGTCCAGCAGGTTGGCGATCCGGCGCAGGAAGCCGGCGCGCTGATGAGGAGCGAAGTTCCCGATCGTGCCGCCGAGCAGCGCGATCACGCGCGGCCCGCCGACCGGGACGCGCTCCAGATCGAACTCGAAGTCGCAGACCAGCCCCCGCACGTTGATCCCGTCGTACTCGTCGGCGATCCGCTCCGCCGTGTCGCGGGTGATCTCCTCGGAGATGTCGACCGGGCAGTAGGTCTCGAGGCAGCTTGCGTCCCTCATCGCGTCGAGGAGCACCCGGGTCTTGCGCGCCGAGCCCGAGCCGAGCTCGATCAGGCTCGCCGGATGGTTGGCGGCCTCGCAGATGTCCGCGGACCGCGTCTGCAGGATTTCCCGCTCGCAGCGGGTCGGGTAGTACTCCTCGAGCTCGGTGATCTGCTCGAACAGCTCGGAGCCCCGCTCGTCGTAGAAGTAGCGGGGCGAGAGCTCCTTGAACGGGCTGGTCAGGCCGGCGCGGACGTCGGCGGCCATGCCCGAGAGTGGCCCGCCCGGGGGCAGGTTGACCTCGACGGTGATGCGATCCGTGGCGGCGTCGATGCCACTCATACGTCGTCCCTCGCGCATCGGATGCCCGAGAAGATCTGTCGGCGAACCGGCAGGTCCCAGTTCCGGAAGCTGGTGCGGATCACATCGCGGCGGGTCGCCCATGCTCCGCCCCGCAGCACCTTGTAGGTGTCGCCGAAGAAGACCTCGGAGTACTCCGGATATGGGAACGCGGCGAAGCCCGGATAGGCCGTGAAGTCCGAGCTCGTCCACTCCCAGACGTCCCCGAGCATCTGCACCGCTCCGCACCCTGCGCAGGAGTCGCCGTAGGCGCCCGCCGGGGCGCAGCCGAAGGAGAGCTCGTCGAGGTTGGCGCGCTGCCGGTCGGCGCCTGCGGCGGCCACCTCCCACTCCGGCTCGGTCGGCAGCCGTTTGCCTGCCCAGCGCGCGAAGGCGTCGGCTTCCTCCCAGGAGACGTGGATCACGGGCAGTCGCGGATCGACCTCCTCGGTCCTCCCCATCGCGGTGCGGACCCAGCCGCCCTCCCCGTCCCGCTCCCAGTACATCGGGGGCTCGCCTCCCGTCTCCTCCATGAACTGGATGTATGCAGCGTTGGTCGCAGGGGTCCGGTCGATCAGGAAGGGCGCGACCTCGACCCGGTGACGCGGGCGCTCGTTGTCGTACGCGAAACCCTCGGCCCCCGCGCCGATCTTGTGCGTGCCGCCCTCGACCCGGACCATCTCCGGACCGTCGGAGACAGGCTCCGCGGCCGCCGAGCCATCGACCTCCACCGGCTCGTAGGACTCGACCATCTGCAGGAGCTGCAGCATCGTCTCGTTGTGCTGGTGCTCGTGCGCGAGCAGCATCTCGTAGGCGAAGCCGTCGGCGAGCAGGGGATCGCCGGGGTCCAGCTCGATCTCGCCGAGGACCTCGAGGGTGCGCTCGCGGACCCCGTCCATGTACGGGCGAACCTCGTCGGCGCGCAGGATCGGCAGCTCGCCGCGGATCTTGCGCGGCTGCTCGATCGCGTCGTAGAGCTCGCCGAGATCGCCACGTAGAGGCTCGCGGCCGCCGATCCGCTGGACGAGCCAGAGCTCCTCGAAGTTGGCGATGTGCCCGAGGTCCCAGATCAGCGGGCTCAGGATCGGGTCGTAGACCCGGTTGAGCTGCTCGTGCGTGAGCGGCTCGACCAGCTTCAGGGTGTGACGGCGCGCCTCCTCAAGCCGCCGGGCCAGCTCGGCCTTGCGATCGGAAGCGGGACGAGTATCACCCTCCGTCGTGGGTGCAGCGACCTCCGCGATGGGTCAAGACTACCGAGGCACCCTCCTCTGCTGGTGGGGGTTTATCGTCGCCGCCATGGGTGGAAGAGGGCGGATCGGTCTGACGATGATCGTTGCGCTGCTCGCGGGCACGCTCGTCGCGCCGGCGATGTCCACATCGGCTAGGCCGGCGGCGAGTCATGGGCGGAAGTGCAAGAGGAACCACGGCGCGCACACAAAACGGAGCTGCCGGCGCCGGGCGAGGATCGCCATCTCTCCCCTCTTCCATGACTTCGGAACCATCGGCCAGATCGACGGCGCTCCCACCGACTTCGTGATCAGCAACGTCGGCCGCCGCGCGAGCGGGATTCCCGCGGCTTCGATCAGCGGCTCGGGCGGGCGCTACTTCCAGATCAACGCGTCGACCTGCTCATCGCGCCTGGCTCCCAAAGCAGGCTGCACGCTGACCGTCCAATCCGTCCACAACGACGGTGCCACAGGATGGGCCCGGGTCGACGTCAGAGCGGCTCCCGGGGGCACGGCGTCCGCGCAGCTGATCGTGAATCTCTTCTAGACCCGCCTCCGTATCAAGGGCAAGCGCATGGATCACAGGGGGAGACTCATCAGGCGGATCGGCGTGGGCGCCCTGGTGGCGTGCCTGGCCGCCGGGGCGGCAACGCTCTCCGCGCAGGCCGCCCCGGGCCATCCCGCCAGAGGCGCCGCGAAGAAGTGCAGGAGGAAGCACCACGGCAAGAAGCACCGCTGCAAGCGACGCGCTCCCGCCCCGGCGACGATCGCTATCTCACCGACCGGCCAGGACTTCGGAGTCCCACAGATCGGCGGCGAGAATCGGACCTTCACGGTCACCAACATCGGTGGATCTCCGAGCGGCGTGCCTGTTTCGGCGCTCACACAGACCGGGGTTGACTTCTCGATCACCGCCAACGGCTGCATGGCCCCGCTTTCCGCGGCCGCGAGTTGCTCGATCGTCGCCCACGTCGGCACGAACGGCGCGGGCCATGTGTCGGCCCTCCTGACGGTTGTCGCGATTCCCGGAGGGACGGCCATGGCATCGGTGATGGCCAACATCGAGGCCTGAGGCTGCAGCCCCCGCCCGGACCCACCCAATAAGCTGCCGCCCGCGATGAAGATCGAGGGAGCAAGCGCGCTGGTCGCCGGCGGAGCCTCGGGCCTCGGAGCGGCCACCGTCCGCGCGCTGCACGAGCGCGGCGCCTCGGTCGTGATCGCCGACCTGAACGCCGAGAAGGGCGAGGCGCTCGCCTCGGAGCTCGGCGAGAATGCCGCGTTCATGGAGGTGAACGTGATGGAGCCGGAGCCGGTGCAAGCGGCGGTCGATGCCGCGGCCGACTCGCCGGGCGGACTCCGCATCTCCGTCTGCTGCGCGGGTATCGGCTGGGCGCAGCGCACCGCGTCCAAGCAGGGCCCTCACGATCTCGAGATCTTCCACAACGTCATCAAGGTCAACCTGATCGGGACCTTCAACGTCCTCCGGCTGGCCTGCGCGGCCATGTCGGGCAACGAGCCCGACGAGGAGGGCGAGCGCGGCGTCTGCATCAACACGGCATCGATCGCCGCGTGGGACGGCCAGATCGGCCAGGTCGCCTACGCGGCCTCCAAGGGCGGCGTCGTGGGCCTGACGCTCCCCGCCGCCCGGGACATGGCCAGTCGCGGCATCCGCGTCAACACCATCGCCCCGGGCCTGTTCGACACGCCGCTGCTCGCCGCGCTCCCGGAGGACCAGCGCCAGGCCCTCGGCGCCGGCATCCCCTTCCCCTCGCGGCTCGGCCGCCCCGAGGAGTACGGCCATCTCGCCTGCGAGATCGTCACCAACACGATGTTGAACGGAGAGGCGATCCGCCTGGACGGCGCCCTCCGCATGCCGCCGAAGTAGAGCTCCGCTAGGCCGAGGAGCCCGACTGCTGCGCGCGCGCGTCGCGCGCGTCGCGGATCCGGAAGTAGCCCCAGGTGGTCAGGGCGATCACCATCAGGGTCGAGAAGAGGAGCACGAACCAGAAGATGTGATGGCCGCTCTCCTCGCTGTAGGTGCTGAGCGCCGGGTGGAGGATCACGACCGAGAACCAGAGCAGCGCACCTCCCCACATCGCGGCCCAGAGGCCCTTGTGCCAGGTGAAGAGGTCGTTGCCGTCGAGGAAGCGCATCGGCAGCAGCCCGAACGCGACCGACTCGAGCCCGGAGACGAAGGTGATCGCAAGAGCCGAGTCCAGGATCAGGGTGAGGTTGCTCGCTCCCTCCTTGGACGCGGCGTGCTCAACCGGGATCCAGGCGAACCACGCCGCCATCCCGAGCACCATCAGCGCGCCGTAGGTGACGGCCACCCGGATGCCTGCGGTCCTGACGCTGAGCCGCTTCGCAGGCTCGTACTCGGCCACGGTGCCCAGCACGACGCCAGGGATGAAGTGAGCGAGGCGGGCCATCACCACCAGGAAGGCCGCCAAGAAGATGAAGGGCGGATAGAGCTTCCACTCCCCCTTGCTGCCGGGCTCCAGCCGGTGAATCACGATCCGCCAGGTGGCGAAGAAGACCACCGAGACGAGCGCGAAGCCGAGCATCATGCCGATCAGGTACTGGGCGGCTCCCTCCTCGGTCGGAAAGCCCGGCTCGATGAACGAGAAGAGCACCGCGCTCGCCACGATGCCGAGGGTGAGGGTGAACGCCGGATGCCCACGGAAGGGGATCCACCCGAACAGCAACAGCAGCGCCGCGCGTGGCTTCGCCATCATGCGCCTCAAGGCCTCGTGGTTCTTCTCGGTCGCCTTGTTGAAGATCGTCACCGGCAGATAGAGCAGCGCCGCGAGCAGGAGGGCGAAGAGGCCGCCCTCGCCGAGGTTCTTGGCGGACAGATCGATCTGTGTCGGGGAGAGCAGCCGTTCCGCGAACGTCGAGCGGTTCGGGTTGCTCACCGGCGCAGCGACGACGGGTGCCGGAGGCGCCGGTGCGGCAGCGACCTTGTTCCCCTGGACCGTCTTACCGGCCTTGTGGTGCACCGTCCCGCCCGCGGGACTCTGGTGCGGCTTCACGATCACGCTGCCGTTCGGGCCGGCGGATCGCGAGTGACCTCCGGCGTGTCCGCTGGCGGTCGCACCCGCCACGCCGCTGAGGCCCGTCGCGGTCGAGCCGCTCGACGTGGACGCGTCGCCGCCCCCGCCCCCGCCGCTGGGCTGCTTGTCGGGCGGCGGCGGGTTGTCCGGTGGCGGATCGTCGGGCGGCGGGTTGTCCGGTGGCGGTGGAGGCGGCTGCGGATTCGGATGAAGCGTGTGTCCGCTGTTGTCGAGACCCCCATTGCCGCCCCCGGGGTGGACGCCATCGCCATGCGGCGGGTTCGGCGGGTTCGCCTGAACCCGGCTGCCTCCGAAGACAGCCAGGGAGAGGAAGGCGAGCGCAAGGCAGGCAGCGAGCAGCAGCGCCAGGTGCGCGAGTGCCTGGCGACCGCTTCCCCTGGAGCGGCGAGTCGCGAGCATCACGGCATTCTCCCCAGATACCAACATATGTCCAATAGGGAAAATCACTGATCTTTGCGACCGGTTTTCGACCGGCGGTCCAGGCCGGGGTCGCTGTCTTGGACCGCCCGTACAGCTCAGTCCGTCCCGCCGTACTCGGGGTCGATGTACACGCGCTTCCGCCACGGCGGGCTGATCGCGAACGAATTGGCGTCCCGGCCCGCGAGCGTCTCGATCGGGACCAGCCTCAGGCTCCCGCGCGGCGTGGTCCTCGCGCCCGGGCCGAAGAGCGAGGTCCGCAGGCGGCTCGCGAGCACCTCCTGGCGGTGCCGCTCCTCGTCGGCGCCGAGCGGGCCGGACACCGGCTTGGCCCGAAGCGCCAGCTGCTCGGCGGCGAGCAGGCCGGCGAGCTCGCGCTCGAGCGACCCCTCGGTGGCATGGCCGGCGTGACTTCCGCCGGAGACGTAGAGCGTCCCCTGCGACCCGGTCCAGCCCCTCTCGCCGCGCAGCCCGAGCGACTCGGCCGCATCCCTCGCCACCGTCGCGCCCGGCACCTTGCCCGCGGCATCCGAGGCCCAGTCGACCGCCGGGGCGTCCGCGCCGTTGTAGCCGTTGTGCGAGCTGGCGCGAGCATCGACGGAGCCGTCCGGGTCGATCCGGACCTGGTAGCCCTCCCAGTCGTCGGGGTGGTAGCCCTTGGTCCCGAGCAGGGCGCGCGAGGTCGCCGAGTCCCCGTAGTACGTCCAGTACTGGATGTAGACGCGCCCCGCCCGCTCCCCGGAGCAGTCGTAGCCGCGGTCCTCGGCGCGATCCGGATCGCGGCAGTCGATCACGTGCGTGAAGGCGGTCGCCGGCCGCCCCGCGAGGGAGTGCGTGACGCGGCCGGTCTCCGGCCCGTCGGAGCAGGCCGGAGTGCGGCAGCTGCGGAAGTCGACCGGCAGGGCCCGCATGCCGCGCTCGTAGACGATTCGCGGCGCGTTGTCGCGCACCTCGCCCGCCAGGTCGTCGTAGGCCATCGCGAGCAGCGGGTCGCTTCGGCAGCCGTGACTCAGCTTGACCGCGCAGACGATCCGCTCGCCGATCTCATAGGCGAGGGCCATGCCCGGCAGGCGCAGGCCGACCACCCAGGCGAGCGCCCCCAGCGCCGCCGAGACCATCGCGATCAGCGCGATCCACTCGACCGTCCCCTGCCCCGATCTCTTCCGGGCACACGCGGATGAAGCTAGTCAGCGCCGTGTGACGCAAGCCGCGCGATCGTGTCGAGAGCGCCCCGTCGCAGTCGCGGACGGGTGGTAGGGTCGCGCCGTGAACGACGGACTGCCGACCGCGGCGAGGAAGGAGCGAGGCGCCCGGTTCTACATCACGATCGTGGCGCTGGTCCTCGCGGCCATCTTCATCCTCCAGAACACGCAGAAGGTCGAGGTGAAGTTCTTCTTCTCGACCTCCAACCTCCCCCTGATCTTCGCGCTGCTGCTCGCGGCGGTCCTCGGCTTTGTCATCGGCCTCGCGCTGCCGCGCTTCCGCCGCCCGAAGGACTGAGCTACAGCTCTTCGACCTGCGTGGCGATGTCGGACGCGGCCCCCTTGGCGTCCGAGAACAACATCGAGGTGTTGTCCTTGTAGAAGAGGTCGTTGTCGATGCCGGCGAAGCCCGGGCTGAGGCTGCGCTTGATCACGATCACCTCGCGGGCCTGGTCGACCTCGATGATCGGCATGCCGGCGATCGGCGAGTCAGGGTCGTCCTTGGCGGCGGGGTTGGTGACGTCGTTCGCCCCGATCACCACGGCCACGTCGGTGCGCGGCATCTCGGGGTTGATCTCATCCATCTCCTTGAGCTGCTCGTAGGGGACGTCGGCCTCCGCGAGCAGGACGTTCATGTGGCCGGGCATCCGGCCGGCGACCGGGTGGATCGCGTAGTTGACCTCCACCCCGCGCTTCTGCAGCTCATCGCCGAGCTCCTTGACCGCATGTTGGGCCTGGGCGACCGCCATCCCGTAGCCGGGGACGAAGACGACCGAGTCCGCGTAGCCGAGCTTGATCGCCGCGTCCTCGGCGCCGATCGAGTGAACGGGCCGCTCCTCCCTCTCCCCCGCGGCGGCGCTGACGGCGCCGAATCCCGAGAAGAGCAGGTTGCCGATCGAGCGGTTCATGGCCCGGCTCATCTCGAGGGTGAGAATGGTTCCCGACGAGCCGACCAGGGTCCCGGCGACGATCAGGACGACGTTGTCGAGAGCGAATCCGGCGGCGGCCGCGGCGAGGCCCGTGAATGCGTTGAGCAGCGAGATCACGACCGGCATGTCGGCACCGCCGATCGGCAGGACGAAGAGATTGCCGAGGACGGCCGCCCCGATCAGGACTCCGATGTACAGGCCCTGGGACGGCGAGTTGTGATCGATGCCGAGCACGATGCAGCCGGCGAGGATCGCTGCCAGGAGGAGCCCGTTGAAGATGTGCTGGCCGGGGAACTGGACGGGCCGGCTGGGGATGATCGCCTGGAGCTTGCCGAAGGCGATGTTCGATCCCCAAAAGGAGACCGAGCCGATCACGGTGGAGAACAGGATCGGGACGAAGACGTCGAGCGGGATGCTCGAGCCCCCGGCCGACACGTGGCGGAATTCCGACCAGGAGATCAGCGCGGCCGCCCCGCCGCCGACGCCGTTGTAGAGGGCGACCATCTGCGGCATGTCGGTCATCTGCACCCGGAGGGAGGCGACCACGCCGACCGCGGTTCCGATCAGGATGCCGATCAGGATCAGGACGCCGTTGCCGATCACGTCCGTCGAGAGCGTGATCGCGATCGCGATCAGCATCCCGCCCGCCGCGATCAGGTTGCCGCGGCGCGCGGTGCGCGGATGCGTTCCCTGCCGGATGCCGAAGATGAACAGCGAGAAGGCGACGATGTAGCAGGCGGTGACGAAGGGGCTGTTGGGCGACAGCGCTGCGACTGGGATCACTTACCGGCCTCCCCGGGCGTCACTGCCTCCGGCTCTTCCTTCTTTGGCTTGCGGTCGCGACCCCTGAACATGCCGAGCATCCGGTCGGTGACCATGAACCCGCCGACGATGTTGATCGTGCCGAAGGCGATTGCGATCACGCCGATGATCTTCTCCAGCGAGTCATCGGCCGAGCCGATCACGATCAGCCCGCCGAGCATGACGATGCCGTGGATCGCGTTGGTCTGGGACATCAGCGGCGTGTGCAGCGTCGTCGGGACCTTCGAGATGACCTCGAAGCCGACGAAGGCCGCCAGGACGAAGATCGTGATCTCGGTGATCAGACTCATGAAGATGCGGCCTCCTTGGCTCTCTCGTTGACGATCTCGCCGTCCTTGGTGAGCAGGGCGCCGGCGATGACCTCGTCCTCGGTGTCGACCTTGAGGTTCCCCTCCTCGTCGACCATCAGCTCGACGAGGTTCTGCAGGTTCTTGGCATAGAGCGCCGAGGCGTTGCCGGCCATCTGGCTCGGCAGGTTGGCGGGGCCGATGATCTTCACCCCGTCCACCTCGACGGTCTCACCGGGCTTCGAGCCCTCGACGTTGCCGCCGGTCTCGGCGGCGAGGTCGATGATCACGGAGCCTGGCGCCATGCTCTTGACGGCGTCGCCGGTGATCAGGAGTGGCGCGGGCCGGCCGGGGATCTGCGCCGTCGTGATGATCACGTCCTGGCGCTTGGCCGCCTCGCCGAGCTCCCCTCGAAGCTTCTCGTTCTCCTCGTCGGTCAGCGGGCGCGCGTAGCCACCCTCGCCCTCGGCGTCCTTGACGGCCTCGACCTCGAGGAAGCGGCCGCCGAGCGACTGCACCTGCTCCTTGACGACCGAGCGGACGTCGAAGCCAGTGACGACCCCACCGAGGCGCTTGGCCGTCGCGATCGCCTGCAGCCCCGCGACGCCCGCGCCGAGGATGAGAACCTTGGCGGGCGGGATGGTCCCGGCCGCGGTGGTCATCATCGGGAAGAGCTTGCCGGACTCGCGCGCGGCGATCAGCACGGACATGTAGCCGCCCAGGTTCGCCTGGGAGGAGAGGGCGTCCATCGACTGCGCGCGCGTGATCCGCGGAATCGCCTCGACGGCGAAGCTGGTCACGCCCGCCTGGGCGAGCGCCTTGGCGAGATCCGGGTTGGTGAGCGGCTCGAGGAAGCCGATCAGGATCTGGCCCTGCTTCAGGCGGCTGACCTCTTCAGACGTGGGAGCGGTGACCTTGAGGACGACGTCTGCGCTCCAGGGGTCGTCGCCGACCTTCGCCCCGGCGTCTGTGTACTCGGAGTCGGGATGCGAGGCGCCTACGCCCGCGCCGGCCTCGACCGAGACCTCGATCTCCTTGGCCGTCAGCGCCTTGACCACGTCGGGGACCAGCGCCACGCGGCGCTCTCCCTCTGCGGTTTCCTTTGGAACTCCGATCTTCATGGACGATTCACACCCCTGCGGGGATTGAGACGCGGCAATCTAGTGGGTTTCGCCCTCCGACCACTCCGGCAGTGAGGCGGCCTCGATCGCGCCCTCGGATGTGAGGAAGAGCTGGATACGCGTGATCTTGCCGTCCACGACGCGATACAGATACGCACGCCGGTCAGTGACCTCCACACCACTGGCGCGGCCGCTGCCTCCGTACCTCGCGGTCATGAACACGAGGCCCGGCCGCAGCTCGCGGATCTCCTCGATCTCGAAGCGATAGTCCGTGCCGAACGCCCGAAACCAGTCGCCGTACCACTCCCCAACCGCCTCCTTGCCCTCGAAGGTCCCCGTAATGAGGAAGCCCTCCTCGATCACCAAGACGACGTCGTCGGCGTAGTAGCTCATCGCGCGCGGGAAGTCGCGCTCGTTCGTGGCTGCGAACTGCTCTCGAAGGACGTCAACTGCGTTCTGCGGCACGCAGTGAATCTACGCGGGGGCGCCGGCCCCAACCATCCCGGAGAGCTTCTCGAGGCAGCGCACGTTCTCTTCGGGGTTGCCATGCATCGGCGAGACGATCATGCGGTCGACTCCGGCGTCGGCGAAGCGCTTCACGCGTTCGGCCACCTCATCCTCGGTCCCGATCATCGCCGTCGCGTCGACCAGCTCGTCCGGAATCGCGTTGTAGGCCTCCTCGCGCTTGCCGTCCAGGTAGAGCGACTGGACCTCGTCGGCGACCTCGGCAAAGCCGAAGCGCCGGGTCAGGTCGGCGTAGAAGTTCGTCTTCTTCGACCCCATGCCGCCGAGGTAGAGCAGCAGGCCGGCCTTGACCATGCCGCGGGCCGCGTCGAGGTCGCCATCGATCGCGACCTGCACAGAGGGTGAGACCGCGAAGTCCTCGCGCGTCCGGCCGGACTTGCTGAGCCCCGCCTCGATGTGCTCGCCCCATGCGTCCTGCCACTTGTCGACGGAGAAGAAGATCGGGATCCAGCCGTCGGCCACCTCGGCGGCCAGCTCGACCGACTTCCGGCCGATCGCACCGAGGTAGATCGGGATCTCGCTGCGGATCGGGTGGACGTTCAGCTTCAGGGCCTTGCCCTGCCCGGTGACGCCTTCGCCATCGGTCAGCGGCAGCTTGAAGTGCTTGCCCTCGTATTCGAGCTTTCCGTCGCGAGCGACGATCTGCTTGACGATCTCGACGTACTCACGCGTGCGGCCCCACGGCTTCTCGTAGGGGACGCCGTACCAGCCCTCCGAGACCTGCGGGCCGGAGGGGCCGAAGCCGAAGATGAAGCGGCCGCCGGAGAGAGCATCGATCGTGACCCCGGCCATTGCCGCCGCGGCGGGCTGGCGGGCCGGCACCTGCAGGATGGCGGCGCCGAGCTGGATCGTCTCGGTCTTCGCGGCGAGGTAGGCGAGCACGCTGACCGCGTCGGAGCCGTAGGACTCGGCCGCCC
Source organism: uncultured Solirubrobacterales bacterium (assembly GCA_963744105.1). Taxonomy (GTDB): domain Bacteria; phylum Actinomycetota; class Thermoleophilia; order Solirubrobacterales; family 70-9; genus DASUPK01. Next base: position 209,186 of record CAVUSJ010000002.1, on the reverse strand, counting down.
AGACCGAGTCAAAGCCGGCGCGCTCGGCGGCGAGCACGATCTCCGTCGCCTCGTCTCCCTGCGGGCCGATGCCCCAGTAGCCGAGGTTGAGTCCAAGCTTCAAACCCATGTGGGCGCGACTCTAGTGATTCATCGTGTTTTCTGGGGTGAAGACCGGCCGCCAGGGGACCGAAAAGAGGGGCATGACGCCTGAGCAGATGGAATATCGTGCGCAGCAGGCCGAGCACCTGCTGGATCGTTACAGGGAACTGGAGCAGGAGCGGGAGAACGCGGGGCTGTACGAGGAGGCGCTGGAGGCGCGGCGCCTGCGCCTCGAGCAGGAGGCCTCCGTCCTCTACTGGCGCGAGCGCCTCTCCGACGCGGCGTAGCCGACGTCTTAGGTGTCGATGGGGATGACGGTGACCGGCGCCTGCTGTGTGCTCGCGCCGAAGGTGGCAATGATGTTGGCATTGCCGATCGATGAGGTGTTGATGGTGAAGGGGGCGCTCAGTTGGCCCGCCGGCACGAGCACGGTTGACTGACTGGGCGCGGCCACGCCGGGCTGGTCGGAGGAGAGGTCGACCAGCGCCCCGCCCGGCCCAGGTTCGCAGTCGAGCGTCACCGTGCCGGTCGATTGGGTACCGACCGGGATGGTGCTGGGCTGCGCCGTGACGCTCGTGAGATTCGGCACGGTGCTCGACCCGTTGACCGAGGCGGTATCCCCCGCAGAGGACGAGCCGAGGGTCGCGGTCACCGTCACGAGCGGACTCGCGCTGCCGGCGGTCACCCCGAAGTAGCCGGTCCTCGATCCGGCCGGGACGGTGGCGGATCCGGGCGAGACGTCCAGGGCGGCGGGATCATCGCTCGAGAGCCCGACGACGGTGTCAACGGGCACGGTGACGTCGAGGGTGACTCGGCTGCCCGAGAAGCTCCCGGGCGTGAAGCACTGTCTCACCAGTGAGAGGGACTGGACGCTGGGGGTAGAAACCACATTGAGCTGCGTGGTTGCGTTGCTGGTGCCGATCGCGGCCGTGATGGTGACGTTGACGTTGGATCCAGCCGTGGTACCAACGGAGAAGTTCGCGGTGGTCTGTCCGCCCGCGACGACGACACTCCCCGGAACCGTCACGCGACTCGGATCGCTGCTCTGCAGGGTGACGGCCTGGCCGGCGCTCAGCGCGGCGTCGCTGATCGTCACCAGGCCCGTGGTCCCGGTCCCGGCCAGGACCGGACTGACGGCGAGACTGACGCCGCTGACCCCGGCGCCAGGTGAAGTGCTCGGGTGCGTGGCCTGACCGGGCAGGCTGCCCGCGCTCTGCTGGCCGCGCTTGCACTTCTTCTTCTTGCCCTTGCCCTTCTTGCCCTTCTTGCACTTGCTCGCATGCGCGACCGGGTTCGCACTCACGCTCGCCGGGATGGCGAGGGTCCCTCCGATGAGTGCCGCCACCATGGCGGCGAGTGTGATCTTCCTGACCAGCACGTAGGTTGACTCGGCTCAGTCGCGCGGCAATCAACCCAAAATCGGGCCGCTGGACAGAAGTCCTGTCCTCAGTATTGGGGAGGCATTCGGGTCAGCTTGCGAAATGCTTGCGCTAGGATCGATGGAGACATGAGCCCGGTTCTCACCCCCACCCTGCTCGACCCGGTCGCCGAGACGTTCGAGCTCTCGGAGACCGAGCTCGGGCGACTGTTCGGCGTCAGCCGGCAGGCGGTCGGGCAGTGGCGGGAGCGCGGCGTCCCCTCCAACCGGATGGCGAAGCTGGCGACGATGGCCGCGATCTGCGACCTGCTCCGCCACCGGCTGAAGCCGGAGCGGATCCCGGGAATCGCACGGCGCCCTGCGAATGCATACGGCGGCCTGTCGATGCTCGAGATGATCGAGCGGGACCGGCAGGACGAGCTGCAGGCGGAGATCCGGCGCTCGTTCGACTGGGGCGCAACGGTCTAGGTTGCGGACGATCCGCCGCGGCGGGCCGTACCTGCGGGTCGCCGACCCGGATTGGGACGACCCGCTGGACGGGCGCCACGCGGCGGAGCGTGGCGGCCGCTGGAATCCGCCGGAGTCGTTTCCCGTCGTCTATCTCTGCCGGGACGTGACCGTCGCCCGCGCCAACGTCTATCGGCGGCTCGAGCGGCAGCCCTACGGCCCCGAAGACCTGCGACTGGGCGCAGGGCCGCTCCTCGTCCGTGCCACGGTGCCGGAGGACCGCTACCTGAACGTCGTCACCGACGCCGGCTGCCGGGACGCGGGCCTGCCGGAGACCTACCCCCGCGACGCCCGCCGGAGGCTGATCCCCCACCGCCGCTGCCAGCCGATCGGCCTGGCCGCGAGGGAGGCGGGACTGCCGGGCGTTGCCGCCCGGAGTGCCGTCGCGGACGGCGAAGAGCTCGCCTACTTCGGGCGCCACCGCTTGCGGCGCGGCGCCGTCCGACCGTTCGAGGATTGGTTCTGGGACTCCGCATGAGCGCTTCGCTAACAATGCGGCAGTGAGCGACCAGCGTCATCCCGGGGGACTGTCCAGCCAGGAGGCCGCCAAGCGGCTCCGCCAGCTCGGGCCGGTCGAGGACCGGACGAGCCGTTCGGTCGCCAGCATCGTCGCCGGCAACGTCTTCACCCTCTTCAACCTGATCATCGGGATCTTCTTCGTGATCATGCTCGCGCTCGGGCTGTTCGCCGACGCACTCTTCGGCTTCATCGCCGTGATCAACAGCTACATCGGGATCCGGCAGGAGCTCAAGGCGAAGGAGACGCTGGAGAGCCTCGCGCTGCTGGTGGCGCCGCGAGCGCAGGTGGTTCGCGACGGGGAGCTGGTCGAGCTGCGGGCCGAGGAGATCGTCCCGGGCGACTGGATCCGGGTCGAGCCGGGCGACCAGCTGGTCGCGGACGGCGAGGTGACCGAGAGCCGAGGCCTCACGGTCGACGAGTCGGTCCTCACCGGCGAGGCCGACGGGGTTCGCAAGAAGGTCGGGCAGCGCGCGCTCTCGGGCGCCTTCTGCATCAACGGCTCGGGCTACTACGAGGTCGACGCGGTGCGCGAGGACAGCTACGCAGAGAAGGTCGCGGGCGAGGCCCGCACCTTCCGCCACCCGCCCTCCCCGCTCCAGGACGAGGTCAACCTCGTGCTGAAGGCCAGCACCTGGCTGATGATCCCGCTGGCCATCGTCCTGATCTTCGCCCTGCAGGCCCGGAGCACGCCCATCCACGATGCGGCGCAGACCGCCACCGCCGGGCTCATCACGCTGATCCCCGAGGGTCTCGTTCTGCTGATGAGCGTCACCCTCGCCGTCGCCGCCGTGCGCCTTGCGAGGCTCGACACCCTGGTCCAGCAGATGAGCGCCACCGAGGCGCTGGCGGCCGTCGACACGATCTGCGTCGACAAGACCGGGACTCTGACCAGCGGCGAGCTGGAGCTGGTCTCGGTCGACGTCTCCGATCCCTCCGAGGCGAGCAGGGCCCAGCAGGCCCTGGCTCGCTTCGCCGCCAGCTCCGGCGAGCGGAACCGAACCCTCGAGGCGATCGCCGAGAACTATCCGGCGAGGGGAGAGCGGGTCCGGGCCGAGGTGCCCTTCTCCTCGGAGTGGAAGTGGAGCGGGCTCAGCTTCGGACGCGGCGAGACCTACGTGCTCGGGGCGCCCGACGTCCTGATGGCCCGCGGCTCGCTCGCCCTGCCGGTGCCGCTGCAGCGGAGCCTGGAGGAGAACACCAAGGCCGGGCGCCGCGTGGTCGCCTTCGGCCGCGCCTCGGGCGGCCTACCCGACAACCCCTATTCGGACCCGCCGCCGGCGGTCACCCCGCTCGCCCTGATCGTGCTCGAGGAGACGCTCCGGCCCGATGCGCGCGAGACGATCCGCTACATGCGCGAGCGCGAGATGGACCTGAAGCTGATCTCGGGCGATGCTCCGCAGACGGTCACCGCGGTCGCCTCCGCCGTGGGCATCCCGGCGGGGGTCGGCGTCGTCACCGGCGACGAGCTCCCCGAGGACCACGCCTCCCTCGCGCGGATCGCGGAGGAGAACACGATCTTCTGCCGCATCCGGCCCGAGCAGAAGAAGGCGCTGGTCTCCGCGCTCGCCGAGCAGGGGCGCTTCGTGGCGATGATCGGCGACGGGGTGAACGACGTGCCGGCGCTGAAGCGGGCGCGGATGGCTGTGGCGATGGGCTCCGGCAGCCAGATCACCAAGGGGATCGCCGACATCGTGCTGCTCAAGGACCAGTTCTCCCGCCTGCCGAAGGCGGTCTCCGAGGGACGCCGGATCGCGCGGAACATCCACCGCCTCGGCCGGCTCTACGTGACCAAGACGGTCTACGCCGCCGCGCTGATCGTGCTGGTCGCCGTGCCGGGCTGGGCCTTCCCCTTCCTCCCCCGCCAGCTCACGGTCGCCGCCTTCCTGACGATCGGGATCCCGTCGTTCGTGCTGGCCCTCGCGCCCAGCGACGGGCCCTTATATAGGGGGCGCCTGCTGCGGGCGCTCGCCGCGTTTGCGGTCCCCGCCGGCCTGGCCATCGCCGCCGCGTCGCTCGCGAGCTTCTTCATGGTGGACACCGTCTTCGGCGGCTCGCTCGAGGCCGGGCGAACCGCCGCCACGACGACTCTGGTCGTCCTCGGGCTCTGTTTCATCCTGCTGCTCGAGCGCGGGCCGGGACGGGAGCACATCGCCATCCAGAGCTACATGCTCGCCCTGGTCGCGGCCCTCGGCGCGCTCTACGCGCTGATCCTCGCCGTGCAGCCCGTGCGCGACTTCTTCGACCTGACCCGCATGGGCGGCGGCCAGCTGTTCCTGGCGCTGCTCTCGGCGGCCGCCGGGCTGGTGCTGGCGAGCGTGGTCTGGCGGATCCCCTTCATCGAGCAGCTCGAGGACCGCCCGCCGCCGCCCGACGAGGCCCCGACGGGCCCGGTGACGGAGTCCATGCGGATCGCGGCCGCGGGAGAGTCGTGATGCCCTCCTCCGGACAGGGCACTGCACGCCGCACCAAGATCGTCGCCACGGTCGGGCCGGCGAGCAGCTCGCCCGAGGTGCTCCGCGAGCTCTTCCAGGCCGGCGTGGACGTCTTCCGGCTCAACTTCGCCCATGGGACCCCGGACGAGCAGGCCGAGAACGTCCGGCGGATCCGCCAGGTCAGCCAGGAGGTCGGCCGCGAGGTCGGGATCCTGGGCGACCTACCGGGCCCCAAGCTCCGGCTCGGGGACCTCGAGGGCGACGTCGCCGTCCTGCACTCGGGATCCAATGTGGTGCTGCGCGGCGAGACGAACGGCACCCCCGGCAACGCCGAGCTCCTCACGGTCCAGTGGGACGGCTTCTCGAGCGCGGTCAGCGAGGGCGATCCCGTCTTCCTCGCCGACGGCCGTGTCCGGCTGCGCGTAGTTTCCGTCGAGGGCGACTCCGTCACGTGCGAGATCGAGGCCGGCGGCGCCGTCAGCTCCCACCAGGGGGTGAACCTGCCAGGCGCCGATCACGACCTGCCGGAGACGGGCGCCTCGGATGATCCCTGGATCGACTTCGCCTGCGAGAACGGCATCGACCTGCTCGCCGTCTCCTTCGTGCGACGCCCCTCCGACCTGGAGAAGGTCGAGGCGCGCCTGAAGGAGCGGGGCGTCGACATCCCCCTGGTCGCCAAGATCGAGAAGCCGCAGGCCGCCGAGCGCGCGGAGGAGATCATCGACGCGGCGGGCAGCGGGATCATGATCGCGCGCGGCGATCTCGGCGTCGAGCTGCCGATCGAGGAGGTCCCGGGAGCGCAGAAGCGGCTGATCGCGCTTGCCGGCCGCGCCTCCAAGCCGTCGATCACCGCCACCCAGATGCTGGCGACGATGGTTCGGGCCTCCCGTCCGACGCGAGCGGAGGTGACCGACGTCGCGAACGCCATCTACGACGGCACCGACGCGGTGATGCTCTCCGAGGAGACGGCGATCGGCGACTACCCGGTCGAGGCCGTCCGGGTCATGGACCGGATCGCGCGGGTGACCGAGCCGCGCCTGCGGTTCGGCGAGATGGTCTTCACCCGGGTGGAGGAGAAGGAGCACGACATCGCCGAGACGGTCGCCCAGGTCGCCGTGGCCGCCTGCTACCGGCTCGGCCTGAAGGCGATCGTCTGCCCGACGAACTCGGGACGAACCGCCCGTTTGATCTCAGCCCACCGCCCGCGGGTCCCTGTCCTCGCCGTCTCCCCCAGGCTCAAGACGGTCCGGCGCATGAACCTCCTCTTCGGGATCAGCTCGACGCAGGCCGAGGACTGGACCTCGATCCGCAAGCTGCTCGACGACTGCGCGAACCTGGCACGCGAACGGGGCATCGCCGAGTCCGGCGACCTGGTCGCGATCACCGCCGGGCTACCGGCGCAGGGCGTCGGCACCAACCTGTTTGAAATTCACCGAGTTCCCTAGGAAACGTCAGCCCAGGGCATCTCGTGCCTCGGCCGTGTCGCCGAAGAACTCCGCGTCCGTGAGCTTTCCGTCGCTCACCTTGTAGAGCCAGACGGAGCGGCCGCCCAGCTCATTGCCCGACTTCGTCTTGCCCGTGCCCTCGACGACCACGACGACGGTCTCGCCATCGTCGGCCTCGAGGAAGGCGGTGGGCTTCGGGTCGACGGACTCGAAGTTGGAGAGGAACTTCTGGATCATCTCCTTGAACCCGTCGGGGCCCTTGTAGGTACCACCCCACGGCAGAGTGTCCGGAAGCCTGATCTCGGCGTTCTCGTCCGTGGTCGAGACGGCACCATCGATGTCGCCCTTGCTGAAGTCGTCCCAACGATCCTTGACGGCGTCTGCGTTCTCACCCATTTGAGTCTCCTCCTCCGCTGCTGTGCTGCCGGACACCGACCGTACGCCTCCCGAGCACGCGGTGCAAGGGCAGGAGCAGTGCCTAAAGAGGCGAACTCCGGGCGGATGGCGGATCCGACCGCACACAGCGCGCCGGCTGACACAAGGCATGTCCCGGGTCACCTGCGGCGGGAGGTCCATCGCCTGAACAGGCGAGTGAACGAGGGGGATCCGCTCTGGCCGGCGCAGCTCGCCGTGGCATTCGCGGTCGCGCTTCATCTGACGCTCTCCGACAAGCTCGTCATCGGCCCGATCTGGCTGATCCCGGCGGTCGAGGGGCTTTTGCTTCTTACGTTGGTCGTGATTGCGCCCGCGCGGGTTTCTCGCTCTGGGTGGCGTCATCAGCGCGGCCTGCTCTGGACGATTCTGGGCCTCGTGACCGTGACCTATCTCGTCTCACTCGGCCTGTTGGTGCACTACCTGATCGCCGGGGGGAAGGTCAACGGACATGCGCTGATCGGGTCGGGAGTCGTGCTCTGGGTCACCAACGTGCTGATCTTCTCGGTCGTCTTCTGGGACCTCGACCGCGGTGGCCCGCTGGATCGCTTCGAGAAGGAACGGCCCTGGCCGGACTTCCTGTTCCCCCAGATGGACGATCCGCAGCGCACCCCCATGGGCACCGACTGGCAGCCGACCTTTCTCGACTACCTCTACACCTCCCTGACCAACGCCACGGCCTTCAGCCCGACCGACGCGATGCCGTTGACCCAGACGGCGAAGCTGCTGATGGGGATTCAGGGGACATCGGCCCTGGTCACTGTCGGCCTCGTCGTGGCGCGGGCGGTCAACATCCTGGGCTAGTCCCCCGGCGGGTAGTCCCCCGGCGCCGGCCGCTCGGCTCGCGGATCGCGGCCCGGCAGCACGAACTGGGTGACGATCAGGTTGGCCACCGGCTTCTCGCCCTTGCGGATCATCGCCTCGATCACGGCCGTACTCCGTCCGACGTGCAGTGGCTTCGCCTCGCAGATCAGCTCGTCGCCGAGCACCCCGGCGGCGAAGACGTTCAGCTTCAGCTCGATGGTCGTGAAGTCGTGGTTCGGCGGAAGGGCGCGGAAGGTGGCCCAGGCCGCGACCGAGTCGCCGAACGCGGTCCAGACCCCGCCGTGGACGAAGCCGCCCGGGTGGAGGTGGCGCTTGTCGACCACCATCCGCCCGGTCGACACGTCGTCGGTGATCTCGACCGGCTCGATCGCCATGTCGCCGGGGAAGGTGTCGGGCAGCCAGGTCTTGATGTTCTCGGCGGTGATGTCCGGATTCACGGGCGCGCCACCCTATTGCAGGCCGACGTCGCCGAAGGGCTCGTCGCGCTCGCGAACGGCCTCCTTGAAGCCCTTCTCGGCCGCGAGGCGCTGCCAGTCGAACCCCTCCGGCGTGTGGCGCGCGATCCCGTCGAAGAAGACGCCGAGCGCCTGAGTCGCCGCCAGACCCTGGGAGTAGAGCGCCTGGTTGACGAGCAGCTTGTGCATGACCAGCTGGTTGATCGGGACGCGGGCGATTCGCTCGAGCAGGGCCTCGAAGCGCTCGTCGAGCTCCGCTCCCGGTGCGACCTCCGAGGCAAGCCCCCACTCGGCCGCGGTCGTGCCGTCGATCGAGTCGCCGGTGAGCAGCAGGCGCTTGGCCCGCGCCGGGCCGACCCGGTACGCCCAGAGCGCGCTGGTCGGGACGCCCCAGACCCGGGCGGGCGGGTAGCCGATCTTGGCCCTGTCCTCCACCACCAGCAGGTCCGAGCAGAGCGCCATGTCGGTGCCGCCGGCGACGCAGTAGCCGTGCACCTTGCAGACCGTCGGCTTCTCGGAGTGGAAGAGGCTCATGAAGCCGCGCAGGTTGCGGCTCATCATCTGGTAGTCGGTGACCGGATCCCAGGTGCCGGACGGGTCGTGGTTGCGCGCCTGGACCACGGGATCGAGCGGTGAGCCCTCCGGCGCCTCCGGGTGCGCGATGCCCTCCATATCGTGCTCGGCGGAGGCCACCAGGTCATAGCCGCCGCAGAAGCCGGAGCCGTTGCCGGCCAGGGCGATGACGTGGACCTCGGGATCGAGGTTCGCCCGCTCGACGCAGGCGGCCAGCTCGCGCGGCATCTCGAGCGTGATCCCGTTGCCGCGCTCGGGGCGGTTCAGTGTGATCCGGGCGATGGGGCCGGTCACCTCGTAGGTCAACGTCTCGAGCGTTTCGATCCGTGGATTCAATCAGCGCGATGAATTCGGCCGAGATTCGCGGTCGTAAGGGCGAAGATGTCACCGGTGGCGGCCAAGGGGAACTACACGACGCTCGAGATCGCTGGGCGCGAGGTCCGCCTGTCGAACCCGGACAAGATCTTCTTCCCGAAGCCGAAGTTCACGAAGCTCGACCTGGTCGAGTACTACGTCGCGGTCCAGGAGGCGGCCGTGAACCAGCTCCGCGAGCGGCCGGGGACGATGAAGCGCTTCGTCGACGGCGTCGGCGGCGAGTTCTTCTTCCAGAAGCGGGTGCCGAAGGGCGCGCCCGACTGGTTGCAGACGGCGACCTTCACGTTCCCGAGCGGCCGGACGGCGACGGAGCTCGTCGTCAACGACGGGGCACATCTGGCCTGGGCGGTGAACCTCGGAGTGGTCGACTTCAACCCGCATCCGGTGCGCCGCAGTGACCTGGATCACCCGGACGAGCTGCGCGTCGATCTCGATCCACAGCCCGGCGTCCGCTGGAACACCGTCCGCAAGGTCGCGATGTGCGTCAAGGAGGTGCTCGAGGAGCACGGGCTGGTCGGCTACCCGAAGACGTCCGGGTCGCGCGGCATCCACGTGAACGTCCGGATCGAGCCGCGCTGGGACTACATCGAGGTGCGCCGGGCCGCGCTGGCGCTGGCGCGTGAAGTCGAGCGCCGCGTGCCGAGGAACGCCACCAGCAAGTGGTGGAAGGAGGAGCGCCACGGGGTCTTCGTCGACTACAACCAGAACGCGCGTGACCGGACGATCGCGTCGGGATACTCGGTGCGGCCGGTCCCGGATGCCCGGGTCTGCTGCCCGCTCGAATGGAGCGAGGTGCCCGACGTGGAACCGGCGGAGCTGCGGCTCGACACCGTGCCCGATCGCGTGGGCAAGATCGGAGACCCCGCCGCCGACATCGACAAGAACGCCGGCTCGCTCGACCAGCTGCTGGACCTGGCCCGCCGCGACGAGGAGGGCGGTCTCGGCGACGCGCCATGGCCGCCGCACTTCGCGAAGCAGCGTGGCGAGCCCAGGCGGGTCCAGCCGAGCCGAGCCAAGAAGTCCTGATGCCCTAATGCCCGCCCTGGCGCGGGCCGATGAGTTGAGGCATGGACGCGAACCAGTACGTCCTCGTCCACGGCATGCGCCGGACCCGGTCCATCCTCGAGGACTGGGGAGAGGATCCGTGGCCGGTCATTCGCACTTGGCTCGTCGGGGCGGTGCTGATCGCGTTGGGCCTGCTCGCCGCGGTGACTGTGGCCGCATCGCTCCTGAAGCCCGACTATGGCTTCCACTACGGCCCGACCGCCCATGGCGGTGCCAGCATCGACCGCGTCCTCGGAGTGCTGGGGCGCAACTCGCTGGTGCTGGCGCTGCACGCCTTCGCCTGCGTCGCCGGCTTCATCGCCGGTGCCACCTTGCCCCTGACCGCCGAGCGCCACACCGGGTTCGCCCGCGTGGTTCACGAGAAGGCGCGGCCGATCGCGTTCGCCTGGGTGATCGGCGTGACCTGCTTCTCGCTGTTAACGCAGACGATCGCGCTCGGTCTGGTCGGCTCGACGATCTCCTGGGACCTCGGCATCTCGGTCCCGCTGCTGGTCCTCACCGCCATGCCTCATGCCCTGCTGGAGCTGACCGCCGTATTCCTGCCGCTGGCGGCGTGGACCATCGCCAGCCGGAAGGGCGAGTGGGATCAGCTGCTCGCCGCGACCTTCGTCACCGTGGCGATCGCGGTCCCGATGCTGATCGTCGCCGCCACCTGGGAGGTCTACGTCTGGCCGCACATCCTCCATTCGGTCGCGCCCGACCCAGGTGTTCCACTGGGGCCCGCCCAGATGATCGAGCGCTAGACCAGCTGGTCGAACTTGCAGTCCTTGGGCGCCTTGTCCTCGCGCCAGCGGACGATCTTCGAGCCGTGGCGGATGCGGCCGCCGCTGGTGTGGTCGTAGGTGACCTCGACCACCAGCTCGGGTCGCAGTGAGAACCACTCGAGCTCGCGGTCCGCGTCCCAGCGGCTCGGGTCGCCGGACCCCTTCTCGCCGGTCTCGTACGGCTTCAGGGTCTTCACCAGCTCCTTCTTCTCCTTCGCCTTCAAGCCGGAGGTGTGGCCGATCGGCCGCAGCTTGCCCTTCTCGTAGAGCCCGAGGATCAGCGAGCCGACCGTCCCCTCGTGCTTGCCGGGACGCCAGCCCATCACGACGCAGTCGATGGTCCGCACCCGCTTGATCTTCACCATGCCCTTGCGCTGCCCGGGCCTGTAGACCGCGTCGCGCTCCTTGGCGATCACTCCCTCGCCGGAGAGCAGCAGCGGCTCGGCGCTCTTCGCGGTCTTGTAAAGGGGCGTGACCTCGACCGACCCCGACGCGCTCTTCTTGCGGCCGGGAGCGGCGGCGATCAGCTTCTCGAGCGCGCCCCGGCGCTCCGCGAACGGCTCGCCGGTCAGCTTGCGCCGGTCGACGGCCAGCAGGTCGAACGCCCGGAAGAGGGCGGGCGTCTTCTCGGCGAGCATCTTCACCCGCGACTCCGCCGGGTGCAGTCGGTTCTGCAGCTGGTCGAACTCCTCCCGGCCGTCCTCGTCCAGGATCACCAGCTCCCCGTCCATCACGTAACGCCCCTTCGGGAACTCCACCTCCGGGAAATACCGGCGCAGCGGCTTGCCGCCGCGCGACTGCAGATAGACGTCGTCGCCATCGACGTAGGCGAGCGCGCGGAAGCCGTCGTACTTGGGCTCGTACACCCAGTCCTCCCCCTCGGGCAGGACCTTGCGGGAGAGCGCGAGCTGCGGCTTGATCGGAGGCTTCAGAGGCAGCGCCATGAACCGATCCTAATCACGCCTTAGTCTCGGCCGGATGAGCGATCCACCGAGCACCTGCGACTTCGTCGTCATCGGCGGCGGCATCGTCGGCCTGTCCGTGGCCCGCGAGCTGCTGTCCCGCCATCCGGACGCCTCGCTCTGCGTGCTCGAGCGTGAGGACCGCATCGGCGCCCACCAGACCTCCCACTCGAGCGGGGTGATCCACGCGGGCATCTATTACGCGCCGGGATCCCTGAAGGCACGGCTATGCGTGGAAGGCGCCCGGCTGCTCTACGCGTATTGCGACGAGCGCGGGATCGAGGCGCGCCGCGACGGCAAGCTGATCGTCGCCGCCGATGAGGGCGAGCTGCGCGGGCTCGACGAGCTCGAGCGTCGCGGCCGGGAGAACCGGGTCCCGGGCCTGCGCCGGATCGGCGCCGACGAGATCGCGGAGATCGAGCCGCACGCCCGCGGTCTGGCGGCGCTGCACTCGCCGGAGACCGGGGTCGTCGACTTCGCCCGCGTCGCCGCCTCCTACGCCTCTGACGTCGAGGGCGCCGGCGGAATCGTCGCCACCGGCGCCGACGTTCTGTCTCTCACGCCCCACGGCGAGAGCGTCGCCGTCGAGCACAGCCGCGGGACGACCGAGGCGGGCTTCGTGGTCAGTTGCGCCGGAGCCTGGTCCGACCGGCTGGCGGTCGCGGCGGGCGCCCCGGCCGAGCCGCGCATCGTCCCCTTCCGCGGCGGCTACCTGCGGCTGCGGCCCGAACGCCGCGATCTGGTGCGCGCCAGCATCTACCCCGTCCCGGATCCCGACCTTCCCTTCCTCGGCGGGCACCTGACCAGGACGATCGACGGCGATGTCCTGCTCGGACCCTCTGCGCTGATGGTCTGGGCGCGCGACGCCTATCGGCTCGGCCGGGTGCGGGCCACGGACGTGCGATCGAATCTCGCTTGGCCGGGCACCTGGCGGCTGATGGCCCGCTTCTGGCGCACCGGCATCACCGAGATCCGCCACGCGGCGAGTAAGCGCGCCTTCGTCTTGGAGCTGCGCCGCTTCGTCCCGGAGCTCAGCGCCCGCGATGTGCTGCCGGGGCCATCGGGCATCCGCGCCCAGGCGCTCGACCGCGACGGCAGACTGGTCGACGACTTCGTCGTGCACCGGACCGACCGCGCCCTGCACGTGCGCAACGCCCCCTCCCCCGCGGCGACCTCCTCCCTCGCACTCGCGAAATTGATCGCCGATGAAGTCGAACGGGTGTAGGGTCGACCTGCATGGGAGGAAGGGGAGTTGGAACCGGGGTTTGTGTGGCGATCTGCGTCCTGGTCGCTGCTGCGCCCGCGGGCGCTGCGACCCACTCGAACCCGACGCCGATCCTCGACCCCAACTACAACACGGTCGGCGCGCAGCGGCTCAGTCCGTATCCGTCGACCATCACGGTCAGCGGCGAGCAGGGGAGCATCGTCAAGGCCCGCGTGACCCTCGGGAACCTCCAGGGCGGACAGGAACCGGACCTCGATGTCCTTCTCGTCGGCCCGGGAGGCAGCACGATTCTCTTCTCGGACGTCTGCGCGACGGGCCTGATCCCTGACTTCATCGGCGAGGCGTTCACGTTCGACGACGACGCCCCGGCGTCCCTGCCCGGTTCCTGCTCCAGCCGGCCGTCGAGCGGCACCTACAAGCCGAGCAACAACGACACCGCCGACAACTTCCCCGGCATCCCGCCTCCGTATCCGCTCGGGCTCGCCAACGTCCGGGGGACGGCTCCGAACGGCGACTGGAACCTCTATGCCGTCGACGACTCCTATCCGGACCCGGTGACGATCAACGGAGGCTGGACCCTTGAGCTGACCACGACGGGAAGCGTCGCAGGTGGGTCGAAGAAGAAGTGCAAGCACAAGAAGCGCTCCGCCTCGGCCGCGAAGAAGCGCTGCAAGAAGAAGCGGCGCTAGCGGCTAGCAGCCGCCGACCAGCAGGAAGAGCAGCACGATCACGACGATCACTGCCGCGCCCGCGATCAGGCGACGGCGCATGTAGACGTCGGGGCCGCCGTAGTGATGTGACATCGGGCGGTCGGCGCCGCGGGGGCCGGCGCCGCCGAGCAGCTCCTCGTCGCCGGTGCCCGGCGGCTCTCCGCTCCGGGCCCGCGCACGCGCCTCTGCAGCGGCGCGCCGCTCCTGGGGGCTTCTGCCGCTCGATTCCATGCGCTCAGCCTAAGGGGATCGGGACTCCGAGGTCGTTCAAAGTGAGCCCCAGGTCCCGAATCGGGCGTACGCCCCCGCCCGCCGGCGCCGAAATCGACTGGGGCTTCCCCACGTCGCTGAGCACGAGGTTGAGCGCGAGGGGGATCGAGCTGGCTCCGTGCAGCGCCGCCTGATCGGCGGACGGGACGCGCAGGACCGCGCCCACCTGCAGCTGGTGCAGGACGCGGTCGTCGAAGCCGACGCAGGCTGTCGCCCTTCCGGACACCGAGGGCGCTTCGGACATGCCCAGCGCCTCGGTCACGGGCGCGAGGTCCCGCGCCATCGCTTCCCCCCGCAGGGGCGCCGAGATCCGCTCGCAGTCCGCGCCGCCCTCGTTGCCCTGGCCGTTGACCCGGGCGCGCCCGAACCACGACCTCGGGTGGATGGCCCCCGCCTCGGCGATCCGGGCGTTGGCGGCGGCCACGGCGTCCGTCCCGACCTCGTAGGTGTCGCCGTAGACCGTGAGGAAGGCGTTCGTGCCGGTGGACAGCAGATGCCCGCCCACCGGGAAGCCGAGGGCGCTGGCGCTCATCCGCCAGTTCAGCCTGGGAATCGTTCGGCCCCCGCCGCTCACATAGGGGCCTGAGAAGCGCACCCGAAGCGGCCCCGAGAGCTCCTGCACCCCGCGCACCTGGAGACGCAGATCGAGGTCCGTGTTCGCGCTCCTCACAGGGTGGGCCGCGGCGGCGTCCAGCATCGTCTCGGGATTCACGGTCTTGTGATCCGAGCCGCCGCAACCCGCCGCGTTGACAATCGCGATGAGGAGAATCGCCAGGATCGTTCGGCTGCGCATGCGGGCGCAGAGTAGAGCGCGGCGCGGTTTGCGCCCTGGCTCCGTAGGTAGTCTCAGGCGATGGCCGTCCGCGAGGCGATTCCGCGGCAGGAGGAGACGCAGGAGGGCGTCTCGTCGTTCGCGAAGTCGCTCTTCCTCGGCGAGATCCACGAGGAGCTCGTCTTCCCCTGGCCCGCCACCGATGCTGACGAGCAGGACCGGATCCGCGAGCTGAACAGCCGCATCCGCGACTACTGCGACGAGCACTACGACGCGCGGAAGGCCGAGGAGGAGCGCTGGATCCCCGACGAGGTGCTGCGCGATCTCGGCGAGATCGGCGCACTCGGCCTCTACGTCGATCCGAAGTACGGCGGCCAGGGCCTGTCGCAGACCGGTTACGCGCGGGTCTTCGAGACGGTGGGCCAGATCGACGCCACCCTTGCGATCGTCCTCGGCGTCCACCAGTCGATCGGCTTCAAGGGCATCTCGCTCTTCGGCACCGACGAGCAGAAGGAGCGCTGGCTCCCCGACCTCGCCAGCGGCCGCAAGCTGGCGGCCTTCGCGCTGACCGAGCCGGAGGCCGGCTCGGACGCCTACAACGTGCAGTCGCGCGCGGTCCAGCAGCCCGACGGCGCCTGGGTCCTGAACGGGGAGAAGCGCTACATCGGGAACGGTTCCCGCGCCGACGTGATCACGACCTTCGCCCGCGCCGAGATCGACGGCGAGGACCGCCACATCGCGCTCGTCCTCGAGAAGGGCATGAAGGGCCTCGAGGTAGGCGAGCGCTTCGACACCATGGGCCTCCAGGCCAACGACCTGCGCCAGCTCCAGCTTCAACGACGTCCGGGTGCCGCCCGAGAACGTGCTCGGCGACCCGGGTCAGGGCTTCCGGGTCGCGATGCAGATCCTCAACAACGGGCGCATCGGCCTGGGCACCGGCTCAGTCGGAGGGGCAAAGAAGCTGCTCGACCTGGCGATCGAGCACGTCAGGGAGCGCCGCCAGTTCGGCCGCCCGCTCGCCGACTTCGAGCTCGTCCAGGACAAGATCGGCTGGATGGTCACCCACCTCTTCGGGCTCGAGTCCATGTGCTACCTGACCTGCGGCCTGGTGGACGCGGGGGTTCCCGACTACTCCCTGGAGTCGGCGATCTGCAAGGTCTCCGGGACGGAGTTCCTCTGGTACGCCGCCAACCGCGCCCTCCAGCTCGCGGGCGGCGAGGGCTACATGCGCGACCGCCCCTACGAGAAGATCCTGCGCGACACCCGCATCTATCCGATCTTCGAGGGCGCGAACGACGTGCTGCGCGCGTTCATCGCCCTCGGCGGCTTCAAGCCCGTCGGGGAGAAGCTGGAGGGGCTGAGCGAGATCGAGCTGTCGGACCCGATCCGCTCGATCGGCGTGCTGGTCGAATACGCGAGCGACCGAATCCAGCGCGAGGTGCGCCCGGACAGGATCACCAAGGCGCACGACGAGCTCTCCGAGCACGCCGACGCGGTCTCCGAGCAGGTCAAGCAGCTCGCCTCGGTCACGGAGAAGCTCCTGCGCGAGAACAAGAAGGGGATCATCGAGCGCCAGTACCAGCAGAAGCGGCTGGCGGACAACCTCGCCGACATCTACGCCCAGGTTGCGGTGCTCTCGCGGGTCTCCCACATCTTCGAGGACCAAGGCGTCGAGCCCTCGGGCCAGGAGCGCTACATCGCCGACACGTTCTGCACGCGCGCCGCGCGCCGGGTGAGCTCGCGGTTCGACCAGATCGAGTCGAACGACGACGAGCGGATGACGGCGATCGCGAAGCTCGCCTACAAGCGCGGCTCGTACGGCTACGCGCTTTTCGAGGACTGAGCTAGCGCTTCTTCTTCGCCCCGAAGACCTTGGCGTCCAGGAAGGGGACGACCGTCTTCAGGAAGGCGTTCTTCTTCGGCGCCGCAGTGAGCGAGTCGAGATGGCTGATCTGTGGGTTCTGGTTGACCAGCATCGACTCGCGGCGCGTCGTCCGGGAGGCCCGGATGAAGTTGCGGGCGCCGTCCAGGACGTGCGCGCCGGCCAGGTCACTCGCTATCGCGTAGAGCGGCAGGTTGACCTTCCGGGTGTGGAAGAGGCGCAGCCCGAGAAAGTTGGCGACGTCGTTCTGCGCCATCTGGTCGGCGCCGTTGGTGTCGATCGTGAGCCGCTTCGGGAAGTACCACTCGATCCCGTTCGTCGGCTCCTGGCCGAAGGTCGCCGCCAGACGCGCGACCGGTGTGACTCCCCCGTCGATCCAGTCGCGGGGGCTACCCGAGGATGCCAGTGATCCACCATTGATGTGGATCAGGCTGAGGTCGGCCGGCGAGGAATCCCTGTCGAAGGCATAGCCGAGCAGCGCCCGATCGGTGACGGGGAACGGTGGATTGAACTGTGCTGGCAGCAATGGGAACGACTGGAGGGTGGTCGCAGCCGCCGTCGGGGCCCTTTCCGCGTACAGGCCGCCCATCTCGGCGAACAGGCCGGCTGCCTCCGGCAGACCGACGCCGAGCAGATCGAGGAACGGGTCGCTGGTCTGCAGGTCTGCGATCGCCTGCTGGGCCTGCGCCAGGTTGTACGCGTCGAAGCTGCCCATCAGGCCGCCGTCGATCAGGACGAGACCCTTGAGGTCCTTGTAGCCGGGGCGGCCGTTGAAGTCCCAGGCGGCATAGGCCACCGTGAGCGAGGCGCCCAGTGAGTGGCCCCCCAGCACCACCTGCCGGCGACCGTGGTTGCGGGCCTTCAGCACCACTGCGCGCGCATCGTTGAGCGCGACGGCCATCCCCCACTCCCGCGCGTATGGGTCGGCGTTTGCCCCACGGGGCTGGAAGTGATGCGCGGGGTTGCCGCCGTTGGTGAGCCAGCCCAGGTAGTAGTCGAACGCCTGCTGCAGGGGGATCTGGCCACTCAGGGCCTGTGCGAAGACAGAGGTGTCCTCGAGCGCCTGTGTGCGCCGGTCGGTCGCCCAGACCTGCAGGTCAGGTGTGTGCTTGACGAGGTAGCGGGCGTCGAGGGTGAAGTCGCCGGCGCCGCCGATCGTCCCGGGCATCAACACCAGGACGTGCTTGGCCGACTTGGGGCCGAACTGATGGACCGTGACGTGATTGAGCTCGGCCGGGCCCGGCTCGGGCGGAGTCGGGACCGTGATCACGCGATCCCGCGCGGTCGCGGGAGCGACGCCGAGCGCCAGCGCGACCAGCGCCCCGGCCAGCACGAGCGCAGCGCGAGTTCCGATGCTCCTAACCCTCTCCTCCATCCCTGGAGAGGTCAGCCTACCTGGCGGCTACTTGGCGTGCCCGTTCGCGTTGCCGTTGCCGTTGTTGCCCGGGGTGGCGGGCGTCGTGTGCTGCGGACGGGCGTGCGTCGTGGTGTGCGTCGCCGAGTTTCCCCCGGCGTTGCTGTGAGAAGGGGGGCCCGTCTCCTTCGGCTTGGCCTGCCCCGGAGGGGTCGCGCCGTTGAGCCCGATCGCCTTGCCCTTCTCATGGCCCAGCGCCTTGCCCTGCGCCTTGTTGTGCTGCTCCCGGGCGTGCTGGTGCGCCGCGCCGGACTTGCCCTTGCTCTTCTCGGTCGTGGTAGTGCCGGTGGTGTCGTTGGTCGCCGTGCCGTTCTGATGCTGGGTCTTGCCCTGGCCGTTCTGCGGGCCCCCTGCGTGCTTGGCGGGCTGGTTCGGCAGCGTGATCCCCACCGACTCGAAGACGGAGCGAGCCGGCGCGGGCACGGTCACGCCCGCGAAGGCGAGCCCCGCGAGAACGAGCGGGATCAGCGCGACCGCGATCCCGACCCTGGCTACCAGCGCGAACCTCGAACGAGGCGCCGTCGGCGCCCGCCGCGCGCCATGCGTCTCGGCCTCGAGCGTGGCCGCGCGAGCGGTCTCGGCCAGGCGCGGCACGAGCGCCGTCCCGATCGCGGGATCGGGCCGTGTGATTACGGCCGCGCGCAGGGCGCTCTCGAAGAGGGCGACGTGGTTCATCTCACCTTCATAAGCGCCGTTGCCGCTCACGGGGATACCCCCTTCCGGGTGAGCTCCCGCTTGATCGAGGCGAGTCCGCGGCGCTGCAGCGCCTTGACCGCCCCGGGCTTCTTGCCGACCGCCTTGGCCACGTCCTCGATGCTGAGGTCGCCGATCACGCGCAGGAGGAGCACGGCGCGCTGGTCCTCGGAGAGCGTGCCGAGCACCCTCTGCACCTCCTCGACGCCGATCTTGGCGAGCGCCTCATCGGCGGCGTCATCGGCGCGGCCACTGGGCTCGGGCGGCTCCGGGGAGAGATCCACGGGGCGGCGGCCGGAGTGACGGCGCGCGTCGATCAGGCGGTGGTGGGCGATCGTGAAGACCCAGGAGCGAAAGCCGCGCTCGTCCCCACCGAAGCGGGCGATGTCGCGCGCCACCTGCAGGAAGACCTCGCTGAGCACGTCCTCCGCGTCAGGGGCGTTGTTTGCCCGCAGGTATCCGAGGACCACCGGCGCGAGGTCGTCGTAGATCTCCTGCCAGGCGGCCTCACTCCCCTCCCTAGCCGCCTCCAGGAGCGGCGTGAAGCGCTCTGGGGACATCCCGCCGCGACGGTACAGGACTCGGCCGGATCCGCCCTTAACCTACAGGCTGTATGTCAACCCCCGCCCAACGGACATCCACGGGCTCCGGCCGCCGCGAAGCGGAGGCGCGAGCAACCCGCGAGGCCCTGATCGGAGCCGCTCTCGAGCTCTTCACCGAGCGCGGCTACGCGGGCGTCGGCACCGAGGAGATCGTCGCGAGCGCGAAGGTCACCCGCGGCGCGCTCTATCACCACTTCACCGACAAGCGCGACCTCTTCCGTGCGGTCTTCGAGCGTGTCGAGGCGGACCTGATGGAGCGAATCGGGGCGACGATGGAGGGGGCGAATGACCCCTACGAGCTGATGGTGGGCGGCATGCGGGCCTTCCTTGACGCCTGCGAGGAGCCGGCCGTGAAGCAGATCAGCCTCACCGACGCCCCGGCGGTGCTGGGCTGGCGAGAGTGGCGCGAGATCGACAACCAGCACGGCCTCGGGCTCACCCGCGCGGCGCTCCAGTCGGCGGTGGACGCCGGCGTCCTGCGGCCGATCGCAGTAGAGCCGATGGCGCACCTGTTCGTCGCCGCCCTGTCGGAGGCGGCCTTCGTGATCGCCCACGCCGAGAAGCCGAAGAAGGCGCGCAGCGAGGTCGAGCAGGCGCTGCTTCAGCTCGTCGAGGGACTTCGTGTCTGACGCCGCGCCCGCCTGCGCTCCAGCGCCAGCTTGATCCACTTCCTGAGGTAGAGGACCAGCGCGATCCCGATCGCGAGCAGCACGACCACCACGGCGAGCGCGATGAACGGCTCCTTCAGGGCGAGTGCCACCACGCCTGCCATCACCCCGTCCTCGACCAGGCTCATGACCACGTTCGAGACCGGCTCGGGAGAGGTGTTGATCCCGAGCCTGATCCCCGCCTTCAGGCTGTGCGCGACGAGCGCGGTCGTGCCGCTCGCACCGCCGACGGCGACCGTCTCCGGCCCGGTGATCTTGTCGAGGCCGGCGAACGAGACGCCGATCAGGCCGCCGATCGCCGGGCGGATCGCCGTGTGCAGCAGGTCCCAGGTGCTGTCGAGGAAGGGCACCTTGTCGGTGACGAACTCGATCGCGAACATCACCCCGGCGGCGATCAGGATCGGGCCCGTGGTGAGCTCGTGCGGGACCTGCCCGAACCCCGCGCGGCCGAGCAGGCCGAGCAGGAACACGGTCCCGTAAGCGTTCAGCCCGGCGGCGTACCCGGCGCTGATCGTGGTGGGCACGAGGTCCACGAGCGCACCCTATTTCGGCTGAGAGCGGCGGGGTTAGTTCAAGCGCTCGACGATCATCGCCTCGCCCTGACCGCCGGCGACGCACATCGTCTCGAGCCCGACCTGGTGGTCGTCGGTCTCCATCACGTTCAGCAGCGTGCCCATGATCCGGGCCCCGGTCATGCCGAAGGGGTGACCCAGCGCGATCGCCCCGCCGTGCGTGTTCATCTTCTCCAGCGGGATGCCGCACTCGCTCATGATCGGGATCACCTGGGCGGCGAAGGCCTCGTTGAGCTCGACCACGTCCACGTCGTCGATCTTCATCCCGGCCCGGTCGAGCACGGTCTTGATCGCGCCGATCGGAGCGACGCCCATGTACTCGGGCTCGTTCCCGTGCGTGGCGGCCGTGATCACCTTCGCGCGCGGGGTAAGCCCCAGCTCCTTCGCCCGCTCATCGGACATCATCAGCACGGCCGCGGCACCGTCGTTGAGCGGGCACGAGTTGCCCGCCGTTACTCCGCCGCCGCCGTCGAACGCCTCGGGCAGCTCGGCGAGCTTCTCGAGCGTGGAGCTCGCGCGCGGGCCGTCGTCCTTCGTGACCTCGTTGCCGTCCTGGTCCTTGACGGGCACGATCTCCCGATCGAAGAAGCCGTCCTCCTGGGACCTGACGGCGAGCTCCTGGGAGCGCTGCGCGTACTTGTCCATGTCCGCACGGCTCACCTCGTACTTCTTCGCCACGTTGACGGCCGTGATGCCCATGTCGATGTAGGCGTTCGGCTGGCCGTTCTCCCCGATCAGGTTGGGATTGCGATCGGCGACGCCAGCCGGCTCGGTGCGCTCGTTGTACCGGCTCACCCACTCGACGCCCGCGGCGACGTAGGTGTCGCCCTGACCTGCCTTGATCGAGTTGGCGGCGTGGCGGATGGAGTCCAGGCTGGATGCGCAGTAGCGCGACATGGTCACGGCCGTGGTCTCCTGCGGCAGCTTCTCGGAGAGCAGGGTCATGATCCGGGCGACGTTGAAGGCCTGAAGGCCCTGCGGCATGCCGCAGCCAGCGAAGACCTCGTTGACGGTGGTCGGGTCGACCTCCTGGTTCCGCTCGAGTAGCTGGTCGATCACGTACGCGCCGGTCTCCTCGGGGCGCAACTGGGCGAGCGAGCCCTTGAACGCGCGGCCGATGGGGCTGCGGACGGTGTCGACGATCACTGCTTCGGGCATCTGCGGGTCTCCTTGAGGTCGGTGTTGCTGCGATGGACGGACGCGGAATGGTACGGATCCGCGCATTCCGAGGGCGGGCTACGATGCCCCCGATGCCCGAGTTCCGCGCGCCCCGAGTCCGCATGCCCAAGGTCACACTGCCCGGCCGTGCCGGGGGCGGGTCCGCGAAGAAGCCCACGGCGACCAAGGCCGAGGCGAAGACCAAGGAGCAGCCGAAGCCCGGAAACGGGACGCAGCCGGCGGAGGCGAAGGAGACGTCGACCAAGGAGACCGCGAAGCCGACGGCCACGACGGCGGCCGCCGCGAAGAGGACTCCCGACGCCAACCTGCAGGAGCGGATGGAGGGCCTGCAGGGCTGGATGGCCGAGATCGAGCGCAAGCAGGGGCGAATGACCTATTTCGGCATCGCGGGCCTCGCGATCGCGATCCTCGCGGCGGGCGCGGCGCTCTACTTCGGCCTCACGGCCAAGTCCGACAGCGCCACGAAGGGCAATCTCGACGCTCTGACCAAGCGCATCGACGCCCTCGAGGCCGCCGCGACCAAGAACTCGAAGGACACGCAGGCGGCGCTCAACTCCTCTGTCTCCCAGCTTCAGCAGTCGATCGCCGCGGTGCAGAAGCAGCAGACGCAGAACGCAGCCAGCATCGCGTCGCTGCAGGCCCAGGCGTCCGCGGGCGCGTTCGGCAAGGGCGCGGGCGGCGCCGGCACCACGCTCACGCCCGGGGCGGCGACCACCACGACCACGCCCTCGGGCAAGTAGCTAGTTACAATCGCCACTAGTGTGCCTGCGCGCGTCCGGCGGGTGCTCTAGCGTGATTTGCGGAATCGGCTCGAAAGGAGGTCCTCGATGCCAGAGGGCTACTGCGTCAAGGAACGCAAGAAGGTCGAGATCAAGGACCCGCAGCAGGTGACAATGAAGAACGGTCGCCCCGCGATTCAGGGCACGTGCCCCGACTGCGGGACGAAGATCTTCAAGATCGGGAAGCTCTCCTAGCTCTGGCTCTCCGTACGCGTGGGGGACCGCCCACGCGTGCTCGGCGGCCCGCCGGGGTTGGCGGGACGCGTGCCCTGATCTCAGCAAGCAGGCGTGTCGCGACCTCGGCCGGCGTGCTCTCCGGCCGAGGATCGCCATCCTCAGGGCGGAAGAAGCTGACGCTCACACGCGGGCGGCGCGGGAAGCGCGTGTATTCGGTCGTGCCACGCACGGCGCAGAGCACGATTACGACGCCCGGGCACGCCTGAGCCAGGCGTGCGACGCCGCTGTGGGCTCGCAGCTGCTCTCCCCAGGAGAGCCCGCCCTCGGGGAACGCGCAGACCGCCTCGCCTGAGCGCAGCGCCTCCACGGCCCGATCGAGCGCCTGGGCGTCGCCTGCGCCGCGCCTGACGGGGATCTGCCCGATGCGGTCGAGGATCGGCCCGAGGCCAGGTATGCGCCAGAGGCTCGCCCGCGCGAGGAAACGCAGTCGCCTGCGTGGCCGCAGGGCTAGGCCGACCAGCACCGAATCCCACTGGCTGTCGTGGTTGGGCACGATCAGCACGGGGCCGCGCTCGGGCACCGACACCAGGCCCTCCGTGCGCAGGCGTCCCCACCAGGCGGCGGGCCGCAGCAGCGTGGCGATCAGGTCGTAGAGCCTCATTCGTGCAATCCGCGATCGGGAGCGCCCCGTACGAGCGTACGCAGGCGTCAATTACGAACGCAGTGGAGGTGCGGATGCATTCGACGAGACGATTCGCGGCGCTGTTCGCGATCGGGGCCGCGGTCGCGGTCGCGGTGCCGATGGTGGGCTGCGGCGGCAGCAGCAATGACAACAGCACCAGCAACGCGGCGACTCAGGCGTCGACCAGCGGGGGCGGCGCGTCCGGCGCCGGCGGCACGGTGGACCTGACCGCGACCGATTTCAAGTTCGACCCCTCCGACACGACGGCGAAGTCGGGCAACGTCACCTTCAACCTGAAGAACGACGGCCAGGTGACGCACTCACTCGAGATCGAGGACGTGACGCCCGGCCATGACCAGGAGCTCGAGGGCAATGTCTCACCGGGGAGCAGCGGCAACCTCACGGTGAACCTGAAGCCCGGCAAGTACGAGTTCTACTGCCCGATCGACCACCACAGGCAGATGGGCATGGAGGGCGAGCTCGTCGTCAAGTAGCGGCCGCTTGTGGCCGCGATCTGATGGCGAAGCCGGGTCACGGGAGCTCGACCAGTCCGCCGAGCACGCCGACGTAGGCGACGCCGTCGGGCGCCGTCGCCGACCCCGCCCAGGCGGCGAGGGCCGCCAGCATCCCTCCTGTGAGAATCATCACCCCGCAAGCCCGGTGCCGCATCCTGCGGCGAGCATACGCGAGACTTCGTGACGGATGGATCAGAAGCCGCTCGAGCTCATCCTCGCCCGCAATTTCCTGACGAGCCTCTCCACCCCGGCCTTCCTGGTCGACGAGAGCGGCACGCTGATCTTCTACAACGAGGCGGCCGGCGCGCTGCTCGGCATCTCGTTCGAGGAATCGGCGCGCATGCCCGCCGAGGAGTGGAGTCATGCGATGGGCCCGTTCGGCGAGGACGGTAACCCGATCCCGATCGAGGAGATCCCGACCACCAAGGCCCTGCGGCACGGCCGTCCCGCGCACGGGAACTTCACGGTGCGGTCCATGGGAGGCGACGAGTACGAGATCGAATCGACGGCGCTGCCGATCGTCGCCGAGGGTGGCCAGGAGGGAGCGATGATCTTCTTTTGGACGCAGAACGACGGTTCTGACGGTTAGACGGCTATAGGCTGGGCAGGAGGAGTTGAGGAAGCTGTGAGGAGATGAAGCTCAAAGTCTGGGGAGCACGCGGCTCGGTTCCGGCCCCGGGACCCGAGATGAATCGCTACGGCGGCAACACCTCGTGCGTCGAGCTCGAGCTCTCGGACGGCTCGACGCTGATCATCGACGCCGGCACCGGCATCCGCAGCCTCGGAGTCGGCATCGCCAAGAAGCTGCCGAAGATCAACATCCTCCTCACCCATCTGCACCTGGACCACATCCAGGGCCTGATGTTCTTCGCGCCCTGCTTCCGCTCGGAGTCCGAGATCACGATCTGGGGGCCGTCTTCACCGGAGGCGTCGCTCGAGGAGCGGATCGCGCGCTACATCTCGGCTCCCCTCTCCCCCGTCGAGGTCCGCGAGCTTCCCTGCGAGGTCAATTTCCGCGACACGCCCCCGAGCGAGTGGGAGCTCGGCCCGGCCAAGATCCGCGCAGAGGCCGTCACCCACCGCGGCCCCACCCTCGGCTACCGGATCACCGACGGCCCGACGACGCTCACCTACATCTCGGACCACGAGCCCGGGCTCGGCACTCCGCTCGATTCGCTCGAGCCGGAGTGGATCTCGGGATACGACCTCGCCTGCAAGTCGGATCTCCTGATCCACGACTGCCAGTACACGGACGAGGAGTACCCGGAGCACGTCGGCTGGGGCCACTCGCGGCTCACCGACACCCTTACCTTCGCCCGTCGCGTTGAGGCGCAGCGGCTGCTCATGTTCCACCACGATCCGCTGCACTCGGACGACTTCCTGGACCGCTTCGGGGAGACGGCGCGCGAGCGCTGGCAGGAGCTCGGTGGCCCCGACGGCGCGGTCGAGATGGCGGCGGAGGCCCAGGAGATCGAGATCGCCGCGCCGGTGAGCGTCCCGGCTTAGAGCGAGGGGCGCTTTTCGGCCCAGGGCCGCTCGGCCTCGAGCTGCGCGCCGAGCGACACCAGCACGTCCTCGCGGTTCGGCCTCGCGACCAGCATCACCGAGCGCGGCAGGCCGGAGTCGTCGAAGCCCGCCGGGATCGTCGCCGCCGGCTGGCCGGTGTAGTTCCACCGGAAGCCGTACGGATAGACGTTCGCCATCGCGTTCATGGTGTTGAGGGCCCCCCTTCCGAGCAGCTTCCCGACGTCGAAGGGCGGCTGCGCGGTCGCGGGCGTCAGCAGCACGTCGAAGTCGCGGAAGAACCCCTGGATCTTCGCCGTGGCGCCGGGCATCCGGTCTCTCACCTTTCCCATCTTGCGATCGCTGAAAAGCCGGCCCATCCGGACGAAGCCCTTGGTCTGATCCGAAAGCCGCTCCGGGTGGGCCAGGCCGAGCGCCTCGTCGCGGATCCCGCGGAAGTACATCGGGAAGAAGTCGTTTCTGGCGCTGCTCCAGGGCGGCGCCGCCTCCACCACCTCGTGGCCGAGGGAGCGGAGCAGCTCGATGGTTTCGGTGTAGGCGGCCAGCACCTCGGGCGCCTTCTTCACCGGGGTGGCCGTCTTCGTCGTGCAGGCGATCCGCAGCTTGCCCGGTGGGGCCGTAGCGGCTTCGACCAGCGGCCGCTCGAACGGCGGAGGGACGTCCAGGTCGCCCTTCTCCGGACCGCTCATCACGTCCAGGTAGAGCGCCGTGTCCACCACCGTTCGGCTGACGCAGCCCGAGACCGAGAGCCCGTACCAGTGCTCGCGGTCGGGCGAGAGGGAGATCCGGTTGCGCTGCGGCTTCAGGCCGAAGAGGCCGTTGAAGGCAGCCGGATAGCGGATCGATCCCGCGCCGTCGGTGGCGTGGGCGATCGCGCACAGGCCCGCGGCGACGGCGACCCCGCTGCCGCCGCTCGAGCCTCCGGAGGTCTTCGAGGTGTCCCACGGATTGCGTGTGGCGCCCCAGGTCGGGTTCTCGGTGAAGCCGTAGATCGCCAGCTCGGGCAGGTTCGTCTTGCCGAGGATGCTGGCACCGGCCTCGCGCAGGCGGCGGACGACGAGGCCGTCCTCGGCCGCCGGCTCGCCGTAGGCGGCGGTGCCATGGGTGGTCACCTCGCCGGCGTAGTCGACGTTGTCCTTGATGGCGACGGGAACGCCGAGCAGCGGCGCGTCATCCCCCTTGGCGAGCCGCTCCTCGGCCCGCTTGGCATCGGCTCGAGCACCCTCCTCGAACACGACGCGATAGGCGTTGAGCTTGGGGTTGAGATCCTCGATCCGCCTCAGGTAGAGATCGACGAGCTCGCTCGGGGAGACCTCCTTGGCGCGGACCATCTCCGCGATCCGGGCGGCTCCGGCGAATGCGACGTCGTCGCTCATGGGCCGCACGCTATCTGTCCTGCGAAAACCGCAACCGGACCCAGCGGGAGATGTTTCAGGGGTGGACAACGATCCCAGGGAGGGATTGCCTGATTCGATTCGGCGCGGTGAGAATGGGCGGGGTCCTTCGGGGCCCCGCCTAGCTCTCGGAGAGGACCTTGGCCTTCTCGCGCTCGAACTCGAGCTCGGTCAGCGCGCCGGACTCGCGGAGCCTCTGCAGCCGCTCGAGCTTGGCGATCTGGCCGCCGGTGCCGCCGCCCCTACCGCTGCTGCCGAACGTGAACCCGCCTCCACCGGTCCAGGGCAACCGGCTGGTCATCCGCTGCGTCGCGCCGGCACCGCCGGTGGAGGCCACACGGGCCTCCGCCTTGGCCCGCTGCTCGCCGCGGTGGGTGAAGTCGTGGACGAGGTAGCGGAGAGACACGAACAGCACCGGCAGCCCCATCACCAGGAAGGTGCCGCCGACGATCAGGGCGCCGAGCTTGCTGCCCGCGTTCTGCTTGACGGCCTCGTTGGTGAGCCCGGCGATCAGCGACACCGCGCCGGTGCTGGTGAACGCGACGCCCCAGGCGAAGGCCGGGAACGAGAAGTCGCTGTCCAGGTTGATCGGCCGGTTCTTGTCCCAGGGCGGGTCCCCGCGGTAGGCGAACAGGCCGATGCCGATGATCGTGGCGAAGATCGACGCCATCAGGATGAGGATGTCCGTGCCGGTGCCGGACGGGCAGGGGCGGGCGATCTGGTACGGCGTGTTCCCCGAGGCGCACGTCCCGGTCTCGAGCAGCGAGATGAGCTTGACGTTGGCCAGGATCAGCCCGCCGACGAACATCCCGAGACCGAGTGGCGCTTTGACCAGGTAACCCATTCCTTCTCCCGCGCGGCACCCTACTCAGGCGAGGAACCGAACGCCAGGCTGAATGTTTGGCGATAGGTTCCCCGCAGGTGGTCCGGTTGCTGGTGGCATCCCACCGGACTCACGCCCGTAGCGAGCCGCGATTGCCGAAGAATGCTGCTTTGGACGAAAGGGGGCCGGGCTAGTCCGAGCCGAACAGCTGCCCGAGGCGGTCGAAACTGTCGGTCCAGCCTCCTTCGTGGAGGGAGAGGCGTTCCTCGGTGGAGAACTCGCCGTGGGTGAGGACGACCTTGGTCTCATCACCCAGAGCCTCAAGCTCGAGCGTCGCCACCGTTTCACGGTCATCCGGATTGGGGGGATCCCATCGAAACGTGTACCCCAGGCGGCTGGGGGGTTCAACCTCCCTGAACTCTCCTGACAGATGGAACAGCTCGCCGTCCGGGGGCTGCATCGCGATTCGATAGCTGCCCCCGACCTGCGGATCGAAGTCCACGTTCGGAGAAGTGAAGCCCTTGGGACCCCACCACTTCGCGAGCTCATCAGGTTCGGTCAGCGCCCTGTATACGACCTCCCGTGGGGCGCTCATAGTCCGCTCCAGGCTCAGGGTCAGTCCGTTGCCCTCGGCCATCTCAGAACGATCCTACGCGTGAACGGCCTGGCCGAAGCGGCGATGAGTTTCCGGCGGAGTTCGGGTTTTCGGAGTAGCCGCTTTGGACGAGAAGCGGCTATCCGCTTTGCACCAGATTCAGTCGGTCCCGGGCCAGTCGGGGCATATCGCAGACTTCCTCCGACACGATGCGCTGTACCTACGGATTAGGGAGCGTCAGCCCGGTGCATCTTGACCTCGAGGTGTTCTCCGGCATCCCATTGCTTGCGGACCTGATCGGGATGGTGACAAACCTCGATGCGAATCCCGTCGGGGTCGAAGACGAAGAAGGCGTAGTAGCCCGGTAGGTCCCACTCTTCCTCGGGCGGACAGACGCGCCGCGCTCCACGGCCACATCTCACAATCTGCCCTGGGCGGTCTGTTTTGGACCTCCTTTGGCTGCTTTGGACGAGAAGCGGCCATCTGCTCCTTCGCATGGAAAGCAGGGGTGGACGGCGAGATACTCCGTGGACGATGTCGGAGGAGAACGTCGAGCTCGTCCGCAGCGTCTATGAGGGCTGGGCGCGAGGCGACTTCTCGGTCGCGGCCGAGCTGACCGCGCCGGGCTTCGAGTACCGCCAGAACCCGGAGGCGGTGGAGCCCGGCACCCGCCGCGGGGGCGAGATCGGAAACGCGCTGCGCGGGATCTTCGACGTCTACGAGGACTTCCGGGTCGAGCCCAGCGAATTCATCGACGCCGGCGACAGGGTGCTGGTCGTCTCGCGCGCGCTGGGGACAGCCAAGGGCAGCGGGCTCGACCTGGACATGGACGTCTTCTCCGTCTGGACCGTGAACGACGGGAGGCTGACCAGCAACGCGGTCTTCACCGACCGGAAGGGGGCCCTCGAGGCCGCTGGGCTCTCGGAGTAGTGCTTTTGGACGAAAAGCAGCACTGCTTTGCGTGGAAAGCGCTAGTTCGTCGGGCCTATTTGTTGGATACTGCGCTCGGATGATCTCTACCGTCGCCGTCGGGACAGACGGATCTGCAACCGCAGAGGAGGCGGTCAAGCAGGCCGCTGAGCTCGCTCGTCGCTTCGGGGCCAAGCTCGTATTGCTGAGTGCCTTCCCGGGCTCGCGAGGCTCGCCTGCAGGCAGGGGTCAGGACGTCGAGCTTCAGTGGGCCGTGAGCTCGCGGGCGCGGGTGAGAACGATCCTCGGGCGGAGCGAGGAGACCCTCCGTCAAGCGGGGATCGAGTGCGAGACGCGCTCAGACGAGGGCGATCCCGCAGACGTGCTGGTGCGGCTCGCGTCAGAGTGTGGCGCCGATCTGCTGGTAATCGGCAACAAGGGGATGAAGCGTCGCGTGCTCGGCAGCGTTCCGAACACAGTCACGCACCAGGCCGACTGCACGGTGATGGTCGTCAAGACGACGTGAACGAGCCGCCGCGCCTAGCGGCGCTTTGCATGGAAAGGAGTGGTCCGCGAGTAGCCGCGAGATACTGCCCTGGCGATGTCGGTTGAGAACGTCGAGATCGTCCGCCACATCTACGAGTCGGGGCGGATCGATCGAGATCCCGAGGAGCTTCTGAAGCTCGCGACCCCCGACGTTGAGTACGTCAATCCTCCATACGCGGTCGAACCCGGTGTCCGCCGCGGGCTCGTCGCCGTCGCGCAGGCCATGCGCCGCTTCGCCGAGCCCTGGGAGGAATCCCGTCACGAGCTTCGGGAGCTGTACGACTGTGGGGACGTTGTCGTGGCCGCCGTCAGCTGGCACATACGCGGCCGCGGAAGCGAGCGGGAGCTCGTCAACGAAGAGGCCCACACCTGGACCCTGCACGAGGGCAGGATCGCTCGTTTCGAGTGGGGACAGGACCTCTCCAAGGCCCTCGAAGCCGCCGGGTCGCCTGGCTGATCAGCTTTCGGACCGCGGCCAGCAAAAGATCTCGACGCGGATGCCGTCCGGATCGAAGACGAAGAATGCGTAGTAGCCAGGCTCGTCGCGATCCTCCTCGGGCGGGAAGTGAACGTTTGCGCCGCTTGCGAGGCAGCGTGCGTGCGCTTCATCAACGTCCTCTCGTCGCTCAACCTCGATGGCGATGTGCTCGACGCCGACGTCGTAGTAGCGGTAGGTGCCGCCGTCGGCTGGACGCAGGCCGAGACCACCGTCACGGACTTCTCCTCGCACGAGGTAGACGACCTCCTCCGTGCCTCTGTAGGTCGGATACCTGATCCCCTCCGCCCATCCGAGCGGCCCGAGCAGGTCGAGATAGAAGGCGAGCGACCGCTCAACGTCGGCCACGGCGAGATCGACGTGATGAATTCCCTTCGCTCGCATCGTCTCGAAGCAGATTCCCGCAGTTATCCGGACGCGCCGCATCCGTAATCCGCCGCGGAGTTGTTTGGCGGGACGGCATCTCCAGCGGGTGGCGCCGGACTTCACCCTCGACACGCGCGGGTTCGCGCGTGTCGATGAAATCCGGCGACAGGACCCGCTGGCCCGTGCCTGGGTCTCGCGGCTAGGAGCTGGACGCCGTCGCGCGGTGCGGCAGCTTCCAGTCCGGCCTCGGGAAGTGGCAGGTGTAGCCGTTCGGGTAGTGCTGCAGGTAGTCCTGATGCTCCGGCTCGGCCTCCCAGAACGGGACTGCCTCGCTGATCTCCGTGACGACCTTGCCCGGCCAGAGGCCCGAGGCGTCGACGTCGGCGATCGTGTCCTCTGCGACCTGGCGCTGCTCGTCGGTCGTGTAGAAGATCTCGGAGCGGTAGCTCGAGCCGATGTCGTTGCCCTGGCGGTCCTTGGTCGTCGGGTCGTGGATCTGGAAGAAGAACTCGAGGATGTCCCGATAGGAGATCCGCTCCGGGTCGAAGACGATCTCCACGGCCTCGGCGTGGCCGGGATGGTTGCCGTAGGTGGGGTTGTCGTTCTCGCCGCCGGTGTAGCCGACGCGGGTCGAGATGACGCCGTCGCGCTTGCGAAGCAGCTCCTGCACGCCCCAGAAACAGCCTCCGGCGAGAATCGCGGTTTCGGTGTTGTTGGTCATGCCGTTCAGTCCATCGTAAGCGCTGCGCGTTACACGCTCACACGCCCGGCATCGGCTGCCGCGACCAGGGCGTCAGCGCCCGCGTGAAGCGCCGCCAGCGGTAGCGCCGCAGGGCCTTCTTGACGAGCTCCTTGTCGTGCGGATAGGTGAGGAGCTCGTCGGTCTCGTCGGGCGTGAGCCAGCGCAGCTCGTCCACCTCGTCGTGCGACTTGAACTCCCCCCTGACCGGTTCCATCAGCCAGTAGCGGACGAGCTTCCTGCGGGACTTCCGGTCCAGGTAGGAGACGTGCGGGAGCTCGGGCCCCAGCTCGCACTCGTACCCGATCTCCTCGTGGACCTCGCGAAGGGCGGCCTCCTGCCACCCCTCCCCCTTCTCGAGCTTGCCCTTGGGCAGCGACCAGTCCCCGTACTTGGGGCGGTGGATGACGGCGACCCGCGCGCGCCCCTCCTCGTCGCGGTGGATCACCACTCCACCGGCGGCCGTGATGTCCGGCGTGCCGTCCGCCAACTGGAATTCGCCTCGGGCCACGGCTGCAGATTACGGGCCCGCCGGTGCGGCCCTGTTTACATCTCGGCGAAGCGGCGCAACGCCTCCTTGCCGCCGCCGGCGATCGGGTCGCCGTGGGCGAACAGGAGGCTGTCGAAGTCGCGGTCGAGGATCCCGGCGTAGGCCTCGCGCAGCCCGGCCTTGACACCCTCGGGGTCGTCCCCCAACAGCCAGTCCGAGAAGAAGTCCATCTCCCCGTCGTAGTGGCGGATGCCGTCGGCGATCTCGAGGGCGCCGGCGTCGCGGATCAGGAGGGCGCTCTCGTCCGGGCAGATCGCCCCGATCTCGATCGCGTCGATCCCGGGCGCGACCTCGTCGCCGAAGTCGAAGCCCTCGACGTCGGGGCCGCTCTCGAACTCGTGCAGGCCGGGCTTCGAGCAGTGGATCGTGCAGTCGAGCTCCTGCTGGAAGAGCTCGGCGTGGCGGAGGTGATGGCGGTTCGAGAGCAGGACCCGCTCCGGCGGCTCGGCGGCGAACGCGTCGATCCCCTGATCGGGGAGCAGCGCGTCGATCACCGCCCGCGAGGGCCGGACCCAGTACGAGCTCACCTCGCTGCCGGTGCTCGGGTGGGTCGCGGTCCAGTGCCAGACGCCGGGGAGGATCTCCTTCATCCCGGGCCCTATACCCGCAGTCGCGCTAGATCCACTCCAGGATCACGCCGAAGAGCAGGATCGAGACGGTCACGATCGCCGCCATGGCGCCGACGATCCGCAATCGCGAGCGGTTGTCGGGCCGGTCGTAGACGTAGGCGGTGATCAGGAAGAACCAGAGGTAGCCGAAGATCACGATCAGCGGGACGCAGGGGAAGTTCCACCACCAGTACTCCCAGTGGAAGTAGCCGGTCCCGTGCAGGAGGACCTCCACGAAGGTCGCGAACAGCGAAAAGCCGAGACCGATCGTGAGGCGGTTGGGCATCCCGAGCAACTTCGCCTTCGGATCATCGGGGAGGGACTTCGCGTAGATCACGCCCGAGATCGCGAACATCAGCGAGATCTCGATCGTCAGCCCGATCAGGATCAGATACGCCGTGTCCCCGGTGACGGTCCAGAGGGCCGCGCGATCCGAGAAGTGCAGGATCAGGGAGTTGATGATCTCGTTGATCCAGTCGGCCAGCCAGAAGGCGAGGCCCGCCAGGACGATGTCCCAGCGGCGCCGCTCGACCTCGACGGCGTAGACGTAGATCACCAGCGTGAGCAGCGTGACGACGTACCACTTGAACTGGTGCTCGTCGCGCAGGAGGTGCTGGGCCTGCACCGTGAAGTCGGTCACCGAGGTCAGTGGCACGCCGCCGACTCTATCCGCGCTCCCCATACGATCGCGGAGTGCGGACGCTCGGCATCGACCTCGCGGCGCAGCCGGTCAACACGAGCGTCTGCGCGATCGACTGGGACGGCGACGCGCCCCGCGTCACGCGCCTCGAGTCTGGGCTCGACGACGAGGCGCTTCTCGACGCGATCTCCGATTCAGACAAGGTCGGGATCGATGCGCCCTTCGGCTGGCCCGACGAGTTCGTGGACGCGGTCGTCGCGCACCGCGATCGGGCGGGATGGCCGGGCGCCGGCAAGGACCAGGACCTCTACCGCTTCCACCTCAGCTTCCGCGCCACCGACCGCCGCCTGATCGAGGGGGGCGCAAGGCGGCCGCTGAGCGTCTCCACCGATCTGATCGGCGTGGTCGCGATGCGCTGTGTCTACCTGCTCGACCGCCTGGCGGCTCGCGGCGAGCCCGTCGACCGGGCGGGGTCCGGGAAGGTGATCGAGGCCTACCCGGCCCCGGCGCTCGCCGGCTGGGGGATCTCGGCGACCGGCTACAAGAGCCGCGTCGGGGTCGCCCGGATCCCCGAGCTCCTCTCCCGGGTCGAGGAGGGACTCGGCGGGATCGAGATGACACCGCAGGAGCGCGAGCGGGCCGGCGCCGATCACAACTGCTTCGACGCGCTGATCGCGTCCCTGGTCGCCCGGGCCGCGGCCCTCGGGCTCACCCAGGGCCCCGAATCCGGCGAGGACGCCGACCGCGCCGTGCGCGAAGGTTGGATTCACGTGCCGACGAATCCCCTCTCCGACCTCGTTCAGCCATGAGCGCCGCGCAGGGCAGGCTTTCCGCAAGGGCGGTCGTCCGCGAGGTCGTGGCGGCCTACCGGGCCCACTGGCTCTTCCTGATCCTGACGGCGATCGTGATCCTTCTGCCGCAGGCGCTCGCGGACGGCTTCCTCGATCACCTCCAGCTCGAGGGGATCCGCAATGCCCGCGACCTCGCGATCCTGGCCGCCACGCCGCTCACCGTCGTCATCAACCTCGGCGGCCAGGCCTTCTACGCCGGGCTCACCGCGGCCGCCGTGATCGAGTGGCGGGAGCATCGGCCGCTGCCGAACATCCGCGCGCTCCTGCGAGCCGTGCCGATCAAGCGGCTGATCGCGCTGGACCTCATCCTCGCCTTCGGGAGCGCCCTCGGCTTCCTCCTGCTGGTGATCCCGGGCCTGCTCTGGCTCGCCTGGTTCAGCCTCTCCCCGGCGATCACCAAGTTCGAGCACCGCAGCGTCTGGGACTCCCTCCGGCGCAGTCGGGAGATCGTCCGCGGCAACTTCTGGCCGGTGATGTGGATGGTGGTCGGGACGATCATCGTCACCGAGCTTCTGGTCGAGGCGGTCAGCGTCCCGTTCCACAGCGACGCGGCGATCGCGTTGGCCGACCTGGCCGCCGACGGGCTGCTGCAGCCGATCGAGGGTCTCGTCATCGTCGTGGTGGCCCTCAACCTGCTCGAGCTGCGCAGCGAGCTTCCCGACCGAACCGAGCTGACGCGATCCGTCGGAGACGTCTCCTGAAAGACAAACGGGCCGCCTCCCTAGGACGGCCCGTAGTCGCAACAGCGGCGGGCGGGTGGTTTGGCTTCCTACTCCCCTTGGCGCGTCGCAGTCTGCCCGCCCGCCGGCGGACCGTCATCGGGAGGAACTGCGGCTTTGAGTCCGTAGTTATCCCCGTCCCGGAAAGCAAAGAGGCCGGAGCGCTAGCTCCGGCCTCATCCCTGCTTCAGCTATTTCAGCGGGCGGTCAGTCGCGCGAGTCGTCGCCGTCGCCGTGCCCGACCGTGTCCTTCACCTTGTCGGCAACGTCCCCGACCTTGTCCTTGACTGCTCGACGTGGCTCGGTCGATCTTGCCCTCGCGCTTGAGCTTGTCGTCGTCTGTGAGGTCTCCAGCCGCTTCCTTCGTGCGGCCCTTCGCCTCATCGATGTGCTCACCCATTTGCGTTATCTCCTTTTGTCGTTGCTTCTTCCCTACCCGGCGCACAACGTGAAAAACGGGGGATGACAGAAGCCTCCCCAGGCGCAAAGATCACTCCGTGAGCGCAGCCGCAAGGGAGAGACTGAGCGAGGACGACGCCCAGATCCTGCGCCTGGAGTCGCAGGTGATCAAGGGCCACACCGGCAAGGTGCTGATCCTCGCTCCCGACTCGGGCGGCCGGGCGGCGTCGGTCCCGAAGCTGCGCGAGCGGGTCGCGGAGCGGATCAGCGCCTTCCCCCGTCTCGGTCAGCGGGTCGTCGAGCCACGCCTGCGGCTGGGGCGCCCCGCCTGGGTCGAGGCGGAGGACATCGATCTCGACTGGCACGTCGCCGAGCCCGATCACGCCGATGCCCTCTCCGACGAGGAGCTTCGGGCGGCGGTGGGCGAGCTGCTCTCCGAGAGGCTCGATCACACCCGTCCGCTCTGGCGGCTCGACGTCCTGCCGCTGACCGGGGGCCGGACCGCGATCGTCGGCCGCATCCACCACGCGATGGCCGACGGGGTCAGCGCGATCAAGCTGGCCGCCGGAATGCTCTGGGACCGCGACGTTGAGACCCCCAACCCGCACGCCGTCACGCCCACGTCCAAGCGCACGAAGGCCAAGCCCTCCCCCGGCCCCGCCGCCGGAGCCGCGGAGGAGCGGATCCTGGTGCGGCTGCCCTCCGCCCTCTGGCGCGAGCTGCGGCCGGGGCGCGACACCAAGCTCGACCAGCACATCGGCCCGGGGCGCGAGGTGGCCTGGAGCAGCTTCCCGCTCGAGCGTCTGAAGCGGATCGGCCACAGCTCGCCCGAGGGTGCCACGGTCAACGACGTCATCCTCGCCGTCGTCGCCGGGGCCCTGCGCCGCTGGCTGCCGCAGGCCGGCGGGGTCGCCAAGGACCTGCGGGTCCAGATTCCCGTCTGCCTGCACGCCCGCGAGGAGGAGAAGGGAGAGCTCGGCAACCGGGACTCGTTCATGAACGTCGATCTGCCGATCGCGGAACCGGACCCGCAGGAGCGCCTGCGCGTGATCAACGCGGAGACGAGCGAGCGGAAGCTCGATCACGACGCGGACGCCCTCTACGCCTTCTTCCACGCGCTCGGCCGCTTCCGGCCGCTATACAAGGGCGTGACCCGCATCACCTCCGGCCCTCGCGAGTTCGCCCTCTCGGTCTCGAACGTCCCGGGGCCACGGGAGCGCGCGGTGATCCTCGGCCACGCGGTGGAGCAGCTCTGCTCGTTCGCCGAGCCCGCCGATCGCCATGCCCTGCGTATCTCTGTCGTCTCGCTCGGCGGCGAGCTCGCCTTCGGCCTCTGCTCCGACCCCGACTCGATCTCCAACCTGGACGGGCTGCGCGGCGCGCTGGGCGACGCGATCTCTGAGCTGGAGGTGGCGGTCTAGTGCCCCGATCGCTCAAGGAATACGAGCGAAAGCGCGACTTCTCGAAGACCAAGGAGCCGAGCGGCAGGGGCAAGGCCAGGAAGGGCAAGGCCAAGCGCCGCCACCCGCGGTTCTCCTTCCAGAAGCACTCGGCCACCTCGGAGCACTACGACCTGCGGCTCGAGGTCGACGGGGTGCTGGCCTCCTGGGCCATTCCGAAGGGCCCCTCGCTCGATCCGCGCGACAAGCGCCTCGCCATGAGGACCGAGGACCATCCGCTCGACTACCTCGAGTGGGAGGGCGTGATCGAGGAGGGCTCCTACGGCGCGGGGCCGATGATCGTCTGGGACCGCGGCGTCTTCCAGAACATCTCCGAGACCCGGCAGGGGAAGCCCATGGAGCTGGACGAGGCCATCGAAAAAGGCGACGTCAAGGTCTTCATGCTCGGCGAGAAGATCAAGGGCGCCTACGCGCTCGTCCGGACCGGCCCGGCCGGCGACCGGGAGAAGTGGCTCTTCATCAAGAAGCGCGACGAGGGCGCCGACGCCCGCCGCAGGCCGACCTCCTCGCAGCCGGAATCGGTGCTGAGCGGGCGGACGATCGAGCAGGTGCTCGAGGAGGAGGCCGAGCCCGGCCAGTTCCAGAAGCACCGGGCGCGGCGGCGGTCCGCCCGGCGCTAGTCTCAGGCCATGGCCACCGCGGCCGAGGCACGGACGCTTCAGAACTTCGTCGGCGGTTCCTTCGTCGACGCGACCGCCGATTCCACTCTCGAGGATCGCGATCCCGCGACCGGCGAGCTGGCCGCCCACATCCCGCTCTCCGGCGCGGCGGACGTCGACGCGGCCGTCCGCGCCGCGCGGCAGGCGCAGCCCGCCTGGCGCAAGGTGCCGCCGCAGGAGAGGGCCCGGCGGGTGCTCGCGCTGCGCGACGCGCTGGTCCGCCATCGCGACGAGATCACCGCGCTCGTCACGGCCGACATGGGCAAGACGCTGGCGGACGCCAACGGTGAGGTCGGCCGCGGCATCGAGTCCGTCGAGTCGGCCGCCGCCATCCCCCATCTGCTCAAGGGGGAGAACCTCGAGGGTGTCGCGTCCGGCATCGACGTCGAGCTGGTGCGCCAGCCGGTCGGTGTGGTCGCCGCGATCACGCCCTTCAACTTCCCGGCGATGATCCCGCTCTGGTTCCTGCCCTACGCGGTCGCCTGCGGAAACGCGTTCATCCTCAAGCCGTCGGAGCGCGACCCTCGCCCGGCGCAGCGGATCTGCGAGCTGATCGCGGAGGAGGAGATCTTCCCTGCGGGGGTCGTCAATCTCGTGCACGGCGGTCGCGAGGCGGTGGAGTCGATCCTCGGTCACGGCGGCGTCGACGCGGTCTCCTTCGTCGGCCAGGCCAGCACCGCCCGGCTGATCGCAACCCGCTCGGCCGAGACAGGCAAGCGGGTGCAGGCGCTCGGCGGCGCGAAGAACTCGATGATCGTCGCGGCCGACGCCGATCTCCAGAGCTCGATCCCGGCGATCATGGCCTCCGCTTTCGGCGCCGCGGGCCAGCGCTGCCTCGCCGGATCGGTCTGCGTCATCGCCGGCGACGAGAGCCGGCAGGCCGAGGTGCGGGCCGCCCTCCGTCATGCGGCGGAGGAGCTGACCATCGGGTCGGGTGCCGACCCCGACACCGACGTCTGCCCGATGGTCTCGCCGGAGGCTCGCGAGCGGGCGGAGGCGGCGGTCGCGACCGCGGAGAAGGAGGGCTCGCAGGTGCTGCTCGACGGCCGGCTCGGCGGCGGTGACGCGGGCGCGATGCTCGGGCCGACCCTCGTCGAGGTCACGGACCACGAGTCGGATCTGGCGCGCGAGGAGATCTTCGGACCGGTCCTGGCGCTCGTCGGGGTCCCTGACCTGGACGCCGCGATCGAGTTCGCGAACCGATCTCGCTACGGCAACGCCGGCTCGATCTTCACGACCTCCGGGGCCACGGCCCGCGCCTACCGCTGGGGGATCGAGGCGGGCATGCTCGGCGTCAACATCGGGGTGCCTGCGCCGGTCGCCTGGTTCCCCTTCTCGGGCTGGAAGGACTCGATCGACGGCGACCTGCACGCCAACGGCTCGGACGCCGTCGACTTCTACACGCGCAAGAAGGTCGTCACCAGCCGCTGGTAGCTCGGTTCACCAGGGGTCGACCGGGCGGCCGCTCGGCTCCGGGGTTCCGGCCGCGGCGAGGGTGCGGGCGATCGTCGCGCGTGTGTCCGCCGGGTCGATCACGTCGTCGATCTCGAAGATCTGGGCGGCGTTGAGCGCCTGCGCGTGCTCGTACATCTGCCCGGTCAGGTCGCG
Organism: uncultured Solirubrobacterales bacterium; assembly: GCA_963744105.1. Classification (GTDB taxonomy): domain Bacteria; phylum Actinomycetota; class Thermoleophilia; order Solirubrobacterales; family 70-9; genus DASUPK01. The sequence goes on along the minus strand of CAVUSJ010000002.1, from coordinate 170,347 downwards.
GACGCGCCGCTCGCGCTCGGCCTCGTCCTCGATCGCCTCGAGGTCCCGGCGCATGGCGAGGCGCACCGCGCCCTCGAGCCCCATCGGGCCGAGCGTCGCGTCCGGCCAGGCCGCGGTCAGCAGAGGCTCGTGCAGGCTGCCGAACGCCATCGCCTGGGCGCCCAGGCCGTAGCCGCGCCGCAGGACGATCGAGATGGTGGGGACCGTCAGGGCGGCGCCGGCGATCAGCATCCGGCAGCAATGCCGGACGAGGGCGTCCCGCTCGGCCTCGGGCCCGACCATGTAGCCGGGGGTGTCGATCAGTGAGATCACCGGGAGCCCGAAGGAGTCGCAGAGCTGCATGAAGTGCGTGGCCTTGTCGGCGGCCGCCCCGGTGACCACACCCGCCTGGTACTTGCAGTTGTTCGCGATGACGCCGGCCGGCCGCCCCTCGATGCGGACCAGCGCCGTGAGGAGCTCGGGCGCGAAGGCCTCGCGCAGCACCGTGACCGACTCCTCGTCGGCGATCGTGCGGACGATCGGCGTGACGTCGTAGGCGCGCCGGGAGCTCTCGGGGACCGCGTCGCGGAGCGTCGCCTGATCGGCCGCCGCCCACTCCTCGACGGGGCCGCGGAAGTAGCCGAGCAGGCGCCTGGTCGCCGCGACCGCCTCCGCCTCGTCCTCGACGACGAGATCGAGGACGCCGTTGGGCGCCTGCACCTCGACCGGGCCGACCTCCTCGGGGTTGACGTCGCCGAGACCGCCGCCCGCGATCATCGCCGGGCCCGCCATGCCGAGCGAGGAGTTCGTCGTGGCGACGATCAGGTCCGAGCATCCGGCGATCACGGCGTTGCCGGCGAAGCAGTTGCCGGCGACGATGGAGATCCTCGGAACCCGGCCGGAGAGCTTGGCCCAGAGCGCGAACGCCCGCACCTGCAGCGCGCTGACGACGGGGTGGTCGGTGTCGCCGGGCCGGCCCCCGCCACCCTCGGCGAAGAAGACGACCGGCAGGCGCATCCGCTCGATCAGCTCGAACATCCGGTCCTTCTTGAAGTGCCCGACCGTGCCCTGCGTGCCGGCGAGCACCGTGTAGTCGTAGGCGAGCACCGCGGTCGGCTGCCCGTCGACGGTGGCGGTTCCGGCGACGAGGCCGTCCGCCGGAGTGTTGGCGATCAGGTCCTCCTTGCTGCGGCGCGAGCGCTGCTGGGCGATCGCGTAGCGCCCGTACTCGACCCACGATCCCTCGTCGATCAGGTCGGCGACGTTCTCGCGGGCGGTCCGGCCTCCCCGCTCGTGCCGCTTGGCGACCGCCTCGGCGCGAGCGGCGTCTTCCGTGAGCTCCCGCCTCCGCCGGAGCTCGTCCAGATCCCTCCGCCCCGCCGCGTCCGTGTCGTTCTCCCGCGACATCGCCGCTGGAGTATCCAGGGAAGGACCCGCGGTGGCCTCGCCGCCGTGAGGTGCTCAGCCGCAGAGCAGGATCGCCTGGAGCGTCACGGGGATCCCGCTGCCGACCTTGACGGCGTCGGCATGCCATTCCGTCCCGGCGCTTTGCTGGCTGGAGTCAGTCGGGACCAGGTATTGCGATGGCGTCGCGCCCAGCTCCGAGAACCCGCCCCCTCCGGGGGTGAACCGCCCAAGCGGCCTGCGAGGGCAAGCGGGGCTGCCGGTGGTGGCAAACACCTCGTGTAGCTCGAGCGTCGCCGCGCTCGACGGCTCGCCCGCGAACGAGCGGCTCACCGGCCCCGACTTTCTCTTCGCGCAGTAGACGTAGCTGGTCACGCTGCTCGTCTCGTTCGAGAGCACCTGCGCCTGCCAGCCCTTCCTCCCGTTGGGCGTCGAGCCGATCACCGTGTTGGCTGCGCCGGCGGCCGTGAACGGCGGCGGGGTCGAGAAGCCGCCCGACACCGCCATGCCGGAGCGGCAATGCGCTACCGCCGCCGGGCCGATCTGCGCCGTCGCTGGCGTGGCGACCGTCGTGCTCGCGCTGTTCAGCTTGGGCACGCTGTTCTGGCAGTACACGGCGACCCCGAGGTCGAGCCTGCCCGAGAGGTCCTGGGCCGAGACCCGCCAGGAGCGCTGCCCGACCCTCTGCGACTCGAAGACGACTCCGCTGCCGAACGGCGTGATGAACGGTCCGTCCCCCGGTGTGTACCCGGGCGTCCCCAGCCTCATGCTGAAGCCGCCGTTGATCGCTCGCCACGGCCCGAGGTCAGGGCGCGTCGTCTGGGGGCACGAGACCGTCGCGGTTGCGATCGCCCCGGCGGTCTCGGCGGTGGTGAAGGCGTGCACCACCTGCAGGCGTGGGTCCCCCTTCCCATGCTTGGCCTCGGCGGCACCCGGCGCCAGCAGCCCCAGCGCAATCAATGGAACCGAAATGATGGCCAGGCGTCGTCGCATTCGTCTCGCTGGTTCTAACACCGCCCCTTGCGTGACGGAGCGGATAGAGGCTGCCCAAGACGGGCACAGCTCTGGAGGTCGGTGACGCTAGGCCTGGCCGATGAGCACGCCGGTGATCGCCACGATCACTCCGCCGAGTGTCACCTGGATCAGCGAGCTCCGCAGCGAGACGTCGAGGAAGCGCTTGCGGATCCAGGCGATCCCGATCAGCTCGCAGCCGACGGTGAAGGACGCGACGAGCAGCGCGGTGTTCAGATCGCTGATCAGGAAGGGGAGCGCGTGGAAGCTGCCGCCCAAGAAGGTCGCGCCTCCGGTGATCAGGCCGCGGGACATGGAGCTGCCGCGGCCCGTGAGCGAGCCGTCGTCGGAGAGGGCCTCGGAGAGCCCCATGCTGATGCCGGCGCCGAGTGCCGCCGCCAGGCCGACGAACAGCGCGGCGTGCGAGCCGGCCAGGAAGGCCGTGGCGAAGATCGGCGCGAGAGTGGAGACGGTGCCGTCGATCAGGCCGATCAGCGCGGGCTGGACGCGCTGGAGCATGAACCGCTCCTCGTCGGCCGGACCCATCCTCCCCGCCAGTCGTGCGACCAATTCGCTCATGCCGTCATAATACAAGGTAATTAAGATAAGGACTCCCTAACATGTACGATGTTGTTAGGTGACCCGCAGATGACGACCCACCTCCACACCCCTCCCCGCGATGACGCCGAGCTCTCCGAGCTCCTGCGCGAGCGTGGCCTGCGCGCCACCTCCCAGCGGGTCGTCATGCACCGGCTGCTCCGCGACCGCGCCCGCCACGTCAGCGCCGAGGAGCTCCTCTCCGAGGCCGGCGAGAAGCTCCCCGGCGTCTCCCTCCCCACCGTCTACGCGACGCTCGAGCTCTTCGAGCAGCTCGGCATCGTGCGTCGGGTCAACGGCGGCGGCGGCACACTGCTGTGGGACACCCGCGCCGACGCCCACCACCACATGATCTGCCGTAGCTGCGGGCGGATCGAGGACATGGAGACCCCGCTGGACCTGGAACGTGCCCGCCGCAGCGCCGCGCGGGCCGGCTTTCAGCCCGATCGGGCCGAGGTCGTCGTCAGCGGGCTCTGCGCGGACTGCGCCCGGAAGTAGCTACCTCGGCTCGGGGTAGTTCGCCTCGGTGATCGAGACCACCGCGCCCTGAGGGTCCACGAGCGTCGCGATCCGGCCCACGGGGATGTCGATCGGTCCGAAGCCGAGTTTCGCTCCCTTCGACTCGGCCTTCTCGATCGCCGCGTCCGCGTTCTCGACGATGAAGTAGACCTGCCAGTGGGATGGCATCTCGGCGGGCATGTCTTCTGCGATCTCCATCAGACCGGAGTGACCCTCCGGCCAGCGCTGGCCCTCGACCTGCCACATGTCCACGCCCGGCGGCGCCTGCTCGTGGTGGAAGGCAGTCCAGCCGAACACCTGGCCGTAGAACTCCTTGGCCTTCTCGGCATCGCGGGTCATCAGGTTGTTCCAGGTCCAGGTGCCGGGCTCGTTGACCAGCTGGGCGCCGGGGTGGTTCTGCTGCTCGACGATCCCGATGAAGGCGCCCTGCGGGTCGCGGAGCATCGCGACGCGGCCTGACTCGTTAGGCAGGTCCGCGGGGCCGAAGAAGACGCTGCCGCCGGCTTCCTTCACCTTCTCGGCGGTCTCCTCCGCGTCCTCGACCTTGATGTAGCTAGCCCAGGCGGAGTGCCCCTCGTCCGACTGGACGGGGCCGATGCCGGCGACCATCTTTCCGTCCTTCATGAAGAAGCCGTAGCCGCCGGTCTCCTCGGGGTCGCCGGGGGCGTCCTGGGCCTCCACTCCCAGCAGGTCCGCGTAGAAGTCCTTCGCTCCGCCGACGTCCGTCGTCGCCAGGTCCACCCAGCAGAACTCGCCCGGTGCGTATTCCGTTCGCTCGCTCATCCGTCCTCCTCTATCGCTTTCGCCGAGCCCCGGCGAGAATGACCCGTGAAACCAGCTCGGGGTCGTCCCAGGTCGGGACGTGACCGCACCCCGGAAGCTCCACCTGCTGGACCCGCCTCGGAAGCACCTTGTCCGGCAGGGGCCGGTTGCGGACCAGAGTGTCATGCTCGGCCCAGGCGAGGGTGATCGGCGTCTTGATTCCCTTGAGCTCCTCCACCCGCCCGGCCCGCATCAGCGCGCTGGCCTCGTCGTAGGCCGGAGCGGTCACGTACGCCTTCGCGATCGCCTCGGCCTCGCCGGGGCTGAGTCGCTCGGGGTGGTAGATGAAACGGCCGAGAGCGGTGCGCCGGCCCCTGGCCGTCGCCATGACCGGCCGCAGCAGGGCGCTCGCGGCTCGGCCGCTGCGGCGCGCCCGCGTGACAACCTGGTTCGAGGACGCCGGCGAGCGCCGCCAGAATCCAGCCGGGCAGAGGGCGACCACCGCGCTCGCCCCGCCCTGCCGCGCGCACTCGATTGCTGTCCAGCCGCCGAGCGAGATACCTGCGATCGCCGGCTTGCCGTCGATGCCGAGCGAGTCGAAGAAGTCGAGCGCCGCGGTCGCGAGATTGGCCGCGCGCGGCTCCACTCCCTCGGGCAACTCGGGCGACTCCCCGAACCCGGGAAGATCGACGGCGACGACCTCCCGCTCCGCCGCGAGCATGTCCATCACCGGCGACCACTGCACCAGCGAGCCGCCGAGCGAGTGGATCAGCAGCAGCGGCGGACCCCTCCCCCGATCGGACGAAATTCAGCCGGCCGGAGCGCCGAGAAGAGCGGCGCCGCGGGCTCACAGCTCGAGGTCGTACTCGAGCAGGGTCTCGGCCTCTGCCCCGGTGCGGTTGTAGACCTTCTGCGCGCGGTGGTTGTCCGGCATGGTCGCCCACTGCAACGCCCGCATCCCGAGCTCGCGGCACCGATCGGCGCAGATCTCGATCAGGGCGTCGGCGATCCCGCCTCCCCGTGCATCCGGGTCCACGAAGAGGTCCTCGAGATAGCCGATCCGCGCGCCCTTCAGGCTCGACCATTTCCAATCGAGCGTGGCAACGCCGACCGCGCGCTCACCCTCCCGGGCGATGAAGACCGCACCCTGCGTGGGCTCGGCGATCAGCGTTTCCAGCATCTTCCGAAGCCCTTCGTCGGTCGGCGAGGACTCGTAGAACTCGCAATAGGCGCGCATCAACGGCATGAGCTCGTCGATCTCGTCCTCGCGGGCGGGCCGGACCTCGACCCCTTCCGCGAGCTCGCGCGGACCCTCGGCGACTGGTTCGGGTGACATCTCGGCCGATACTAGGCTGTCGCTGTGCTCGTCCGGTGGCTGGTCATTCCGTGCTCGGCGCTCGCGCTCCTGCTCGCTGGTTGCGGTGGGAGCGATTCGAAGTCAACACCGGCAACGAAGGCCGGCGCGACCCAGGAGATCGCCGGTCAATGGACCGGGACGCTCACCCAGGCAGGATTGCCGCCCTTCCGGGTGGCGGTCCTGATCTTCGACGGCGCCGGGAAGGTGGCTTACACCGGTATCGACTGCGCGGGCGAATGGAGGCTCGACAGCGGCGGCGACGGGACCGGGAGCTACGTCTTCACTGAGACCATCAAGAGCGGGGCGGGCGGTCAGTGCAAGGGGACCGGGACGGTGCGCCTAGAACGAGTCGCGGCGAATAGGCTCCGCTATCGCTTCGAGGGCGGTGGAGTCACGAGCCGGGGGGTCCTGAGGCCGGCGCGAATGAGCGAATGGACTTCGATCTTTCAGGAGGCGGGCGTTCAGGTCAACTGATTGGTGAATTACCGACCAACGGGGGACGGAAACTCACCAACGGGCCTCTTTTCCTCAGCCGGTTTCCTGGGATTTCGTGCCCAGGAAGGGGGATGCCGGGCGCGAATAGAGAGGGTCGGCATGCCGAAAATCGACTCTCCAGCGCGCGCGATCGCCCGCAACGTGCTTGTTGTGGCCGGGGTCGTGCTCGTCCTCTACGTCATCTACCTGCTGCGCCAGCCGATCAGCTGGCTGATCATCGCGGCCTTCCTGGCCGTCGCCCTGGCCGGCCCCGTCAACTTCTTCCAGCGCTACATGAAGCGGGGGCTGGCGATCACGCTGGTCTACGTCGGGATGCTGCTGATCCCGATCGGCCTGGGCGCCGTGCTCGTACCGCCGATCGTCAACCAGGTGAGCGACGTGGCAACCAACGCCCCCAGCTACGTGCACGATGTCGAGGATTACGTCCACAAGAACAAGACCCTCAACGACCTCAACAACAAGTACGACATCACCCAGAAGCTCTCCGACGAGGCGAACAAGCTGCCGAGCAAGGCCGGCGACGCCGCCGGAGTCCTGCGCGACATCGGCTTCGGGCTCGTCAGCTCAGTCTTCGCTGGGCTGACGATCTTCATCCTCAGCATCTTCATGGTGGCTGCCGGGCCGAGATGGATCGAGAACTTCATCCGAATGCAGAGACCAGAGCACGCCGAGCGCATCGAGCGAACGTTGCAGCGGATCGCCAATGCCGTCGGCAACTACGTGGGCGGGGCGCTGCTCCAGGCCACGATCGCCGGCCTCTCCGCGTTCATCATGTTGACCATCCTCGGAGTGCCGTTCGCCGGCCCCCTCTCGGTGGTGATCTTCGTCTTCGACCTGATTCCCGTCGTCGGCGCAACCATCGCCGCGTTCCTGGTGGCGATCGTCACCGCCTTCGTCAACTTCCCGATCGCGCTGATCATCTGGGTGATCTTCGCGATCGTCTACCAGCAGGTCGAGAACTACCTGATCCAGCCGCAAATCCAGAAGCGGGCGACGAAGATCGAGGCCTTCATCGTCCTCGTCGCCGTGCTCTTCGGGAGCACCCTGTTCGGCATCCTCGGCGCCATCCTCGCCATCCCGGCGGCGGCGTCGCTGCAGATCGCCGCGCACGAGTACCGCGAGTACCGCCGCGAGATCACCGCCGCCGAGGAGGAGGCCGGCGGGCCCACCCCGGCCCCCGAGGTCACCTAGCCCGGATTCAGGCTGTCCCGGCGGGCGCCTTGCCCGCGAGGGCGTCGGCCGCCTCGGCGTCCGTGATGCCCTCGACCGCGCGCTGCAGGATGTCGCGGAGCTGGCGCTGGTCCTTCTCCGAGAGCGAGGCGAGCGGCGGAGGCGGCTCGGCCATCCGCTTGGTGATCTCAATCCTCACCCGCTCACCTTCCTTGGTGAGGACGAGCAGCTTCACCCGGCGGTCGCCCTCGGCGGCCTCCCGGCGCACCAGGCCGCGCTCCTCGAGGCGGTCGACGATCCCGGTGACGTTCGAGTTGTCGCAGAAGAGGGCCTGGGCCAGCTCGCTCATCTTGCGGGGGCCGGACGCGAGCATGCGGAGGGCGATCATCTGCTGCGGCGCGAGCTCGAACTCCTGGGCCATCGCGAACATCCGGTGCTTGTTCGTGACCATGAGCCAGTGCATCAGGCTCCAGGCCTGGCTGCCCGGATCGGTGCGGCCCAGCTCGCCGGCGAGCCATGAGCCCGGCCCTGGCCCCGCGCGCCCCTTTTCTGAGTCCTTCGGCTTGGCCATGTGGGAGGGATGGTACTCGGAAAGTTTGATACATACAAGGTTGCAAGGTTCAACTATCTATGTATACTGCCGTCCTTCGCAAGCGACCACACCGGAGGGGGAATCCGGATGCAGAGCAGGAACGGCGTCCAGACGGACTCGAACGGAATCGAGGTCACGGGACTCGTCCGAGAGTTCAAGGGCGGGGTCCGCGCCGTTGACGGCATCGACTTCGCGGTGCGGCCCGGTGAGATCTACGGCTTCCTCGGCCCGAACGGGGCGGGCAAGTCGACCACGGTTCACATGCTCACCACCCTCCTCCCGCCCACCGCGGGAAGCGCCCGCGTCGCCGGCTTCGACGTCGTCGAGGAGGGAGCCTCCGTTCGCGACTCGATCGGCGCCGCCCTTCAGGAGGCCGCGCTCGATCCAAACTTGAGTGCCCGCGAGCACATGCGCCTGCAGGGCGCCCTCCACGGCATGAAGAAGGCCGACCGCACCAAGCGCGGCGACGAGCTGATCGAGCGGGTCGGCCTCGCCGAGGCAGCCGACCGGAAGGTCGGCGGCTATTCGGGCGGGATGAAGCGCCGGCTCGATCTTGCGCTCGCGCTGCTGCACGGCCCGCGGGTCCTCTTCCTCGACGAGCCGACCACCGGTCTCGACATCCAGAGTCGCACCGCGCTCTGGGATGAGGTCGCCCATCTCTCCCGCGACGAGGGCATGACCGTCTTCCTCACCACCCAGTACCTCGAGGAGGCCGACCAGCTCGCCGACCACCTCGGGATCATCGACCACGGCAAGATCGTGGCCGCCGGGACACCGGACGCCCTCAAGGCAGAGGTTGGCCGCCCGACCGTGGAGGTCGTGCCGGCAGACCACTCTGACCACGATCGCGCCGCGGAGCTGCTCCGGCCCTTCGGTGAGCTCGTTCCCGGCACTCCACAGGGCGCCGCCGTCAGGCTCGACGCCGACGGAGGCGAGCAGCTGGCGAACATCATCCGCGCGTTCGACCAGGCCGGAGTGCGCGTTGCCAACCTCGAGCTGCACGAGGCGAGCCTCAACGACGTCTTCCTCGCGAAGACCGGGCGCTCGCTCGAGGGAGCCGGCGCCGCGGAGCCTGAGGCCGGCACCGGGGAGCACGAGGCCGTGCTCGAGGGGTCACCCGCCTGATGGAGGCGGCAGCGGTACCCATTGGCGCGGCCCCGATCCGGGAGCACCCGTCGATCTGGACTCAGGCGCCCGAGCTCGCCCGTCGCTCGATCAAGCGAACCGTCCGCCAGCCCGCCGCGGTCATTCCGGCGACGACGTTCCCGCTGATCCTGCTGGCGATCAACTCCGTCGGCTTGAAGTCGGCGACCTCGCTGCCCGGCTTCCCGACCGACTCCTACGTCACCTTCGCGCTCGCCTTCGCGTTCATTCAGGCGGGCGTCTTCGCGGTGATCGGGACCGGCCAGAACCTCGCCGAGGACAACCAGGGCGGCTTCTTCAACCGCCTGCAGCTGACCCCGCTCCACCCCACGGCGTTGGTGGCCGGGCAGCTCGCGGGCACGCTCACCCTCGGCCTCTTCCAGGCCGCCACCTACATCTCCGTCGGGCTCCTCGCCGGCGCCCACATCGCGGCCGGCTTCTCCGGTGCGCTGGTGATGATCGCGCTGGCGGTCTGCATCTGCCTGGCCTTCGGGAGCATCGGGCTCGCGGTCGGGATGCGCGTCGACGCCCCGGAGAAGGTCCAGAGCCTCTTCCCCCTGATCTTCGTCTTCCTTTTCATGAGCTCGATGAGCCTGCCCCGCAACCTGATCCAGACCGACTGGTTCCGCGAGGTCGCGACCTACAACCCCGTCAGCTACATGGTCGAGGGGCTCCGCTCCCTCCTGGTCTACGGCTGGGACGGCGAAGCCCTGGCGCTCGGCTTCGGCTGCTCGCTCGGCATCCTCGCGATCGGCCTGTACTTCGCCTCCACCGGCCTGAAGGAGAGGATGGCCCGCACATGAGGCGCTACTTCTCGGTTGCCGGTGGGCTGGCCTGGCGTCTGCTGCACAGCCTGATCACGAACCCGCTGCTCTTCCTGCCGCCGATGCTGATGCCGCTCTTCTTCTTCACGGCGTTCGCCGGCGGCCTGTCGGCGGTCAGCAACGTGCCGGGCTTCGACTACGGCCCCGGCTACACCTCGTTCATCTTCGCCTTCGTCCTCTGTCAGAGCGCGGCCTTCGGCGGCGTCTTCAGCGGCTTCTCGATCGCAGCCGACTTCCAGTTCGGCTTCGGCCGCCGGCTGTTGCTGGCGACGCCGCACCGCAGCGCGCTCGTTCTCGGTTACGGCGCTGTCGCCATGATCCGGGCCGCGATCACGATCACCGGGGTCACGCTGGTCGGCCTGCTGGTCGGGATGAACATCGGCGGCAACGGGCTCGACCTGTTCGGGATGTACGGGCTCGCCGCGATCATCAACGTCACCGGCCTGCTCTTCGCTGCGGGGGTGGCGCTCCGCTTCCGCAGCCTGCAGGCGACCCCGCTGATGCAGGTGCCGGTCTTCCTCTTCCTCTTCCTCGCACCGGTCTACGTGCCCCGCCAGCTCCTGGGCGGTTGGGTCCACGCGGTCGCACCGTTCAACCCCGCGACCCACGTGATGGAGACGTCCCGCGACCTGATTGCGGGAACCGGAACGGATTACCTCGCGACGCTCGGCATCATCTTCGCCCTGCTCGCCGTGGTCACGGTCTTCATGTTCCGCGGCCTGCGGCAGGCCGAGGCCGCCGGCTAGCTAAGCGGCCACCAGGCCGCTCCGCTTTGGAGCGCAGGGCGAAGCCCGGAGCGACTTATGTGGGGCGGCCGCTCGTGGCCGCGACCTGATGCCGAGCGATCCGTTCGTCGGCGCGTCTCTTGGCGCCGTCGGTGACCACCTTGCCCCACAGGCCGCGGTTGCCCGAGACGAAGCGGTAGCCGCGCTCGGTCGCGCCCGGGAACCTGCCCGCGACGGCGGCGAACGGGCGGCCACCGGGCAGCCGGCGCAGCAACGGCGGAAAGCCGGCACCCGCCGAGTGGAGGCCGTCATCGTCCACCAGATGCCAGGAGGAGAACTGCTCGTCCCTCGGCATGTCGCCGAGCAGGCGATTGGCCTCCTCGGTGCCGAGCGCGACCGGCCTGATGACACGGCGGCGGTCCCAGGCGAGCACCTTGCCGAGGCACCAGCGGCAGAACCCGCAGTCGGAGTCGTAGATCAGGATCACCGGGTCATCTTCGCGGTACTGAACTAGTCTGCGTCTCGTGCCGACCGCAACGCTCTGGGAGGAGATCGTGGACGCGCTCAACGCCGCGAACGGCGGGCCGTATCCGGGCCATCGCGCCGTCCACGCCAAGGGGACCGTCTGCAGGGGCACCTTCACCCCCACCCCGGAGGCGTCGAAGCTCTCGCGTGCCGCTCATCTCCAGGGCGATCCCGTCGAGGTGACCGTCCGCTTCTCGAACGCCAGCGGGGATCCCCACACCTCGGACGCGCATCCGATCGCCGGCCGCGGGATGGCGGTCAAGTTCCACCTTCCCGACGGGAGCGAGACGGACGTCGTATCGGTGCCGCTCGCCGTCTTCATGGTCCGGACCCCGGAGGACTTCCTTGCGTTCACCCGGGCCCGGATCCCGAACCCCGAGACCGGGCACCCCGACGCCGAGAAGCTCGGCGCCTTTCTCGGCGAGCATCCGGAGACGGGCATCGCCATCCAGAAGAGCATGGGCAAGCTGGCTCCGACGACGAGCTTTGCGACCTCCGACTACCGCGCCCTCCACGCCTTCTGCCTGATCGACGCGGACGGCGGCAGGCACTGGGGCCGCTACGCCTGGGAGCCGGAGGAGGGCCTGGAATACCTGACGGACGAGCAGCGCGACGCGGCCCCGCGCAACTACCTCCAGGAGGAGATCCGCGAGCGGCTCGGCTCGGGCATCGCCCGGTTCACCCTGGAGTTCACGCTCGCGAAGGAAGACGACCCGCTCGACGACCCGACCCACGAATGGGAGGGCGAGCGCGAGGTGGTCGAGCTCGGCGAGCTCGAGCTCACCGAGGTGGTCGAGAACCCGGAGACGCCCGACGAGCCGCTGGTCTTCGACCCGATGCGGCTCACCGACGGCATCGAGCCCTCGGAGGACCCGATCCTCGCGGCGCGGCCGAAGGCCTACTCGGTCTCGATCGACCGCCGCTGCGCCTGATCAGTCTCTGAAGGTGAGCACGAAGGCCGGGTGGTCCGGCAGGATCCGCTTGATCTCCTCGTCAGACGCCTTCGCGTCGATGCCGAGGAAGCCCTTCACCTCCCAGGACCACTTGTCCATGTAGAGGCGCATGAGCGGGAGCTTGTCCTGGTCCGGGACCTCCTCGGCGCTGAAGTGGCGGACCTTGCGGCCGCGGTGAAGCTCCCCCTCCTTCGCGACGCGCAGGTTGCGCACCCACTGCGTGGTCCCGCGAGGCGCGAGCAGGTAGGTGCGGCCGTTGAGCTCGAACGGGTTGACCGGGTTGCTCCGCATCTCGCCGCTCTTGCGGCCGCGGACCGCGAGGGTCTGCGAGCCCTGGACGCTCAGGCCCAGCTTGTGGAGCACGGCGACGAAGGGGTTGAAGACGTTGCGGGTGAACCAGTCGGGCTTGTGGTACAGGGCTTCGCTCATCTCAATGGGACCCTAACGATCGGGCGTTTCCGGCTGCGGGAGCCGGGTACCCATGAGCCATGTCAACAATCGTGATCATCGTGATCGCTGTCGTGGTGGTGGCAGTCGTGCTGTTCGCCATCGCGCGGATCACCAAGAGGCGAAGGATCGCCCGGGAACGCGAAATGCGCAGGCTGGAGGCGGAGGCGGAAGGCCACCGCTCGATGGCTGCCGGACATCGTGAGAAGGCTGATGAGCTCAAGGAGGCCGCGCAGGCCGAGGAGGAGCGAGCCAGCCGTCACGAGGACCGGGCAGAGGAAGTCCAGCCAGGCGACAGGCGCTAGCCGGCCGTGTATCGACGCGGCGGGCCTGGCCTGCTCACCATCATCTATCTGGTGGTGGGCGTGTTCGTAGCCGGGGATCACAACTACATCCATCACCACACGATCGGGCAGATCGTGTCGGCCCTGCTGGCAATCCTGCTGTGGCCGCTGATCCTGCTCTTCGACGTCAACCTGCACATCCACTGACGGACGGGTAGGTTTCGCCGGTGGCCGACGGCGACACGGTGATCAACTGGCCGGAGGGGCACCGCCCCGAGGAGTCCGCGTTCCATGCGGTGAACGAGCTCCAGATCCCGGCGGAGCCCGAGGTCGTCTGGGCCTGGATCTGCCGCCCGGACCTCTGGTCGAGGTACTACTCGAACGCGAAGTTCATCAAGCACCTCGGTGGGCCCTGGCCCAAGCTCGAGCTGGGCAGCCGCTTTCGCTGGTTCAGCTTCGGCGCCTTCGTCACCTCTGAGGTGGTCGAGTACGAGCCCGGCCAGCGGATCTCCTGGGACGCGAGCGTGATCGGCGGCCGGGGCTACCACGGCTGGGTGCTGAAGCGCCAGTCTGGCGGCACCTTCGTCCGGACCGAGGAGACCCAGAAGGGCTGGGGCATCCAGCTGGCGAAGCCGGTGCTGCGGCCGACGATGGTGCGGGTGCACCAGCGCTGGCTCGAGGGCCTCTCGAAGGTCGCCTCCGAGGGCGCGCCTCCGCCTCCGTAGGCCGAGGCCGGCCGACCACTACATTCAGGGGAATGGGAGCCGCCGCCGAAGACCTGCGCGAACGCCTCGGTGAGATCCACGACCTGAGCCGGGCCGCCTCGCTCCTGTTCTGGGACGAGCGCACGAAGATGCCCGGCGCCGGCGCGGAGGCCCGCTCGCAGACGATCGGCACCCTGGCCCGCGTCCGGCACGAGATGTTCATCGCCGACGAGATCGGCGAGCTGATCGACCGGGTGCGCTCCGAGCAGGGCGACGTGCCGCACGGCGAGTCCGTCGACGCCGATCTGGCGCGCATCGTCGCGCGGGACTGGGAGAAGGCGCGGCGCGTCCCCTCCGATCTCCGCGCGGAGATGGCCCGTGAGAGCTCGATCGCCGAGAACGCCTGGGTCGAGGCGAAGCAGAACTCAGACTTCCAGATGCTCCTGCCCCACCTGGAGCGGAACGTCGAGCTCACCAAGCGCTACGCCGAGTGCTACGAGGGCTTCCCGGGCTTCGCTCACACCTACGACGCCCTGCTCGACGAGTACGAGCCCGAGATGACGACCGAGCAGATGCGCGCCGTCCTCACGGGATTGCGCGAGGGCCTGGTTCCGCTGGTGGGCGAGGCGGCCGACGGCGCCGGCCAGGCCGAAGACCCGTTCAGGGGCGCCTTCCCGGTGGACAGCCAGGTCGAGCAGGTCGCCGAGATGATCTCCGAGCTTCCCTTCCCCGAGGACGCCTGGCGGATCGACCCGACCGAGCATCCCTTCGCGATCTCGATCGGCCGCGGCGACGTTCGCCTCACCACCCGCTACGACGAGTCGAACCTGGCGATGTCGCTGTTCAGCGCCATGCACGAGGCGGGCCACGGGCTGTACGAGGCCGGCGTCGACGCCGAGCTGCGCCGCACGCCGTTGTCGAAGCCGCGCTCGCTCGGGCTGCACGAGTCGCAGAGCAGGCTCTGGGAGAACTGGGTGGCGCGGAGCCGCCCGTACCTGGAGCGGCTGCTGCCGCGGCTGCGCGAGCACTTCCCCGGGAGCTTTGACGAGATCGAGGCGGAGGAGCTCTATCGCGGGGCGAACCGGGTCGAGCGCTCCCTGATCCGGATCGAGGCCGACGAGGTCACCTACAACCTCCACATCCTGATCCGCTTCGAACTCGAGCTCGAGATCTTCGAGGGCGGCCTGGAGCTCGCGGAGCTGCCCGAGGCTTGGAATGCCCGCTACCGCGAATACCTTGGAATCGAGGTCCCGGACGACGCCCACGGCGTGCTGCAGGACGTGCACTGGCCGAGCGGCGCCTTCGGCTACTTCCCCACCTACAGCCTCGGCAACATCATCGCCGGACAGCTCTGGGAGGCGGCCGGCCGCGATCTCGGCGATCTGGACGCGCTGATCGCCGACGGCGACCTGCGGGCGATCGGCGAGTGGCTGCGGGATCGCGTCCACCGCCACGGGCGCCGGCTCTCCCCCGCCGAGATCCTCGAGCGAGCCGGATGCGGCGAGCTCTCGGCGGAGCCTCTCATCAACCACCTGAGCGACCGGGTCCAGCTTGCTGTTGGAACGTAGAGCCCGATCGCGAAACATGAATCCGCAATTTGCGGGTATCTTGGCCGGGCCATGGCCGCGGTAGGGCGTCGAAACGGCATTTACGGCGGCTGGACGCATGCCGGGTACAACCGCGTCTACGTGCGGGTCCCGAGCGAGCTGAAGCGCCGGGCGAACGGGTCCTGGAATGGCTCGAACGGCAACGGCAACGGCTCCCATCCCGAGCTCGAGACGACGCCGATTGTCCTCGTCCACGGGCTCTCCTCGGGCCGCACGCTGAAGCCGCTGATCCGCGCGCTCGGCGGCAGTCATCCGGTGTTCGCGCCGGACCTGCCGGGCTTCGGGATGAGCGATCACCCTTCCACCTCTCTCGATATCCCCGGGCTCGCCGACGCGCTGCGACGCTGGATGCTGGACAACCACCTGGCGCCCGCCATCGTGGTCGGCGTCGCATTCGGCTGCCAGGTCGCGGTGGATCTCGCCGCCGCCTACCCGGCCTCCGTCGAGCGGCTGGTCCTCGTCGGGCCGATGTTCGACCCCGAGGCGCGGACCCCCGCGCGGCTCGCGATGCGCTGGGCGCGAAACGCGCCCCGCTCCTCGCCGCGGCTCGCGCCCACGATCGTTCACGACTTCATCGACGCCGGCCCCTGGCGCACCGCACGTGTGCTGCGGGAGGCCCTCGACGACCCGATCGAGGAGAAGCTCGGGGACATCGAGGCGCCGACGCTCGTGGTGCGACCGCAGCGCGACCATCTGGTCCCGGAGGCATGGACCGAGCGTGTGGCGAAGCTGATCCCGGACTCCGAGCTTGTGACCCTGCCGAAGGCTGCGCACACCATCGGCCACAGGGCGGCGACCCGCCTCACCGCGCTGGTCACCCCGTTCCTGGCGGAGTCGGACGAGGTGAAGGAGTCGGCCGACGCGGAGGAGTCGGACGACGCCGTCGAGGAACCTGCGTCAGGCTAGGGGACCGTGGAGCTCCAGCGGCACCGTGGACTGATCCGCCTCGCGCTGATCTACCTCGTGGTGGCCATCGGCTGGCTGGCCGTCTGGATCCTGGTGGCGCCGAAGGGGTTCTACGACACCTTTCCGGGCGGCGGAACGCACTGGGTATCGGCGCTGCCCCCCTACAACGAGCACCTCGAGCGCGACTTCGGAGCGGCGGCGCTCGGCCTCACCGTGCTGGCCGGCCTCGCCGCCTACTGGATGGAGAAGCGCGTCGTGCAGGCGGCCGCGATCACCCTGCTGGTCGCCGGCCTCCCCCACCTGATCTACCACGCGACCACGACCTCGCACTACTCGACGGGCGACAACGTCGCGAGTCTCTTCGGCCTCGCCCTCGACGTGCTCCTGCCGCTCGCGGTGCTCTACCTGGCGAGCGACCGCGCGCAGGCGGGGCTCACGCGCGGGTCCGCGTCGGGTGAGCCGGCGGCTGCCGGGCTGGCGTCCCAACAGTAGATTCCCGCCGCATGGACTTCGGGGTCTCCTACTTCCCGACCGATGAGGCGGTCGAGCCCGCCGAGCTCGCACGGATGGCCGAGGAGCGGGGCTTCGAATCGCTCTTCGTCACCGAACACACCCACATCCCTGCGAGCCGCGAGACGGACTACCCGGCGGGCGGCGAGCTGCCCCGCGAGTACTGGCGGATCTACGACCCGTTCGTCGCGCTGGCGACGGCGGCGCAGGCCACGGAGCGGATCAAGGTCGGCACCGCAATCTGCCTGCTGGTCGAGCGAGACCCCATCGAGACCGCCAAGGAGGTCGCCTCGCTCGACCGCCTCTCCGGCGGGCGGATGATCTTCGGCGTCGGCGCCGGCTGGAACCTCGAGGAGATGCGCAACCACGGCACTGACCCGAAGCGGCGCTTCCGGATCCTGCGCGAGCGAGTCGAGGCCTGCAGGGAGATGTGGACCAACGAGGAGGCGAGCTACCACGGCGAGTTCGTCGACTTCGACCGGATCGTCTGCCGCCCGGCGCCGCTGCAGGAGCCGCACCCGCCGGTCCTGGTCGGCGGCAACGGCCCGAACGTCCTGAAGCGCGTGGTCGCCTTCGGCGACGGCTGGTTCCCGAACCGGATCCCGCCCGACGATCAGATGATCGCCCGCGTCGAGGAGCTCCAGCGGCTCGGCGAGGAGGCCGGTCGCGGCCCGATCCCGGTGACCCTGCAGATCCCGCCCCGGGACCTGGACGTGCTGCGCCGCTACGAGGAGGCGGGGGTGACGCGGGCGGTGCACATGCTGCGCGCGAGCGATGCGGCGGACGCCGGGAGCGCCGAGCGCAAGCTCGACGAGTGGGCAAGGCGCATCCAGGCCTACCAGTAGGATCGCGCGCCGGATGTACCACGCCCTCCTCTTCTTCCACGTCCTCTCCGCCTTCTTTCTGGCTAGCGCGATCGTCATGTACAGCGCCTTCCTGCTCGGCAGCCCCGTCAACAGGACGACCCGCCTGGTCGCGGAGATCCTCTGGGGGGTCGGCGGGCTCGGCACGCTCGTCGCTCGGAATCTGGCTGGCGCTCGAGCGGCCCCAGTACGAGATCTACGACGGCTGGATCATCGCCGCGATCGTGATCTGGTTCCTCGCGACGGGGTCCGGCGCCCGGGCGAGCCGGGGTGTCCAGCCCGCGGGCGATGACTCCCCTGTGGCGATCGACCGCAGAACGGCGATCGCGCACTGGATGCGAGTCTTCTGGTTCGCCCTGCTGCTCGTCGTAATGGTCTGGAAGCCGGGCGCATGAGCGGCCTTGTGACATTGGCGTCGGTGACCCGGCCCGACAGCTGGGACCTGCCCCTCTTCATCCACATCACCGGCGCGATGCTCCTCACCGGCGCGCTCTTCCTCTCGTCCGTCTCGCTGATGGCGGCCTGGCGGAGTGGATCGGCGGCCCTGATCCGACTTGGCTACATGACCCTCTTCTACGGGGCACTGCCCGGCTACATCATCTTCCGCGCGGGTGCCGAGTGGATCGTGAGCAAGGAGCACCTCCAGGACTCAAACGTGGCCTGGATCGGGATCGGCTACGGCGTCAGCGACCTCGGCTTCCTGCTGCTGATCGTCTCGCTGATCATCGGGGGCATCGGGGTGCGCCGGATGAACCGCGGTGAGAAACCGTCGGCCATTTCCGCCCGGATCGTCACCGGGCTCGTCTCGCTCGTCCTGGTGGCCTACCTGGTCGCCGTCTGGGCGATGACGACCAAGCCCATCTAGCCGCCGATCAGCTTGCCCAACGCGCCGCTCGCGCTCGAGGCCGCGCTGCCGCCCGAGCCGCCCGCGGCGGCGCTCGTCACCCGGCCCTCCGAGGGCTGGATCAGCAGCCAGCCGTTGCCGGAGAAGGCCATCTGGACGGTCTCGCCCGAGCCGCGGCCGATGAAGGTCTTCAGGTTGACGTCGGTCTTCACCGAGGTCTTGACGCCCTCCGACCAGGTGATCGCGGCCTGCGGGTCGGCGAACACCCCGTCTCCGTCCACGTCGATCAGCACCGGCGGGCCGTCGGAGAGGATCGCGACGTAGCCCGAGCCCGATAGGTGGGTGTTGTAGAGACCGCCGCCCATGAAGCCGGAGACTCCATCGACCTTCTTGATGTCCCAGTCGATGTCGGCGTCGAAGGCGAGCAGGTTCGCCCCGTTCACCGTGATCGCCTCCCCGGAGAGCGGGAGCAGCTGGATCTCCTGCGCCAAGTCGGCCAGGAAGACCTCGCCGGTCCCGGAGATCTTCATCAGCTCGGCGCCCTCACCGGTGACCGCCTTCTTCGCCATCCGCTTGAGACCACCCGAGCCGGCGTGCTCGAACTTCACGTCGCCCTGGTAGGCGACCATCGAGCCCAGCTTGGCCTGGATGGTCTCCCCCTTGAGCTGAACCTTGACCATCTTCGAGCCCTGCATCTGGAAGGACTCGCTGCCCGAGGTCTCCTTGAACTCCTTGAGCGACGCCTCGACCGACATGCCGACCTCCTGTCATCAAGTCTTTGAACGGACGGCGCAGCCTAGCGGCGCCCCCGGCCCGGGAAGCGGCCGGCGAGCCGGCCGACCGGCTCGATGTGCTCCTCGAGCTCCTCGACCGATCCGCGCAGCTCGTCGACCGAGGCGACCATCCGCTCCATCAGCTCGACGATCCGGTCGAGGCGCTCGTCGATCGTGTCGAGGTGCCGGGAGTGATCCCGGATCCGGCGGGTGTCGCCGGACATGCTCTTCACGTTGTCGACCATGCTGCCGATGGCCGAGCCCGCATCGGCGATCCGCTCGAGTGCTCCCTGCATCCCCACTAGCCGCGGACGCTATCGAGCAGGCTCGCCGCGAAGGCGGTGATCCGCTCGCGCGAGTAGGTCTCGGGGTCGTCGAGGTGGAGCCGGCCGCCCTGCTCGGCGAGCCTCATGATGGTCTGGACGAGCAGGTCAAGGTCGGAGATCGGCACGTCAAGCCGCTCGACCCCCCAGCGGACGATCGAGGCGAGCTGCTTGGCGACGGCGGTGCGGTCACGCTCGACCTGCTCCCGGACTATCCCGGGCTGCGCCTCGATCGGGAGCAGTGACAGCCGCCAGGCGTCCGGCCGTGTCTCGATGGCGCGCAGGAAGGCATCGAGGCCGTCGACCAGAACCTTGGCCGGGTCGGCGTCCTCGGCCGGCGTCGGCATCAGCTCGGCCAGCTGGTTGAGCGCGCGCTCTTCCTCGCGCTCGAGCAGCGCCTCGAGCAGGTCGGCGAGCGACCCGTAGAGGTCGTAGACGACGGGCTTGGTCACCCCGGCCTTCCGGGCGATCCCCTCCATCGAGACCGACTCGTAGCCCGTCTCGGCGATCAGGGACAGGGTCGCGTCGAGCAGCTGCTCGCGGCGCTCCTCCGGCGGGAGCCGGGGCGCGTAGCGGCGGGGCTTCTGCGCTGCTTCCCTCCTGGGCCGGGTCAGACCATCACCTCCCGCACTTCTTCGGAACCGTAGCTACGGCACCGTAGCAAGGAGGCGGAGAGGAGGAGCTATCTGACGATCTCGAGCTGCGTGTGCGCCGCGATCAGGTCGAAGTCGCGATCGCGGGCGAGGATCGCAACGCCATTGCGAATCGCGACCGCCGCGATCAGGCAGTCGAGCAGGCGCCGAGGGGTGGCGCCCGCGCTTCGGCAATGCAGATAGATCGCTGCTGCGTCCTCCCAATCCCCGGAGTTGTCAACCGAGACCAGGCGGCAGGCTGCCAGGGCCCGTTTGATCAGCCGGCGATCTCGCGCGCTGCGGGCACCGGCCAGAAGCTCCATCGAGACGGGCTCGGTTGTCACCAGCTCGTCACCGGACGCGATCATCGTCCGGAGCTCCTCGTGGATCGGGCTTCCCGTGTCGCGGAAGAGCTCGATCCAGGCCGAGGAGTCGATCAGGCTCACTTCCGGTCGGCCCACGACCGGACTGCCGGAGCATCCTCGCGCATCTCGGATAGATCGCCATCCCAGCCCATGCCCTCCAACCCGAGGATCTCCTCTCGCGTGAGCGGCTCGACGTCGAGGCTGCGGAGAGCACGTTCGACCGCCTCCCGCTTGCTGCGGAAGCCATAGCGCTCGATCACGCGATTGATCAGCTCGTCATCGATCTCGATGTTCGTGCGACCCATGCCGAGAGGGTACCGGCTGTACACCCCAAAGGTGTATCGAATGTGTAACAAGTGCGGACAGCGGCTCCGCGTAGCCGCGGCGATCTAGACCGCCGACTGCGCCGCGGCGGCGAACCGGCCGAGCTCGCGGCCGAGGGTCTCCGGCGTCCAGTCGTCCTCACCGGAGAGCAGCAGGCGCGCGCCGGCTTCCGCCAGGCCCGCGATCGAGTTGCCCAGCAGCCGGGCCGTCCTTTCGATCTCGGCCTTCGATGCCTTGCCGTTCCGAAGCTCGAGCCAGGTCTGCGCCAGCGCGCTGAGCGCGTCGACCTGCGCCTGGCGCCCGCGCCGGATCCGGTCGGCGACGGCCGCGTTGCCCCCACCCTCCCCCATGAAGATCAGCCGGTAGACGTCGGGGGAGTGGCCGACCGCCCGAAGGAAGCCCGTGTAGCCCTCGGTCAGGGTCTTCTCGGGATCCGAGAGGTCGGCGTCCTCGAACGCCTCCTGGATCTCGGCCAGGATCCGCCCCTCCTCGCGGCGGAGCAGGGCGCGGAAGAGTTCGTCTTTGCTGTCGAAGCAGGCGTAGACGACGGGCTTGGTGACGCCGGCCTCGTTGGCGACGGCCTGCATCGAGGTGCCGTCGTAGCCGCCCTTCGAGGAACAGCTTGAGCGCGGCGTCGAGGACCTCGGGCCGCCGCCGCTCGGGCCCGAGATGAGCAGCACGCTTGCGCGGTGTCGCCTTCTCCTGAGCCCGGGTCGCCATTTCCTACCTAAGGTAGCATTTTGCTACCCCGGGTAGAAAGTGCCGGCGCGGGTTGGGCTCAGGCGTCCATCGAGGCCTTCACCTCGCAGCGATCGACCGAGGCCCGGGTGCCGGGCGTCTCGCCGGCGTCCATCGCCTCGAGGGCCGCATCGGCCTGCTTCATGTCCTCCTCGGATTCGAAGAACAGCGCCACGACGGCGGTGCCCTGCGACTCGTCCACCATCACCTTGATTCCCTTGGCGTTCACGCCCGGCGGCGGTCCGTCTCCCCCCTCGATCTCGCCCTTGATCCGGTCGATCTGATCCGACTTGACGTCGGTGAACCTCACCACTCGCGCGTACATACGCTCCTCCTCCGGTTGAGTGGGCCGATCCTATGCCCTCGGCCGAGGCGGGCGGCTAAACTGGGTTATCCCGGTCAGGATTCGTATGATTAGATCCCGGCCACCGAAACCAAGCTTTGGAGAGGAATAGGAAATGGCTCTTCTCACCATCAACGACACCGCCCCCGACTTCCACGCGGACACCACCGAGGGCCCGATCGACTTCCACGACTGGATCGGCGACGGCTGGGCCGTCCTGTTCTCCCACCCCCGCGACTTCACCCCCGTCTGCACCACCGAGCTCGGCTACATGGCCTCGCATCAAGCCGGAGTTCGACAAGCGCGGCGTCAAGATCGCCGGCCTCTCGACCGACCCCATGGAGAACCACGAGAAGTGGGCGAAGGAGATCGAGGAGACCCAGGGCACCGCGCCCAACTACCCGATCATCTCCGACTCGGACCACCAGATCGCCAAGGCCTACGGGATGCTCCCCGGCGACGTCTCCGGCGACCCGACCGACCGCACCCCGGCCGACAACCAGACGCTCCGCAACGTCTTCGTGATCGGCCCGGACAAGAAGATCAAGCTGATCCTGGTCTACCCGATGACCACCGGCCGCAACTTCGACGAGGTGCTGCGAGTGATCGACTCGCTCCAGCTGACGGCGAACAAGAAGGTCGCGACCCCGGCCCAGTGGAAGCAGGGCGACGACGTGATCATCGCCGGCTCGGTCTCGGACGACGATGCGAAGGAGCTCTTCCCGGACGGCTGGGAGACGCCGCTGCCCTACATGCGGGTCGTGAAGCAGCCGAAGTAACCCTTCTCGTTTCGGGCGCTCAATAGGAGTACTGTCAGTAGAGGCTGGCCCTGCAGCCGAATACTCAACTCCCACCGGAAAGCCACCGACGGCGCGACCTGCGCCACGAGGCGCGAGATGGGACCACTGGATTGACTGCGGGGCCGGTGCTGGACCTCTCTAAGGGCGTTACCCCACCGGCTCGGTGGAATCGCCTCTATCGATTCACCGCTCGGCGGCTCCAGCCCTCTGGTTTCCGCGCGGACTCAAAAGAGGACACGACGCAAGGAGCCAACGATGGGCGCAAATGCAGACACAGTTAAGAGCGGTTGGGACGCCTTCGCCAAGGGCGACATGGACGCGGCAACGGCGACGACGAGCGACTCGGCCGAGATCGTCATCCCCGAGAGCCTGCCCTGGGGCGGCACCTACACCGGCCCGGCCGGCTTCAAGGAGATGATCGGCAAGTTCGTCTCCAACTTCGAGGAGGTCAATCCGGAGCCGCAGGAGTTCCTCGAGGCCGACGACGGCCACGTCGTCGTCACGGTCAAGGGCGGGGGCAAGACGAAGAGCGGCAACGAGCTCAACATCGACTCGATCTGGCTCTACAAGGTCGACGACGGCAAGATCGAGCACGCGGAGTTCTACGGCGACACCGCCACGGCGGTCAAGGCACTCGCCTAGCTGGGAAGCGTGAGCCGGAGCTAATCCGGCTCACGCACCCGCAATCAGAAGACTTTGCCCTTCAACGAAAGGAATCACAGATGCTAGGACGCAAGCACGAGACAGACAAGAGGTCGAGAAGACGGCAACGCGAGCACCTCGAAACCGCGCTCGACGAGCTGAAGAAGGCCAGTCAGCAGGCGCAGGAGGATCTTCGCGCCAAGATCGACTCCGCGATCAGCCGCGCCCGTGAGGCGCTGGACGATGTCCGGTCGAAGGTCGGGGATCGCGCCGAGGACGTCAAGGAGAGCGTCGAGGAGGAGCCGACAAGACGAGAGCAAGGTCGAGAGCGACAAGGTCGAAACCAAGGTCTGATCCCGGGAGCGCATCGAGGGCCGGGGCACCCACCCCGATGGCCCTCGGTGGCGCACCCGAAGGACGAGCCCGACAAGGCCGCCGGCGGGACTACCCCTACGAGGTCTCCAAGGCTTACGGCATGCTTCCCGCCGATGCCTCCGGCGACCCGACCGACCGCACGCCGGCCGACAACCAGACGCTCCGCAACGTCTTCGCGCTCCGCAACGTCTTCGCGATCGGCCCGGAGGTCGCCGCTGATGACCTTCTCGCGAACTCCTTTAGTGAAGCGCTTGCTTCGCCCTCATCCCTGCTATCGACGCCAGACCAGGCGCCCCCCACATGCAGAGTGACGCGTGGGCATGAAGCCACAGCCTGACATCTTCATCAGCTCCTTCCAGTCGTCCTTACTGGTCACCGGATATGCGCAGCGGGGACACCAAGCCTTGCCCCGATCGCGATCGACGTAACGAGCCAGGGGCGCATCGTCCGGAGAGATGCCGAGGGCCCAGTCGTCCTCCTCTGCCCACGCCATGAGTGACTGAGTCGCGCGAGCCCTGGTGTCCCCCGCGTAGGCGAACACCGCCACGGCCCGATCGTCATCCAGCGCGAACACGTCGCCCACCGCGCCGGGTAGGTCGACCGACTCCTCGAGCCCCTCCGCATCGCAACCCCACGGATAGACGCGGAGCCGACCCGATGACTGGTAGACGAACCGGAAGGTCGGGGACACCTCGAGATCGCGATATTCCAGCCTCGGCGCGGCGGGAAGCAGCTCGCTGGGAATTGTCATCCCGTAGCGCGGGGACGCGTCGGCGAGGTCTGCGACGGGGAGCGCGTCTACCCCCAACCGGCGAGCGATCCGCGCCACGGCGGCGGTCTGCACGGACTCGGCAGGCGCGAGCGCCTTGATGCATGCATGCTGCGCCCGCATTCCCTTGCGGTACACGACGATGCGCCCCCACAGAGCGACGATCCCCCAGACCTTGCCCGGCTCGGGGCTCACCAGACCGGGCGTGTGGAGGGCGTAGATCCCGCAGGCGCAGTCGGGGTCCGGTGCCTCGTGGCTCGGGGGAGGATCCGTGGGACGCGAGCCTTCGCGCCGCCGGCAGACGGCGTGCTTGACTGGCTCGTCCCAAGCCTCATCCCAGCCCAGCGACTTCAGCTCGCCACCCTTGAGCCACCACGAGCGGAACCCGATCAGCGGCTCCATGAGGTCCGGCGCATGGTCAGTCACCTCGCCACCTCGCAAAGGAGACTTCCTTTCAATCCGGCGCCAATAGCGATCGAACCATCTGCTCACTGAGCCCGAAGCCACGTTCCGCGCAGAGACCGGTCAGCGCAGGCACAGAGGCGACTTCGACCAGCCCGGCGGAATGGTCGACTGCCAGGTTCGCAACGAGTCGGCCGTAGCTGGACTCGCGGGTCGGGCCGATCAGAGCGAGCGCAGCAGGGCGTGCGTACTGGGCTCGAAACCCCTCCGGATGCACCTGCACCTTGCCCCATGCCTCGATGAGACCGATGACCCTCAACCGATTGCCAGGTCCGGCGGGCTCCACGTACTCGCATTCCTGGACGTTCCATGGGTGGAGCGCATAGAGGCCGCAGTCGCAAGCGCCATGCGGTGCCTTGTGTCGCATCCTCTGGTCCGGTCGGCATCTCGCCCAGCTTGTCCTCCCCTCTCGTTGCCAGGAGTCGGACTGGTAGAGGCCGCACAGCCTCACCGCGCCGCCTTCGTCGACACCGAGCTCCCAGCTCCGCACGCCATGCAGTCGCTCCGCGACCAGAACGGTCGGTCCTACCGGGTCCGACCGATTACGACTTCGCGGCGGGCCCTTCATCGGCCGGCTCCTGCACTGTCGTGGAGCACATGCGCCTTGGCTGGCGCCTTCCGCGGTGCAGGTGCGGCTCTACGTCGGCGTCGAGGCGGTTGCTCGGGCTCGGATTCCTTTCGCCTGGGAGCCTTGATGGGCTCGACGATGATCGTGCGATACGGCTCAGTGAAAGTCACTGGAAATCACCTCCATCGATCCCGGCAGTAGCACCGTGCCTCGACCCGGAGGTCTCGGTCGGTTGCTGCGGCGTCATAGGGCCGGTCCCCTCAGCCGCTCTTGATGGACGCGGACGAAACTAGCGATCGCGCCTAGTTCGTCAACCCGTCTTTCCTGGCGGCGATCACATCGGCCAGGTAGACGATCGCCAGCGCGATCGCGTTCTGCGGGTTGCCGTGCCTCTTGGTCTCGTCGATCGCCTGCTGGCGAGCGCTTGCGATACGGAACATGGTCACCTCCTAAAGGTGAACTTCGGCTGGCCGCCGGCCCGCGACTCATGGATCTCAAGCCCGCCCTTCTCGGCGTAGCGGCGGATGGTGCGGGCCATGGCATCGCGGCCGACCGGGTTCCCCGTGTGGAGACTGATCCCGTCGCGCGGCCAGAGATCGCAGCCGTGGACCTCCTGCTGTTCGGCGATGAAGTCGATCACGTCCACCCCACGCCCGAAGCGCTCGTCGTCCGAGAGGTCATGGTCGAGCGAGAGCTCGACGACCCGCCCGGTCTTGAGCAACTCGATCGCATCCCAGGCGGTCGTCACGTGGGTCCAGCCATCCGGCGCTCGCCGGTCGACCAGGTCGTCGTCGAGCCAGACCCGTAGCTCGGCGTCGGGACTCATCGTCTGCCCCCCGACGATACACCCAGAAGATCGATTTGATGATCGCGATGCAGAGCCGGATCCGACGATGGCGAACACCGCCCCGAGACGGCGAGAAAGCGCGCCTACGGCGAGGAACAGAACGAACGCAAACAGAAGAGCAGGAACGCGATCATCGGCGACTTCGCGCTCGGCGGGCCGCGCGCCGGCGGCGGCCACGCTCATTCCGGCGCTTGCGGGCGGGCTCCGAGATCCCGCTGCGGTCGAGGCAAGTCTTCGCCACGAACCGCTCGGCCGGGCCCTCGGCCAGAGGCAGCACCAGGTCGTTGCCGACGATGAGGTAGGCGACGGCCTCCTGGAGCATCTTCTGCGCGAGCCACTCCGGCGGCTCGTCGTTGATCTCGCCGAGCGCGAGGAGCATCTCGAGCTCGCGCCGCGCCCTGATCTGGTCGAGCGCCGGGCGGAAGCGCTCGTGGAACCTCTCCACGCAGTGGGATGAGAGCGTAACCCCGGGCTGTTCCTGGTTCATGGTGAACCAGTCGCATCGGAGCGCCGATTCCTGACGCGCCGCGCTCAGAAGTCCTCGAGCTCCGCGAGCAGCATCGGGGCTTCCGTGTCGTCAGCGCCGGCTTCGGTCAGCGCGATCGCCTTCCCGTAGGAATCCCGTGCCTGCTCGAACTGCCCGAGACCCGACTGGCACCTGCCAAGCCAGACCCAGCTCCAGGGACCGTGTGCGGCGATGCGGGTGTAGTGGCGCAGATGCCGCAGGGCGTCCCTGAAGCGGCCGAGGTCGCAGAGCGTGTAGCCGAGCCCGAAGTGGGCCATCGGGTCTCCGGACTGGAGACAGCAGCGCCACCAGTAGAGCTCCTGCTCGTATTCGTCGTTCGCCCCGCATTCGGTCGCGCGATCGAAGAAGTCGCGGTTGATCGAGTTCTCGTCTCCGAAGAACTTCGCCGCCTCGCGTGCGATGCGAAGAGCGCCGGCACCCCGGAGCACCAGCAATGGAGCGTCGTAGCGGCCCGTCTCGAGGATCGCGCGCTCCTCCTCGTCCGAGGGCAGCCACTCGCAGAAGTCTTCGATGCGGAAGCCGACGATCCGCCCACCCGGCCGGTCCAGGAGAAGGTGGAAGCTCTCGCTCAGCTCCCGCCACTGGTCGGGCGCCTGTCCGTCGTCCACCCGGCCCGCTTCGAGCGCGCTCAGATAGTCGTAGTGCACATCGCGGCTCAGGTAGAGCGGCCGCCTCGGGCGGTCGGTCACGGCTCGACCCTCGGCTCACACTCGGTCCAGTCGCCGCCTTCCAGCCTCAACGTCGGCTCCGGCTCGGGTTCCACCTCGATCGGGAGATCGGGAGCGATCAGGATCGTCAGGAATCCGGTGCGCTTCGCGCGGTCACGCAGCCCGATGCTTCGGGTCAGCGACCTGACCTCCGCGATCCGGCCCGCCTCCAGACGCGGCCCGATCACCCGCGCGGTCGGCCAGGCCATGGAGCCGAGGCGGATCCGACCGGACTCCGAGCGCACCTCCACGCCCTCGTAGTCCCAGGTGGCCTTCCGTACCAGTTGCAGTCGCCTACCGGGATCGAACTCCTCGCTCTCGAACCCCGCGATCGCCTCCGGTCCGCGAACTCGCACGGTACAGATCCGGACGCCGGGCAGCTCATGCACGCGCGTGTACAGCTCTTCGGGTGGGCATGACGGCGAACCCACGACCTGCGGCCACACTCCCACCCTCAACCACCTGCGGTCGAGGCTGACGCGTGAGGTTCGTCGAAGGACAAGGCGGACGCCCCGAAGCAGGGTCTGTTCTACGACCTCCGACGCGAGGCCGATCTCCCTGGTCCGACACCACTCGCCTGCATGCTCGGGACGCGGGAGCGGGACCACCGACACTCCGTAACGGTCGGCGACGGCATGGATGCCGGTGAGCTCCTTCGTGCTGATCAGGTGCCCAGCCGGCGCGAAGAGGACTTTCGGCCGGGCGAACTCCGCGCGAAACCCGACCTCGTGCAGCTCGATGCGTCCCCAGGCCTCGACCACGCCTGCCACCCCTTCCGTGCAACAGCAGGTCGAGCTCCCGCAGTAGCTCATCGACTGGTCCAAGAATGCCGCTGCCCGGGGTGAGGGGGTGGTAGGTGGAGCTGCGCGGGTCGTAGTCGAGCTCCTCGCGTGCGTAGCGCTCCCAGAAATCCGTTGTGTCCTTCGCCTGCTGATCCTCTCCGGCGGCTTCCTGTGCTCGCTTAAACGCCGCGGTCTCGGTCGGATCGAAGATGAACTTCTCGTGAGCCCACAAGATCAGGCGCACCAGTGGCGCGGCTTCCACTCCCTGCAGCTCTGCTGGACGGCCACCGCCGGTGCGCTCCGAACCTCGCAATGTCTCCTGGAGCGCACGGGGATCATCGATCGCAGTCCGGTTAGAGATCGCGGTCCCCTCGTCATCGACGACCCAGACGACCAGGGGCAGAGGGTCCAGGTCGTTGAGCGGGTCGACCGTGACGCCTTCCTGGTCGAGGGCGGCACCCTCCAATCCGTCTCGCCACGCCAGCCGCGCACCTTCGGGTGGTTCGCGCTTGCCCGCCCACTCGATCGATACACGCCCGTCCGCCAGCCAGATCGCGTTGCGCAATACGAGCGCACGCGCAAGGGATGGGTGGTCGTCCGAAAAGCGCAGCTCCTCGACTTCCTCGATCGGCTGCTCGATCAGCTGCAGGCCGCTGCCCTCGAACACGGCGCGAACCAATGCGGCATCTCCGCTGCGAAGGACGGCGGACTCGCAGTTGCCGCCGGGATCGGTGAAAGCGAGGTCAAGCGCGGCGATTGACAGGTTCGGAGACCCACAGAGCAGAACGCCCTGCCCATCCTCACCGATCGCCCCGATGAGTTTCGCGTGGACGAAGGTGCGTGGCTCAAAGCGCTTGAGCGTCGCCTTGCTTGCATCTCGCAGCACCCCTGCCAGAGATGGACCGTTGACGCTCGCGCGGGCGCCCAGGTAGACGCTCAGGCGCGCCGGATCGCACAGTGCAACCAGCTTGCGGAGCGCCCGGGCATCCGGATCGAAGAAAGGCGCGCTGACGTGAAGTTCTTCCACTTTCCGGGGAAGGCGCTCAGCGAGCTGCTCGAGCAGCGCCTGCTCCTCGTTAACGAGGAAGAGCGAACCCTCCGCCGAGCCGATCATCCAGGGACAGGATTCGCGCATGGCAGCCCAGCGCTCCCGCAGCAGCTCGTCAGCCTGGCGCTCCACGAACCGTGACATCCAGCCAGCCCAGGCACGCAGACTGGGGAGATCCTGCTCGCGCTCTGAGGAAAAATCGGTGAAGACCTCATGACCCTGATCGATCCCCTCGCGCGAGAGGTTGCCCGACCCGACCAAAAGGGTCGCGGTCTCACCCTGGGTCAGCAGATAGGTCTTCGGGTGGAACGCGCCACCCTTGGGCGTCTGCATGCCGCGCAGCAGATAACGCCTGCCGACTCGCCTCGCCAGATAGTGCTCCCCTTCATCCAGGTGTTCCCAGACGTCCGCAAGCTTGTCGTGGTCGACCAGGACGACGGCATTGAGGCGGTCCTGGGCGAGCCTGCGCAGCAAGTACTGATCGAACAGCTTCAGTCCGAACGAATACGAGGCCGCCCAGAACCCCCGCACGTTCCGCGCCAGGTGTTCCTCGAACTTCATCCGAAGACGTCCTCGACGAAGGCTCTGCCATCCGTTGTCAAGCGGGGCGCGTCTCGGTCCTCCCAGTAGCCGATGTCCTCGTTGAGCGACGCCATCGCTCCTCGACGGTCATCGGAGGGATCGAAGCGATCAAGCCCACCGCCCCCGGGGGTGAAGAAGCGCATCCGGCCCGTCTCCTCCCAGTAGAAGCGGAAGGTCGCCTTGGGCAGCTTGGAGTAGGCAATTGCCTCATGTGGCGCGATCACGAATCGGCCCACTGCCCACTCCAATAGTTCGCCGAACGTCGGTTCTGCCTCAAGCCGGCCTCGCAGCAGCGAGAGGAGTCCGAGCAGTCCGTCTTGATACTCGGAGCGACGAACTGCGATTGCGCGCCAGAGCGGGTGAACCCGGTCGGGCTCAGGAAGCCAGTCCGCGTAAATCAGCAAGCCGACCAAGCCGGCGGCAGCGGTGTCCTGGTCAGCAACCCAAGCGCGCACGTCCTCCCAGTCCATCTCGCTGGCTGTCCCCAGAGCGGCCTTCTGCACAGCGGAAGCTGGTTCCGCTGCCGAGGTCTGAAGCTCCGCCTCCCCGATCTCGAGGTCATTCCGATCACACAGGCCGTGGATCATCGCGAGCAGCTCCTCTCGCGAGAACCCATCGATTCCCTGCTGCGCTACACCAGTGCGGCAGAAGTCAGTCCATATCGAGCAGAGCGCATCTTGCATGCACTCCTTCATCGCAAGCGCAGCCCATGCGGCGGTGGTTCGCCCCAACGTGTCGTTCGCGTTTGGCTCGGATCGGAAGCGCTCGATCAGACCGCGCCAGAACTCACCCTTGTCGTGGACGACGCTGTCGGCGTCGTCCAGCAGGGAGAGGAAAAGGGCAAATGCCTGTCGGCGCGCATCGCACTCTTCTTCGACCTCTGGCTTCACAGGAGTGAAGAGGAGCGTCCGGATCGCGTCGCGTTCCTCCGGGTGCTCGGGCAGGCGGCATAGGCAGACGCTCTCAGCGAGCTCTTCCAGTACCGCTCGAGGGATCGGATCCTCCGCGCGCTCGTAGCGCTTGTAGTACTCGGTGCCCTCGATCGCGGTGTGGAAGGTCTCCGCCAGCGCCGCCGCCCGATCGCTCTTCAGCAGCACCTCGATTGGGGTTGGCGTTTGATCCGGGCCAAGTGGGATCCCCGCATCCGCCACCGCCCCGAGGGCGACCAGCGGGCTGCGGTAATAGAGCCCGAAGCCGCCCTTGAAGCTCTGAATCGAGAGCCCTCGTGGTTGCGGGTCGGTTCCGGCTCGGATCAGGGGGTAGGCACTGTTCGTCCCGATTGCCGCTTCGGCGTTGCACCGCGGACACAGGTGCATCGCCAGGCAGAGCTCGAACTCGCGTCGGCGGATGAAGAGATCGAGCTCGTCCGGTGTTGCCGGCCGCCTGCGCTCCTTGAACTGCCACAGCATCCAGGGGTAGATCGAGAAGTAGCGCGCGCGTTCGGAGAGCTGGAGGATCCCTGGGACGAGCTGGGGAAGGACCCGGTCCAGCGTGATCGTGTTGAGTCCGAGCGGATCCCGGCCCGCGATGTCCTGCAAGGACGACTCCAGCCACTCGGCTAGCGGCTCCGGCCGTTCAGGTGCTAGAGCAAGCTCGGCCATGCAGGCCAACCGTATTTCGGAAAGCGCCGCGAATCAAAGCCTTCCCTGATCAAGCTTCCAGGCCTGCTCGCCTCTCGTGAGTGCTCCCCGAAATCTCCTCACTCGATCATGGCGCCGTCCGGACGACGTCTGCGCCGTAGTTCCTCCGCAAAATTGGACCCCAATTGGACCCTATTCGCCTCGGCCGGCCTGCTTGAAGAACGCAGAAACCCTCGCAATAGCGGGGGTTTCGCGTAGTCGGGGCGACTGGATTTGCACTAGCGACCTTTCGGCCCCCAGCCCAACGGCAGCTCCTTCTCGCGCGAAGGAAGCAGGGCGGCGAGCAGCTCCCGTAGTGCTCCTCCGCATGGGAAGCGGCACGGTGATGGAAGCCGGCTTCGGGCCAGCTGCAACCTCCAGCTAACGCAAGAATGGACGGCGATGGCGGCGATGGAGACGAGTGCCAAGCAGTTCTTCCGCGGTCCCGCCTGGTTCGTTGCCGGAGCGTTGGGAGTTCTCTCAACGGCCGTCGGCATTATCGAGGGCGCGGTCTGGATGTGGCTCAGCTTCGGGCTCCTCCTGCTCGTGGTTGCCTCGTTCGTGAGCTTCCACCGCGGCCGCACAGCTGCGCAAGAAAAGGCACAGGCGCTCCCTCGCAGGATTGACGACTTGCATCGCGCCGGCATCAAGCTCGCGTCCGAGCTGTCCGAGCCGATCGAACCCAAGCAGGCAGCGGACGGCACAGTGTCCATCTCGTTCGACGCACCCCCTGAGCGGTGGGAAAAGGCTGAAGTCTTCGACCAAGAGATCCGTGAGCTGTTCATCGAGGCGTATCCGGCGCTGCTTTCTGACTATGCGGCTGGATTCAATAACCATCGGCGCAAGATGAGGGAGCAGGAAGCCGCTAGAGCTCCCGACCCGGAAACCGATACGCGCCCCAACGCCATCAAGCTCAAAGAATTCACGGATCACATGCATCGCAAGCCGGCGCAAGTGGTGGAGGCGAGTCTGGAGGGGCTTGCAGCGGCTCGGCACCGTGTTGGCAACTGGGGTGGTGCTTGAGACGAACTCCGGCGTCACGCTTCGCGACGCCACACCCGCCGAGGTGCTAGTGGGTGCTTGTTTGGAAGATGAGCAGGATTGGTCGTTCGGGGCCTACCCACCTTGATCGCGAAGAAGTCCGTCGTTGATCTCACGGACGTCGTCAGCAGGCGGCCATCCGAATTCTTCGTGGGAAACAAGCAAGGCGTGGCTCACGATGGGCACGGCTAGCGCCGAGTAGAAAACGTTGTCGCTCTTCTCATGAGTGACCCGCCAAGGAGGCTTGGCCGGGTCCAGACAAACCCCAAGCGACTCCGCGTCGGCGTGAGTAGTCCCACTCGCATGTCGGTATACGAGGGTGTACAGGCCCCTTAGGCTCAGCATCTCATTAGACCCTCGAAACCCACGGATGCGCTGGCTCCAATGATCGTCGACCTCACGCGCGCGCTGGGCGATTCGGGGAATCGCTTCGAGTTCCGCCGCCGCTGCGGCCTCCGCCTCGGTCATTAGTTCGACTCCCCACAGCTCTTTGGCTTCGTTGTGAAGTTTCCGGCGCTCAACACGTGCGGCATCGAACCAATCGCCTATTCGCGGGTCGGGGTCAACTGCCAACCAACAAAAGGTGACGACGTGTTCATAGAGCACTCGGACGAGGACGAGCGGCTCAGATTGTCGCTCACTGGGGAGGAGTCGATCCAGGGAGTCGACGATGTCCGCCATGCGAGTTACCAAGGCCAAGCCGATCGCCCTCCATATTGGTTCTCCGCCATAGAAGCCTTGTGGCACGTGCCAATCGATGAGCGCACGAAAGTCCTCAAACGCCGAGTGAACCTCATCGACGGTGATCTGAGCTAGCTTCCGCCCGGGCTGTTCAGCGTTTTCCAAGTGCCGAAGTCAAGCTAAAGCCGACTGGGACCGCAACTCTTCGCCCCTACGACCGCTTCTCGTCCGGAGGAGCAGCAGACTCGTCGTGCATCCGGACGCTTGCTCCCGCGTGAAGGGAGCACCGACGTCAGCGGCTCAGGTCCTCGCCTGACACCACTAGCGAAACACTTTGGCACCTCAATGGCACCTTGGGGCGTCAAATCCTGATGCCACCCGGTGCCCCAACCTGACGATTTGCAGGACTTCTATGAGGGGTGAGCGACCGGACTCGAACCGGCGACCACCTGGACCACAACCAGGATTCTGGCGAGTCAGCTCACCTCGCCAGTAAAGGACCGACCGGTCGTTTAGCCAGGACGGTGCCGCGTCGTTACCTAACACCCTGACGCCGCCCCGATGCTCCACGAAGTCTCAGGGCGCGGTAAAGCTGCCCACGGTCAGGGGAGCGTTGCTGTGAGTTGTTCGCAGCTCCTTCGCTACCTGGGCATGGAGCGGCGCCCGGAGGCGTCACGGTCATTAGACCGCCCGGTAAACGAAGTCCAGCAAGATAATCTTCCGAGCAACCTCGACGGCAAGCTCTGCGAGCCGGTCGAGCTGCTCTCGATCGACGTGCCCGAGGACTTCGTCGGCGTCGTCACCCAGGCGCTCGCGGTGCGCAAGGGGCGGATGGAGCAGATGATCAACCACTCGACCGGCTGGGTTCGCCTCGAGTTCCTGGTGCCGGCGCGAGGGCTGATCGGCTTCCGGACGGAGTTCCTGACCGAGACCCGTGGCACCGGCCTGATGCATCACGTCTTCGACCGCTGGGAGCCCTGGGCCGGCGACCTGAGAATGCGTCCGACCGGCTCACTGGTCGCCGATCGACAGGGGAAGACCGCCGCCTTCGCGCTCTTCGGCCTGCAGGAGCGGGGCACGCTCTTCGTCGGGCCCGGTGAGGACGTCTACGAGGGGATGATCGTCGGCGAGAACTCGCGCACCGAGGACCTCGACGTAAACGCGATCAAGGAGAAGCAGCAGACCAACGTCCGAGCCGCTTCCGCCGACCAGCTGATCCGGCTGGTCCCGGCCAAGCGGCTCTCCCTGGAGGAGGCGATCGAGTTCATCCGCGCGGACGAGTGCGTCGAGATCACGCCTGAGTCGGTGCGGCCGCGGAAGGCGCTGCTCGAGCGCACCGGCCGGGTGAAGGCCGCCCGCGCAGGCCGCGCGGGTCGGCTGAGCAGCCTCTCAGGGGACTGCAGCAAACAGCCGCCACTCGTCGGGGATGCCCTTGAGCTCGTGCGCGCCGCGCTCCTCGAAGGGAATCCCGGATCCGGCGACGAGATCCTTGACGGTGCTGGTGACGAGCACCTCCCCCGGCCCGGCCAGGGCTCCGACGCGCGCCGCGATGTGGACCGCGATGCCGCCGACGTCATCGTCCATCACCTCGACCTCGCCGGCGTGCAGGCCGATGCGCACGTCCAGCCCGATCGAGCGGGCCTGCTCGGCGATCGCGCCGCCGCAGCGGATCGCCCGTGCCGGACCGTCGAAGGTGGCGAGGCTGCCGTCGCCGAGGCTCTTCACCTCCCGTCCGCCGAACCGCTCCAGCTCCCGCCGCACCGCGTCCTGATGAGCTGCGAGCAGCTCCCGCCAGGCGGCATCCCCGAGCTCCACCGCGCGCGCAGTCGAGCCGCAGATGTCCGTGAACATCACCGTGGCGAGCACGCGGTCGGGCTCGGCCACCGATCGCGCGCCGGTCAGAAACTCCTCGATCTCGCCGACCACGGCCTCCGCGTCGCCCGCCCAGGGCAGATGGTCGATCCCCGGCAGCTCCACGTACCGGGCTCCCGGGATCTGCTCGGCGAGCTCCTCGCCGGCGCGTCGATAGACGACCCGGTCTCCGTGCCGGTGGATGACCAGCGTCGGGACGTGAATCGTCGGCAGGATCTCTCGGACATCGATGTCGAGGAACATCTCGAAGATCTGCTGGACCATCGCCGGACTCGCGGAGGAGCGCTCCATACGGGCAGTGAACTCGACGGCCTCGGGACTGCCTGCGAAGCTCGGAGCGAAGAGCTCGACCATCCCCTCCGCGTCCTGCCCCCAGTAGGGGGCGATGAACTCGGCGGCCGACTCGCGAAGCGCCTCCGCGGGAGAGGCCCAGGGGTAGTCGGGCGCCTCGGTGGTGCGCCCCATCGCGCCGTGGAGCACCAGGGCCGACGTCCGTTCGGGGTGGGTGGCGGCGAACAGCACGCTCATCGGCCCGCCCTCGGAGACCCCGAAGAGCGCCGCGCGCTCGGACCCGGCGGCGTCCATCACCGCCCGGACGTCGTCGATCCGCTGCTCGAGGGTCGGCACCTCCGTGACCGGGTCGGACAACCCGTTGCCGCGCTTGTCGAAGAGGATCAGGCGCGAGAACGAGCTGAGCCGCTCGAAGAACTGGGCCATCGGAGGGGACTCCCACTGGAGCTCGAGGTGGGTCGAAAAGCCGAGGACGAGGACCAGGTCGATCGGCCCATCGCCGACGACCTGATAGGCGATCGAGGCGTCGCCGGACTTGGCGTAGCGGGTCTGAGGAGAGGTCAGCGCAATCCTGAGCCGAATCGTATCCCCGCCTATCGGCGCCCGGAGCCCAATCGGCGGGGTCCGAACGGCTCGGACTGACCCGCATTCGGTGTTAGGGTCGGGCGGCGATCCCAGGAGGGCCGGTGTCAACCGATCACGCCGGAGTCGATCCGGCCGCGCAAGGCGCTGCTGGAGCGCACCGGCAGGGTGAAGGCCGCCCGCCAGGCCGCTCGCGTCGCCTGACCGGCGCGGGTCGCGACATCTGGCGCTGGTCCGTCACACAGGCTCCACAGTTGTCGCAGAATGCTTGACTTCTAGAAGGATTGTGTTATGAACGGTGCGATGGGAAGTCGAGTACACCGACGAGTTCGGCCGCTGGTTCAGAGGGCTGCCGGCCGAGACCCAGGAACGCGTCATCGGGACAGTGAGGATGATCGAGCGAAGTGGTCCCACCACCGGCCGCCCCACGATCGATTCGATCGTCGGCTCGCGCCATTCGAACATGAAGGAGATCAGGGTCGGAACCCTTCGGATTCTGTTCGCGTTCGATCCGCGACGGGTCGCGATCCTCTTGCTCGGCGGGGACAAGCGTGGCTCGTGGAGCGACTGGTACAAGCGAGCGATACCTCTCGCCGATCGGATCTACGACCGGCATCTGGATGACCTGCGAAAGGAAAGGTTGAGCTGATGGCCCGGAGATTTCGCGAACTCGCCGAAGAGGTCGAACGGCGACCGGGCGCCAAGGAACGGATCGACGCTCATCTCCGCGCCACAGACGACGCGATCCGCCTCGCCGACTTGCGCGAGCGTTCCGGCAAAACGCAGCGTGAGCTCGCCGAGGTTATGGAGGTCACCCAGGAGAACATCTCACGGATTGAGCGGGCGGACGATGCCTACCTCTCCACACTCGCCGGTTACGTCAGCGCCCTGGGGGGTCGGCTGGAGCTCAACGCGGTTTTCCCAGACGAAGTGATCCCGCTCGGCGCGCTTTCGGACCGCGTGGAGTGATGCCGTGACCTGGCTCCGTCGAATCTCCCCCCTGCGCTTTCTGCGATGGCTCGACGACAGGCGTCGCTGGAAGCAGGTCATCGCATCCATGGGCTCGATCCCCGACCACGGCCACGAGTGGGACGACGATCCCGCGGCATGGGTGCACGCCCAGCGATATCCGTCGCGCCGTCGCTGACGGCAGAGACCGCCAAGTTTGGACATTCCTACCTCGGGTAGTATTTTGCTACTCTGGGTAGCAATAGAGGGTCGGCACCGAGACCCTGCACAAGACTTTGAGGAGGAT
Source organism: uncultured Solirubrobacterales bacterium (assembly GCA_963744105.1). Lineage (GTDB taxonomy): Bacteria > Actinomycetota > Thermoleophilia > Solirubrobacterales > 70-9 > DASUPK01. The sequence continues at coordinate 133,179 of CAVUSJ010000002.1, read as the reverse complement.
TTGACGCGCCATGGCGACCGCTGAGGAGAAGGCGACGGAACAGACCGAGAAGCAGGGGCAGAACGGGGACGTCGACGAGGCTCAGATCCAGGAGCAGCTTGGGATCGAGGCCGGCGACACCACGTTCTCGCTCGAGCTCTCGCAGGATCAGCAGGACGTGCGCGATTGGGCGCATGGGTTCGCCGAGCAGGTCGTCCGCCCCGCCGCGCACGAGTGGGATGAGAAGGAGGAGTTCCCCTGGCCCGTCGTGCAGGAGGCGGCCAAGATCGGGCTCTATGGGTTCGAGTCGGTCGCGCAGTTCTGGGCCGATCCGTCCGGGCTCACCTTCCCCCTCGTGAACGAGGAGCTCTTCTGGGGCGACGCCGGGATCGGGATGGCGATCTTCGGGACGACGCTCGCGGTCGCCGGGATCTTCGGCTCCGGCACCCCCGAGCAGATGGTCGAGTGGGTGCCGCAGTGCTTCGGCACCGAGGACGACGTCAAGGTCGCCGCGTTCTGCGCCTCCGAGCCGGACGCCGGCTCCGACGTCTCCGGCTACCGCACCACCGCCAAGTACGACGAGGCGCAAGGACGAGTGGGTCATCAACGGGCAGAAGGCCTGGGCGACCAACGGCGGGATCGCGGACGTCCACGTCGTGATCGCCTCGGTCGATCGCGAGCTCGGCTCGCGCGGCCACGCCGCCTTCGTCATTCCCCCAGGACACGAAGGGCTGCGAGCAGGGCGCCAAGGTGAAGAAGCACGGCATCCGCGCCTCGCACACGGCCGACGTCCACCTGGACGACGTCCGCGTCCCCGGCTCCTGCCTGCTCGGCGGCAAGGAGAAGCTCGACGAGCGGATCGCCAAGGTGAAGGAGGGCAAGTCGGCGAAGAGCCAGGCCGCGATGCGGACCTTCGAGCTCTCGCGGCCGACGGTCGCCTCGCAGGCGGTCGGGATCGCCCGGGCCGCCTACGAGTACGCCCTCGACTACGCCAAGGAGCGCGAGGCGTTCGGGCGGAAGATCATCGAGAACCAGGCGATCGCCTTCACGCTCGCCGACATGAAGATGGAGATCGACGCCGCGCGGCTGCTGACCCACCGCGCCGCCTGGATGGGCAAGGCCGGCAAGGACTTCAACAACGCCGAGGGCTCGATGTCGAAGCTGAAGGCCGGCGAGGTCGCCGTCTGGACGACCGAGCGCGCGATTCAGATCCTCGGCGGCAACGGCTACAGCCGCGAGTTCCCGGTGGAGCGGATGCACCGCGACGCCAAGATCTGGACGATCTTCGAGGGGACTTCCGAGATCCAGCGGCTGGTGATCAGCCGGGCCATCTCGGGCATGCAGATCAAGTGACCAAGACTGCGATTGACAAGCCGGTGACGTGGGGCAAGCCGGGCGAAGCGCTCGGACCGTACGAAGAGGTCACCCTCCACGGTCACAAGGTCGGCTTCCAGGCCGCCGGCGAGGGCCCGCTGCTGGTGCTGCTGCACGGGATCACCTCAACGTCGGAGGCCTGGCGGACGGTGATGCCCCAGCTCTCCGAGCGCTACACGGTGATCGCCCCGGACATGATCGGCCACGGCCGCTCGGCCAAGCCGAGGGGCGACTACTCGCTCGGCGCCTACGCGGCGGGAGTGCGCGATCTGCTGGGGGTGCTCGGCTTCGAGCGCGCCACGATCGTCGGACACTCCCTGGGCGGCGGGATCGCGATGCAGTTCTCGTATCTCTTCCCGGAGTACATCGAGCGGCTGGCGCTGATCTCCTCCGGTGGGCTCGGCAAGGAGGTCCACCCGATGCTGCGCGCCGCCACCCTCCCCGGATCCGAATGGGTGCTGCCGCTGCTGGCGCGCGAGTGGTCCGTGAAGGCCGGCGAGGCCGTGCGCTCGGTGGCCTCGAAGATCGGGCATCGAGGCGGGGCCCGATATCGCCGAGTTCGCGCGGGGCTACGCGTCGCTGGTCGAGGAGGGCGCCACCGATGCCTTCCTCGACACCATGCGAAGCGTGATCGGCCCCGACGGCCAGAAGGTGAGCGCGCTCGACCGCCTCTACCTCGCCGATCAGATCCCGTTCCTGCTGATCTGGGGAAGCGAGGACCCGGTGATCCCTGTCGAGCACGGGCGCCGCGCGCACGAGCTCGTCGCCCACAGCCACTACGTCGAGATCGAGGGCTCCGGCCACTGGCCGATGCTCGACCAGCCCGACCGGATAGTGCAGGAGCTGACCAGCTTCATCGAGGAGACCGAGCCGTTCGAGTGGTCGCTCGAGGCCGTGCGGGAGCGGATGCGCCGCGGCCCCGGGGGCTAGCCGGCGGGCCCCGACGCGACCTCGTACGAGATCGCGCCCGGCTGGCACGCTCCGATCGGCGCGCTGATGATCACGGCCTGCGGCGCGAGCTCGCTCGCCGCCTTCCCGCTCGACGACATCTGGCATCGGATCTTCGGCCAGTACGTGACCCTCTGGGGCCCACCCACCTGATGCTGATCGGCGGCGCCGCCGCTCTCGGTGCTCGGCGCCTGGGCGCTCCACGCCGAGGGCGACGAGGAGCGCAAGGCCGCGGGCCGCGAGCTCCCCGGCTGTCGCGCGCTTCCGCGAGCTGATCCTCGCCGGCGCCTTCCTGGTCGCGCTCTCGACCTTCCAGGGCGAATTCGACTTCGGCGTGCCGCAGTTCGCGCTCGCCCTCCACCCCACCCTGGTCATGCTGGCCGCCGGGATCGGCCTGGTCACGGCGCGGATCCGGATCGGCGCGCGGCGGCGCGCTCGGCGCGCTGGTCGGCTTCCTCGTGATTCGCGGACTGCTCGCTTCCTGATCCAGCCAGGCCCCACCGCCGCCGCGCCGCGGCCTATGGGCGTCCGCGAGCGGATGAAGGATCTGGTCACCAACCGGATCCCGAATGCCGACCTCGACGACCGGGACCCTGACTACATCCGGGAGCAGCTGCCCGGCCTCTGGGTGCTCGCCTCCTTCTACTTCCGCGCCGACGTGCGCGGCCTCGAGCGGATTCCGGCCGAGGGACCGGTGCTGCTGGTCGGCAACCACTCCGGCGGCAACGTCACCCCGGACACGATGGTCTTCACGCTCGCCTTCTCCGGCCACTTCGGGGTCGAGCGCCGCCTCCACCCCCTCGTCCACAACCTGGTCCTGGCGATGCCGCTGCCCTTCAACCTCTCCAAGTTCGGCTGCGTCGCCGCCTCGCCCGAGAACGCCAAGCTGGCGCTCGAGCGCGACGCGGTGGTCCTGGTCTACCCGGGCGGCGACTGGGAGGTCCACCGCCCCTCCTGGCAGGAGAACCGCGTCGACTTCGCCGGCCGCAAGGGCTGGGCGAAGCTCGCGATCGAGACGGGCGTGCCGATCGTGCCGCTGGTCTCGGTCGGCGGCCAGGAGACCGCGATCTTCCTCTCCCGCGGCGAGCGCCTCGCCAAGGCGCTCCAGCTCGACCGCCTCTTCCGGCTCAAGGTCCTCCCCATCTCCCTCTCGATCCCCTGGGGGCTCAACATCGGCGACATGCTCGGCCACTGGCCGCTGCCCGCCAAGCTCACGATCGAGGCGATGGAGCCGATCGACCTGCGCGATCGCTTCGGCCGCAATCCGGACGTCGACGAGGTCTACGACTACGTGACGCGGGTGATGCAGATCAAGCTCGACGAGCTCTCCGCCGAGCGCCGCCTGCCGCTGATCGGCTGAGATGAGGGTCGAGGAGAGCATCGAGGTCGAGGCGCCGCGCGACCGCGTCTGGCCACTCGTCTCCGAGCCAGGGCGCTACTCCGAGTTCATGGTCGGCTCCACCTGGAAGCACGTGGAGGGTGAGCCGAAGAGCGGGTCCCGCGCCCGGTACTGGCTCAACGTCGAGGCCGGCTCGACCGACCTCGGCGGCGTGGTCGAGATCGTCGAGTGGGACCCGCCCCACGAGCTCGCCTGGACCAACGTCAGCGGGATCGACAACCGCGGCCGCTGGATCCTGCGCGACCACGGCGAGCGGACCGAGGTGACCCTGCGCTTCAGCTATCAGGTGCCCGGCGGGATTCTGGCGCTGATCGCCAGCCGCCTGAGCGCCCCGATCCTGCGCCGCGACGTGCAGCGCTCGCTCGCGGCGCTCAAGCCGATCGTGGAGGGAGGTGCTCAATGATCCCGTTCATCCCCCTCGCCCACGCCGGCCACATCCTGGCCGACGCCGCGATCTTCGGAGTGCCGGTGGGCTCGGTGCTGCTGACGATCTGGGGGCTGAACCGCTGGGGCCCGAAGGACCAGTAGGGCCGAGGGCCTCAGCCGCCGAGCCGGCGGCCGGCGCGGATCTCGCCGCTGCGTCCGCCCGACGACCAGTCGAGCAGCAGCCTCAGGTGCTCGCCGCCCTCAGCAGTCACGCGGGCGACGCCAGGCAGGCGAAGCCGCAGCGAACGGGCCACTCCCGCGCCGAGCCGGAGCCGGATCGGAGGCAGCTTGACCGACACACGCCGGGCCGCGGCTCCCTTTCCGACCCGTCCGCGAAGGATCGCCCGGGCATGCAGCTTGCAGGGCGAATCGCTGTTGCAGGATGCGTCGCCGACCACGAGGGCACCGCGGTTCGCGCGCAGGGTGTCGCGCCAGTGGAAGCTGACGAGCGCCTTGCCCTTCGGGATGCCGGCTCCGGTGAGCGAAGCCGTCAGTGAGCCGCCATCGCCGAGCAGCCGCAGGCGGGCCGACCGCGCCCCGCGGGCGTCCGGCGCAAAGCGGACCTGGACCTGGCAGCTCGCACCCGCGGGCAGCGTGACGTCGGTGCACTCGTCTCCCGCGAGCCGGAACTGGTCCGCGTCGTCGCCGACGATCGAGGCGCCGCTCATCTTCAGCGGGGTGTGGCCGTCGTTCGTCAGGTCGAACGCCTGCGCCCGGCTGGTGTCGCCGACCTGCAGCCGGCCGAAGTCATGGTTGTCCGGGGTCAGGGAGGCCCGGGGGTCGACGCCGGTTCCGAGCAAGGTCACCTGAGCGCCTCCGTCCTGGTCGCCGAAGAAGCTCAGCTGGGCCTCCTTCGGGCCCGCCCCGTCGGGCTGGAAGCGAACCTGGGCGGTGCAGCTCGCCGAGGGATCGAGCGGGACGCCGGTGCAGTTCTCGTGCAGCAGCTTGAAGCTCGCGACGTCGCCGCCGGAGACGACGGCGACGAAGAATCCACCCGGCAATTGGCCGTTGTTGGTCAACGTGACGGTCTGCGTGCTTCCCTGCTGCCCGGCCGTCGCCGTGCCGAACTCCACGGGGTTCGGGGAGCCGGTGACGAGCGCCTGCCCTCCGCTTCCGGTCAAATCGGCGGTGAAGGGGGTGCCGTTCGTCCAGGCGCGCACCTGCGCCGCGAACGGGACGGTGTCGTTCGGCCCGAACCAGACCTGCACGCTGCAGGTGTCATTCGGCTGGAGCGTGGCGCCGTAACAGCTGACGAACCCGGTCCAGAACGCCCCCGATCCGGAACCCGTCATGTCAACCGAGTTGACCTGGACGGCGGCGTCGCCGGTGTTTCGCAGCGTCAGGTTCGCCTGGGTCCCGCCCCTGTTGACGTACTGAACGCCGAAGTCGTAGCTCGACGGCTCGAAGCTCAGCTCGGGGTCGGCCCCGGTGCCGGTCAGCTCGACCGTCTGGTCACCGCGCGGGTCGTCCGAGGAGACATGCAGGGTCGCCTGGCGGGCACCGGCGCCTCCGGGCGAGAAGCCGACATCGAACCCGCAACCCTGGCCCGGGTTGAGCTGACCTCCGCAGTTCCCATTGACGTTGAAGTCGGAGGGGTTGCTCCCATCGACGAAGACGTTGCTGATCGAGACCGGGGCATCGCCGGTGTTCTTCACCGTCACCTGCTGGTGAGCGGCCTGGTTGCCGACGGTGGTGGCGGGGAAGTCGAGCTCGGTGGGTGAGACGGTGAGCTCGCCCGCGGCCTCGCGCCGCGGCCGGCGTGCCCATCAGGGCGAGCGCCGCAATCAGCGCGGCCGCGGCCAGGAAGGGGCGAAGCCTGTGAATTACCGGACGAGACATCAAGCACCCTCATCGGCCGCTCACCTCGCCGGATTAACCCCTTGTGCAATTTGCCAAATAAGGCCAGGCACGACCCTGGGGGATCACCTGCAATGCGGCGCTAGCCGCGGCCGAGCTCGGTGTCCTCGTCGGGATCGGGGGTCGGCTGGACCATGAAGCCCGCGGACGTCCAGTTGCCCATGTCGCCGTCGACCGCGACCGCGTCGTAGCCCTGGTCGCTGAGGTCGCTCGCGGCCTGCGCCGCCTGCTTGCCGTTCGAGGCGATCACCATCAGGCGCGCGCCCTCCTCCGGCCCGTCGGCCGAAGCATCCAAATCGCCGTCAGGGAGGTGGGTCGCTCCGGGCACGTGGCCCTCACTCCACTCCTCCTCCGAGCGAACATCGACGGCGATCGCATTGCCGCCTGCGATCTCCCTGCGAGCCTCCTCGACGCTGCGTGCCATATCGCTCGCGTACCCGCTCACCCCAGGCCAATCCGCGGCTTGAGTCCGGGCGTACCATCAATTGATGGCCACGGCACCGAGGCTGGACCCAACCGAGGTGGCCGAGATCGGCACTCGCCTCAGGGAGAACATCGCGCTGGCGGTGAAGGCGCCCGAGCGCGTGGTGCGGGACCTGATCGTGGCGCTGCTCGCCGACGGGCACGTGCTGATCGAGGACGCTCCCGGCGTCGGCAAGACGGCGCTCGCCCGGGCTCTGGCTCGCTCGCTGGAGGCCGAGTACGCGCGGGTGCAGGGCACCTCGGACCTCCTCCCCGCCGATCTGGTCGGCACCAACGTCTTCAACCAGCGGACCTCGGGCTTCGAGTTCCACCCGGGGCCGGTCTTCGCCAACGTCGTGCTGGTCGACGAGATCAACCGCGCCTCGCCGAAGACCCAGTCCGGACTGCTCGAGTGCATGCAGGAGCGCCAGATCACCATCGACGGGACCAAGCACGAGCTGGCGCGGCCGTTCGTCGTGCTGGCGACCCAGAACCCGGCCGAGTACGAGGGCACCTATCCGCTGCCCGGAGGCCGAGCTCGACCGCTTCATGGTGCGGGTGTCGCTCGGCTATCCGGCCGCGGACGCCGAGGCCGCGATGCTCGCCGAGCATGCCGACCGCGACCCGGTCGACGACCTCCGGCCGGTCGCCGACGTCGGGACCGTGCGCGCCGCGCAGGCCGCGCTCGAGGGCATCGAGGGGACCGAGCCGCTGCGCCAGTACGTGGTCGCCATCTGCGAGGCGACCCGGGAGGACGAGCGCGTCGAGCTCGGGGCGAGCCCGCGCGCCGGGCTGATGCTCTTCCGAGCGGCGAAGGCGCTCGCCGCGCTCGACGGCCGCGACCACGTGCTGCCCGACGACGTGCAGACCCTCGCCCCATCCGTCCTCTCTCACCGGATGCTCCTCTCCTACGAGGTGGACGGCGACCAGCGCGAGACCGTGGTCCGCGAGGCGATCGACAGGGTCCCCGCACTGTGAGATGACCGAGCTGAGGGAGTCCGGTGCGCCCCGGGCGCCGGCGACGGCGGCGCTCGGGGCGTCCCTCACCCTCGTCGGGCTCGGCTTCGGACTCGACGCGGCGCTCCTCTGCGGGATCGCGCTGCTTCTGCTGGCGGTCGGCGCATTCGGCTGGGTGGAGCTCGCGACGCGGCGTGGCCGCCTGGTCCGCGAGGCCGGGCCGGGGCGCCTCGAGGAGAGCGAGCCCTATCCGCTGCGGATCGAGCTGCGGCGGACCTTGGTGCCGCCGCCCGGGGGCGAGCTGATCGACCCGCTGCTCGACCGCCCGGTGCCGGTCGGGCCGCGCTGGCGCCGGCGGGTCCACCGTGACGTCTGGCTGGAGAGCCCCGGGCGGCGGCGGCTCGACCCGGCGCGGCTGGTGGTCCGTGATCCGCTCGGGCTCTGGCAGCGCGAGCTCGACTCGGGCGGCTCCGGCGAGCTGGTGGTCCTCCCGCGGATCGATCCGGTGCGCTGGGCGGGCGCGGGCTCCGAGCCGGGCGGTCAGTCCTCCGGCTCGGGCCGGGCGAGCGACGCCACCTCGCGGCGCGGCGGTCTGGCGCAGTTCGAGGTCGACGGGCTGCGGCCCTACCGGGAGGGCAGCCCGGCGTCGCGGATCCACTGGCCGGCCGTGGCGCGCAGCGGAGAGATGATCGAGCGCCAGCTGATCGCCGGCGGTGAGCCCCGGCCGCTCGTCGTCTTCGATCCACGCGGCGGGAGCGTGACCCAGCGCGAGCGGGCGATGCGCGCCGCCGCCTCCCTCTGCGTCGAGCTCGCGCGGGCGGGCGGCTGCGACCTGCTCGTGCCGGGAGAGCGGCGCGCGCTCTCCATCGACCCGTCCCTGCGGAACTGGCCCGAGGCGCACGTGCGGATCGCCGTCGCGGACCCGCGCTCCGGGCCGCCCATGCCCCAGGTGGGGTCCGGAGCGGCCGTGCTCTGGGTGACGGCCGGGTCGTCGCTGCCCCGATCCCTGCGACGTCTGGGGGCCGGCAGCTACCTGGTCACGCCGAGCGGCACCCGCCGCGCCGCCGCCTTCCGGGTCTCGGGCTGCTTCGCCTATCCCGCGGCGGGGGAGCGCTCCGTCCCGGGCAGGAAGGTCGCCGCGTGAACCCCCTGGCGCTCGACCGCTCCCGGCGGGTCGAGCTCGCCTGCTTCGCCGCCCTCGCGGCCCTCGCCGGGGTGCAGTGGGCGAGCCTGGTGAACCATCCGCCGGCCGGGCGGGTGCTCGTCGCCGTGCTGCTCGCGACCGGGGCCGGGGCGCTCCTCGCCGGGATCGCCCGGCTCGAGCCGCGCGGGCTCCGCTGGGCGCTCGGCCGCGGCCGCGACCCTCGCCGTGCTGCTGGCCGGGATGGTCGTCGTCGGGCTCCCGGCCCGGCTGCTGGAGCCCGGCCACTGGGACGAGCTCGGCCACAACATCAGCCGCAGCCTGAACGGCGTCGGCGACGTGCCGGTCCCCTATTCCGGCGCCGATCACTGGACGCGTCTGGTGATCCTGCTCGCCGCGCCGCTGCTCGCTGGGATCGCCGCGTTCGTCGCCTTCTGGCCGACGCGCCGCCGGGCGGCCGGGCGGATCGCCGCGCTGGTGCTGCTTGTCGGCCTTTACTTCATTGCGGTCGCCTGGGCCCAGCCGTCGCGACAGCTCGCCGGCGGCGCGCTGCTGCTCGTGCTGGTCTGCGCCTGGCTCTGGCTCCCCGGCGTCTCCACCACCCGCCGGACGGCGGCCGCGATCGCAGTCGGGGCCACGGCGCTCGTCGCCCTGCCGGCGGCGGCGGCGCTGGACACAGGGCGCGGGCTGCTCGACTACCGCCACTGGGATCTGCTGAGCGCGAACGGCCAGAGCTTCGCCTGGGACCAGACCTACGGCCCGCTCGACTGGCCGCAGAAGGGCACCCAGCTCCTGCAGGTCTCGAGCGAGCACACGCACTACTGGAAGGCGACGAACCTCAACACGTTCGACGGCACCCGCTGGCTCCGCTCCTCGGTGGCCGGCGGCCAGCCCGCACTCGGCGAGCCCCTCAAGTTCCACCCGAAGGCGGTGCCGCCTCGCCCAGACCCGGAGTACGTCGACCGGATCAACATCGTCGACCGCGGGCTGAACAGCGACTTCGCGATCGGCGCCGGCACGATCCTCTCGCTGCGCGGCGCCTCCGCCCGTCCCACCACGGACGCAGTCTGGGAGATGCGCCACCAGCTCAATCCGGGCAGCGAGTACACCGCGCTGATCTACGACCCGCAGCCGAGCGCCAGCGTGATGCGCTCGGCCGGGACCAGGTACCCGGACACGGCGCGGAGCTACACGACCTTCTCGCTCGCGCCCGGCGGGGCGCACACGGTGGTGGCGCCGCTCTGGGGCCGCTCGGGACCGCCCGCGATCGGCGCGCGCGTGAGCGGCACCCCGTACGCCGGCATGTACGCGATCGCCAGGAAGCTCGCCGCGGGCGTCCGGGATCCCTTCGACGCCGTCCACCGCGTCGACCTCTACCTCCGCACCCACTTCAACTATCGCCAGAACGTTCCCGGCCACGCCTATCCCCTCCCCGCCTTCATCTCCCAGGACCACGCGGGCTACTGCCAGCAGTTCTCGGGGACGATGGCGCTGATGCTGCGGATGCTCGGCATCCCCAGCCGCGTCGCGTCCGGCTTCGCGCCGGGCGGCCGGGACCCAGAGCGCAACAACTTCCTGGTCGACGACACCGACGCGCACGACTGGGTCGAGGTCTTCTTCCCCTCGATCGGCTGGGTCACCTTCGACCCCACGCCCGGCGCCGCGCCGGCCGCCACGCAGCTCGACGACAACGCCCTCGGTGTGACCAAGTCCCCCACCCCGGCGCAGAAGAGCACGGGTCCCGCCTTCCCGGACTCGCCGAGCGGCTCCGTTGCGCTGCACAAGCGCTCTCCCACCGGGACCGGCGGGCCAAGTGTTAAGGGGTCTGACCCCGAGGTGTGGCTGCCGCTCGGCGCGGCGGGCGGCGCGACCGTCCTGGCCGCGTTGCTCTTGTACGGATGGCGGCGCTGGCGCCGCGACCGCCTCGACCCCGATCGCCTCGCGGCGGCCGAGCTCGCCGAGCTCGACCGGGCGCTCGAGCGGATCGGGTCACCGCTGCCTCCGGGGGCCACGCTGCTCCGGGCGGAGGGCGTGCTCGACGGCCTGGCCGGGACCGACGCCGCCCGCTACGCCGGCGCGGCTCAGGGACGAGCGCTACGGGCGGCCGGGCTCGGGCCGCCGGGCGTTGGTGAACGCCGAGCGCTCCGCCGCGCGCTGGCGAGAGCGGCCGGCCGCCGCCGGCTGCTGCGGGTGCTGCTCGCGATCCCGCCCGGCGGGCCTAGCCCACGTACGGGGCGCGGGGCGTCGACGAGGTCCAGTCGCTAGGCGTCTCCGACGTCTCCGCAGCGCCGGGCGTCTCCGGATCGTCCTGCCAGCGCTTCTTGCGCCGCGGCACCGGGATCAGGGCGACGAGGAACGCGCCGGCGACGAGACCGGCGAGCAGCTTCCACTTCGCGGCGAGCGCGGTTGCCGGGTTCGTCCCGAACTTGAGAGAAGCCAACCCCGGCTGAACGTCGCTGCTCGCCTCCACGCGGTACTCGCCGGCATCCGCGACGTCGACCTTCGCGATCGCGCCGTGCTCACCGATCACCTCGCTGCGCTGCGTGCCCTCGGCTGAGATCGACCCACCGGCGGAGCTCATCGGCAGGGCATCGCCGCCGGCGGCCGGGAACACCTGGAAGGCGAGGCCCCGGGTGCCCGGCGCCGCCCCATCGGGCGACTCGCCGGAGGTGCCGAGGTAGACCGTCACGGTCCCGCTCGGGAGGTGGATCATCCCGCCCGAGGGCAGCCCCACCTCTCCGTACTCGGCCGAGTGGTCGCTGAAGAGCGTCCCCAAGGTCACGGCGGCCGCGGCGAGCAGCAGGCCGGCCACGATGATGTTCTTGAGCCAGCGCATCTCTTCCCTGCCCATCGGCAGAAATGGACCCCTATTCGAGCCCTGGGCGCGATTTCTCGACCGATGTCCGGGTCGGGGATATAGGGTCGCGGACATGCCTCGTCTCGCCTGCGCAGCCGCGCTGCTCGCCCTGGCCATCGCCGGCTGCGGCGGCGGCAGCAAGACGGTCACGGAGACCCAGACGCAGGCCCAGACGCAGAGCCTGACCACGACCACCGCGCAGGGGAACACGGTCACCGTCCAGCGGTCGGCGCCCGTTCCCGCGGGCAACCAGGGACCCCACTACTTCGAGACGCCGAGCCACAACATCGGCTGCTACCTGGACCGTCACTCGGTGCGCTGCGACATCCGCGAGCACGACTGGTCCCCGCCGCCCGAGCCGCAGTACTGCATCAAGGCCGGGGTCGACTGGGGCGGAGGCGTCGCAGTCGGCGCCCACCGCGCCTCGTTCGTCTGCGCCGGCGACACCACACTGGGCGGCCCCGGACTGCTCGGATACGGGCACGCCGCCCGGCGCGGGCCGATCTACTGCCTGAGCCGCACCGTGGGAATCACCTGCCGTAACGCCGACTCCGGCCACGGCTTCTTCCTGTCGAGAGCCAGCTATAGGCTCTTCTGACTCGACTGACTCGACTCGTTTCGTCACGGAGGAGGAACCGGTGAAGGCAAAGTGGGGACTGATCTTCGGCGCTGCCCTGAGCGCGATGGCGCTGGCGGCCTGCGGTGGCAGCGGCGGCAGCAACGTCTCGACCAACGGCAACTCCGACCTCTTCACCACCGCCGGCTTCCAGAAGGCCCTCGACGCGGTCAAGGGCAAGGCGGGCGACAACGCGCAGGCGCTCCAGGTCCAGATCACCGAGGGCGGCGCGGACTTCAAGCTCCGCAACGGCGAGCAGGCGACCGGCTTCGTCTACACCGGCGGCGCCCTCCACGACGAGAAGGTCGACGTGATCGGCCCGGGGTCGCTGGAGGGCCAGGACTTCCCCTTCTCCGAGATCGACCCGGCGGCGATCGACAAGATCGTCTCGGGCGTCAAGCAGCAGGCGGGCGTCAACGACCTGAAGGTGACCGTGATGACACTCGAGAAGAGCGCCGTCGACGGCCAGCTCAAGTGGACGATCAACGCCGAGGGCGGCGGCCGCACCGGCCTGGTCTACAACGCCGAGCCGGACGGGTCGAGCGTGACCTCGCCGCTGGGCGACATCGCCGGGTCGGGCTCGAGCGGGACCTCCACCAGCGGCGCCTCCACGAGCGGCACGTCCTCGACCGAGGCGAGCGGCGGCATCACCACCCCGAGCGGCAAGACGCCGGCCGAGATCGCCCAGTGCATCCAGCAGGCCGGGACCGACGTCTCGAAGATCCAGGCGTGCGCGAAGTAGCGAGCCCGTTCTCAGGCATTTCTTAGGCGATCCCGGCAGCATGGGCTCGTGCGCGTCCTGGTCGTAGACGACGAGCCGCAGCTCCGCCGGGCCCTCGAGCGGGCGCTGAAGCTGGACGGATACGAGGTCGACCTCGCCGCCGACGGCGAGGAGGCGCTCGGCTCCGTCGGCACGGGCTTGCCGCTGGACGCGATCGTCCTCGACGTGCTGATGCCGAAGCGCGACGGGCTCGAGGTCTGCCGGGAGCTGCGCGCCCGCGGTGACCGAACGCCGGTCCTGATGCTGACCGCTCGCGACGCGGTGCAGGACCGGGTCGACGGCCTCGACGCCGGTGCGGACGACTACGTCGTCAAGCCGTTCGCGCTGGAGGAGCTGCTCGCGCGACTGCGGGCGCTCCTGCGCCGGACCAACGGCGAGCCGTCGGAGGTCCTGACCTATGCCGATCTCACCCTCGACCCGGCGACGCGCGAGGTGATGCGCGGTGACCGTCCCGTCGAGCTGACCAAGACCGAGTTCGCCCTGCTCGAGCACCTGATGCGCAACCCGCGCATTGCGCTCACCCGCTCCCAGCTCTTCGAGGCGGTCTGGGGCTACGACTTCGGGCCGCGCTCGAACTCGCTCGAGGTCTACGTCGGCTACCTGCGCCGCAAGACCGAGGAGGGCGGCGAGCCGCGGCTGATCCAGACGGTCCGCGGGGTCGGGTACTCGCTGCGCGAGAAGTGAGCCTGCGCCGCCGGCTCGCCCTGCTCTCCGCGCTCGCCGTGGCGATCACGGTGCTGCTGGCGTCGGCACTCGTCTACGTGCTGGTCCGCGACCGGCTGCGCGGCGACATCGACAACGACCTGCGCCACCAGGCGGACGTCGTCACCCAGCGCGCCGGGCAGATCGGAGGCGGCCCGGTCTTCTCCGGGTCGGCGCAGGGCCCGGTGAGCATCGGGACGGGCGCGCCGCCGCCCCCGCCGCCGAAGCAACGGGGCAAGGAGAGCGGCAACCGCGTCTTCCTCCAGCAGGCCGTACCGCCGCCGGGCCCGGGCGCCGCGCCCGCCCTCGCCCAGGTGATCGGGCCGAACGGCGCTGTGGTCACCGATCCGGACTCGCAGTACCGGCTGCCGGTCACGAGCGCCGACCGGCAGCTCGCCACCAACGGCGGGAGCGCGCAGTTCAGTGACGTCTCGGTGAAGGGGACTGACCTGCGGGTGCTGACGCAGCCGCTGCCGGCCGGCGGGGCGATCCAGGTGGCGCGCTCGCTCGCGGACACCAATCACACCCTCAACACGCTGATCATCATCCTGGCGGCCGTGAGCGCCGGCGGAATCGCGCTCGCGGCCGGGCTCGGCCCGGTCGTCGCGCGCACGGCGCTCGCTCCCGCGGGCGACGTCTCCGACGCCGCCGAGGAGGTCGCCCGGACCCACGACCTCACCCACCGGATCGAGGTGCGCGGCGACGACGAGCTCGGCCGCCTCGCTGCGAGCTTCAACGAGATGCTCGCCGCGCTCGAGCGCTCGGAGGGGGCCCAGCGCCGGCTGGTCGCCGACGCGTCGCACGAGCTGCGCACCCCCCTTGCCACGCTGCGGACCAACATCGAGACGCTCGGCCGCACCGAGAACCTCGACCCCGAGGAGCGCAGGCGCCTGGTCGCGGACATCACCCAGGAGCTGGAGGAGATGACCGAGCTGGTCGGCGACGTCGTGGAGCTCGCGCGCGCCCCGGGTCAGGACGCGATCGCGCGGCAGGACGTGGCGCTCGACGAGCTCACGCGCGACGCGATCGAGCGCGCCCAGCGCCGCGCCCGCGACATGGAGTTCGTCGAGGACCTCCACCCCTCGCTGGTCCACGCGGACGCGCAGCGGCTCGGCCGGGCGATCTCGAACATGCTCGACAACGCCTGCAAGTGGAGCCCGGCCGGCGGGAAGATCGAGGTGAGGGTCGGCGACGGCCGGGTCACGGTCCGCGATCACGGCCCGGGCTTCCCGGCCGGCGACCTCGACAAGGTCTTCGACCGCTTCTGGCGCGCCGACGAGGCTCGCGGCAAGCCCGGGCTCGGGCCTCGGGCTGGCGATCGTGCAGCGCGTGGCCGACGAGCACGACGGCAGCGCCCGGGCCTCGAACGCCGAGGACGGCGGCGCGGTCGTCAGCCTCGAGCTGCCTGAGATCTGAGCGCCAGCTCGAGCTCGAAGCGCGCGTCCGGATCCTCGAGCGTCTCCCCGAAGAGCTCGCGCAGGCGGCCGAGCCGGTAGCGGATCGTCTGCGGGTGAAGGTGGAGCGCGCGAGCCATCGCCGCCGCGTTGCCGCCGTGCTGGACGTAGGCGAGCGCCGTCTCCTCCATCCGCGCCCGGCCGGCCGGGGTGAGGTCGTCGAGCGGCGCGAGCCGCCTGGCCGCCAGCCGGTCGGCGAGGCCGCCGGACTCGAACAGGAGCAGCTCCGGCAGGTGCTCGTCGGCATCGATCAGCCCTTCTGCCTCGATCGCCCCGGTCTGGGCCGCACGAAGCGCGGTCGAGGCGAGCGACCAGGCGCCGGGCAGCTCGGCCCGCGGCACGGCCGGCCCCAGCGCGGCCGCGATGTTCTGGGCCGCCCGTTCGAGCTCCTTCCGATCCGGCGCCGGTACGAGGGCGCAGCCGATGCCGCCCACGCTCGCCACGAGGGCGTCCGCCGGGAGGCGCCGCCCGACACGCGCCAGGTCCTCCTCCGCCACGGCGAGCGGCGCGGCGCTCCTCGGCAGCCGCCAGGCGGCCGCCTCGGCCGCGGCGCGGACCTCGGCATCGGGCGCCGGAGGCTCTCGCAGCAGCAGGGCGAGCAGCTCGCGCCGGCGTCGCTGGCGCTCGCCCTCCTGCTCGCGCTGGGCCTGCGCGTAGCCCTCGACCGAGTCGGCCGAGAGCTCGTCGATGTAGGCGAAGATCGCCTCGGCGAGCAGCTCGAGCTCCTCAGGTGTCGCACCCTTGCGCCGCGCCGCCGCCGAGACCCGCCGCCACGCGACCCGCGCTCCCACCCGATAGGCGGACTGGAGCGCATCGAGCGTCCGCCCCTCGCGGTGCTCGGCGCGGCCCAGCCCTACATATACGTCGCGTCCCTGCTCGCGGCCGGACGCAGGCTCGCGGATCAGCTCGACGAACTGGCGGAGCGCCTCGCTGACGCCGGTGCGGATCGCCACGCCGAACGCGCCCTCCAGCGGGCGCGCGTACTCGGGGACCTCGCGGCCGATCGAGTCCAGGATCTCCTCGGTCGCCTTGGGCAGCTCGGGCTCGATCGCATCCGCGAGCGCGGGCGAGAGCGCGTGCCAGGGTTCGGATGGGGCGGTTTTTGTCATCTGATTGATAAGAACTTAGCGGCAGAGTTGGGTTTCAGGCTAACTCTTTGTGAGGCGCCGTGCCTACGCTGGTCACGTGACGCGTGCCAGCAAGATCGTCAATCTCGGCGCCATGGTTGTCCCTTTCGCCGCCACCGTTGCGGCGATCGTGCTGCTCTGGGGCAGCGTGGTGGGCTGGCACGACCTGGCGCTGCTGGCGGTCATGTACGTGCTGACCGCAGCCGGGATCACGGTCGGCTTCCACCGCATGCTCACCCACCGCTCCTTCCGCACCCACAAGCCGACCGAGTACGTCTTCGCGGCCCTCGGCTCGATGGCAGTGCAGGGCCCGGTGATCGCCTGGGTCGCCGACCACCGCAAGCATCACGCCCACACCGACGTCGAGGGCGACCCGCACAGCCCCCACGTCGGGCACGGCGAGGGCGTGATGAGCGTCTTCCGCGGCCTCTGGCACGCCCACATGGGCTGGCTGCTCTCGGAGCACGGCCGCGCGGAGTGGTCGAGGTACGCGCCCGACCTCTGCGAGGACGGGGGCATGCGGCTGATCAACCGCCGCTTCGTCTCCCTGGTGATGCTCGGCCTCGCCGTCCCGGCCGTGGCCGGCTACCTGCTCACCGGCACGCTCCTCGGGGCCGCGACCGGGCTGCTCTGGGGCGGCCTCGTCCGGGTCTTCTTCGTCCACCACGTCACCTGGAGCGTCAACTCCGTCTGCCACTTCCTGGGCACGCGCCGCTTCGAGGTCGACGATCAGTCGACCAACGTCTTCTGGCTCGCCCTCCCCTCCCTCGGCGAGTCCTGGCACCACAACCACCACGCCTTCCCGCGCTCGGCGGTCCACGGGCTGCGCCGCTGGGAGCTCGATCCCTCCGCGCTGCTGATCGCCACGATGGAGCGGTTCGGCCTCGCCTGGAACGTGATCCGGATCGCGCCGGAGCGCCAGGCGGCTAAGGCCGCTTCTTAGCTCGATCTCAGCCTCCTCTCATGCCCGGCTGGCTTGATGGTCGCCGAGCCCGGTTGATCCGGGAAGCGACGGACAGGAGTGGAGATGGAAGAGAAGAGAAAGAGAGGCCTGACCATCAGGCTCGGCCCGCTCGGGCTGTCCCTGCTGGCGGCATGCATCACCGCGGTCGGCGTGGCCGCCGTCTCGATGGCGGCAGACAGCGGCAGCGGCAACTCGAACAGCGGCAGCGGGACGGGGACGGCCCAGGCCCCGCCGCCCGGAGGTCCCGGGGTGATGACGTTCCAGCGCCCCAATCTCTCTGCCGCGGACCGGCAGAAGATGGAGGACTTCCGGAAGTGCATGACGGAGAACGGCGCCCCCGCGCCTCCGGATCCGAGCAAGATGGATCCGAGCCAGGGTCCGCCCAAGCCGCCGAGCGCGGCGGACCGGGAGAAGATCCAGAAGGCCTATGAGGCCTGCAAGGACAAGCTCCCGAGCGACATGCAGAACGCCGGGCCTCCCGGCATCGCCACGTTCCACTGCGGCCCCCCGCCCGGAGCACCGCCGGCCCAGGGCCAGCAGCAGAACCAGAACCAGGATCAGAGCAACAACTCGGGCACCAGCTCGAGCGGCTCCAGCTCCTGACCAGACTCGTCCGAACACAAAACGGCGTCGCCTCCCTTCGGCGCCCCATAGATCCCCCCACGCGAACGGGCCCCGGCAGGGGCCCGTTCGTCGTTCCACAATCCAAGCGTTGACAGCCGCTATCAGGCCTTACCGACGATGTAGCCGATGACGAGCAGCACCAAGAAGAGCACACAGACGAGGCCGAGAATATTTGCGAGGCCCTGGTTTTCCGTTCCCATGGATCACCTCCTCTCCTCGTGAGTGACCCATCCTCAACTTCAGGCGGACTCTATAACGAGCGAACCCCGGTGGCCACTAAACAGGCAGGTCGACCGACTCGAGCGCCGCAGAGATCTCGGAGTATGCGGTGACGCCGGCGACCTTGCGGTCGCGCTGCTCGAGGACGTGGGCGAGCGGGACGTCGAGCTCGTCGCCGCTGTCCTTCTGGGTGATCTGGAGGCGGCCGAGGACGACCCAGCGGCCATCGGCGGCGGCCCTCAGCCCCTCGGGCCGGAAGCTGTCCTTCTCGAAGAGCTCCTCCATGTCACCGCGCCAGTTCCTGAAGCCGCGCATGCCCTTGTAGGTCTTGCCGTCGATGAAGACGGTCTCCATGCGGATCTGGAAGTCCGGATGCAGCAGGGCCTCAAGTCCGGCCCCGCCACGGTCGAACTCGTCGTATATGCGCCTCACCGCATCCAGCGCAGTGCCGGTGTCCGCCTCCTCCATCGCGGCATTGAACTGCCGCTCGAGCATCTCGATGTCGTGCTGGTCGTACATTTGATGGCCCTCTGTATTTCCCCAGTAGTGCGGATGACGCCGCGCGGTAGCCCGGGGAAGCTATCGGAGCCATCGCGGAGGCAACTTCCAGCATGAGGGGGGTTACCGCGCCGGCGCCGGCCGGCGACGTCGCTGAGCAGGAAATCCGGAGCCGGCTCGACTCGATCGGGGTCGGCATCTGGCTCACGGTCATCGTCTGCCTCGGCGGAGGCGCCTACGCGCTGCACACCTGGAGCGGGCCCCACCGCGACCTGATCATCGCCGCGACCGTCCTCGGCCTGCTCAGCGTCCCCGTGCTTCTGGCGCTCCCCGGCGAGCGCATCGTCCGCAGCCGTTACGCGGACCTCTTCTTCATCGGCTGGTCGGTCAGCGACATCCTGCTGGTCGCGGCCATCGCCAGCCTGGATGGCGGATCGACGAGCCCGTACGTCCTGCTGCTGGTCCTCCCGTTCCTGTTCGCGGCCCTCGCGTACACGCCTCGCGCGGTCGCCGTGGTCGGGCTGGTGGACATTGTGGCCCTCGCCGTCCTGGCCTTCGCCGTCGGGGGCGGCCTGCCGCTCGACGGCTTCGGGCTCTTCGCGATGGTTTGCGTCGGCCTGATGGGCACCTGGGAGGCCCGCAATCTGACCCGGCAGCGCAACGCGCTCGGCGAGACGGCCGCCGCGCGGGCACGCAGCGAGGAGACCAGCCGCAAGCTGACCCGCCAGCAGATGGCGGTGGCTCAGTTCGGCCAGCTCGCCCTGGAGGGCACGGACATCGACGAGCTCACCGACGAGGCGACCGCGCTGATGCAGCGGGTGCTCGACATCGACATCGGCGGGGTGCTCAAGCTGCTGCCCGGCGGCGACGAGCTTCTGCTGATCTCCGCCGCCGGCCTGCCCGAGGAGGACGTCGGGCGGACGAGGGTGGCGACGGGCCACCAGTCCCAGTCCGGGTACGCGCTGGCGACCGGGCTTCCGATCGTCGTCGACGACTGGCACACCGAGAACCGCTTCCGCGAGTCGAAGCTGCAGGCGGACGCTGGGATGCGCAGTGCGGTCACCGTCCTGATCAAGGCGAAGGGCGACCCATACGGGGTGCTGGGCGTCGGCTCCCGGACACCGCGGAACTTCACTCAGGACGACGTCTCCTTCATGCAGTCGATCGCGAACGTCCTCGCGAACGCGATCGAGCGGCGCCGGACCGAGGAGCGGACCCAGCACGAGGCGCTCCACGACCCGCTCACCGGCCTCCCCAACCGCAACCTCTTCCTCGACCGGCTCCAGCACGCCCTCTCGGTGGCCGCCCGGCGCGAGAACTCGATCGCCGTGCTCTTCCTCGACCTCGACCAGTTCAAGCTCGTCAACGACAGCCTCGGTCACGCCGCCGGCGACGAGCTGCTCGGCGCCGTCGCGCCCCGGATCGAGCAGGCCCTGCGCCCGGGTGACACCGTTGCCCGGTTCGGGGGCGACGAGTTCGCCGTCCTGGCGGAGGACATCGGCAGCGAGCGCGGCGCGACGCGAATCGCGGAGCGGATCGCGGAGGCTCTCTCGCGGCCGTTCGTGCTGCGCGACCGGGAGCACTTCGTGAGCGCGAGCGTCGGCATCGCCATCGGCTCGGGCAACGAGGCGCCCGAGGCCCTGATCCGGGATGCCGACTCGGCCCTCTACCGCGCCAAGGAGCGCGGCCGCGGCGGCTACGAGATCTTCGACGAGGTCATGCGCTCCCGCGTGATCGAGCACATGCAGGTCGAGAACGACCTGCGGCGGGCGCTCCAGCGCGAGGAGCTCGAGCTCCACTACCAGCCGGTGATCAAGCTGAGCGACGGATCGATCGTGGCCCTGGAGGCGCTGCTGCGCTGGAACCACCCCGAGCGCGGGCTGGTCAGGCCTGTCGGCTTCATCCCCGTCGCCGAGGAGTCTCGGCTGATCGTGCCGATCGGGCGCTGGGTGATCGAGCAGGCCTGCCGCCAGGCGGCCGCCTGGCAGGAGCTCCATCCGGACTCGGCTCCCGTGTCCGTCGCGGTCAACCTCTCCGCGAGGGAGATCGCCGATCCGGATCTCCTCTCCCACATCGAGGGCTCGGTTCGGGCGAATCGGATCGATCCTTCGAGCCTCTGGCTGGAGCTGACCGAGACGACGCTGCTCGACGACACCTCCTTCGTCGAGCGTACGCTCGAGTTGCTGAAGGGCCTCGGCGTTCGCCTGGTCCTGGACGACTTCGGCGTGGGCTTCTCCTCCCTCGGCTCCCTGAAGCGGCTGCCGCTCTCGATGATCAAGCTCGATCGCACCTTCGTGGAGAACCTCAGCGAGGGCTCGCACGACGCCGCGATCGTCCGCGCCGTCAACGAGATGGCCGACACGATCGGCATCGGAGTGGTCGCCGAGGGCATCGAGACCCACGAGCAGGTGCGGATGGCGAGCGCCCTCGGCTGCGGCTTCGCCCAAGGCTTCCACTTCTCGGAGCCGGTTCCGGTTGGGCAGGTCGAGCGGCTGCTCGAGCGGCCCATGCCGGCGTTCACCTGATCCGAGATCCCGAGGTTGAAATTGGCGTCTTGGTGGGCCACATTCCCTCAGAAGGATCGTGGCGACCACTCCAACCTCGGTTTCTGCGCTGTTCGAGCGTGTTGAACCTGGCCGAGTGACCAGGCTGCTCGCGAGAGTCCGCGGACGGGCGATCGACAACCAGCTCCTGGCAGGGCGGGGACCCAACGGGAGTCGCGTCGTCCAGGCCCGACTGGCTCGGCTGCTTGACCGGAGATACCGCGCCGACCTCGCGAGCGCGCTTCGCAGGCTGCCGGAGGCGGCGAAGCGACCTCGCGCCAATCCGTTCGTCGCCGAGATCCCGCTGCGAGCGCAAGAGGTGATCCAGACCGAACCGCTGATCCTCACGCTGGCCTCCGAGCTCGAGGAGGAGCAGGCGGTCGGTCCGCGCGGTGTGATTCTGGCCGACCGGCTCATTCGGGACGGCAGTTCGCCGGTCTACTGGCGCAGCGATGTGAAGGTGAACCAGGAGGAGCCTGTGGAAACGGTCGAGACCGCGGTCAGGCACGCCCGCGCCGCGCTGCTTCTGGGCTGAGACCTGGCGGACATCGTCCGGGTGAGTGCGGGAGACTCACGGACGTGGCAAGCCCCGGCTTCATGGATCGCACTCTCGCCAGGTTCCGCGCGCACAGCCTCGACGACCGCCTGCTCGCCGGGGCCCGTCTCGAGGAGAGCCGGCTGACGAGAGCGCGCAGCGCCGAGCTTCTCGACCCTGACAATCGGGCGGACATCGCCCGGGCGCTGAGGGAGATGCTCGATGCGGCCGAGCACGCCCGCCGGATCTTCATGAAGGCGCAGGTTCGTCTCAGGGATCTCGAGATCATCAGAACGGGGCCGCTGATCCGCGATCTCTGCGACGCGCTCGAGGGGAGCATGCCCGTCGACCCCCGCGGAGTGATCCTGGCCGACCGGCTGATCCGCGATGGTGAATCTCCCATGTTCTGGCCGTCCGAGGACAGCGTCGACGACGCGGTGAGGGAGGCGCGCGCCGCGCTTGACCTCGACTAGCTCAGGGGGTTCCACCACAAGTACCATGTGAACACCTCAGTTGTCGGAGGGGGACCAATGTCCGCAACACCGAGCGCTGACATTCCGCAGTTCGAGATCGACTCGGGGCCCGGTCCCGACGACGTCTTCGTCGTCCGCGTGGCCGGCGAGGTCGACATGTCCCATGAGGAGGAGCTTCGGGGCGAGCTGCGCAACGCCCTGGCATCCGAATCGAAAGGGATCGTGGTCGACCTGACCGAGTGCGAGTTCATCGACTCGAGCGGCGTCCGCGCCCTGCTTCTCTCGCGCGAGGCCCAGAACTCGGATGAGGGCTCCGAGCATCTGGCCGTCGCTGCATCAAGCGAGCAGATCCTCCGCATCCTCACCGTGATGGGCATCGACCGCGTGATCCCCATCCGTCCGACGGTCGAGGAAGCCGCCGCGACGATCAGCGACTGATCTAGGAGATGCACGA
This sequence comes from uncultured Solirubrobacterales bacterium, assembly GCA_963744105.1. Lineage (GTDB taxonomy): Bacteria > Actinomycetota > Thermoleophilia > Solirubrobacterales > 70-9 > DASUPK01. Next base: position 110,789 of record CAVUSJ010000002.1, on the reverse strand, counting down.
CATCGCCGAGTTCCTGGGGGGGCGGGATCCCTTCAGTGGACTCGACGAAGCCGCCCTCGAGGCCCTCGCGGCGAAGACCGAGGTCGAGTTCTTCCCCGCGGGAACCACGATCGTGACCCAGGGCGCGCTGTCCCAGGGACGTATCCGGGTGATCAGGCGCGGGTCGGTGGAGCTCGTCGACCGGGGAAGGGCCGTCGACCAGCTCGGTGAGGGTGAGATGTTCGGGCATCCATCGGTGCTCTCCGGCCTCCCGGCGCGGCTGGAGGCGAGGGCGAAGGAGGACACGCTCGCCTACTCCCTCGCCGCAGACGACGTCGTTCCCCTGCTCGGCCGACCGTCGGGCATCAAGTACCTGACCCGCTCCCTGCTCGCCCGGACGCCACCCGGCGGCGACGGCGGGCTCGTGTCGCCGAGCCCCGAGGTCGCCCAGCAGACCGCGGGCGCGTTGGTCCGCAGACCGCCGGTGATCGTCGATGCGGACCTGAGTCTGCGGGAGACGGCGCGGTCGATGAGCACGAATGACGTCAGCGCGGTCCTGGTCGAGCTGGGCCACGGCGAGCACGGGATCGTCACCGATAGCGACCTGCGCTCGAAGGTCATCGGCGGCAAGCTCACACCGGAGGATCCGGTGAACGCGGCGATGACGACTCCCGTCTTCACCGTCGGGCGGGACCAGACCGGCGCCGACGTGATGCTGACGATGCTCGAGCACGACATCCGTCATGTGCCGGTGCTCTCGCCGCGATCCGAAGTTCTCGGCGTGATCGTCGCGATCGATCTGGTGGCCGCCGAGACTCGCTCGCCCTTCGTGCTCCGGCGCTCCATCGCAAGAGCGAAGAGCAAGAACGAGCTCCGAGACATCGCCGCTCGCCTGAACTCCACCGTGGTGACCCTCCACCGGGCGCAGCTCTCCCCCGTCCAGGTGAGCGAGCTGACCTCGGCCGTCGCGGATGCGCTGATCGCTCGGATGATCGACCTCGGAATCGAGTCCGAGGGGCCGCCGCCGGCCGAGTTCTGCTGGATGTCCCTGGGAAGTCACGGGCGGCGCGAGCCGGTCCCCTCCTCCGACGTCGACTCAGGCATGGCGTGGAGGGACGCCCCTGAGGACGACCCCCTTTCCCCTGCGGGCCGGGCGTTGGCGTCGACACGGACGGGGGACTACATGCGCGGCCTCGCGGCTCATGTCGCGGATTGCGTACGTGTGATCGGCTGGAAGCTCGACCCCCACGGCGTAACCGCCTCGGGCGCATTCTCGGCCAGCTCCATCGAGGACTGGCGGCGGGCCATCGAGGGATGGCTCTCCCGTCCGAGCGACAACCGTGTCCTGATCGCGACGTCGATCCTGCTGGACGGCCGAATCGTCTATGGCTCGAAGGCCCTTGACGTGAAACCGCTGCTCTTCGAGACCGGCAACCGCTCGCAGCTCGAGCGCTGGATGCTGCGCCTGGCGCTGGCCGCGAAGCCGCCCACCGGCTTCAGGCAGGACATCGTCGTGGAGGACTCCGGCGAGCAGAAGGGCACGTTCGACATCAAGACCGGCGGCCTCCTCCCGATCGTGGACCTGGCTCGCTACGCGGCGCTCAAGGCCCACGTCCGCGCCACCCCGACGCTCGAGCGCCTGCGGGCCGCCGCGGAACAAGGGGTGCTCGGCGCCACCGAGGCGCGCGTCCTCGAAGAGGCCTTCGACCTGTTCAGCACGCTCCGCCTCGACCACCAGGCCGGCCAGATCGAACGCGGCCAGGCGCCCGACAGCCGCCTCGACCCGAAGCAGCTCGATCCGCTGACGAGGCGCTACCTGCGGGACGCCTTCCGCGAGGTCGCCGCAGTCCAGCGCTCGCTCACGGGCGAGCTGTCGGCGCGCTGACCGTGCCCTGGTCCGACGAAGCCAGCGGGCGCGCATACATGGAGGCCCCACTGCCGAAGGGAGGTTCCCCCTGGAGGGAGGTCGAATACACCGTGATCGACCTGGAGACCACCGGGCTCGATCCCTCCGAGGACGAGATCATCTCGTTCGCGGCCGTCACGGTGGCGGACGGCAAGGTCAGCCTCGTGGACGCTCGCTACGAGCTCGTGCGGCCCCGCCGGATGCCGGGCGCGGACACCATCCGGATCCACGGCCTGCGCGAATCGGATCTGGTCGATGCGCCCTCACTCTCAGAGCTCTTCCACGGGCTGCTCGAGGCGCTGACGGGCAGGGCGCTGGTCGGGCACGTCGCAGCGGTGGAGCGCGGCTTCCTGGGCAACGCACTGCGCGGGCGCGGACTCGACCTCCGCAATCCGATCGTCGACACCGCGCTGCTCGACCGCGAGCTGCGCAGGCTGCGTCGCGCGCCGGCGGCGAAACGGGAGCCGATCGGGTTGTCTGAAATGGCGCGCGAGCTCGGCCTGCCCGTACATCGGCCCCATCACGCTGACGGCGACGCGCTCACCACCGCGCAGGCGTTCATCGCCCTGGCCTCCCACCTCGATTCGCTGGAGCCACAGACACTTGGCTCTCTGGAGCGGATTTCCCGCCCTGAACGTGGCCCGGGCTCGCCGAGAGGGCTCCTCCGCCGAATCGGCCTCGGCCGGTTCGGGGCCTAGACGATCCGTACAAGATCCCCGCAACCTGGTCAATTTGCGGAAATCGGACTTGACGCGTGTCCGCTTCCGCACATAGGGTCCCGACATTCCGGCACATTGGCCTGCCACGCAAGGACGCGAGCGGGCCGCGACGGAGGGAGAAGAGAAGTGACTCCACCTGAGGGCCTTTCTGACGTCGACCAGGTAAAGCGCGACGAGGAGCGCCTGGCCGAGCTCGGCTACAAGCAGGAGCTATCGCGAACCTGGAGCGCGTTCACCAACTTCGCGATCTCTTTCACGATCATCTCGGTTCTCGCGGGATGCTTCACCTCGTTCGGCTTCGCCTGGCTGAACGGCGGCCCGATCGCGGTCTCCTTGGGCTGGCCGCTTCTCTGCCTGCTGATCTTCTGCGTGGCCTTCTCGATGGCCGAGCTCACCTCGGCATACCCGACGGCCGGAGGGCCCTACTGGTGGGCCCACGACCTCGGCGGCAAGGGCTGGAGCTGGATGACCGGCTGGTTCAACATCGTCGGGCTGCTCGGGATTGTCGCCTCGGTTGCCTACGGCGCCGCGATCTTCCTCAACATCCTGCTCGGCCTGTACGGGCTCAACATCCTCGGGATCAACTTCGGGGACACCAGCCACGTCCTGAGCGAGCAGTTCCTGCTCTTCCTGATCATCCTGCTCGCCTACACGGTGGTGAACATCTTCGCCGACCGCTTCCTGGCCGTGCTCAACAACATCTCGGTCGGTTGGCACCTACTCGGCGTCGCGGTGGTCATCGGTCTCCTCTGGATCGTGCCGAACCACCATCAGAGCGCCGATTTCGTCTTCACCCAGAAGTTCAACGAGTCCGGCTTCTTCGGCGGCTCGACCAGCAACTTCGGGTTCTGGTTCTTCGTCCTGCCGATCGGGTTCCTGCTGACGATGTACACGGAGACGGGCTACGACGCCTCCGCTCACACCGCCGAGGAGACCCAGGGCGCCGCGATCAGCGCGGCGCAGGGCGTCTGGCGCTCGGTGTTCTACTCGGCCATCATCGGCTGGGTCCTGCTGCTCTCGTTCCTGTTCGCGGCAACGAACGTGAGTGCGATCGATGGCGGCGCCGGGTACTCGACGTTCATCTTCACCTCGGCGCTCGACCCCTGGGCGGCGAAGCTGGTGATCCTGATCGCAACCGTCGGCCAGCTGTTCTGCGGCGCAGCCGGTCTGACCAGCGCGTCACGGACCTGGTACGCGTTCTCGCGCGACCGTGCGATCCCGGGCTGGAACCTGTTCCGCCGGGTGAACAGGGACCGTGTGCCATTCAACGCGGTCATCGGGGTCTCGTTCTTCTCGCTGGTGATCTCGATCCCGGCGCTGTTCGGGAAGAATGACGTCCCGTTCGCGTTCTACGCGCTGACCGGAATCTGCACGGTCGGGCCTGTACGTCGCCTACATCATCCCGGTGTACCTGCGGCTCCGGGCCGGCGACTCGTTCAAGCCGGGCCCGTGGACGCTCGGTCCGAGGTACAAGTGGGTCAACACCATCGGGATCCTCTTCGTGATCCTGGTCGTGTTCGCCCTCGACCTGCCGTACACACCGGCGGGCCTGCCGTGGAACGACGGGTTCGACGCGAGCCTCGTGAACTACGTGCCGCTGGCGGTCGCAATACCGCTGATCTTCGGGGTCTGGTACCTCGTCTCAGCGAAGGACAAGTACCAGGGTCCGGTGAGCACGCTGGAGGAGGACGTCGTCACCAGGGACTAGCTCCCGGCGACATACGCGTCTGCGCGGCCGCCCACGCCCAACCGGACGTAGGGAAGCGCCGCCCACTCGACCCGCGCCTAACGCGGGTCGAGTGCTTCTGTGGTCTTGACGAACTCGCGCCAGCGTTCGTGCTCGGTTGAGCGCCACTCCTCGTCGCGCTCGGGCTCCACCCGGCGGTCCGGCGGCAGCATCTCCGGCAGGTCCGTCAGCGAGGCGATCACGCCGGCTCCCACTCCGCCGAGCGCCGCAGCGCCGAGCACCGTCGCGTCTGCCCCGGCCGCCTCGACGGGTGCACCGATCATGTCGGCCTGGAGCTGGAGCAGGAGGGGCTCGTTGGTCAGGCCGCCGTCCACGCGCAGTGTCTCCACCGGCGAGGTCTCCTTGATCGCGGCGACCACGTCGGCCACCCGCCAGGCGATTCCCTCCAGCGCCGCCCGGGCGACGTTCTCGCGCGTGGTGCCGCCGTAGATCCCGGAGATCACCGCGCGGGCGTTCGGGCGCCACCACGGCGCGCCGATCCCGGCGAGTCCGGGAAGCACGCGAGCGCCGGCGGAGCTCTCGGCCTCGCGAGCCAGCTTGCTGAGCGCGGGCGGGTTCTCGGCGATGCCGAGTTGACTGCACATCCACTCGAGCATCGCCCCGGCGGCGAAGACGCCGCCGTCGAGCGCGTACTCGACCTTGCCGTCGATGCTCCAGGCGACGGTGGGCAGCAGCCCGCCGGCCGGCTCCGGGACGCCCTCGCCGACGTGAGCGAGAACGAAGACGCCGGTCCCGTAGGTCGCCTTGACGCGGCCGGGCTCAACGCAGGCGGCACCCGCCAGGGCGGCCTGCTGGTCGACGACCTGGCCGCGCAACGGCAGCTCGACCGGCCAGCTCTCGTGCCGCAGCGTCCCCAGCTCCCCGGCGGTGTCGCGAACCTCCGGCAGCACGTCGATCGGCACGCCGAAGATCTCGCAGAGCCGCTCGTCGAAGCTCCGGGCCTGTCGATCCGCTGGAGTTGGGTCCGCGACGCGGTCGCCGGCTCGGTGGCGAAGCCAGCCGCCGAGCCGGTCGCAGAGGAACGAGTCGACCGTTCCCATCCGCAGGCGGCCCTCGTCGCGCGCCTTCTTCGACCTCGTCGTTGTGCCGCAGAAGCCAGGCCAGCTTCGCAGCGGAGAAGTAGGGGTCGAAGGGCAGGCCGCTGAGCTCCTTGACCTCGTCCTCCCGGTCGATGAGCTCGTCGAGGATCTCCTGCGAGCGCTTGTCCTGCCAGACGACGATCGGGCTGAGCGGCTTCCCGGTCTCCGAGTCCCAGGCGAGCACCGACTCGCCCTGGTGGTCGAGCCCGCAGGCGACCACCTCGCCGTCGGCATCCCGGCGAGCAGCTCGGCGACGGCCTCGGTCACCGCGGCGATCACCTCCTCGCCGTCCTGCTCGACCCAGCCCTCCTCGGGATGGCGGTTCACCTTGTCGCGGCGGGCCTCGGCGACCGGCTGCAGCCGCTGGTCGAAGAGCGCGGCCTTGACGCCGGTGGTCCCCTCGTCGATGCCGAGCAACATCCCGTCGCTCATGCGAGGACCCTATTTCACCGCGACGATCACCGGGCCCCCCTGGTGGATCGACCGCGGCGGCCCAGCCGGCCGGGATGTGGGCCGAGCGTCCCGGCACGAGCCGGCCCACCCGGCCGCTCCAGAGCTCGCGGCCGTCCTGGCGGACCTGTAGCCGGGCGCGGGAGACGAACTCGCGAGATCGGAGCAGGAAGCGGTCGCGCGGCGGCGAGTACCCGGTCGCCAGCAGCAGGTTCGGGGCGACCCAGGCCAGCGGGCTCCGCGAGGTGATCCGGACGTGCGGACGGCCACTCGCCGGGACCGCGCAGGTACGCGGCGACCGCCGGGGCCACATGGCGGCCGTCGAGAGCGCAGACGTCGGCCGTCTCGGCAGGATGCAGCAGGTTCCCCGCCGCGAACACGCCGCGCCGCGTCGTGCGGAGTGCGGGGTCGACCAGCGGCCCGCGCGTTCCCGGATCGAGCTCGCAACCGGCCATCACCGCCAGCTCGTGGTCGGGGATCCAGTCGGCGGTGAAGATGACCAGGTCGCACTCGACCGTCCGGGTGCGACCCGAGTCGAGCTCGGTCAGCTCCACCGACTCGACCCGCTCGGCGCCGTGGATCGCGCTGACCTTGGTGCGCGTCCAGACGGGCGCCCGGTAGCGGACGGCCGCCCCCGCGCGGAAGGTCCGCAGCGACTGGTGATCGGGGCAGCTCCGTGACCAGGCCCGCGACCGAGGCGCCGCCGTGCGCCAGCGTGGCGACCGCCGAGAAGCTGACGTGCTCGGCGCCGACGATCACCGCGCGCCGGCCGACCTTCCGGCCGCGCAGGTGAACGAGCTGCTGCAGCGTCGCGGTCGTCATCACGCCCGCGGGGCGCGAGCCTGGGACGAGGCGCGCGGAGCGAGGCCGCTCGCGGCAGCCGGTGGCGAGGACGACGGCCGGCGGCTCGATCTCCCAGCGTCCGTCGGCCCGGTCAGCTTCAGGGCGCGCTCCCCCTCCCACTCGGTGACCATCGTCTCGGTCAGGATCTCCACGGCGGCCTCGTCGGCGAGCTCGCGGTAGCGGGCGGCGTAGCGCGGGCCGGAGAGCACGGTGCGGAGGTCGCGCAGGCCGAAACCCGTGTGGTCGGAGTGACGCGGAATCCCGCCCGCCTCGCGCTCGCGCTCGATCACCGTGACGGGCGAGATGCCGAGCCCGCGCAGCTCGATGGCGGCGGCGAGACCCGAGGGCCCGCCGCCCACGATCACGGGCCCGTCATTGATCGCCATCGTCCACGCCCCCTCCAGAGCGGCGGCGACCTCCGCGCCGCAGAAGAAGCCCTGGCAGCGGCCCATCAGGGCCCGCGTCCGCCGGCGAAGACCGTCGAGGTCGGCGGGCGGAATCGGGCTCGCAAGTGCCGCGTCGATCTCCTCGCGGGTGACCCGCTCGCAGAAACAGATGATCCGGCCGCGCGCCCTCCTGGTACGGACGGGCGCCGAACTCGCCGATGTTCGGCATACGGAGGCTGCTCGCCTCCGGCTCGCGGGCCAGGTCGAGCCCCGCGTCGGCGAGCGCCTCCCGCACCCACTCGGCGATCGCCAGCGAGCCGGTGATGCCGGTGGAGCGGATCCCGCCCGCGCAGACGTAGCCCTGTTCTGCGTGCGCGGTGAGCTGGTAGTCGCGGTGCTCGGTCGCGGCTCGGAGGCCGACATAGGTGGCGGTCACCTCCTGCCGCTCGAGCGCCGGCATGATCCGCGCCCCTGCCTCCATCAGCGACGCCATGCCAGCCGCGGTGGTCGACCGGTCCGTCTTGTCCTCGATGTCGTCGGCGGTCGGGCCGAGCAGGACGTTGCCGTAGATCGTCGGCGAGACCAGTACGCCCTTGGTCTTCTCCGTGGGCACCGGGAGCAGCACGTGGTTGAGCAGGCCGCGGGCGAGCTTGTCGAAGACGATCAGCTCGCCGCGTCTCGGCGTCACCGTGAACCCCGAGTGGCCGAGCATCCCGTCGACCTCGTCGCTGCGCAGCCCGGCGGCGTTGACAAGGTGCCGGGCGCGCACCGGTCCCCTCGCCGTCTCGATCTCGTGGCCACCGTCACTCGGGCGGACCCCGGTGACCGCCGCGTTCAGCAGAAGCTCGCAGCCAGCCGCCAGTGCCTCGGTCGCGAAGGCGATCGTCGCGGTGAACGGGCAGACGATTCCCTCGCCCGGGATCTCGAGAGCACCCTCCGCCCCTGCGCCGATCTGCGGCTCGCGGGCGTAGAGCTCGTCGATGTCGACCCGCCGGGCGTCCTCGTATCCGTTCTCGCGCGCCGTCGCCTCGATTCCGGCGAGGGCGTCATGCTGCTCGGCGCTCCAGGCGATCATCAGCGCACCGAGATTCTCCGTCGGGATACCGACCTCGGCCGCGTACTCGCTGAGCAGCTCGTAGCCGCGGGCGACCAGGCCCGACTCGATCGTTCCCGGCTTTGCGTCGAATCCGGTGTGCAGGATCGCCGTGTTCGCCTTGCTCGTTCCGGCCCCGACGTCCGGGCCGGCCTCGATCAGCGCGCAGCTCGCGCTGCGGCGGCTCACCTCGCGAGCGACAGCGCAGCCGACGGCGCCCGCCCCGATGACGGCGACGTCGAACGGGCCCTGAGGTGACGGGCCTTCTCGCACAAGCTCGGCTATTGGAAGCCGGAGGCTCCGAGTGACAGCGAAGAGCAGTCCGAGGCCGTTCGGAAGCGCTTCGAAGCGCTGCAGGACACCCAGCGGGACGTAATCACCGATGCCAGCAAGGCGGTGCTCGCCCTCGGCGCACTCGGCGTCGTCTACGGCGACATCGGGACGAGCCCGCTGTACACAGAGCAGGTCATCTTCACTACCCACCGAGCCGCCGCTCAGGCGACGACGGCGGGCGTCTACGGGGTCGTCTCGCTGATCTTCTGGGCCCTGATGATCATCGTGTCCATCAAGTACGCCGGCTTCATCATGCGCGCCCACAACCGTGGGGACGGCGGCATCATGGCGCTGGCCTCCCTCCTACAGCGCCACAAGGCCACCCGCGTGGCGACGCTGGTGACCCTCGGCATCTTCGGTGCCGCGCTGTTCTTTGGCGACGGGATCATCACCCCTGCGATCTCGGTCCTCGGCTCGGTCCAGGGGTTGAAGGTGATCGATCCGGACCTCGCTCACCTCGTGGTGCCGATATCGGTCGTCATCCTCCTTGGCCTCTTCTCCATCCAGCGGCGAGGGTCGGGCGCGATCGGATGGCTGTTCGGTCCGGTGATCCTGGTCTGGTTCGTCGCGATCGGGCTCCTGGGACTGAACCAGGTGCTGAAGGACCCAGCGGTCTTTCAGGCGCTGTCACCCACATGGGGGATTCGTTTCCTGGCCGACCACGGCGTGGCGGGATTCCTGACGCTCGGCGGCGTCGTCTTGCCGTCACCGGCGCGGAGGCTCTCTACGCGGACAGGGGTCACTTCGGCGCGGCGCCGATTCGGCTCGGCTGGTTTGCGGTGGCGTTTCCGGCCCTGATGCTCAACTACCTCGGCCAGGGGGTCCTGATCCGCCATGACCCGAGCACCGTCGTCAACCCCTTCTACCTGATGGTTCCCCACTGGGCCCAGTACCCGATGCTCTTCCTCGCGACGGCGGCGACCATCATCGCCTCCCAGGCCGCGATCTCCGGTTCGTTCTCGGTCGCGCGGCAGGCGGTCCAGCTCGGGTACCTGCCACGCATCACCGTCCTGCACCCCTCGAAGCTCGAGGGGCAGATCTACGTCCCGATCGTCAACTGGGGGCTGTGCGTCGGGGTGATCGCGCTGACGCTCATCTTCCAGTCCGCCGACAGGCTCGGCGATATCTACGGGGTCGCGGTCACCGGGACGTTCATCCTCAACACCGTGCTCTTCCTGGCGGTCGCCCGCCTGCTCTGGGGCACTCCGAGGCGCCGGCTCGTGCCGATCGCCGTCCTCTTCCTCAGCATGGAGGTGACGTTCTTCATCGCGAACATCGCCAAGGTCGAGCATGGAGCGTGGCTCCCGCTCGTGGTTGCGGCGGTGATCTCGGTCGTGATGATCAACTGGCGCCGCGGGCAGGAGATCGTCACTCGCAATCGGGCCACCAAGGAGGGGCCGCTGACCGAGTTCCTGGATCACCTGGCTGCCGAGGACCCTCCACCGACCCGGGTTCCGGGCGTCGCCGTCTACCTCCATCCGAGCAGGGAGACCGCCCCGCTGGCGCTCCGGATCGAGGTCGAGAACACCCACACATTCCCACAGAGGGTCGTGATCGTCTCGCTGGACCTGGTCAGCATCCCGCACGTAGGACTTCGACCGACTCACGGTCGAGAGATCGGCGGCGAATTCAGGGTGGTCCACGTGACGATCAGGAACGGCTATCACGACCCGATCGACGTCCCGGCAGCGCTGCGGCTCTGCCGAAAGCTGGGTCTGCTCGAAAAGAACCTCGACCTCGAACATGCCTCGTACTTCGTCTCGCGGATCGCCATCAAGCCGACCGACGAACCGCCGATGCGGCCCTGGCGCAAGAAGCTGTTCGTCGGGATGGCCCGGAACACGGCGAGCCCGATCGACGCCTTCCAGCTGCCCAGCGACAGCACGGTGATCGTCGGCTCGCAGATCCCCCTCTGATCGAGCCCGCTATCCGTGGGTCAGGTGGACCGCGACGAAGACGAGATAGAGGACGATGATCAGGGCTCCGTCGAAGCGACGGGCACCACCCGGCCTGGCGAGCACCAGGAGGGTGACGATCGTCATCCCCGTGAACCAGCCGAGGTCGAACTTGACCAGGCCGGTAGCCCCGCCGAGCCCGACGATCAGTGCCGGCAGCATCACTCCTCCGGCGAGGTTGATCGTGTTGGAGTTGAGCGTCTCGCTGACCAGCGCGGTCCCGCGATCGCTCGTCCCGAGCCGGATCGCCGTGAACGCATTCGGCAGGCTGGTCAGCACGGCGAGGATCAGGACGCCGACGACGACGTGCGAAACGTGCCAATCGCCGGCGAGCGAGAGCGCGGTCCGGACCATCCCCTCGGCTCCGAGGATGATCAGAGCGACCGCCGCGACGATCAACCCGACCACCTTCCACATGTCCTGCTGAGGGTCCGGAATCGCGGCGATCGTGCGATCCCGCGCCCTCGCCTCCGCTGTGCTCGTGTGGAGTCGCCCGCGCCCCAGCAGGACCAGGTACGGGACCGCGACGAGCGCGAAGGCCGCCACCGCGACCCCGGCGGAGATCAGGTCCAGGATCAGCCCTGCCGCGATGACCGCCGCGAGTAGCGCCGACCGCGCCCTCGACGAGCAGAGAGCGCCTGGTCAGGTGAACCGCGCCGGCCAGGACCGCGCTCATCCCGATCATCGCGGCGAGGTTGAAGACGTTGGAGCCCAGGACCACGCCCATGCTCACTCCCTTCTCGCCGGCTGAGAGCGCGATCAGCGCTGAGGAGATCTCGGGGCCGTCGGCGGCTAGCGCCGTCAGCAACCCGACAAGCGGCTCGGAGAGGCCGATCCTGGGCCCGACGTGGTCGAGCCTGTCGGCGAAGAGGGCTGCCGCGGCCAGGGTGACCGCGACCGAGAGGGCGAAGAGCGGGACTGCCATGGCTGGGCTGATGGGATCTCTCCTTCTGGGCAGACGAACGGATCGCCGACCAGCCTTCCCGGCACACCTGAAAGGCAGGCTATCGCTCGGGCCACGACGCGATGGTCGCTAAGTTCCGCTCATGCCTCGCCCCCTGATCGGTGTCTGCGCCGCGGTCGAGAAGGCCCACTTCGGCGTCTGGAAGGACGAGCCGGCCGTGCTGCTGCCGCTCTCATACGCCCGGGCAATCCACGGCGCGGGCGGAATGGTCGCGATGCTGCCGCCCGACCGCCGAGCCACAGACGATCCCGACGAGCTGCTCGATCATCTCGACGCGCTGGTCCTGGGAGGGGGTGCCGACATCGACCCTGAGAGCCACGGCGCGGAGGCCCATCCCGAGACGGTCGGGACCAATCCCGACCGCGACCGCTTCGAGATCGCGCTTGCTCGCGGGGCACTCGAGCGGGGCATCCCTCTCCTCGGCGTCTGCCGCGGGATGCAGATCCTCAACGTCGCCTGCGGGGGGACACTCGATCAGCACCTACCCGACCGGCTCGGGCACGAGCGCCACCGGCCCGTGCCCGGGTCATGGGCCGAGCACGACGTTCGGATCGAGCCCGGCTCCCTGGCCGCGACGGCCGCCGGCTCCGAGCACCTGACCGTCAAGACCCATCACCACCAGGGGGTGAATCACGTCGCCGACAGCCTCGCCGCCACCGCCTGGGCGACGGACGACGACAGCGTCGAGGCGATCGAGTCGCCGGACGGCGACTTCACCCTGGGAGTCCTCTGGCACCCGGAGGAGGACCCGGAGGACCGGGTGATCCGGTCACTCGTCTCACGCTCGGGCGGTCGTACCTAGCCGCGGATGTTGTAGCCCGAGGGCTGAGGCTCCGTGCCCCAGACCCGCTCGCGCAGGCGCTTGGGCGAGCCATCCTCTCGCTGTTTGCGGGTGGGCCGCACGACGAGGACCTCACCGGGGGCGTTCTCCAGCAGCCACGCGATGTCCTCGGCGCGGAAGCCGTCCCCGTTCGAGGCGCCCGCCACCACCACCCGGTCGAACCGCTCGTGGTTCACCAGCAGGCGGAACGCATGGGTGACGCTGCGTCCGGGCTCGATACGGGAATCGACGGGGACCCCCTGCTTCGCGGCTCGCTGTTCGATCGCCTCCAGCAGCGGAAGGGCGGCCTCCGCCTGCTTCCTCAGAGGAGTGTCGAGGTGAACGCTCAGCGGCACGATCGCCAGGTAGGCGGGCACCAGGGTCGCCCCCTCTGCCCGAGCGAGGCGAAGCGCCGCGTCGAAGGCCGGCGTCGAGAGGGCCTCGCCGACGAACGGGAACAGGATCCTGCCGGCCGCCGGGGTGATCGAGGCGGCCGTCCGCCGGCGCTGCAGCTCGCGCACGAGCAGGTAACCGGTGGAACACGCCAACACCGCCACCACGACGATCAGGGCGGTGCTCATTCCTCTTCCCCCCGGAGCGATCGGTCGGCGACGACTCGCAGATCGATCCCCGGCATCGCTTCGATCAGCCTCGTCGGCAGGGCAGGCTTGAATCGGTCGAGCCCGGCGCGCCGCGAGGGAGTGCCAATCAGAACGTAGGTGCTGCCCTTCTCCTCGGCGACATCCTTCGCCGTCTGCACGAGGTCGTCGCCCTCCTCGACGAGCAAGTGGGCTCCCAGAACGGCAGCGAGCCTCCCGATCGCGTCCAGCTGCTCGCGCTCCTCCCTGGTCGGAGTGTGGCCGGGCTTGGTCACCCAGAGCAGATCGAGCTCGCCACCGAGCCGCTGCGACGATCGCCACGCTCTCCGTACGAGCCGCTGGGCCCGAGGGGTGGGTTCGATCAGGGCCAGCAGCCGCTCCCCCACCGCCTGGGTGGCGGCGCTCTCGATCATGCGGTCATCGCGCTGCCCGATGGTCTCGCGGACCAGCCGCTTGGACTCGACCTCTTCGGCGACCTGCCGGAGGGCGACCTCGCGCAGCGCGGCCAGGTTCTCAATCTTGAAGAAGTTGTTGAGGGCCGTGTCGATCCGCTCGGGCGCGTAGATCTTGCCCGCGCGCAGCCTCGCCAGCAGCGCCTCCGGGGTGAGGTCGATGAGCACGACCTCGTCGGCAGCGCTCAACATGTCGTCCGGCATCGTCTCCCGCACCCGGACGCCGGTCAGCTCGCAGACGCTGTCGTTGAGGCTCTCGAGATGCTGAACGTTGACGGTCGAAAACACGTCGATGCCTGATACGAGGACGTCCTCGACGTCCTCGTATCGCTTCTTGTGCTCGACGCCGGGGGCGTTGGTGTGGGCCAGCTCGTCGATCAGGGCGAGATCGGGGGCTCTGCGGAGGATCCCCGGCAGGTCCATCTCCTCGAGCTCCATGTCGCGGTAGGGCACCCGGCGGCGCGGAAGCGTCTCGAGGCCCGATGCCTGGGCGACGGTCTCGACCCGGCCGTGAGGCTCGAGGTAGCCGATCACCACGTCCCTCCCCGAATCTGTCTCGGCCCTGCCCTCCTGCAACATCCGGTAGGTCTTTCCGACGCCGGCGACCATGCCGAGAAAGATCTTGTGGCGTCCCCGTTCCCGGCCGGAATCCACGGGAGCAACGGTCTCACCCTGCGGAACCTCGGCCATCTCACCACCCTTCCTCTCGCCCTTCGAGTGCCAAACCCAGGCCCTCGAGCTCATCGAGCAGCTGACCCGGATACGCCGGAGCGTATGCGCACCCGACGCCGTCCGCGAGCAGGAGCTCGAGCCCGGCCATTCCCCTGGCATAGACCGGGGCTTCCAAGAGAAGGAGGGCCTCGAGCCGCCTGCGCGAGCGGATGGAGGTGAGCTGGGCCGCTCGGCAGGCAAGTGCCCGAGAGGCGCTTGGATCGACGCCCCGAGCAAGCGCCCTGTCGAGTGAGGTCCAGAGCAGAGCGGCCCTCACCCGGGTCAGTGGCCCGTCGACTCTCCGGGGCATTCGGTGCGGCCCCAGGGAGTCGAGGAGGCCGGCACCCGCCGGCATCAGGCTCCGAACAGGCCGTGAACGATCAGGTCGATCAGCTTGATGCCGATGAAGGGGGCGATGATTCCGCCCAGGCCGTAGATGAAGAGGTTGCGGCGCAGAAGCGCGCTGGCGCCCGCCGGCCGATAGCGGACCCCACGCAGGGCGAGCGGGATCAGCAGCGGGATGATCAGCGCGTTGAAGATGATCGCGGAGATGATCGCCGACTCGGGGGTGCCCAGATCCATGATGTTGAGCTTGTTCAGGGGCCCGTCGCCGCCCGCAGAGGTCGCATAGGTGGCAGCGAAGATCGCCGGCAGGATGGCGAAGTACTTCGCCACGTCGTTCGCGATCGAGAATGTCGTCAGGGCACCGCGCGTGATCAACAGCTGCTTGCCGACCTCGACGATCTCGATCAGCTTCGTCGGGTTCGAGTCGAGGTCGACCATGTTTCCCGCCTCGCGGGCCGCCTGCGTACCCGTGTTCATGGTCACGCCGACGTCCGCCTGAGCGAGCGCCGGGGCGTCGTTCGTCCCGTCGCCGGTCATCGCGATCATCCGTCCGCCCGCCTGCTGGTCTTTGATCAGGTCGAGCTTCTTCTCCGGCGTGGCCTCTGCCAGATAGTCGTCGACACCCGACTCCTCGGCGATCTTGGCCGCGGTGAGGCGGTTGTCGCCGGTGATCATCACGGTGCGGATGCCCATCGCCCGCAGCTGGTCGAAGCGATGCGTCATGCCCTCCTTGACCACGTCCTTGAGGTAGATCACGCCCAGAACCTGGCTGTCGCGGGCGACCGCCAGCGGCGTGCCGCCCTCGCGACCGATGCGCTCGAGCTCGCCCTGGAGCTCGGGCGGAGCCGTCCCGCCCTCTGCCTGGACGAAGTTGATGATGGCGTCGCCGGCACCCTTGCGCAGCCGACGGCCGTTGACGTCCACGCCGCTCATCCGGGTCTCGGCGCTGAACGGGACGAAGGTCGCCTCGTGCCCCGCCATCTCGTGCTCGCGGATCCCGTACTTCTTGGCCAGCACGACGATCGAGCGGCCCTCGGGGGTCTCGTCGGCGAGAGAGGACATCTGGGCGGCCTCGGCCAGCTCAGCCTCGGGCACGCCGGGCATCGGAACGAACTCGGTGGCCTCCCGGTTGCCGAGCGTGATCGTCCCTGTCTTGTCGAGCAGCAACACGTCGACGTCTCCCGATGCCTCCACGGCGCGTCCGGACAGGGCGAGGACGTTGCGGCGCACGAGGCGGTCCATGCCGGCGATCCCGATCGCAGAGAGAAGGGCTCCGATCGTGGTCGGGATCAGGGCGACGAGCAGGGCGATCAGGGTCGCCACCGAGGCGGCCGTGCTCGAGAACTCCGCCATCGGCCGCAGCACGACGACGACCGCCAGGAAGATGATGGTCAGCCCCGAGAGCAGGATGTTGAGGGCGATCTCGTTCGGGGTCTTGCGGCGCTCGGCGCCCTCGACCAGGGCGATCATGCGGTCGAGGAAGCTCTTGCCGGGCTCCTGGGTGATCTCGACGACGATCCGGTCCGAGAGCACCTTGGTACCGCCGGTGACCGCGCTGCGGTCGCCGCCGGCCTCGCGGATCACGGGAGCCGACTCGCCGGTGATTGCGGACTCGTCCACCGAGGCGATCCCCTCGATGACCGTGCCGTCGCCGGGGATCATCTCGCCTGCCTCGACGACGACGACGTCGCCGCGCTGCAGCTCCGACGCGCTCACCTCGCGCCCGTCCTTCAGATGGGCGACGGTCTCCGTCCTCGCTGCGCGCAGGGCGTCGGCCTGTGCCTTCCCGCGGCCCTCCGCCAGCGCCTCCGCCATGTTGGCGAAGACCACCGTGAGCCACAGCCAGATGGCGACGGTGAACGTGAACCAGGCCGGCTCGTCGCCGCCGCCGAGCGGCCCGTTGCCGAACACCTGATTGACCCAGCCGATCGTCGTGATCACGGCGCCGACCTCGACCACGAACATCACCGGGTTGTGGATCTGGTGGCGCGGATTGAGCTTCTTGACGCTCGCCCAGAGCGCCGGGAGCATCAGCTCACGGTCGAACATGGACGAGCGGCGGCGGTTGTTGTCGGTCACTGCGGGGACTCCTTATCCAGAGCGATGTTCAGTTCGAGCACGTTCACCCCGGGCTCGCCGAGGACGCCCAGAGCGCGTCCGTCGGTGTTGTCGTCGATCAGCTGGTTCACCCGGTCGAGCGGGATGCCCCGCAAATGGGAGATGCGGTGGGCCTGTATGCGGGCGTTGGCCTGGGAGATGTCGGGGTCGACGCCCGAGGCCGACGAGGTGATCGCGTCGACGGGGATGTCAGAGCGGGTAAGGCCGGGGTTGTAGGGGCGCTCCAGCGCCAGATAGCCGCGGATGTAACCCTTGAACTCCTGCATCAGCTCCCGGTTGTTCGGCCCGAGGTTGTTGAAGAAAGCGGTGTCGCCGCTGTAGGTCGTGACCGACGGGCGCGGCTGGAAGTACTTCGGGTCAGGCGTCTTGATCTGCTTCTTGCCGAACTTGCCCCGCTGGGCCTTCGGGATCGCGTGGCGGATCGTGAAGCTCTGGCCGATCAGGCTCGAGCCCACGGTCTTTCCGTCGACCTTCACCTGGCTGCCGTCGGACTTGTTCGGGAACAGCACCTGCGAGATGCCGGTCGCGGCCAATGGATAGATGACGCCGAGCAGCAGCGTGAAGGCCACCGCGGCAATGATCGAGGCTGTCAGATCGCGTCTCATCAGAAGAGCTGGTTGGTCAGGCCCTGGACCACCGGGCCGAGCAGGAGCGCCGGGAAGAAGGTGAGGGCGGCGACGATGACGATCACCGACACCAGCAGGATCACGAAGGTGGGGTTATCGGTCCGGAAGGTGCCCGGGCCCGCCGGGACGATGCGCTTGACAGAGAGCGATCCCGCGATGGCCAGGGCGGAGAGCAGCGGGACGAAGCGCGCCGTCAGCATCGAGAGGCCGCCGAGGATGTCAGCGAAGCTGATCCCGTAGGCGCCGACGTTGCCAGGGGCGTTCGGCTGCACGAAGCCGGTGTAGCCGGCAAAGGCAGAGCCGTTGTTGTTCGCCTGCGAGGTGTAGGCGTAGAGCGTCTCGGAGAACCCCTGGGGGCCAGGGTTGTAGATCGAAGGCGTGCCGTACTTGCTCGAGATCGCAATCCCGGCGGCGATCAGGGCAACCATCGGGGTGAAGAGCAGGCCGATCAGGACCAGCTTCACCTCGCGGGATTCGACCTTCTTCCCGAGGTACTCGGGCGTCCTGCCCACCATCAGGCCCGCTATGAACACGGCAAGCAGAACGGTCATGAGCATTCCGTACAAGCCCGAGCCGACCCCGCCGAAGATCACCTCCCCGGTCATCATGTTGGTCAGGGGAACGAGGCCGCCGATCCCCGTATAGGAGTCATGGGCGGAGTTGACGGAGCCGTTGGAGGCGTCGGTGGTGACGTCGGCCCAGAGAGCGCTGCTGGTGATGCCGTTGCGCTGCTCCTTGCCCTCGAGGTTGCCGCCCGTCGAGCCGTCCGCCACCGCGGTGTGCTCGCCGGCGACGTGCTGGGCCGGCGAGCCGTGCTGCTCGGCGGCGTAGGCGACGCCGAACAGGCCGACCAGGAAGACCAGCATGGTGGCGTAGAGGGCCCAGCCCTGGCGGCGGTTGCCGACCATGCGGCCGTACTGAGCCGTCGCGGCGGCGGGAATAAGAAGGATGAAGATCGCTTCCACGAAGTTCGAGAACTGCGTCGGGTTCTCGAACGGGAAAGAGCTGTTGAGGTTGAAGAACCCTCCTCCGTTGGTTCCGAGCTGCTTGATCGCGATCTGCGAGGCGGCAGGCCCCATCGCCAGCGTCTGGTCCAGGCCGCCGAGACCGTGGATCGTGACGTAGCCCCCGAGCGACTGGACCACGCCCTGGGAGACGAGGATCAGCGTCCCGACGGCGGCCAGCGGAAGGAGGATGTAGAGGAGCGTCCGGGTTACGTCACGCCAGAAGTTGCCGAGCTCCTTGACGCCGCGGCTGGCGAAGCCCCGGATGACGGCCGCTAGTACCGCCATGCCGACGGCCGCCGAGACGAAGTTCTGAACCGCCAGCCCACCCATCTGCGAGAAGTAGGTCATCGTCGTCTCGCCGCCGTAGTACTGCCAGTTCGTGTTGGTGATGAACGACGAGGTCGTGTTGAAGGTCACGTCCCACGGCGCCGAGCGGAACCCCTCCGGGTTGAAGGGGTGGATGTTCTGCGTGCGCAGGATCAGATAGAGGACGAGGAAGAAGACGAAGCTGAAGACCACCGTCGTCTTGCCATAGGCCTTCCAGTCCTGTTCCGTGCGCGCAGAGGGTCCCAGCAGGCGGTAGATCAGCCGCTCGAGCCAGCCGAATGGCCGCTCGAGGAAGATGCGCTCGCCCTGGTAGACCCGCGCCATGTATCCGCCCAGGATCGGCACTAGCGCGGTGAGAACGGCGACATAGATCGCCAGCTGAAGCCAGCCGTTGACGGTCACAGGTTCTCGCCGCGCAGCAGCGCGTACAGCAGGTAGAAGAACAGGAGGATCGAGACGATGAGCATGGAGCCCTCGGCAAAGCTCATACGCGGTCCAGCCCGTCGATCAAGAAGTAGAGCGCCACGAACACCACCAGCGCGATCCCGATTGAGATCAGGTCCATGACCGGAGGATCGCTCCGGCTCCGTGAAGGTCCCGTTCAGGTTCCGGCGGGACGCATCAAGATCTTGTGAAGCTCAGCCTCCGAAGCGGTATCCGACGCCCGGATCCGTGCGGATGTAGCGAGGCCCATCGGGCGGCTCGATTTTGCGCCGCAGGTTCGCGATATGGGTGCGCAGGGTCTGGGTGTCCTCCTCCCACCCCGGGCCCCAGACGTCGGTGAGGAGCGCCCGGTGCGTCATCAGCCGGCCTCGGTTGCCGGCGAGCGTGCTCAGCAGCCGAAACTCGATCGGAGTGAGATGGATCTCCTCGCCATCGCGGGTGACAGTGTGGCCCGCCAGGTCGATCACCATGCCATCCACACTGATCGCCGGCTCATCCGCGGCCTCGCCGGCACGGCGAAGCGCGGCGTTCAGCCGCGCGACGAGCTCGCGGGGGCCGAACGGCTTGGTGACGTAGTCGTCCGCACCGGCCTCGAGGGCACGCACCTTCTGTTCCTCCTCACCGACAGCCGAGAGGACCAGGATCGGCATGTCGCTCCACGAGCGGATGCTGCGAGTGACCTCCACCCCATCGCCGTCGGGAAGGATGAGATCGATGATCGCCGCGTCCGGGGGCTTGACGGAAGCCGCATCGAGTGCCTCGGCGGCATCGGCGGTCTCGACCACCTCGAAACCGGCGTCCTTCAGCACCACGCGCAGGGCCCGGCGGATCTGCATCTCGTCGTCGCAGACGAGGACGCGTTGGCTCATCGTCCGGCGGGCGCGGGAGAGACAGGCTCGAAAGGCTCATCCGCGGTCGCGTCCAGCGGGAACTCCACCACGAAAGTCGTCCCCTGGCCAGGCAGCGATTCGACCGCCACCTGCCCGCCATTCGCCTCGACGAAGCCCTTGACGATCGCGAGCCCGAGTCCCGCGCCGGTGTGCGATGGGTCGTCGGGCCCCTGGTAGAACGCCTCGAAGATTCGCTCGAGATCGCGATCCCGGATTCCGGGCCCGCGATCCACCACCCGGATCACGATCCTGCCTGAGACCTCGCGTGCACGAACGGACACGGGTTCACCGCCCGAGTATCTGGCGGCGTTGGAGAGGAGGTTGACGAAGACCCGCTCGAGCTGGACGGCGTCCGCCTTGATGAACGGCAGGCGGTCGTCGATCGAGAGCCGGAAACGGTCCGAGTCGACTTCCAGGTCATCAACCGCCGCCTCGACGACCTCGCCGATCGATACCCAGTCCTGGGAAGGCTCCGCCGTGCCGGTGCGCAGCCGCGAGAGGTCGAGCAGGTTGTCGACCAGCGCAGCAAGTCGATCGGAGTCATCGATGATCGCCTCGCGCAACTCCATCCTGTCCGCATCGTCGATCGTCGGGGACGTGAGCGCCTCCGCCGCCGCCCGGATCGCCGTGATCGGGGTCCGAAGATCGTGCGAGACGGTCCGGAGCAAGGCGGTCTTGATCTCGTCGCTGCGGCGAAGGGCCTCCGTCTCCACGGTCGCCCTGAGCAATTCCCCACGATCGATCGCGGCGGCGAGCAGTCCCTCGAGGCCGGGGAGCAACCGATCCTCGAGGCGGCGGAGGTTTTCAGGGTCGATGCCCGCCGGGACCACCAGCGTGCCGAGCCGGTACCCACCATGCGTCAGGGGCAGCGACAGCCTTCCCGGGTTGTCCTTGGCCTCGCCGCGTTGCAGGGCCGCCGAGGGCAGGTCAAGCGCGCGCGCGATTCTCTCTGCGGCAACGGGCAACGATGCGTCGAGATTGGGACCGCCGAGGAGGGTGCGTGCAAGCTCGGCCATCAAATCGGCCTCGCGTCTCCGCGCCTCCGCCTCCTGGGCACGGCTACGGGCCAGTTCCGCCAGGGTGCTCGCGATTGCGGCGGTCACGAAGAAGGCGGCCAGCGCCACCCAGTTCCGCGAGTCGGCGATCGTGAACCGGCCGGTCGGTGGGAGGTGAAAGAAGTTGAACGCCGCAGCGCTCGCAAATGCGGTCAAGAGGCCAAGGCGCAAGCCCCAGAAGATCGAGACGCCGATCACGGCCAGCAGGTAGACGACGCCGAGCGAGACCGCCGGCGCCACCGTCTTCAGCGGGTAGATCGCCAGGGTGCAGAGCGCGACTGATCCAAACGCGACAGCGAGCCCGAGGGCCCGTGAGCGAGGCGGCTCACGGAGAAGGAGCGGGGTCCTGATCTCCATTTGCAGCGAGTTTAGGGAGGGGGAGAACAGCTAACCGCGCTCGAACATGCGGCGACGCTCGTAATCCGTCACGACCTTGTCGAACAGGCCCTGCTCCAGCTGGCCGTAGTTGAGGTAATGCTTGTGGACCGCCTCGCCGAACGCCTGCTTCGCGAAGTCCGACTTCTCCCATTGCGCGACCGCCTCGCGCAGCGACGACGGGAACGCCTCCGCCTCGCCGGCCTCGTAGGCGTTGCCCTTCAGCTCAGGGCCCGGATCCGCCTTGTTCTCGATCCCGTCGAGGCCGGCGGCGAGCAGCGCAGCCATCGCGAGGTAGGGGTTGGCGTCGGCACCCGGGATCCGGCACTCGACCCGGCGAGACTGGCCGTGGCCGACGACCCGGAAGCCGCAGGTGCGGTTGTCGCGTCCCCAGGAGACTGAGGTGGGGGCCCAGCTCTCTGCCGCGTAGCGCTTGTAGGAATTGATCGCGGGCGCGACGAACAGCGCCAGCTCGCGGATGTGGTTCCGCATCCCGCCGATGAAGTGCATGAAGGTGTCGGTCTCCTCGCCCTTGCCATCGACGAACACGCTCTTGCCGTCCTCCCCCACCAGGCTCTGGTGGACGTGGCAGGAGCTGCCGATGTCGTTCTCCGACGGCTTCGCCATGAAGCTCGCCGAGATGTCGTTGAGGAACGCGATCTCCTTGACGCCGTTCTTGTAGATCGTGTGGCGGTCCGCCGCCGTCACCGCATCCGCGTAGCGGAAGTTGACCTCGTGCTGGCCGTACCAGGCCTCGCCCTTCGAGAACTCGACCGGGATGCCGGCGCCGTGCATGCCGCGGCGGATCGGCCCCAGGTAGGCCTCGTCCATCGTCGTGGCGAGGATGTGGTAGTCGAGGATGTAGGGGATGGTCGGGGTGAGGTTCTTGAAGTCCTTCTCCCAGGCCTCGGCGTAGCTCTCCTTGTAGAGGTAGAACTCGAGCTCCGAGGCCGCATACGGCGTGAAGCCCATCTCGCGGGCGCGCTCGTATTGGGCGATCAGGATCTGCCGCGGAGAGGCGACGACCGGACTACCGTCCTCGTTGACGACGTCCGCCAGGACCAGGGCCGTGCGGTCGAGCCAGGGAATCTCGCGGAGCGTGGACATGTCCGGGACGATCCCGAAGTCACCGTAGCCGTCCTCCCAGTTGGCCATCTCGTAGCCGGGGAGCGGCTCCATGTCCATGTCGAGCGCGAGCAGGTAGTTGCAGCCCTCCACACCGTGGCCGGTGACCTCATCGAGGAAGTACTCGATCTGGATGCGCTTGCCGAAGAGGCGCCCCTGCATGTCGGTGAAGGCGGTGACGACCGTGTCGATCGTCCCCTCCTCGCCGGCCTTCTTCAGCTCATCGAGCGTGAGCATGCCGCGGGTGCCGCCGGGGCCACCGGGCCTGGGAGCAGCGTCCTTGCTCTTCTCCCCAGATGCCACGCGACGGACCCTATATCGTCGGTACGTGGCGAGCAAGGACGCTATCCAGGTAATAGAGCCTGCAACCGAGCAGGTTATGGCGGAGATCCCGCGCGCCGGCGAGGAGGAAGCCGACGCGGCAATCGCGCGGGCTAAGCAGGCCTTTCCCGCCTGGCGGGCGATGGACCCAGCCTCCCGCTCGGCGCTGTTGCACGACCTCACCGACGCAATCGCCGCGCATCAGGAGGACCTCGCCAAGCTCGAGGCCCGGAACGCGGGCAAGCCGATCGGCGACGCCCGCGGCGAGATGGGGATGGTGGTCGAGACCTTCCGCTACTACGCGGGCGCGCCGGAGCGCCTCACCGGCAAGACGATCCCCGTCTCTGGCGGCATCGACATGACCTTCCGCGAGCCGCTCGGCGTCGTCGGCCTGATCACTCCCTGGAACTTCCCGCTGACGATCGCCACCTGGAAGGTCGCGCCGGCCCTGGCCGCCGGCAACACGATCGTCCTGAAGCCCGCGGAGCTCACGCCGCTGACCGCGATCGAGCTGGAGAAGATCGCGGTGGAGGCCGGCGTCCCGGAAGGCGTGCTCAACATCGTGCCGGGCAAGGGGAGCGTCTGCGGGCAGCGCATCGTCGAGCACCCCGACGTCGCCAAGGTCGCCTTCACCGGCTCGACCGAGGTCGGCCGGGGAATCGCGGAGAGCGCGGCGGCCACGATCAAGCGGGTCACCCTCGAGCTGGGCGGCAAGTCGGCCAACGTGATCTTCGGCGACGCCGATCTCGAGGCTGCGGCCGCGTCGGCGCCGCTGGCCGTCTTCGGCAATGCCGGCCAGGACTGCTGCGCACGTTCGCGGATCCTCGTCGAGCGCTCGGCGATGGACGACTTCATGTCGGCGCTGGAGAAGGCGGTGACGTCGATCAAGGTCGGGGATCCGCTCGACGAGTCGACCGAGATGGGCCCGGTGATCTCGGCCGACCAGCTCAAGACCGTCTCCTCCTACGTCAACGGCGATGCGCCGGTCGCGTTCCGGGGCTCGGCCCCCGACGGGCCCGGCTACTGGTTCCCGCCCACCGTGCTGGGCCCCGTCTCCAACGACGCCCGCCCGGCGCGGGAGGAGATCTTCGGCCCGGTCGCCTGTGTGATCCCCTTCGAGGACGAGGCCGACGCGATCCGGATCGCCAACGACACGATCTACGGCCTCTCGGGCTCGGTCTGGACCCGCGACGGCGCCAAGGCGCTGCGGGTCGCGCGTGCGGTCGAGACCGGCGTCGTCTCCATCAACTCGAACACCTCGGTCCGGGTCTCGACGCCGTTCGGCGGCTTCAAGCAGTCGGGAGTCGGCCGCGAGCTGGGCCCCGACGCGCTCGAGGCCTACAGCGAGGTCAAGAACGTCTACTACGCGACAGAGGAGGGTTAGATGCCGGGACGCCTCAAGGGGAAGGTGTGCGTGATCACGGGGGCGGCGAGCGGGATCGGCGCGGAGACCGCCCGGCTCTTTGCCGAGGAGGGAGCCCGAGTCGTCGGCGTGGATCTCGCCGAGGGCGCCGAGGGCGAGCTGGCTCTCCAGGCCGACGTCGCTGACGAGGACTCGGTCCGCGAGATGTACGCGAAGGCGGCCAGCGAGATGGGCCGCATCGACGTCCTCTTCAACAACGCAGGCATCAGCCCGGACGATGACGTCTCGGTCCTGGAGACCTCACTCGAGGCCTGGCAGCGGGTCCAAGACGTCAACCTGAAGTCGGTCTTCCTCTGCTGCAAGCACGGCATCCCCCATCTGCTCGAGGCCGGCGGTGGCTCGGTGGTCAACACCGCTTCATTCGTCGCGGTGATGGGGGCGGCGACCTCGCAGATCTCCTACACCGCGTCGAAGGGCGGTGTGCTGGCGCTCTCGCGCGAGCTCGGCGTCGAGTTCGGCAGGCGGGGCGTTCGCGTCAACGCCCTCTGCCCCGGCCCGGTCAACACGCCACTGCTCCAGGAGCTGTTCGCGAAGGATCCCGAGAAGGCGGCCCGCCGCCTGATTCATCTGCCGATGGGGCGCTTCGCGGAGGCCAAGGAGATCGCCCAGGGCGTGCTCTTCCTGGCGAGCGACGAGAGCTCCTACGTGACGGCCTCGACCTTCCTCGTCGACGGCGGGCTCTCGGGCGCGTACGTCACCCCTGAGTAGGCTGCCCCGGTGCTTCGCAAGGCATCCCTCCTGGCCCTGGCGGCTGCGCTGCTCGGAGCGACCAGCGCGCAGGGCAACACGATCACCATCGGCGACCCACTGACGAACGCTGCCTACGGCACCAGCGGCTTCAGCGGTGCGCGAAGCTTCTTCAACACGAGGCTGATCGACGGCTCAGACCCCGCCTCCCCGGTCGACGGGACGGTGACCAGCTGGGCGGTCGGGAGGCCCGATGGCAGCTTCGCGTTCCGGGTCCTGCGCAGGGCCGGCGCCGACTCGTACACGGCTGTCGCCGGGGACGCCGAACGGCAGCTCGTCTTCGATCCGGCGCCCTCCCCTCCCCAACCGACCAGCCTGCCGATCAAGAAAGGTGATCTGATCGCGCTGGTCGACGGAGGCGGCACCAGCCTCGCGGTGTCGAACGTCGGATCGAGCGTGATCCTTCCCAATCCGGCCGAGGTCGGAGACCCCGCCCAATCCCCGTTCTCGACGAGCAACGCGAACAACTACGTCTTCAACGCAACCGTTCGCTACTGCCTCGTCCCGAGTGTCATCGGGAAGAAGGAAGCCGCGGCCCGCTCCGCCCTCGCCGCTGCGGACTGCCCAGTCGGCCAGATCCTCAAGCCGAAGAAGAAGACCAAGCGCAAGAAGGCGAAGTTCGTGAGGGCGACCAGTGTCCCCGCTGGCACCGCGGTCTCCGACACGACCCCGATCGATCTCAGCTTCGGCAAGAAGCCGAAGAAGAAGCACACTTAAGGTCGCGGCCACAAGCGGCCGCCCCACATAAGTCGCTCCGGGCTTCGCCCTCCGCTCCAAAGAGGAGCGGCCTGGTGGCCGCTAGCCGACGGCGTCCAGGAAGCGGCCGCAGAGCTCGCGCCCAAGGCGGCTCCAATCGCCGATCTTCTCGCTGGTCTCGGAGCGCAGCGCATCGGGGTCGACCCCGATCCGGACGGCGTCATCGTCGGAGCGGTAGTCGTCGATCCATGCGCCGGCGTCCGCCGCGCTCACCTCGGCGTGGAACTGGATCCCCCACGCGACCTCGCCGACCCGGTAGGCCTGTGCGCAGACCGGGCTGCTCGCGAGGATCGCGGCGCCTTCGGGCGGGACGGACTCGTAGCTGTGCCACTGAAAGGCCTCGAACCTCGGCGCCATGGGCCCGATGACAGGGTCCCCCTTCCCCTCCTGCGTCACCTCGACCGAGTGCCAGCCGATCTCCGGCTCGCTCGCGCGGCGGGCCGACCCGCCAGCGGCCTCCGCAAGCACCTGGCAGCCCAGGCAGACGGCGAGCACCGGCATCCGGTCGTCGATCATCGCGGCGAGGAAGTCCTTCTCGAACCGGAGCCACGGGTGGCGATCCTCCTGGTCGGCGTGCATCGCGCCGCCGAAGGTCAGGACGGCGTCGTACTCAGCGATCTCGAGCTGGGGACCGGTCCCGCGCTCCGAGAGGAGCCACTCGTGCAGCTCCACGCCCCGCTCGGCCATCTCGTCCGCGAACACGCCGGGGCCGGCGTCGGTCTGATGCACGATGGCGAGCGCCCTCATGATGGGATACTGGCGAATCCCGCCCCTTGCCCGGATCCAGGAGACCGCATGGACGCATCGGAGAGCGCAAGAAGAGTGGTCGAGACAGGCGACGCGCCGGAGCCGATCGGCCCGTACTCCCAGGCCGTGATCGCCAACGGCGTCCTCTATTGCAGCGGCCAGGTCCCCCTTGATCCGGAGAGCGGGGAGCTGATCGACGGCGGCATCGCGGAGCAGGCCGCCCGCTGCCTGGAGAGCCTCGCTGCGGTCTGCCGTGCCGCGGGCACCCGGCTACAGGACGCCGCCCGGATCGGCATCTACCTCACGGACATGGCGGAGTTCCCGAAGGTGAACGACGTCTACGCGACCTTCTTCGAGCAGCCCTTCCCGGTGCGCACGACCGTCGGCGTCGCCGCCCTCCCCAAGGGCGCTTTGGTGGAGATGGACGCCACCGTCCCACTCTCCTCGTGACCGACCCCGTTTCGCTCGAGGACGTCGAGCGCGCCCGCGAGGTGGTCGCCGACGTCGTTCGGCGCACGTACGTCTTCGAGTCCCGCTACCTCTCCCGCACGACCGGCGGGACGATCGCGCTGAAGGCCGAGAACCTGCAGCGCACCGGCTCCTTCAAGCTGCGGGGCGCCCTCAACAAGATCGCCGCTCTCGACGGCGGAACCAAGGGCGTCGTAGCGGCGAGCGCGGGCAACCACGGCCAGTCGGTCGCCTACGCGGCCCGGGCGCGCGGGCTGGCGGCGACGATCTTCATGCCGGAGCGCGCCGCCCTGGCCAAGATCGCCGCGGCGCGTGAGTCCGGTGCCGAGATCGTGCTGCAGGGGGAGTCGATCGACGACGCCGTCGAGGACGCCCGCGCGCACGCGGAGAGCGAGGGCCTGGCCTTCATCCACCCGTTCGACGACCCAGCTGTCATCGCCGGGCAGGGGACGATCGGCCTGGAGCTGGTGGAGGAGGTGGAGGACCTCTCGAAGGTGCTGATCCCGATCGGCGGCGGCGGGCTGGCGTCCGGGATCGCGACCGCGATCAGGGCGACCCGGCCCGGCGTCGAGATCGTCGGCATCCGCTCGCAGTGCGCGCTCGCCGATGGCATCGCGGTGAAGCAGCCGGGCGAGATCACAGCGCCGCTGCTCGATGAGCTTCTCGACCAGGAGGTGACGGTCGACGAGGACGCGATCGCCGACGCGATCATGCTGCTGCTGGAGCGGACCAAGCTCGTCGTTGAGGGCGCGGGCGCGGTCGGGGTGTCCGCCATGGTGGGCAAGCAGGTCGCGCCGGCGGAGAACGGCACGACGGTGTTGATCCTCTCAGGCGGCAACATCGACACCGGCGTCCTCGCCGATCTCGCGCGCCACCATGAGACCGGGCACGGCAGGCGCCTGCGGATCTTCGCCAAGATCCCCGACGAGCCGGGCTCGCTCGCGGCCCTGCTGACGGCGATCGGCGAGGGCGGGGCCAACCTGATCGACGTCGACCACGTACGCGAGGGTGTCGGCCTCTCGGTCAGCGAGACCGGAGTCGAGCTGGTGATGGAGACGCGCGGCCCCGATCACGCCGAGCGCCTTCTCGAGCTGATCAGGGGGCTCGGCTACACGCCCAACGTGCTCTCGTAGTCGCTCGGGTCGAGGTGGCGCGTTCGCCACCTGTATTCGAGCGTGAATCCCGGCCAGTTGTTCGTGTTGCGGCCGTGCTCGTCGACGTACCAGTTGCTGCAGCCGGTCTGCCAGACGGAGGTCGAGAGCCGGGTCTGCATCTCGCTGTCGAAGGCCTGCTGCACCTCGGGCCGAACCGAGAGCCGGCCTCCCGTCCGCCGGATCCGCTCGACGGCGTCCGCGATGTAGGCCATCTGGCTCTCGAGCTGGAAGATGATCGAGCCGGAGCCGAGGTTGGTGTTGGGCCCGTACATCACGAACAGGTTCGGGAAGCCGGCGACGGTCATCCCGAGGTAGGCGTTCGCCCCCTCCCGCCAGACCTCGTTGAGCTCGCGTCCCTGCCGGCCTCGGATCTCCATCGGCGCCAGGAACCGGGTGCTCTCGAAGCCGGTGGAGAGGACGATGACGTCGGCCGGCCGCTCCGTGCCGTCCTCGGCCACCACCCCGCCCTTCGTCAACTCGCGGACCCCCTGCGTGATGAGCTCGACGTTCGGCCGCTCGAAGGTGGCGTAGTAGTCGGGCGAGATCAGCACGCGCTTGCAGCCGAGCACGTGGTCCGGCGTGAGGGCGCGCTTCAGCTCCGGGTCCGAGATCTGGTCATCCAGGTTGCGCTCGAACATCCGCACCCCGAGTCGGCCCATGCCACGCCACTGGTTGAAGGCCGCGATGAAGACCTCGAAGAAGAACCACTGGGTGAAACGCGCCAGCCAGCGCGCGGGCGGGAACCAGCGGAAGAGGCGGCGCTCCCAGGGCATGTAGGGCCGGTCCTTCTTGGGGATCACGTACGGCGCCGAGCGCTGGTAGACGTCGAGCTGCGCGACGCGGTCGGCGACCGCGGGCACCACCTGGATCGTGCTGGCACCGGTGCCGACGATCGCCACCCGCTTGCCGTGGAGATCGACGTCGTGGTCCCAGCGCGCCGTGTGGAAGATCGACCCCGCAAAGCGATGGGCGCCCTCGATCCGCGTCAGCGCGGGGCGGCTGAGCTGGCCGCAGGCGGAGATGAGTACGTCGGCTTCCACCGTCTCGCCGTCGCCGGTCTCGATCCGCCAGCGCCCGGAATCGTCGTCGAAGTCCGCCCGCGTCACTTCGGTCCCGAGGCGCAGGTTCGGCCGCAGGCCATACCTGTCGACGCAGCCTTCGAGGTAGTCGAGGATCTCGGGCTGCGGCGAGTAGCGCCGGCTCCAGTTCGGGTTGGGCTCGAACGAGAACGAGTAGAGGTGCGACGGGACGTCGCAGGTGGCGCCCGGATAGGTGTTGTCGCGCCACACCCCGCCCACCCCATCGGCCTTCTCGAGAATCGTGATCCGGTCGACTCCGGCCTTCTTCAGCGTGATCGCGAGGCCGATCCCGCCGAACCCCGCGCCGATGATCGCCACGCTCGGGCCACCGTGACCGTTCACTGAGCCGTTGGTCGAGGGACCTCCGCGGCTCGCCAGCGAGCGCCCCGCCCAAATGTCGTCCAGGGCGATGGCGAGGTCCGCCATGGCCTCATCGGCCTCGCGCAGCAGCCCGGCCGCGAGCTGGAAGTCGTGCCACATCCCGTCGAAGCGCGCGTAGCGGACGTCGACGCCGGCAGCTCGCGCGCGGTCGGCGATGCGATCGGAGTCATCCAGCAGGATGTCGTGGGTGCCGACCTGGATGTAGGTCGGCGGCAGGCCGGCGAGGTCCGCGAACACGGGCGAGAGCTCGGGGTCGCTCGGCGCGGTGGCTCCGCCGTAGAGCTCGGCGCCCTGCTCGATCAGGTCGCGGCGCAGCCCGTGGTCGCGTCGGGCATTGGCCTCGACCGACGCGCCCGAATTGGTGAGGTCGAGCCAGCCGTTGAGGATCGCAAGCCCGGCCGGCTGCGCATCGCCCGAGTCCCGCAGGCGCGCCGCGAGGGCGAGAGCCAGGCCGCCACCCGCCGAGTCGCCGGCGACCACGATGTCTCCCGGAGCGAGCCCTCGATCGATGAGCTCCCGGTAGGCGGCGACCGAGTCCTCGAGCGCCGCCGGATGGGTGTGCTCGGGCCCGAGGCGGTAGTCGAGCAGATGAACGGGAGCGCCGGCCGCCAGGGCGATCTGCGCGGCGAGCCCGCGATGGGTGCGCCGTGAGCCGATCAGGTAGCCGCCGCCGTGGAGATAGAGCACCGCGCGGCCCTGGTCCGCTCCAGGCGGCACCAGGCGGTCGCATAGGACACCACCGAGCAAGCCGTGCTCGATCGCGATGCCCTTGGGGATGCGGGTGATCGCGGCCGCCGCCTCCGTCCAGGCGCGCTGCGCCCGGACCGGGATCCAGGTGCGCTGCGTGCCGCGCTGCAGCATCCGGGTCAGCAGCTTGGCCACGGGCCGGGGCAGATAGCGAGGCGTCTTCCTGCGCTCTCCGGGAGTCAAAGCACGGGTATGAAAGCCGATCGAAAAATAGAGTGCTTCTCCGGAGTGCTACTCTGTCCGGCGATGGCAGTCTCAGACACCCGGCAGCGGATCCTGGACGCCGCCCTGACCGGCTTCCTTCAGGAGGGCTACGCGCAGACCACGATCGCTGACATCCGCTCCCGCAGCGAGGTTTCCAACGGCGCCCTCTTCCACCACTTCCCCACGAAGGAGGCGATCGCGGACGCCCTCTTCGTCGAGGCGATCTCCTCCTTCCACGACGGCCTCTGGGAGCTGGTCGGCCGCAAGCCGCGTTCGCTGCGCTCCGCCGTCCGCGGCGTCATCTCCCATCAGCTGAGCTGGATCGAGGAGCACCCCGACCTCGCCCGCTTCGTCTACATGCGCGGGCACCTCGACTGGGACTCTGCGGGCGGTTCCGAGGTCGAGAAGCTCAACCGGAAGATGGCGACCGCGATCCGCGAGTGGATGGCGCCCCTGGCCGAGAAGGGCGAGATCCGTCCGCGCTCGATGCTCGTGGTCTCCGCGATCGTCACCGGCCCGGCGCACGCCATCGCGCAGCGCTGGCTCGCGGGGCAGCTCGACTCACCTCCCACGGCCTTCGTCGACGAGCTCGCGGACGCCGCCTGGGCGGGATTGCGCGGCAAGCCCGTTCCCGGGCGGGCCCAGCCGATCGTCCCGGCGGAGAGCGGGCGGCTCGCCCTGGAACTGGTCGCCGGTGACGGCACCGTCCTCGCCCAAGGCCAGGCGACGGCCCGGCTCGTACGAACCGACAACGACCACTGACCCACCGAAAGGACCGACCGATGTCCAGCCACGAGACCATCGACCTGACGACCGACGGCCCCGCCGCCCGCATCCTGCTCAACCGCCCCGACGCCCTCAACGCCTGGAACGAGCAGTTCGGCAGGGACCTGAGCGACGCCGTGGCGACCGTGGCGGGGGACGACTCCGTCCGCGCCGTGATGATCACCGGAGCGGGGCGCGGCTTCTCATCAGGAGCCGACCTGAAGGAGCAGCGCGGGAGTGACGACGGCGGCCTCCCTGACCTGAGCGCCCGCCTCAAGGAGATCTACCACCCGATCATCAAGGCCCTGCGCGAGATGCCGAAGCCGGTGCTCTCAGCGGTCAACGGGCCGGCGGTCGGGATCGGCTGCTCCCTCGCCCTCGCCGCCGACCTGATCGTCGCCGCCGAGTCCGCGTACTTCCTGCTCGCCTTCGTGAACATCGGCCTGGTCCCCGACGGCGGCTCGACCGCGTTCATCCCGGCACGCGTCGGCTACGCCCGCGCCGCCGAGATGGCGATGCTCGGCGAGCGCGTCCCCGCTGAGCGGGCGCTCGAGTGGGGCCTGATCAACAGGGTCGTCTCGGACGCGGACCTCGAGGCCGAGGCCGGCGGGCTGCTGGAGAAGCTCGCAAACGGGCCGACCCGCTCCTACGCCGGCTCGAAGCAGCTGCTCAACCGCCGCCTCTACACCGACCTCGCCGGACAGCTGGACGCGGAGGCCGACGCCCAGAAGGGCCAGGGTGAGAGCAAGGACTTCATCGAGGGCGTGATGGCCTTCGTCGAGAAGCGGGATCCGAACTTCACCGGGACGTAGCCGACCCTAAGCTGGCTGTGTGCTGTTCCGACAGATCCTCCACGAGGACCTGAGCTGCGCCTCGTACCTCGTCGGCGACACCGGCACGGGCGTCGCCGCGGTGATCGACCCGCAGTGGTCGATCGAGCCGTACCTGCGCCTCGCCCGCCTGCACGGCGTACGGATCGAGCACGTGCTCGAGACCCACAACCACGCCGACCACGTCTCCGGCCACGGCCGGCTCGCCCGGGCGACCGGCGCGACCATCCACATCCACGAGCTGGCTGACGCCGAGTATCCGCACGAGTCCTTCACCGACGGCTGGAAGCTCAGTCTCGGCGACGTCGAGATCGAGGCCCTCCACACCCCGGGCCACCGTCCGGAGCACACCTCCTTCCTCCTGCGCGACGGCGAACGCGGCGGAGATCCCTGGGCCGTGCTGACCGGAGACTCACTCTTCGTCGGCGACGTGGCGCGGCCGGACCTGGCGATCGAGAAGCGCGAGGGAGCGGCCGGCATCTTCCACTCGCTGCACGAGCGCCTGCTCCCCCTGCCCGACGACGTAGAGGTCTGGCCCGGCCACCTGGGCGGCTCGGCGTGCGGCAGCGCTGGGATCGACCTCAAGTCCACGTCGACCATCGGCTTCGAGCGCGACCACAACCGCGCCCTGCGCTTCGAGACGGAGAGCGAGTTCGTCGAGGACGCCGTCGCGACGCTGGGCGCACCGCCCCCCAACGTCGAGCACATCGTGGCGCTCAACCGCGGTCCGCTGATCGAGGACATGGGCACGCCGATCCCGCTCGCGCCGCGAGCCGTGGAGGTCGGCATCGCCGAGGGCGCGCTGCTGGTCGACGCGCGCACCAACGAGCAGTTCGACGAGGCGCACGTGCCGGGCGCGATCAGCGCCTCGGCCTACGAGACCGGCTTCGCCACGAAGGTGGCGAAGGTGGCGCCGCCCGACGCCGAGCTGATCGTGATCGCCGCCTCCGACGGGTACGAGCTCGAGGCGACCGAGCTGCTCGCGTCGGTCGGGCTCAGGGTCCGCGGCTACCTGGAGGGTGGGATGACCTCGTGGCGCTCCGAGGGCCGTCCGGTTCGCCGGATCGAGCTGATCGACCCCGACGAGCTGGCCGGGCGCCTCGACGGCGATGACATCCTCGTGCTGGACGTGCGCGACGAGGACGAGTTCGCCGAGGGCCACATCCCCGGGTCGGTCCATCTCCCCTACGGGGAGCTGCCCGACCGCCAGGCCGAGCTGCCACGCGACCGGCCGATCGCCGCCATCTGCAGCGGCGGCAAGCGCAGCGGGCTCGCGGCCTCGATCCTCCAGCGCGAGGGGTTCGAGCGGGTCCTGCACGTCGCCAACGGCGGCGTGGGCACCTGGAGCCGCAGTGGGCGGCCCGTCGAGACCGCCTAGCTCTCTCCTACTTCTTCTTGCCCTTCGCGTTCCCCGCGCTGATCTTCCCCAGGAACGGAATCAGCCTCTTCAGAAACGCGTTGACCTTCGGCGCCGCGGCGCTCGGGTCGTTGTGCGCGTAGGTCGCCGCTCGGTTGACCAGCTTCAGGTTGCGTCGCGGGATCCGAGCCTCCGCGGCGAGCGCCTGCGCGCCCTGGATCACGCGGGTGTTGCCGAGCGCCGCCGCGAACGCGTAGATCCGCAGGCTCTTGCGGAGCTTGGTCGCGTCCGTGGAGTGCACGTCCAGGACGGCCTGCGCCGGGTTGGGCAGGCCGTCGCCGACCGCGCCCGAGTCGATCGTCAGCCGCAGCGGGTGGTACCAGGCGGTGCCGTCCAGGTTCTGCAGGTCCCAGCCCGAGAACATGGTCGCCCAGCGCTGGATCGGGGTGATGTTCCCGGCGCGGTCCCACCCACGGGGATCGCCGCTGGCGGCGAGCTGACCGGAATGGACCTGGGCGGCGATCAGCGACGAGGGCGAGGTCTTGACATCCGTCGCGAATCCGAAGGCGGCCTCGTTCGTCGGGTTCACACCGGGCGGGCCCTTCAGGCTCGCGGGCAGCAGGGGCCAGGTCGCGAGGACGGACGGCGAGTTCGGGTCGGCCTTCGTCAGGGAGGAGCCGACGGTCCCGAAGAGGCCGGCGTACGGCGCCGGGATGCCGCCGAACGACAGCCAGGGCGACGAGGTCTGCAGGTTGTTGAGCGAGGTCTGCGCCTGGTCGGCGCTCACCGGGGTGGGGCTGCTGGCGCCGTCGATCAGGACGAGCCCGGAGAGATCCCGCCCGCCGGGCCGGCCGTTGAAGTCCCAGGTGGCGTACGCGGTCGTGATCGAGCCTCCGAGAGAGTGGCCGCCCATCGCGACGTTGCGGCCATGCCTCCCCGCCGCCTTCACCACGGCGCGGAGGTCGTTGATCTCGGTGTTCATCCCCCAGTCGCGGGCGAACGGGACCGCCGAATCGGGAACCGGCTGGTACGCGCCGGCCTGGCCGATCTGCCCGAGGTAGAAGTTGAAGAAAGCGGTGGAACTGACCTTGCCCTGCTTGTAGAGGTTGAGCTCGGACTGGTCCTCGAGGAAGTTCTCGCGGCGCTCGACGGCCCAGACCTGCCAGTCCGGGAGCCGCTTGACGATCGTCCTGGCGAGCGGCTCGAAGTACGCCGCGCTCGCGGAGGTCCCGGGGTTGAGGACGAGGACGTTCTTGGCCTTCGGGTCGCCGGTCTTCAGGACGCCCACAACGTTCAGGTTCGCGGGGGTTCCGGGCGAGGGATACCCCGACATCACCTTGAACTTCACCGGCACCTTCGCCCCTGCCGCCGGGGCGAGCATCGCCGAGAGCCCTGCCACCGCAACGACGATCAACGCGAGTCGCGCGGCCTTCCTGTCCCGTCTCATTCCTCTCCTCCTATCGGCGCTGGTGATACACGCACAGAGCAATGTATCGCCAAGCCACCCCGGGCGGCCCGGCGAGATGGCGCAACTTCTCGGTAGCGCAGGGGTTCTGATCGATCCATGAAGCGTTTTGCCCTGACGATCTCACTGATCGCCGTCGCGGCCGGCCTGCTGGCCTCCGCGCCGAGCGCCTTCGGGATCAAGGCCGGCTTCAACCTCGCGACGAAGCGCCTGGAGGCGGCCTACAAGGTCGCCCTCTTCGAGCGCCGCTTCGACCCCAAGGGCTGCTACCCGGCGCCGAAGAAGCTTGCCCGGGCGATCCACGACTCGAGCCACCGCAAGGTCGGCGTCGCCTCGAACACCAAGCACTTGGCGAACGAGAACCAGGTCTACGTGGTCGAGCAGGGGACGACCTGCGAGCACCTCCGGATGGCGCTGCGCGCCATCGGCGGGATCTACGTCCTCGACTCGAAGCTCGGGACCGTTCGCCTGCAGGGCCACAAGGGCATCGCGACACCGGGGCTCGCCAAGACGATCACCAAGCTGGCTCTCGCCACGAAGTCCTTCCCCCTCACCAAGCCCGACACGGCCCCCCGCCTGCAGACCCTCTGCCCCGGCGGCAGGTACCCGCTGGGCGGCGGGATGACCAGCACTCCGCAGACCGGCTCCGACGGCGAGGGGATCTACCCGCACTCCTACGAGCGCCTGGGCGCCCAGCGCGGCTGGCACATCAGCGTCGTCTTCCTCGACCCCAGCCGTGCCAACACCA
The DNA here is from genome assembly GCA_963744105.1 of uncultured Solirubrobacterales bacterium. Lineage (GTDB taxonomy): Bacteria > Actinomycetota > Thermoleophilia > Solirubrobacterales > 70-9 > DASUPK01. The sequence goes on along the minus strand of CAVUSJ010000002.1, from coordinate 75,249 downwards.
CCCCGCGGAACGTCACCGTCCAGGCGATGTGCGGGTTCGGCGTGATCCCGGCGACCCCGACGCCTCACAGGACCGTGTACCTGCGGCCCGGCGAGACGAAGACCGTCACCGCCCAGTGCCCGAAGGGCCAGTCGCTGGTCTCCGGCGGCTTCCAGCGCACCGACTTCCGCAGCGACGGCGGCGACTACATCACGGAGTCTCATGCCGACGGCACCAAGGCCTGGGTCGTCAGCGGACACGCCTACGGGACAGGCTCGGGCGAGCTCACCTCGATCGCCTACTGCGCACGGATGAAGAAGCCGGTCATCACCGAGGTCGCCTCCTCCCCCGCTCCCGTCGCGGCCAACGGCTCCGCCTCCACGACCACGCCGGCCTGCCCAGCGGGCAAGAAGCTGATCGCCGGTGGCTTCAGCACCAACGGCTCCACCAGCGCGCTCTTCGACGGCGCCTCCTTCAACCCGGACGGCACCTGGACCGCGCGCGCCTACGGCTTCTTCGGGGCGGCCCCGCAGCTCACGGCGTACGGGTACTGCCTGCCGGCCAAGGGCTGATCAGGCTCGGCTCGGTGTCTCTTCCCCGTGTCCGAACCGGACATCGGGGAGGACTCGGTCCGCCCAGCTCGGCAGGTACCAGGCCCATGGGCCGAGCAGCCTGAGCAGAACGGGCATCAGCAACAGCCTCACCAGCATCGCGTCGAGCAGCACCGCGACGCCGAGAATCAGGCCCATCTCCTTCGGCGGCAGCGGACCAGACAGGGCGAAGGTGAAGAAGACGGCGACCATCACAGCCCCGGCGGCGAAGATCACGCGACCTGAATGCGCCAGCCCGCCGACCATCGCCTCCTTGGCGTCACCGGTCCGGTCCCAGTGCTCCTTCGCCGAGGAGAGCAGGAACACCGTGTAGTCCATCGAGATCGCGAAGATCATCGCGAAGAAGAAGACCGGCCCCCAGGCGTCCAGGAAGCCCTGCGGCTCGAAGCCGAGCAGGGAATGAAGCGCTCCATCCTGGAAGATCCACTTCGCCACGCCGAAGGCGGCCCCGGTCGCGAGCAGGTTCGTGACGACGCCCGCGGCCGCGATCAGCGGGGCCTGCAGGGCGAAGAGAAGGAGCACGAATCCCAGGCCCAGCACCACTCCGATCACCAGCGGAGTCTTTGCGGTGAGCGCAGCGGCCAGGTCATGGTTCTCGGCGATCGCGCCGCCGACCACCGTCTCGGAGGGGAGATCGGTGCGCAGGCGGTCGATCGTCGCGGTCACCGCCGAGCTCGAGGGATCCTGCTTCGGGATCGCGTAGATCAGGGCTAGATCGCCGGACCGCTGTGCGGGCAGCACCTGGGCGATGCCCGGGTCGCGTTGCGCTACGGCGGCGGCCGCTCCGGCCTCAGATGCCGGCGCGACGAGCTGGAGCGGCCCGGTTGCGCCCGGGCCGAATGCGGCCTGCACCTGGCCGTAGCCGACCCGCGAGGAGTCGCCGGGCGGAACGACCTTGATCGACGGCATCGCCGTATGGAGCGCCAGCACCGGCAGCGTGAGGGCGACCAGGGCCACGAGGGCCGGCGTCCCGTAGCGAAGCGGATGGCGCCAGAGGCGCTCGCCCCACGCCGCGAAGCGAGGCGAGCGGTGCTCACCGGAGTGCACCCATGGCAGGGAGAGCTTGTCCACGCGCGGCCCCAGCTTCGCGAGCACCGCCGGCAGCAGGGTCAGCGTTGCCGCCAGCACGAAGACGACGGCCAGCATGATCCCCAGGCTGACCGAGCGGAAAGCCGGGCTCGGCACCAGCATGACGGCGCTCAGGGAGATCAGGACCGTCAGGGCGGAGAAGACCACGGCCTTGCCGGCGGTGTCCATGGTCTGGGCGACCGCTTCCTCGGGGGGCAGGCCGGAGCCGAAGGTCGCGCCGCGGAAGCGATAGACGACGAAGAGCGCGTAGTCGATGCCGAGCGCGAGGGCGAACATCAGCGCGAAGTTCATCGCCCAGATCGAGATCGGCAGGACCTGGGTGCCGAGGTAGAGCGACCCGGCGGCCGCGATCAGGCCGACCATGGTCAGCATCAGGGGAAGCCCTGCGGCGACCAGCGAGCCGAAGGCGAGCAGCATGATCGCCAGGGTCACCGGCCAGGAGATCACTTCCGAGCGCAGCATCGCGCTCTTGTTCGCGGCGTTGAAGTCGGACCACATCCCCGACGCCCCGGTGAGGTGCACCTGCACCCCGTCGCGTCCCAGCGACGCCAGGGGCCCCTTGAGGTTCTCCGCGGCCGCGACCATTCCGTTCGCATTCTTGGCCGCGCCGGCCTGGACGATGGCGGTGTGACCGTCGGGCGAGATCGAGACGCCCGGCCGCGGCGGCACCACGGTCCGCACGGCGTTGTCGGCACGCAGCTTTCGCTCAACCGCGCCGACCGCCGCGGCGAAGCTCTGATCGCCGACGGTGGCGTTCGGCGAGTGGACGACCACCATCAGGCCGTAGGCGGAGAGCCCGTTGAAGTTCTGGTTGATCAGCTGGCGCGCCTGCACCGACTCGGAGCCGCTCGCCTCCCAGCCCGCACCCGAGAGCGCCTTCTCGACGCGGGGAGCGAGGAAGCCGAGGCCGAGCGCGATCACGGCCCAGGCGATGACCACCACCCTGAAATGGGTGGCGGTGTAGCGCCCCAGCCTCCCGATCGGACCGACGTCGGTCACCGGGTCTCCGGGTAGACGACCGAGTCGAGGCGCAGCGCTCGCTTCAGGATGTACGACGCCGGACAGGTGCCAACCAGGACGTAGAGCCAGAGGTTGACGCCGACGAACGCAGTCAGCAGCAGGAACCAGGGTGAAACAAGCGCGACCAGCGCGACGCTGATCAGGATGACGGTGCCGGCGAGGGCGAAGAGGACCCGCTCGAGCGGCCACGTGGAGCGAGGCATCTAGTTGCTCCCCTCCAGCAAGCCCTCCAGGTGCTCGAGCTCGTCGCGCAGCCCCTCGCAGACGTCGTCACACAAGGACCAGACGACTGGGTCGGCGATCGAGTAGAGGGAGAAGTTGCCCTCCTTGCGGCGGTCGACGATCCGAGAACGGAGCAGGACGCCGAGATGCTGCGACACGTTCTGCTGCGAGGCGCCGGTGGCCTCCTGCAGCTCCTTGACGCTCTTCTCGCCCTCGCGCATGGCTTCGAGAATCCGGATTCGCATCGGCTCTCCGAGGACACGGAAGCGCTCGGCGATCCGCTCCACCAGGGGGGCCGGCAGCGGGTGCGGGAGTTCGATCTTCGTTGCCATGCCGAGCATTGTAGCACAACTACACCGTTGTATGCTAGTGTGATTGTGGTCACACCATGACGATGACAGCGACGACAGAGCGGATTGGCAAGCTTCGACACCGCGTCGACGTCAACGGACGGCATTCGATCGTCACCGACGAGCCGCTCAAGCTCGGCGGCACGGACGAGGGCCCCGCCCCCCACGAGCTCCTCCCCGCCGCCCTCGCCTCCTGCATCGCGACGATGGTCGCCATGTACGCGGAGCGCCACGACTGGGAGGTCGGCGACGCGAGGGTCGAGGTCGAGTACGACCCGAAGTGCGAGCCGCGCCGCTTCGAGATCGAGCTTCACCTTCCGGCGGACCTCTCGGAGGACCAGATCCGCAGGCTGAAGCGGGTCGCCGAGACCTGTCCGATCCGGCGAGCACTGGAGACGGGCTTCGAGTTCGAGGAGCGAATCGTCTCCTCGCAGCTGAGCGCCGCCGCCTAGCTCGCCCTAGTAGCCGGCCGGATGCCTGGCGACGAAGTCGGCCGTGTTCTCGTTCATCGCGGTGCTCCAGCGCGGGCCGTCGGAGCCATTGCCGGCGGTGTCCCAGCGCAGGCCGGCGATGAGCGCCCAGGCGTGGCCGCTGTTCGCGAAGACCGTGATCCAGTTGCCGGCGCCGGGTGCCCCCCAGACCTCGAGGCCGGTCGAGTCGAGCGGGCTGGAGAGGAAGCCTCCGCCGTGCAGGGCGAAGCTGACGGCCCCGGAGCAGTCATAGCCGCTCGAGGTGAACGAGCCGTGTCCCCCACCCCATATGTAGGGGAGGTTGTCGATCTGATTGGCGGCCTCGATCGCGGCGCGCACGGCGAGCGGAGCGTTTGACGGAGGGATGGCGTCGCCGTTCGAGTCGATCGTGGCCCGGCCCGCCGGCGCCGGGATGTGCGAGATGTCGACCTGGATCTGGCGTTCCTTGGCAAGCAGCGCATTGAGCACTCCCTGGCGGGCGTTGCGTGCGGCGACCAGCGAGGACTGCTGCTGCTGGATCTGGGCGTGCTGCGCCGCGATCTGCCGCTCCTTGGCGGCCACGGCGTCGCGGGCGGCGAGGATCCGGTCGTGGGTGGCCTGCAGCTGGTTGACCAGAGCGGTGATCTGGTCGCGCAGGCCGCGGACGCGCGAGACGACCTCGTTGTCGTATCTCTGGATGTGGTCGATGTACTCGGCGCGGGTGACCAGATCCGACCAATTCGCCGAGCGCATGATCACGGCGGTGATGTCCGGGTCGTTCGACTTGTACATCTCGACGAGCAACTGCTCGAGCGCGCCGACGGCCTTCTGCAGCTTGGCGCGGATCCTGCGCAGCTCCGCCTTCTCCGCGTTGAGCTGCGCGGTCGCCTTGTCGAGCTCGGCCTGCTTCTGGTCGAGCTGAGCCTGGGCCGCGGCCTGAGCCTGGCGCAGGTGGGACTCCTCGCCGATCAGCTGGTCGACGCGCTGGTTCATGACGTCGATCTGGCTCTGCAGCGATCCCGAGGTCGACTGGATCCGGCTGAGCTCGCTCTGCTTCTGGGCCATCTTCGAAGCGGGGTCGCCGAGCGCGCTCTGGCCGATCACGGCGCCGATCACGAGCACCGCGAAGACCATCAGCGAGACGACCGCGATGCGACCGCTGCGGGTCGTCCGGGGGCGTGGTTGAGGCGCGCGAGTCGGCATAGACAGCGAGAGGCGACGAGTCGCCTCCCAGCAGTTGGCCAGGCTAGAGCTTCGGCCCCGAATTGTCAGCAGTTGCTAACAGGACTGCAAGATCCCTTGCGTCTACGATCGAGCTATGGCTGAAGAGCTCTGCGACGTCGGCCGGGGCGTGACCCTCTGCTACGAGACCTTCGGCGACCCCGACGACACGCCGATCCTGCTGATCATGGGCCTGGCGACCCAGATGATCGCCTGGCACGAGGATTTCTGCGAGCAGCTCGCCGAGCGCGGCTTCTACGTCGTTCGCTTCGACAACCGCGACATCGGCCGCTCGACGCATTTCGACTTCTCGCCGCCCACGATCGGGCAGATGCTCCGCCGGAAGGTCGGCCCCGAGCAGTACACGCTCTCCGACATGGCGGAGGACGCCGCCGGCCTGATCCGCGAGCTCGGGATCGCCCCCGCCCACGTCGTCGGTGCCTCGATGGGCGGGATGATCGGCCAGATGCTGGCGGCCGACCATCCTGAGGCGGTCCGCTCGCTGACCTCGATCATGTCGACGACCGGCAGCCGCCGGCACGGACAGCCCACGCTGGCCGTCTACCGCTACCTCCTTCGTCCCCCTCCCCAGGACCGGGACGGCTACATCCAGCGCTCGGCCGAGGTCTTCGGCCTGGTCGGATCGACCGGCTTCGAGCGCGACGAGCAGCACATCCGGGAGCGCGCCGCGCGCAGCTTCGACCGCGGTTTCGACGTGCGGGCTGGCGGGCGGCAACTCGGCGCGATCGTCGCGTCCGGCGACCGCACGCCGGCGCTCGGCCGGATCAAGGCGCCGGCCCTGGTTATCCACGGGACCGTTGACAAGATGGTCCGGCCCTCAGGGGGCAGGGCCACCGCGAAGGCGATCCCGGGCGCGCGCCTGCTCATGATCGAGGGCATGGGCCATGATCTCCCCCGCGGTGCCTGGCCCCGGATCGTCGACGCGATCGCCGAGCATGCGAGAGCCGCAGATGGCGCAAGGTCGCGAAGCGGTGCGGTCGGCGCTCGGTGAGGGCGAGGCCCGCTGGTTCCTGGGGACCCTCGCGACGATCCGGGTCCCGGGCGAATCCGTCGACGACCGATTCGCGCTGATCGAGTTTCTCTTCCCGCAGCACGCCTCGCCGCCGCTTCACACCCACCCGCAGGACGAGAGCTATGTCGTCCTCGAGGGCCGGATGACGATCAAGGCCGGCGACGAGCGCTTCGAGCTCGAGTCGGGTGGGTCCGCCGTCGTACCGATCGGCGTTCCCCACACCTTCAGGGTGGACTCGGAGACCGCGCGGGTGCTGGTTCTGAGCACCCCGGCGGGGCTCGAGCGCATGGTCAGGGACGGCTCGACGCCCGCTGAGGAACGCACCCTGCCGCCCGCCGATGCACCCCGGCCTTCGCCCGAGGAGATCGAGCGAAACTTCCAGAAGCACGGCCAGGTCAATCTGGGGCCACCACTTGGCCCCGATGACTGATCGTCAGGCTCGCAGCAGCGAGGCGAGCAGGGCGCCCTGCGCGTCGGCGATCCAGATCGAGGATCCGCTCCTCAGCAGCACGGCCTCCCCCGGCATGGCCGGATCGCGATACTCGATCTCGACATCGATCGAGTCCGGCGCCGGCCCTCCGGCGAGCTCCTCCTCGAGCGGCGTCCAGTAGTGCGAGTTGTTGATGTGCTCCGCCGGATCAACCTCGGCGGCGCGGAAGCGCCAGGCCGAGCGCTCGGCATCCGCGGGCGGATCGGGGTGTCGGAGCCGGACGTTGGCGTCCCGGCCGCCCGCGCTCTCCTCGTAGACGGCGATGAAGTCCGGCGGGAAGCGCATCGGGCGGCCGCGCTCGGGGTCGAGGCACACCCAGAGCGAGACGGTCTCGACGGCGGCACCCTCGCCGCTGATCGTGGTCCGGCGCTCCGCGGAGAAGCGTCCGATCCCGCTGCAGAAGGTCCGGATCGTGAGCTGCTCCCCGAAGCGCGGGAAGCGGTCGACGCGAATCCGCGTGCGCCGCACGATCCAGGCGCCGCGGCCCTCGAAGCCGGCATCGATCAGATCGGCGTAGGCGATGTCCTGCAGCCACCGCGCCATCGCGTCAAGCCTGCAGCGACCCGCCGCGCCGGCGTCGGCGATTCCTGGCCGCATCGCCTGCTCGTACGCGCGACCACCCGGCCAGTCGACGATCTCGTCTACTTGAGCTCCTCGAGTGAGTCGCGCAGCCGATCCAGCATCGACCAGAGGTCCGGCATCTGGTCCCGGTCGGCGACGATGCCGAAGTCCATCTTCCCGCAGTAGCTCATCACGGTCATGTTGAGGCCCATCCCGTCCGTGATCACCGAGACCGGGTAGTTGGCGACGAGCCTGGCGCCGGCGCAGTAGAGCGGGAACTGCGGGCCTGGCACGTTGGAGACGACCAGGTTCCAGGTCGGACGGCCGCGCCCGCTGGTGGAGATCGCGAAGGTCGCTCGCGCCGCGCGCGCGAAGACCGCCGGCGGGATGAAGTGGTTCGTGTCCTGGAGCAGCTCCGCCGGCAGGGCCCGGTGGTGCTCCTTCATCGCGGCCAGGGCACGGTGCGTCTTCTCCAGCCGCCGTACCGGGTTGGGCTCGTTGGTGAAGAAGGGCGCGCTCATCAGCATGATCCGGTTGCCGTAGGTGCCCATCTCCTCGTCGGTCCGGACCGAGACCGGCACCTGGACGACGAGCGGGTCGGGCGGCAGGTCGTCGTGCTCGAGCAGCCAGCTCCGGACCGCGCCCGCGCAGACCGAGACGACGACGTCGTTCACCGTGACGCCGTGCTTGTTCTTGACCTCCTTCACCTCGTCCAACGTGAGCTGCCCGAAGGAGAAGCGCCGGTGAGAGGAGATCCGGCCGTTGAACCGCGTCTTCGGGGCCTTGTAGTGGGTGTGCGCGAGCACCCCGCTCTCGCCGTTTCGGAGAGGACGCGTCAGCCGGTCGGTGAGCCTGGCGACCAGTCCCGTGCCCGGGATCCCGGCGAAGACCGGCGACTCGTCGAGGTTGGGGAGAGCCCGAGGCAGTGACTGGAGGATCCGCAGCGGGTAGCGCGGCAGCCCCAGCAGCCCGCGCGTGAGCATCTCGAGCTCGGTCGGCTGGCGGTCCCCCCCATTCGTGCTCGGCTCGGGCAGCTCCCTGCCCTCGGGCGCGAGGTCGAAGAGGACGCCCATGATCTCGGCCCCCGACAGGCCGTCGATCACCGAGTGGTGGATCTTGGTGAGCAGGGCCTTGTGGCCGTCCTCGAGGCCGTGGATCAGGTAGAGCTCCCAGAGCGGGCGGGAGCGATCGAGGGGCCTGGCGGCGATCCGCGCGACCTGCTCGGCGAGCTTCTCCTCGGCCCCGCCGGGCGGCAGCGCGAGCTCGCGGACGTGGAAGTCGAGGTCGAAGTGGGGATCGTCCAGCCAGTAGGGGTAGTCGAGCCCGAACGGGACCTCGACCAGCCGCCAGCGCAGCGGCGGCAGCAGAGGCAGCCGCTCCTCCATCAGGCGGTGGATGTCCTTGAAGGTGAGCTCCCCGCTCGGCGTGGTCGAGGGGTCGAGGATCGTCAGCCCGGCGACGTGGCCCGTCTGATGTGAGCTCTCGAGCGCCAGGAACTGCGCGTCGAGGCTGGTCAGCTGACGCATGAACCCATCCTATGGGGGTAGATTCCGCCCTGGCAATGGGGTTCCGGGGGGTACCGAGAGCTCTGCTGGCCGCCGATCCGGTCGTCGCCCAGGACGTGCTCAACGCGCTCGATCCCGAGCACCCCGCCGCGTAGGCGTTTGAAAATTACTTGCGTGGGCAACTAACCCGGGACGGAAGGACTTCGACCCGAGGAGGATCCAGATGGACCTCGCATTGCTTGCACTTCGCGTCGTGGTCGGACTGCTCCTCGTCGGACATGGCGCCCAGAAGCTCTTCGGCGCCTTCGGCGGCGGCGGCCTCGACGGCACGGCGGGCATGTTCGACAACATCGGGCTTCGTCCCGGCTGGCTGCACGCCCGCGCGGCGGGCGCGATGGAGTTCGTCGGCGGCGTTCTGCTCGCCCTCGGCCTGTTCACGCCGTTCGCGGCCGCCGCGATCATCGCCGTGATGACCGCCGCGGTGATCACCGTCCACGCCCAGAACGGGATCTGGAACACGAACAAGGGTTACGAGTTCAACCTCGTGATATCGGCAGCCGTCTTCGCCCTCGCCGGCGTCGGCGCGGGCGCCTGGTCACTCGACAACGCCCTCGGCTTCGACCTGCACGGGACCGCCTGGGCGATCGGGGCTCTCGTCGTCGGCGTGATCGGCGGCGTCGGCGCAGTGCTCTCCGGCCGCACCGTGACCGGTCGCGAGCCGCATCCGATCTCCTAGATCGGCTCCCTCCAACGTCGGTGGAACGCCCTACCGCGGCCGTTTCGGGCGCGGTAGGGTGACCGCCTGCCTGCCTCGACAAGGAGAGAGAGATGCTCGGTAAGCCGTCGAAGAGACTCATGAAGCAGCTGGAGGAGAACGGAAAGCACGCCAATGCAACGGTGGTGGAAATCGCCGAGAAGGGCATGGCGGTGACCCGAGGAGCCGAGGGCGTGATCGGCAACACCGAGCTCTCGCTCAAGACCCACCTGCGGGTACAGCCCGACGACGAGCCCGAGTTCGAGGTCAAGAAGCGCTTCAGCTATCCGCAGCTCGCGGTGCCCAGCGCGGGCCAGACGGTCCCCGTGATCTACGACCCGAACGACCACGACAAGATCGTCGTCGACTACTCGCCGGAGGCCCAGCAGTCGGCGGCGTTCACCGCGGCTGGGATCGACCCCAACCAGATCAACCAGCTCATGCAGCAGGCCCAGCAGATGGGCGGGCAGGCGGCCCAGATGCCTGGCGGCATCGGCCAGGTCCCCGGCATGACCCCTCCCGCCCCGCCGCAGACCGACTCGGTCGCCCAGCTGGAGAAGCTCGCCAAGCTGAAGGAATCCGGCGCTCTCACCGAGGCCGAGTTCGAGGCCGAGAAGGCCAAGATCATCGGTCAGTAGGGGTCGCTGAACGGCTTCGCCATCAGATCGCGGCCACGAGCGGCCGCCCGTCACAAGTCGCTACGGGCTGCGCCCTTCGCTCCTGAAGCGAGCGGCCTGGTGGCCGCTAGTGCCCGAAGATCAGCGGGAGCTGTAGCCCGATCGCGAGCGCGGTCAGGGCCAGCGCGGTGAGGCGCTGATACGGCCGGACGGCGAGCGCCGCCAGGGGCAGGAACCAGATCAGGTACCAGGGCAGGAACCAGGTCGTGGTGACCAGCACGGCGCAGGTCGCCCAGCCCGCGTTCTCGAGCCAGTCGCCGCCGCGCCAGACCCGAATCAGCAGCAGGGCGATCGTCGGCAGGAGCACCAGCATCCCGATCCTGCCCTGCGTGTGGGTCACGATTCCGAGTCCGAACACGTCGTTGATCACGCCGGGGATGTCGTTCGGTGTCTGCAGCCGCGCATCGTGCTGGAGCACGTGCAGGAGACTCGAGATGTGCGTGCCGAAGGCGAGCAGGGTGACGATGCCGAGCAGCACCGCCGCGGCCGCGCCCCAGATGATCGCCTTCACCGGCCGGCGCGAGCCGAGCAGCGCGAAGGGAAGCAGCACGACGGAGGAGCTCTTCACTGCGACGGCGACCACGAGGGCCGCCATGCCGGACTCCCGGCCGGCGAGCATGAGGTAGATCCCTCCGAGTGCGGCGACGAGCATGAGCAGGTCGTTGTGCCCGCCGCCCACCGCGTAGGCCAGCAGCACCGGATTGAGGCCGAAGAACAGGGCCGCCGGGAGCGCCGGCCGTCCGAGCCGGGTCGCGCACATCCAGACCAGCGCCACGCAGGCGAGGCTGGCGATCGCCGCGGAGGCCTTCAGCGACCAGATCGCCGCCGTGAAGCTGACCCAACCGAGCGGCAGGCTGCCCAGCGTGAACAGCGGCCCGTAGGCCGTCGTGTTGAGCGGCCAGCCGACGTATATGTAGGAGGGATCGGTGGGGGCGGCCGAGAGCGGGTGGACGTAGGGGTTCAGGTGGTGAACCGCATCGAGCCGCGCATAGCCGACGTAGTTGAAGATGTCGCTCGAGAGCAGCGGCGGCGCGATCAGGAAGATGACGTGCAGCGCGACGATCGCCCCCACCCCGACCCGGAACCGAACCGAGTCCGCGAACAGCAGCACGCCCAGGTAGCAGAGCGCGAGCACGATGAAGAGCACGGCGAACTCGTTGCCGCTCAGCGAGAGATTCAGGCCGTGGAGGGGGCCCCGGATCGAGGTCGGCAGGCCGTGGTGGATGTGGAGCGTCGGCCCGTAGTGCTTGGCGGCCGCCCCGGCGGCCATCAGGAAGCCGGAGAGGAGCATGCCTCCCAGGAAGGCGTTCGCGATCAGAGTCCGATGCCCCGCGCGAACCCGCGGGAGCACAGGGACCGCCGGCGGGGACACGGCGGCCGGTTCGATCGCGGAGTCAGCGGTTCCGGGCAGGGACTCCATCGGCGCGCGAGATGGTAGAGCGGACCCTTAAGGCCGGCTCAGCCGCGCGTTGCGCGGAATGCGAACCAGGTAGGTCCCGTCGGCCGAGACGAACTCGGGTCGGAAGCCCGCTGCCTCGAGCCGCAGAATCGCCGAGGGCAGATGCGCGATCACCGCGCCCGCGTGGATTCTGTGCAACGCGCCGGCGAGATCAGCCGCTGTACCGGCACGCAGGACTCGATAGTTGTCCTGCAGCTCCTGCGGCGTGTAGTGCTCGAGCCATCCGTTCAGGACCACGCGCGTGCTCGGCGAGCGCCAGTTGATGTAGGAGCCGACGCCCGCGTAGGTGACGATCCTCCCGTGCTTCGGCGGGTGCGCGATCGCGTAGTCGGCGACCGGGAAGCCGAGAGTCGGATCGTCGCGTGCGGGACCGAGGACCAGCGCCCAGACCAGCGTCGCGGCCGCCGCCGCGGTGCCGAAGAGAGCGACCGGGCCGCGTAGGCGAACGGGGCCGCGGTTCGGCGCCGTCCAGACGACCAGCAGGGCGAGGATCGGCCCGATGAAGACGATGTTCCGGACCGAGTAGCCGGCGAAGACCAGGAAGCCGACCGTCACCAGCAGCGTCGTGGCGCGCCGCGGCCGCGGCGAGCGGACCCACATCCAGGCGGCGAAGCAGGTCGCGAGCCCGAGATAGACGATGGCGAGCGGCGAGCTGAAGGCCGACTCCCACTCGGTGCTCGCCAGCGCGATGGCCTGGTTCTGGAAGCTCAGCAGGTACTCCCAGATCGCGGACCCGAGCGGAGTCGCCACGGTGACGATGACCGCGGCCAGGACCGCGACGATGCCGAGCACCGCCACCCGGGAGAGCGGAACGGAGCCCGGGATGCCGCGCCAGTGATCGATCGCCAGCCCGACCGTCGCCAGGCCGAGCAGCAGGAAGCCCGCGATGAACCCACCGTGGAGGTTCGCCCAGAGCGCGAACAGTGCCAGGATCGCAAGCGGCGCCCACCACGCCCTTCGTTCGCCGGATCTGCCCGCGCCTCGTCCCCAGAGCGCAAGGAGCAGAGCGATCAGCACCGTGAAGATCAGGACGGTGAAGCCGGCGGCGCGCGGGTGCACCACGGCGAGGACCCCCGGGAAGTAGAAGGCGGCTACCGCCACCAGCATCGGCCATCCCTTCCGGCGGCAGAGCCAGAGCAGTAGCGCCAGAGGCGCCGTGATCAGCAGCGCGTAGAGCACGGTCAGCCCCGTCGGGCCGAACACCTCCGAGATCCGGAAGAACGCGAGCTCTGACAGCCACTGCTGGTTGAGCCAGGTCCCGCCGTGCGAGATCGTCGAGAACGGGTCATGGTTCGCGAAGCCGTGCTCGGCGATGAACCTTCCGCTGTTCAGCGACAGGTAGAAGTCGCCGTTGTGGAAATGGTCGAGGCAGAGCGAGAGCGCGCCGACGAGCGCGATCAGGGCGCCCATCAGGGCCCAGGTCGATCGCGAGGTCAGCCGGCCGCCTGCATCGGCGGTTGCATCGAGGCCGCGCACGGAGGCGGTATTCGTAGCGGTTCGGGCGGTCCGAATGCGTCACCGAAGCGTGAAATCGGCCGATTTCGGCCAAAAACGCGCGATTTGCAGGTAAATCAGCATCTGCTAATATGTATGTCCCCGCCGGGCCATGGAAACCCGGCATTTGCAGCGTTTTCGCGCAGTTCTTCCCACGATAGGCAGCCTTCGCGAACGCAGCACTCGACCGCGGAGGTAACCCATGTCCCAGACCAAGACCGCTCACAACTCGCGCGCTCGCGCGCCCCGCACACGGCGCTGGACCTGTGCCGGCTGCGAGGTGACCGTGCGCTATGCCGCAGGCAGCCCCTCCACCCCCCGGCGACCCGAGGGCTGGACCAAGACCGGCGGCCAGTGGCTGTGCCTGCACTGCCAGCGTGAGAAGGCCGTCGAGAAGGCGACCATCGGCGCGAAGGGCGACGGCTGGGCCTCGCGGCGCCAGGCGCTGCTCGAGTTCGAACTCAAGCGCAGCCCCGAGGAGCCCGACGGCGTGATCGCCAAGCGCGCCAATTGCTCGACGGGCCATGTCCGCAAGGTTCGCGAAGAGCTCGAGGCCAACGGCAAGCTGGCCAAGGCCGCCGCATAACCGGCGCAGCCGACCACTGAGTTCAATAGCCTGTTTGCGCTCGTGCTTTTCGGGTACGGGCGTAGCTAATTGAACCTGCCGAATCCGGTTCTCGTCTGACCGGAACGGGGGAACCAACTTGAAGCTGAAGCTTCAGGGGCGAATCGGAATCCGTAGCGCACTCTTTTGGCGCGAGCCCGTCAGCTAACCCCGTAGGCCCGAGAAAGAGAGGTCGGCATGAGCACGTTGATCGATCATCTGGCGACCGATCGCATCCGGGGCGGACGACTCGTCCTCGCCTATTCGATCGGAGCCGTAGTCGGGATCGTCATCGCGATCGCCGCGCTGCTGGCGGCGGGCACCGGGCCGTAGGCCTAGCGCCCGAGCGCGCCCATCCAGGCGAAGAGCGCCGCGTTGGCGGCGTGGAGCTGCAGGCTGCCCTTCGGGGCGTTGGCTCGCGACGCCTTCTTGCCGTACCAGGTGCGCAGGTAGAGGCCGTGCTTGTCGTGCGCGCGGTGTAGGGCGCTGCGCGCATTGCGCTGCACGATCCCGTACCAGTCGCCGTTGTTGTCGTCCTTCGCGAACTCCAGCATCGTCCGCAGGTACCAGAAGTCGAACTGGGGCCCCATCCAGAAGCGCCGGTAGACCTCAAGCGTGATATCCGCGAGCTGGTCCGCCCGCTGGCAGTAGGACTTCTTGCCCGTCTCGTCGCAGATGATCCGGTGGGCCAGGATCATCGGGCCGTTCACGTAGGGCATCGGGGACGGGGCGAACGGCGGGTAGTTGTTGAACGCGGACTGCGCCTCACCGGGACCGGGGACCGGGGTGCCCGCCGCCTCGAGCTTTGCCGCCTCGTCGGGGTTCGCGCTCAGAGCCTTCTGATCAGACGCGGCGGCGGCGGCGGTCGATCCGGCGGAGGAGCCCTGCCCGTAGTAGGTCATCGGGCGGCGCAGGCGCGCGTAGAGCCCGGTCGCGGGATCGGTGAGCCAGACGTCGCCCCAGGCGATGTACTTGAGCGCGTCGTCCAGATAGTGCTGGTCGTGGGTGATCGCGTAGAGGCGGGCGGAGAGCAGCGTGCCGCCGGCCAGGGACTCTCCGGCGTAGAAGCTGTGATTGGTGTTCCACCAGAGCCCGCCCGGCCGCCCGGGCGTCGAATCCCAGCCCGAGACGCTGATGAAGTTCTGGGCGATCTCGGCGTCCGTCAGCCAGCGGCCGTTGCCGGTGGCGCGGTAGGCGTCGAGGAAGGCGAGGCCCCACCAGCCGTTGTCGTCGAACCAGGTGGTCTTGCCCGGGTTGTGCTGGCCGGGCCTGGGCCCGAAGCCGGGCACCGGCTCGAGGACCGGATTCAGGTAGCGCTGCGCTCCCCAGGCGAAGCGGTTCAGCTGCTGCAGATGACGGCGCGACGGCTGCGCGATCTGGAGGCCGCTCATCGCCTCGAACAGGGGCACCACGCCCCAGAGGGACGCGACCTGGGAGGAGCCCAGGGTCGAGCCGTACCAGTGCCTCCCGCGGCTCCACCAGCGATGGCTCTGCTTGACGCCCTTGTTCGCGGCCTTCAGGTAGTGGGCCTGGCTATTGCTGAACGCCCCGGCGGACGGCAGGGCGACGAGGCCGCCGGCCACGAGGGCCATCAGCGACACGAGCACTGCGAGCGAGCTTCTGCGGACGAACGGCACTCCCACCCCTCGAACACCTTACGCCGGGGTTCGACTCGGCGTGAGAGGCGGAATGCGGGATTCAGTCCAGGAAGGGCAGCTGGTCGGCCGCCCCGGTCAGGTCGATGACGCGCTGGACCTGCGGAGCCCGGGCCCGAGCGATGCGGAGCCGACCGCCATTGTCCTTAGACCTGCGGCCGAGATGGAGCAGCAGGCGGATGCCCGCTGCGTCCAGGAACTCGAGCTCTGCCAGGTCGAGGACGATCCGGGTTGCGTCGCCGGCCTCGGCGCGGCACATCTCGCGATCCACGCTGCCGATCACCGAGAGGTCCAGATCGCCCAGGAGGTGCACGAACTCGTCATCGCCGGCGCGCTCGCTGCGCATGGCGAAACGCCCCGGGTCCAGCTCGCTGATGACCTCTTGCCCCTGTGACATCCGTGTGTGCTCCGAATCGTGGCTACCTCCTATAGCGCCCGGAAGCCCTTCAAGGGCACGGGTGAGGGCGGAGAAACCTGAGTTTGCGCCCCGGGCTCGCCGCCCCCCTCCGAATATCCGGGTCAGCCCGTGGTGTTGTGGACCACCGGGGTCGGACTACCTAGGCGACGCGGATTCGCGCGATCGTGGAAAGGGATTGGTAATAGAGGTCCCGTCCGAAGCCAGGCGCCGGGAAGAGGAATCCCTGGATCGCCGAAGGCACCTCCACCCTGGCCCTCTCCTCCCCCGAGTCCAGGTCGAGGACCGCGAGCGAGTCGCCGCCGAGGGACCGGCTCGCGCGCATGGCGCGGGCGCTGCACGCGAGCACCGGGCCGACCGCGGCCACCGCGCGCCGCAGGGGCCCGCGCCGGAGTGCCGGATGGCCCCGCCAGTCCCCCACCACGAGCTCCCGGCTCTCCGGGTAGACGATCAGGTGCCCGGCGTGTGCGAGCTCGTCGCGCCGCCAGAGCGGCTCGAGCTCGTCCCCCTCGAGGCACCAGGCCCGGACGACGGCGTTGCCCGCGTCGTAGGCGACCATGATCCTGCCCTCCGGATCCCAGCCGGGAGGGTTGGACTCGGTGCCGTACGGAAGGCCGCTGATCTCGACTGAGCGGGCCGAGTCTCCGTCGAGCCTCGACCACCAGAGCCGCACGGGCGAGCTGTCGGCACCGCTTCCCAGCATCGTGTGGTCGACGCTGTTGCGGCCGTTGTCCATCCAGAAGATGTGCTCCGGCGTCACGACCGGGTCCCAGCCATAGCCGCGGCCGGGCGCCGGCCCGTAGCGGGGGCGCCAGTCCCGGTCGACGACGATCTCGCCAGCGTCGCGGTCGAGGCGCAGGGCGAACATCTCGGTGGCGCCGATCGCGAAGACCCTCTGGCCGTCGCTGGAGAGCCGCCCCACGCAGGGCTCCGGCAGCGGCAGCGGGGCGGCCACCGGCAGCAGCGTCACCGGATCGAGGACCGAGACGGTTGATGGTTCCCGCCCCGCCGGCGCATCGCAGTCCTTGGTGACGAGCTCCCCGCCGTCCAGGACCACGAACGAGTTGTACGGGCGGTCGACCGGCAGCCGGTGCGAGGCGAGGACCTCGAGCTCGGGGCTGAGCCTGTGGATCCAGCGCCCGAAGACGGCATGGAGGTCGCCGTTCGCGTGCGCCGCGATTCCGCCGGGCCAGAAGCGGCCGCCCGGCAGCCGCGGCGTGGAGGCGGTCACGTCGAGCGTCTCGGGGTCGAGGCGCTCGACCCACATCTTCGCGTCGCCGGACTGCGGCCCGCCGGCGGGCATCCCGTGCCGAAGCGCGTAGAGCTCCCCGGGCTCACGCCGGACGAGCGCATCCGTCGCGAATGCCTCGTGGACCGCGCCGACCTCGAGCCGCTCACCCGGCCGAAGTCCCAGCCCCGGCCCCTCGACCGCACCCCATCTGCGCGGACCGCCGTCCTCGCAGCTCCAGGGACGGGGCCAGTAGGCGCCGGCGCTCAGGAGGCCGGCACCGTGGCGGAGCGGCCGATCACGTGGCCCTTCGAGTCGAGGGCGCGGACGGCGAAGACCGTGGCCGAGCTGTTCAGGTCGACCTGGGTCTCGAAGGAACGCTTGCGCACGGTCGCCACGCGGGAGAGCGCACCCCCGGCCTGGCCCGCCAGGAACTGCCACTTGGCCACTCGCGTGGCGCCGTTCCAGCTCGCGTACAGGGACACGCCGCCGTGCCGCTGGGCGACGATCACCGGCTTCGTCTTCGGCGTCGCGCTCCATGGGAAGCGATAGGTCCTGTAGGTGCCGTCGTCCTGCGGCAGGCTCGCGTCGAGCAGCAGCTTGCCGCGGGAGGAGAACTCCGAGAAGAACGGCTCGGAGCCGAAGCCGACGAAGACGTTCCCGCCTGGCAGCCGCTGCAGGCTGCCCTCGCTCTGCGCGGAGGTGCTGGTTGACCGCGCGAACTGCCGCACGAGTGTGGCTCTGTGGCGCCGGTGGTCGAGCTGGAGGATGAGGCCGCGTGAGTACGGGTTGAACTTCGGCGGTCCCGCCCCGTCGTCGAACATGCTGATGCGGCCGTTGCGGAGCATGTGGGCGTCATGCTGGAGGTTGAACAGCGCACCGGGGCCGAAGCTGAAGTCGGTGCCCTTGCCCCCCAGAGTCCAGAGAATCCGGCCGCTCGCCTGGTCGACCTTGTAGACCGCGGACGTGTCACGCGCCGAGATCAGCACCCGGTGGTTCTTCAGCGCCTGGATCGCGTTGATGTGGAAGGCGTCGTATGAGGCGCTGTTCTGCGGGGTCGCCTGCGAAGTCTCGAGCGGAATGTGTCCGTATGAGTGCCACTCCCAGACGACCAGCCCGGTCTTGATGTCGACCTCCTGGACGATCGAGTCCAGCAGCGGCGAGAGCGTCCCGTCCGGGGTGCCTGGCAGGTGCACGCGGATCGGTGAGTAGACCGTGAGCAGGGCGTCGCCGTCCTTCGTGAGCTCGAACTCGTGCAGGTCCATCGGGTAGCCGTTACCGGCGTGGACGGTCTTGATGACGTTGTAGGCGTGGTTGGCGATCACGCCCCCGCCGACGCCGAATGCCGACGGGGTCACCGTCCCCTCCCACCAGGTCAGGACCTTCCGGCCGCGGTACTGCTGCAGTCGCAGATTGGCGGCGACCTCGGGCGGGGTGAGCTGCCTGAACCAGACGAGGTTTCCGCCGCCGTCCGTGATCATCGGGCCGCCCGGGCCGACGGGCTTGATCGTCACCGTGTTGTTGCTCTCCGGGTGGACGACCGGCGAGGGCAGGGGCGTCAGGAGCACGCTCCCGTTGCCGCGGGCTCGCTTCGAGCTCTTGTTCACCGTGATCTTCGGCGGAGTCAGGCCGGGCTCGGTGACGAAGTGGTCGAGCTTGTCCGGCTGGGTCGAGGTCAGGTTGAGCGGAGGCTGCTTCGGCCCGAGGGTGGCGACGGTGAACGAGTAGCGGATCGGCTTCCGCCCCTTGATCCGGATCTCCACCGAGACCGATTCGCCCTGCTTGAGCGGCTGGTCGAGCACGAAGCTCGCGCCTCGGTGGCGCGAGTAGGAGAGCAGGCGACCCGATATGGGGCCCGGAGGCCTGCCCGGTGACCGCGACGGAGCGGATCTGCCGGCGCTGCGCCCCGAGGATGCTGATCTGGGTCTGGGGCGACGCGTCCGGCGTGTTCGGCTGGGGTGAGATCGCCAGCTTGCCGCTCGACGCGCCGGCGCTCGCCGGCGCGGCGAGGGCCGCGATGACGAGCCCCGCGATCAGATATCCCCTCCTTGGCTGCATCGCGCGACAGGCTAAGCGTCCGCGCCGGACGGACATACCTCATTTCTGCGGTAAATAGCGGCCGGCCGGCGGTCCGGTATCCAATACTGCCTCGATGAGGCACACGGCCCACGGATACTGGCTGGAGGAGGCGGGCGAGCGGCCGACGCTGCCGTCCGCCGAGGGCGAGCTCACCTGCGACGTGCTGATCGTCGGCGGCGGCTACACCGGGATGTGGACGGCCTGGCAGGTCTCCCGGCTGGAGCCGGGCGCGAGCGTGATCGTGCTGGAGGGCGATCGCTGCGGGCACGGGCCCAGCGGGCGGAACGGCGGCTTCGCCAACGCCATGTGGTTCAGCATGCACGCCCTTCGCGAGCGCCTCGGGGAGACGGCCGCGACCGCGGTCGGGCGGGCCGCCCAGGATGCCGTCGACGAGATCGGCCGCTTCTGCTCCGAGCAGGACGTCGACGCCTGGTACCGGAGGGACGGCTATCTGCAGGTCTCGGCCGCCCCCGCGCAGGATGGAGTCTGGAACGAGCCGCTGGCCGCCTGCCGCGAGCTCGGCGAAGCGGACGCGGTCGAGGAGCTGAGCGCCGAGCAGGTGCGCGAGCGCTGCCGGTCCCCTCGCTTCCGGGCCGGCGTGCTGTACCCGGGCGCGGCGACGGTACAGCCGGCTCGGCTGGCGCTCGGCCTGCGGGACCGGCTCAGCGAGCGCCCCGGGGTTCGCGTGTTCGAGCGCTCCCCCGTCCGCCGCATGCGCGCCGGGAGCTGGGGCGCCCTCGCCGAGACCCCGGCCGCGCGGATCCGGGCCGGGTCCTGCGTCCTCGCGATGGGATCGGCGTCGGGAGCGGCGGGGTCCCCGCTGCGGAAGCGGGTCACAGTGACCTCCAGCCACATCGTGCTGACCGAGCCCGTCCCGGACGTGCTCGAGGAGATCGGCTGGACCGGCGGCGAGTGCATCACGGACTGCCGGGCGATGGTCCACTACATGCGGACGACGCCCGACGGGCGGATCGCCTTCGGCTGGGGCGGCGGCCGGATCGCCTGCGGGGCGCGGCTGCGGTGGCCGGACCGAGCTGGACGCCGACCTCGCCGGCACGGTCGCCTCCCATCTGCGCTCGTTCTTCCCCCAGCTGCGAGGGCCGCCGGATCACCCACGCCTGGGGCGGCCCGATCGACGTCTCCCCCACCCACCTGCCCGCCCTGATCCCGATCCGCTCCGACCGGGTGCACGGTGTCTTCGGCTACACCGGCAACGGCGTCGGCCCGTCGCTGATGATGGGACGGGCGGCTGCATCCCTGGCGCTCGGCCGGCGCGACGAGCACGCGCGGCTGCCCCTGGTCGACGCCGGCTCCGCAGCGAGTCCCGACCGGACTGGCCATCGTGGCTCGGAGGCAATGCGATCCGGGCTGCCCTGGTCGCGAAGGAGGCGGCCGAGGAGCGGGGCGAGACCGCCGGGCCCGCTCAGCAGCGGCCTGGCCAGGATCCCGGAGCGAATCGGCTTCCACATCGGCCGCTGAGGAGGGCGATAGCCTGCTTCGTGCCTTGACTCAGCTTTATCCCCAGCTCGGGTATAGGGACCCGGAGCGGGCCATCTCCTGGCTCCAAGCGCTCGGATTCGAGCTGCTCCTCACCTGGCCGCACCCTGACGGGAGCCTGCGTCATGCCGAGCTCAGGATGGGGGACGCGATGGTGATGATCGTCGGAGGCGTCGAGGACCTCCAGCAACCAGAGCTTCACGGGCGGACCGTCGGGCACGGCACCTACGTGCAGACCGACGACGTCGAAGGGATGTACAGGGCAGCAATCGAGGCCGGTGCGACCACCGTCTTCGAGCCCGAGCCGACCGAATGGGGCACTCAGCGTGCCCGCGTGCTCGACCCCGAGGGATACGAGTGGTCGTTCGGGAACTACGAGCCGGGCTCGGACTGAGCAGAACCGAATCGATCTCCGGAAAGTCGGGTTAGCGTGATACGTTGACTTTGAGTCAGCGGGAAAGGGAGCATGGAAGCTTCTGCAGGTCTCAGGATTCGCATCTTGCTCGCGGCATTCGCATTCGCGGGGTCGTTGCTGATCTCGCCCGCGGCAAAGGCCGGCGTGGTGATCGACGGAACCCCGCAGACCGCCGGATGCCCTCCGATCGCCGACAAGCCGAACGCCATTCCGGAGGTGGATTACGGCACCGACATGAAGCGGATCACCTACTGCTATGGCCCGATCAACATCGCGCCGGGGCAGAACATCATCAAGCTGCGGGCTGCGGTTGACACGGTTGGCGAGAAGCTCTGGCCGCAGCAGCCCGGGTACATCACCCGCTTCGACCCGGAGTTCGTCTACACGGACGGATCGGTCCCGAGGGTCGACGTCTTGCACCTCCACCACGCGGTCTGGGCTGTTAACGGCAATCCCCAGTTCGCCGCCGGCGAGGAGAAGACGATCCAGCAGTTGCCGCAGGGATTCGGCTGGCGAAGCCTCCCCGGCGACTCCTGGATCCTCAACGACATGCTGCACGACCTGCTGGCGCAGACCTCGCAGGTCTACCTCGTCTGGCGAATCGACTTCGTTCCCGACGGCACGCCCACGGCCGCCACGATGAAGACCGTGACGACCAAGTGGATGGACGTCGCCGGCAACCCGAGCCTCTATCCGGTCTTCGACGCCCTGCGCTCCGACGGCCACAACGGCACCTACACGTTCCCCGACCAGGCGCCCGCCGCGGATCTCCATCCGTGCGGCGGCGCCGGAGGTGAGGCCTCGTGGGCACCTGGCAGCCACGGCTGCCTCGGCGCTGCCCAGAGCTGGACAGTGCCGGAACACCGTCACCGACACGCTGATCGGCACCGCCGGCCACCTGCACCCCGGCGGTCTCAACACGCACGCTGGAGGACACCCGCGGCAACAGCCATCACGAACACCATCTTCACCTCCGACGCGCACTACTACGAACCAGCGGGAGAGGTCTCGTGGGACGTCGCGATGAAGGGGACGTCGGCGGACTGGATGCGTGCAGGTGAACGCCGGCGACAAGCTCAGCGTGCACGCAACCTACGACACCTCGAGAGCCGATTGGTACGAGGTGATGGGGATCATGCCCGTCGCCGTCTATGACGGAGACCTGTCGGGCTCCCAGAACGCCCAGTGGGGCGCCTGCCCGACGCCGAACACCTCCCCCCCGGATTGCATCCCGGAAGACGGGGTCGAGACCCACGGGCACCTGGCCGAGAACGACAATCACGGCGGGGAGTCGACGGGCGCCGCGGACCCGTTCTCGCTGCCGAGCGCTCCCTCGCCGGGCAACACGGTCAACATCCAGTCGTTCGCGTACCACGCCGGGAATACCGGCCTCACGGTGCCCACGATCCAGCCCGGCCAAGCCTCAACTTCCAGAACAACGACGCGATCCCGGCAATCAACGCCTTCCACACGATCACGGCCTGCAAGGACCCCTGTACGGGCAGGACCGGCATCGCCTATCCGATCGCGAACGGGCCGGTGACCTTCGACTCCGGCGAGCTCGGCACAACGGCAACCAGAGATTCCCTTGACGGTGCACCCGCCTCCGGCGCACTGCCCTGGAAGACGCCGAACCGACCTGCCCGCGGGCACCTACACGTACTTCTGCCGGATCCACCCGTTCATGAGGGGCTCGTTCCGCGTCGAGAAGCAACCGAACCCCGTCCAGAAGCTGCAGGCCAGGAAGACGCAGAGCCTCCGCTCGGCGGCGGTCACCGTCAAGGTGGACAAGGCCGCCACCGTGAAGCTCGGCGCGAAGGTGAAGGGCGCGGGAGCGGGTTCCTCGAAGGCTTCGCGTGTTCTCTCCGAGGCGCTGGACGCAAAACGGTCAACAGCCTCGGTCCAGGCCGGAGTCAGCAAGAAGATCAGGCTCCGATTCACGAAGGCCGCGCTCAAGAAGATCCGGGCGGCGAGCAACAGGCGGTGGAAGGTGGTCGTCACAGGCACGGCCACGGACGGCTACGGGAACACCGCGACCGCCAAGGCGCACTTCAGGCTGGTCGGCTAGCTCCGCGACGACGGCGCTACGCCGGAGGCTGGCAGGTCGGCGGGAGCGTCACCGCTCCGGCCGTGTGCTTGAAGGTGTGCATGTGGATCCACTCGTCCAGGTTCGGGTCGTAGAGGTTCTGGAAACCGAAGTGGAGGATCCGCCAGAACGTCGTGGGATCCCTCTCATCGACGTAGATGTCCGCCTCGGCGAAGGGGATCCGCGGAAAGAGCCCTGGAGGACCCTGAGGGAGAGCGCTGGCGAGCCGAAAATGATTCACGTAGCGAGGCCTGTTTCGGTTCAGGATCTCGGGCCCGACGTACGCCGCACCCCTGAAGATCTGGTTCAGCTGGTCGAGGGTGAATCCTGGGATCCGAGAGCAGGGATGATCCGTTCACACCGGGCCACTTGTAGGTGATGGTGTAGAGGGAGTTGCCGAAGATCAGGTTCGTGAAATAGATCGGGTAACTCTCGCCTCCGGCGATCATCTGGCTGTTGCCGCCGCTTCCCCGCCAGGTGAACGGGACGTTCACGCCGAGATCCGGAACGAGATAGCGACCGCTGCCCGAGAAATCCCGGGGAAGTCGAGGGGGCGGCTGGGGGTGGCAGGCCAGCCCGCGAAGCCTGCTGGTGATCCTGATGTTGCTGCGAATCACCGACCGCCTCGCCCTGCTGCGCGCCCTGGCGAGCCCGTTCCTCTGCCGGGTCAGCTTCTGCCCGAGACGCTGGCACGCCGCAGGGCTACTTCGGTAACTCCGATCGGTGGCGTGGCCGACAGCGGCAAGGGCCAGCGCCGCAAGCAGGATGAGCCCGAGGGCCGCCAAGCCGCGCAGACCACGCGTGGACCGTCTCTCCCCGGGCGCCAAGACCCGGCCAGTCTAAGGCGGCGCTAGGTCGTCCCCTCGAGACGACTTCGTCGGCGCCGAGGAGCGCAACAAGCGCGTGTCCGTATTCGCACGACGCCCACAAGCCCACGCAGATCCTGCACACGAAGGGCCCGGGATGTCCGGGCCCTTCGTGAGTAGCGGGGGCGGGATTCGAACCCGCGACCTTCGGTCTATGAGATGCCTCTGGGCCGTTTCCTCCGGCGCTCGGGTTCAGGCCTCAAGAGCCGCCCGTGTCGTACTTGAACGAGACCCCGAGCCGAATGCGGAACTCGGAAACCTTTCCGCCGTCGATCGTGACGTCCTGGCGAACGACCTCGGCGATCCGCAGGTCGCGCACGGTCTCGCTGACCTTCTCAACGGCGTTCTTCGTCGCCTGCTCCCACGAATCGGAGCTGACGCCGACCACTTCGGTGACTCGATAGACGCTGTCTGCCATGTCTCTCCTTGGGTAGGACTGCGACAGATAGCCTCACACTTCCAGCCGCCTTCATGCGCCCCGAGGGACTCTTCTTGCCCAGCCTCAGCTGGACTCTCCGGGCCTGAATCAGCCGACGAGACGCTCAGTGATGGTTGGCGCCCTCATGCTTGGCGATGCATTGCTTGCGCTTCTTCTTGTTCTTGATCTGCCGACACTTGTCGTCGGCTCGGGAGGTCGCCTTCGCCCGGACTCCATCGTTCGCCTGGCTGGCTGCGATTCCTGCGGGCGCCAGCGCTGAGCCGAGCACCGTCGCCGAGAGCAGGGCGGCCGCCAGCCGCGAGATGCGTTTGCTCTGAATGCTGGTCTTCATGCCACCCATCCTCCTCCTCGCGGGTTAGGGCTTGGCCAAGCAAGCGTTAGGCCTTCGAATGTGCAGCTTCCCCTAAGGGCGCGGCGGCCTGGAGCATCTCTTGGAGCTGCTCCTCCGGCAATCCGAGAGGCAACACGAGGTCGATCGCGTCCGCCCCCGCCTCGAGCCAGTCGCGAACGGCATCGGGCGCCTCGTCGTAGCTGCACATGACGGTCACCTCTCGCGCCAGCCCCTCCGCCGCCGGGGGTAGTTGCGGCGCCCCACCGCCCTCGTTGGCGCGGAGCAGTGCATCGGCCGCATCCGCGAATCCGAACTGATCCCGCAGCATCCGCGGATACAAGGGCCCCATGCGCGTGAGGTAGGCGAGTAGCCAGCCAGCGGCGATCCGCCGGGCGGTCGCCTCATCTTCACCGATCGCGAGCGGGACGCTGGCGGTCAACGCGGTCGCCGCCGGGACCTCGGCAAGCGCCTCGCCCTCGGCGAGCAGGGCTCGGCCGTCGGAAAGTCGCGAGCGGGCCCAGAGGAACGGCAGCCACTGGTCCGCCAGCTCACCGGCCAGGCGGACCGAGGCCGGGGCGAGCGCTGCGAGGAGGATCGGTACGGGCTGTTCGGGCGGTGCCCCCAGGCGCAGCGGTCTGACGCCCTGCCGGTCCAGCGGCAGGCGAGCGCCGCCGAGCAGCGCCCTGACGGCGACGAGCGTCGCACGCATCCGAGCGACCGGTTGGTCCCAGGTGAGCCCGTGCAAACCCTCGACGAGCGGCGGGCTGCTCGCACCGAGGCCGAGGGCGAAGCGGCCGTCGGACGCCCGCTGGAGGCCCGCCGCGGCCATCGCGATCGCCGCCGGCGTGCGGCTCCAGACCGGGAGCACGGCCGTGGCGAGGCCGATCCGCGAGGTCACTCCCGCGATCTGCGCGAGCATCACGACAGCGTCGTTGGTCCACCCCTCGGCGGTGCCGAAGCGGGCGTAACCGAGTTGCTCGGCACGCACTGCGAGCCGGATCGTGGCCTCGGCGTCGGTCTGGAACGGCGTCACGCCGGCGCCGACCCTCGAAGCGCCAGCCGGCCACCGGCCCGTTGCCTGGGTCGTACCAGCCAGGGTCATCTTCAGGGCTACGCGGGCGCACGGAAGAGGGATTGGCCACCTCGTCAGGTTGCGCGCGTCCCCGGCGGCGTACCGTTACGTGGACGTGCTAATCAGCCAGGTGCTCCTCAGTACTGACCCGGATCGAGTCCCTGCCGCTCTCCAAGGTGCGGCCCGACTGATGACGACGGCGAGCGCCGAGGAGTGCCTGGAGCAGCTGCTGCCGCAGCGCACCGCGACGAGCACCATCACCTCGCTGGTCTCGGGGATCGACCACGTCGGCTTCATGGCGGCCCCCGAGGATGAGGGAGCGCTCGACTCGGCCGCCGCGGACGCCGGGTTCGGCTCCGACGGGCACACCTTCCCGAGCACGATCCTGACGAGGCAGCTCGCACAACTCGCCGGCCGGACGGTACCCACCACGATCTTCGAAGCCCTCGCCGCGGACCCAGATCGTGGGTCGCTGAGGGTCGAGGTGGCGATACCGCGCGGGGTCGAGCGCAATGTTCTCGACGACTGGATTCGCCAGGGAATCGGCGCACACCTGGCATTCGGGGTGAGCAGCCCAGAGCGTTTCAGTGAGCTGGGCGAGCTGGTGGAGGCCCAGGGATTCCGATCACCGGCCTCGCTGCAGGGCCACCGCTGCACCAATCCCGCCTCGGGGGTCACCTCCGTGTTCTTCGATCGCCGTCCCGCAGAGCCCCTTGGCCTCGAGTTCTGCCACTACGCCCAGCGATGACGCAGCTATCCGAGCTTGGGGGGAAGCGACTTCCGTTCCTGCGCTGGTCGATCGTGCGCATGCTGTTGGGCAGGCGGCGCCTGGAGACCGAGTGGCAGGTGGGCGACGGGCGGGAGCTGGCGCTTGCCAGGCACGTCGAGGCCGAGGCTCGTCAGGGCGACCTCGACGATGTGATCCGCGTAGTCGATGACTTCGCGTATCACCGCAGCTTCCTGATCAATGTCGGCGACGAGAAGGGCGAGATCCTGGACGCGGCGATCCGACGGACCCAGCCGGACCAGCTGCTGGAGCTGGGGACCTACTGCGGCTACAGCGCCCTGCGCTCCGTCCGCGTGATGCCCGAAGGGGCGCGGCTCGTGTCGATCGAGTTCAACGCCGAAAACGCTGCGATCGCACGCCGTATTTGGGATCACGCCGGCGTCGGCGAGGAGCTGACGGTGCTCGTCGGGACGCTCGGCGATGGGGACAAGACGATCACAAGGCTCGAGTCTGAGCACGGCTTCGCCAGCGGATCGCTGGACTTCGTCTTCATCGATCACGACAAGGCTGCCTATCTGCCCGACCTCCGGCGGATCCTGGACCGGGGCTGGCTGCACACCGGCTCGGTGGTCGTCGCCGACAACATCAGGCAGCCTGGAGCGCCCGACTACCGCGAGTTCATGCAGACCGAGGAAGGACGCACCTGGCGGACGAGCGAGCACGAAACCCACGTCGAGTACCAATCGCTGCTCAAGGACCTGGTGCTCGAATCGGAGTACCTGGGACGCCGGGAATAGAGGCTCAGGCAGTGCCCAACTTGACCTTCCGGCCCGGCCTCCGCACGGTGCCGGGCTTCAGGCTCTGATTCGTGACCTTCTCACCGTTGCCTCTGATCCCTCCGAGGCGGCAATGGGCATGCCTCAGCCGTCGGCCGGCGGCCTTGCGACGGATGCCCTTCAGCGCGGGCACGACGCAGGCGATGAATCTGGCGGCGATAGTCCTCGGGGCGTTCATCACCGTCGTGCAGGCCGGCAGGCCGCCACACCCCGGCCCGGTCCAACCGGTGAACCGGGCAGGACCGAGCGCCGTGACTGTGAGCGTCACCTCCGTGCCGTTGACGTAGTCCGCCTCGCAGCTCTTGCCGCACCTGATACCGAGCGGTGCGCTTGTCACGACGCCCCGTCCGTTTCCCTGCTTGCCGACGGTCAGTGTGTGGCGTCCGAGGACCTCGGCGGCGTTGACGACGAGTGCACCGAAGTTGCCCCTCCAGGCGGACGAGCCGTAGTGGTCGCCGACATAGGCGTTGAGGCCCACGGCGCGGCCCTTGACCGCCACTGCCGGTGTGCCATCGGTCCACCTGGCGATCTCCGCTGCGCCCGCCGCCAGTGACACTGAGTCGCGGTAATAGGCCGACAGGGGACTTTCTCCCTCATCGTCCTGGAAGGTCGGGATCCCGGACAGAAGGGGGCTGGACGAGTCCTGCCAGCCCACGGTGTCGTAGGCGAAGGCCGGGCTGGAGCCGACCGCGTAGGGCGAGTAGCCGGTCGTGATCCAGCGGCCGAAGAGCCTGCCGCCCGCGCCGCCCCGCCAGTCAGCGCCCGCTGCGACGACGACGCCTCCTCCGTCCTGGAAGTCGGCGAGGTTGTCGCCCATCGCCACGGGTGCAAGCCAGCTGCAATCTCCGATCGCCACAACGACGTCGTAGGAGCTGAGCTGCGCAACGCTCGGGGTCGCGGCGGCCCCGTCGAACAGTTGGACCGTCGCTCCGCCTGACTTGCCAAGGATCTGATCGCGCAAGGTGGCCGCCGGTGTGCTCGGCTTGCACAGCGCCTCGACGATCAGGGCCCTCAGGGCGTTCGGGTTGGCTGGCGCCGGGGCAGGGCCTGCGAGGAACGCGATGCTCGCCGCTGCGGAGACGAGCAAAGCCCGCGATGCGCGGGCTGAGGCTCGCGCCAGCCGGCGGCCGCTCGCCGTCAATACGGCGCCCGGAGGCGCACCGGGTCATTCGTCGCCACACCGGCGACGCCGAGATCGGCGATCCTGGCGAACAGCGCCGGCTCGTCGACGGTCCAGGCGAACAGCCGGCGACCGAGTCGTTCGATGGCATCCGCGATCTCAGCTTCCACGAGCTTGTGGTGCAGCATCACGTCGCCGAAGCGGCCGGCCGCGAGCTCGTGCAGCAACCGCTCACGCCAGGCGCGCGGGTGCCAGTGGTTGGCGCGGCGAGAGATGTATCCGCCGATCGAGATTGCCGTCCTGGCATTCGCCGCGACCGTCCGCACCGTTTCGACGATGTCCACCGACTGAGAAGAGATCAGGGAGCGCTCCAGCAGGCCGTGCCCGCGCAGCATCGCCACGATCGCCGATTCGCAGCCCCGGCCCTTGACGTCCACGTTCAACCCGATCCCCGAGAAGCGCGGCTGCGCGAGGTGGTCGAGGGCGTCGTCGAGGGACAGGCAGCCGCGGCGGCGAGCCTGGGGGGCGAGGTGCGCCACCAGCAACCGCGATCCCCGCGGCCGGACGTCGAACTCGATCATGTCGACACCCGCTCGCTGGGCTGCGTCGAACGATGCGATCGTATTCGCCGGAGCGATCGCGCTCGCACCACCGTGGCCGATCAGGATGGTCATCAGGCGAAGAACTCCCGGATCGCGTCGTGCGTCTGCTTCGGTGCCTCGAGCTGCGGCACGTGGCCGCAGTCGAGCTCCAGGTGACGCGCCGCGGGAAGTGCCCGCTCGACGTGCTTCCTGAAGCCCAGCGGCACGAGCTGATCGTGGCGCCCCCAGATGAACAGTGTCCGGGGCGCCATCTGGGCGAGGCGACTCCAGAAGCCGCGTTCGCCGAGCGGCTCGTCGAGATAGATGTTCCGTGCCGCCTCGTAGAACGCGACCCGGCCGCGCGGCGTGAGATAGGAGCGCAGGAACTCGTCCACGCCCGCGGCAGACCAGCCGTCCTTGCCACCCGGAACGAGGTTGCGGACGATCGGCTCGGTGATCACCCGCGGCGCCGGCTGAATCAGGCCGAGCATTGGGAGCGGTGCCTGGAGCAGCCACCGCCAGCGGCGACTTCGCAACCAGGCGAGCGCCGGGCAGAGCAGGGCCATTCTCATAGTGCGCTCGGGTCGCAGCAGCCCCATCTCGATCGCCACGCGCCCGCCCATGCTGTTGCCGATCAGGTGGGCGCGCTCGATCTCCAGCTCGTCGAGCAGGGCCTCGATCGCGCCGGCGAAGTAGGGAGCGTCATAGGGGGCGCCGAGCGGCTTGTCGGAATCGCCGAACCCCGGCAGGTCCATCGCGATCACTCGATGGTGCTCGGCGAGCGCGGCGACCGTGGGGAGGAATGAGGCCTTGGTCGCGCCCAGCCCGTGCACGCAGATCACGGGATCGCCCTCGCCCGCTGAGAGCGTCGAGATCGTGCCGAGCCGGGTGCGAAAGGATTCGAAGCGAAGCCTGCGCTCGTCGGCTATGGCGCTGGTGGCGGCAAGGAAGCCGACGCCGAGATGCAGATTCTGCCGGACGCTGAGGCGGCGCTCGCGGAAGGCGACCATCCCACCGCGCACGTCACGCGCGATCTCCTCCCAGGTTGCCCAGTCGGCGCTCAACAGGGCGTCGGGCTGGCGTTCGATCGCCCGCTGCAACTCGATCGCGCCGTCATCGATCACCGCGTCCCACGCGCCCTCGCCATCGACGGCCAGGCGGATGCGCGCTGAGCCGCTGGGCACGTCGATCACATCTGGGTCGAAGCGCTCGATCAGGGCGGTGAGCCCCGCGGGAGGGCGGCTCTCTGGTGTCGGCCGCTCTTCGGCGTCGACAACTGGCATGCGCAGAGTATGGAGCCCCTGCGCAGCTGCGCCGAGGGCTCAGCGGAAATCCTGCAGCACCCGGGTCGCCGACTCGTAGCCCTGCTGGATCAGCCGCGGCCACTGCGTCCGGTCCAGAAACAGGTCGTAGAACGAGACGCCTCGGATCTCCGCCTCGTCGATCGGCTCGATCAGCATCAGCTTCTCCCCCAGCTCGTCCTTCGCCCGCCGCGCCAATTCGAGGTGGTAGCCCTGCTGCAGCTGTCGGCTCGCCTGCAGCAGGCCGCCGGTCCTATCCGGCCAGCCGCTTATGTCCCGGGGCTCAAAACCCTTGGGCAGCATCAGGTTGACGCCGATCACGTGGTCGAAGCGGTCACCGGCGTCGATCGCCGGCTGTGCCGGCCAGTTCTCGATGATCCCCCCGTCCACGTAGAGATGGCCGCGTACGGAAACCGATTCGATGAACAGCGGCAGCGCGATCGCAACCCGGACGAGGTGGCCGATGGTGACCTCGGGCGTGCGCCTCGACCCGAAGTACTCGACCCTGCCGAGGTCCATGTTGTAGACGATCGTCGTGATCGGAATCGGCGCCTCCCCGCACGGCATCCTCGTCAGCCGCGTGTCGAAGAGGCGTTCGATCGCCTCCCCCTTCGCCAGCCCCGAAAACCCTCTGAGCGCCGAGAGGGCGAACCGCGGCAGCTTCAGCCACTGAATGTCCAGGTAGTCCTCCGGCCGCCAGGAGAGCGAGAAGTCCGTCATCTCGTCGGAGGTCATCCCCGCCGCCCACATCGAGCCCCAGATCGCGCCGCCGGAGCACCCGATGATCTCGGCCGGCTCGACTCCCGCCTCCTCGAAGGCGCGCTTCACCCCTGCGAGAGCCACGGCCGCCCCGCCGCCCCCAGAGGCCACCAGGGCGATCCGCTTGCCCTGAAGCTCCGGCACCGGTCGCGAGCGGAACGGCTGCAGGTGCGCCGAGGGGTCGATCGGCGCGGGTCGGTCGATCAGTGGCAGGGGCAGCAGCGTTCGTCGCGCCCGGCGCAGAAACCCCAGGTCGGCGACGATCTCGCCCAGGTCGAGCCACTCGGTGAAGCGCTCGAACTGCGCCTTGACCTCATAGAGGTCCAGCCGGTCGTCGAGGGCCATTGCCCGGCGAGCGTACCGCGCAGGGCTCGAGCCCACGAAAGGATGAAGGCGCTAGGTTCAGCGTGAGGACACAGCGACCAGGAGGGCCGCCCATGAAAGATTCGGGTGAGACGCAGAGCGCGACCGCCGGCCAGCCCTATGGCACGCGCGAGGAGACGGTCGAGGCCTTCGCCTCTCACGTCGACCGCGGCAAGGCGAGGGCCCTCGAGGCGATCGGGGTCGACCTCGTGATCGGGGAGCGGGAGGGCGCCCGCTTCCGCGATGCCTACTCGGATCGGTGGTACTGGAACTGTCACTGCAACGGCGGCGTCTTCAATCTGGGCCACCGGCATCCAGCGGTGGTCGCCGCCGTGCGGGAGGGCCTGGATCACGTAGACGTCGGCAACCATCACCTCGTCAGCGGCTACCGAGCGCGATTGGCGGAGCAACTCGCGGCGAGCACCGATGGCCTGCTCACACACGCCGTCTTCACCCCGTCTGGGACCGAGTCCGTCGACCTCGCGCTGCGACTCGCTCGAGCGGTAACCGGCCGGCCCAAGATCGTCGCCGCGCTCGGCGGCTACCACGGGGCCAGCGGGTTCGCACTGGCCGCCAGCGACCCCCGCTGGCTCGAGCCCTTCGGGTTCGGGCCGAGCGGTTTCGTACACGTCCCGTTCAACGACATCGAGGCCATTCGGGGCGAGATCGACTCCGAAACTGCGGCGGTGATCATGGAGACGATCCCGGCGACGCTCGGCTTCGTCCCGCCCGATCCCGGCTACCTGCGCGAGGTCGGCGAGGCCGCCAGGGATGCCGGCGCCCTGTTGATCCTCGACGAGGTCCAGACCGGCCTGGGTCGCACCGGGACCGCCTGGTACTACCAGCAGCAGGACGTGAGGCCGGACATGCTGATCACCGGCAAGGGCCTCGGCGGCGGCGTCTATCCGGTCAGCGCCACCCTGATCACGGAGGAGCTCGAGTCCTTCTTCGAGAGCCACCCCTTCTCGTATGTCTCGACCTTCGGCGGTGCGGAGATCGGTTGCGTCGCAGCCGGCGCCGTCATGGACCAGATCTCGACGCCCGGCTTCCTGGAGCGGGTGGAGGAGCTGGGCCAGCGATTCGAGCACGCCTTCGCGGAGATGCCGTTCGAGCTTCGGCGCTTCGGACTCACGATGGGCCTGGTGTTCGAGCACGAGCAAGGAGGGGTGATGGCCGCCAAGCAGCTGATCGACTCCGGGGTCTTCGCCGTGTACGCCGAGCACGACCACTCCGTGACCCAGTTCAAGCCCCCGCTGATCGTCAGCGAGTCGGAGGTCGACGAGATCGCCGCGGCGGTCGGCGCCGCGCTGTCATGACCGGCACGGAGACCGCTCTCGCCGCCCTCTCCGACGATGAGCTCCGCCGCCTCGAGGACCTGGTCGAGGCTGCCCTCTCGTCCGGCGACGAGAGGGGGCTCCCCGTCCTGGGTTACGGGGAGATCTCACTCGTCCTGAGCTGGCCGCCCGGCGGCGGGCGCTTCGCGTGCAAGCGACTTCCCCCGTTCCGCTCCCGGGAACGGCTGGATGCCTACCGGGCCACCCTCGACGACTACCTCAAGGCACTCGGCGCCGCCGGCGTGCGGGTCGTCGAGACGGAGATGCGCGCCGTCGAGCTCCGCGACGGCAGCGTCGCGGGGTACGTAGTGCAGCCGATGCTCCCGGCCGAGCATCTGGCGACCACCACCCTGCGGCCGGCGGACCCCGAGGCGGGGCATCCCCTGATCGAGGCCGTCGCCTCCGCCGCGGCTGCGGCGGTTGGCCCCCGGCTCGGCCTGGACGCGCAACTCGCCAACTGGACCTGGGATGGCGACGAGCTCACCTACTTCGACGTCTCCACGCCGCTGATCTGGTCGCCCGAGGGCGACTCCCAGCTCGACCTCGACCTGCTCGCGGACGCTTATCCGGCGATCCTGCGGTGGCCGCTACGCCGCTTCGTCGCCCCGGGAATCCTGGACACCTACCGCGATCTCCGCAAGGTCTACCTGGACCTGGCGGGCAACCTGCTGAAGGAGCGGCTCGAGGGTTGGCTCCCGACGTTCCTCGACAGCGTCAACGCACACCTGGACGAGCCGCTCACCGAGGACGAGGTGCGCCGCCACTACCGCTCGGACGCCCGGCTCTGGGCCGCCCTGCTCCGGATCCGCAGGCTCGATCGTGCCTGGCGCCGTCGGGTCAGGCGGCGGCCGTACCCCTTCCTGCTGCCCGGCCCGATCGAGCGCTAGGACGGACTCCTAAGCGCCCGAACCCATCAACCCGCGCATGCCGAGCTGTGGCGCGCCGCGCATCTCCGCCACCAGGTCGTACTCCGCAAGCGGAACGGTGATCCCGCGCCGAGCGAGCTGCCGAGCGAGCGTGCGCAGGAAGAGTCCCTCGCCGGCCGTGCGGCAATCGACGATGGCCCGCTGGTTGAAGGTCTCACGGTTCAGCTCGGCCACGGGACAGCCGGCGATCACCTCGAACGAGCGGCGGAGGTCGAGCGTTGTCGTCACCCCACAGGAGGGCGAAGCCCCGACACCCACAATCGCGACCACGCGCACTCCGGAGCGCTGGTACTCCCGGATGTCCTTGACGACCGCGCGGGCCAGCCGCCAATAGACCAGGCGCGTGTACCAGACGAAGACGCGCAGCAGAGGAGCCCGAAACCGGTAGACGACCGTGCCCTTTGAACCGTAAGCCGGGATCATGAGGCGCTTCACCGTCCCGCCCCAAGCCTGGCGCTCGGGACATCTCATTTGGTGGATCCCGATGCCGAGGCGCTGAAGCTCGCCGATCTCCGGCACGGCCCCGGAGTGGAAGGCGCCGCCCAGGTAGCGCGTGTTCTCGTTGAGGAGGCAATGCGAGACGAAGACGACCTGTCTTCCGCGCTCGTCACGGAGGCGCTCGGAGAGCAACTTCTCCCTCCTCTCGCTCACGGACCGACCCTAGCGCGGATCGATCCAGCGAACGAGGCGTCGCTCGGGGCAGTGCGATACTCGCCCGGTGGACCGGGAGGGAAGCCCGGACAGCCTCGTCTTCTTCAACCTGCCGGCCTCAGGGCATGTCAACCCGACGCTGCCGCTGGTAGCCGAGCTCAGCCGCCGCGGCACCAAGGTCCTCTACTACACCGGCGATCGGTTCCAAGACCAGGTGGAGCGACAGGGCGCCGAGTTCCGGAGCTACGGTCGGCATCTCACCTACGACCACTCCCGGCTCCCGTCCAATTACCTTCGGGTTGCCGGCGTGCTCGCCCGGGCTGCCGAGGATCTCATGCCCTTCTCCATCGCCGAGCTTCGACGCGAGCGCCCGGCGGTCGTGATCAGCGACGCGATGTGCCCGTGGGGGCGCCTGGCAGCCCGTGCCACCGGGATCCCGGGCGTCTCATCGCTGAGCGCGTTACCGATCGACCCCAGCCTGCTTCGGGAGCACACCACACCAGCCCA
The DNA here is from genome assembly GCA_963744105.1 of uncultured Solirubrobacterales bacterium. Classification (GTDB taxonomy): domain Bacteria; phylum Actinomycetota; class Thermoleophilia; order Solirubrobacterales; family 70-9; genus DASUPK01. Next base: position 40,543 of record CAVUSJ010000002.1, on the reverse strand, counting down.
GTTCGCGCGAGCGGCGAGCGCCGGGGCACCGGGCTACCTCCGCTTTCGGCGCGCCGCACGGCGGCTGCGCCGGACCTATCACGTCGAGGTCGGAGGACTCTTTGACCTGTTCCTGTTTCGCGACCGCTTGACCATCGTCTACACGTCACGTTCATTCCTCCCGGACGCGGAGCTCTTCGACGAGTCGGTGCGGTTCGTCGGCCCGCTCGTGCGCGACACGGAGGATCCCGATCCGGCGCTCATGCGGAGCCTCGATGACACGCCGCTCGTCTACGTCTCGATGGGGACTGTCGCAGCGCCGAGCGTTCGCTTTCTCCGTGCCTGCATCGAGGCGTTCGCCGACCGGGACGAAATCTTGCTCCTGTCGGTCGGCCTCAACGTCGATCCCGCCTCGCTCGGCCCGCTGCCAGGCAACTGCATCGTCAGGAGGACCGTTCCCCAGCTCGCGGTCCTGCGCCGGGCGGCTCTGTTCATCACCCACGGAGGGATGAACAGCGTGAGCGAGGGACTGGCGCTCGGCGTTCCGCTGCTCCTCTATCCGCAGTCGCCCGAGCAGGGGATCATCGCGGCACGGGTCGCGGAGCTGGGCGCGGGCCGCATGATCGAGGCTCGTGACGCGAAGCCGGCAGGGATCCGGGCGGCGGCCGACGCGGTGATCTCCGGTCCATACCGCGAAACCGCACGCTCAGTCGGGCGTGACCTCCGGAGCGCTGGGGGCGCTCCAGCCGCCGCCGACGCGATCGAAGAGCTGATCGCCGCCACTCGGTCCTGAGGCGCTCGATGCTCTGAGTTGAGTCTTGCTCCGTTTCGGTGGCACGGCTGATACCTAGGTGGCCCGATGCGGTGTCGTGCGGCGGCCTTAGACTCGTGTAGTTCCCGAGGTAAGGAGCGCCCATGCCAGCAAGGAAGAAGACGCCCGAGCGCGTACGTGCGTCGACTGATGCGACGAAGAAGCGGGCGGAGGCTGCGCTGAAGCGTGCGGGCGGTTCGCTCGATCAGGTCCAGAAGGCGCTGGCCGAGCTGCAGAAGGATCTGGGCCGGGGCAGCCGCGACATGGTCCGCAATGTGCAACAGCTCTTGAAGGATCAGCGCCGGGATATGGGCAAGCTGAGTCGTACGCTCTCGGCCGACATGCCCAGGCTCCAGAAGGCGCTGACCGAGGAGCCGGCGCCCTCCCGCGCGAAGGGCACAACGGCCCGCGCCAAAGGAGGGTCGGCCCGGGCGAAGAGCACGAAGACCCGCGCGAAGGGCACAACCGCGAAATAGAAAGGCCCGCCTGAGCGGGCTTTCGCGAGTAGCGGGGCGGGATTCGAACCCGCGATCTTCGGGTTATGAGAAGCCTTGAAGGCGTTCAGTGGGCTCATGCCGAGCCATACCAGGCACACGCTGAGATCACCTGAGATCAGGTCAGTTTCTCTCAGTCTGGTACCACGCCCGGAACCGGATCCAGGAACGGCCGGCGCGATAGCTGCTTTGCATGGAAAGCAGTACTCCGCCACGAGATACTGCGCGGACGATGTCGCAGGAGACGGGATCTCCACCTCCTGAGCACCACCCGCCGGGGGTGGCGGCGCGTGACGGCGCGGGCATCGTCGGGGCGGTGGCAGCGACCGCGGCCATCGGTGCGCTCGCCACAACTCCAGTCCTCGAGAGCCGCTGGTACCGCCGCCTCAAGAAGCCGTGGTGGCAGCCGCCCGGTCCCGTCTTTGGCCCTGTTTGGACCGTCATCTACGCACTGATCGCCGCGTCGATGCTCCGCCTGCGGTCCCGGGGCGGTGAGGAGCAACGTCCCCTGTTCGTCCTCTTCGGTACGAACCTGGCCCTGAACCTCGCCTGGACGCTCATCTTCTTTCGGGGGCGCAGTCCCCTAGCCGCCGGCGTGGAGATCGTCGCCCTCGAGGGCACCACCGTCGCGCTCGTAGTCCGGGCGTGGTCCGTTTCTCGCCTGGCGAGCCTGCTGCTCGTCCCCTACGCGCTCTGGCTCGCGTTCGCCACCGCGCTGACCTGGGCGATCTGGGCGCGGAACTGACTCGACGGCCGTTCCGCTGATAACCGTGCCGCCCTGGTGGCGAGGATCTCGGGCCGCTAGACGCTGCTCAGCGTAGTGCGGCTTCGGCCGAACATGCCTCAAAGGTGGGTCCTAAGCTCGCGGCCATCCAGCGAGACCTCAAGATCCGCGGTTACACAGTCGGCCAGTTCCCGAACCCACCACTCTGGGTTGCACTGGCCGCACTTCTCGTAGCGTGGCTCACCGATGACGGCGGTGTCATCGATGATCTCGCCCGCGCCATCTCCTACGTCGCGTTCACCGTCTGGGCCTACGAGGAGGCTGCGAACGGTGTCAACGGTTTCCGTAAGGCACTGGGGATAGGTGCGCTTGTATTGATCGTGGTCTCGATAGCTCGGGCCGTCGGTTAGCGCACGAAGTACCACCCCGTGGCCCAATGTGGCGCGAGGTGCCGCTTTGCATGGAAAGCGGCGGTTTCGCCTCGTCGATTCCCGGGTTGACTCCTTCCAACCGCGGCGCTTAGGATCGCCTCGGGGACTGCCCCCTGCCCCGTACTGCTCGGAGGAGATCTCAGATGCCAAAGAAGCGACCGTCGCCCTCGATGGCAGTGGCAATCGTTGCGCTGGTATTCGCGGTGGCTGGGACCGCGGTGGCCAGCGTCGCCACGATCAGCGTCCTCAACAAGAAGGAGAAACAGCAGACGAGGAACATCGCCAGGAATGAGATCAGCAACGCTGCTCCTGGCCTCTCGGTGGCGAAGGCGGGCAATGCCGACAAGCTCGGCGGCCAGGGGATCGCCAGCTTCCTCCGCAACGGCGATGCGGCGGGTGGAGACCTGACAGGGACCTATCCCAATCCAACGATCAAGTCGAGCGCGATTCCCCCGGCAGAGTCACAAGAGTTGGGCGGCAGCTTCGGGAACGTTCCGACCAACCTTTCCTACTTCCTGGCTCCGGTGGGACTCACCACCCCGGATACGCAGGCGGCGCACGTCAGCCTCGGCGTCTCCGCGACGCCTCTGACGATCAGCAACTTCAGCGCCAGCGTCAGCGTCGCTCCGGGTCCGACCACCAACGGCTGGCTGTTCGGCTGGATCATCAACGGTGGTTCGATCGTCATCGCCTGCGAGTTCTTCGACCCGGCCACGAGCTGCACCGACTCCTCGACTCACCAGGTTCCGGCGGGGGCCACCCTGGCTCTCCAGGTCAGCCCAGTCAACTCACCGACGACCGCGCGGGTGACGTTCGGCTGGACCGCCTCCCCCTAGACAAAGCCCGTTTAGCAATCGGCTGGCAGTACCGGCTCGGTAGCTGCTTTGGACGAGAAGCGGCTATCCACTTTGCATGGGAAGCGACACTCCGTAGCGCGATGCTGCGCGGGCGATGTCGGAGTTGACCGCCCTTCCGAACGCGGGTAGGTTGGTCATGATGAGGAGGGGGCAAGGGAAGTCCGTAAGGTGCCTTTCGCTCGCATCCGTTGTGGCGGCTCTGTCGCTGGCCGCGAGCGCCTCGCCCGCCACCGCGTCGGTGACGATCGGGCAGACCGCTCCCCCTGCGAGCCTGGCCACCGGAGACTCGTTCGACCTGCTGCAGGCAACCCTCGCCTCGGGCACTAGCTACGTCGTGCCCGCGAACGGGACGCTCACCTCTTGGAGCACCTACGCCAATGCCAACGGGGGCCTTCTGACGATGAAGATCTACCGGCCCCTTGGTGGGAACACGTACATGGCCGTCGCTCACGATGGCCCTCGGGCGCTGAGCCCCAGCATGCTGAACACGTTCACGGGCCTGAGCGTCCAGGTAAAGACCGGAGATGTGCTCGGCGACAGCACCCCACCGGCTGCAGGGGGGCCGGCGGCGCTTTTTCTGGGGGTGCCTGGTGATCAGAACCTGTTCCGATCGAATCTGTCCGACGGTGCCTCGGGTGCCTTCGACAATGACGACCCTGACTATCGCGTGGACATCTCGGCCGTGATCAATCCCACGAACTCGTTCGTCGCCGGGGCGGTCACGCGGAACAAGAAGAAGGGCACCGCGACCCTGGCCTTCAATCTGCCCAACCCCGGCGATTTCTCCGGATCGGGGCAGGGCGCACAGGTCGCCTCGACCGGGGCGGTCACGAGCAAGGCCGTTCCCGCGGGGATCGCCACGCTGGTGGTCAAGGCGAAGGGCAAGAAGAAGCGGAAGCTGAACGAGAAGGGCAAGGTCAAGCTCAACCTCGCCGTTACTTACACGCCGACCGGCGGCGATCCGAGCACCCAGTCGGTGAGGGTGAAGCTGAAGAAGCAGCTCTGAGCCGCTGGCCCGTCGGAGTAGTGCTTTGGACGAGAAGCGGCGCTTTGCATGGAAAGCGGCGGTTTGCGAGAGGGCGCTCGCTAGGTAGTGTCCGGTAACGGACCCCAACCGGACCCTTTCTAGGGGAGAGGAGACGAGATGTCTGAACAGGACGTGGGGATCGTGCGCAGCGCGTACGACAGCTTCAACAAGGGGGACATCCCGGGAGCGCTTGCGACCTACGACGAGAACGTCCAATGGACTGAGCCGGGTGGCGGCACCGCGCCGGGCGGAACGTTCAATGGACGAGACGAAGTCGCCGAGAAGGTGTTCGCGACCGTCCCTGAGAACTTCGACGAGTTCTCGGCCGAGGTCGATGAGTTCGACGACCAGGACGGCACGGTCATCACCAAGGGCCGCTTCAAGGGCAAGAACAAGAGTGGCGCCGAGCTGGATGCGCCGTTCGAGCACGTCAACGAGATGAAGGACGGCAAGCTCGTCCGGTTCGAGAACAAGGTCGACCAGGACGCCTGGGCGGCCGGCTGGAGCTGAGATCAGGGTCGGGGCGGCCGGTCGCGGCCGCCCCGCTCCGCACGGTCTGACCTACTCCGCCGCGACGGGTCCGGGTGGTGTGCTCATCGCCTTGCGCGCAACGACATCTGCGTGGCAGCTCGGCGACTCGCTCTAGTCCGCCGGGTGCAATCGGGTCTCGCCCAGCTGGTGACATATCGCGACGGCAGGACCATCATTGTCCGCGATTTCGTCAGTCATGCTGAGGGTCTCAAAGCCGCCGGGCTGTCGGAGTAACCGCTTTGGACGAGAAGCGGCGCTTTGCTTTGAAAGCGGGTATCCGGTTTCCGGTGCCGGATCGAGATCAGTGCCGCTTGCACTTCCTCTTGGCGCTGGCTGCGGAGCGCCGGTGCTTCTTGTGCTTGCATTTCTTCTTCGGCGATGCTGTCGAGGGCTGGCTCGGCGGGACCGGCGGGCCCGTAGTCAGATCAAGAGTCCAGCCGTTGATCGACCCGTGGTCGATTTGGCAATCATCCGAGACGTAGAGCTCCCAGGTGCCGTTGGGCCCGGTTTCGTTGAACGTCGCCAGGGAGGTGTTGTTCGCATCGAGGGCAGGATCTGCGATGCAGGCGGGTGCGCAGTCAAGGGCTGCGTTGTCGTTATCCGTTGGCGCGAAGAACCCGCTTGTAAGCGTTGTGGTGCCGCACAGGGCCTCCGGCGTCGGGAACGCCGCCGCGCCTGCTTTCAGCCCAAGGTCGACGCTTGAGGCGGCGGGTCTCCCGCCTATATCCGAGAGCAGCGTCACCACCTGTCCACCTGGGCCCCTGAGCAGGACATCCACGTCCTTCTGGGAGTTGCTCTGGAAACCGCTCAGGTCGACCTCGACGGATTTCACGACCCCGGACTGACCGGAGACGCTGATGGTCGACGGGACACGGGCGCTCCTTTCTGTAGATCGGTGGTAAGCACTGACGAATCCCCATCGGGCGGCCCTAGCGTTCAAGGTGTCCGCCCAGGCACACTGCCCCCCAAGTCCCGCCTGGGCGGGGGCGTTACGGAGAAGCTCCCACCTCCCGTTGGGGGCTTTTTCGCGTTTGGGGTCGGCGCCGGAGTCGCGATGCCCCCGGCATGTAGCCCAGCGTTGGCCCCCCTAGAGATGCGGCAAGGGGATTGGCTGACCCCAAGGCGGAACGCGGAAGTGGCTCGGCGCGGCATCGGGAGTCTCAGCCGGGCGGGCCCGGTACAAGCCTTCCGCCCACGCGACCCGGGCAACCGCCTGGTCTGCGGATTCGGCCTCAATGGCACCAACAACGGGATACCAGTGGCCGTCCATCTCTCGTTCAACCTGGAACTCCACGGACAGGAATGTGTCGCTCACTCTGCGCCCTCACATCCGTACTGAACGCGGAGAGCAGTTCTTCTCCCACTGCGTGGGCGATTTCGGAGGAGAACGTCGAGGCAATCGAGCGCGCCTACGCGGCTTGGAACGAGGCGGGGGTTGATGCGTTTTTGGAGCATTGGGCGGAGAACACCCAGTGGCGATCCATTCCGGGCGACCCTCCGACAGCCCGGCGGCTTCGAGGGCCTGTGCATTGCATGGAAAGCGGTAGTTCCGGGCGTCCCGGAGCCGTTTCCGCTCGACCCGCAGCCCGCGCGATCAAGGGCCGAGGCCGCCATTAGAGAGCGCTGAGGAAGAGCCGTGAAGGTGTCATGCGCCTTCGATGGCAGCGCGATGAACGAAACCGATGCGTCGACGCGATCCCAACCCCCGGGATCACGCGTCCTGATCTTGCTGGTTCTGCTCTCGGCGCTGCTCCGCATCGCGACCCTCGGCGCCAAGAGCTTCTGGGGAGATGAGCTCAGCACCGTCGACCTGGTTCACCGCTCGATGAGCCACATGCTCACCGGGATCGGGAACTTGGAATCGACGCCGCCCCTGTACTACATGATCTCCTGGCTCTGGGTCCAGGTCGTCCCCAGCACTGAAGTCGGGATGCGCTTCCTGCCGGCGCTCTGCGGGGTGGCGGTAGTGCCGGTCGCCTATTCGATCGGCCGCGAGGTCTCTTCCGATCGTGCCGCCACTATCGCCGCCGCGCTGGTGGCGTGCAACCCGTTCCTGGTCTGGTACTCGCAGGAGGCGCGGGCCTACTCGCTGCTCACCCTGCTCAGCGGGACCGGCATGTTGCTCGCGATCCGCGCGGTTAAGCGGCCCGGAGGCCGCCTCTATGCCGGTTGGGCGCTGGCATCGGCCCTCGCCGTGGCCACCCACTACTTCGCGGTGTTCCTGATCGTCCCCGAGGCGCTGGTGCTTCTGCGGCTGGCGCCGAGGCGCCGAACGGCAGCCACAGCGGTCGGCGCCGTCGGCGCCGTCGGCGCGCTTCTTCTTCCGCTGGCGCTGCAGCAGCAGTCACTCAGCCACGCCGACTGGATCAGCAGCGCACCGATTCTCAGCCGGCTCGCGAGCACTCCGCTCGATTTCCTCGTCGGCTTCGATCTCACAGCGGCGGCGGTGCCCGTGGCCGTGGTCGCGGTGATGATGGCAGTGGTCGGTCTGGCGCGCCTCGCCGCATCACGCCTTCGGGACGGTCCCGGTCCGCGTCTGGTTGCCGCCCTCGTCGGAGCCAGCTTCGCCCTGCCGCTTGTGCTCGCCTTTGTGGGGCTCGACTATCTGGATCCCCGCAACCTGATCGTCGCGCTGGTGCCCACGCTCGTGCTCCTCTCGATGGGGTTTGCCGCTCCGAGGTGTGCGCGCCACGGCACCATTGCGGCCGTCGGGCTCTGTCTGGCTTCGCTGGCGGTGGTGGTGCTGACAGCCTGGGAGCCGAAGTACCACAGCGAGGACTGGCGGGCTGCGGCCAGCGACCTGGGGCCGCCCCGCGTTGACCGGGTGGTGATCGCGATGCCCGGGAGCTTCGCGCGCAAGCCGCTCGAGTTCTACCTGCCTGGGAGCCGTGCGCTGTCGAGCACTGGCGAACCCGTGGGAGAGGTCGATGTCCTGGCCCTGCCCCGGCAGGGCAGCACCGAGCCCACCGGGGCCCCGCGCCTCTCGATACCCAGCCTGCGCCTTGTCGCGCGCGATTTCGACGGGCGCTTCGTCGTCTGGCGCTACCGGTCGACTGGGCCGCTCCGACTCTCGCCGGCGGCACTGGGACCCGCAGTCGGGAGGTTCCGAGCGGACGTCATCTGGCAGGCGTCGGCGACCTCAACCGTGGCAGCACAAGTCCCGCTGCATTCGGGTTGAGCTCCCGCCGAATCATCCAGATCGCGAGCCAGCACGTGAAAAGCTGGCGCAGCCCGTAGGCACCCCATTGGACCGCCAGCGGGAAGTCCGAGGCGATTGGGCCCGCCGGATAGAGCGGGCCGAAGGTGGAGGCGAAGATCAGCACGTCCAGGAGTGCAAAGGTCACCGCCAGGCCCACGGGTGCCCCGTCTATCGCCAGTGCGGCGAATATCCAGAGCGAGTACTGGACGCTGTAGACCTTGGCCGTCGCAAACACCCAGAGCAGCGCGGCGGCGGAGGCGGGAATCAGCGCGCCCCCAGGACGGTTTCGGGCACGCAGGGCCAGGATCACAATCGCGGCCAGGCCGGCGGCGAACAGCGGCACCGCCACCAAGTCCGCTGCATGCCCGAGCAGGGGGTGCCAGATCGTCCCGCGCGGGGGCCGTTGGTCCGTGTAGGTGAAGAAGTAGGACCAGTTGGCGCGGATCGACCCTGCCCCGGTGAGCGCGAACGGGAGGTTGACTGCCAGCGTGGTCGCCGTGAAGACGCCCGCGATAAGCGCCGCCGAGCGCCGGCGCCCCTCGGCCAAGCGGAGGGCGAGGACGATCGGGAGGACGACGATCGGGAAGAACTTGGCACAGGTAGCGAGAGCGAGGCCGCCTGCGGCGAAGCCGTCCCTACCGCGCTGGAAGAGAAGCAACGCGATGACGAGCAGGCAGATCCCGAGCAGGTCCCAGTTCAGGGTCCCGTAAAGGGCAAGCGCCGGGGCAGCTGCGAAAAGCCACGGGTTGGCTCCGTTGATTCGGCTGAGCACCCAGACCGTGGCCAGACCCAGGCCGAGGAGCAGGACGGTGGAGCTGAAGAAATAGGCGGCGACGCTTGAGTGGACAAAGCTCGCCACCCAGACGAAGAGGCCGGTGAGGACCGGGTACTCGAAGCGGAAGTCGAAGTAGGGCATCGGATGCGCTCCGATGTGGTCCCGAAAGAAGAGATGCGAGATGTCCGAATAGGCGCCGACATGTGCCATCAGGTCCACGTTGAGAGCGTGGGCGGTCAACGGCCCCTGATAGGCGAGCAGGACCGGCGCCCGCATCAGCGAACCGAGGAGGATCAACGCGGCGGGCAGCGCAATCAGAAGGGCGGTGCGCGGTCGCGCACCTCGACGAGGCTGAGTGGCGAGTGCGGCCATAGGGAGCTATCCGGCGTCGGGCAGGGTCCGGAGACTAAGCCGCCGCACCTGAAGAGAACATGAACAGCCTGCGACCGCGGGGTCGCCTTGAAGCGGGCTTGGCGAATGCTTCTTGGCTGAGTCCGATCGTGCAACCGCCGCTTTGCGACGAGAACGGCGCCTTTCACGTTCAGACCGCCTTGATAATCGGCCGAAAGACTCCGTGACCTGGCACTCACTGATGCGGCTCGGGCCCAGCGACGAAGCGAGGCACGCCGGCGACGCCGGCGTCAGCGATGGCGGGTGGGCGCAGGAGGGCTCGCCGGGGCAGTCATTGTCGCAGTAGCCCTGCTGATCTCACGCTCCGGTGGCGGCGGCTCAGCCAACCAATCGGCGGCGAGGGAGCCGTTCACGGGTCGCCTGCTGATCGCGGACAGAGGAAACAACAGGCTGCTGTTGGTCGATGCGGCCAAGCAAGTCCTCTGGCGCTATCCGAGCAAGGGCAGGCCCGCTCCCCGGGGAGGTTTCTTCTTCCCGGACGATGCGTTCTTCATCCATGGGGGCACGGGCCTGATCTCCAACCAAGAGGACAACGAGACGATCGTGGAGATCGGTTTCCCATCCGGCCACGTCGCCTTTCAGTACGGCCACCCTCATACGGCTGGCTCGCGGCCTGGCTACCTGAATCAACCGGACGACGCCTACGTGCTCAAAGACGGCACGATCACGGTGGCGGACGCGCAGAACTGCCGGATCCTATTCATCGGCTCCAACGGGCGCCAGGAGTCTCAGATCGGAACCACTGGCCAATGCACGCACGACCCCCCGAGGAGCGTCGCCTACCCGAACGGCGACACACCGCTGGCCAACGGCAACTTCCTCGTCTCCGAGGTGCATGGTTCCTACGTCGACGAGTTCACCCGAGCGGGGAAGCTCGTCTGGAGCACGCAGCTGCCAATCACCTATCCGTCCGATCCGCAGCAGCTCGGCCCGGATAGCTATCTCGTCGCTGACTACGCGAAGCCCGGAGGGCTCTACGAGTTCAACAGGGCGGGCAGGATCCTCTGGTCGTATCACCCGAAGTCGGGGTCAGGGATGCTGGATCACCCGAGCCTCGCGGAGCGCCTGCCGAACGGCCTGATCGGGGTGAACGACGACTACCGCAACCGGTTGGTCTTGATCGACCCTCGCCGGCGGCGCATCGTCTGGCAATACGGACACACCGATCACTCCGGGCGCCGACCCGGGTACCTCAAGATCCCCGACGGCTTCGATCTCCTCGGTCCGGGCAACACGACGCCCACCCACCCGTCAACGGGCTGAGGCACCGTTGCGCTCCACTGGCTCAGGAGCACCAAGCCACTCCAGTAGACCACCTATTTCGTCCCGGCACTCACGAGGTAGCCGCTCTGGACGAGAGGCTACGCGCCACTCGTCAGGCACCACCCATCGGCGGCATCCAGCGGACCCAGCCAGCGTGCTGCTAGCCGCGGCGTCGGATCAGCCAGGACGTGCCGCACTCGACGCAGCCGATCCATGTGCCGTAGCGCGTGTACTCGATCAGCCGGAGGCGCATCGGCTCCCCATGCCGGCACCCGTCCGCGCCGCCTTGATCCCTACGGGGATGCATCTGCGCTGCGGTTGCTCCGCTTCGTCTGAGGGTCACGGTGTGAGGGTTGCGAGGGGATGCCAAGGGAACGGGAAGCTCCAAACAAAGGCCGGGCAAAGATCGGACACTCCCTTCCTACTTTCACCTGATCTTTCGGAAACCCTTCTCCGGCCTTTCAGGAACGGGCGGAGGATGGCTCGAACCAATCCCCCGGCATCGGAGGCATCAGATGAACAGCCAGCAGGCCGACCGAAATGACCGCTATCTCGCCGCCCAGATGCGACTCGACGCGTTCCGCGCCTGGCGGAGACCGAGGCCACCGTTGCGGATCAGCGAGGCCCGGGAACGAAGTCGCATCCGGCCGAGGAGAGGCGCAATCCCCCGCGGGCATCTCCCCCGAGGCGCGCTTACTGGCTAACGGACTGCCAACAGCCAGAATGCTCTACAGCAGCTCGGCGAGGTGCCGGGCCGCCCGAGCAGCGCCGTCAGTCTCCACGTCGCGGTAGGCGACGTCGCGCCCAATCTCCACTCCGATCGCCTCTGCAATCAGATCCGGCGAAGCGCTGTCGAAATCCATGCGGCGACCGGCCCCATAGCGTTCGAGCCGGTGGCGGACGTGGAAGTTCTGCTCGAAGTGGTGGCGCAGCGGGAAGTAGAGGAACGGCCGTTTCTGTGCCGTCAGTTCCATCGAGGTGGTCAAGCCGCCCTGCACTACCGCCAGATCGCAGGCCGCCAGGTGCCGGTAGAGGTTGTGGACGTAGGGCACCACCTCCAGTCCGGCATGCGACGGCAGTGACGCGGGGTCGATGCGCGGGCCTGCAACGACCACCATCCGCAGTTCCGGGACCCGCTCCTTGGCGCCTGGGAAAGCGGCGATCACCCTTCGCAGCAGATCGCCGCCCACGCCCGACCCGCCGACGGTGACGATGCAGACGCGCTCGTCGTCCATGTAGCCCAGCTCGGCGCGCAGCCTGGTGCGGTCGCCGAGGTCGGCCGGGTCGAAGCCGGTCACGTATCCGGTGAAGTCGAAGTTTTGCTCGGTCCAGTCGCGAATCATCGGCAGCTGTGGCCCGAGCCGCTCCGGGACTATGTCGTCGGGGTTCCCCACGAACAGGGCCGTGTCGCGGACCTCGGGATGGTGGGCGATGTGGTCGATCATGTCGGCGTTGTAGTCGGCGGTCACGTAAGCCTCGCGCTCGCCCCCGTCCCCCATCGGCAGGAAGCCGACGAAGTCGGTCAGCCAGGCGAACGGGACACGCTTCTCGCGTGGGTTCTCGTGCAGGTAGTAGTCCAGCTCCCAAGCCTCGTCCCCGATCCAGAGGTCGTAGCGCTCGTCGCGCACGACGTCGTGAAAGAGCATGAAGTTGGCCGCGAGAATCTCATCCATGCGGCGCAGCGCCTGGAAGCAGTGCAGGTCGTGCTCGGCTGACTCCGACTCGATGTGGTGGGACTCATTGGCGAGATGGGCGCTGGCGGGGTGGATGCGCTCGCCCTCCCCTTCCAGCACCCGGGTGACCGGGTCCTGGGCGAGCCAATCGATTTCGAGGTCCGGCGCGAGGCGGCGCAGCTCACGGGCGATCGCGACGTCGCGCTGCGCGTGGCCGAGCCCGATCGGCGAGGAGATGTAGAGAGCGCGGGGACGACCGTCGGGTCGATAGATGGTGGGGTCTCGCGGGGTACGCCGGCGGCCGAAGGCGTCCTCGGCGAGATCTCGGAGCGCCAGGTTCACCTGGACCGGCTTGCGAGCATGCGGGAAATGGCCGGCCCCGCGGACCACCTCGAGCCTCCCGTCGCCGAGGCGGGCCAGCGCGCGGCCATCGCGGGGCGGCGTGATCTTGTCGCGGTCACCCTGAACAACCAACACCCGGCAATCCAGGTTCCGCGCCAAGCTGCGCAGGGTGGGCCGGTCGCGGTGGATGTGACCCGTCGCTGTGGCGCCGAGCGTCTCCGGGTCGGTGTCCAGCGCCCAGCCCACGCCGTCCTCGACGCCCTTGGTCGAATGAGGCTCCGAGAAGCATCGTGAGATGAACCAGTCCGCGAACCGGGGATAGTCCCGGTGCCACTGGACCGGATTCATGTGCCCCCACCAGACCGGATCCATCTTCCCCAACCGGCGCTGCAAGCGCGCGGGGGTTCGGAGGAGGACCGACCAGTGAGACGGGGTGTAGGGGAAGAGCGGCCCTATGAAGGCGGCGCCGGCAACGCGATCGGGAGCCAGCCGCGCCAGCTCCAGCAGGTACTGGGCGCCACGCGAAAGGCTCGCCATGACCGCTTTTTCGGTTCCGGTCGCGTCCATCACGGCGAGGCAGTCGCGTGCGAACTCCCCGGCTCCGTAGCGTCGCGGGTCGCGGCAGCGATCGGAGCGACCGTTGCCGAGCCCGTCCATTGTCAGCACCCTGAAATGGCGCGCGAAGTACGCGATCTGCATCTTCCAGTGACGTGAGTGGACCAGTGACCAGGTCGGCAGCAGGAAGATGGTTTCCTCGCCCTCCCCGTACACCTCGTAGAAGAGCTGCAGCTCGTCGCGCTCGACGAAGCCCTCAATCTCCGGATAACGGGCGCGGCTCTGCTCGCCGTCGCGTCCGATCGACTGCTCGGTGAGCTGCGGCGGGGCAGCGGTTTCCATCGTCGCCTTCATGACTTTCCCTGCTCGAGCTCGGTGAGCCAGCCGTCTATCGCTGCCAGCAACTCGGCGTGTCCGCGGTCGAAGCCCAGGAGGCGCTCATTCAGCAGGCCCTTGTTGAACTGCATGACCAGCGCCGCCAGGGCCTCGGCCGAGAAGCGGGAGCTGTCGAGGCTGTACTCATCGATTGCCTGCGCGAGCGCGTCGCGGAGCAGCGAGCGCCAGCTCTCGTTGACGGCGTGCAGCCGCTCGCGCATCTCGGGCTTGCTCCAGGCGAGCGCTTCGAGCTCCGCCCACACCTTGGGATATCCAGCCGCGAGGTCCTCCTCGATGTAGCCGGCGGCGGTACGCCATTTTTCGGCGAAGGGCGCCTCGGTCCCGTACATCGCCCGCTGGCGGTCGAGCACGCGGCCGGTGAACCGCTCCAGCGTCTGCAGCAGCAACTCGTCAACCGAGCCGAAGTAGTAGTGGACGAGCCCGTGGTTCTGCCCCGCCTCGGTGGCGAGCTGCCGCGTCGAAATTCCCGCGGCACCCTCCCTGACCAGCAGCCGCTCGGCGGCATCGAGAAAGGCCTCGACATTGGCCTCCCTGATCGAGCGCTGGCCATCCTCGACTCCCACATCGGCGGTTGCAAGGGCTTTAGTCATATGACTTAGTCAGTCATCTAAGCACCGGAGCGAGTGGTTGTCAACCCGCTCGCGGCTTGATCCGGGACCACGAACGGGACCCTGGTCCTCCGGTTCGGGACAGACCGACACTTGTGAGAGGCTCGACCCAAATCACACGCCCCTCCATGATTCGCCTCAGCTGCCCGTTAGTTGGTGCGGGCGGCAACTAGACAGAGGTCGTCGGTCAGGTCGGACGCGAAGTCGGCAACGTGGGCGCGCAGGAAGGCGACTGCCTCGGCCGGGGAGGGCAGGTCAAGGCCACGCAGCGCGGCGCTAACGCCGTTTAGCCCGAACCGCCTGTCGTCGCCACGTGCTTCGGTCAGCCCGTCCGTGTAGAGCAGCACTCCCGTGCCGGCCATCAACCGCAGCGAATATTCCGTGGCTTCGGGGTCCGCTCTAACCCCGAGCGGGGTTCCCTGCGTGGGCGCGATGAGCTCCCGGCCGTCATCCAGCCACAGCGCCGGGGGATGGCCGGCGTATGCGCAGCGCAGGAGCTGCGCGTCCGGGAGATACGTGATGCAGGCGGCGGTGACGAAGTCGCTGGTGATGCCAGCCGGCTCGATCATGGCGGTGTTCGCCCAGCTAAGCAGCTGGCAGGGATCGTCGGAGAAGGGGGCAGTCGCGGCAAACGCTGTCCGAACGAACGCTGCGCGTCGTGCCGCGTTGACACCATGGCCGACTACATCGCCGACAACCAGCACGGTGGAATCCCGCGGCCCCTCAGCCGCCAGGTAGAAGTCGCCGCTAACGACTTCGGCGGGCAGGAAAGCCGCGGCGAGATCCAATCCGGGGCGTTGAGGCAACTCGGACGGGGTGAGCGCATCACGGATCGCGCGCAGGTCCTCGAGCTCATGCTCGGCCTCATCAAGGCGGTCACGCAGCACGGCGACATCCTCGTCGCGCACCGCGGCCTCTTCGCGAAGGCGCGTGATCAGCGCGTCCCGACGGCGCTCTCGATCGTCAGACTCGCGGATCTCGCGCTTTTGGTCGACGACCTCGCGGCGCAGCTGCCGAAGCTCGCGTTCGTTTCCTTCGGGATCTTCGCTCATCTCGAAGCACGTCTCGTGCCAAGCATTTCGTCGCCTGCGAATCGTGCCGCATCGTTCCCCGGTTTGCATTCGAGGGGAGCGTTCCTCCGGAATCTCCGATGAGCGTGCGTCACGCACGAACACTGCCCCACGCAGCGCATGCACGACTCGATTGTTGTTGACCCGCGCCGGCTAGACCGCTGCTTTCCATGCAAAGCGGTAGTCGCTTCTCGTCCAAAGCAGCATGCCGCCGCAGCTTGGCAGCCTCAGAGAGTGATCTGCGGAGTGACATAGGCCGCCAGCGACTCAATCTGGCGCCGCTCGTCGCCAAGTGGCCAGAAATGCACCCGCCGGCATCCCGCCTTCGCGTAGCGGGACAGGAGCTCCGCGCACTTCTCGGGCGAACCGACGCAGACCTGCCCGCGGAGTTCCGCCGCGTCGCGCTTCAGAAGAGGTGCGAGGACCTCGTTTAGCATTCTTTCCTCCTCTGACCGGCTCTCGGTCACCCAGGTCCACATCGTGACCAGGGCATTCGGGAAGTCATCCATGGGCCTTCCTTGCGCTCCCAGCTCACGCCGGAGGAACTGCTTGGCGGCGTCAAACTGCTCGGGCGTAGTGTTGTAGGCGGAGGCAAGCCAGCCGTCGCCGGCGCGCGCAACTCGGCGCAGACCTGCTTCTGAGCCCCAACTCCCTATCCATAGGGGAATACCACCGGCTTGCCGCGGCGGCGGCGAGAGCCGAGATTGGGGTGGGGCGAAATACCTTGCAGGGTCGGTCCATGCGTCGCCCCGCAGTAGCGCCCTGAGCATTGCGATCGCCTCGTCGAGGCGTTTCCACCGGTCCTCGAAGGGCACCCCCAGTGCGTCGTAGTCACGCCTTGAAGAGCCCGGTCCGACGCCGGCGACGACGCGCCCATCGGAGAGGACATCGAGTGCGGAGAGCGCTTTGGCGAGCGGCACCGGTCCGCGCAGGGCAGCCAACGAGAGTGTCGTCGCCAGGACCATGTCGCCTGAGCGCTCCACCATCGCGGCGAGGGCCGTGGGACCGTCAAGCCAAGGCGTCGAAAAGATGAAATGGTCATTCGCCGAGACCGCCGCAAACCCGCACTCCCGAGCGGCGTCCACGGTTCGCTCAAGGCGCTCCCATGAGAGACCTTGGTCGCCGAAGTCCATCAATGGCAGGTGGACGCCGAAATCCATTCCGTCCATAGCGTTGCAATCTGGGGCCGAGGGGACCCCCAGGGCTGTCGGCGAGTGGGAAAGGGTCAGCTTCAGCGCCGATTGAGAACCGCTGCTTTCCATGCAAAGCGGATAGCCGCTTCTCGTCCAAAGCGGCTACGAGGAGTCCTACCCCTACTTGCACTTCCCCTTGGCCGTCCTGCACAGTCTCGGCCCCGCCCTCCAGAGCTCCCTGCCGTGTCGGCCGTCCTTGGCGGTGAAGTAGAGGGTGCCGTTGACGTTGGTGAGGAACAGGGGCTGGCTGCTGGCACTGCCAGGGCGGATGTTCCTGACCATCCTCGTCCCCGCCCGGGTGCCGTCACTGCGCCAGAGCCCGCGCGCGCCCAGGCCTCCAGCAGCCGCTGCGGCGGTGGTGATGGAGGCTCCACCGCCGCCCGGTCCGGTCATGGTCCCTTTCGTGAGTAGCGGGGGCGGGATTCGAACCCGAGACCTTCGGGTTATGAGATGCCCCCGGGCCGTTCCCTCCGGTTCCCTCAGGCGTGGTTGGACCACGTGAAGGCAGATGAGATCAGCTGAGTTTCGCTCAGTTCGGTACCACGGCTGGTACCCCGGAGGGCCGCTCAGCTGACCCCCGGCCGCAGACCGCGACGAGGAGTGCTCGGCGCGGGGAGCGCGCCCGCGACGCTAGCGAGTGGCGAGGGCGACGTGGTAGAAGCGGGTCGCGGTGGGTCGGCGCCCGACGGGATGCAGGTAGCGGACGGCGAGCTCGGCCGTCGAGAAATCCTCGAGCAGCTCGAATCCGCGCCGGTCCAGGTAGGCGGGCAGCTCAGCCGGATCGAAACCGAACCGAAAGGGCTCGCCGGCGTAGCGCACGGCGGCGATGGTCGCCCTCGCGCCGGGCACGTCGCTGCGGCCCTCAAGGGTGGAGTGGTCCAGATAGGTGAACACGACGCGACTGCGCGGTGCGGCCAGCGTCGCAAGGTGGCGAACCGTCGCGTCAACGGCCGCGGCGCTCAGGTAGCTAGTCACGCCCTCCCAGACGAATAGGGTTGGCGCTCGCGCGCGAAACTCCGTACGCGAGAGCGCGGCCCCTAGGTCATCGCGCTCGAAGTCAATGGCGCCCATCGACACGTGAGCCGGGAGTCGCCCCAGCAGGGCTTTCATCCGCATGCGCTTGACCTGGAGCGTGGCGGGCGCGTCGATCTCGCAGACCCGGGCGCGCTCAAGCCCGGGAAGGCGATAGGCGCGGGTATCGAACCCCGAGCCCAGGATCACGATCTGGTCGATCCCGTCGGCCAGCGCAGCGACGAATGCGTCATCGATGAAGCGGGTCCGCACGACGATCCCGACGCGGGCTCCCGGCCAACCGCGATCGATGACCCTGACCACCAGGCCGCCGGTCACCGGAACCCGGGCCAGGGCGAAGACCGCGCCGAGGCGAGGCCCAAGGAATGCGTGCGCGTAGGGATCCTCGAACAGGCGCCGATCGGCGGGCATGCGGGACTCGAGCGCGCGAAACAGCGCGACGAACTCCGCGGTCCGGCTCGGGTCCCCTTGACGTTCCGGCATCTGCCTAGCATCACGCATGTGGTCGACTACCTCAGCATCGCCGACCGGAGCTGGCCGATACTCGGGCGAGTGATGAGAGGTCACGCAGCTGTCTACCGGGCGACCGGCGGACGCATCGGACAGCGTATGCCGGGCCTGCCACCGCTGCTGCTGCTCGACCATGTAGGGGCAAAGACCGGCAAGCGGCGCACGACGCCGCTCGTCTACATGCCCGACGGGGACGACTTCGTCGTCGTCGCTTCAAAGGGCGGCTTTCCCAACAACCCCGGCTGGCTGCATAACCTGCGCGCCCACCCCCGCACGGAGGTGCAGATTGGGCGCCAGCGAACCCGCGTGCTCGCGACGGAGGCCACCGACCAGGAGCGCCGGAGAATCTGGCCGCGCGCCGTCGAGTACAACCCGCACTGGGGTCGCTATCAGCAGCGAACAGACCGCAAGATCCCAATCGTGATCCTGCGGCCTTCGCAATAGGGCCAACCGGCGGGATCGCCGCCTCAACGGAAACCGGCCCGCGGCCTCGCCTACCGGTCGTCAAGCCTCCGGCGCAGGACCTTCCCGGTGGAATTGCGCGGGATCCCGTCGGTGAAGACGACCTCCCGTGGGACCTTGAACCGCGCGAGTCTTCTCCTCACGTATTCCTTGAGGTCTTTCTCAGTGGGGCGGGCGTCTTTCTTGGAGACCACGTAGGCCTTCAGGCGTTGGCCGAACTGTTCGTCCGCCACCCCGAGCACGGCTACGTCGGCTATCTCCGGGTGGCGCAGGAGCGCCTCCTCTACCTCTCCGGGGAAGACGTTCTCGCCACCGCTGACGATCATGTCGTCCTCGCGGCCGTCGATGAACAGCCGGCCCTGGGAATCGAAGTGGCCCAGGTCCCCCGTGCTCATCAGGCCGGCGACCATGTCCCTGCTGCCGCCGCCGGAGTAACCCTCGAAGACCATCTCCCCGCCGACGAAGATGCGGCCGGTCCTGCCGGCAGGGAGAGGGGCGCCCTTCTCGTCGAGAATACGAACCGTGGCCCCGTAAGGTGGGCGGCCAACCGTGCCCGGTGCGGCGCGCAGATCCTCCGGGGTTGCGATGGCGGCGAAGCCCGTCTCGGTAGTGCCGTAGATGTCGTAGACGAGGTCGCCGAAGGCCTCGGTGACTTTGGCGGCAACCTCGATGCTCAGCGGCGCAGCGGCCGAGATCACGACACGCAGCGAGGAGCAGTCGTAGCGATGGCGGACGTCATCGGGAAGCTCGAGGATCCGCTGGAGCATCACGGGGACGGCGATCAGCGTCGTAACCCTGTGCTCATCGATCGCGCGGAGTGTCGCTTCGGCATCGAACCGGCGCCGGACCACCATGGTGGCGCCGAGGAACATCCCCAGTCCGAGATACGAAAGCCCGAAGCCGTGAAAGAACGGGGGCCCGATCAGGATTCGCTCGCGGGCACGGAGTGGCACCCGGGTGAGGAGGGTCGCCATCGGCCCGAACAGCGAGCGAAGCGGCAGCGAGCGTGGAGCGCCCTTCGGAGTGCCCGTCGTACCGGAGGTGAGGATGACCAGTCGCCCCTGGGTTCGGGTCGATGGACCCCGGGTCGATCGAGCTTGGCGGGCGGCGACCATGGCGTCCACCGTGGTCTCGGACTGGCCATCTTCTTCCCAGGCAATGATGCGGTTGCCTTCGAAGCCGGCCTCGTCGAAGGCAGGCGCGAATTCCTCGTCGAGGATCGCGCTGCCTGGCATCTCTCGTTCCAGCACCTGGGCGAGCTGGGGGCCAGCGAAGTCGGTGTTGAGAAGCAGCAGGTCGGCGCCGAGCCGTGAGCTCGCGAGGAGCGCCTCCGGGAAGCCCCGATGGTTGCGGCACATCAGCGCCAACCTGCCGCCGGTCGTGATGCCGCACTCGTCACGTAGTGCATCGGCGAGGCGACTGCCGCGGCGATCCAATTCGAGATAGGTGAGCTCCCCGCGCTCGTCGACGATCGCCGGCTGGTCGGGCCAGCGGGCGGCGGTGGCTGCCCCGAGCGCCGCCGCACCGGTGCCGTGCCGAAGCGGCGCTCCGAGCATGCGCGCGAAACGGTCCGGACGAACCGGCCAGAGCACGCGGCTGCGCGCCATCGCCCCTAGCGCACGCGGCGCAAGAGATGTAAGCGAGGCGGCCTCGCGAACCGCGGAGCGGGTACGGCCGGGCCGCTCCGCACTCACGGCGCCTGTTCGCTCGCGCCCGGGGAGCCGGGGCGGTCGGCAAGCGGGGAGGTCACAGCGTGCTCGAACGCCTCCTCGTCATCTCTGGGCTCGGCGACGGCAGGATCGTGCGCCGGTCGGGCGCTCTGCCCTGCGGCCGCCGTCAAGCGGTAGAAGAACGAGCTCGCCCGCTCCCACGGTCCAGGCGTGACCTGCAGCGCTGGCGCGGTGAGGCTCACCCACCAGGGCTCGATCTCGCGGGGCCGTTCGACGATCGCCCGGCAGACGAGGCCGGCCGCCTGACCCGGACTCAAGCCGGGCATGTGGCGAAAGATCGGCGTGGGGTCGCTCATCCGGGTGTGGACGAGCGACATGTAGATCGAGGTATAGGTGACGCCGTCACGGCGCATTTCCGGAGCGAGGCTTCGCAGCCAAACGTCGAAGGCGGCCTTGGAGGAAAGGTATGCGGCCCAGCGCGGGGCTGGTGGAAGGCGAACACCCAGGGTGGAAACGTTGACGATGTGGCCCTCACCGCGCTCGCGCATCGAGGGCAAGAGCGCCAGCACCAGTCGTACAGGTCCGAGGTAGTTGATGTCGATCGTCCGCCGGAAGTCATGGAAGCGCTCATACGAACGGTCGATCGAGCGGCGGATCGACTTGCCGGCGTTGCTGACGAGGACGTCCACCCGGCCGTTCTCGTCGAGCACCTCGGCGCCCAGGGCCTCTACGGCGTTGGGATCGGCGAGGTCGCAGGCGTGGACATGGGCGGCGCCTCCCCGCTCCGCGATGCGCTCCGCGAGATCCTCAAGCCGCTGTCGGGACCGGGCGACCAACAGGACCCTCGCTCCCGCCTCCCCGAGCCGCAGTGCGGCCGCCTCGCCGATCCCGTAGGAGGCGCCGGTGATCAACACGACCTTCCCCTCCACCGTCTCGCGGAGACGCCCCTCGCTGGGGCCTCCCCCTGGGTTCATGAACACCCGAGTAAGTGCACGCGAAGCCAGCCGGATCGGGAGCAGACCGCGACGGTCGTCTTGCTCGTCAGGTCGCTCCATCGCAGCATTTCTCTTGGGGACAACGCCTTGATACCACGGCCACTTGGCGAGTCTATGCCGCTCGAGCTCTATGTGATCAGCTACGGCCGAGCGACTGAATCCCGGGCATCGGTATCTGGCCGCGGTCCCTCGGTAGGCGATCGAAATGGCTACACAGCAGACGAAAGGCCCGCGTCGGGCCTTTCGCGAGTAGCGGGGGCGGGATTCGAACCCGCGACCTTCGGGTTATGAGAAGCCTTGGGGGCGTTCGCTGGGGGCGTTTAGCCTGCTGACAGGCGATCTGGGGTCACCTGAGGTTCGCTGAGATTCGCTCAGTTCGGTACCACGGCTGGTACCACGAAACTCACCGACCGGCCCAGCGAATCCCGACCCGATCTCGGCGGACCGCGGGTCTCCCTCGACCGCCACGAGTTGTGGCTTTGCATCGTCAAGAGCAGGAGGAAGAGGAGGTGAATGCATCCAGACCGGGAGGGCTCCTTATCTGAAGTGGAGGGTGGTGGCGACAGCCGTGGTTCTCGCGCTGGCCGTCGGCGCCTTCGCGATCGCGACGCTCGGCACGGGGAGCGCGGGGCGCCATCCGGCGCGGGCTCAGGATGGCGCTCTTTCGCAGGCCGGGGTTGCGGCCGCCCCTGCAGAACCCCCGCGCCCCCCGTTCGCGGTCGGCCTGCGAACCCTTCGCCTCGTTGACCACTCGCGCCACATCAGGCTGCCGAGCGGCGCCAGCGTCCCGCGGGGACTCGTCACCTACGTCCGGTATCCGGCGCTCGGTCCTCCGTCGGCGAAGGAGCGGCGTAATGCGCCTCCCCAACGCGCCGCCGAGCCGTTTCCCCTCGTGGTCTTCGGCCACGGCTTCGAGCTGACGCCGGCGCCCTACTCCAGGCTGCTGGAGGCCTGGGCGCGCGCGGGCTTCGTCGTGGCCGCCCCGCGATTCCCTCTCGAGAACGCTCACGCGCCAGGAGGGCCGGACGAGTCCGACCTCATAAACCAGCCTGCCGACATGAGCTTCGTGATCTCGAAGCTGCTCTCCGCGAGCAGCAGGCCGGGCGGCCAGCTCCAAGGCCTGATCGATCCGCAGAGGATCGCGGTATCCGGCCACTCCGACGGCGGCGAGACGGCGCTTGCCGTCGCCTACTACCGCAGGTTTCGCGATCCGCGGGTAGGTGCCGCCGCGATCCTGTCGGGGGCAAGGATCCCGGGGGTCGCCGGGTTCAGCTTTCCTCCGGGCACCCCACCGCTCCTCGCCACACAGGGCACCGCGGACACGATTAACCCCTCGAGATTCACGCTGAGCTTCTACGACGCGGCTTCGCCGCCCAAGTTCCTGCTCACCCTCTTCGGCGCCGCGCACTTGCCGCCCTACACCAACGAGCGGCCTCAGCTTCACATCGTCAAGCGCGTGACGATCGCATTCTTCGATCGCTATCTGACGCAGGAGGCCGAACCCGTGAGCCGCCTGGTCCGTCTGGGAACGGTTCGCGGGATCGCCTCGCTCGCGGCGCAGCCCTGACGGCGGGTCTCCTACTTCGTTTCGGACTGTCGGAGCGACTAAGGCGTTAGTTAAAGGGGACGGTGACCGGACCGGGCTGGCGGCGATAAACCGCGAAGAAGTCGCGGTCGTCGGGGGTGAGGTAGCGACCGTCGGGCCTGTTCGATGGCCCGATCTGGTTCGGGCGAAGGCCGTGGTGGTGGGTGTAGGTGATCAGGGTGTGCCAGTCGGCATTGATGTCGAACTGCATGGCGCGAACCGCCCCGGCGCGCTGGAGAATCTCAGCGAGTGAGGTGACGGTCATGTCGTTCGCGGCGGCGAAGATCAGGTTGCCGCGGCGGTCGATGCCGACGCCCGTGCGCCAGACGCGGATCGCGTTGCCGACCGTGAAGCCCCACTGCGAGCTGTCGTTCAAGTTCGGGTTGAGGTGGCCGTGCCAGATGATCGGCGGAAGGCTCTGGCGCGACCAGGCGACATCCGGGCCGGGGTTCGGGCCGCCATGCCAGATCTTGATTGCGACCCTGCCGTCGCGGTAGCCGATCAGCGTGGCGTTGCCCTGTGCGAGCGGTTCGTTGATTCGCCCGTTGTCGGTAGAGCCGTTGTTGACGTCTGAGTAGATGAAGCCGGCGTTGAAGGTCGCCAGCAGCCGTCTGCGCTGGCTCTCGGGGACCATCGCCGGTCCGCGCACCGCGGCGCTTGGCGGCTCGTAGCGCCCCGGGTAGTAGGCGAGCGCGGTGCGGGTGTGGTCGTACCAGGCCAGGTAGGCGACGTTTCGCGGATAGTCGGTCTCCGGGCGGAAGGTCGTCACCAGCACCGGCGGCCCTCCCCTCACCGGCGGGCCGGTGGGCTTCCAGACCCCCTCGCCAGGCAGCGCGTGCCGGAAGACCGGCTTGATCCGCGGTGGCCAGGTGGCCGTCCGTCGAGGCGCCTTCCCGGCCTGACCCGTCGACGGAAGGCTGGTCAGCTGCGGGCCGCCCTTCGATGGCGCGTTCCAGGTGTAGTAGACGTGCTCGATCTCATCGACCACCTGGTTGCCGAAGGGGACGTCCGCCCTCACCCACTCGACGCTGCGCGCGAAGAAGGGCATGCTCGACGGCCGCAGCATCCAGGCCGCGTAGGAATAGATCGCCGGCGAGAGCAGCACGACGATGATGACCAGGGCCAGCATTCGTCGTCGACGGCGCCTGAGCCTCCTCGACTCGGCCTCGCGCCTATGCTCGCGATGCCTTGCAAGGGTGGCGAGGGTCTCCGAGCTGGAAGCCAACTCAGCAGCATCTGGCCGATCACTCACGGCAGGACCGACGCCAGGCTGCCGCGTAGAACCCATGTGAGAAAGCCTAAGCCGGATTGATCAAGACGTGCTGAAAGGTGGCACCCAGGGCCAGGCTCTGCAAAGCACGCAGCCCACACATGCGCCGCTTTCCGTTCCTGGATAGCGGAGAGACCTCCCTCGTGGCACCCCCCACCGATTGATGCCCGAATGATGCCCGGCCGATCCGATGCGGACGCGCTCCGGACGTACGAAAGGCCCGCCTGAGCGGGCCTTTCGCGAGTAGCGGGGGCGGGATTCGAACCCGCGACCTTCGGGTTATGAGAAGCCTTGAAGCCGTTCGGTGGGCTCATGCTGAGCGACGCCAGGCATGCTGAGATGAGCTGAGATCAGCTGAGTTTCTCTCAGTTTGGTCCACGGCTGGTACCACCGGGAGCCCATATCAGTCGGGAGGCGGTCGGACGAGAAGCTGCACGCCGCGTCGAGTGCCGACGGCCGAGCGGCTCAGCGGGCTCCCAGACCGACGACGCCCGAGAGAACCTCCATTAGGGACGGGCCACTGCGCTGCTCGAACTCGTAGGAGGCGCGCCGGATCGGATGATCGGACCCGATCACACGCGCGAGGTCAATCGGAGTGCCGCCGATCACCGCGTCGCAGTCAGTCGCGTTGATCGTCTGCTCGAGGTCGCGCAGCTGCTCGTGCGAGTACCCCATCGCGGGCAGGACCGGTCCGATGTGCGGGAAGCGGCGGTAGGTCTCCGCGATCGATCCGACGGCGAAGGGCCGTGGGTCGATCTGGGTTCCGACGCCCGCCTCCCGTGCGGCGAGCGTCCCGGCGCCGAAGCTCATCCCGCCGTGGGTGATGCTGGGGCCGTCCTCGACCACCAGCACGGTCTTTCCGGCGAGCGAGGGACCTTTCGCCAGCGACACTGGCGAAGCGGCCTCGATCACGGCGGCGTCGGGATTCGTCAGGGCGATGTCGTCGAGCACCCGGCGGACCTGGTCGCCGGTGGCGCTGTCGACTTTGTTGACGATGACGACATCCGCCATTCGCAGGTTCACCTCGCCCGGGTGATAGCTGAGTTCGTCTCCCGCCCGGAGGGGATCGACGACGACCAGCAGCAGATCGGGTCGGATGAAGGGCAGATCGTTATTGCCGCCGTCCCAAATGATCACCTCCGCCTCCCTCTCGGCTCGAGCGAGGATCTCACGGTAATCGACGCCGGCGTAGACGACGATCCCCATCTCCACCGGTCGCTCGTACTCCTCCCGCTCCTCGACCGTCGGGTCCGATTGGTCGATGTCGGCCAGGCTGGCGAAGCGCTGAACGGCGATCCGATCAAGGTCGTGGTACGGCATCGGATGCCTCAGCAGAGCAACCTGGAGCCCTGCCTCGAGCAGGATACGGCCGATCTCTCGGCTCGTCTGGCTCTTGCCAGCGCCCGTCCGCACTGCGCAGACGGCGAGCACCGGCTTCTTGCTCTCGAGCATCGTCGACCGCGGACCGAGCAACGTGAAGTCGGCGCCCGCTGCCGCGGAGATCGCCGCCCTCCGCATCACCTCGGTGTAGGAGACGTCCGAGTACGCGAACACGACCTCGTCCACCCGGCCCTCGGCAATCAGCCGCGGCAGCTCCTCCTCGGCGAGGATCGGGATTCCGCGCGGGTAGCGAGGGCCAGCCAGAGAGGGTGGATAGGTGCGTCCCTCGATCCCCGGGATCTGAGTTGCGGTGAAAGCGACCACCTCCACCTCCGGGTCGTCCCGGAAGACCACGTTGAAGTCGTGGAAGTCGCGCCCCCCAGCGCCCATCAGGATCACCCTCCGCGGCACAGACAGACGATAGAACCCACGTGTGACAAACGAACTCGTTGTCGTGGCACTCGGTGGGAACGCCCTCCTCCGCCGTGGCGAGCGGGCGGACTCGTCGACGCAGCGGCGGAACGTCGCGGTGGCAGTCTCCGCGGTGGCGGAGGTCGCGCGCACGCACGACGTGGTCGTCACTCATGGCAATGGCCCCCAGGTCGGCCTGCTAGCGCTGCAGAGTGAGGCCTACCGGGAGGTCCCGCCGTATCCCCTCGATGTCCTCGGGGCGGAGAGCGAGGGGATGATCGGCTACCTGCTCGAGCAAGGCCTGGAGAACGCGCTCGGCGGGAGGCCCGTCGCCACGCTGCTCACGCAGATGCTCGTCGACCGCGACGACCCCGCCTTCCGCCGGCCGACGAAACCGATTGGCCCGCAGTATGAGCGCAGAGAAGCGGAGCGCCTGCGCGCCGAGCGGGGCTGGGCGATCGCACCGGACGGCGAGGGCTATCGACGGGTCGTCTCGTCACCCGAGCCCCGCGGCATCGTGGAGCTGGCGACGATCCGGTTGCTGCTCGAAGCGGGCGTCCTAGTGGTGTGCGTGGGGGGAGGCGGGATTCCCGTAGTCCGCAATGACGAGGGACAGCTGGCGGGAGTGGAGGCCGTGATCGACAAGGATCTCGCCGCGGCGCTGCTCGCCTCCGAGCTCGCGGCCGACGCGCTGCTCCTGCTCACCGACGTCACCGCCGTCGCGACGGGCTGGGGCACGCCGGAGGCGAAGCCGCTGGGCGAGTCCTCGGCCGGTGAGTTACGGGGGATGGCCTGGGACCCTGGCTCGATCGGGCCCAAGGTCGAGGCCGCCTGCCGATTCGCCGAGACGCGCGGGAACGTGGCCGCGATCGGCGCCCTCGAGGACGCAGCCGCGATCCTGCGAGGCGAGTGCGGGACTCAAGTGACGTCACGAGCAAAGGGGTAGCTTCGCGAGCAGTCCGAATCTGAAGCTTCAACTAGAAAAAGCGGTGTAGGCACCCCGAAGAACAGCAAGGGCCCTCTTTCGAGGGCCCTTGGCGAGTTGCGGGGGCGGGATTCGAACCCGCGACCTTCGGGTTATGAGTCGCCCTGAGCACGCACCCTTAGACAGATTTGGCTTTCTGATGCGGTTTCTGGTCTCTCGAGTGGGCGCACTTTCGCTCAAATTGGAACCACGAATGGAACCATGGCGGCCGAACCGCGGGGACACCGGGGAATGGCCGCCGGTAGTGCTCCCTTAACGCGGGAGGAGGCGTCAGCTCAACGCGATCAGTCGCCTGCGTCGGACGCGGGTTGGAGCGGCGAGACTGCGATCAGATCGCCGGCAATGTCCGGCTCAGGAGAGCGCCCGGGTGTGGGCCTTCCGAGTGGTGCTGTGCCGGTGGTTGCGGGGAAGGTGAGGGCTGACGAACGTGCTGCCATTCGGGCCGGCCCGGACCGCCTGGTGCAGCGCGCTGCCGCGCACCCACCGATTCCAGGGCAGGAACCACATGGTCCAGCCGTTGTCCCAGGTCCCTGCGCGTGGGCTGCCGGTGATCCTCACCGGGTCGCCCGGAACCGCCATCCTGTAGTAGATCGCGGCGTCAGCCGGCGACATGTTGACGCAGCCGTGGCTGACGTTTGTGGATCCCTGCTCGCCCACCGACCAGAAGGCGTCGTGCAGGTAGTCGCCGCTCCAGGTGATCCGGACCGACAGGGGCACCTCGATGTTGTAGCCGGGGCCAACCATGTCGACTGGGTTCGCCTTCTCGATTGTCAGATAGGTGCCATCCGGGGTGTCGTCACCGGGCCGTCCGGTACTGATCGGCCAGTGCGCGAACTTCTTCCCGTCGCGGAAGACGTTCAGGTAGTGGTGTGCGGTGCTCACAACCGCGATGAGCGAGGTGCCGATTGTGAACGTCTGGGTCAGGGTGTGGTGTCCGTAGACCCCGGGTGCGGCCTCGAGTCCGTTCAGGTGAGCGGTGAAGCTCACTCGCGTGTGCGGACGCCAGTAGTGGCGCGGGCGGAAGTACAGGCATTCCGGCGCAGTTCCGCACTGGCTGTCCCAGCGCCAGGCGCCTACGACTGGCTTGGAAGTACTGATCTGAAGCGCCCGCTCAACCGCGGGCTTGTTCTTGATCGGTCGGCTGAAGTACAGGATGATCGGCATCCCCACACCGTAGGTCTGGCGGTATCCCTCAACGACCCTCGTCGAGAACGTATTTCTTGGCGTGAACGTGCGAAACGAGCTGGTCCGCGTCACCGGGTTCCCCGAGGTTCCCGTGGCGGTTGCGGTGACGGTGTAGCGCTGCGAGACGTTCAGCGCCCAGGTGCTGCGCCATACCGTCCGGGCTGCGTTGAGCCTCCCGACAACCGGGTCGCCGTCGGTGCGCACGATCACCTTGCTGATCCTGCCTCCCGCCACCCTCACCGTGATCCCTCGGTTCGGCGCGTTATCGACGCCGCTGCCGGCTGGCGTGATCGATAACCGCACGCCGTGTGCCGCCCCGCCCCGCGTCGAACCACCAAAGCAGCCAACGGCCAGCAAGCCCAACGTCGCGCAGAGCACCGCTGTTGCGACCGCGCGCCCGCGCGGACCGGATGAAGTCGCGTTGGGGGTAGCCGCTCGGCGCAATTTCGAACGTCCAGACTGCTCCAAACAGCTTACGCCCGCCTGCTTCGCCCCCTCTCACCGCTCTGACCGCGGCGGGAGCGGCCCCGCGCTAAGCGTCCGCCAGGCCGGGAGAGTCCGGCGCGAGCGCATAGCCGAATGGCCCGAAGGCAGCGGGAGGGGCCAAAAGAGAAACCCCGCGAACTGCGGGGCTTCCCTGGAGTAGCGGGGGCGGGATTCGAACCCGCGACCTTCGGGTTATGAGCCCGACGAGCTACCAGACTGCTCCACCCCGCGTCGGTAGTAGCGAGTTTACCGCGCCGGTCGCAGATCTCAACTTGGACGAATGACCGATGCGCATGCTAGCTTTTCGCGCTCGATAGACCTGCTTAATCGCTAGCCCACGAAGGGCTGGCGACCGGGGGACCCAAGGTCCTGGGGCGAATTGCCGATCGTGGCAAAGCGCGACTCAATCCGCGCGAGCCCGCCAGCTAACCCCGGCAGCACGAAGACTGAGAGGTCGGCAATGGGGCATAAGCCAGCGCCGAAGAACGTCCGCGGGCGATCTTCACGCACACTCGTACTCACGATCGGATTTGCGATCGCCGGAATGCTCGGTGCCTGGGCGCCGTCGGCGCTCGCCTGTCCAGGCGCCAACGTGGGCGCCGCAACTCTGACCACGGATCAGGCGCGAGCAGCAGTCGTCTGCCTGATAAACAAGAAGCGAGCTCGCAATCACGTCAAGCCGGTGCACGAGCACCCGTTGCTCGACGCGGCGGCCCAGACTCACACCGATGCGATGACGAGCCAGAACTTCTTCTCCCACGAGGGCGACGGGACGCCCGCCTCGCGTGCCTCCAACGCCGGGTACATGGCCGGCGCACGCTCCTGGGGAATCGGAGAGGACCTGTTCTGGGGGGCCGTCACGCGAAGTACCCCGAGCGCCACGGTCAATGCCTGGATGCACAGCGCGGAGCACCGCAGCGTGATGCTCTCGCGCTCCTACCGCCAGGTGGGGATCGGTGTCGACCAGGGCTCTCCCGCCGGCGCGGACAACACCAATACCGGCACCTACACCGCGTTGTTCGGCTTCCGCAAGGGGGGATAAGGAGCGGCCCAAGGCTGTTAGGAAGATGTGAGCGTCTTGCGGGCGCCTGCTCAAGGAAAGGAATAGGATGCTGCGCGGTGCCCAGGGATCGGAGGACATGGACGTCACGATGCGCGTTGCCGTAGTCGATATCGGCACCAACTCGACACGGCTGCTGATCGCGGACGTGGAGGGCACCGGCGTCTACGAAGTCGAGCGGCGCACGACCGTCACCAACATGGGCCGGGGTGTCGACCACACCCGCACGATCTGCTCGGACGCAGTGGATGACGTCTGCGGGGTGATCGCGGACTACAAGTCATGCTTTGAGGAGATGGGGGCCGAGCGGGTGATGGCGATCGCCACCAGCGCCGTGCGTGACGCGGTCAACGGCGAGGCGTTCATCGCCGAGCTCCGCGAGCGCTTCGACCTCGACGCCCAGATGCTCACCGGCGAGGAGGAGGCACAGCTCACCTATCGCGGCGCCACCGCGCACCGCCCCACGGCGGACCCCACCCTGGTCTTCGACATCGGGGGCGGCTCGACCGAGCTGATCGTCGGGACCGGCAGGGAGGTTGGCTTCCACACCTCGCTGCAGGCCGGCACGATCCGGCAGTCCGAGCGCCACCTCACCTCGGACCCGCCCGATCCGCATGAGCTCGAGGACCTGGCGACCGACATACGCAACCTGATCGAACAGGCGGTCGCCGCGCAGCCTGACGGCGCGCCGACCCGCGCGATCGCCGTGGCGGGCACACCGACCTCTCTGGCGGCCATCGACCAGGGACTCGAGCCGTACGACCCGGGTCGCGTCCATGGCTATCACCTGGGCATGCAGCGGATCCAGCGGATGCTCAGCCGGCTTTCCTCGCTTCCGCTCGCCGAGCGCCTCCGAGTCCCGGGGCTGCACCCGGGGCGCGCTCCGACGATCGTCGCGGGGACGGTCATCCTCGTCCAGGTGATGCGGGCGTTCGGCCTGCAGGAGGTCGAGGTCTCGGAGCTCGACATCCTCCACGGCTCGGCGATCTCCGCCGCGATGGCCCCCGCCTGAGCGAACGCTTGGCCAGTTTGTAGCGACTCGGGGGATCGACCCAATTTTCGGTATTGCCTATGCCTCTGCCCGGATCGATACTTGGCCGGTCGGGAGAATTGGTGCTGGGCCGGACGCCCATCATCACCTCTCGGCTCATAGGGTCCGGGCGTTTGCCGCAAGGCGCCTCCCGTCGCCTGGATCCACTACATACCCCCCAAGTAAGGCCCCTGAGACGTACCCCTGCCCGTCCTGACGGGGCCTGTTTGCAAAGACCGGCCGCCATGGATGGCGGCCGGTCTTCGTAAGGGGTCCAAGGCCGCCCCCATTTTGGAGCGCAGGGCGAAGCCCGGAGCGACTTGTGTCGGGGCGGCCGTAGGACCCCTGACTAATGGCAAAGCCGGGGAGGCTCTCACGCTCGCTAGGGTGACCCGATGAACGGTTCAGGGGGTCCCCGCATCTTCGACGAGTGGGAGATCGAGCTTCACGGCCACCAGGTCGTCTACCGGATCGCTGGCGACGGCCCGCCCGTCGTGCTGATCCACGGCATGGTCAACTCCTCCCGCCACTGGGAGAGGGTGGCCCTGCAGCTTGCCGACCGCTACACGGTGATCGCTCCGGACCTGCTCGGCCACGGCGACTCGGCGGCGGTACGAGGTGACTACTCGCTCGGCGCGCACGCCTGCAGCATCCGCGACCTGCTGACCACGATCGGGGTCGACCGCGCCACCGTCGTGGGTCACTCGCTCGGCGGCGGGATAGCGATGCAGTTCTTCTACCAATTCCCCCAGCGCGTCGAGCGCCTCGCCCTGATCTCGAGCGGCGGACTCGGGCACGACGTGAGCCCGATGCTCCGCGGGGCCGCCCTGCCGGGCGCGGCCGCCGGGATCTGGCTCGTCGCCAACCGCCGTGTCCGCGAGGCGATCGAGCGAGCCGGCGAGAGGATGCGGGCTCGCGGCAGCCGCAGGGGCGTCTACCTGCAGGCCGTCGGCCGGGCGATGCGGCCGTTGCAGGAGGCCGCCGCGCGCCGTGCGTTCCTGCAGACGCTGCGGTCGGTGATCGACGTGCGCGGCCAGCACGTCAGCGCCATGGACCGCCTCTACCTGCTCGGGGAGCTGCCGACCCTGATCGTCTGGGGCGAGCGCGACAACACCATCCCGATCAAACACGGCCTCGCCGCCCACGAGCGGATCCCGAACAGCCGCTTCGTCAGACTGCCGAAGGCGGCCCATTTCCCGAATCTCGAGGACCCTGATGGGCTGGCGAGCGCACTCCTCGACTGGCTGGACGAGACCGAGCCCGGCTTGATCGAGGATGCCGAGTGGGGACAGATCGTCGGCGCCCGCTCGCCTCGTAGACAGCGGCTCGGCGTCTAGCGGGAGGTCTAGGCGGTCGCCATCGCCACCAAGTGGTTGGCGACGATGCGGTTGTGGGGGTCCCAGCTCTTCTTGACGTGCGAGAGCCGCTTGCAGGTCTCCTCGGGCAGGATCGCCTCGACGTCACAGGGGCGCTCCGCGTAGTTGAAGTAGCCGCCGTCGGCGGCCCACGGACCGAGCGCATCGAGCAGCTTGTCGAGCTGGCCCTCGATCGGCTCGCGCAGAGCCGGGTCCATCAGCATGCCGAGCGCGAGCATCACGTACTCGGCATCGAGCTTGTCGAGCGCGCCCGCGTTTTCCGGCGCGCGCCTGAGCGCCCCGCCGAGATGGCGAAGCTCTGCAAGCAGCAGCGGTGAGTCCGTCTCCGGTCCGGCCGTCGCGACGAAAGCATCGATTGCCTCGTCGGGCAGCTCGTTGATCGTCGCATGGTGACCGAGGCCCGGGACGGGCGGCTCCGGGTCCATCGCGATCCGGGTTAGCGCCGGCGCGGGGACCTGGCCGAAGGAGTCCATCGCGGGGTCGCCGATCTCACGGAGCGGAGCGATCAGCTTCTCCCCCTCCTCCCTGCTGCCAATGCAGCAGGCCGTGATCGCAAGCCATTTCTTCCCGCGGATCTCCTCCGGGATGTCCGGGATCGGGGGAAGGTTGAGCATGCGGATCATGCTGCCGACCTCGTCGGGAGCCTCGGCCGTCCAGTCGCGGTAGCGCCGCAGCCCGGCCTCAGTGACATCGGGCGGGAACAGCAGGCCGCCTGCGTAGGCCTCGGCCACGGGAAAGAGATTGACGTGCAGCGCGGTGACGATCGCGTATCCGCCGCCACCCCCGCGCAGCGCCCAGAACAGGTCCGGCTCGCTGGTTGAATCGACCGTGCGGGGTTCGCCGTCCGCGGTAACGACCTCGATCGAGTTGACGTTGTTGCATGCCCAGCCGAACTTGCGGCCGAGCCAGCTCAGGCCGCCGCCGACCGTGTACCCGGTCACGCCGACGTTCGGCGAGGTGCCGGGCAGGAAGGACATCCCCTTCTCGTGCGCCGCGCCGCCGATCTCCTCGGCCAGCACACCGGCCTCGACGCGGGCGGTGCCGTCACCGACCTCGACCCCGCGCATGCGCTCGGTCTTGACCAGGATGGTGTCCTCCAGCGTCCCCATCGCGACGGCACCGTGCCCCGTTCCCTGCCCGGCGACGCGCAGGTCGTTCTCGCCCGCGAAGAGGACGGCCTTGGAGACGTCGTCGGCGCTCTCCACGAACGCGACGGCCGCCGGCTGCTGGTCGGCCGCCAGGTTCCAGGCCTGGCGCACCTCGTCCCAGTCGGCGTCGCCGGAGGTAGCCACCCGGCCGCGAATAGAGAGTTCCGAGAAGTCCGCCATGCGGGCGGCACTCTACGCCGACCGAGCGCAACCGCAATCCGTGTTTTCCCGAAGACCTAGGCGGGGTGCGGCTCGGCGTCGACCGGCAGGTGAGCCACCCGATCGAAGGCGATCCTGGCGATCACGGCGCCCGCGATTCCGGCGATGCCCGCCATCACCAGCGCCGCCCGCGGATCGATGGCCTCGGAGAGCCAGCCGGAAAGCGGGCCGCCGATCGGGGTCGAGCCGAGGAAGACGATCGAGTACAGCGCCATCACCCGGCCGCGCATGCTGGGCTCCGACGCGAGCTGCAGCGAGGAATTGATGCTCGCGGCCAGCGTCACCGTCGCCGCCCCAAGCGGAGCGAGCGCGGCGATCTCGAGCCCGATCGTGGGCGCTCCGGCGGCGAACAGGGCGACGACGCCGAACACGAGGGACGCCCCGACCAGGAGCATCGGGGTGACCGAGCCGCGCGCGCCGTTGATCAGCGCGCCGACGATCGCCCCCAGGCCCATCGCCGCGACCAGCACGGCGTAGGTCGAGGGCCCGCCGTGGAAGGTGAACCGGGCGAGCAGCGGCAGGACCGCTTGGAAGTTGTAGCCCAGCGTCCCCACGATCGCCATCAGCGACAGCGGGATCCAGAGCTCGGGGTCGCGGCGGACGTAGCGGAGGGCCGCGCGGACGGCGCCCGGCTCCCTTGCCACCGTCTCGGCCGGCCGCAGCTTCTCGGTGTCCATCCCGGCGAGGACCCAGATCATGAACGCGAAGCTCGCGGCGTTGAGGGCGAAGCACGGCTCCACCCCGACGGTCGCGATCAGCACGCCGGCGAAGGCCGGGCCGACCACGCGAGCGCTGTGGACGAGAACGCTGTTGAGGCTGACCGCATTGACCACCCGGTCCGAGCCGACAATCTCCATCACGAACGCCTGCCTCGTCGGATAGTCAACCGCGTTGACGCAACCGCGGACGAAGACGAGCGAGAAGACCATCCAAGGAACCAGCGAGCCCTCGAGGGAAAGCGCCAGCATGGTCAGGGGGGCGATCATGTGCAGCCCCTGCGTGAGGATCAACAGGCGCCGCTTCGGCACCCGGTCCGCGACCAGACCGCCCCACGCGCCGAAGATCAGCATCGGCAGGAACTGGAGCGCCGTCGTCACTCCGACGGCCACGCCGCTGCCCGTGAGCGAGAGGACCAGCCACATCTCGGCGATCATCTGCATCCAGTTGCCCGAGAGCGAGACGAGCTGGCCCGCGAAGTAGCGGCGGAAGTTCGGGACCTTCAGGCTGGCGAACGAGCGGCCGAGGGCCGCGGTCATTCGAGCATCCCCTCCAGCAGCTCGGCCGCCCGCTCGAGCGTGCGGCGGTCCTCGGCGTCCATGGCGGCGAGGCGCCGGGCCAGATACGCAGTCTTGCGAGCGCGCAAACGCTTGAGCAGTTCCCGAGCCTCGGCCGTTGCGCTGAGGATCGAGGCGCGCCCGTCCTCCGGGTCCTTGACCCTCTCCACCAGTCCGGCCGCCTCCAGGTGCCGGACGATCCGGGTCACCGTGGGCCGCTTGATCCTCTCGCGGTCCGCGACCTCGCTCGGCGACAGCGGGCCGTGGCGCTCGATCGTCGCAAGGGCGGCCACCTGCGAGGGGCCGAGGTCGGTTCCGGCCTCCTGGCGCAGGCGCCGGGCCATCCGGGTGATCGCCCAGCGCAGGCGGGGGGCGAGCTCCTCCTTGATCTCCTCTGTGGCTCGGGAAGTAGTTTGCATTGCTAATTAGCTTAGCAAATCATCTCGGCCGCAACGCTCCGTTCGCTCTTAGGGCACCCTAATCACCGTTGTGTTAGGGTGCCCGAATCTTGAAGCCCGACCAAAACACTCAGGATTCGCACGCCCGCCTAGCCTGGTGGCTCAGCGGCCTGGCGATCGTCGCCGGCCTCGTCTACCTGATGGCGACGGCGCACACGGGCCCCGCCGATCCCACGGAGCAGCACATGAGCCACGGCACCGCCGTCTTCAACTCGGGAATGATCGTCTTCCGGGAGGGGCTCGAGGCGATCCTGATCTTCGCCGCGGTGACCGCCAGCTTCCTGGGCGCGAACAAGAGCAAGCGGCGTCCCGTGGTCGCCGGCGCCGTGATGGCCTTCGGGGCGACCATCGCCAGCTGGTTCGTCGTCCAGGCGCTGCTGAACGCCGCCTCCCCGCTCGGCCCCAAGCTCGAGGCGATCACCGGCTTCCTGGCGATCGTCGTCCTGCTCATCGTCCTCAACTGGTTCGTGCACAAGGTCTACTGGTCGGACTGGATCGGCCGTCATCACAAGCGGCGCCAGAAGCTCCTTACCCAGACCGGCCCGTGGGTCGTCATCGGGCTCATCGCGCTCGGCTTCACGACCGTGTACCGAGAGGGCTTCGAGGTCGTCCTCTTCCTCCAGAACCTGCAGCTCCAGAACGGCAGCTCGACCGTTCTCGAAGGCGTTGCGATCGGGTTGGCCTGCACGGCGGTGGTCGGCGTCCTCACCTTCTGGCTGCACCACAAGCTTCCCTATCGCCGCATGCTGATCATGACCGGCGCTCTCGTCGCGGTGGTCCTGATGGTGATGATCGGCGGGACCGCCCTCTCGTTCATGGACCTCGGCTGGATCCCGAGCCATCGCACCCCCTTCACGGTTCCGACCTGGATGGGCTCCTGGTTCGAGATCTACGTCGTACTGGGAGACGATCGGCGCACAGCTGCTCGCCGGGACCCTGGTGGTCGGCTCCTACGTCCTCGCCGAGCACGTCAAGGTACGCCGGCGGGTGCGCAAGGGCGAGCAGCCGGCGGTCCGCGCGGAGGCTCCTCCCCAGCTCCAGACGCAGACGGAGCCGGTCTAGTTCAGCCTGGCCGGCATGCGCCGTTCGCCAGGGAACGTCGTCCTCGTCGCCGCGCTCGGCCTGCTGCTGATCGCCGCCGGTGTCGCCGTCGCGAAGAAGAAGCACCATCGCGGCCTGCCCCGCGGGCCCTATCCGAGCCTCGGGGGCTGTCCCGTCTTCCCGGCGCCCTCGAGTCCCGCCAACGCTCCCGCGGCGGCGGACGAGTCGGCCTGGAACCAGGACATCTCGGCCGCGCCGCCGGACCTCACCTCCGCGTCGTACATCTCCTACATCGCCGCTCACGGCGGCGACTTCATCCACCCGGACTTCGGGTCGCCGCGCGAGTACGGCTTTCCCTACGCCGTGGTCGGCAAGAAGCAGAAGCGCACCAAGGTCAACTTCACGGCGTACGGGGACGAGTCCGACCACGGTCCGTATCGCGTCCCTCTCAAGGCGCTGGTCGAGGGCGGGCAGGGCTCGGACGGCGACCGCCACGTGCTCGCCGTCGACGCCGCCCGGTGCAAGCTCTACGAGCTCTACCGCGCCTTCGCCCGCAAACGGCCGAAGCCCCACTGGAATGCCGACTCCGGCGTGATCTGGGACCTGCGCTCGGCGGCCCTTCGGCCCGAGGGCTTCACGTCGGCCGACGCCGCCGGTCTTCCGATCTTCCCCGGGCCTCGTCCGCTACGACGAGGCGGCCTCCGGCCACATCAACCACGCGATCCGCGTGACCGTCGACTCGACCCAGGACGCCTACCTCCACCCGCCTCCCATGCGCCGGCGACACCTCCAGCGCGAGCGCGCCGCCGATGGGCCTGCGCCTGCGCCTCTCCGCCGGCTACGACATCTCCGGCATCACCGGGCCGGCCCACGCGATCGCCGCGGCGATGAAGCAGTACGGGCTGATCGTCGCGGACAACGGCTCCAACTGGTTCATCTCCGGCACCTCGGACCGCCGTTGGTCCGACGAGAACCTGGATCAGCTCAAGTCGATCCCCGGTTCAGCCTTCCAGGCAGTGCAAAGCGCCGCAGCCATTCACCGCTGCTGAGGCCCTCCGCCGGGGCGCTCACCATCCGCACGCCGATCAGGGCGAGGACCAGGCCCGCGACGGCGCCGACGCCGAGCGGCTGACCGAGGATCGGCACTCCGGCGATCGCCGTAGTGGCCGGCACCAGGTAGAGGAAGCTGGTCGCCTCGCCGCTCTTCTCGTTGCGGAGCAGCCAGAAGAAGAGCATCACCGCGCCGATCGAGAGGCCGAAGATGAGCCAGGCGAGCGGCGCCAGCGCCCCGGCGCCCAGGCTGAATCCCTGGGTGAACGCGGTCAGTGGGGCGATCACAGCCGTGGCGGTCAGCAGCTGGATCGTGTCGGCCATCTTCGGGTCGACGTTCGACCCATGGGCCCGCTGCACGAGGGTCCCGCCGACCAGCCCGGCGAGGCCGATCAGCGCGAACACGAAGCCGAGCGCCGAGCCGCCGCCGTCGAAGCTCCTCGGCCACCGCGAGCACGACGCCGGCGACCCCGATCGCGGAGCCCAGCCACTGCACGGGATCGAGGTGCTCGTCGAGCAGGAAGGTGGCGAAGACCGCCACGAGCATCGGGCTCGATCCCGCCAGCAGCGCAACCAGGCCGGCGGCGACCCCGTGCTGCAGGGCGAGGAAGATGCCGACGAACTGCCCAGCCTGCAGAAGCAGCCCGACCACCACCATCCGGACGATGGCACCGCGGTCCCGCGGCCAGGGCGCTCTCAGCGCCATGGCGATCGCAGCCATGACGAGGGCCGCGATGCTCATGCGCCAGAAGAGGATCGAGAGGCCCGGCGCGTGTCGCACCGCGAGCGTCCCGACGATGAAGCCGCTGCTCCACACCGGGACCATCACGGCCTTGGCGAGTCGAAGCCTCGGTCGCTTGCTCATCGCTAGCCCTTTCTCGCGCTGGGTTCACCGATCAAACGTCAGCGGCCGGGGGCCTGTGAGGTGCGAACTGATAGAGCTTCGCGGATGAGGTTCCTTCCAGACGAGCGGCTCTACCTGGACGCTGGCCACTGCCTGCGCTTCCTGCGCGAGCTCGACACGCCCGACCACGGCGGCGTGGCCGGAGAGCGCTTCCACGCCTACTGGCAGGGGCCGTTCACCGCGAAGCAGGCCTTCTCGGTCAAGTCCATCCTCGCCACCCAGACCGATGCGGAGGTCTGGCTCTGGCTCGACGCGGACGACGGATATGCCGCCCACGAATCGAACCCGCTGCTTCGATCGCTCCCCCCGAGGTCTCGATACGGCCCCTCGACGCCGCAGTCGAATCCCAGGGGACGCCGCTCGAGGGGCGATCCGAGCTGTACGGCGACGTCGATTCAGTCGAGCGGTCCGACCTCGTCCGGCTGGTCGCGCTCCATCACCACGGAGGCGTCGATCCCGATCTGGACATGATGCTGCTGCGGGATCTGGGGGAGCTGTTCGATCAGCCCTTCATGACCGAGGAGTTCTGCTACCGCTGGTCGGCCGACCAGCCGTACGCGAACAACGCCTTCCTGCGCCTGCGCCAGGGGTCGGAGACGGCGCAGGACCTGCTCGCTCGCGCCGCGGAGGTGGGGGCTCATGCCGGCCGACGGAGATTCTTCGGTTCGACGACAGCGAGATACCCGGCTTGACCATCCTTCCCTGCGCCTTCTTCGATCCCCTCTGGCCGCACGCCGACGGGAAGAGCCGGGCTCAAGGAGCGCCATACGACGGCTTCGACGGCTTCTTCCGCAAGTTCGGCTGGCGCTTTCGCCAGAGGCGGGAGATCGGCTCCTACCGCGATTTCTTCCGCGGGGCGTTCGCCTACCACTGGCACAACCTCTGGGACGCGCCCGAGACGAGCGCTCGTACTACGGCCTGTTCGAGCGGGAGATCGACGGAGAGCTGGAGGGCGGCCGGTCCACCGCGGCGCTCACCGCCGCGTAACGGCAGCTAACCGCGGGCGGCGGAGACCAGGGCCGGCGGCGGCACGATCGTCTTCTCGAGCTCGAACGTGTCGGCAGCCTTCTGCACGCTGATCGGTGCGGGCTGGGGATCCCCGCGGGGAGTGATCGCGCTGCCCGCGATCCCGTCGGTGACCCGGGTCTTGAAGAGGGTGTGGATCGTCCCGGCGCGCGTCTTGCCGACCCCGATCGCGTTGAGCAGCACCTCCGCCGCCTGGCCGCTGTATGGGGCGAAGACCTCGATCGGCTGGTCGCCGATCTGGAGCGGAGCTCCTTGACGAACGCGGAGCCCTCGCCGCCGAGGCTGCCGGGGACCTTGCCCGGCAGGCTCACGAACACCTCGGCGAGGCGGAGCCCGCCTGATCGATCGTGTTCTGCTGCGCGAAGCCGTCCGGTGCCAGCAGCTTGACCGCCCCGTCGTTCGGCCCGAGGACCGAGACCTTGTCCTTGATCAACTGGGCGCCGTTCTCCTCGAGGATCGCGCCGAGGAAGATGGCGTCCGCGCCGGCGGCCTTCGCCTTCTTCATCAGGTCCGTGTAGCTGCTCGCCTTCGGGTCGTAGTGCTCGACGCCGGCGATGTTCATGCCGAGCGACTTCGCCGCCCCCTCAAAGGTCCGCCCCTGTCCCTCGCTCGTCGGATCGTCGGAGGCGATCAGGATGAAGGGCTTCCGGATCCCCTGCTGGTTCGCGAAGCTCGCCATCCCCGCGCCCTGGACGGCGTCGTTCGGCACGACGCGGATGTAGTTGCGGGTGCCTGACGGGAAGTACTTCTGCGGCTCATCCGGCTTGCAGAGGGTCGGGCTCGGCTCGGTCAGGCAGACGAAGGTGTTGCCCGGCGAGACCATTGGGACTCCTCCTCCCGGAGCCCTGTTCAGGATCGGCATCTCGATCGCGGCGCAGCCCGAGTTGTACGTGCCGATCACCCCGATGACGTCCGGATTGGCGGCGTACTTCTGGGCGTTGGCGCGGCAGAGGTTCTCGTCCCACTCCCCCGTCGAGGCCAGGGAGTCATCACAGGCCTGGAAGGCGACCTCAGTGTTGCCGGTGAGCCAGCCCTTGCGCGCCATCTCCTGGACGATCGCGTCGTTCATCTGCTTGGAGCGCTCGGCGGAGTCGCCATGCAGGGGCAGGTCGGAGACGATCAGCTTCTCCGCCTTGCCGCTGCCGGAGTACTGGAGGTCCCCGCAGTTCGCATCCACCGGGGTGATGCCGCTGACCTTCTCCTTGTCGCTGGCGCCGCAGGCGGTGATGCGAAGCGCAGTCGCGATCGCGGCAAGGGCAAGCAGGGCGGGGACGAGACGCCGGGGCACTGCGCGTGACCCTATTGGTTCAGGCGGCCTTGGCGGCCTGGCGCTCGGGAGCGATCCGGACCACGTCCCAGGCGAGGCCGAGCTTCTCGAGCGACCAGATCACCGCCGCCGAGGGGTCGATCTGCCGCTTCTTCATCCCGTGCACGGCCGAGGTCGGGAAGGCGTGGTGGCTGTTGTGCCAGGCCTCGCCGAACGTCGGGATCGCCAGCCAGGCCAGGTTCCGCGACTCGTCGGTCGTCTCGAAGTCGCGCTTGCCGAACATGTGGCAGAGCGAGTTGATCGAGTAGGTGACGTGGTGGAGGACGAAGATCCGGACCGCGCCGCCCCAGAGCAATCCCGTCACGCCGGCCATCGCCGTC
>CAVUSJ010000001.1:0-241742 GCA_963744105.1 uncultured Solirubrobacterales bacterium | reverse complement strand
CTGGAAGACGGAGGCACCGTGCTCCATCTCGAGAACGAGCTTGCGGCCCGGCAGCAGCAGGCCGAGAGGCTCGAGATGAAGTTCGGATCAGGATCGCCGCGCATGAGGGAGACCCAGCGGCAGAATTTCAAGAGGAAATCTCCCGGCTCCAGGCGACGTTCGATCAGGTCACGACCGCTCCGGCGGCACCCGGGCCCTCGCGGCAAGTCAGTGAGGGCGGTCCCGACGCCAGCGTGGTCGAGGCCCTTCGGGCCGAGAACATTCGACTTCGAGCCTCCTGGCAAGAGCTGAATGAGCGGACTGCCGCCGCTGAGCGTCCGAGTCATCGGAGACGAGGCTGGCCGAGACCTTGAACGAGCGGAACCAACTCAGCCGAGAGCTCGATCAGACTCCGGACCAGACCAAGCGAGAGCGGCTCGAGCACGAGGCCACCGTGGCCGAGCTCCAAGCCCGATTGTCACAGGCTTCGCCGCTGCCGTCTCCGTCGGCCAAGGCTCAGAACAAGCCCGACGGCACCCCTCGCGAGCGAGACCTGATCTACGAGTCCGGGCTCTGCGCCAGCATCTTCAAGAAATCGAAGAACGCGAGCGAACGGAGCAGAACGCCGCCAGAAAAGCCTCATCGTCGGCTATCACGACTTATGGAGCCGCACCGGCCCGCGATGAGGACTGACCCACCACCGTGATCCTGATACCATGCCGCGGTAAGACGGGCCCGGAAGTTTACCAAGGAGTTCCGCTGTAGTCTGAGTGGGTCCCAATCGCGAGCCTCATTCCTTGGGAAAACCCTTGTATGGTGGATGAACTTCTGAGGCCGGGGAACCAGTAGCACCGGGGCCGCCGACTCCGGGTCTTGGCCGGCCCCGGCTCACTCGTGGCATTCCACGGTGATCCAGAACTTGAAATCGGCTGCGCGAACGGGTACTGGAACGCTTGGACTTACTCGAGACCCTCGCTCAAGAGCAGTCGGGACATACCGCAGAAGCAGCGGCGGGAAGAGAGTGCGAGCGAGACGCGAACCCTCGACCTGAAGAGAAATCGAACTTGAGGAGAACCGATGACCGACTTCGCGACCAGGCCGAGGGCCGGGAGAAGGAGTGGAGCGCGTCTGCAGACCCAGCTCGAGGCAGACCGCCGCTTGCTCGCAGAGGCGTGGGAACGGGTCGAGTGAGAGTGGATCGCATATCCCGGTGCGTCCGGGCCCGTTTCATCACCGATTCCACGCTCATCGCCCGAGGTCCAGGATCGCCGCGGGAGGGGTGCCCCCGCCGCTCCTGCTTCCGCACGTCCAGTGCCCTGGTCGCGGCGCGATCATTCACGGCCGAGTCGGACGCGTATCACCCGGCCGCCCAGGAGATCCTCCGACAATTTCAAACCCTCTGCAGCGACGTTCGGCGCAATGCCGAGGACCGTCGCGACTCCCGTGAAGAAGGAAGAAGGCCAGAATCGTGAAACGCCAGGATCCTCACCACCGATCTTGGGCCTCGTGTCGCCCGTCCGGCAGTCGCCTCGTTCGCCGGTCAGGCCTCGCCATTCGTGCTCGCGGTTCGCTCCTCGCCTCGCCCGACGCTCCGGCGCCAGTCAGGATGGGCGCCTCGCCTCTTCGGCTGGTTTGTGCATCGCGGGTCCACGACCGGTGCAAGCCGTGATCGCGAGCGAATTCCCCCTCGCAGCTGGTCCGGTCAGATGGAACGGCGCGGCCGTCAACTCGACACGGTCGCAGATGATCGCGAGGTATGACTGAAACGCTTGATCAACGACGACCGCTATGCCTTCGTCCTGCTGAAGGAAGCCGTCGATCAGATCAGCGACGCATGACGCCCGGCCGGCCTGGGATCTCCTGCGTCAGCAGATGGCGCTGGTCCCGGCCGGGACGCGTCGAGCTGTCCTTTGCGACGGCAGCATGCGCCAACGCGAGATCGGCGGCTTCTTCCTCGACCGCTACGCGGTCACCAACCGGCAGTTCCAGCGGTTCGTCCAGTCCGGCGGCTACGACTCCCTGGAGATCTGGCCGCAAGAAGTCTGGCCGAGCGTATCGCGGTTCACCGACCGGACGGGCCGGCCCGGCCCGCGCGACTGGGAGGACGGCAAGTTCCCGCCGGGACAGGCCGACCATCCCGTCGTCGGCGTCTGCTGGTACGAGGCCATGGCCTACGCCCGCTGGGTCGGCAAGCGGCTGCCGACCGCCGCCGAGTGGCAGAAGGCCGGCGGCTGGCCCGAGCAGCTCTCCGGCGGCGACTGCAACCGCTACCCCTGGGGCGACCTGTTCGACCCGGAGCGGACCAACCTCTGGCCGTCCGGCATCGGCCGGACCGTCCCGGTCGACGCCTTCCCAGCGGCGCCACACCCAACGGCATCTACCAGATGACCGGCAACGTCTGGGAATGGCTCGACGACCCGCTCGAGACGATCCCCTGCCGCCGAGGGAGACCGTTCCTGCCCTGGAAGCCCATGCGCCGGATCATCGGCGGGGCCTTCGACACCTACTTCCCAGCGAAGCGACCTGCCAGTTCATCACCGGCCAGGGCGAGCTCGACCGCCGCGACAACATCGGGTTCCGCTGCGCCGTCTCGGTCGACCGGCTCCGGCCGCTCCCCTGAGTCGAGATCGCCAGTGATCCCTCGAACCAAGAGCGATCATCCACCGATGCCAGAACGCATCTCGACCACAGTCTACTTCGGCCAGAGCCTCCCGACGGAGCTCGCCTGCCCGCTCTGCGACGGGCACGCTACGAGGGCAATCCGTGCGGCACCTGCTACTTGCCCTCCGAGGTGATCGAATCGATCCTGAACCGGCCCTCACCGCCGCGATTCCTCGGCGTGCTCGGGCCGAGCGGCGTCGGCAAGACGGTCTATCTCGGCATGCTCCTGGACCTGCTCGCGCGCGGCGTCTGCGGGCTGCACGGCCTGGCGCAGAGCCCGTTCTCGCTGACCCTGCACCGCAACCTGATCCTGGCCCTGGAGCGGCAGCGGTTTCCCGAGAAGACCCCGATCGAGTCCGACCGCTGGGACTGGGTCCATTGCGAGGTCTATGCCGGGAAGAGCAAGACTCCCTACGACATCGTCACGCCCGACGTCGCGGGCGAAGCCGTCATGGGCGAGCTCGAGAACCCCGGCACGAACAAGACCATCCGCGCGCTGATCGGCCGGTGCGCGGGGCTGGTCGTCCTGGTCGACATCGTCCAGGTCGTCGCCGACGGCCAGGGCCAGGAGCTCTTCGCGATGCAGCTCATCAGCTACCTCGACGCGCTCCGGCCGCGGAAGAGGAACCGCAAGATCGACGTTCCCGTGGCCATCGTCTTCACCAAGACCGACCTCTGCGACGAGTGGAATCGCGACCCCGAGGCCTTCGCCAGGGCCAACGCCCCGGCGCTCTTCAGCCAGTGTCAGACGCGGCTGCGAACGCTACTCGTTCTACTTCTCGGGCGTCGCCGGTTCGACGGGCCGGCTGGTCGACCGCAACGGTCAGGAGACGCTCGTCCCGCTGCGCATCGAGCCCCGGGGCATCGTCGAGCCGTTCGCCTGGATGATCAACCAACTGCGCTGACGGTGTCGGTCGACTTGTGCTGCGTCATCTGCGCGAAGCAACTGCGGAACCGGAGGTTGCGCGTGTGTGGGCCGAGCAGGCGATTTTCACGTCGATGCCCCGTCGTGGGCGAGGCGGCTATCACCTGGTTTCCCGGTCTCGGGGCGTCGGCGCGGCCGATGCACAGGCCCTGGCGCGGTGGGCACCTTCACACGGCGCCCTGATCGTGGACGGGAAGCAACCGGACCAGCGTGAATTTCCACCCGTGCCGAGCGGCCGGTTTGCCCTCTCACGGACCTGCGCCGGGCCGCCCGAGTACAGCGG
Organism: uncultured Solirubrobacterales bacterium; assembly: GCA_963744105.1. Classification (GTDB taxonomy): domain Bacteria; phylum Actinomycetota; class Thermoleophilia; order Solirubrobacterales; family 70-9; genus DASUPK01. The sequence goes on along the minus strand of CAVUSJ010000001.1, from coordinate 237,894 downwards.
CCGAGGAGGGCGCCAGCTCTACACCCACTTCCTGATCGTCGACGACGCGGTCCTGCAAGCCGTCGCAGTTCCAGCCGTTCTGCATCTACCGCGACGCCGTCGCGCTGGGCTATCTTTGCGTACCAGCCTGACCCGGGCGAGATTCTTGCGACCGTCGGTCTCTCTCAACTGCATCCGCCGCGGACCGCCGCCTTCTGGGCGGACAGAGGCGCGCTTCGCCTCCTCACTGGCTCTCCTTCACAAGCAGCTTCAGTCCAAGCTTCCGCTCCAGTTTGCCTATTCCGGTGATCGCATCGCTCTGGCGGAATGCGACTTGATCGGTCAGCTCGCACCCGAGCTGGTGCGGTCCACCAGCTTCTCCACGAGCCTGGTCCCTTCCTCCGACCGCCCGTTCGTCTTGACACTCGTCGAGGAGCGATCAACCCTCGGTTCGAGGAATTCGTACTGGGGCTTAGAACATGCCTTGCCGCTGTTTGGCAAGCGAGCGAATTTGCCCGTCGCTTGCTTGCCGTTGCTCGCTGCCCTCACGCCGCCCGAGCATACGATCACGCTGATCGACGAGAACGAACGACGATCGATTTCGACCAGATTGCCCAGGCCGACATTGTCGGCGTCACCGGCATGAGCGTCCAGCGTTTTCGGATGCGTGAAATCCTGGACGAACTGAACGAGCGCGGTGCGTTTGTCGTCGTCGGCGGACCCTGGGTGACCGTCAAGGAAGATTACTTTGGCGACTCGGCCGACGTGATTTTTGTCGGCGAGGCGGAAGACACCTGGTCGCGATTCCTCTCCGACTGGCAGCGAGGCACCCATCGGTGGCGCTACGAGCAGGTCGAGAGGACCGACATGACCCGCGTCCCTTGTCCCAACTACGACCTGCTGAGACGCAACATTACATGTTCGGCAGCTTGCAGTTCGCGTGGCTGCCCGTTTCAATGCGAGTTTTGCGACATCATTGTCACCTTCGGCCGCCGGCCCCGATTGAAGAGCAGCCCCCAAGTAATCGCCGAGCTCGAAGCACTGCGGGCAAACGGCATGGAAATGGTCTTCATCGTCGACGACAACCTGATCGGCAACAAAAAGGCGATCGCTCCGGTACTGCAAGAGGTAGCGAAGTGGCAAAAAGCCAATGGCTATCCGTTTATTTTCTTCACCGAGGCATCGCTTCGACCTAGCGGACGACGCCGACTTACTGAAGCTAATGATGGTCGAGGCCAACATCGTCAACGTTTTTGTCGGCATTGAGAGCCCCAATGACGAGTCGCTTGGCGAGACCAAAAAGTTTCAGAACGTCCGGTCTGGAGGCACCCTGGTCGAGAAGGTGCGGCGGATCCAGGACGCGAGGCATGGAAGTCTGGACGGGATGATCCTGGGCTTTGACCATGACGATGAGACAATCTTCGACGCCCAGGTCGAGTTCATAGCCCAGGCGCGAGGTGGATCAACGTGATGCTGGGGATGCTCTCGGCGATTCCCAAGACGCCTCTATACGATCGGATGGTCCGCGAAGGGCGGCTCGACACCTCCGCCGAGCCGCGGTTCGGCACCAACATCGTCCCCTTCAAGCTGGGTCGCGAGCAACTCCGCGATGGGTTTGTTCATGTGCTATCCTCCTTGAACGACACCGCGGCGTATTTTGAGCGTCTCGAGGCTCTTTACCTGGACGCCCGGCTGGATTTCAGTCGCGGGGCGCGCCGGCACTCGGCGGCGCCATCCCTGGCAATCTGCCAAGGCACGGGCCGATGTTTGCCCAGGCTCTGGCTCTTGACGCGACTCGCATGGAAGGTGGACGATCGCGATCTTCGCCGCGAATACCTCAGGCGAATCTGGGCGGCTGGTCCGGTCTCGTCCCGATCCGAGCATCCTCTGGATTTCCGTCGTCAAGTCGGCCCTCCACTTCCACGCGCACACAATGGCTCGCCGGATGTTGAACGGAGAGTCTCCTGTTTTCAATACATATTGACTACCTAGGCGGTCTCGGAGTTGCGGGGCGGCCTGTATCACGGTGGAACTGAGGGGAATTGCGAGAACGTCAAGACGGCCGGGTGATTCCGCGCCCGACGATCGCCTCCGAGAGTACCCATGAGATTGGCTCGAGCATCGCCAAAACCCGCAGCCCAGCTCAAATTGCGTCCAAGCTCACCACTTGGGCGGATGAGACGCAGCATAAGGGATTCTTCATGACATCACGGATCTGATCTCGTAAGAGCAAGCCGGCTTCACGGCTCGGAGGCCCCGGCGGGCGTCAGCGACACATAGGTAATCTGGGTACCAGCCCTGGGGCCTCGGAGATTGATGGCGACCATTCAAGTCGTGCACACGAACGAAAATCGGCCCGTGCGAAAGATCGCGGCCTGACCTCGCCTGTGCAATCTTGGCTCTGGCGAACCAGGGGGCATATCCGTTATCATGATTACGAACTGGGCCGATCTTTTTTGCACGCTCGCTGGTCGATATCCTTTGGACCCGGAGAACCAAACCAGACTGTTGACTAAAAGCATTGTCCCTTAAAAACTTAGGCGAATTTGGAGAGGTGACCGAGAGGCCGAAGGTGCGGCACTGGAAATGCCGTGTGGTGTAACAGCCACCGTGGGTTCGAATCCCACCCTCTCCGCTTAAGAATAGATGTAGAAGGGGTTTGGGTTCAGTCCTTCCGATGTAGTTTAGGTCCTTTTGGATAAGCCATCGTTGATTTCTCACCTGCGTCACCATTACGTCACCAAAATGAAGGACCCTGCGTCCAAGCGAGTGCCGGTACGCAGGGTCCAGTGCTCGTTGCCATTTCCAGGATGAGAATCAGGATCGGAGCAGGTTGAGCATACGCATTGCTTCTTCGCGATCCTCGCGAGCCAGTGCACCCAGTACATCATCGATGCTTGGTAGCGTTTGATTCTCGTCGATCTCTAGTCCCATCATAATGGCTAATTCGCGGTCAGACGTGAGCGACCTCTCAATGTTTTGGTACGCAATGCTGGCCCACATCTTCTCCGGTCGTACCGTATAGGACGTGTTCGCGACGGACAAGTTGACGTTGGCCGCTCTTGCATAGTCAGAGTCCATGCTCTTCATTTGGCCCTCACGTGAGAGTTGCAGTCCGGTCCTTCGCAATGCATGGTGAGAGAGCCCTTGCACATTTCTATGTCGCTCCACTCTTTGATCCAATGCTGGAAGCAGCCACGTAACCGCCGGGGGGCGAACTCCTTGATCTTGTGAGCAGACGACCGGTTACCAGAGGTAAGATGGTACTTCTTGAGTGTCATTGGGCGCACCAAAACCAGCCACTCATGGGCGCCTCAAAACCAGCCACCCCTTGCGGGTTGTTGCGGGGGTTGGTTCCACAATCTTCGATGAATCTCCGGCAGGTTCATGGCTTGCCTTTCTTGGCTGGCCAGTCCCGGCTTCGTCGGTTCGGCCGATTCCTTCGGCGTTGGGCTCGATTCTCCCCAGGATAACTCGTTTCCTGGGTTCATGCCTCTGCCTCCCTCGGTCCTTCCGAGCCGGGGGGCGCATTGGCTGGTTTTGAACTGGCCCGCCCCTTCACCGAGCCGGGGGGCGCTTTGGCTGGTTTTGAACCGGATTCACCTGCCTCCGAGCCGGGGGGCGCGTTGGCTGGTTTTGAAGGGCCGACGTCCTCCTGCAGCCCCTGCCCGGGGTCCCGCAGGCGGTAGCTCCGGCCGTTCATCTGGACCACCTCCGCGTGGTGCAGGAACCGGTCCAGGATCGCCGTCGCGGTGGGCACGTCGCCCAGCAGCTTGCCCCAGTCCTCCAGCGGCCGGTTCGAGGTCATCATCGTCGACCGCGTCTCGTAGCGCCGCATGATGATCTCGAAGAGATACTCGCCCGAACGCTTCGGCAACTGCTTCATCCCCATGTCGTCGATGATCAAGCAGGTCGGGCTTGAGGTACCGCGACAGCACCTTGTCCTCCGGCCGACAGCGCCTCGTCGTGCAGGAAGTCGCGGACCACGTCGAAGATCGACCGGTACAGCACCGCGTGCCCCGCCTTGATCGCCTGGTAGCCGATCGCCTGGCACCAGGAAGCTCTTGCCCACGCCGGGCGGGCCCAGCCAGAGCACGTCGCGCGTCTCGCGGACGAACCGGCAGGTCGCCAGGTCGAGCACCTGCTTCTTCTTGATCGACGGGTTGAACGACCAGTCGAACTCGTCCAGCGGCTTCAGCTCGCGGAACAGCGCCGCCTTGACCCGCCGCTGGAGCTGGCGGTCGGACCGCACCGCCAGCTCGTCCTGGAGGATCAGCTCCAGGAACTCGGCGTGGCTCAGGCCGTGGCCGGCGGCCTCCTGCAGCCGGACCTCCAGGCCCTCCAGCAGCCCGGAGAGGCGCAGCTTCTTCAAGGCACTACGCAAGGCATCGTTCATGTGAGAACCTCCTTCTTCTGAAACGCGTCGTGGACGAACTGGCCGTAGTCGGACAGTGGACGGATCATCGGGTGCTCGCTCGAGAAAAGCGAACAGCTCCTGGCTCGGGGCGTCGCGGTCGATCAGGGCGCGGACCGTCCGCAGGTGGTACGCGCCGTAGCCGTGCGGCGATCCCGCAGGCCCGCTCGATCGCCGCCGACGGGGTGGCGCTGCGGCCAGGCTCAACAGGCCCTGATCAGGACCCGGACCGCCTTCGACGCCGCGGGCCGCGATCACGTCGCCTCGGCCCAGCGGGCGCTCTGCGGGCCGAGCAGCCGGACCCGGGCCAGCAGCCAGGCCGCGCCCCGCTCGACGCCGCTGATCTTCTCCGAGGCGATGTGCGCCGGCGGCGGTGCTGAACCGCCCCGGCTCGCTGCCTGGGGTGGACCGCGATCGGCTCCATCCGGTCGTTGAAGACCCGCACCAGGCGGGCGTCCCAGCGGACCCAGACCCTGCGGGCGAGGTACTCCGGCGGCACCGAGTAGTAGGCGTGCTCGACCTCGACGTGGCCGTCGCGGTGCACCGTGCGGCGGGCCTCGCGGAACGACGGGAACGGGTCCGCGCGGCAGGGGCAGCAGCGCGGCCCGCTCGACCTCCGGGAAGTGCTTGCCGACGTGACGACGTGTCGTGCCGTGCACGCGGGTGTCGGCGACGGTCAGCTCCCAGTCGCGGAGGAACCGGTTCTGCTCCTCCAGGCTGGCGAAGCGTCCTGCCCCTCAAGGCGTTCTCCTGGACGTAGTCGACGCCCCGCTCGACCTTCCCCTTGTGGCGGGGCGTGTAGGGGCGGGTCGGCAAGAACACGGTGCCGTAGTGCTTCGCCGAAGGAGCGGACCTTGGGGTTGAGCTCGGGGTCGAACCAGTCGGCCTTCTGTCACGGCCGCCTTGAGGTTGTCCAGGACCAGGCGCCTGGGCACGCCGCCGAAGTGCCGGAAGGCGTTCTCCAGGCAGCGGAGGAAGTCGTCGGTGGTCTGGCGGGAGACGGCCTCGCTGTAGCCCTTGCGGGAGTGGCTCAGGACGACGCGGAAGACGTGGGTCTTGCGCCGCTTGCCGTCGGGGCCGACGACGCGGCGCGCCGGTGCCGAAGTCGACCTGGGCCTCGTCGCCGGGGTCGCACTCGATGCGGCGGAAGGGGAGGTCGTGGGCCTGCTCGAGGCGGTGGACGAAGCGGCGGACGCTGTAGTAGCTGCCGGCGAAGCCGTGCTCGGCGACCAGGTCCTGGTAGATCCGCTGGGCGGACAGGCCGAGGTCGGACTTGGCCTGGATGGCGGCTCGCCACGGCTCGCAGCCGCTGGGCCGTTTGGGAGCCGGGGGAGGGGAATGCACCGAGCGCGGGCGGAGGGTCGAATCCGCCGTTCGAGCCGAGGGGCGCAGTGGCTGGTTTTGACGCGTCGCCGTCGGCCGAGAGCCGGTGGGCGCAATGGCTGGTTTTGCGGTCCGGCTCAGGGCGTCGCAGGTGACGGGCGACGGTCTCGCGGTTGATCCCCAGCTCGTCGGCGATGCGGCGCTGGGACCAGCCGCGGCGGTGCAGTGTACGGATGGTCTCGCTGATGGCCATCTTGAGCAGATTCGCCATGGTGGCTCTCCTGGGGCAAAGGTGCCTGCCCGGGAGCCTACCCGGCGATCTGGGTCTCCTCAAAATGGCTGGTTTTCAAGCGCCCCTCGGTGGCTGGTTTTGAGCGCCCGCTGACACCAACGCTGACGGGTCTCGTTCAGATTGATTCCCCACTCCGTCAGGACGATCTCGGGGACGACGCCGAGACTGGCTCTGCCGTCAGCCCATTTGATCGTCTCCGGTCGTTTCGCCGCCTCGGTGCAGAGGCGGCTCGGGTGTGGGGTGATGCCGACCCGACCGAGGTCCAGCCGGTCGGCGTCCCAGCAGGTCTGGATCGTGATGTCGGGGTGTGTCCGCTCGTGCGTGTGACCGGCACAGGCTCGGTGCAGCAGCCGGAACTGCAGGATCAGGTAGGTCGAATACCAGCCCCACGGAGTTCCAGGGCGTACGCGGCGGCACGGGGTCCGTGCTTCGGGATCGCCACCCTCGTTGATCCGCTGGGAATCGTGGAGGATGGCGAAAAGTTGCACCACCTCGATGTCGGCACCGGTCTCCTCGGCTAACCGGAGCCCGTTCTCGAGGACCCTCGCCCAATGGGCGATGCCGTGATCGCCGTCCCAGGGGAGGACGTACTCTTCGAGGATGGCGTGGAGGATCAGGGGGATGTTCAGAGCCATGATGGCAACCCGTTCCTGAATCGGTGGGTACGGACGTTCCTTCGAGTGAATCTCTTGGTGGTGCCCGAGAACACTATCGAGGGTCAGAGGGACGAGCCTCAGCCATCGCCTTGCGGATAGCCTCTCGAATCCCCATCGGGCGGATCGGGAACACGTCCAGGGCGGATCGATCCCGGACCACCGTGGGGTTCTTCAACCCTTCGATCAGGTGCCGTCCGACCTCGAAGCTGGCGGGCGTCACGAGGGCGAGCCAGAGGCTCGACAGGTACGGCGTCAGCACCGGCACCGAGATCAGCCACCGCCGCAGTCCTCGTTGCCGGGCGTACTCCCGGATCAGGTCGCCATAGGTCGAGACATCCGTGCCGCCGATCTCGAAGATGCGGCTCTCACCGGGAGGCAAGTCCTTCGCCGCCAGGAGGTACGCCAGCACGTCGTCCACGGCGATGGGCTGCGTCGGCGTCGTGAGCCAGCGGGGGCAGAGCATCACCGGCAGGCGGTCGGTCAGCGACTTCATCAGATCGAACGACAGGCTGCCCGCCCCGATCACCATCGACGCCCGGAACTCGATGGTCTCCACGCCGGAATCCCGCAGGATCTTGCCGACCTCGTGGCGGCTGCGGAGGTGCGGGGAGAGTTTCGGGTCGGCATCGTCGCCCAGACCACCGAGGTAGATGATGCGTCGTACCCCGGCCTGTCTTGGCTGCCCCGGCGAAGTTCAACGCCGCCTGCCGGTCTTCCCGCTCGAAGTCCTTCGACCCGGACCCGGACATCAGGTGGACGAGGTAGTAGGCGGTGTGGACGCCCTGCAACGCCCGGTCCAGCGAAGGCGGATCGAGAACGTCCCCCTGCACGACCTCGGTAGTCGCCTGCACCTGGGATCGGAGCTTGTCGGGATTTCGGGCGAGACAGCGGAGCCTCACGCCCTGCCGTTCCAGCAAGGGGATCAGCCTCCCGCCGACGTAACCGCTGCCGCCGGTGAGCAGGATGATCGGCTGGTCGGCGCTCCCGGAGGTCGGCATGGCTGCGGAACCCCACTCGTTACGGTTCGGAAAACGACCGGCAGTTGCCTATGATATCTCGGTGGATCGAGCAGAGAACAGGCGATGACCGACCGAGGGGCGAATGATGGTCTCGCTGCGACGACCTTCGACCGAGACGATCCGTGAGTTCCTGGCATCGCAGTCGAAGCTCGGCTTCACCTACACGGCGGTCGGGGCGACGGCGAGCCTGCCTCCTGCGGGTTATACGGTGGATCACACCCGGATCAAGCTGGGACAGGGCGAGGAGGTCTTCACGAAAGCCAAGGCTGCCCTGGGGCGATGGGAGCAGTTCCGCCTGGGCTGGGTGGAGGCGTGGTCACCCGAGACGCCGATCGAGACCGGCGAGGTCGTGGCGGTCATTGCCCGGAACCTCGGACTCTGGTGGCTGAACGCCTGCCGGATCGTCTACGTCGTGGATGAACCGGGAGCCGATCCAGCGTTACGGGTTCGCCTACGGCACGCTCCCCGATCACGCCGAGACGGGCGAGGAGAGATTCCTCGTCGAATGGGATCGTGCGAGCGGAGAGGTCTGGTACGACATCCTGGCGTTCTCTCGCCCGCACCTGCTCCTCACCCGGCTGGGATATCCGTACGTTCGGCGGGTCCAGAAGCGGTTCGGGAGGGAGTCGGCGGCGGCGATGCTGAAGGCGGTCGGGGACGGGGCGAGAGAACGGGCTTGATGCTCAAGTATGGGATCATCCGATCGACGATGGGGGAGGAGAATTCATGGTTGAATCTACCGGTCAACGCCGATTCCGCCTCTCGATCAGGACGCTCATGATCGCTGTTGCATTGTGCGCCGTCCTGCTCGCTCTCGCCGTATGGACGGTTCGTCACTTTGAGGCACGAGTAAGGCTGGAGAGACTGTTGGCTGAACAAGCCAGGGATCAAGCTCTACAGGCGAGAGATCTCGCCCAAGTCCGTTCCGCCCAGGCTGCGCTGGCTGCCGCCAAGCTGGGCACCGCTGACCAGCCGAAGGCGGGAAGCCTCTGGGCCGGATTGAGCGTCAACCATCCCATCTTCAAAGCGGGACAAACGAAAGACCTGAGAATCGAGTTCACTCTGGTCAACGACGGCGACAAGGTGATCGACCCGAAGATCCCGGAGTCCCGGATCGTCATCAACGGCAAGGAACTCAGCTGACTCTGGGTTGATCTTCAGCAGCGTCCAGAAGGGCGCTCGTTTCAAAGCATTGTCGCCTGGAGAGAGTCTTCAATTCGATTGCCTTCTCGGGGACCAGTTCAAGGAGCCCGGAACCTATCGGATTTCTTGGAAGGGCGCTGGTTTCCACTCGCCAGAGATCGTGCTCCGGATCTTGCCCGAAGAAGCCCGCTGATCTTCCAGGATTGAGGGCGGCCTGCCAGAGAAGGCTTCGCGAGGTCGGAAGGCTTCGCGGGGTCAGGGCCGGTTTTCGGTTTTCAGGAGGCGTCGGCGGATCGCCTCGACCTCCGCGCGGAGCGCAGGGGAGCCTGGCAGGGCGCGGTCGACGCGGCGAATGAGGTTCCGCACGCTGTCGGGATGCGTCAGCCCGAAAGCCGCGGACAACTCCCGGAGGGTCGCCGGCGTCAGCTCCCGCGCCAGCCAGGCAGCCAGGTCCCGGCTGGCCGCGCCGCTGCGCCGCCGCGAGAAGCTCCCCTCGTCGATGCCGTAGTGCTCCGCCACGGCCGCCAGGACCGCCCGGTAATCGAGGCCCGCCAGCCGACGGGCGGCGGGGACGGCGTCGAGATGCCTCGGCAAGGTCATCCCGGCCCGCACGCGGTCGACGAACTCCGGGCTGCCCAGCAGCCAGCCACCGGTCGCCTCCCGGAAGGGATCCGCCGGCGCAGTCGTCAGCCCCTCTTCGACGGACCGCCGGGTTGGGGATGAGCACGAAGCTCAGGAGCTCCCAATCGAACCGCCGCACGGTTTGTTCCAGCCCCTCGAGCAGTCGCTGGTAGTCGCGATCGTCCTCGAAGACGGATCGCCTGTGGTCGCCCCGGGACATCACGTGGTGGATCGCGCCGGGGTATTCGATCCGCAAGGGTCTGGCCATGCCTCGAGAATATCATTCGGGGTCCATCACGGAACCGGGAACCGGCCCTGACCCCGCGAAGCCGCCCCGGAAACCGGAACCGGCCCCGACCCCGCGAAGCCGCCCGACCCCGCGAAGCCGCCCCCCGACCCCGCGAAGCCGCCCCCTGGCGGCGATGGCTGTCTCGCGCCGCCGAGACGGTGAAGTGACATGGGCCGAGTTCCTTCGTCTGGAGAAGCGTTACAGTCTTCCCCGAGCCCGTGTGATCCACGGGCTGCGGAGCGGCGTAGCGAATGCATGAGATGAAGAGCCAGATGCGTTTAACGCGCACGTCTGGATCTGTCGGGGACCTGGGTGGGCGACCACCCAGGTCTACCCGGCCCGTTTCGGTCTTGTCCCCGTTCGGTCCCAAGGTTCTCCCGGAATATCACTTCGTGATGGGGCCACTCGTCGCGGGGGTTGATGCCGGATTGGAGGCCTTGATCTCCGGTTTTGCTTGTCGCGCCTTTCGCATCTCGGCTACGCCTTCGCCTTCGGGTAGTTCCGCGAACGTTTTGCGATAATCCTTAACATTCGTGGCAAAGTATCGCTCCCACTCCGCCCACGTGAGGTTGCGACCCGCTACCTCGACCGCGCTTGATCAGCCGCCTCACGTCGAGGTCATAGACCCGAACGGTTTCATCCGTTGAACCCGTGGCGAGGAGGCCGTTCGCGAGCAAAGATGGTAGACACTGCCTTTGTGGCCCCGGAGTGTAATCGGCTGGAGCTCGGGATCGGCCAAGTTCCAGACGAGGACTGTCCCGTCACCCATGCCTACGACAAAACGACCTTCATCAACAATTTTGGGAATATGTGTCGGTGGTAATCCTTGACGTCTGAGGATCTCGATTGCCTTTGGATCGGATGGTTCCAATGCAGGTTCCAATGAGCCTCGTGCGTCGGAAACGACGATGTTGCTGCGATCAACCAGCGTGAAACCCGAGGAATCCGCATTTTGACTAGAGACATCATGCTCCCTGGCTTCACCGTCCTTCAGATCCCAGACCCGTAGTCGCCCGTTAGCGTCAACGGCACCCATGCGGCCGCTGGCGCGAAAATCGGTAGGCGGAGATAGCCCGCGGCCTCCGCCTCCGCCTAGGACGATGGGTTCATCCCCGGGTTTGTTCAGGTCCCACACTCGGAGCGTACCCACGCCCGCGGCGACGTGACCATCGGGACTTATCGCAAGGTTTTCGGTGCTCCAATGCTCGACCGAAAGAGATAAAGGGGTCGCACCGCGGTTATTCAGATTCCAAACCCGGATTTCGCCGTCCTTGCTTGATGTGACCAACTGCCCGTCGGGGGCGAAACCAAGGCCAGTGACCCCGCCTTTGTGAGTCCGGAGCTCCAGTGGCTCGGCGTTGGGCACAGCGAGATCCCAGAGCCGGGCCGTGCCGACCGCGTCCCAACTGACGAGACGGCCTTCGGGGCTTAAGATATGGTCCACAATCCAGTGCTCCTCATGCCCTCGAAGAACGACGGGTTCGACTTTGCGGTCCCAACACTCCGGGACCTCGATCGTTATGTCGTCTATACGATTAGTTATGATATGATCATTATAAGTAAATTCCGAACTGGCGGCCCGAGCCGCAGAATCTTTGAGAATCCGAGGCCCGGGATCATTGGGATTCTCGACATCCCAGGCCCGTATTGTTCCGTCCTGTCCGCCGGTCAAGAGGCGGCCATCCGGGCCAAAGGCCACGGCATAAAACCAGTCCTCGCGGTCATTGCTCTGGAGGATTGTCTTCTTGATCGGCTGTTTTAAGAGGTCATACAGGACTGCATGCCTACTACGATCGACCGTCACCAAGAGTCCATCGGGTCCGAAGATTTGGAGAATGATCGGGCTAAAGCCGCTGAGATCGAGACGAGGGAAGTCGGGCTTGGACAAATCCCAGATCCGGATCGAGCCATTCGTACCAGTTGCCATGAGACGACTGCCGGGAGGAATCTTCCGGTTGGCGGGAACGAAAATCAGAGTATCATCAGGACTGAATCCTGGCGCTTCTGCATCTTTACGATCCCCACGATGGACGATCTGTACGACTCCCGGCTTAGCCAGATCCCAGACCCGCACTGTATTCAGTCTGTCGATCGTGGCAATGCGAACGTCAGGGCCGCATGTCAGTCGAGCGACCCCCCGCGTGTGACCCCGCAGGGATATCGGTTCAGCCTCAGGCTTTGCAAGGTCCCAGACCCATGCATTCTCATCGTCGCCGGCCGTAACTAGCCGGCCGTCGCGCCGCGAATTCCAGGATACTGACTTCGTTGGTGGAGCGGCGGAAACTGACAGGGGTCTGTGGCTTCATAAGGTCGTAGACCCGGACCGTGCCGTCGCCGCCCCCCGTGATCAGGCGGCCGTCCGAGTGGAATATCAGACTTCTCGCCATGCCATCCCCGTGACGGAGAACGATCGGCTCGGCGCGGGGTCTGCGAGGTCGTAGACCCAGACCTCATCCCCTCTGGCGCCGTAGACGGCCATCCGAGAATTCGGCCCAAAAGCGTGTGGGCGCAGATCGGAGCCCCATCTCCCTAAGAACCGACCCCCGGCGGACGCCGACGCCTCGTGGAGGGCTTGCTCAGCCACAGCGAGGATCGGCTCTTCATGATCGGCCGTAGCACGCACGGCCTCGACGGCGAGCAGAAGGCTTCGGATCGGATGAGCTGGGTTGGCTGTCCGTTCGGCTACAGAAAGAGTGGCCAGGCGTTGAGCATCCGAGATCCGTGATTGTTTCTGGGCCACAAGCGTCTCATGGTCGGCGTTGGTTTTCTGCTTCATCGCTTCAATCGCCTTCGTCTTGGCGATACCTTCCTGGTGTCTTGCATCGCGTCGATTGAACTCAGCATAAATACTCGCGCCGATTGCGATGATTACCACAGCCGCCAACCCGGTCAGGACGCGGATCAGTTTCCTGTTGAACACCTCCTGGTCCTTGAGTCGCTGTTCAGTAGCCTCCTTGGCCTTGGCCTCCGCCTCAAGCCTCGCTTTCTTCTCCCATGCACTCTTGCGCTTTATCTCGTCTTCCTTGGCTTGGCGTTGGCGCTCTGCGATCTTGCTGGCCTCGAGTAGCCGGAGTTCTTCGTCTTGGAGAGCCCGCATCCAGGGCAGGCCCTCCTCCACCGTCTGCAAGTCCAGCCGGACCAGCACCGGGTCGGTGTCCCGGCCTTTCCACTCCGCGGCGCGGTTCTCCAGCAGGCGTCGGGCCCGCTGCGCCGGGGCGATCGAGACCTGATGGGCATGCCGCACCACCGTCGCGAGCGTGTCATGCGCAGCGCCAACCGCCTCGCACTTTGCCCCGGTCTGGTGAGTAGGTAGAGCCCCTCCAGTCGATCCGCCAGTCGACAGGCCTCCTCACCCTGCATCTCGGGGAACCGTCCTCTCAGCTCCTCCTGCCGGAGCGCTTCGCGGTCCCCCACTCCGTCGTGTACTCCACCAGGACCTCCAGCACCTGCCCGGAGCGTACGGCGTCCCCCTCCGCCTGCCCCAGGGCCGAGAGCGCCTCCAGCCCCAGGTCCAGGAAATCCCTCAGCAGCAGCCCGCTTGCCTTCAGACGTCGGTAGAGCTCGAAGGTGAAAGGACGGGCGCTCAACGGGTCCTCGGGGAACTCGGCGTACATGCGGCTCAAGAGTACCTGGAGTGTCGGCGCCACCGCCTCCCGCACCTCGCCGTTCTTCACCAACTCGTCCGCGATATGATCCGCCAGCCCTTCCTCCACGCTCAAGTTGTAGCGGGTCACCGCGCGAGGGCTTCTGGATGATCTCGATCAGCTCCTGCCGTCCCAGGGGCGCCAGGGGTACTTCCGCGACCTTCAGCAACACCGCATCGAAGGCCGCTCGCACCTCCTGCAGCCGCTCGTTGCGAAAGGCGACGATGACCTGCCCCTGCGGCCGCGCCGCGCCGCCAAAGAGCTCGCGAAGCGCCGTCGCGAAGCCTCTCAGCTCCGCGTCCGGGTCCGTCCACGGCCACTTCAGCGCGTCCTCCTCGTTCCCCTCGGGGGCGATGGCGATCGGCCTCGTAAATGCCTCCTCGGCCTGATCGACCACCACCACCAGCGGCCGCCCCGACGTCGCCTCCCGCTCCATCCACACCTCGATCAGCGACCGCTCCCCATCTCCCCCGAGCGCCCTTCGCAGCGTCCCCAGCAGTCCCTGGCTCTCGTCGCGGCGGCGATACACCACGTCGTGCGTCCGCTCGAGCCTCGGCGAGAGGCCCGCGTCCAGCACCGACGACTTGCCCACGCCCGTCGGGCCGTAATACAGGATCACCCTCGGTGACGCGGGGTTGCGAATCAGGTCGTAGAGCACCCGGATCGCCCCCCCTCTTCCGAAGAACACCGGCGCATGCTTGCGCTGGAAATGCTCCAGGTGAACGAACGGCTCTGGGAGGAAGCGGGATGTCCTCCGGGATGCCCGGCAAGCCGAAGTAGGGGTCCTTGTCGAAGAGGGTCCAACGCACGACCGAGATCGGCGGCTCGCTGGGATACAGGTCCCAGGGCATCCCCGTCAGGTCGCTGACATCCTCGCCCACCAGGTCCCGCCCCTCGTGCAGCAGGGCCGAGCGATTTGTCCCCCTCCGCGGTGGTCACGAACCCCTTCGCCGCCTCGAACGCCCCGAGCAGGTTCTGGCCCCGGTCGATCTTGCATTCCTTGTCACCCGTCGTCAGCGCCTTGTAGAACGCCACCGCCAGGTCTCGCGCCACGCCGTCCCGGATCGGCCGCGCCGTCGCGATCACCGCCGGCACTCCGGCGTCCAACAGCGCCTTGACCTGCGGACCCGTCGAGCAGCCGTTGAGGAACACCACCTTCAGGCCGCGGCACTGGCCCAGGAGCGTCGCCAGCCCACCCGCGAAGGCCGGCGACTCCCCCGTCCCCGAGTCGAGCATCAGCCGATCGGCGCCGGCATGTCCGCCGTAATGGAACAGCGCCAGCCGCTCGCGGTCCTCCTGCAGCACCTCGAAGAGCTGGCTCAAGCGTGATGTCCGGCCGGAATACGAGCCGGCAGTGTCCCGACCACTCCAGTGGCTCGAACAGCCCCTGCAGCGCGCGCCTGCTCGTCGCGGAGCGCGTGGAGGTCCCCCCTGGCGTTGGCGAAGGCCAGCAAGACGACCGGTGTTTCATCCGCCATCGGCTCCGCTCCCCAGCTCGCTGTAATCAGCCCCGTTCACGAAGCCGGGCCCCGCACCGTCACTGACCCAACCGGACCCGCCCTGTGGCCGAAATGGCCCACAGGATCGCACGCCGCTCGGCGAAGCGTCGTACACCTTCGTTCGCGGCCCCGGCACGTTCTCTGTGCTTGCGCCTGACACCGAGACGTGGCTCGCCACTTCGCAAGTCAGTATATCCGCCGGCCCAGTGGCCTGCCTCAGTGCAAAGCCGCTCTCGAGAGAGGAACTCGTCGCGATCGGCCGCCTCTCTCCGAACGTCCTTCCTTCTCGAGCGGAGTTCGCCATCTCGCTTACGAGGATCACCTTGCCACTCGTTGATGGGATGTGCGCGAATCCTCGGCAGACAGCAAAACCGCTCCGCGGGGAAACCCGGTGTCAGGGGAAACCCGGTGTCAGGGGGAAATCCGGTGTCAGAGGGAAACCCGGTGTCAGAGCATCATTACTGTCGTTCGACAGCCGAGAATATGCTCCGACACCGGGTTTTGACACGAGGGCCTGTCAACGAAGCAAGAACCGGCAGAATCCCTCCGATCGGATTCATTCCGCGAACCGGCCCGGATTGTTTGGCGAATTCGTGCACGCGAGCGCCTGGGAAGGCCGAATGCCGAGTCAGCGAGAAGCGCGACGGTCTCTTCCCAAGGGAGATGAGCCATGCCAGACGCCGGGGCCCGCGTTCGCCGGGATGCGCCGACCAGCGACCGGATGGCGGCGCTCGATGCCCTGCGCGTGGTCTCGATGGCTGCCGTCGTCGCCCTCCATGCCTCGGCCGCCTACATGACGGTTCGGATTCCGGGACTGATCTGGCTGGTGCACGAACCGGCGGGTTCCGAATTCGTCCAGCAATTCGCCTGGTGGTCTTACGGCGCCACCATGCCCGCATTCTTCGCGCTGGCCGGCTATGCGGCGGCGGCGGTGCTTGAAGTCAAGGGAGCGCGCGGCTATGCGGTGGATCGCGTGCGCCGGATCGGCCTACCCTTCCTGGCGGCGATGCCGGCGGTCCTGATTCCCACGGTGCTCATCTGGATGCTTGGCCTCTACCTCGCCGGCCGTTGTGAGGTTGCCGAATTGCTCGCGCTGAGCTTCGCCGACGGTCAGATCCAGGCCAATCGGTTCGGCCCGGCCCATCTCTGGTTCCTGGCCTACCTGATCCCGATGCTGGCCCTGCTGGGCGTCGTTCAATCCTGGTGCCGGGAACGGCCACGCATCGTGCATGGCGTGCTGAGCCTCTTCTGTTCGCCACTGACCCCCTTGATGCTGGCGATACCCACCACGCTGATCCTCTGGCTGGGGCACTGGTGGAACGGCGTCGACCCCATCCTGGACCTGCGGAACAGCTTCCTGATCAACCCGATCCGCTGGCTCCATCACAGCCTGTTCTTCATCGCGGGACTGGGCTGGCACTCGGGCCGGACTCGTTTGCCCGCGCTGACCCGGGGGCCTCTGCCCTGGCTGTTCCTCGCGGGCTCGGCCGTCGCGCTCTTCGTCCGGGTAAGATGGCTGCCTCTCGACCTCGCGGCCTCCTTGACGGGATCGGCCGCCTGGGTGTCGGTCGCCTCGGCGTCGCTCTTCGGCTGGCTGACGCTTTATGGGTCGCTGGGCGTATGCGCACACCTGGCACGATATGGAGGCCGAGCGATCAAGTACCTCTCCGACTCCTCCTACTGGGTGTACCTGGCTCACTTCCCGGTCGTGGGGCTCGTTCAGGCGGCCCTCTTCCTGGTCGCGCTTCCCAGTCCCGTCAAGTTCCTGCTCGCGCTTGCGATTGGCCTGGCCTGGAGCCTTCTCACCTACGAGGCCTGCGTTCGCCGCACCTGGATTGGCCGGTGGCTGCGTGGTGGCACCCCGCGAGTCCCCTCGGTCCCGAGGCCCGCGCCGGCTTCGCGGGGTCATGCCCGGGTTCCGGTTTTCAGGCGATGAAGGTGTGTCTGTGAGCCACGCCGGACGTCTGGCAACCACCCGGGGCGCCTGGCGGTGCACTGCCAAGTCCGGTCGTAATAGTGCCAGAACGTGAGAAAACCGTGCGAAAACCCGAGGAGTCGCCAAAACGGGCGCAATCTAATAGTAGGGGCTTTGCGCTCCGACGCTCTCTGACAATTCGGTGACAGGTTCCGGGCCGTGGGGGGGAAGTCGTGGAGACGAAGAGGTCTCGGGAGGCCTCGAAGCGGCCCGGTGAAGGGTGGGATCGAGGCGGGGGTCGATCGCGGTTTCGCCGAACGAAGCCAATCGGAAATCGTACGTATCTCGATGTCAGGTCAGGGTTTCCGCGATGGCTTCGATCCCGCAGGAGGCGCGAACGAACCCAATCGAAGAGGGAGGAACCACGAAAAACGCGAAAAACACGAAAGGGCGCCGAGAACCACGCGCTTCAGGTGTTTACCGGCCGGCACGGAAGGGAGTGTGTCCACGTGAACATGATCATGCGAGAGGGACAGTCGTGCTTTCTCGTGACGCGATTCCCGTTTCGTGTGTTTGGTGTGTTTCGTGGTTCCCGATCTTGCTTTCCTGGCCATCCGCACTTCGTGAACAGGCAAATTCGGACGGATAAGCAAGGCAGGGGCCGGTCCAGTCGTGCACGCTGGTCCGAATCTGACGACCCGCGAGAATCCTTCAAGTCCCTGGTCCGGACGTGTCGAAGAGCAGGATGATACGGACTTTCGCGGTTTTGCCGCCTCTCGGGCTGAGGGAGCGGGAATCGAGGATGGCCTCGGATCGAGCCGGGCAGCCCGAGCAGGACCAGGCTCCCAGGAAGGGACTCAAGGATGGCACGCAGTGCTCACGAATCTCCGCGGATGGGATACCTTGCCGCGCTGGCGATGCTGGTGCTGGCGGTCCTGTTCCCGGTCGGCCTGATGGTCTTCAACCCCACGCTCATGTTCGAGCGGGGCTGGGAGCAGTACGTCGGCACGGCGATCTACTTCTGGGCCGTCCTGACCCTGGGACGCGAGCTCTGGACGCTCTGGCGGAACGAGCAGGCCTTCGAGGACGCCCCCAGGCTGCTCCAGTACATCGGCAGCACGCTCAAGCGGGGCGGGTCGTCGCCGGGTCGAGGCAGCGGCTCGGGCACGCCTCAGCCCGGCGAGGGCTCGACGCCTGGCCTCCGCCGTGGCCGGCGACGGGCGGATCCTGCCCGTCCGCGTCCGTCAGCTCGTGAGCTACGTGCGCGAGACCCATGCCCCCTCGGCGACCCAGCTCATGGAGGTCAACCGCGAGGCCTCGGGGCTCGACCAGGAGCAGCATGGCCGGCCGGTTCACCCTCACCCGCTACATCCTCTACCTGCTGCCGGTCATCGGCTTCATCGGCACGGTCGAGGGCATCTCGAAGGCCCTGATGAACATCAGCAAGGTGCTGCCGCTGGTCAAGGACCTCGACGCGTTCCTGAACAACCTGACGGGCGTGACCTCGGCCGCTCCAGATCGCGTTCGACAGCACGCTGCTGGCCCTGTTCCTGAGCGCCGCGCTGATGCTCGTGCAGACGCTGGTCTATCGGAAGTCCGAGGAGCTGCTGGGCCGGGTCGACCGCTGGATCGTCGAGCACGTCCTGCCGGGTGTGGGCACGAGGACCCGCTCGCGGACCGGCTCGACGAGGTGATCGCGCCCCACCTGGAGCGGCTTCGCACCGAGCTGGCGACGATCCTGGCGCCCGCGGCCCGGGCGCTCCAGGTCGAGGCCGAGAAGATCGGCGAGAGCCTGAGGGCGCCGATCGCCCAGCTCGCGGCGTCGATGGAGCTGCTTCCGGCCTCGATGGCGGCCTTCCAGCAGGGGGCCGAGGCGATCGGCCGGCTCGGCAGCGAGCTCGAGGTCCTGGAGTCGGCGGGCGAGGCGATGAGGCGCGGGGCCGCGACGCTGTCGCGGATCGAGACGGCCCTGGCCGCAGTCGGACGCGTCCGATCCCCAGCTCGAGGAGATCAAGCGCGGGCTCGACCGGGCCACCGCTGGCCATCGAGAGCCTGTCGAGCTCGTGGGCCTCGGCCTACGAGAAGTCCAGCCGGACCACGCAGGAGCAGCTCGCCCGGACGCTGAACAGCCTCAAGGACGCCCTCGAGCTGATCAACGTGAGCATCGAGCAGGGCAACTCGCTGTATCGCAACATCGTCAAGAAGATGTTCGACGAGCGAGCCGGCAGCACGCCGCCGCGATCCGACTCGGTCCGGGCGGCCTGGATGGCCCGGCGTCGGCGGCCGGGGAGGGCGTTCCTGCAGGGTCGAGACGAGGACCGATTCATGCGGCGCAGACGAGGGGCGGAGGATCGGGCCTGGAGTTCGGCGGATCGGGCGAGGATTCGTTCGTCGCCGTGGTGGTCACCAAGCTGACCGGGGCCCTGCTGTTCATCCTGCTGCTGACCATGGTGATCATGGCCCTCTTGCCCAAGGCGGTGGACCTGGCGCCGCCGGGGAGCAGGGACGTCGCAGGCCGGCGGCGAGCGCCCCCGGCGCCGCTGGCGATCACCACGCCGGAGTCGCTTCCCGAGGCGATCGCCGGGCCGGCCCTACGCCGTGGCCCTGGCCGCCACGGGGGGCGGGGACCGCTCCGCTGGACCCTCGATGGACCGATTCCCGAAGGGCTGTCCTTCGATCCCGCTTCCGGGGTCCTCCAGGGCACGCCGAGGAAGGGGACGCCCGAGCCGCTGGCGCTGGCCCTGCGCGTCAGCGACGGGACCGAGATCGCGACCCGGCCCACGCAGCTCCTCGTCTACCAGAGCGACCGGCCGCTCGTGACCCCCGCGTGGTGGAAGCCCGGCCTCCCGCCGGTCCCCTGGCGGGCCTGGCTCGATCAGGGCGTGGGGTTCCTCGTCCTCTGGCTGGTCCACCTGGTCGGCATGACCACGCTGGCCAGCCTGGAACGGACCTCGGCGAGGGATCGCTCGCCCTCGACGGCGACCACGCCGGAGCCGTCATGACGGACCGGCGGTTCGCCACCTATCGCATCCTGATGCGGCTCAGCACGTTATCGGCGATGGCGGTCCTGGGCGCATGGCTCTGGACGGCGCGCTGAGCCCGCCGGCGTACCGGACTGCCTGATCGCTGATCGGGCATGCGCGACTGACGCTGGAAATTGTGAAACGTTCCGAAAGTTCGGGCGTCCACTCGCCTCGAGAAAACCGCTATGATGATGAGGGAACCGGACAAGGGCCGGCCCGGCGTGCGGCAACCACCAAGGGCAAGACCATCTGGCCACCGAACCGAGGAGCAACGCGATGTCTCGCATCCGAGTCACATTGATCATGGCGGGTCTGGTCGTCGCCATGGCGGCCATCGCCCTGAACTCCCAGGCCCAGCCGCCTGGTGGAGGAAGGGCTGGCGGTGGCGGGGGCCGCGGCCAGCGCGGAGGCGGACCCGGCGGACCGGGCGGCCCGGGCGGACCCGGGGGATTCGGCGGGTTCGGAGGCGGTTTCAACAGCCTGGTCGGGCTGGCCAACAACGAGGCCGTCCAGAAAGAGATCAAGATGACCGACCGCCAGAAGGCGGCCGTCAAGAAGGTCTCCGAAGACTCCAACACCCGGCGGGGCAACGTGTTCCAGCAGCTCCGCCAGCAGACCGACATGATGAAGGCGCAGGCCGCCCAGGAAGCCCAGGCCCAGGCGCTGGCACCCCAGCAAGACCCCACGATCGATCCCCGCAACGTCGGCATCGGCAATGCGCTTTCCCAGTCGGCCAACCGGGGAGTGCAGCCCCAGTTCGACCCGAACCAGCAGCAGGCGGCAGCCCAGTTCCAGGGTCGGCAGGCGGCCAATGCCGCCCAGGCCCAGGGCTGGCAGATGATGCGTGAGGCCATGCAACAGCTCCAGCAGGAGACGGATAACCAGCTCGCCAGGGTCCTCGACAAGAACCAGATGAAGCGGCTCCACGAGATCCAGCTCCAGGCCGAGGGCCCCGGCGCGGTCATCAGGGACGACGTGGCCGAGAAGCTGGAACTCACCGAGGATCAGCACGTGGAGATCCAGGGCATCCTTCGAGAGGCCGGTGCGGCGCAGCGCGACGTGATGAGGAAGAACTTCGAGTTCATTCGCTCGCAGATGCCCGCCCCGGATCCGGGGAGCTGCGCCGGCCCCGGGCGGGCCGGCCGCCAATGCGAACGGAGGGCAGAATGGCCAGCCGAACGCGCAGGCAGGTGGCGGGTGCGCCGGGTGCGGGCGGAGGGCCCGGTGGACGCGGTGGCAGAGGGGCCCGAGGAGCACGCGGCGGGCCTGGCGGGCTGGTGGACCCGGGGGCCCCGGAGGCGCAGACTTCCGCGCGGAGATGCAGAAGGTCATGGAGAAGCCCGAAGTGAAGGCCAAGATGGAAGAGACTCAGAAGGTGGAGAAGCAACTTCGGGACAAGGAGTACGCCATGGTCTTCAAGGCCATGGATCGCCGCCAGGTCTCCGTGTTCAAGAAGATGCTCGGTAAGCCCTTCGATGTCGACGCCATGAGGCAGGGCTTCTTCCGCGGCGGCCCGGGACGCAATGGTCCGCAACGCCGGTGCCCAGGCGAAAGATGCGGCCAAGACCGCACCGGCCGCCGCCGGCGCGGAGGCCAAGGCCGACACCAAGCCGAGCACGACCACCAAGCAAGCCACCCCCCGCGACGACAGAGCCTGCGGGAGCGTCGAGGCCTTGGCGGACAGCCTCCGGCCGACCCGCCCGGCAACTGACAACTGCATGGGCCCTGGGGGCGAGGCTCCGACCGCCGGTCTCCGTGGCTCGGCCGAGCCTCGCCCTCCCGACAACGCCTCTGTCTGCGTTCTCGATCTCGCCCTCAGCCCTTCCGGCTCGACCTGAGCTGCGATCGTCAGCCGGGATCGATCCGACTGACCTTTCCCGATCGCCCGGTTCCCCGTATAACGTGACCACGCCACCACACGCCGGTCTCAGCACCGGCGGCGTGGTGATTTTGTTGCCCGAGGCGCGGCCAGTCGTCGCGGGCGCAGCTCGAGGATCGAAGCGGTATCGCGCCATCCGGAGGGACCCGGGCCATGCGTCATGGTGGGCTAAGGACGGTCATGCGGGCGATTCCCTGGGTCGTCGTCGGGCTGGGGTGGCTGATCCTCGAGCCGGCCGGCGCGGCCGGCGAGTGGTCGCTTCCCGACAGTCGGCAGGGCATCCGGACGGCCCCTCTGCTCCTGCTCTCGCGTCCGGACGTGCAGGCTGAGCTTCGCCTCGACCAGTCCCAGGTCCTCGGGGCTCAGAACATGATCAACGAGCTCACGCGCCGCGCCCAGTCCCTGCGGGGCAAGACCGGCGCCGCCGTGATGGCGGAGCGGCGGGCGATCGACGAGGCCGAGGTCGAGTGGCTGGGCAAGAACCTCACCAGGAATCAGCTCGAACGGCTGCGCCAGATCGAGCTCCAGTGGGAGGGTGCCTCGGCGATCCTGAGCCGCCCCACCATCGCCGATCACCTCAGGCTGACCCCCGAGCAACGGCAATCGCTCGCCCGCATCATCGCCGAGCGGAACGCCGCGCGGGCGAGGCCGGATTCCGGGCCCGGGAACGAGCCGGAATTCAATCGGAAAGCCCAGTCGGTCCTCTCCCAGACGCAACAGGAGGTCTGGGTCGAGCTTGCTCGGAACGCCGGTCCGCTTCGCCAGGGCCGCTGGACCGGTCAAGACCCGGGACGATCAGACGGAGCAGGCCGGCTATCGCTCCCCCGCCGCGTTGAGAGCGTCCTCGGGCTCAGCTCCCTCGGATGCTCGACTTCGTGCCCCGCTCGCCGGCTTCGGCTCGCGTCGCTCGCTCGCCGTCGGAAGCGGAAATCGCAGAACGAGGCGCCGCCCATCAACGTCTGGGTCCGTGTGAGCTCGATCTCCGGGCTGAAGCCCTCGGCCAGGGCAAAGTCGCGCTGGCACGACAGGCTCGCACCAAGGTCGGCCAGGCCCAGGGCGCGGTACATCTCGGCGTACCGGCAGCGCACCACGTTGAACGACAGCCGCTCGGCCGACTGCTCGATCACGTCCAGCTCCAGGGCGCCGTTCTCACGCCAGAGGTCGAGCGTGCGGGCGAAGGCCTCCAGGCTCTGCTCCCCGAGTCGTCGGGCAAGCTCGGCGCCGCCCTCGCGGGCGAGCTCGGTGATGACCTCGCCGAGGATCGTCGATGCGCCTTCTCTTGACCCACCTCGGCGGCGAAGGCCCGGACCACGGGGCCGACGATCCGGGCCTCGATCTCACGCTGCTGGAGCAAGGTCAGCCTCGTCGTCTCACCACTCATGGTCGCTTGCTTCCTCTCGTCCGGTGGAAGTCGCCAGCCCGGAATCGGCAAGACCGGACCGCGAATTCCGGTCGTTTCCATTCTACCAATGGTAGCGGCCGGGAAGACCTGATGGCGACGCACTGAGATCGTCATACCCCCGAGGCCTGTCGCATACTGTTCTCGGGGGAGTGCCCGTCTCGACCGAGAG
Organism: uncultured Solirubrobacterales bacterium; assembly: GCA_963744105.1. Classification (GTDB taxonomy): domain Bacteria; phylum Actinomycetota; class Thermoleophilia; order Solirubrobacterales; family 70-9; genus DASUPK01. The sequence goes on along the minus strand of CAVUSJ010000001.1, from coordinate 214,627 downwards.
GACGCACGCGAACCGATGACTCGAATCTGGACCATCTCGCGTCTCCTCGGGTGGCTGGCTGCCCTGACCTGGATTGCCTGCGTCTGGGTTCGCGATCCCCGAGTGAGCACAGCGGGGGAAGGGCCGGCTGGGACCGTGGTCGAACGCGACCTCGTGTACCGCCTCGCGGGGGTTCGCCAGGTGCGGCTGGACGTGTACTCACCGGCTCCCGACCCTGCAACGCCCGAGGACCGTTCGCGACGCCCGGGCGTGCTCGCCATCCATGGGGGAAGCTGGATGGGCGGCACCCGGTCCGAATACGGCCCGCAGGTCGCCGAGCTGGCGAGGCACGGCCACGTCGTGTTCGTGGCCGATTACCTGCTGGCCCGGCCCGGCCAACCTGGCTGGCCGGGCGCCCTGGAAGACCTGCGAGAGGCCGTCCGCTGGATTCGTCGCGCATGCCTCGGAGTTTCGGGTCGACACCGGTCGCCTGGTCGCATTGGGCAGCGGAGCGGGAGGCCATCTCGCGGCGCTCCTGGGCACCGGTTCCCCGGACGTCACCGACGTCGACGAGCGTTCGTCCCGAGTCCAGGCCGTGGTGAGCCTGTACGGGCCGACCGATCTCCTGGAAACGGTCCGGGACCGCCACCTGGCGAATGACCCGGTGAAGGTTTTCCTGGGTGAGTCTCCTGACCCGGACATGAGGCCAGGCTCGCGCGGCCTCGCCGATCAATCTGGTCACCCGCGCAACGTCGCCCATGCTGCTGGTTCACGGGCTGGACGACGCGTGGGTTTCGCCGCGGCAATCACAGCTCATGGCAGACGCGGCTCTCGCGGGCCGGGGTTCCCAACCGCCTGATCCTGGTGCCTGGCGCGCGACATGGATTCGAGTTCCAGATCGGGTCTCCCGAATCCCGCGACCTGCTCCCCGAAATCGTGGACTTCCTCGAGACGGTGTGGCAAGATGATTCGTCGTCTCACCGATGAGCGGCTTGAAGCCGAGAGGCCCAGGTCTCAAGTCAGTCCAGTCTGCCGACCGAGATGAACTGCCCTGTCACCGACCCGGACCTGGCTGGCGCCGAGCTCGCCCCGGGGACGTTGCCGTCCTGTTCCCGACACCTTGTTGAACACCATGAGACTGCTTTCCCACCTCGCTCGATTGTTTGCGTTCGGCTCGTGCCCTGAACGGGGAAACCGACGGCGCCGTGATCTCTGCCGGCAGCGGTCCTGACGGGCAACGGCAGCCTGGAGCAGCGGTTGCTGCTCTCGGGTGCCGCTCCGGGTGTGCCGCTTGCTGCCGGCATGGATTTCCTCGGCTTTGCCCGCGTTCTCCAGCATCTCCCGCAACTCCCGGACGCCCGGTAAGCCCGGCGCGGCCGATTCGCTCGTCTCGAGGGACATTCGCTATCCGACGCCGCAGGGCCCCCCGGAGACGCTGGACGTTTATCTTCCCGCGGGAGCCCCGCCGCCGCAGGGCTGGCCCGTGATCATGGCGATCCACGGCGGGGGCTGGCGGCGGTTCGACAAGCGCGAGTATGGGCCAAGGATCGCCTCGGCGTTCGTCCCGCATGGCTATGCCGTGGTCGCGCCCGACTACCCGCTCTCGTCGCCCGGCAGGCCAACCTGGCCGCTGAACCTCCAGGACGTCCAGGCGGCGGTCCGCTGGGTGAAGCACGATCCGGCCAGGTTCTCGATCGATCCGAACCGGGTTGGTGGCCATGGGCGAATCGGCCGGCGGCGAACCTGGCCGAGCTGCTCGGGACGAATTCGCCGTCGGCCCAGGCCGACGCCTCGGGGGTCTCCGCGGCCGTCGAGGCCGTGGTCAGCTTTTCCGGGCCATCCGACCTGGCGGCGCTCTACGGCCAGAGCCCCAGGGCGGGCAGAGGCGGTGGCCCAGTTCCTGGGCGGGCCGCCCTCGGGCCTGCCGGGGTCGTTATGCCGCGGCCTCGCCGGCCAGCCAGGTGAGCCCGCAGGACCCTCCTTTCTTCCTGGTCCATGGCGGCAGCGATCCGCTCGTTCCCGTCGGCGCAGTCGCAGGAGATGAGCGGCCGCACTCGCGGCAGCCTGGGTCCCCAATCAGCTCGTCGTCTTGCCCGGGGCGGCCATAATCTGGACTTCCCGATCCAGACACCCAAGAATTTGATGTCCCAGATTCTTGAATTTCTCGACGCAACCTGGAACGATAGCAGAACCAATCCCTAATCCCTTAGAACTCCATGAGATTGCATGCTCGCGCGGACGCCCGCAAGCGGCCGGGTCCGATTGTCGTCGTTGGATGGAGGCGACGCCGTGGCGACGGAGACTCACGCGGGGGGCATGATCGCGGTCCTTCCCCTGGAGGTCGATCTCTCCGGGGAATTCGACCCGGTGCTGGATCACGGCCGCGGATCGGCCGGACACCGACACGCTCCCGCGTCATGCTCGACCCGGCGGCCGACCACGAGAGACGTCGAGCTCAAGACGCCGCCGCGACGACATCGACCTGAAGCATCAGCGGATCCGCGAATTCCTGGACGCGACCGGGCAGGACGCCGTGGTGCTGGGCCTGGCCGACTCGGTGGCCTGGTTCACCTCCGGCGGCGACCTGGGCCAGATTTCACGCTCGGAACACAGCTCGATCCTGCTGTTCATCAATCGCACCTCGCGGGCGGTGGTTTCCGACAACGTGCAGAGCAGCCGGGTGTTCGAGGAAGAGCTCGCGGGGCTGGGGTTCCAGCTCAAGGAGCGGCCCTGGTTCGACGACCCGTTCCAGGTGGTCGCCGAGCTCTGCCACAACAAGCGGGTCGCCACCGACCTGGGGTCGACGGGTGTGCTGCACTGGAGGCGGGAGGCGGATCCCCTGCGCAACCTGCGGCAGCGGCTGACGCCGCTCGAGCGGCAGCGGCTGCGCGAGCTCGGCCGGACGCTGACCCTGGCCGTCGAGGCCACCTGCCGCAACTTCGACCGCGGCGAGCGCGAGGCCGACGTCGCCGGCCACCTGGCGCATCGCCTGATTCGCGAGGGCGTGGTCCCGGTCGACCTGCGAGTCGCCAGCGACGACCGGCTGGCCCGCTACCGGCAGCCGACGTTCAAGGCGGCGCCGATCCGCAAGCGCGCGACGATCGCCGTGACCGGCCGCCGGCACGGCCTGTGCGCCTCGGTCACCCGCACGGTCTCGTTCGGCAAGGTCGAGCCGGAGTTCGCGACGCACCATCGCCTGGCCGCCATGGTCGACGCCACCTGCATCTTCTTCTCGCGGCCCGGCGAGACCGTCGCCGAAGTCTTTCGCCGCGGCAAGCGCATCTACGAGAAGTTCAACGCCCCCCACGAATGGACGCTCGACTACCAGGGAGTGCTGATCGGCTACTCCCCGCGCGAGGTGCTGCTCACGCCCGAAGCACGCTTCGTGCTCGAGCCCGACATGGCCCTCTGCTGGAGTCCCGAGCGTCGGGCCCGGCCCGCTCCGAAGACACCGTCGTCATCGATGCCCGCGGCTACGAAGTCGTCACCGCCGCCCAGAACTGGCCCCAGATCGAGGTCGCCGTCAAGGGCTACAAGATGACCCGGCCGGGCATCCTCGAACGGTGACCACGACTCACGTCCCGCCGGACCACACCCGAGCTCCCGGGAACCCGGTCTTCACTTCCCTGGCTCGCCGGATGAGCCAACGAATTCTTTAGTGTTCAGCCCACATTGATCATTGTCTGGGCGATTGGTACTCTGCTCGGAGTTCCTGAGCGGTCCTCGAGCTCATGCCGCCGCGATCGTGCGGGCGGGAGTTGTGCTTCCTTTGGGATGATCCTGGCCGATCCGGTCCGACAACACTTTCCACATCTCGGCGCATGATCGGCACGGCGGCGGTGCCTGAACACAGAGAGGGACGGAGATGAGTCAGCAGTCCGACCTCCGTCCGCTCGAGGAGTATCGTCACTACCTGGGCTTGCTGGCCCGGGTCCAGCTCAACCCCCGGGTGCGGATCAAGGTGGAGCCCTCCGACATCGTCCAGCAGACCTTGCTGGAGGCGCACCGGCGATCGACCAGTTCCGGGGGCGGAGCGAGCAGGAGCTTGCCGCCTGGCTGCGGCGGATCCTCGCTCGCAACATTTCCAACGCTGTACGCGACCTGGGCCGGGCCAGGCGCGATGTGAGTCGAGAGCAGTCGCTGGAGGCATCGCTGGAGAGATCGTCGATGCGGCTGGAAGCGCTGCTGGCGGCGGATCAACCGACGCCCAGCCAGCAGGCCAGTCATAACGAGCGGCTGGCTCGCCTGGCCGAGGCACTGGCCAGCTGCCCGCGGCGCAACGAGAGGCGATCATGAGCCACTACCTGCAGGGACAGCCCCTGGCCGAGATCGCCAGCAGATGGGGCGCACCACGTCCGCCGTCATGGGCCTGCTGCACCGGGGCCTCGTCCGACTCCGTACCGTGCTCCAGGAACTGGAGTGAGCCATGAGCGATGAGACCGACCGCAACCGAGCGCGAGCAGCGGCTGAACGAGGTCATGGCGGCCTACGTCCAGGCCGCCGACGCGGGCCAGGCACCCGACCGCGCCGAGATCCTGGCGCGGCACCCGGACCTGGCCGCCGACCTGGAGGCGTTCTTCGCCGATCACGACCGGCTCAACCGCCTGGCGGAACCTCTGCGGGCCGTCGCCGTCGAGACCGGAGGACCAGGCGATCACGGCCGACCCCGAACGCCAGGCTCGCCGAGTGGCACGACTGCCGAGGGCCCCGCCGGAACCGCCGCGGTCTCAGAAACGGTTGACCGAAGCCCGCCCGGTAAGCAGAGGACCCGGCGGGCACGACCACCCCGGGCAACGGAGCGGTCACGGAACCGCTTCAGCCGGGGACTCGCATCCGCTACTTCGGCGACTACGAGCTGCTCGCGCGAGCTCGGCCGCGGCGGCATGGGCGTCGTCTACCAGGCCCGGCAGGTCAGCCTCAACCGCGCCGGTCGCCCTCAAGATGATCCTGGCCGGCGACGCTGGCCGGCGACGACGAGCTGCGGCGGTTCCAGCAACGAGGCCGAGGCGGTCGCCGACGCTCGACCACCCGGACATCGTGCCGATCTACGAGGTCGGCGAGCACGAGGGCCAGCACTACTTCAGCATGAAGCTGGTCGAGGGCGGCAGCCTCGCCGACGCGGCTCGCCGACTACGCGACGATCCCGCGGGCCGCGGCGCGGCTGCGTGGCCGACGGTCGCCCGGGCGGTGCACCACGCCCACCAGCGCGGCATCCTCCACCGCGACCTCAAGCCGGCCAACATCCTGCTCGACGCCGAGGGCCAGCCGCACGTCACCGACTTCGGCCTGGCCAAGCGGGTCGAGGGCGACGGCGAGCTGACCGCAGTCGGGCGCGATCGTGGGCACGCCGGCCTACATGGCGCCCGAGCAGGCCGGCGGGCGGCGCGGCGCGGTCACGACGGCGACCGACGTCTACGGCCTGGGGGCGATCCTCTACGCGCTGCTGACCGGCCGGCCGCCGTTCGGCGGCGACACGGTGATGGAGACGCTCGACGCAGGTGCGCGAGCGGCCGCCCGAGCCGCCGCGCAGGCTCAACCCGCGGGTGCCGCGCGACCTGGAGACGATCTGCCTGAAGTGCCTGGAGAAGGACCCGCGGCGGCGGTACGCCTCGGCCGCGGCGCTGGCCGACGACCTGGAGCGCTGGCTGCGCGGCGAGCCGATCCTGGCGCGGCGGACCGGGCCGTGGGAGCGGGCGGTGAAGTGGGCCCGGCGGCGGCCCGGCGGCGGCCGGGCTGATGGCGGTCAGCGGTGTGGCCGCGCTGGCGCTGGTGGGCCTGACGGTCGGCCTGTTCTATAACGCCAAGCTGCAGAAGGCCTGGAGGGCCGAAGGCGAGCAGAGGACTCGAGCGGAGCAAAACCTCTACTTCAACCGCGTGGTGCTGGCGGAGCAGGAGTGGTCGGCCGGCAACGTGGGCAGGGCAGAACAGCTGCTGGACGAGTGTCCGACGGAGCGTAGGGGCTGGGAATGGGGTTATTCGAAGCGTCTCTGCCACGCGGACCTGCTCACCCTCGACAGGGGTGGCGGGTTCGTCTATGGCGTGGCGTACAGCCCCGACGGCACCCGCATCGCCTCGGCCGGTGGAACGGTCGAGGACAAGACGGGCTTCGTGAGGGTCTGGGATCCGGCGACTGGCCGCTTGGAGACCCTTGGCGGGCTTGCCGGCACCGCCTACGGTGTCGCATTCAGCCCGGATGGGAGGCTCCTCGCCGCGTCCAGCGGGGACATTAGCTCACACGACAAACCCGGCGAGGTCAAGGTCTGGGACGTGTCCACCGGCCGGGAAGTCGCCGTCTTTCACGGCCATGCCCGCTTCGTGTACGGCGTGGCCTTCAGCCCGGACAGCGTTCATATCGCCTCGGCAAGCGGCGGAGGGGGACTCCCCGGGGACGTTAAGGTCTGGGATGCGAACAGGTGTCGAGGATTTCACCTTGCGCGGCCACGAGAGTCCCGTGATCGCCGTTGCGTTCAGCCCCGACGGCACCCGCATCGCCTCGGCCGACGCCGATCGCAACATGCAGGCAAGTGAGAGAAAGCCCGGTGTGGTGAAGATCTGGAACGCAAGGACCGGTCGCGAACTCAGGACACTGCGGGGTCATGCCGACGGGATCAACGCCGTTGCGTTCAGCCCCGACGGCACCCGTATCGCCTCGGGCGGCTTGGACCGAACGGTGAGGATCTGGGATCCGGAGACGGGGTCGGAGCGGGCCGTCCTCCGGGGTCACCTGGCCCGCGTCCACGCCGTGGCCTATCAGCCCGGCGGTCGGCATCTGATTTCAGGTGGCGACGACGGGACCGTCCGTGTCTGGACCGCGGAGGACGGTCGCGAGGTCCGCACCCTCCGCGGCCACACCAAGGGAGTGATCGGCGTGGCGTCGAGCCCGGACGGCACTCGGATCGCCTCTGGCAGTGCAGACGGGACCGTCAAGCTCTGGGATCCAGCAGAGGAACAGGAGGCGCGTGTCCTACGAGGCGAAGGCGGGTGGTTTTGGGGCGTTGCCTTCGATCCGGCCGGCCGCCGCGTCGCCGCGGCCGGCTCGGACCGTCTCATCCGGGTCTGGGACGTCGATACCGGCGGAAGCCTCCGGGTTCTCCGCGGCCACGAATACCCGGCCATCGGGCTGGCGTTCAGCCGCGACGGTTCCCGCATCGTCTCGAGCGTTTCCAGCAGCCAGCGAACTGAGCTTAACGAGCTGAAGATCTGGGAGGCAGCGACCGGGCGGGACATCCTGACCCTCGATCGTTGTCCCGACGGCTCCTGTCTTGGCGTGGCGTTCAGCCCCAACGGTTCCCGCATCGTCGCCGCCAGGACGGGCCCGGAGGTCAAGGTCTGGGACTCGATGACCGGGCAGGAGGTCCTGACACTCAGGGGGACGGCTCCCGCGATGGACGTTGCGTTCAGCCCCGACGGCACCCGCATCGTGTCCGCAAGCAAGGACCGGACGATAGCCATCTGGGACGCCGCGAGCGGGAGACAGATCCTGAGGCTTGACGGACATGAGGGCCCCGTCATGGCTGTTGCGTACAGCCCCGATGGCGCCCGAATCGCCTCAGCGAGCACCGATAATACGGCGCGGCTCTGGGACGCACGGACCGGCAGTCTCTTGTTCACATTGCGAGGGCATTCCCATTACGTGCTCGACGTCGCATTCAGCCCCGATGGTGCCCGCGTCGCCACGGCCGGTGCCGACAACACGGCGAAGATCTGGGACGGGGCGACCGGGCAGCAGATCCTGACCCTGCGCGGCCACACCGATGTGGTCTGGGGTATTGCGTTCAACCCGGACGGAAGCTCGATCGCCACAACCTCAAGCGACGGGACGGTGAGGATCTGGGGCGATCTCCACGACCAAGGAGGTGCTCGATGAGTGCGATAAGGCTGCAGAGGTCCGGCCGGCTGGCCATCATTCTCAGCCTGGCGACTGCTGCCCTTCCATCCTGCAGTCCCGAAGGCACTGGAACCGTCCACCTCGGCACGCCTACGAGCCGGGTCATGGTTCTTCCGCGGCGAGAGGCCGTCGGCCCGCCCCAAGTCAAGGAGCCGATTCGAGGCCGCCCTATGCCTCGAAGGTGAATGTCCGCAGGTTTCATTTCTTGAGACGTGATCCCCTAAGCCATTCGCCATACTGCGTAAAGGAATTGACATGTCCCTATCACATCCCCGCCTCCGCGATCGCGCCTTCACGCTCATCGAACTGCTGGTGGTCATCTCGATCGTCGCCGTGCTCATCGGCCTGCTCCTGCCGGCCGTGCAAATGGCCCGCGAGGCGGCCCGACGACGCCCAGTGTGTGAACAACCTCAAGCAGCTCGCCCTGGCGGCCCACAACTACCTCTATGTCAATGAGGTTCTGCCCCAGGGCATGCCGTTCCGTCGTGCTCAGTTCGACCCCCTGCAATGGTTTGGCCCGAATTCCGGGCAGTCTGTTCATCCCTTTGTTGCCGCAGTACCCGTTCACGGGTCGAACCTTTTGTATAGTAATTTCGTAATATCTTTAGCATGATTCCTCAGCCTCCCATCCCTGAACCGCTCTGGAACACCGTCCCACCGGAAGCCCAGGTTGCCATCCTGGCCGTCTTGGACTCCCTCAAGGGACGGATCGCCGAACTGGAGCAACGCGTCGGCGATCTCGAGGCCCGGCTCAAGCTCAATTCCACCAATTCCTCCAAGCCTCCTTCGTCCGATCCCATCGGGTTCAAACGCAAGCCTCCCACCCCGCCCTCCGGTCGGAAACGGGGTGGGCAACCGGGACATCGCAGGGCACAGCGGAGCTTGGTCCCGCCGGAGAAGGTGCGCACGATCACCGATTGCAGGCCCACGGATTGCCGCCGCTGCGGCCATGCCCTGGTCGGTGATGACCCGGCTCCCTTGGTTCACCAGGTCGCCGAATTGCCCAAGATCGAGCCGCTGGTCGACGAGTACCGACTTCATCGCCTGGCCTGCCCCCAATGCGGCGTAACCACGTGTGGGAGTCTCCCCGCAGGAGTCCCTCAGGGGATGTTTCGGGCCGTATCTGCAGGCCGTGCTCGTCCACGCTCGCCGGCGGCTACCGCCTCAGCAAGCGACAGGTCCAGCAAATGGCCGGCGACCTGTTCGGTCTGTCGATCGCCACGGGTATGGTCTCCAAGCTCGAGCGGCAGTCGGCCACGGTGCTGGAAGCCCCGTACAACGAAGTGGCGCTGGGCGTCCACGATGCCCCTGCGGCCAGCATCGACGACACCTCGTGGCGCGAGAACCGCCGCAAGGCCCAGTTGTGGGTGGTCGTGACCGCGCTGACGACGGTCTTCACCATCGCGGCCAAACGATCCGCCGCGGTGGCCAAGGCGGTCTTGGGAAGCAAGCCGAACCAGGTGGTCACCAGCGACCGACACAGCTCGTTGGAGTGGATCGATCCGGCGTGGCGACAGATCTGCTGGTCGCACTTGGAGCGGGATTTCCAAGCGATGATCGATCGTGGGGGTGCCGGGGAGGCGACCGGGCGCGCCTTGTTGCGACTGGCCAAGCGGATGTTTCGCTGGTGGCACCGCTGTCCGCGATGGGACCATTGATCGGCAGCGGTTCAAGACGATTGCGGCGCGGTTGCGGCGCGAGGTCAAGGCGGCGCTGGAAGGCGGCCAGAGTTGCGGCTGCGCCAAGACGGCAGCGACGTGCTTCGAGATCCTCAAGGTGGAGGAGGGTCTGTGGACCTTCGTGCGCGTCGAGGGGATCGAGCCGACGAACAACGGGCTCGGAACGCGCGCTGCGACATGCCGTGATCTGGCGGCGGATCAGTGGGGGGACGGACAGTGCCGATGGCAGCCGGTTCGTGGAGCGGATGCTGACGGTGGTCGCCACCTGCCGACAGCAGAAGCGCAACGTGCTGGACTATCTCAGCTCGTGCTTCGAGGCGCACTTGCGAGGCCAGAAGGTCCCGTCCCTGCTGCCGGCAAAGTGACCAGCTATCGAGATTGCTAAATCTCACCTACGCCACCTCATGAACGGGTACTTGCCGCACATGGAGCAGCAACCCCTGTTCAACTCGGTCAATTTTGATGTCGAGTTTTGGAGCCGCGCCAAATTACACCATTCACTCCACCGGGGTAAGCACACTCTGGTGCCCCAGCGACCCAGGTGCCTCCGTGCCCAAGACCATGCCCGACGGCTCGATGCTGATCCCGGCGCGGTCACGATGTACTACACCAGCTACGCCGGCAACACGGGGACCTGGATGCTCTGGTACCAGCAGGACTCCGTCCCCCAGAAGTTCATGAACGGCCTGTTCCACATCCATAGTGCCGTCAGGCTCGCCGAGCATCACCGACGGCACCAGCAACACGCTGCTCTTCGGCGAGCGCGCCCACGCCCTGCTCGACGAGGACTCGGCCCTGTGGTGGCACTGGTGGACCTCGGGCAACTACGGCGACACGATGTTCTGCACGCTCTGGCCGATGAACCCGTTCCGGAAGGTCCAGCCAGCTCGCAACTCGGCGACGCCCGGGCTCGGCTTACATCAGCGGCGCCTCGAGCCTGCACCCCGGCGGCTGCAACTTCGCCTTCGCCGACGGCTCGGTGCGGTTCCTCAAGGACACGATCAACACCTGGCCCTACGACCAGACGACGGGCTTACCTCGGGGAGTCACCTTCGACGCCACGGGGCCCTACAAGCTCGAGCCTGGGTAAGGTTCGGCGTGTATCAGGCACTCTCCACCCGGAGTGGCGGGGAGGTCGTCTCAGCCAGCGACTATTGACGTTTCTGCGAACTTGAATGACGGGACGAACTGTGATTCTCGACGGCCCTGGCATCGGCGATTGTCAAGGGATAGACTCGACTTGGCTGCTTCAAGGACCTACCTTCGAGCTCCCTCCAATTGATCCTTCCCGCGACATCGGCCGGCGCGAGCCAAGTCGTGCCCGCTTGCAAGCGATCATGTCATGAACCGCCAGGCAGGAGCCCCATGCCTCCAACCCTGTTCAAGACGATCTTACTGGCAGCGACCATCCTCCCTCCCTGGTGCGCTCCGGTAAGCGCCGAGCAGCCCGTCGCAACGGTTCTTGACCTGCATTGCGCCGGGACTGATGATCGACCGCTTCCTGATCGAGACGCTCAGCGGAGTGAGCCTGGTGCTCGAGCGGCCACGCGACGAGGGTCCGGGGGCGAGCACACCCCCCTTCGCGTGAGAAGCGAGCGCCAGGTCGAAGACCGCTGCTTTCCATGCAATAGCCGCTTCTCGTCCAAAGCAGCTACTCCGAAGTCTGTCGAGGTCTGCTTCGCCTGCGGCGCCCCAACCGCGCAAGGGCCGGGCATCTGCTCGTACTGCGACCGGCGCAGGGCACTCGCGGAGAGGGCGATCACGCTGCGGTGGGGTGCCCGCTAGTCGCGGCCGTCGTCAGGGCAGTGGCGAGGAGGTTTTCACGCCGCCGCAGCCAGCATGATTCAGGGCATGACGATTGGAACCTCGCTGTTCCTGATCGCGGTGGGAGCCATCCTCCGCTACGCAGTCCAGGACACGTGGAAGGCGGTGGACATCCCCACCGTCGGCTTGATCCTGATGATCGTCGGCTTCTTCGGTTTGATCCTCGGCCTCTATCTGACCTTCGTGCGCGGCAGGCCGGATCGCTCGCTAGGCGACGAGGACGTCGAGGTTCGGCGTCGCCGGACGCGCTACTAGGCCGGACTCGCAGAAAGAGGGATCACCCTGCCGTTCGGCCCGCGCTAAGACGGCTGCTTTTCGTCCAAAGCAGCTATCTGCGCCGAGGCCCAGAACGCCCTAGTGCGCGGCGCGGCCTGGGGAGCGTGGTCAGGGTCGCTACGGGCGTGCTTCCCGTGGGAACCACGGAGGTCGGCACGAACTTCGACACGCTCTGTGGGGCGAGTTTCGGTGTTAGAGCTAGCGAGGAACCAATGAGACGCCTGAAGAAGCTTTCGAAGAGGTCCCGGACCAGCGGACTGCAGGTGGGCTGCCTAGCCGGGGTCGCACTCCTGGCGACGGCCTCTGCCGCCTCCGCAGCCACCTATCGCCCGACCCGCACCGACGACCCGGCGCCCAACGGCTGCAAGAAGAAGGACTGCTCGCTGCGGGAGGCTGTGATCGCCGCGGACACGGCTCAGGGCGGGAAGATCGTGCTTCGCCAGGGGAAGCGCTACCGACTCACTCGGCGTGGCGCGGGCGAGAATGCCGGCCTCACAGGCGACCTCGACGTGCACTTCCCCTATCTCGAGGTCACGACCAAGGGAAGACACGGGCCCCCGGCCACGATCGACGCGAATGGGATCGATCGGATCTTCGACGGGGACCCGGTCCTCCATCGGGTCATCCTGCGAGGCGGTCACGCCCGCACGCTCTCCGATGACAATGGCAACGGTGGCGCGGTTCGGGGCCGCCCCGAGGTCACCGATAGCCGGTTCATCAACAACGCCGCCGACGGCCGGGGCGGCGCCATCTACTTCAGCAACGGTCCCGCCACGGTCAGCCGGACGATGCTCAAAGGCAACAGGGCCGCCAGCGACGGCGGGGCTGTGTACTTCTTCCAGGCGTGTAACGGACCGGAGAACCGCCTGTTTTTCGGGAGAAGCCGTGCGACGCATAACAGCGCCGGCGGAGCCGGAGGCGCGGTCTTCAGCGAGTGCATCGCGGATCTCAGCCGCTCGAAGCTTGACTCCAACTCCGCCAGGGGCCCCGGCGGCGGTCTCTTCAGCCCCGGGACGGCTATCCCCCCAGAAGCGGGCCCGATGACCGACCCGGGCGAGTGGTGGTCCCGCGTGGAGATGTTCGATTCCACCCTCGCCGGCAACCGGTCCCGGTCCTACGGTGGCGGATTGGCTCTCGCTCCGAGCGAAATCTCGACTTTCATCCAGGGCTCGACCTTCTCCGGCAACAGCGCGAACTCCGGTGGGGGCATCGGCAGTTTCGCGGCCACCGCGATACAGGACTCGACGTTCGCCGACAACCGCGCTGATCGCAACGGCGGGGGAATCGGCGTCTTCGGCTCAAATTCGCGAGGCTTGCTCGACTTCGTCACCGTCGCCCGTAACGTCGCCGATGCTGGTCACAACGGCGGCTCCCAGGGCCCCGGGGTGGGCGGCGGCCTCTTCCAGGAGGTCGGCGCGACCGTCAGCGTCGACAACACGATCATCGCGCTAAACCACGGCACCCTCCGCACCACACCGGGCCAGGATTGCTACACGTTCTCCACCCCGTTCCAATCGCTCGGATACAACCTGATCGGCGACGCGCGCAACTGCACCGGCTTCGGGGTAAGCGGCGATCTCTTCGGAGGAAAGCTGAAGCTGGGGAAGCTCGCCACGAACGGCGGCCCGACCAAGACCATCGCGCTTGACAGGGGCTCGAGGGCGATCAATCACGGGTCCCGCGAAATCGTGTTTCCCCCCTCGAACTACCTCATCCCGGCTTACCTGAGCGACCAGCGCGACTTCAGGCGGGACAGCAAGCCCGACATCGGTGCCTACGAGCGGAGAGCGAAGAAGTAGCGAAGGTGCTGCTTTCCATGCAAAGCAGATGGCTGCTTTTCGTCCAAAGCACCGCGTCCGCGCGCGGGAGGCAGCCCTCTCCGAGATCATCGAGCGCCTACTGCGCTTCGACCCGCTGCCCTACGACCCTGCGCCTGAGACCAAGCCCTCAGGCAGGCGCCTTCGCCGAGGCGATCATCTCGCGGACATCCGCGGCAGGCTCGGAGTAGGCCTCGCCGAGCGCCGACTCGACCGCGCTCATGTACTCCTCGGCCCAGGCCGGGAAGTCGTAGTCGATTGTGCGCAGGAACTCGAGAGACGAAGCGAGGCGGATGTCGGCGATCGAGGGCGAATCGCCGCCGATGAACTTGCGGCCGTCCAGGAAGTGAGTGTGAATCGCCTCCAGCGGCCGCGCGATCGCGTTGGCCGCGTCCTGCGCCGACTTCGCCTTCACCTCGTCGTCGGCCTCCGACGTCGCCGTCTCACCCGGGTACTGCGGAAAGCCGAGAGTGGGATACGTCGCGCGAAGGATCAGGGGATAGAGCGTGCCGACCACGTAGAACATCGTGCTGTCCTGCATCGCACGCTCGGCCGGGTCCGTCGGATAGAACTGATCGAGCCCATCGCGGTTACAGAGGTACTGCATGATCGCGCAGCTCTCCCAGAGCGACCCCTTGGGCAGCCCCTCGTACTCGAGCGTCGGGGTGAGGTCGGCCGGGGACTTGGCGAGAAACTCGTCCGTGCCTTTCTTACCCCACATCTCGACCTCTTCGAAGTCGTGCCCGTTCGCCCTCATCAGCACGCGTACGGGCAGGTTGTTGACGCTCACGGACAGGATGCTCAGCGTGTGGTCAGCCATGTGATCTCTCCTTAACCTTGTCGGGCTTCTTTGGCGACTGGCCCTCGGAGCGAGTCTCTCAGAATCCGCCGGCACCAGCCGCTTGAAGCCCCTGCCCAGGGGTCAGTCGGCCCAGAGCCCCAAATAGCGCTCTTTTCCATGCGAACCGCTGCTCTTCGTCCAAAGCAGCACTTCTCAGGGATCGAACCTCGACGAGCGGCCCCGCGTCCGACGGAGCCGCTCGCCCCGTCAATCAGTCGGAAGAGCCGACGCGTTCCTTGAGCTTCTCCAGCGCCTCGACCGCCTTGTCGATTGCCGCGTCGATCGTGGAGCCAAGGTCCTCCTCGGTCGCGTTGCGAGCTTCCTTGAGGTCGTTGATCGCGTCCTGAAGGTGGTCCGACGCAGTCTTCTTGTGTCCAAGCATCCTTGCCCTTCCTTTCTTTGGGTGCAAACCTAGTCTTTCTGACTCCGGGGGCGAGCACACCCCCCTTCGCGTGAGAAGCGAGCGCCAGGTCGAAGACCGCTGCTTTCCATGCAATAGCCGCTTCTCGTCCAAAGCAGCTACTCCGAAGTCTGTCGAGGTCTGCTTCGCCTGCGGCGCCCCAACCGCGCAAGGGCCGGGCATCTGCTCGTACTGCGACCGGCGCAGGGCACTCGCGGAGAGGGCGATCACGCTGCGGTGGGGTGCCCGCTAGTCGCGGCCGTCGTCAGGGCAGTGGCGAGGAGGTTTTCACGCCGCCGCAGCCAGCATGATTCAGGGCATGACGATTGGAACCTCGCTGTTCCTGATCGCGGTGGGAGCCATCCTCCGCTACGCAGTCCAGGACACGTGGAAGGCGGTGGACATCCCCACCGTCGGCTTGATCCTGATGATCGTCGGCTTCTTCGGTTTGATCCTCGGCCTCTATCTGACCTTCGTGCGCGGCAGGCCGGATCGCTCGCTAGGCGACGAGGACGTCGAGGTTCGGCGTCGCCGGACGCGCTACTAGGCCGGACTCGCAGAAAGAGGGATCACCCTGCCGTTCGGCCCGCGCTAAGACGGCTGCTTTTCGTCCAAAGCAGTACTGAGGCGGCTACTCCTGCAGCCCAGCTGCTTCGAGGGCTTCATCGTGGCTAAGGAAGCCCTCGGACCTCACTCCGGCTGACCACCCGGCGCGCCGATCAGGTCACTTCTTTTTCTTGCACTTCTTCTTCTTGGCGTCGGCCGCGCGGTGCTTCTTCTTTTTCTTGCACTTCTTCTTGGCCGTGCCGGGCGTGCCGGCCGGACTGCCCAGCGGCGTGAATTCGATCGTCGCCTGCAGCAAGAGATCGTGCTGCTCGTCTGCGAGAAGGTCCGCCGCACTGCCGTCCGCGGGCTGGCCCGCAAAATTGTTCGCGATGAGGTTCTGCGTAACCCCGTTCGTAAAAGCCTGCGGCAGGCCGTCGGCGGCTCCACCGAGGGCAACGCCCACGTAGTCGCCCTTGCTGATCGGGAGTGATGCCGGGTAGGAGAAGATCTCGCCCGTCGGCGTGGTGGCGCCGGTCCCGACTGGCACGGCGGACGGGGCCTGCACGGATGCAACTCCCGTGAAGTTGCTGGTGGTGGCGGTTTGGAGGTTGACCGGCCCGTTCGGCCGCAGGATCTTCAGCGTGTAGATGGCCCCGTCGTCGGCGCTCTTCACCTTCCAGCCAGTGATCGTGCCATCCGCCGGGGCAACGACCGGGTTCGGACTCGTCGCCGGGTCGTACGAGAGTTGCACGCTGAGCACCGGTGCACCACTCACTCCGCCGTCGAAGGTCCCGGTCAGTGTGCTGCCCATGACCGCCGTGTCAGCGACGGCCGAGGCGCTCGGCACGAACAGCAATCCCGCGGCCAGGACGATCCCAGCCAGAGTTCGACGCATCCCACGCTTCCCCATTTCATCTCCCTCCACTTGCTCCCTGTGAATGGGGCGAGCCTAACCCGCGGCTAGCGCACGCGCAAGGTCAATCAGCAGCCTTACCCCGAAGCCGGTAGGCCGCTTGCCGACGCAGCATCCCGCGCCGAACTACTGCTTTCCATGCAAAGCGATAGCCGCGTCTCGTCCAAAAGGGCTACCCCGACAGCCCGGCGGCCTTGAGGGCTTCTGCCATCTCCTCGAACTCATCCACGCGCGACACCTTGCCCCCGCGCAACGTATAGACGGGGTAGAAGCGGGTGTCGACCTCGACCCCGCTTTTTCGGCCGCGTGCCTGGTGATGGACAACCAGGACGACCTGATCACCGGCGTGGATGATTTCCTCGACCGTCACCTTGAGGTCTTCCCAGGCGCTCGCCCACCGCTCGAAATCCGCTCGCATCGCATGCAGGCCCTCCGACGGTGCCGCGTCGGTCGGATTCATCACGACATGGGGATCGAAGATCGCCTCCGCCTCGGCTCGACCGCCGATCCCGTAGTACTCGTAGGCGAAGGCTCGCCGCACGATCTCCACGTTCTCCTCAGACATAGCCTCCTCCCGCAGCCCGGCAGCTTCGAGGGCGTCCTCTTTGCGCATGAACCCTTGGCCTCTCACAGCCTGGCCATCCCGAAGCGTCCACACGTGCCAGAAGTCCCAGCTGATCTCGACCCCGCTGGCCTTTCCTCGTCCACGAGTGGCCATCGAGACGACGACCAGATTGACCACCGTCCCATCGTCGCGAAGGGCGTCACCCGCATCGATGAACTCGATGGCCTCCAGCCGGGCCCCGTCGAACTCGTCCGAGAGCCAGCCCAGGAACTGCCTGAACTTGTCAGGACCACGGTACGAATCGTCGGAGTCCGGAAGCCATCCGCTTGAGACGTACTCGAAGTCCGGGGCGAGATTGACGAAAGCGCCTTCGAGGTCTCCGCGATTGAAAGCGTCGAATGAGGCACGCAGCGTGTCGATGTTCTCCTCCGACATCGCCCATGCAGTATCGCTGCCAAGAGTGCTGCTTTCCATGCAAAGCAGCGGTCCTCCGGTCATCAACGAGCATGGAACGCGCGGATGCTCCCCCCTTCAGCGGTAGCTTGTCGGCCGTGGATCGGGACGAACTCAGACGTCAACTCGTGGCGAAGCTCGAGATTGAGAAAGCTCATGACGAGGTTCGGTTGGTGACGCTCAACGGGGTCGTGCTCGGGCGCCTAGGGCAGAACGCTGACTCCGGCTATTGGGAGCTCGACTGGCGCATGGGGTGGAAACGGCTGTCGAGTCAACACGCGGGCAGCGACGAGGCCGAACATGCAGAGACCTGGGCAGTTGAGGAGATCGCCAACCTGATGGCCGTCGAGCGATCGGCGATCGACGCTGGTGGGTCGTGGGGCAGGAGGTCACCCCCACCCGGCGTCAGCTAGTCCTGGCTGGTCATCCTCGACGCGGACGGTGAGCCCACGGCTGACATGCGCGGCCTGTTCCCAACCTAGAACGCGAAAAAGCCCCCGATGGGAGGCGTGGTTCCTCGTGGGTGTGGCGAGCCAACCGGGGACTAGCGCATGCAGGCCATGGCCCACGGCACCGTCCCCCTAGGCCGTGAGACAGCGGCAGCGGTCACGTGTATTCCTCATGCACCAATGGTCCCGCGCGCATCGGTCATGTCCGTTCGCCATTTGTTCGCCAGTGAGACACCGAAACAACCGGATACAACCGGACCTAATCGGTACGTTTCGTGCGTGAGAGGACCCATCCGTGCCTAGCCGCCAGATCCGCGAGATCCCGATCCTCGAGCGCATGGGGTACGCGTGACCGCCGTGACCGCGGAGAGCCCCGTCCGGGAGGAGATCCGCCGGATCGCCTCCGACACGGCGTACGCCTTCAACCTCGTTCGCGGCAAGGTCGAGCTCCCGCCCGCGACCCCGTCCGACGGCCCCGACCCGTACGGCGACCCGGACCCGGAATGGCTGCGGATCAACTGGAGCGCGCACCGTCATCAGGTCGACGTCGTCGGCGCCCGCGTCAACTACGTGGAGATGGGCGAGGGCCCGCCGCTCCTCTTCGTGCACGGCCTGTCGGGTGCCTGGCAGAACTTCCTCGAGAACATCCCCTACTTCGCCCGGACCCACCGGGTGATCGCCCTGGACCTCCCCGGCTTCGGCTCGAGCCCGATGCCGCCGTGGGAGATCTCCATCCCCGCGTATGGTCGCTTCCTGCGCGACTTCTGCGAGCGCCTGGGCGTCGGCCGCTGCTCGCTGGTCGGCAACTCGATGGGGGGCTTCATCGCGACCGAGGTCGCGATCACCGATCCTGAAAGGGTCGACGACCTGGTGCTGATCTCCGCCGCCGGGATCACGTGGGCCCGGGCGCGCCGCGAGGCCGCCTCCATGGTCGCCCGGGTGGGCCGCGCCGCGACGCCGCTGTTCCTCCGCTTCCACATGCACGGGATCAGGCGCCGCCGCCTGCGCCGCGGGTACTTCCAGGGGGTCTTCTTCGATCCCGAGCGGATCCGGCGGGAGATGCTCTGGGAGAACGTCGTTCCGGCGCTGCAGAGCCCCGGATACTACGACGCGCTGACCACGCTCTGGGGCTACGACATCCGGCACCGGCTCGAGGAGATCGAGGTGCCGAGCCTGATCGTCTGGGGCCGCAACGACCGCGTCGTCCCGGTGCCGGCCGCCCTCTCCTACAAGAAGCGGATCGGCGACAACGCCGAGCTCGTCATCTTCGACCGCTGCGGGCACGTCCCGATGATGGAGCGGCCGGTCCGCTTCAACCGGATGCTCGAGGACTTCCTGAAGCGCGCCGGCACGCTGGACTAACCGGTTTGCGGAGCGACCCGCTGCTCTAGGCTCGTCTCGTGGAGAGCACCGAGGTCCTGTCCCAGGAGCAGCTCGAACTCCTCGCCAAGCACGGCGAGGAGCGCACCGCGGAGGCCGGCGAGCTCCTGTTCAAGGTCGGCGACCGCAGCTACCCGTTCATGGCGGTCATCGAGGGCCAGGTTGCGATCCGCACCGAATCCGGGCACGAGCTGATCCGGCACGGTCCCTCCGGATTCGTCGGCGAGCTCAACCTGCTGACCGGGCAGACCGTCTTCCTGGAGGCCGTGGCTACCAAGCCGATGCGCTACATCGCCGTCGACCGGATGGAACTGCGGGAGCTCCTCTTCGACAACCCGGACCTTGCCGACCTCCTGCTCGCCGCGTTCGTGGCGCGGCGCGAGCTCCTGCAGAGCGAGGACGGTCTCGGGATCGAGGTGATCGGCCCGCGTTCTTCCGAGCGCACGCGCGGGATCGCGGAGTGGCTCCGCAATGCCCGTATCCCATACGTCTGGCGCGACCCCGAGCACCCCTCGCATGCCGAGGACGACGAGGCAAGGAGGCTGGTCGAGTCGCTCGATCCGGATCGGCTGCCACTGGTCCGCATCCCGGGCGGTCTCGAGATCGAGGGGCCGAGCAACGGCGAGCTCTCGCGGGCTCTCGGCATCGGCCTCGAGCTCGCCGAGCGCGAGGAGGTTGACCTGCTGATCCTCGGTGGTGGACCGGCGGGGCTCGGGGCTGCCGTCTATGCGGCATCGGAGGGTCTCAACACGCTCGTGCTGGAGCGAACGGTCCTGGGCGGCCAGGCGGGGTTCTCCAGGCGAATCGAGAACTACCTCGGCTTCCCGGCGGGTATCGGCGGCGGCGAGCTCACCAGCCGCGCCGTCACGCAGGCCCGCAAGTTCGGGGCAAGAACCGCCACGCCGTACGTCGTCACCGGCCTGAAGTGCGACGGGGAGCGGCATGCGGTTCGCGTGGAGGAGGGCAACGAGATCGTCGCCCGGGCGGTCGTGATCGCCACCGGTGCCGCCTACCGGCGCCTGCCGGTCGAGCGCCTCTCCGAGTTCGAGGGAATCAGCGTGTTCTACGCGGCCGGGCCGCCTGAGGCACGGCGGTGCGGAGGCAGCCGCGTGGGAGTCGTTGGAGGCGGCAACTCCGCGGGCCAGGCCGCGATCTGGCTCGCCCGGGGAGGCGCACTCGTCACCCTGTTGCACAGGCGCAGCGATCTGCGCGAGACGATGTCGGACTATCTGATCCGCGATCTCGACCGCTACGGCGTTCAGGTCCGCGATCGAAGCGAGATCGCCGAGCTGCACGGGAGCGATGGTGAGCTCGAGGCGGTGACGCTCAGGGACGGGGACCGCCTGCCCTTCGCGAACCTCTTCCTCTTCCTCGGCGCAGAGCCGTGCACGGACTGGCTCGGCGAGGACCTGGCCCGCGACGAGCACGGCTTCCTGCTGACCGGATCAGCGGCCGGCAGCGAGAACCTGCTGGAGACGAGCGCTCAGGGCGTGTACGCGGTCGGCGACGTGCGATCCGGCTCCCCAAAGCGCGTCGCCACTGCGGTGGGTGAGGGCGCGATGGTCGTGCGGCTCGTGCACGAGCGCCTTGGGCAGCCCTCTCCGGCGAACGTCAGAGAGCCGGGCGAGGACGAGCCCGCACTCAGGACGTGACGGCGCCCTCGGACGCGCTCGACACGGCCGCCGCGTACTTCGCCATCACGCCGCGCTTGTAGAGGGGTTCGGGCGGCTCGTAGGCCTCCACCCTCTTCGCGATCTCCTCGTCGGGGAGGTCCACGTCGAGACGGCGCGCGTCGATGTCGAGCGTGATCATGTCGCCGTCCTGGACCGCCGCGATCGGGCCGCCGCGGATCGCTTCGGGGGCCACGTGCCCGGCCATCAGGCCGTGCGTCGCACCCGAGAAGCGCCCGTCGGTGAGCAGCGCGACCTGGTCGCCGATCCCCTCGCCGACCAATGCCGCCGTGACCTGGAGCATCTCCCGCATGCCTGGGCCGCCGGAGGGGCCCTCGTTGCGGATCACGACCACGTCGCCGGGCTTGATGCCCTGCTGCTCGACGACGGCGAAGCACTCCTGCTCGGAGCCGAAGACCCGGGCCGGGCCCGTGTGCTTCTTTCGCTCCTCACCCGCGACCTTGACGACGCAGCCCTCTGGGGCCAGGTTGCCGCGCAGGATCACGAGGCCGCCGGTCGGCTTGAGCGGGTCGTCGAGCGGGCGGACCACCTGCTGCGCAGGGGTCTCCTGGGTCGCGTCGGCCTCCTCGCCGATCGTTTTGCCGGTCACCGTGATCGCATCCCGATGAAGGACACCGGCCTCGTCCAGCCGCTTGGCGAGGACGCCCACTCCGCCCGCCTCGTAGAGGTCCTTGGCGACGAAGCGGCCACCGGGCTTCAGGTCGCCGAGCAACGGCGTCTTCTCGGAGATCCGGTCGAAGTCGTCGATCGTGAGCTCGATGCCGGCCTCGTTGGCGACCGCGAGCAGATGCAGGACGCCGTTGGTCGAGCCGCCTGACATGCAGACGGTTGCGATCGCGTTCTCCAGGGAGTCCTTCGTGATGATCTGGCTGGGCCGCAGGTCGTCGGCGAGCACCTTCATCACGAGCTCGCCCGCCTGCCGCGCCACCTCGTTCCGCGCGTCGGCGACCGCGGGCACCATGCCCGAGCCCATCGGGGTGATTCCCATCACCTCGAAGGCGCTCGCCATCGTGTTCGCGGTGAACTGAGCGCCGCACGCGCCCGCTCCGGGACTGGCGCAGCCCTCGAGCTCGTGGAGGTCGTCGTCGGACATCTCGCCTGTGGCGTGCTTGCCGATCGCCTCGAAGACGTCCTGAATGGTCACGTCCTGGTCGTGCCAGCGGCCGGGCAGGATCGAACCCCCGTAGAGCATCAGCGAGGGGATGTCGAGCCGGGTCAGGGCCATCACGCAGCCGGGGATGGTCTTGTCGCATCCGGAGAGCGCGATCACGGCGTCGAACTGGTAGCCGCGGGCGGTGAGCTCTATCGAGTCGGCGATCACCTCGCGACTGACGAGGGAAGTCTTCATGCCCTCGGTTCCCATCGTGATCCCGTCGGAGATCGCGATGGAGTTGAACTCGAGCGGCGTGCCGCCGGCCGCCCGGACGCCCTCCTTGACATGCTCGGCGAGTCCGCGCAGGTGGAAGTTGCAGGGCATCGCCTCGATCCAGGTGTTGGCGATGCCCACAGTCGGCCGGCTGAGGTCGTCGTCGCCGAAGCCGATCCCCTTCATGTACGCACGGGCAAAGGCACGCTCGGGCCCGTCGAAGACGGCGCTCGAGCGGGCGCGCATGCCGTTTGTCGTCACCTCTGCCAAGAGCCCAAGGCTTTCAGATCGCGCTTGACCATCGCCGGGTCGAGCTGGCGGCCCAGAGGGTGGACGTTGGCGGTCCCGATCAGCTCGCGCTCGTCGGCGCGGAGCGCCATCCACTTGGCGAGCACGTCGTCGGCGTCGGGGAGCCTCTCCCCCGCCTCTGGATCGGAGCCGTCGCGGAAGCGGACGCAGTACTCGCTCAGCGGCTCGCCGCTTGTGGCGTCGTAGGCCACCAGCGGGCGCTGTGGGTAGATCAGCCACCCGTACTCGCCCATCTCGAGCGCCAGCAGGCCGAAGCGCTCGTACATCTCGAGGGCATCGGGGCCGGCGGTCGAACCCAGCAGCTCCCGTGCCCGCTGCTCGGCGCGGCGGTCTCGCGCCGTGTTGCGAACGTATCTGCGCCGCATCAGCCGCCTGCCGCCTGCGGGAAGAAGATGACGCGCTCAGCCCCCTCCGGGACCTCCGAGAAGTCGCGGACCATCGTCGCCTCGCGGCTGCCGCCCGGTCCCTCGTGCGGAACCGCGGCCCACATGCCGAGATCGAGCTGGCGGCGGAACTCCCGCACGAGGCGCTCCTCGTCCTCGGCCACGGCCGGATCGCCCTCGGCGAGCAGCACGTCCCCCTTCCCCGGAGTCATGCGAAGCAGCTTCATGTATCGATTATGCCCAGTACGTCCACCGGCCCCGCGCCGGAGCCGATCTCCCGCAGGCCATTCGCCACCGCCTCGGCCGCGATCCGGCGTGCCTCTCGCGCGGCCTCCAGGGGCGTATCGCCGAGCGCCAGGCGCGCGGCCAGCGCCGAGGAGTGCGTGCAGCCGGAGCCGTGGGCGGCGCCGTCCTCGTGCCGCGGTCCCTCGATCTCCTCCAGGGTCTCGCCGTCGAAGAAGCGGTCCGAGCCGTCGAGGTGGCCGCCCGTGACGATCGCAACGCTCGGCCCCAGAGCGTGCACCGCTCGCACGAGGTCCTTCGGCGAGGCATCAGCGCCGAGGCCGGTGAGCTCGCGCGCCTCGGCGGCATTGGGGGTGACGACGGTGGCACGCGGGACGATCCGCTCGATCAAGGCCTGCCTGGCCTCTGGCTTGAGCAGGACCGCGCCGCTCTCGGCGACCATCACCGGATCGAGCACCACGGGCGCGTCCCCGACCAGCTCGAGGGCTTCCTCGACGGCCTCGATCGTCGGCTGGTCGAAGAGCATCCCGATCTTCACGGCGTCGACGCCCATATCGGTGACTACGGCGCGGACCTGGTCGAGGATGAACTGCCGCGGCAGCGTCTCGACCGAGATCACCTCGTGGGTGTTCTGGGCGGTGAGCGCGACGATCGCGGAGGTCCCGTGCACGCCACAGCGGGCGAACGCCTTCAGGTCCGCCTGGATCCCGGCTCCGCCGCCGGAGTCGGAGGTCGCGATGGTCATCGCGATCGGAATACGCCGCTCGGCCGTCACGTGGCTAAGGCTAGTGGCGGGCGCTACGCGGACTCGGGCGCTGCCAGCGAGGTTCGCTCATAGCGGCCGGCGGTATCCGAGCGCAGATACCCGCTCAGCTCCAGCCGCACGAGGGCCGTTGCCAGAGGCCCCGGCTCGAGCCCCGACGCACGCGCCAGCGCATCGGCCCTGGTCGCGCCCTCCTCCACGAGGGCGAGCACTCGCGCCAGCTCCGGCTCGAGCGCGGGCCCGCGCCGGGCTCGCGGCGCGGGGCGTTCGACTCCCACGCCGAGCAGGGAGTCGAGGATGTCGTCGGCGCCCCTGATCACCGACGCGCCCTCGCGAAGCAGGCCGTTTGTCCCGGCGGCCGGGGACGAGCCCACCCTGCCGGGGACGGCGCCCACCTCGCGGTTCAGATCGCTTGCCATCTCAGCGGTGATCAGCGAGCCGGAGCGCTCCCGCGCCTCGACCACCACCGTCATCCGGCCGAGCGCCGCCATGATCCGGTTGCGAGCCGGAAAGGTCCAGCGCCGAGCGGTCGTCCCCGGCGGGAGCTCGGCGATCACGAGTCCCCGCTCGACGATCTCCTCGTAGAGCCGCAGGTGGCGGGGCGGGTACGGGACGTCGACGCCGCAGCCGAGCACCGCCACGGTCAGGCCTCCCGCCTCCAGGGCGCCGCGGTGGGCGCATGAGTCGATCCCGAGCGCCATCCCGCTCACCACGGCCAGGCCCGCCGAAGCAAGGTCCCGACCCAGCCCGGTGGCGAGCTCGCGGCCGTAGCTGCTCGCCCTGCGCGATCCGACGATGGTGACCATCTCCTCGGCGGCGAACCTCCCCAGGAGCTCCGAGTCGCCCCGGCCGAACAGCACCGCCGGCGGATCCCCCAGCACCGCGAGGGCACTCGGATAGGACGGGTGGTGCCGGCAGCAAGCCCAGGCCCGGGCTTCGGACACCGTGGTCTGCAGGCACTCCGGGTCCTGGGTCGCGGCTCGCTCCAGGAACTCAGCCGCCCGCGAGCCGGCCAACGCCCGTGCCAGCTCCTCGTCTTCGAGCGCGAGCAGCTCGTGAGCGCGATTCCCGGCCGAGTCATCGACGGCCATCTGGATGTGCCCGGCGAGTTCGCCGATCAGCCAGCCGCGCCGCAGGCATTTCGGGCACGCCTCCGGGCGCGCGCTCATCGCTCCGGCCGACGGCGCTTGTCGATCGCCTCGGCGACGTGCTCGGCGCCGATCCGCTCCTGCCCGGCGAGATCGGCGATCGTCCGCGCGAGCCGCAGGCAGCGATCCCAGCCGCGTGCGCTGAGTCGGAGCTGGCGGTGGCCGTCATCGAGGACCTGCCGTGCCGCTGAATCCAGCTCGCAGTGCCGTCGCAGCTCGCTCGGTGTCATGTCGGCATTCGCCCGGCCCGGCCCGAGGCGCTCCTCCTGTGCCGCCCGCGCCGCCAGGACGCGCTTCCGCACGGCGGATGAGTCCTCGCTCGTCTCCTCACTCAGCTCCTCGGGCGGCGGCGGATCCACCCTGACGGTGATGTCGATCCGGTCGGCGAGAGCGCCGCTGAGCTTCGCCATGTAGCGGGTCACGGCGCCCGGATGGCAGTCGCATTCGCCCGAATCCGGGCCGTTGCCGCACGGGCAGGGATTGGAGGCCGCGACCAGCATGAAGCGACAGGGCAGGGAGACGGTGCCGGTGGTCCTGGTGACGGTCACCACCCCTTCCTCCAACGGGACCCGAAGGGCCTCCAGGGCGTCGCGACGGAACTCACCGAGCTCGTCCAGGAAGAGGACGCCGCGATGCGCCCGCGTCACCTCTCCGGGCCGCGGCGGTGAGCCGCCCCCGACGAGCGCCCGTCCGGAGACCGTGTGGTGGGGTGCCCGGAACGGACGCCGGAGTCGCGGCCCTCCGTTCTCGCCACAGACGCCGGCGATCCTGGTCACCTCGATCACCTCATCCCGGCTCAGCGGGGGGAGCAGCGACGGCAGCCGGTTGAGCGCCAGCGTCTTGCCGCCGCCCGGAGGGCCGATCAGCAGGATGCTGTGGGCGCCCGCGGCGGAGACCTCGAGGCACCGGCGCAGCATGGGATGGCCGCGCAGGTCCTCCAGGTCGGGGAGGTCGTCGCCGGGGATCTCCGGCGGCGACGCGCGTGGGACGGGCTGGATCAATCCCTCGGCCAACTCTCGCAGCTTGGTGACGTGATCCACGGGCATCACCTCGATCCCGCCCACCAGGGCCGCCTGGGCAGCGTCGCCGGGGGCGACCGCGACGCCCCTCATGCCCCACTCCCTCGCCCCCTCCGCCATCGCCAGCGCACCCGGGACGGGCCGGATCGCTCCGTCCAGCGCCAGCTCGCCCGCCAGCGCGAATCTCTCGAGCACCGCCCTCGGCAGCTGACCGGACGCGACCAGGACCGCGGCGGCGATCGCGAGATCGAACCCCGGGCCCGCCTTGCGGAGATCGGCCGGAGCGAGGTTGGCGGTGATCCGGTGCTGTGGGTACTTGAAGCCCGAGTTGACCAGGGCGGACCGCACGCGCTCGCGCGACTCGCGAACCGCGGCGTCCGGCAGGCCGACGATCGTGAACGAGGGAAGGCCGCCGCCGATGTCGACCTCGACGTGCACGGGCTCCGCGGCGACACCGATCAGGGCGAAGGTGCGCGCGATCGCGAACATGGCGCGACCGTAGGGCGCTTCGTTTCGCACCTGGCGCGCCGAACGTCACGATCGCGTCACGGCCCGCGCTCGTCCCGCTCGCCCGCGTCCCGCAGGCTGCGGCGATGACCTACGCCCGTCTCAGACTCGGCCGCCGGGCCGAGGAGCTGGTCGCGGCCCGCCTACGCCACGCGGGCTGGCGGATCGTCGGCCGGAACGTCCGGCTGCCCTCCGGCGAGCTCGACATCGTCGCGCTGGACGGCTCGACGCTCGTCTTCGTCGAGGTCAAGGCCGGACGAACCGGGACGACGTACGGCCCGGAGCGCCCGGCTCACGCGGTCGGTAGCCGCAAGCAGCTCAAACTGCGCCGCCTGGCCCGCGAGTGGATCGCGGAGCGGCGCGGCCGGTCAGGCGTCGCCGGCTACCGCTTCGACGTCGTCGGGGTCAGCTTCGGACCGGATGGCCTCGCGGATGTCGATCACATCCGCCATGCCTTCTGACCCCGGTGCCTCCTCGAACTCGCCCGCGGCCGAGCCCAGATCGAGCTGGGAGTAGGCGACCGACGCGAACGAGCGCCGATGCAGCGGACAGATCCCGTGGCGCATGATCGCCTCGCGGTGCTCCGGAGTGGAGTAGCCGACGTTGCCTTCGAAGCTCCATTCGGGATAGAGCGGCGCCACGCGGCGCATGTAGCGGTCCCTCGTCACCTTGGCGATCACGGAGGCGGCCGCGATTGCCGCGCTCCGGGCATCGCCGTCGATCACCCGCTCGTGCTCGAGCTCGCAGGCGTGCAGCCGGAAGCCGTCCACGAGCCTGGTGGCGTCGACCCGCGCCACCGCGTGCATGCAGTCCGTGAGGGCGGCCATGTTCGAGACGTGCAGGCCGTTGCGATCTATGCAGCGGGGCGAGCGAACGGCGACCGACACGTGGGCCGCCGCGCGGATCACGGCCGGATAGAGCTGCTCGCGCTCCTCCTCGCTCTTCTGCTTCGAGTCGTCCAGCCGCGCCAGCGCGAGCCGCTCGGAGCGGCCGATCCGCTCGAGGTCGATCAGCACCCCGGCGGCGAGCAGCGGTCCGGCGAGGGATCCACGCCCGGCCTCGTCCACTCCGGCCACGAAGCGGCGGCCGAAGGAGCGATCGAAGCGGAAGAGCCTCGCGGCGGTGCGCTTCTTCCGCCGCCTCTTCGCTGCCTTAGAAGATCCCGATTCGGTCTGGAGGCCAGTAGGTGGCGAAGGCCTTGCCGATGATCCAGTCTCGGGGGACCGGTCCCCAGAAGCGGCTGTCGTCGCTCGAGCCACGGTTGTCGCCCATCATGAAGTAATGGTCGGGCGGGATGGTGATGGGTTTGGGCAAATTGCAGGCTCCGCCTGGCGTGCAGGGATTGATGAAGTCCTCCTGAGCGATCTTCCCGTTGACGACCGGATGGCCGTTCTGGACGCTCAGCGTGTCGCCCGGGCCGGCGACGATCCGCTTGATGAAGTTGACGCTCGCCTCCTGGGGGGTGGGCTGATCACAGGCCGCGCCGCTCGAGCCGCTGGCGCCGGTGCGCGGATCTCCGCACTCGCCGCCCGCGCCGCCGCCCTCGGCGCCCTGCGGCGGGTGGAAGACGACGATGTCCCCGATCTGGGGATCCTTGAAGTGGTAGAGGAAGCGGTTCACGAGAACGCGCTGGCCGACGTCGAGGGTCGGCTCCATCGACTCAGATGGAATCTGGTACGGCTTGACGATGAAGGCCTGAATCCCCAGCGCCAGCCCGAGAGCGAGCGCGACGATGATGACGAGCTCGAGGAGCGCGCCCTGGGTGCTGTGGGGCCTCGGGATTCTCAGTCTTCTGCCTTTTCGGGCGCGGCGTCGGCCGTAGCGTCGGGCTCCGGCTCGGTGTTCGCCTCCGCCTCGTCCCCAGCTGCATCAGCGGCCTCGTCGGCCTGCTCCTCGGCAGGCTGCTCCTCCCGGGCCTCGCCCTCGGAGGACTCGCCCTCGGCGGCCTCGCCCTCGGCCTCCTCCTCGGGAGGCTCGACCAGCTCGGCCTCGGCCTCGCTGACCGCGAGGCCCTCGGCGTCCACCGCCTCGGACTCCTCCTCCGCGACGAGCACGTCGTCCTTGATCCCCCAGCGCCGCTCCGCGACGCGGGCGCTCTTGCCGACCTTGTCGCGCAGGTAGTAGAGCTTCGCCCGGCGGACGTCGCCGCGGGCCGCGATCTCGAGCTTCTCGATCTTCGGCGAGTGCAGCGGGAAGGTCCGCTCCACGCCGACGCCGAACGACTGCTTGCGCACAGTGAAGGTCTCGCGAACGCCGCTGCCCTGGCGCTTGATCACGATCCCCTCGAAGACCTGTGTCCGGCGGCGGTTCCCTTCAACCACCTGGAAGTGGACGCGCACGCGATCTCCCGCGCCGAACTTGGGGCGCTTCTTCAGGTCGCGCTTCTCGAGGCTTTCGATGACGGTGCTCATCGCATGAGGGTGATCGGGTGGGAACTTAAAAAAAGCACGAGCCGAAGGCGCGCGCCGCGACGCGGAAGGTTAGCGGAGAAGTTTCACTCCGCCCGGCGGCGCGCTTGCTCGTGGCGCCACTCCTTCACCCGGGCGTGGTTTCCCGAGAGCAGGATCTCGGGAACCTCCCAGCCGCGATACGAAGCCGGGCGGGTGTAGTGCGGGTACTCGGGCGCCCCCTCCAGCGCCGCGCTGTAGGACTCCTCGACGGCGCTCTCGGCGTCGCCGAGCGCGCCCGGGAGCTTGCGCAGAATCGTGTCGGCGATCACCATCGCCGGGAGCTCGCCGCCCGCCAGGACGTAGCGCCCGATCGAGACCGACTCGTCGGCGAGATGCTCCACGACGCGCTCGTCGAAGCCCTCGTAGCGGCCGCAGAGCAGGGCGACGTGGGATTCAGCCGCGAGCTCGGCCGCCAGGGCCTCGTCGAGCAGGCGGCCGGAGGGCGCCAGGGCGATCTTGCGGACACCGCTCCGGTCCGAGCCGTAGGCGGCCTCGAGCGCCGCATCCACGACGTCCACCCGCATCACCATCCCGGCGCCGCCGCCGTAGGGCGAGTCGTCCACCTGGCCGGCGCCGAGCGGAGTGGTGTCGCGGTAGTTGCGAAAGGAGATCTCGTTGCCCTGGGCGAGCGCATTCGAGACGTGGCGCTGGCGCACGAACCACTCGAAGTGCTCAGGGAACAGCGTGAAGAGGTCGAGCTTCAACTAGTCAAGTATGTCGACGACCACGCGCTTCTCCTCGCGGGTCGCCGCGGCCTTCATCACCGATCGGAGAGCATTGGCGACTCGGCCGCCCCGGCCGATCACCCGGCCGAGATCGTCGTCGGCCACCTCGACCTCGAGCACGACCTCGCCGTCGATCTCCTCGACCTCGCTCACCTGGACCTGGTCCGGGTGCTCGACCAGTGAGCGAGTCAGGAACTCGAGCAGATCGCGCACCGGCTAGGTACCGGTCGACTCGATGCCCTTGGTGCGAAGCAGGGTGGCGACCGTCTTCGTCGGCCGTGCGCCCTTCTCCAGCCAGTGCTTCGCTCGGTCCTCGTCGATCACGATGAGGGATGGATCGGGCTGAGGGTTGTACTGGCCGATCGTCTCGATCGTGCGGCCGTCCCGCGGCGAGCGCTGGTCGGCGACGACAACCCTCCAGATCGGGTTCTTCTTGCTCCCGACCCTGCGAAGTCTGATTCTCACGGACATGCGGCGGCGGAGGTTAGACGGTCACCGCATGTTCCGCATCAAAGCCGCGGGGTCCGGCATCTTGCCCTCGGAGAGCTGCTTCATCATCTTGTTCATCTGACCGAACTGCTTGACCAGGCGGTTGACGGCCTGCACCGTGGTCCCCGATCCGGTCGCGATCCGCTTGCGCCGGGAGCCGTTGATCTCGCTCGGGTGGGCCCGCTCATGCGGCGTCATCGACTGGATGATCGCCTCGAGCCGGTCGAGCTCGCGCTCGTCGACCTGGCCCATCCCCTGCATCGCCTTCCCCATCCCCGGCACCATCTTCATCAGGTTGCCGATCGGCCCCATGCGGCGGACCTGCTTCATCTGCGTGAGGAAGTCGTCGAGGGTGAACTGCTGCTTGCGGATCTTGCGCTCGAGGTCGGCGGCCTGATCCTCGTCGAACTCGTCCTGCGTCTTCTCGATCAGCGACATCACATCGCCCATGCCGAGGATGCGACCCGCTATCCGGTCCGGGTGGAAGCGCTCGAGCTCGTCGAGCTTCTCGCCAGTCGAGCCGTACATGATCGGCTTGCCGGTGACCGCGCGGACCGAGAGCGCGGCGCCGCCCCTGGCGTCACCATCGAGCTTGGTGATCACGACACCGTCGAAGTCGGCGACCTCGGCGAAGCTCTCGGCGACGTTGACGGCATCCTGGCCGGTCATCGCGTCGAGCACCAGCAGGACGTCATGGGGCTTGGTGACCTTGCGGACCTCGGCAAGCTCGTCCATCAGGTCCTGGTCGACGTGCAGGCGCCCGGCAGTGTCGACGATCAGCACGTCGCGGTTCTCCTGGACGGCCTGCTCGCGGGCCCACTTCGCGACCTTGACGGCGTCGGTCTCCCCCGGTTGCGAGTAGACGTGGGCCTTCGCCTGGGTGCCGAGCTTCTCCAGCTGCTCCACGGCCGCCGGGCGCTGCAGGTCGCAGGCCGCCAGGGCGACGTCCTTGTTCTGCTTGCCCAGGAGCTTGGCGAGCTTGGCGCAGGCGGTGGTCTTGCCCGAGCCCTGCAGGCCGCTCATCAGGATCACCGTGGGACCGGAGGGAGCGAAGACGAGGTCGCGTCCCGCGCCGCCCATCAGTGCCGTCAGCTCGTCGTTCACAGCCTTGATCACGGTCTGGCCCGGGTTGAGGGCGTCGGAGACCTGCTCGCCGGCGAGGCGCTCCTTGAGGGCCGCCGTGAAGTCCTTGACGACCTTGAAGTTGACGTCGGCCTCGAGCAGCGCGAGGCGCACCTCGCGCAGGGCCTTGTTCACGTCGTCCTCGGAGAGCTTCCCCCTGGAGCGAACGTCGGAGAGCACGCCCTGCAGGCGATCTGAAAGCTGATCGAACATGGCCGTCCAGCTTAGGCGGCGGCGACTATCTGCGCGAGGAGCGGCGCCACCTGGAACATCATCTGAACCGGGATCCCGTCCGGGCTGATGGGGTCGAGCTCGACGCTGGTGGTGCCGAAGGCGACGATCGTCGTCTGGCTCTGCGGCGAGTAGAGGCAGATCGAGTCGTATCCAGGAACGGCGCCATCGTGTCCGTAGAAGGTGCCCGCGGCGGTCGGCAGAGCGAAGATTCCCAGGCCGTATCCAGCCCCCGGGGTCTCGGTCTGCTGTGAGATGTCCACGAAGTGGAGGCGCTTGCGCTCCATGCGTCCGTCGATCAGTCCTCGTCCGTCGCCATTGCGGGGCAGTACCGCTTCATGTACGCCAAAGCCGACAGCAGCAACCCCCGCCGTACCGGATAAAGCACGTCCGGAAGTTTCTCCAATCTCGCCACCGGCCAGCGTCGTAAAGAGGAACAAAGTAGGGGGATCCCAGGGGGATGGCTGGGCGTCGGGCTCGGTTGTCGGAGGGGCTTCTCCGCGCAACCGAGGCCGGCGTGCAGCCGGCTCATGAAGAGAGGAAGACGATGAGGAAGCTCGTTCGAGGGCTGATGCCCAGCCCTGCGCTGATCGTTGCCTGTTTGGCCCTGTTCGTTGCCCTGGGAGGCGTCGGCTACGCCGCGCTCAACGGGAAGGACAAGAGGAAGGTGCGCACGATCGCCGACCAGGAGATCTCGAAGCAGGCATCGGGCCTGAAGGTCGCCAACGCCACGAACGCCACGAAGCTGGAGGGCTCCCCGGCCTCCGCCTTCCAGCGCTTCTGCAGCGCCGGTGGCATCAAGGCGACCGTGGTGGTCAACACGACCGGCGCGAGCAACACGAACTTCACGGACGTGCCGGGCTTCAACTGCTTCCAGCCCGGCAACACCACGAGCTCGGTGCAGCTCGAGCGGCTCGCACAGGGGCAGTACTTCGTGCGGTTCGTGGGCAACTCGGGCCCGAACGCATCCGGGTCCGCGGTCGTCACCGACGTGGCCGGCGACGGTCTCGTCACCTATGACCTCGCGAACCCGTCACCCGTGCCCGGGGAGAATGTGTTCCTGGTCGTCGTGCGCAATGGCGCCGGCAACCCGGTCGACAACCGCACCTTCTCGCTGCTCGCCTTCTAGGGGCAGCGGTCGAGGCGCGCGGTCAGCGGGTCCGCCCCGCGGCCGCGCGCATCGGCGTTCGAACGGCACTTCCGCCGCTGCCCCGAGGCGCGGGCCCGCCCGGCCGAGCGATACCCCAGCAGGTACGGCGTCGGGTCGACCGGCGTGCCGAAGTGGCGCACCTCGAAGTGGAGGTGAGGTCCCGTCGCGTGCCCGGTGGCGCCGACGTAGCCGATCGTCTGGCCGCCGGAGACCGACTGGCCGACCGAGACGGCGATTCGCGACTGATGTGCGTACCAGCTCTCGAAGCCGAGCCGGTGGCTGATCACGACGAGGTTGCCGTAGCCGCCGGTGTTGTAGCCGGCGAACGACACCACCCCCACCCCGCCCGCGTGGATCGGTGTGCCCATCTGCCCAGCGCCGCGCGAGTCCGGGGACCGGCGATCCCGTCCGCCGGCAGGCCGTGATGCGACTGGAAGGTGCGGACCGCGCCCTGGGTCCAGGGCCCGCTGATGCCGTCGACCGGATGCGGATAGAGCCCGACCCCGCGCATCGCCACCTGGAGCGCCGCGATGTCGGCGCTGGCCGCGCCCGCCTTTCCGGGCATGGCAAGGAGTCCCCCTATGACCGCCGCCAGCGCGACGAGCCACCTGGTGCCTCCCGTCGGCACCCCACGAGCTTTCCCTCATCTCCCGATTGAGGTGCGAGTGCCGTTGCACTCCCGGTAACGCGGGTCTACTCGTAGATGTGGATCGGGTCCCCCAGCGAGATCCAGTCGTAGATGAAGACCGAGTAGGCCTCGGGATTGCGGACACAGCCGTGGCTCGCCGGGTACGTGGGAACCGAGTAGTACCCGTGCGTCGCATAGTTCCCCGAGTAGTAGACGGAGTAGTACATGCCCTTCTGGTTGTAGCCCGGTGACTTCTCGTAGAAGCTGTAGGTCCCTGTCGGCGTCCCGAATGCGCCGGTGGAGACATGGAAGACGTCGGTCGGCTTGCCGTCTTCGATCAGCGCCATCACCTGTCGCGAGAGGTCGACCTCCACGTAGCGCCCGGGCTGGTCGTGCACGGGCTCGAAGGCGCCCCGCCCGCGCAGCAGCATCGTGAAGAGCGCCGGGTCGTACTCCTCAGTGCGCGGCAGGTCGTTGACCTTCCGCAGCGCCAGCACGGCAAGCGCGGTGCTCTCGTCGAAGTGGTCCGAGATGTCGCCCATGTGGTAACCGGCTGCGGCGAGGAGCCGGTTGAAGAGGTGCGCCTCGCGGCCGGGACGCAGCACGCGGGGCGCGTGCACCTCGAGGGCGAGCGGCGCCGAGGCGTCGGTGTTGTGGATCGCCTGCGCGATGTACTCGCAGCAGCCCTTCAGCCGGAACGCGGTGTGGAAGCGGCCGTTCTCCGGGTTGACCGGGACCGTCCGCGAGACGACCAGACGGCCCTCCCGGCGGACCGCTACGTTCACGGTCTGATTGATCCAGGGGACCTGGATCTTCCCGGCGAGCACCACGCGGCCGAGGATGCGCGGGGTGCTGTCCTTCTTCAGCGAAAGGGTGGTCGGGGCGAACAGCGTCTGCGGGCTCAGGTCCGCCCCCGAGGCGGCGCTCGCCGCCGGTGGCAGCGCGAGGGCCCCCGCGCAGAGCGCGGCCACCAGCCAGGCGAAGCGTCCCCTATGGGCTCCCTCTCCCACCGCGGCGAGTCATACCAGCCGCCCCGGCCGCGCCCCGGTCGTTTCCGTTCGCTACTCCTCGAGCAGCGCCCGGGCGAACTCCTCCGCGTCGAAGGGGCGCAGGTCCTCGAGTGACTCGCCGATCCCGATCAGCTTCACCGGGATGCCGAGCTCCGAGGCGATCGCCAGGGCCACGCCGCCCTTTGCGCTGCCGTCAAGCTTGGTGAGGACCGCCCCGGTCACCTCGACCGACTTTGCGAACTCCTGCGCCTGGCGGACGCCGTTCTGGCCGGTGGTCGCATCGATCACGACGAGCGTCTCCTGCGGGGCATCGGGCATCTGCTTGGTGATCACGCGCCGGACCTTCGCCAGCTCCTCCATCAGGTTGCCGTGGGTGTGGAGGCGCCCCGCCGTGTCGCAGATCACCACGTCCGCCTCACGCGCCTGCGCCGCGGCTACGCCGTCGTAGGCGACGGCGCCGGGATCGCCGCCCTCGGTTCCGCGGACGATCTGGGTGCCGGCGCGATCGGCCCACTCCTGGAGCTGGTTCACCGCGGCCGCCCGGTAGGTGTCAGCCGCCGCGACGATCACGTCGAGGCCGAGCTCCCTCTGCAGGTGCCAGGCGATCTTGCCGATCGTCGTCGTCTTGCCGGTGCCGTTGACCCCGACCACCATCAGGACGGAGGGGCGGTCGGGCAGATGGATCTTCGCGGCGTCATCGCCGCCCGGCGAGGCGGTTTCCGCCAGCACCGCGATCAGGCGCTCGCGGAGCGCCTCGCCGCCGGTGAGCTCGCCCGCCTCCACCTCGTCCTCCAGGCGGCGGACGACCGCAGCCGTCGTCGGGGCTCCGACGTCGGCCAGGATCAGGGCCTCCTCGATGTGCTCCCAGGTCCCCTCATCGATGCGCTCGGTGAAGCTCGAGGAGAGCTCGGCGCTGAGCGCCTGGCGGCTGCGGCTCAGTCCCTCACGCAGTCGCCGGAAGACGCCCGCCCTCTCCTCATCGGGCGCTGCGGCCGCCGGGATGTCGCGATCGCCCAGGTCGAACGCCTCCTGCCAACTCGTAGCCATGGCGGCGGACTGTATCCCGGGCCTGCTTCGGAGTGAGCCCCGCCGCTCTCTCTTCAGCGTCGCTCGTCGCGGTACATAGCGAGCGCGTGCGCACCGGCGGGATGAGCGCGAAACTCCCGCACGACCGTCGCCATCGCCACCGGCAGTTCCTCTGGTTGCGGCAGGGGCACCCCGTACTCGGGCGGCATCAAGACGGATGCCGCCAGCGCGGCGAACGTCAGATCCGCTGCGCTGAAGCGATCGCCGCAGAGATACGGCCGACCGTCACTGAGCCGTCTTGCGACCGTGTCGAAGGCGATCCGCACCTCGGCCTCAGACTGCGCTGCGGTAGTCGCCGAGATGTCAAGAAAGCGATCGATCACCCGTGTGACAGCGGGATAGGCCAGCGGTAGCGCTCGGCGCTCCCAGGCCGGGACGCCGGTACAGGCGTAGGCAACCGCGAGATCGCGACGCCCGCGCATTTCGTTGTACATCCACCGTCGCCCATGGGGTCCCAGATTGGTGTCGAAGTCGCGTTCCAGCGCTCGAACCTCTGCCGCCGCGCCTGGATCGTCCGGGTAGAGCCGCTGACCCGGCGGCGCACTTGCATCGGCCTGGTCAACGATGTCGGCCGAGTCGGCCAGCACCCGATCGCCGCACACCAGCACCGGAACGGTCCTTCCACCTCCTGCTCTCCGTGCAGCGACCCAGTGGATGAGCTGTAGGTGCGCCCGCTCTTGATACCTGACGCCCGCGCGATCCAGAGCCCAGCGAGCCTTCTCGCAGTAGTGGCTGATCGGAATGGTGATCAAGATGCACGGAGGCAAGGCGGAACAACGCTACGCGGCTTCGGCGGCCGCGTCCGCCGCCTCGGGGCCGCCCGGGATCGTCTCGAGCTCGTCCCGCGGCAGCTTGCGCGACACCACCTTGGTGATCCCGTCACCGCCCATGCTGACGCCGTAGAGGATGTCGGCGGCGTCCATCGTCCGCTTCTGGTGGGTGACGACGATGAACTGGGAGCGCTCGGCGAAGCGGCGAACCAGGCGCAGGAAGCGGTCGATGTTGATGTCGTCGAGAGCGGCCTCGACCTCGTCGAGGATGTAGAAGGGGCACGGCCGGGCCATCAGCACCGCGAAGACGAAGGCGAGCGCGACCAGCGACTTCTCACCGCCCGAGAGCAGCGAGAGCCGGCGGGTCGACTTGCCGGCGGGCGTCACCTCGATCTCCACGCCACCGTCGTCGTCGGGCGGCAGGATCTCCTCGTCCGGGTCGGCCGGCGAGTCCTCGTCGCTCCCCGGCGCCTGACCCGCGAAGGGGCGCGGGCCGACGTCCACCCGGCGCAGCCGGCCCTTGCCGCCGGGGAAGAGCTCGGCGACCATCTCCTCGAAGCCCCGGGCCGTGGCCTCGAAAGTCTCCTCGAAGGCTGCGGCGATCTCCCGGTCGGTTCGCCGGATCAGCGCGCGCAGCTCGGTGATCGCCTTCTCCAGATCCTTGCGCTGCTCCGCCAGCTCGGTGACGTGCTCGCGGGCCTCCTCGTACTCGCGCTCCGCCAGCGGGTTGACGGGGCCGATCTGCTCGTGGTTGCGGTCGAACCTCGCGAGCTTCGTCTCGATGCCCTCGCGCTCCTCGCCGGACAGCGGCTCCTCGGCGGCGGCGAGCTCCTCGCCCAGGGCGGCGCCGAGCCGAGAGAGCTCGGCGGTGCTCTCGTCGCGATGGCCGCGCAGCTGGGTCGCCTCGACCTCGGCGACCGTCATCGCCTCGCTGGCCTCGCGCAGCTCGCCCTGCAGCCCGAACTCCTGCTGGGAGCACTCGCGCAGCTCCGCGGCGACGTCTCCGCCGTCCTCGCCCTCGCCCTCGGCGAGCTTCGCCGCCCTCGCCTCGAGACGCTCCGCCACACGGCGCAGGGCATCCCGCGCCCGGCTCAGCGCCGGCAGCGTCTGCTGCTCGAGGGCGATTCGCCGCTCGAGCTCCTCGCGGTCGCGCAGCCGCTTCTGGCGTGCGCGCTCGGCACCCTCGGCGTGACGGCGCTCGGCGGCCAACTCGGCCTCGAGCTTGGCTCGCTGGATGGCCGTCCCGGACCCCTCGCCCCCGCGCTCAGCGTGGCGCTCGGCGAGCCAGCCCGTGCGGCTCGCCTCCTCGGCGGCGTGATCAAGCGTCCGGCGCGCTTCCCGGATCGCACTCTGCGACTCCTCCTCGCGGGCGCGGGCCTCGGCGAGGGAGGCCTCGGCGCGCTCCAGGTCTCGCTTGGCTCGCTCCTCGGTCTGCTCCCGCTGCGCGACACGCGAGGCGAGCTCCTCGCGCTCCGAGCGCGCGGCCAGCGCCGGGTCGGTGCCCTCGCGCGGCAGGCGGCGGATCTCGCCGGCGGCCGCGTCGTAGCACTCGCCGTCGACCGTCACCGCGACGCCGCTGAAGCCGTCGGCGATCTCGTCGAGGTCGTCCACGAGCCAGGCGTCGGCGAGCAGCCGGGCGGTGATCGGAGCGGCGTCGCCGCGAGCCTCGATCAGGTCGAGCAGCCGGCGCGCGCCCTCCTTGGGTGATGAGGAAGTGGGGTTCGCGGGGGTGGACGAGATCAGGGCCCGCGCTGCGCCCTCGGCGCCCTCGATCCGCTGCCGCCCCTCGCCGACCGAGCCGACGATCGACGCCCGGAGCCTCTCCCCGAGAACCGCGGACACGGCCCGCTCCAGTCCGGAGCCGGCTTCGAGCATCCCGGCCAGCGCCTCGTGCTCGCCCTCGACCGCGGCGGAGGCGAGTTTCGCCTCGACGGCGGCCAGCTCGCCGGCCAGGGCGGCGCGTCGCTCGGAGGCCTTCTGCGACTCGGCGCGCGCCATCTGGTGCATCTGCGTCGCTCGGGCGAGCGCTCCCGAGATCTCCTCCTGGGCCTGCTCGAGCGGCTCGAGCGCAGCCTTGGCGGCCACCCGGCGCTCCTCGGCCTCCCCTGCCTCGCGGCTCAGCCGCTCGCCCTCCTCCGAAGCGTCCTCGCCCAGCTTGGCGAGCTCGGCCTCGAGCTCTGCGACGCGCGCCGCCCCGGCCGCCTCGTCGGGCTCCTCATCCAGCGCGTCGAGCCGGAGCTGCCGCTCGCCGAGAGCGCCGCGCAGATCGCGCTCGGCCAGATCCAGGGACTCGGCGCGGGCGCGGACACGCTCGGTCGCCGCGCGGGCCTCGGCCAGGACCTCGCCCTGGCGCCGGCGACCCTCTTCCCCGGCCGCGATCCGCTCCTCGATGGCGGTCCGCCGCGCACGGACCTCCTCGAAGCGCTTCTCGACCGAGTCGCGGGTGGCGCGCACCTCGGCGAGCTTCGCCTCGGCGGCGGTGAGCTGCTCCTGCTGGGAGTGGAGGTCATCGGCGACGATCCTCGCGCGCAGCTCGTTCGACTGCTTCAGGAGCTTGGCGGTGCGCTCGGCGGCCTCGGCCTGGCGCTTCAGCGGGCGGAGGCGCGAGCGGGCCTCCCGCTCCACGTCCATCGCCCGATCGAGGTTGTCGCGGGTGCGGTCCAGCTTGAGCTGGGCGCTGTGGCGGCGCTTGCGGTGCTTGCCCAGGCCGGCCGCCTCCTCGATCAGCAGGCGGCGATCCCGGGGCTTCGAGCTGACGATCGCCTCGACCTTGCCCTGGCTGATCACCGAGTGGGCCTCGCGGCCCATGTTCGTGTCGGAGAGCGCCTCGACGACATCGATGAGGCGGCAGCGGGCGCCGTTCAGGCGGTACTCGCCGTCTCCGTTGCGGTCGATGCGCCGCGAGATCGCGATCTCGGAGAACTCGCTGGCCGCCCGGCCCTCGGAGTTGTCGATCACGACCTCGACCTCGGCGAAGCGGCGTGGCGACTGGCCGCTGCCCCCGGCGAAGATCACGTCGCGCATCTGATGGCCGCGCACCGCCGAGGGGCTCTGCTCGCCCAGGGCCCAGAGCACGGCGTCCGTGATGTTCGACTTGCCCGATCCGTTCGGGCCCACGATCACGCTGACGCCCGGCGAGAAGGTCAGCCGGGTGCGGTCAGGGAAGGACTTGAAGCCCTTCAGGTTGATGGCCTTCAGATACATGGGAGTCCCAAGGGTGCCAGGAGTGCGCGTAGCGTCGCGCCTCCCCCGGACGCAAATCCGTGCCTAGCCGCGCAATCGCTCCAGGGCCCGCCTGGCCGCCGCCTGCTCGGCTTCCTTCTTGCTGCGGCCGGTGCCGACGCCGAGCTCGTCCCCCGCGACCGTTGCCCTGATCTCGAAGCGGCGGTCGTGCGGCGGGCCGATCTCGCTCGCCACCTCGTAGTCGACGGTGTCGCCGTTGCGGGCGAGCCGCTCCTGGAGCTCCGACTTGAAGTCCATGCGCTCGCGCGTCGCCTGCTCGATCTCGGGCTCGAAGGCCTCCACGATGGCAGCCGAGGTGCGCTCGAAGCCGTGGCTGATGTAGCAGGCGCCGATCACGGCCTCGCACACGGAGGCGAGGGTTCGCTCCGACGCGAGCAGGGTGTCCACGGGTAGGCCGTCGCCTCCGTGGGGCGCCTCCTCGGCGAGCAGCCGCGGCAGCTCCAGCCGCCGGGCGACCTCCGCGCAGGCCCGCCCGCTCACGGCCTGATTGAGGATCTTGGTGAGCTCCCCGATATCGGCATCGGGATGCCTCTCGAAGAGAAGGGTCGCGACGGAGAGACCGAGCACGCTGTCGCCGAGAAACGCGAGCCGGCCGTAGCTGTCGGTCCGCTTCTCGACCCAGGATGAGTGGGAGAGTGCCTGCCGGTGCAGCTCTTCGGGAGTGTCCGCGAACAGCTCCGCCAGCGGGGCGGTGCTGGAGGTCATCGGGTCTCCTCGCTCGCTCCTCCCTAACCGGCCGGCACGTGGGCACAGACGAAGTCGACCGCGTCTCCGACGGTGGCGATCTCGGCCGCCTCCTCCTCGCTGACCCGGATGCCGTAGCGGTCCTCGAGCTCCATGACGAGCTCGTAGAGGTCGAGCGAGTCGGCGTCGAGGTCCTCACGGAACCTGGTCTCGGGCTGGATCTTCTCCGGAGCCACCTCGAGCTCGGTGCTCAGGTGGTTCCGGACCAGCGTCATCACCTCTTCGCGTTCCATGCCCTGATTATCGCCTATCGCTCAGCCGTCTCTTCCCGGAGAGCGTCCCGGGTGGCGCCGGCCGAGGCCAGCAGCTCGCCCGTCCGCTCCACGGCCCGCTCCCGCACGGCCCGATCGGCCAGCCTGACCGCGTTCGCGATTCCTTCGGGCGTGGAGCTGCCGTGGGCCACGACGGCCACCCCGCGCAGCCCGAGGAGGATCGCCCCGCCGACCGAGTTCGGGTTCATCGAGGCGCGCAGGCTCCCGAGCGCGGGCCGCAGCAGCAGTCCTCCCGCGGCGGCAAGCGGCCCGGAGCGCGCCGCGCCACGGACCGCGTCCGCGACCGCACGGGCGGTCCCCTCCAGCGTCTTCAGCGTGACGTTCCCGGTGAAGCCATCGGTGACCACGACATCGGCCTCGCCGGTGAGCAGGTCGCGCCCCTCGAGGTTCCCGATGAAGCGGATCCCGTCGGCGCCGGTCAGCGCCTCGTGGGCCTCCACCACGTCGGGGCGCCCCTTCTTCTGCTCCTCACCGACCGAGAGCAGCGCCACGCGCGGGCTCTCGACGCCCAGGACGGCGGCGCTGAAGGCGGACCCGAGGAAGGCGAACTGGATCAGGTGCTGGGGCCGCACGTCGGTGTTCGCGCCGCAGTCGAGGAAGACCAGGGGCCGGCCATCGGAGCCGGGGACGGGAATCTGGGCGGCGAGTGCGGGCCGGTGGACGCCCTGAGCGCGCTTGAGCGCGAAGAGGGCGGCCGTCATGGTCGCGCCGGTCGACCCGGCGCTCACCAGCGAGCTGCACGTCCCGTCGGCGACCGCAGCGGCCCCGCGGACGATCGAGGCCTCGGGCGTGGAGCGCACCGCGGCGACCGGCTCGGCCTCATTGCCGATCCAGTCGGTGGTCGGGTCGAGCTCCACGCCCTCGGGGACGTCGAGCGTGCTGGGACCGAAGATGCGAACGGGGATCCCGTCGGCGGCCGCGAGTCGCGCTCCCTCGACGACAACCTCGGGGCCGGCGTCCGTCCCATAGCCATCCAGGGCGACGGGAGCGGGCATGTTCGGCTAGTCCTGCGGCGAGGGCTGCTGAGTCGCGGGCGCGGACTCGGGCGCCTCGTGGCGAATCACCTCACGCCCGGCGTAGGTACCGCAGGTCGGGCAGACCCGATGCGGCAGGCGCGGGCTGTGGCAGCGCGGGCACTCATTCAGCCGCGGCGTCTTGGCCTTGTGCTGGGCGCGCCGCTTGTCGCGCCGCGTCCTCGACTGTCTCTTCTTCGGGACCGCCATGAGGGCGGCATGGTAGCGGCCGCTACGCCGATGCCACTACTTCTTGCGCCTCTTGCACTTCTTCTTCTTTGCCTCTGCGGCGCGCCTCTTGTGCTTCTTGCACTTCTTCTTCTGGACGGGCAGCGGCGTCGTACCGGCGGGGCTGGTGGACGTGAGGGTGGCTGCCACATTCAACCTTTCACTGCCATAGAGGATGACCATGAAGTCGCTGCCCGGGGGGCCCATCGTCTGCCCCTGCGCCGGGGTCCCAATCGAGAGGTACGTGGAATCGCCCAGGACCCCGCCATAGTCCGGGTCGTAGTTCGTGGTCCCGCTGTCCACGCCGAGTCTGTCACCGGGCAGCACCGGGATGCTCACCGCGTGGCTGACAAGGGTGTCAGTCGGAAATTGCTGTTCGGGCCCGATTGCAATCAGTCGAAATTCACCATCGTTGGAAGTCGCGCGCCAGACCTCGATTGCGGCGGAGGCATCCGCCTGACCGCCCCGCGACGTCCACGAGGTGATCGTCCAGGAGCTTCCGACCGGAGCGGTCGGAACCACGTATGAGGGCGATGCCGCGTTCGACGCGAACTGCATCACGGCGCAGCTGTTACAGCTGCCTGAACTGGTGGGAGACGGTGCGGGCGCCCCGATCGTGATGGTCTCCGCAGAGGCCGGCGCGGCCAGCCACAGTGCGATGGCCAATCCAACAGCACCGGCCAGGAATCCCTTCCGCATCTCACTCCCCTCCCCCGGGGCCGA
Organism: uncultured Solirubrobacterales bacterium; assembly: GCA_963744105.1. GTDB lineage: Bacteria > Actinomycetota > Thermoleophilia > Solirubrobacterales > 70-9 > DASUPK01. Next base: position 172,304 of record CAVUSJ010000001.1, on the reverse strand, counting down.
GTTGACTGAGTCAGCCTACTCGTCGATCTTGAGTTCGCGCAACTTCGCCATCCGCGGGTCGCCTCCCTGGTTGTGGCGGTGCGCATCCGGGTCGGCATCGTTCAGCGACTCGCCGCAGACCGCGCACAGCCCGGCGCAGTCCTCTCGGCAGAGCGGCTGGGAGGGCAGCGCCAGGACGAGGGCGTCGTTCGCCCAGCGTCCCACGTCCAGGTCGCCGTCCGCGACATACGGGCTGCGCAGCTCCTCGTCCCGGCTGGGGGGCTGGTCGACCTCGCGGGAGTCGATCCGGATCTCGGTCGTCGCCGGCTCCAGGCAGCGCACGCAGGGGCCGGTCAGTTCCGTCGCGAAGCGAAGTCGAAGCGCGTAGCCCGTGCTGGTCCGCGACACGTCGAGCCGAGCCTCGCTGCCCCCGCCCGCCGGCGCGTACTTCTGGCCGCCGAGCTCGATCGGATCGAGCCCGAGCTCGAGATCGAGCGCGCAGGCCTGACCCGAGGACAGCGCCAGGCGCTCCAGATCGACGATTCCGCCTTCCGCATACACTCGCGTCGAGGGTAGCGAGCGACCGTGTGCGCACAATTCCAATGGAATCCGGAGACGTACCTCGAGGAGATCCGCGGGGAGATCCCGCGATACGACGAGCTGCAGCGGGCGACGATCGAGGCGATTCCCTTCGCGCCCGACCGGGTGCTCGAGCTCGGAATGGGCACCGGGGAGACGACGCGGGTGCTGCTCGAGGCCTATCCGGACGCCTGGGTGATCGGGCTCGACTCCGACCCCAACATGGTCTACCGCCTGCGCGAGGAGTACGACGACGTCCAGCTCGCCCGCATGCAGGACCCGCTGCCCGACGGCCCCTGGGACCTGGTGATCTCGGTGCTCTCGGTCCACCACCTCACGGACGACCAGAAGCATCTGCTCTTCCGTCGCGTCCGCGAGCAGGCGAAGGCGCTCGTGATCGGTGACGTCGTCAAGGCCGAGAAGCAGGTGACGCCGATCGAGCCCGGGTTCGACTTCCCGGACACCGCCGAGGAACTCGCCGAGTGGTGCGGCGGCGAGGTGACGTGGCGCGCGGACGACCTCGCGGTCGTCCGCGCAACCTACGCGTAGACGGTCCCTACGACTGAGGGTTCGTCGCGTTCAGGACACAGACGTACTCGACCGGACCCGCCTTGGCGATCGTCGCAATCCGGCTGAAGCCGCTGTCGTCGCTCCGCACGATCACCCGAAGGCTCGGCGACGTGTTGGCGACATCGGTCGTCCAGAGGTACGGCAGGATGGTCTTGTTGGTGACCAGGAGGCCCTCGCCGAGATCCGGCAGGCGGAGGCCCTTGGTGGCGCAGTCACGCGCCGCGATGTCCCAGTCGGCTCCGGCGAACTTGGCGCTGTAACAGATGCCCTGCGTGTAGTTCGGCGCGCCGCTCGGGCACGTGTCGAGTCCCTTGAGCACGTTGGCCTTGAGCTTCTTCTTGGCGATCGTGCCGTTCGTGATCGTCTTGCCGTTGAGCTTCGCGCCCGCGTACGCGGCGCCGCCGAGCGCAATGAAGACGGCCACCACCGACATCACGTTCGCAAAGCTCAGATGCTTTCGCACCTTCCGCATGCTTCTTCTCCCTTCCTCTTGGGTGCTCCGCCTGGAGGAGACAGGCCCCCGTTTTCCGCCACTTCAACACACCTGGCGACGGAATGGAACCTCCGGCCCCGCGAGCCGTGCGCGTCACGGACATACGATCCCCCCGCCAGCGAACGAGGAGTGAGCATGCACCACAACCCCGAGCGTCCCGGCCCGCCTCCGTCGGCGGATGAGGGCGTCGTCCTCTACGAGAAGCGCGACCGGATCGCCTACGTGACGATCAACCGGCCCGAGGCGAAGAACGCCGTCAGCCCCGAGGTCCACCGCTCGATGATCGCCGCTTGGGCCGACTTCGCCGACGACGACTCGGTCGATGTCGCGATCCTGACCGGCACCGGCGACTCCTTCTGCGCCGGGGCCGACCTGAAGGAGTACATCCCGCCGATCATCGCCGACGGCGACGCCACCGACATCCGCGAGATCGCCGAGCTCGGCCTCAACGGCTTCACCCGCGGGATGCACCGGATCTACAAGCCGATCATCGGGGCGATCAACGGCTGGGCGCTCGCCGGCGGGCTCGAGACGGCCCTGGCCTGCGACATCCGGATCGCCTCGGACCGCGCCATGTTCGGATCGTTCGAGGCGCGGCGCGGCTTCCATCACGGCGACGGGGGCATCGTCCGGCTGGTCAACACCTGCGGCACCGGCATCGCGCTGGAGATGCTGCTCACCGCGGAGGCGATCGACGCCCAGCGTGCCCTGCAGTGCAACCTCGTCTCGAAGGTGGTCCCCCACGAGCGGCTGCTGGTCGAAGCCGAGAATGTCGCGCGGCAGATCCTGCGGAACTCCCAGCGGGCCGTCCGCTCGGCCAAGCAGACGATCCTCGACACCGTCGGGAAGACGCTCGACGAGCAGCTCCGCAACGAGGCCTGGAACGCCTACAGCTGCGCGGACCCGAAGGAGACCCAGGAGCTGCTCGAGCGCTTCTACGAGAAGTCGGACGCGGGGCGCGCCGGCACCCACGAGACCGGGCTGTGAGACGCGCCCTGGTCACTGGCGCGGCCGCGGGGATCGGCGCCGCGATCGCCGAGCGCCTGCAGGCCGACGGCCTCGAGGTGACGACGCTCGATCGAGTCGAGGGATGTGACCTCCAGGTCGATCTCGCCAAGGACGAGCTTCCGCACCTCGGCTCCGTTGACGTTTGCGTGTCCAACGCGGCGATCACCGACACGATCGCCCCGGCCCACCGCATGTCGCCGGAGCAGTGGAGCCTCGACATCGACGTGAACCTGACCGGAGCATTCCGCGCGGTGCAGGCCTGTTTGGCCGGGATGCGCGAGCGCGAGTGGGGCCGGATCGTCGTCATCTCCTCCGGCGCCGCCGTGGACGGGCTCTCCGGGCAGATCGCCTACTCGGCCTCCAAGGCCGGCCTGCTGGGGATGGTGAAGACCCTTGCCGTGGAGGGAGCCCGCCGAGGGATCACCGCGAACGCCGTCCTGCCGGGCATGGTCGCCACCGAGAAGGTCATGTCGATGCCCGAGGAGATCCTCGAGCGGCTGCGCGAGGTTCTTCCGTCCGGGCGGATGGCGGAGCCGGCCGAGGTTGCGGCCCTGGTCTCCTTCCTCGCCTCGGAGGACGCCGGCTACGTCACCGGGCAGACGATCGGCATCGACGGCGGGTCGAGCCTCAACACCTTCACCCTGGGCTCGCAGCGGCGCGAGTAGAGCCTCACCCCGCGCGTCGCTCTAGCCCATAGCGCTCCCAGTGGCGGTCGGGGATGTCGGCCGGGTCCTTGTACCAGTGCCAGACGCACGGATCGCGGTCAAAGTCCTCCGGCGGCTCGGAGGGATAGACCGGGTAGCCGATCCAGTTGATCGGCCCCAGCTCGTTCATGAAGGCGCAGTGCGTGCAGTAGAGAGGGAACCCCTTGCGCCCGTAGCTCCAATCGTGCGCCTTGTCGGTGACTCCCCAGCCTTCCGGCCCGTAGCGCCCGTTGCGCCAGAGCCGCTGGCCGGAGCCGCACGGGTTCATGGTGAAGGTGAGCTTCTTCTCGTCCTCGGAGATCTCGAAGGCGCCGGGGTTTGGGCCCACGCCGCCGGTGGAGTGGCCGCGCCACGTCGCCGCCAGGGCCTGGGCGATCGTCTTGCGGTCGGAGGCGTCGATCTTCTCCACGCTCTTCTTCCAGCTGCGCTCCAGGCTCCATTCCCACGCCTCGCGGACGCCCTCGTCCCCGAGCTTCTCCTTGACGAACGAGATCAGCCCCGCCATCCCGTCGACGAGCATGTCGTGCATGAACTGCGACTCGTATTTCTCCCGCTCGCACAGCCCCTTGGCCGTATCCGGATCGCCATGATCGATGGCGTCGATCGCGACGTCCATGGTCGGGCGGGTCATCTCATCCAGCTCCTTGTCGCTGAACCAGCGCTCGGACACGGCAGCTCCTCTCCTCGACTGGAAGGGAGCCTAGTTCGTCACCTCTAGGCGTCGTAGCCGGGTCGCGCGATCTCGAGCTTGCGCCGGACGTGCTCCTCGAGGCGCGGTGCGAGCTCGTCGATACGGTCGTCCAGCTCGCCTACACGGAGACGCCTGGATAGCTCGACGGCGGCCGCGTGGACGTCGGTGACGTCCTCGCCCAGCAACTCGTTGAAGAGCGCCAGATCCTCACGGTCCGGCTCCTCCCCCGCCCTGATCTCGCGCGCGACCACGGCGCAGACGTTGGCCGCCACCAGCACCTTGAAGCGCTGCTCTCGAGGCACCTCGGGCCGCAGCTCGCCGAACAGGTACTCGGCGACCGAGTCGAGCAGCTCCGGGGCTGTGGGTCGGTCCTGCATCAGGAGATCAGCTCCAGGAAGTCCCACTCCGGCTCGCAGACCCGGCGCCCGAGCGACGCCAGCTCGTGGCTGCGGCGGACGCCGGTCAGGTGGTCGTGGGCCTGGCGGGCGCAGATGATCGCCCACTTGACGTTGCCAAAGGCCTCCCAGTAGCGCACGCGCCCGCGGTCCACGGCCGCGCCTCCGGCCGCCTCGTAGGCGCCGATGAACTCGCCGAGGCCGCCCACCCCCGCCACCGGCAGCTCCTCGTTGCCGAAGCGCCAGGAGCGGATGCAGAGCCAGCCGATGTCCTCGGCGGGGTCGCCGAGATGGGCGAGCTCCCAATCGATCACGGCCGCGAGACCCTGCTCGTCGACGATGAAGTTGCCGAGGCGGAAGTCGCCATGGACGAGGCGCGGCTCGACCGGCTCCGGAGCGTTCGCGCGAAGCCACCGGAGTCCGAGCTCGACCGCCGGCAGCGGCTCGCCGATCTCGTCCAGCTGGCGCTCCCACTCCTCGATCTGCGCGATCGCGGGATCGGCGGCGCTGGCCGGCAGCAGCCCGTCGAGGCCGGAGGGATCGATCGCGTGGATCCGGGCGAGGGCGTCGCTCAACTGGGCGGGAAGCCGCCTCCGCGCCTCCTCGAACTCCGGCTTGCGAAGGATCCGCGGCGCGACCGACGTCCCCGCCACGAACGACATCAGCATCCCGGGGGTGCCGAATCGCCCTCCGTCCGGCTCGAGGGCGAGCGGCGCAGGGACGGGGACGCCCGCTTCCGCCGCCCGCTCGATCAGGCCGAACTCCTCGCCGATCGGCACGAGGGACACGGACCCCTTGGGATCCCGTCTCAGGACCCACTGCCCGCGTTCCCCACGGACCAGCCAGGTCTCGCGCGAGGCGCCTCCGGGGATCGGGCCGATCTCGATCTCCCCCGAATCGAGGCCCTTCTCCGCCAAGACGCCGGCCAGCCCGGCGGTCAAACCCTCGTCCATGGGTCGGAGCCTAGTTGTACGGTGGGCGGCCCAGACGGAGGAGGAGACCGATGTCGGAGGAGACCCTTTCCCGGCGCAAGTTCCTCACGCGCGCCGGGGCAGTGAGCGCGGCGGCGATCGTTCCCGCCGCGGCCGTGGACGCGATCGCATCGCCCAGCACCGGACGCAGGGCGCCGCATCCCGCCACGCCGAAGGCCGCCCTTCACCTGCTGCAGGGGGGCAACAAGCGCTACCGGGCGAACAAACTCCAGCTGCGCGACTACTCGCCGGTCGGCGAGCGCCGCGCGAGCGACCAGAAGCCCTTCGCCGCCATCCTCACCTGCTCGGACTCGAGGATCTCGCCCACGCTGATCTTCGACGTGGAGCGGGGCAACCTGTTCGTCGCGAAGGTGGCGGGCAACAGCGTCGACACGGGGACGCTGGGCAGCGTCGAGTACGCGATCGCGGTCCTCGGGGTGAAGCTGATCATGGTGCTCGGCCACAGCGACTGCGGCGCCGTCAAGTCCGCGATCGGTGTGGTGGACGGGACCAAGAGCTTCCCGCCCTCGAAGTACGGCGCGATCGGCGCGGTCGTGGACGCGATCGTGCCCACCGTGGAGGCCCTCCCGCCGGACCAGCGCACGCTCCAGGCGTGCACCTCGGCCAACGCCAGCAATCAGGCCCACCAGCTCGCCAACTCGGATCCGATCGTCAAGCCGGCGGTCGGTGCGGGCACGCTCTGGGTCGTCCCGGCGATCTACAACGTGCCGAACGGCCGCGTGCGCCTCGTCGCTCCGCCGGTGGTGCCGGGCGGCTGAATCGGGAGGCGCTTCAGCGTCCGGATAACGGCCTAGCGTCCACCGCCATCTGGTTCTTCAGACTCAGCACCTTCGAGATGGCGCTCGTGCTCGCCGTGGCGGTGCTCGGGGCCACTGCGGTCGGGGTCTTCCTCGGACGCCGCGTGCGCCATCTCTCGGACACCTTGAAGGAGCCGTTCGGCGTCCTGCAGGCAGCGCTCCTGGGCGTCGTGGGGCTGATCCTGGCCTTCGGCCTCTCCCTGGCCGTCAACCGATACGAGAACCGCCGGGACGCCGTCGTCGACGAGGCCAACACCATCGAGACCACCTACCTGCGCGCGCAGACCCTGCCCGAGCCGATGCGGAGCCGCTCGCTCGCGCTCCTGAAGCTCTACACGGAGAGCGCGGTCCGCCTGACGAACTACGTCCCCGGAAGCGACCAGGAGCTCGCCGTCATCGCCCATGAGGACGAACTGCAGCGCCGCCTCTGGGCCCTGAACGGGCAGGCACTCGCGCTACAGCCGGTCCAGAGCGCTCCTCGGCTCTACGAGGAGACGCTCAACGAGATGGTCGACGCCCAGGCCACGCGCGTCGCGGGCCTCGCCAACCGGGTGCCGAACGCCGTGCTGTTCCTCGAGGTCCTTGGCGCCGCCCTCGCCCTGGGCCTGCTCGCCGCCTACCTCGCCATCGTGGGCCGGGGCGTCCTCGCGGTCTCGCTCGCGGCCGTGCTGGTGACCGGCCTGCTCTTCGTCACCTGCGACCTCGATCGCCCGACCCGAGGACCGATTCAGGTCCCGGACACGGCGCTCAGGAGCGTGCTGGAGGAAATGCAGCCATCGCCGGCCGCGTCCGCCCCTCCGCAACCCTCTAAGAGCTAGCTAGCCGATCTCGCTCGGCTCGCGCTCGCGGCCCTGGAGCCGGTCGCGGCCGCGCTGCACGGCCTGCAGGAACTTCTGGAGGTTGACCTCGAGCGTCGAGAGGATGTCGTCGGCGTAGTCCTCGGCGCCGAGACGGATCTCCCGCTCGCGCTCCCGGGCCTCCTCGACGATCTCCTCGGCCGCACGCTCGGCCTGGCGGGTGATCTCCTCGTTCGCCACGAGGCGGGCCTGCTGCTCGCGGGCCTCCTTGACGATCCGCTCGGCCTCACGCTTCGCCTCGGCGAGCATCTCCTGTCGCTCCTTGACGATCCAACGGGCCTGCTTGATCTCCTCGGGGATCGTGGCGCGCATCTGGTCGAGGAGGTCGTAGATCTCCTCACGGTCGACGCGCACCTGATCCGTGAGCGGCACGGGCCGCGCGTTGTGGACCAGATCGTCGAGCTTGTCGATGAGTACTAGAACGTCCATTTGGAGTCGCTAAAGCTTACGCATCGGCCCACTCGGTGGGCCCCGGGTCGCCTTTCTCCGCCGCTTTGCAAGCTCCTGCCCATCGCCCACGCACGGACGGGTCAGCGGGCAAGTCTTTCCGCAAGCGCTTTTGCAACCGGCTCCGGGACCAGATCGCCGATGTCCCCTCCGAACGTGGCGATCTCCTTGACCCCCGTGGACGACAGGAAGCTGTAGTTCGCGGACGCGAAGATGTACATCGACTCGATGTCGGCCGCCAGCTTCCGGTTGAGCTGGTTCATCTCGAATTCGTACTCGAAGTCCGAGATCGCGCGGAGGCCCTTGATGATCGCCGTCGCCCCGTTCTCCCGGGCGAACTCGACCAGAAGGTTGGACATGATCCCGACCTCGACGTTGCCGAGGTCCGCTGTCGCCTCCTCGATGAACGCCTTCCGCTCCTCGGCGGTGAAAAGCGTCTTCTCCTTGCGGACGGGGTTGTTGACGACTCCGACCACGACCTTGTCGAACACCCTCGCGGTGCGGGTGATGACGTCGATATGGCCATTGGTCACCGGGTCGTAGCTGCCCGGGCAGATCGCAATGCGGGGTTCGTCAGTGCTCATCGCGATGGATCCTGACCATGGTGTCGCCGTAGGTGCGCTCGGTGAGCAGCGGAAGCTCGATTTGCAGGGGATTGTCGGGGGAGGACTCGGTCATCACTCTGCCTGACTCCGCCAGGACGCCTCGGATGAGGGGATCGAGGTCGGCCCTCAGGCGGTCGGCGAGTCTATAGGGAGGGTCGCAGAGCACGAGATCGTAGGAGTCGTCGCCGGCACGGCGCAGGAACCGGATCGCGTCCGAGCGGACGACGGTGGCCCGGTCGCTCAATCCGAGCCGCTCGACGTTCTCTCGCGCGGTGCGCGGGTGAGTGTCGACCAGGGTCCCCTCGCTCGCCCCTCGCGAAAGCGCCTCGATCGCGAGCGCGCCGGTGCCGCAGAAGAGATCGAGGACCCGCGCCCCCGAGACGTCGCCCAGGATCGAGAAGACCGCCTCGCGCACCTTCTCCGTCGTCGGCCGCGTCCCGCGCTTGGGGACCTGGATCCGGCGGCCACCGAATTCGCCGCCGCTGACCCTGATCTCGGGCATCAGGCCGCGAGCTGCTCGACCCGCTCGTCGCCGAAGCGCCGGCGGGCCTCGTCGAGCAGCGGGCCGATCTCCGGAGCCTCGAGCGAGCCGAAGCGCTCGCGCAGATCCAGGACCCGCCGGCGCGCATCCAGCAGGAGGGCGGTGTCCTCCGGCAGCGTGGCGGCCCTGAACCTCGGCAGGCCGTGCTGGCGGGTCCCGAGGATCTCCCCCTCGCCCCGGATCGTCAGGTCGACCTCGGCGAGAGCGAACCCGTCCCCCTCTCCCGCGATCGCCTCCAATCTTACCTTCGCCGCCTCCGACTCCGGGTCCCCGAAGAGGATGCAGAAGGACTCGTGCCGCCCGCGGCCGACCCGGCCGCGCAGCTGATGGAGCTGCGAGAGGCCGAAGCGCTCGGCTCCCTCGACGAGCATCACGGTCGCGTTCGGGACGTCGATGCCGACTTCGATCACGGTGGTGGCCACCAACACGTCGGCCTCCCCGGAGACGAAGGCTTCCATCGCTCGGGCCTTCTGCTCGGAGGAGAGCTGGCCGTGGAGCAGGGCCACCTTGAAGTCACGGAGCTCGGTCTTGGCGAGCCGGCGCGCCTCCGCTTCGGCGGCCTTGGCCTCCGTGATCTCCGATTCGCTCACCAGCGGGCAGACGACGTAGGCCTGGCGGCCCTCGCGAAGCCGCTCGCGGATGAACTCGTACGCGGCGGCGCGGTGCTCCTCGTCGACGACGCGCGTCTTGATCGGCTGGCGCCCCTTCGGCAGCTCGCGCAGCGCGGTCGTGTCGAGATCGCCGTAGGCGGTGAGCGAGAGCGTCCGCGGGATCGGCGTGGCGGTCATGTGGAGGACATGCGGGAGACGTCCCCCGGGCCCCTTCGCGTCGAGGGCCGCACGCTGGCGAACGCCGAAGCGGTGCTGCTCGTCGACGACCGCGACGGCGAGCGAGGAGAACTCGACGGCCTCCTCGATCAGGGCGTGGGTGCCGACGACGAGCTGCGGCTCCCCGGTCGCCAGGGAGGCGAGCAGCTCACGGCGCTCGGCCGGTGGCGTCGCCGAGGTCAGCAGGGCAGCCGGGGCCGCTTCCCCCACCAGGGCCTCAAGCGTGCGGAAGTGCTGCTCCGCGAGCGTCTCGGTCGGCGCCATCAGGGCGGCCTGATGACCGGCCTCGATCGCGCGGAGCATCGCGTAGACGCAGACGACGGTCTTGCCGCTCCCCACCTCCCCCATCAGCAGCCGCTGCATTGGCTGGGCCTCGTGCAGGTCGGAGTCGATCTCGTCGATCGCGCGGCCCTGATCTGAGGTCAGCTGGAATGGAAGAGACTCGAGCCAGCCCCCAACGTGCGCGCCCGCGGCGGAGAGCTCGATCCCGCGCGCGCCCGCGACGCGGCGCCCCCGGCGGGAGACGAGGGCGGCCTGGTAGAGAAAGAGCTCCTCGAACGCGAGCCTCTCGCGGGCGGCCTCTGCGGCGTGCTCGTCCGCGGGGAAGTGCGAGGCGACGATCGCATCGGTCGCGGGTGCCATGCGGAGCTCCCGGCGCAGGCGGCCCGGGATCGGCTCCACCGCGTGCCTCGCGAGCGGCGCCGCCTGCCAGACCCACTCGCGGATGCGCTGCGGCCGCAGCCGCTCGCTGGCGGGATGCACCGGCACGATCCCGGTGGTGTGGAGGCCCGCCGGCCCGCCCGAAGTCGAGTCCAGGAACTCGTGCTCGGCGACGTTGAAGCCGCGCTTCTCGAGCTTTCCGCGCAGGAGCAGCCGGGCCCCGGGCTGCAGACGGTCCGCAAGCCAGGCCCGGTTGAACCAGACCGCCTTCGCCTTGCCGCTCGCGTCGAAGACGTCGGCCTCGAGGATCGTCAGCCGGCGGCGGCGTGTCGGCCGCAGCTTCGCGCCGGCCACCTCCACCTCCACCGTCGCCTCCTCTCCCAGCCTCAGGTCGCCGAGCCCGACCGGGTTGGCCCGATCGCGGTAGCTGTGCGGGACGTGGCGGAGCAGGTCGCCGATGGTCTCGATCCCCATCTCCGCCGCGGCGGCCGAGAGCTTCGGCCCCGCTCCCCTCAGCTTGGTGATCGGGGCGTCCAGGATCGAGGGCCGCGGCGTCGTCTTCAGGGGAGCGTCCAGCAGCTCCGCGTTGCCGAGCACCTCGCCGGTCGCGATCGCGCGAGGGACGTAAGTCGGCGCAGGATCGGTGCCGCGGTCGAGAGCCGCTTCCATCACCGGGCAAGGCTAGGCGTAATGATGGATGGTCCCCATGGACCATTCGGCATGACGCCGCAGCGAGCGAAGGAATCGGTCTGGGACTACCCGCGGCCGCCCCGCGTGGAGCCGCTCGACCGCCACGTCCGCATCGTCCTCGGCGGCGAGACGATCGCCGAGAGCGACCGGGCCCTGCGCGTACTGGAGACGGCCAGCCCGCCCACGATCTACATCCCGCGCGAGGACGTCCGCGAGGGCGTCCTGATCGACGCCGGCGACGACGCCCAGACCCACTGCGAGTGGAAGGGAACCGCCTCGTACGTCCACGCCGAGGCGGGCGGGAAACGGGCGAACCGGGTCGCCTGGCACTACCCCGAGCCCAAGGAGGGCTTCGAGCAGCTCCGCGACCACCTCGCCTTCTACCCGCGCCGCGTCGACGCCGCCTACCTCGACGACGAGGAGGTCATCCCGCAGCCGGGCGCCTACTACGGCGGCTGGATCACCGCGGAGATCGAGGGCCCGTTCAAGGGCGAGCCGGGCTCAGAAGGCTGGTAGTCACTCCGCGGCGAGCGTGAACGGACTGCCCGTCCTCCCGCTCGGCTACCGCCCGCCCGTTCACGTCGAGGATCTGGCGGGCCCTCCTTCTCACGTCCGTACGGCTAGCAGATGACTTCGATATGGAAGCCCTCCGAGGCGCCGTAGTCGGCTGGTGCACCGGTCGAGTTGTAATGCCGGACCTCGATGTCGGTGGCGTTGCTCGAATTCCGCTGCTCGACACTGATCTCGCCGGCCGGGCCGGAGCCCGCAGCGACATGACCGTTGGTGGCGACATAGGTGCAGTTTCGGATGTCGGGGGGGAAGCTGACGATGTAGATGCCCGTATTGCTCCTGCTCGCTCCGGTCGCGTTCCCACGGACCACGGCGGCCCCGGTCGCGTTGGCGCTCACCACGGCGGCCTCCACCGTTTGCCCACCCACCTTGGTCGCGTTGGTCGCGCTCGTCGCGCTATCCGCGCTCTTTGCCTTGAGCACCGATAGACCGGGGGCCCTGTTGGTGATGATGCTGTTCACCTTCTTCTTGTTGAGCACCCCGCCTGCGACCGCGGTGCCACCAAGCGCCGCGATCAATGCCGCAACGGCCACGAGCATCGCCGGCGATGGACGTCGGATACACCCCTTCATCGATCCCTCCAGTTTCGGCCGGGAGCCTTCTCCCATCGAGTCGGGCGAGGTCCCCTAAATGGCAACGCCTATTCCTCGCCCATCCTCTGTCGCCCGGGCGCCGCTGTCAACCACGCGCCTCGGCGGATTCGCCGCGGTGCCGAGCCCAGGTGTCCGCGATCCAGGCGCGTGCCGGGTGATCGCTGACGGAGTCGAGGAACCCTGAGGGCGGCGAATCCGGGAGCTCGTACTGGTACTCGGGCGGCAGCACGACCGGATAGAGCAGGGCGGCGGCGGTCAGGTCGGCGACCGAGAAACCGTCCCCGACCAGGTAGTCGCGCCCCTGCCGCTCCGCCTCGATGCCGTCGAGCGCGCCCACCAGGGCGTTCGAACTCCGCTCGTAAGACTCGTCGTCGAAGTGATACCGCCGCACGACGTAGCGCCAGGCCACCGGCATGATCGCCCGGATCTGGGCACGCGCGGCGGGACCCTGGTCCGTCCCGAGCAGGTCAGCCAGGTAGCCGCGGTGATCGCGCATGTCCCAGAAGACGACGCGCCGCATGTCGTGGCCGATCGAGTCGGTGAGCCAGGCCTCGAGATCGAGCGCCCGCCGCCGTTCATCGGGATCGACCGGGTAGAGCGACGGTTCTGGATCCCGCGACTCCAAAACCTCGATGATCCTGGTCGAGTCCGGGATCCGCCTGCCATCGAGGTCGAGCACCGGCAGGGTCCCGTCGCCGCGGGAGAACGCCATCGCCTTGGGCCCGCCGGGCATCAGCGAGCGTCGCCGGTGCCGAATGCCCTTGTAGTCGAGCGCCCACCGAGCCTTCTCGTTGTAGTTGGAGAAGCTGTACTGCCAGAGGACCGGAAGGTCAGCGGCGGCAGTCATCGATCGACGTCGATCGAATCGAATCCGAGCCAGACGATCGTCGGGCCGCGCATGGGGCGGCCTCGCGGGCCCTTCGGGACGACCCGCCTTCGAGTCGGGAATACGATGCCGTCGAACTCCTCATGTGCGTCGCAGAGGTGTGCCGCGTTGGCGAACCGGGAGACCACATCGGGGTGGTAGTCGTGACGGCGCAGGAGATTGCGGGAGTCGTAGTAGAAGGCCTGCCTACGGCAATGCGTGTGCAGGCCCTCGGGAAAGACGACGTCCAGGCGGCGCCAGCGCTCGCCGTCCGCGTCGAGCGCCTCCCCCTCCGCGACCTCGAAACCGGGCATCTCGAACACGAAGGGAATGTTGAAGTAGTTCCAGAGCGCGTAGCCGGCGAAGTAGAGGGCGTCGAGATCGTCCCAGCGCAGGTTCCGCTTCAGTCCGCCTAGACCGAAGAAGGACTGCCGTGCGTTGCGACGCTCGGACACCGGGACTCCGTCGGGCCGTTCGATCCGAACGTCGCCAGCGTCGAACACGCCACTCGTTCCCTCCCGCGGATAGGGCTGGATCACTGCGCTCTGGTGCCCGGTGGTGACGCTCAACCCGTAGTCTCTGAACTGGTTCGCCCTCCCCTTCATCCGCATCAGGAGCCCGCCCGACCTGACGTGGGCCGAGATGCCCTTGGCCCTCTCCCAGCGGCGCCGTCCCCCAGCTGCGTCAAGCACCTCGTCGAGCAGGGCCCTCACTCGGCCGCCAGCAGCCACCAGTAGTGCGGCTGGCCGCCGTCATGGACCTCAAGCTCCACGCCCTCGGGCGCGTGGTTCTCGAGGTCGCCGAGCGGGATCGGGGCACCTTCGCCCACGACCACGGTGAGGATCTCGGCTCCCTCTCCCAGTCGCGACATCGTCTCCGAGAGCGTGGAGCCGGCGCCGCCCCACGCGACGATCTCGTCTCCGACGAAGCCGACGGCGTCACCGGTGACGAAGCGACCCTTGGCGTCGTCGCGGGCCGCCGGCGCCACCGACCCGGCAAGAATCCCCTCGAGCGCCGCGCTGAGGCGCTCGCCGTTCTCGTCGACCGAGGCGGTTGGGTCGAGCTCGACCAGTGCCGCGAGGCCCGCCTGCTGTGAGGTGCACCGGACCACCCGGGCGTCCTTGTCCGAGAGCTCTGCTGCGCGCTCGGCGGCCATCACGACGTTGGGGCTGTTGGGGAACACGAGGACCGCCTCGGCGGGCACCTCGTGAATGGCCGCGAGCAGGTCGTAGATGGACGGGTTGAACGTCTCGCCGCCGTCGACCACGAACGCGCCGAGCTCCTCGTAGAGCTCGCGCATCCCGCGACCGGCCACCACCGCGACCGCCGCGCAGCGACCCGCCTGCAGTCGCGCGCTGCGCTCGGCGATCTGCTCGCGCATGTCGGCCACGTCGAGCTGCGTCACCTCCCCAGTCTGGTCGAAGAGGGCGACAGCGGCATCCGGCTCGTCCGTGTGGACGTGGACCTTGAGGGTCGCCTCGTCCCCGACGACCAGCACCGAGTCGCCGAGCTCCTCGAGCCTCGGCACGAAGGCGCGGCCCTCGAGCCCGGAACCCTGAACGATGAAGTTGGTGCAGTAGCGGTAGCGGCTGTCCTCGTGGTGCGGCCGCGTGTCCGTCGCCGGGGCGTAGTGCGGCACCTCCGGCGACGCATCGTCGTCTCCGCGCAGCCCCGCGACGACCCCGGCCAGGATCACGACGATGCCGTGGGCGCCCGCATCGACGACTCCCGACTCCCGCAACACCTCGAGCTGCTCCGGAGTGCGCGCGACCGCCGCCTCGCCGTCGAGCACCGCGGCCTCGAGCAGCTCGGCGAGCAGGGCGTCCTGCTCGCCGGGAGTGGCGTCCGGCGAGAGGCGGACCTCCTCCATGTGCGCGAGCCGCCGCGAGATCGAGTGGGCGATCTCCCGGAAGACAGTGAGCATCGTGCCCTCCGCCGGCTCACGGACGGACTCGTAGGCCGCGTCGGCCGCGCGGGCGAAGGCCGCGGAGACCAGCATCGGGTCGACCAGCTCGCCGGGACGGCTGGCGAGCTCCTCGGCCGCCCCGCGGACGATCTGGCTGAGGATCACGCCGGAGTTCCCCCGGGCCCCCATCAGCGCCGCGCGGGCCAGCGCGTTGACCAGCTCGGTTCGCCCGATCTCGTCGACCATCTGCCCGTCGAGGCGGTCCAGCTCGTCGCTGACGGCACGGAGCGTGAGCGCCATGTTGTCGCCGGTATCACCGTCCGCGACCGGGAAGACATTGAGGTCGTTGACCTCTTTGCGTCTGTCCTCGAGGTGGGCGGCGGCCGCGCTGATCACGCGCCGGAATCTCTCTATCGAGGGATCAGCCATGCGGGGAGTGAGCCGAAGCCTAGACCCCGTAAAACGCCTACGTCAGGAGCTAAGCCGCCTTGGTGACTTTGTTGGACTTCAGACAGCGGGCGCAGACGTAAACGCGTGCCGTGCCGCCGCCCGGCTCCTGGATCCGGACCTTCTGGAGGTTCGGGTTGAAGCGCCGCCTGGTGGCGACCATCGAATGGCTCCGCGAGTTGCCGAACGCGGGGCGCTTTCCGCAGCTGTGACAGACCTTGGCCATCGGAGGCGGCATGGTAGCGACCTCGATGCGCACGCAGGGACACGTGTCCAATCGGCGAAAGCTGTGGCTTGCAGCGCATCTCTCCCAGCGAATAATCGGTAACGACGGATCCTTGCTGCGGCAAGCGCTCTCCAAGGAGTGAGATGACTATCCGGCAAACCACTCCGTTTCGGTCTCGTGCCCGCCTGACGGCCGAGGCCGAGGTCATTCGCGGATCCATCGCGGACTACCTCGGGGACATGGTCTCCGCGCACGCTCCCGACGGGACCTACCGCTACGTCTCGGCGGCCTCGAGGGAGCTGCTCGGCTACGAGCCCGGCGAGCTGATCGGGACCTCGGCCTACGACCACTTCCACCCTGACGATGCGGCGAAGGTCGGCGTCGTCCATCGCAGCACGCTGCAGGATGCTCCGCTCACCGTCGCCTACCGGCTGCGGCGCAAGGACCACGAGTACGTCTGGGTCGAGACCACCACGCGGGTGCTCAAGAACCCGGACACGGGCGCGGTCAGCGAGATCGTCTGCTCCACGCGCCCGCTGGGCGATCGCCGCGCCGTCGAGAAGCTGTCGAGCGAGGAGCACCGTGAGTCGCTCGAGCGCATCCAGACGGTCCTCGAGGACGAGCGGATCAACCCGGTCTACCAGCCGATCTACGACCTCGAGACCGGTCGTGTGATCGCCTGCGAGGCGCTGTCCCGCTTCCCCGGGAAGCCCGAGCGCGGCCCCGATCGCTGGTTCGCCGAGGCCTGGGAGGTCGGCCTGGGTGTGCCGCTCGAGCTGCTGGCCGTCCGCATCGCCGCCGAGGCCCTGTCCCGGCTGCCGGCCGGCGTCAACCTCTGCATCAACGCCTCGCCGCCCACGATCTTCTCCGGCAGGTTCCTCGCCTGCGTCGGTCCCGCCGCGGACCGGGTCACCGTCGAGCTCACCGAGCACCTGCAGGTCGACGACTACGAGGGCTTCACCGCCAGGCTCGGGCCTCTGCGGGAGGCCGGTGGGAAGGTCGCGATCGACGACTTCGGCGCCGGCTACGCCAGCCTCCGGCACATCCTCAAGGTGCGTCCGGAGTGGATCAAGCTCGACATCTCCCTGACGGAGCGGATCGACGCGAACCAGGTCGCGCACGCGCTGGCGACGTCGCTGGTCTCCTTCGCCGACGAGGTGGGCGTGAACGTGGTCGCCGAGGGCATCGAGACCGAAGACGAGCTAGAGGCCCTGATCGACATCGGCTTCCGCTACGGCCAGGGCTTCTACTTCGGCGTGCCTGCGCCGCTCGACGAAGTGCTCGAGCAGATCAGCTGACCGAGTCCCGCAGCTCCGCCATCCGGAGCACGGCGATCGCGGCGTTTCGTCCCTGGTCGCGCTTGTCGCCTCCCGCCCGGGCCTCGGCCTGCTCGCGGGTGTCGCAGGTGATCACGCCGAACGCGCAGGGCACGCCCGTGTCGAGCTGCACCCGTTGGACGCCACTCGCCGCCTCCGCGCAGACGTAGTCGTAGTGGTTCGTCTCTCCGCGGATCACAACGCCGAGGCAGGCGACGCCCGAGAAGCGGCCGGACTCGGCGCAGAGCTTGGCCGCCAGCGGCAGCTCGAACGCGCCGGGAACCTCATAGGTGTGAACCGACGTCGGGGCCACCCCCTCGTCCCCGAACGCCTCAACCGCGCCGTTGACGAGGCGCTCGGCCAGGTCCTCGTAGAAGGTCGCGACGCAGACCGCGAACTCCATGGTCGCCAGATCCGCCATGGGCGGAACCTATCCGGATTCGGCCGCCACTAGTCGCCGGGCGGGTAATCGCCGGAGTCCGCTTCCTCCCGGCGACTCTCCTTGTCCTTGCGGTGCTCCTCGTAGAGCAGCTGCTCGTCGAGCGGCAGGCCCTGGTGGTGAAGGGCGTGGCCCATCTTGTCGCGCTTGGCGTTCAGGTAGGCCTCGTTGTGCGGGTTGGGGACCGACTGGATCGGCACCTGGTCGGTGACCGACAGCCCGTAGCCCTCCAGGCCGAGGATCTTCTTCGGGTTGTTCGTCAGGATGCGGATGCTCGACAGGCCGAGGTCGACCAGGATCTGGGCGCCGATCCCGTAGTCGCGCAGGTCGGCGGGCAGGCCGAGCTTGAGGTTGGCGTCGACGGTGTCGAGCCCCTCCTCCTGCAGCTTGTAGGCGCGCAGCTTGTTGAGCAGGCCGATGCCGCGGCCCTCCTGGGAGAGATAGAGGAGAACGCCCTTGCCCTCCTGCTCGATGGTGGCGAGCGCGGCCTCGAGCTGCTCGCCGCAGTCGCACCGCAGCGAATGGAAGACGTCGCCGGTCAGGCACTCGGAGTGCACCCGGACGAGCACGTCCTCGGAGCCGGCGACCTCGCCCTTCACCATCGCGACGTGGTGCTTGTCGTCGATCAGGGAGCGGTATCCGACAGCGCTGAACTCACCGAACTTCGTCGGCAGCTTGGTGGAGACGATCCGCTCAACCAGCTTCTCGGTCCGCCGCCGGTAGGCGATCAGATCCGCGACCGTGATCATCTTCAGCTCGTGCTTCTCGCAGTAGCCGACCAGGTCGGGCACGCGGGCCATCGTCCCGTCCTCGTTCATGATCTCGCAGATCACGCCGGCGGGAATTAGGCCGGCGAGGCGGGCCAGGTCGATCGCTCCCTCGGTGTGGCCGGTGCGCTCGAGCACGCCGCCGTCCTTGGCCTTGAGCGGAAACACGTGGCCGGGCTGCACCAGGTCATCGGGGCCCGAGTGCGGGTCGATCGCAACCTGGATCGTCCGCGCGCGGTCGGCGGCGGAGATGCCGGTGGTGACGCCCTCGCGGGCCTCGACCGAGACGGTGAAGGCGGTCTCGAGGGGCGCCTCGTTCTTGGCGGCCATCAGGTTGAGCCCCAGCTCCTGGCACCGCTCGTCGGTGAGGGCGAGGCAGATGAGGCCGCGGCCGTGGGTGGCCATGAAGTTGACCGCCTCGGGCGTGGCGAACTGCGCGGCCATCACCAGGTCGCCCTCGTTCTCGCGGCCCTCGTCGTCGCAGACGACGATCATCCGGCCGCGACGGATCTCCTCGATCGCCTCCTCGATCGAGGCGAAGGGCGCGTCGGTCTTCGTCTCGGTCTGTTCGGTGCTCTCGGCCATCAGTGCTCCTTGCTCGTTAAGGGTGACAGCTGGCGCTCGACGTACCTGGCCATCACGTCACATTCGATGTTGAGGCGATCGCCGGGCCCGGCGGACCCCAGCGTGGTGCGCTCGAGCGTCTCCGGGATCAGGGAAACCTCGACGACGTTGCCGGTGAGCTCGGCGACGGTCAGGCTGACGCCCTCGATCGCGATCGAGCCGCGCTCGACGACGTAGGGCAGCAGGTCGTCCGGGAGCTCGATTCGCAGCCGCTTCGCGAAGCCGTCGGCCGAAACGTCGGTGACCGTGGCGGTCCCGTCGACGTGGCCCTGGACGACGTGTCCGCCGAGCCTGTCCGTCGGCCTCAGCGCCAGCTCCAGGTTGACGGGTGACGAGGCCTCCAGCCGGCCCAGCGTGGTCAGCGAAAGCGTCTGATGCATGACGTCGGCCTCGAATGAGCCGTCGCCCGCCGAGGTCGCGGTGAGGCAGGCGCCGTTCACCGCTACGGAGTCCCCCTCCGCCAGCTCAGAGGAGAGGCCGGCGGCGATGCGCAGGCGAGCTCCGTCGTCCGAGGTGTCGATCGACTCGACGCGGCCAAGCTCCTTGACGATCCCGGTGAACATCACCACTCCCGCAATCTCGCGCGGACCAGCATGTCCTCGCCCACCTGCTCGAAGGCGCTCGCCAGGGGCCGCACGCCGTCGGCGATGCGGACGGCGCCCTCGCCCTCCAGCAGGGCGCGAGCCCTCGCGGCGCCGAGCAGGACGGGGGCGATGAACAGGCGCATCTCGTCCACCTCGCCGGCATCGAAGAGTCCGCCCGCGAAGGTAGGACCGCCCTCGACGAGCAGGTCCTGGATGTCCCGGCGCCCCAGCTCGGTGAGGCCCGCCTCGAGGCGCTCGCGGTGGCTCCGGCCGGGGGCGACGATCACCTCGGCTCCCGCGGCCTCCAGTGCCTCGCGCCTGGCGGACGGCGCCTCGGGAGCGCAGATGACGATCAGCGGCGCCTCGTCGGTCGACGCGACCAGCGCCGATTCGATCGGCAGCCTGGCGCCGGAGTCGAAGACGACTCGGGCGGGCTGCTTCGCCGCGTCCTCGATCCGCGCCGTGAGTAGCGGGTCGTCGGCGAGCGCCGTGCCGATGCCCACCGCAACCGCGTCGCTCTCGGCACGCCAGCGGTGGACGAGCTCGCGGCTCTCTGTGCTCGAGATCCAGCGGGAGTCGCCGGTGGGCGAGGCGACGCGGCCGTCGAGCGACATCGCGGCCTTGTAGGTGACGAGGGGGCGGCCGGTCCGGGCGCGCTTGCGAAACGGCTGATTGAGCAGCCGGGCGGCGCTCGCCTCCGATCCGCCGGCGAGCTCGACCTCGACGCCGCCGTCGCGGAGCATCCCGGGGCCGCGGCCCGAGGCCTTCTCGGTCGGGTCCTCAGACGCGTAGACGACGCGCGAAATGCCGGCCTCCAGGATCGCTTCGGTGCAGGGCGGCTGGCGGCCCTCGTGAGCACAGGGCTCGAGCGTCACGTAGATCGCTGAGCCGGCGATATCGGCGCCTTGGGCGCGGGCGTCCTCGATAGCGGCACGCTCGGCGTGCAGGTCGCCGAGCTGGGCGTGAAAACCCTCGCCGATCACCTCGCCGTCGCGCACCAGCACTGCGCCGACGAGCGGATTCGGGCTGACGCGCCCGCGCCCACCCTCCGCGAGCTCCAGGGCTCGCCTCAGGTAGGAAGCTTCCTGTTCGGTGCTGACCGCTGTGATGCTCGCCCTCCTTTCGGGTCGAGCTCGACTGATTGACTGGTCAGTCAGCCAGTGATTGTAGATGCGAGGGTGACCCGAGGCAAAGCCGAGGGACAACCCGATGTACGTAGTCTTGCGCCCCGATGGCAAGGGCAAGGCAAAACGGAGGCCAGAGCGAGGCAAGGAGCTACGGGCGGCGTGCCAGCCTGCTCTCGATCGGCGTCGGGCTCACCGGGCTGATCACGTACCTGTACTTCGCGATCGCCTCGCACGAGCTCTCGAAGGACCAGTACGGGCAGATCGCGGTGCTCTGGTCGGCGGTCTTCATCGTCGTCTCGATCCTGCAGCGGCCCGTCGAGCAGCTCCTCTCGCGCACGGTCTCCGAGAACCTCGCCCACGACGTGCCGATCCGCCACACGGTCAGGGTGGCTGCGACGATCCAGTTCTCGGTCGCGGTCGCCTTCGACGCCGTCGCGCTCGCCCTGCGCACTCCGATCCAGGACCACCTCCTCCACGGCAACTCGACGCTCTACTGGATCGGCGTTGCCGCGATCACCGCCTACGGCGCGAGCTACTTCGCCCGCGGCTTCCTCGCGGGCAGCCACCGCCTGACGATCTACGCCCTGCTGATCATCAGCGAATCGGTCGCCCGCACCGCCTTCCCGATGGCAGTGGCCCTGGGCATCGCCTCAGGCCAGACAGCGGTCGCGATGGGAATCGTGGCCGCCCCCACCCTCTCCCTCGTGGTGGTGCCGTTCGCCTTCTTCCGTCGCTTTGGCGGTCAGGCGGCGGCCGGGGACGGCCCCGAAGGAACTCCCGGCGAGAGCCGGCCTGAGGGGGCGTCCCCGGCCGACGCCCCCACGGACGAATTCACGCTCGCAAGAGGCGGACGGTTCGCAGCGGGCGTCTTCCTGATCATGCTCAGCGAGCAGACCTTCCTGAACGCCGGCCCGCTCCTCGTCAACGCGACCGCCGGCGCCGCCACGGCCGGCTACGTCTTCAACATCCTGATGATCGCCAGGGCGCCGCTCCAGCTCTTCCAGGCGGTCCAGACGAGCCTCCTCCCCCATCTGACGACGCTGGGCTCCCGCGGAGAGGAGCAGGACTTCCGCGCCTCGATCCGCGTGACGCTGCTGGCGATCGCGGGGTTCGCGGGCCTGGTCGCCCTGGCGATGGCGGTCGCCGGCCCGCACCTGATGCAGATCGCGTTCGGCAAGAAGCACGACTACAACCGGACGGATTTGGTGGTGGTGAGCATCGGCATGGGCCTCTACCTCTCCGCCGCGACTCTCAACCAGGCCGCTCTCGCCCGCGGGCAGGTCCGCCGCGCGTCGTTCTGCTGGCTCGGCTGCGCGATCACCTTCATCGTCTGGATGGCGCTGCCGATCGTCTCCAGCGACGTCACGCGCGTCGTCATCGGCTACCTCGGCGCGGCCACCCTGCTCTGCTCGCTGCTCTACTGGCTCTACCGCTCCCCACTGGAGGCGAAGGACGTACCGGTCAAACCGGGCTCGACCGAGGAGATGGAGCTGCAGCTCGCCTCTGGAGACGAGGCGGGCTAGCGGCCACCGGGGGCCGGGATCTGATGGCGAAGCCGGTTATCCAAGGTCGCCCAGGACCGACCCCTCCCTTCGCGCCGGCCCGGGGACGAACATCGCCTCCAGCTTGCGGAGGGCCTCCACCGTGCCCATCGCGACCAGCACGTCTCCCGCGCGGAGCACTGTGTCCGAGGGCGGCTGCGGATGGACCGTGCCGCCGGAGTTACGGAGGGCGGCGATCGAGGTGGTGCCGCGCACCTGGCCGATCGTCTTGCCCTCGGCTTCACAGCCCTCGGACACGTCGATCTCCTCCATCCGGTACTCGGGCGCGACGTCCACGACGCCGGTGACCTGCGGCTGCAGCGCGAGGCGGGCCATCTCGGCGCCGCTCGACTTGTAGGGCGAGATCACCCGGTCGGCCCCCGCCCGGCGCAGCTTCTTCTCGGAGTCCTCGACGCTGGCGCGCGCGACGACCGTGATGTCTGAGCGGAGCTCACGAGCAGTGAGGCAGATGAAGATGTTCTCCGCGTCGGAGTCGACGCAGGCGAGGACGGAGACGGCCTGTTCGATGCCGGCGGCCCTCAGCATCTCGTCGTCGGAGGGCCGGCCCTGCAGGAAGGGGACGCCCATCTGGTCGGCGATGTGCTTGTTCTCGTCGAGGCTGTCGATGATCACGAAGTCGTCCCCGCCGGTCTGCAGGTCGCGGGCGACCTGGCGGCCGACGCGGCCGAAGCCGCAGATCAGGTGATGCCCCTTGAGCTCTTCGACTTTCTTCAGGGTTCGGCGCTCCTCGAGGATCTCTCCCAGGTGCCCGGCGACGAAGAACTCGGTCACCGTCACCAGGGCGTAGAAGAGCGTACCCACGCCCAGGACGATCAGCAGGACCTTGACGATCTGGCCTCCGAGGTCCGGAGGTGTCGGGTCCGAGCCCACCGTCGCCACGGTGTCCAGGCTGAAGAGGAAGCCCTTCCAGACCGAGACGCCCTCGGTGATCGAATAGGCGACGCTCCCCGCGATCTGGATCGCGAAGATCAGGACGATGAGCGCGGCGAGCCGCCGCAGGAATGGCTCGAGCTCGCCTCGCTCGCGGCTAAGCAGCGCCCGCAGCCTCCGCGATCGCCGTATAGGCCGCCCCCGGATCGTCGGCGCCGAAGACCGCGGAGCCGGCGACGAACAGGCTTGCCCCGGCTGCGGCAACGCCGCCGGCGGTCCCCGGATCGATTCCGCCGTCGACCTCGATGGCCCCGGCCCCCACGAGCTCGCTCAGCCGCTCGACCTTGCCGGGCGAGTCGGCGATGAACGGCTGGCCGCCCCAGCCCGGGTTGACGGTCATGCAGAGGAAGACGTCCGCGTCGTCCACGGATTCACTCACGGCCGACACCGGAGTTCCCGGATTGATTGCGAGGCCCGTGAGGCAGCCGAGCTCGCGGATCGCGTTGAGCGTGTGGTTGATGTGCGGGGTTGCCTCGGCATGGAAGGTGATGTTGTCCGCGCCCGCCTTTGCGAACTCCTCGATGTGGCGATCCGGGTTCTCGATCATCAGGTGAACGTCGATCGCACCGCCCGCGTCATGTACCTGGTCGGCGATCGAGCTCGCGACCAGCGGGCCGATCGTGATCGGGGGGACGAAATGGCCGTCCATCACGTCCACGTGGATGACGCGCGCTCCGGCCGCCATCACCTCCTCCACCTGGGATCCGAGGCGGGAGAAGTCGGCGGAGAGGATCGAGGGAGCGACGCGCTTGGAAGCGAACAGCTCGCGCGGCCCCGTCGAGGCGGTGTCGGTGGCGGCTTCCAAGGTCAGATCGAGCGCAGCATCGAGTGCCCGCAGGCCTGGCACTTCATGTCCTCGGTGCGGGTAAGACGGCTGATCGTCCCGTGCTCACCGCAGTTCGGGCACTGCGAGACGAGCTCGAAGCGCCGCAGGCAGTAGACGCAGACGAAGCGGCCCGGCAGCTGGGCCGGCCGCAGCCAGGGTTCGCCGCAGCCCGGGCAGTTCGGGCGCTGAAGGGAGCTGTCGGCGGCCTTCTGCGAATCGGCTGTCTCTCCCACGCCGCTGTCGGCTCGTTCGGCCATGTGACGAGGGTATCGAGGTACCAGGTCGCGGCTGCGAGCGGCCTGGCAGCCGCTAGAGAGCCTTTTCGGGCGGGTCGTGCCCACGCAGGAAATCGGCCGCACTCATCGGCTTCTTCCCGGGCGGCTGGACCACCTCGAGGCCGAGGCCGCCGCCGGGCGAGCCGAGAACGAGCCCTCCGTTCCGAACCTCGATCGCACCCGGCGCGGGGCCGTCGTCCACCACTTGCGCACGCCGCACCCCGAGCCGCTCGCCGTTCTCGAGCTCGAGAAATGCGCCGATGTGAGGAGTGAGGGCGCGAACAATCCGGGCGAGCTCCATTGCCGGCCGCGCGGGAGACAGGTGACGCTCGTCAGCGGAGACCTTCTCAGCGTAGGTGGCCTGGGCGTCGTCCTGGTCGGAGAAGCCGAGATCCGACGCCGCGAGGCCATCGAGCGCCCCCACCAGCAGCTCTCCGCCGAGCTCGGCGAGCTTCGCGGAGAGCGATTCGTAGTCGTCGTCCGCGGAGATCGGCACCTCCTCGGCCAGCGCCACGGGCCCGGAGTCGAGGCCCGCCGTGACGCGCATGATCGTCACCCCCGTGACCTCGTCCCCGGCCATCAGCGCCCGCTCGATCGGCGCGGCCCCGCGCCAGCGCGGGATCAGCGAGGGATGGACGTTCAGCATCAGGAACTCGCTGAGCAACTGCTCCCCGATCAGCTGGCCGAAGGCGCAGACGGCGATCGCCTCCGGCCGGGCGGCGCGGATCGCTTCGACTGACTCGGAAGAGTTGACGTCGGGGGTCTGATGGAGATCGAGGCCCACCTCGCGGGCGCTCTCGGCCGCGGGCGGCGGCGCGAGCCTGCGACCCCTCCCCCTCCGGCTGTCCGGCGGCGTAACCACCAGGACCGGACGGTGCGGGCTGTCGGCGAGGCGCCGGAGCACCGTCGCGGCGAACTCGCTGGTGCCGAGGTAGGCGGTCCTCAATCCTCGCCGGACTGGGCTTCGTCCTCCGCCCCGTCGCCCTCGGGCGCATACGTCTCGCCCTCGCGGAGCGCCCGCAGGGCGCCCTTGCGCTGCTCGCGCTCGGCCCGATCGATCATCAGGACTCCGTCGAGATGATCGACCTCATGCTGGATCACGCGTGCCTCGAGGCCCGACGCCTCGATCGAGAACGGCTCGCCGCGGACGTCGACGCCACGTGCCCTGACGTGCAGCGGGCGCTCCACGTCCACGATCACGCCGGGCAGGCTGAGACAGCCCTCCTCGGCCGTGGCCAGATCCTCCGAGCTCCACTCGATCTCGGGATTGACGAGGACCGTGGGCTCGGCCTCCGAGCCGACCTGGAAGACGAGCAGCCGGCGCAGGGCGCCGAGCTGGGTGGCGGCCAGGCCGACGCCGATCGCATCGCGCATCAGGCCGATCATCCGATCCGCGTCGGCGGCCAGGTCGTCGTCGAACTCCGTCACCGGGGAGGCCGCGGAGCGGAGCACCGGGTCGCCGAACTTGACGACCTGCGAGAGCGCCGCCGAGCGTCGCTCGATTGCCTCCTGATCGATGCCCTCGGGCTCGTTCGCCTCGTGGGCGAGCTCGTCGTCGCGCTCCTCGACCGAGGTTGTCGGCTCTTCACTCACGTTTCCGAGTCTAATCGCGGCTACTGGGGATCCACGTCCACCGAGATCGCGACCTCGCGCAGGGCGCGGTCGCGAACCGCCGTGCGGACGCCGTCACGCACGGCCTCGACCGCCCGATGGCGGTTCTCGGACTTGACCAGCAGGCGCCGCCGGTGCTTCCCACGAAGCCGGAAGAGGGGCGCCGGGCCGAGCAGGTCGTCGCCCGCGCCCAGGCGATCGGCGAGGAGCTCCTGGATCCTTCCCGCCGAGGTCTCGACCCTCTGCTCGTCCTGACCCGCAAGCCCGACCTCGATCAGGTGCGAGAACGGCGGGTAGCGAAGCGCGCGACGCCTCTCGATCTCCTCCGCCAGGAACCCGGCGGAGTCGTGCAGAACGGCGTGGCGAATGCTCGGAGCGCCGATGGCGAGCGCCTGGACGAGGACGCGGCCTCCGGCGTCGCCGCGGCCGCTGCGCCCCGCGAGCTGGGTGATCAGGGCGAAGGTGCGCTCCTCCGAGCGGAAGTCGGGCAGCCGCAGTGCGCCGTCGGCGTCGAGGATGACGCTCAGCGTCACGTCCGGGAAGTCGTGGCCCTTGGCGACCATCTGGGTGCCGACCAGGACGCCCGAGTCGGCGGCCTCGAAGCGCCTCAGCACCTCGGCGTGTCCCGACCCGGCCGCGCTGTCGGAGTCGAGCCTGAACACCTGGAGTGGCGCCAGAAGCTCGTTCAGCTCGGCCTCCACCCGCTGGGTGCCGGAGCCGACCCGGGCGATCGTCACCGATGAGCACTCGGGGCAGGACTGGGGCATCCCCTCCGCGTGCCCGCAGTGGTGGCAGCGCAGCGAGTTGTCGCGGTGCAGGATCAGGGAGACGTCGCAGTTCGGGCACTCCCACGCATGGCCGCAGGAGCGGCAGGTGAGGTGGGTCGACCAGCCGCGGCGGTTGATCAGCAGGATGGCCTTCCCGCCCTCCCGGGCGACCTGGCCGAACGCCTCCCGCGTGCGGGGATGGAGCGGGCCGGGGACGCCGCCGCGCATGTCGACGATCTCCACGGGCGGCAGAGGGCGCCCGTCGACGCGGCTCGGCAGGTCGAGGTGCTCGAGCTCGTGCCAGCTCTCCGGCCTCGGCGTCGCGGTCCCGCAGAGCAGCACGGCTCCGGATTCCGCCGCACGCCTCCGCGCCACCTCACGGGCGTCGTAGCGCGGGTCGCTCTCCTGCTTGTAGGAGGAGTCGTGCTCCTCGTCGATCACGATCAGGCCGGGGTCCGGGATCGGCGCGAACACGGCCGAGCGCGGCCCGACGCAGATCCGCGCCTCGCCCGAGCGCACCCGCCGCCACTCGTCGTAGCGCGCCCCAGCGGGCATCTTCGAGTGCAGCAGCGCGACCGAGTCGCCGAATCGCCGCCGGAAGCGGTCCATCGTCTGCGGCGTCAGGGCGATCTCCGGCACCAGGACGATCGCCGCTCTCCCCCGCGCCAGGGTCTCGCGGGCGGCCTCCAGGTAGACCTCGGTCTTGCCCGACCCGGTCACGCCGTGCAGGAGGAACGCAGGCGCCGGGTCCGTCGACCCCGCCTCCGGGAGGGACCCGACCACGCGCTGCAGGACGGTTCGCTGATCCGCCGTCAGCTCGATTCCCTCGCGAACGGCGCCGACCCCAGGCGAGGAGTGCCGCCGGCGCCGCTCGACCTCGCGTGTCGTCACGAGCCCGCGAGATTCGAGGCGCCGGAGCGCGGCGCGATCGGAGCCCGCCGTGGCAGCGAGGCGGCGGGCGAGCTGCGGGCCGCTCAGCAGCGCTCGCAGGACCGCCTTCTGACGCAGGCCCAGCCGCTCGCCGCCCTCGATCGCCCCGATCCCGGCGGCGGTCGCCTCGACCTCCAGCTCGACGAGCGGGCGGACACGGCGCGCCTCGGCTCCCGTCCCGACGCCGGGCGGCAGCACCAGCCCGAGCCCTCGCCCGGTCGTCGAGCAGTACTCCTCTCCGACCCAGCGGCCCAGCTCCACCAACTCAGGAGGCACCCCGGCCTCGAGCGCCTCCAGCGGCTCGGCCAGGCGCGCGTCCGGCAGATCGCTGCGATCGGCCAATCCGACGACGACGCCGACGACCTTCCGCCGCCCGAAGGGCACCACGAGGACGGACCCGACCCCGACGTCCGCCATCCCCTCGGGCAGGCGGTAGTCGAACGGGCCGGAGACGCTCCGGGTGGTCAGCAGCGGCTCGACCTTTGCGATGGCCATCGTCCTCACCCTAGGCTCGGTCGCGGACGCCCGGTAGGCTGCGCCTCGTGGACCTGCAGTCCGGGGAGAAGGTGATCTACCAGGGGCACCCGTCCTGGCGGGCGATCCTCGGCTTCTACCTGAAGGGAGCCCTGGTCGGGGCGGCCGCCGGCGTCATCGCCGCGCTGATCAAGAGCGTCGGGCTCGGCGTCGTCACGTTCGTGATCGTCCTCGCGGTGACCATCGTCGTCGGATTCATCAAGCGCGTCGCGACCGTCTACACGATCACCGACCGCCGACTCAACATCAAGGTCGGGATCATCGCCCGCAAGGTCCAGGAGACGCGGCTGCAGCGGGTACAGAACGTGAACTACAACCAGGGTGTCTACGAACGCGCCATGCAGATCGGCGATGTCGAGTTCACCACCGCCGGCACCGACGAATCGAACTTCGTCTTCGCCGGGGTCGCGCAACCGGAAGAGGTCATCCAGAACGTGGAACGCGCCACCCCGATCCTGTCCGGCCTCCAGGGCGAGGCCGAGCCGTCCAACTGACTAAGCGGGCGCCTCGGCCTTCGAACCGAGGCCCGCGGCCTCACGCAGCGTGTCCGCGCGGTCGGTCCGCTCCCAGGTGAAGTCGGCGTCCTCACGGCCGAAGTGGCCGTAGGCCGCCGTCTTCTGGAAGATCGGGCGGTGGAGGTCCAGGTAGCGCCGGAACGCAGCCGGGCGCAGGTCGAAGCTCTCCTGCACCAGGTGCGCGATCTCGGCGTCCGAGATCTTCCCCGTGCCGAAGGTCTGCGCCATCACCGAGACCGGGTGCGCGACGCCGATCGCGTAGGCGACCTGGATCTCGCAGCGGTCCGCCAGGCCTGCGGCGACCACGTTCTTCGCCACGTAGCGCGCCGCGTACGCGGCCGAGCGATCGACCTTCGACGGGTCCTTGCCCGAGAAGGCGCCGCCGCCGTGCCGGGCCGCGCCACCGTAGGTGTCGACGATGATCTTGCGGCCGGTCAGGCCGGCATCGCCGACGGGGCCGCCGATCACGAACTTGCCGGTCGGGTTGACCAGGAAGTTCTCGAGCAGCTCCCCCTCGGTGTAGAGCTCCTTGTACTCGGTGTGCAGCACCGGCTCGAGGACGTGCTCCCAGAGGTCGTTGCGAATCATCTGCTCCCCCGCTTCCTCGCGATGCTGCGTGGAGATCAGGACCTTTGAGATCTCGACCGGCCGGTCGTTCTCGTAGCGAACGGTGACCTGGGTCTTGCCGTCGGGGCCGAGGTAGGGGACGACGTCCGCCTTGCGGACCTCGGCGAGCTGGCGGGCCAACTGATGCGCGATCTGGATCGGCATCGGCATCAGCGCCTTGGTCTCGCGAGAGGCGTAGCCGAACATCATTCCCTGGTCGCCGGCGCCCGCCGAGTCGAGCTCGTCCGCGCTGTCGCCCTCGCGCTGCTCGAGCCCCTTGTCCACGCCCTGGGCGATGTCCGGGGACTGCTCGTCGATCGCGGTGAGGACGGCGCAGGCCTTGTGGTCGAAGCCGTAGCGGGGATCGTCGTAGCCGATCTTGCGGATCGTCTCGCGCGCGATCGAGGGGATGTCGACGTAGGTCTCGGTGGTGATCTCACCCGAGACGACCACGAGCCCGGTGTTCACCAGGCACTCGCAGGCGACCCTTCCCATGGGGTCCTCGGCCATCACCGCGTCGAGGACGCCGTCGGAGATCTGGTCGCAGACCTTGTCGGGGTGCCCCTCGGTGACGGACTCGGAGGTGAACAGGAACTCGTTCTCTGAAAGCTTTTGCATGGGTCCTTGTCTCAGTGGTTGATGGCCAGGAAGAGCTCCGAGCGAAGCTGCTCGTCGCTCCCTCTCACGGCGAGGCCGAGAGATTGAAGGTGCGAGATGTCTTCGCTGAGCGAGGCATACAGTGGGTCCTCTGCCAGGCCGGCCTGCTGGGCCAACCCCAACACTTCATCGAGGTTGAGAAAGACTAGCGCCGAGACGCGGTCCGGGAGCCGATCCACGGCCGCCTGATACCCGCTCGTCCCGGCCAGGCTGTCGCCGCTCGAGCGCACCTGGGAGATGCCCTCGGGCTGGGTCGAGATGACGAGCTTGCCGTCGAAGATCCCGTAGGAGAGGTCGACGCTGGGAGAGATCTGGAGGGAGTGCACCGTCACCCCGTCGATCTCCTTCGACTGGAACGAGGGGACCTGCGGGCCCTTGGTGCCCACCGACCGGAGAAGGGGCTGCTGAAGCGAGGCGAGCGCCGCCGAGGCCTTCTTCTCGTCGACGCCGTCGACGATCAGGCTCGCGTACGGGACGCCGCCGGTCGGTTCCGCTACCAGCGCGGCCTGGCCGCCCAGGGCCGGCAGGAGGTCCTTGAGCGGGTCGACGCCGGCCTGCTGCTGAAGTCCCTGCGCCAGCGCCCGCAGCGAGCCGGCGAGGCCCTGCGCGCTCGCTCCGGCCGTCGCCAGCGCCTTGTTCAGCGCCGGCCCGAGGTCTCCCACGCCGATGTAGCCGAGGGCGCGGGGGCCGGCCTCGTCGGCCAGGCCCGGCTCGAACTGCGGCAGGGTTGCGAACACCGTCGGGCTGCGCTGCTCGAGCTTCGGATCGAGGTCGCTGACCAGGTTGACCTCCACCCCGTCGTCACGAGCCCGCAGCGAGGCGGCCATGCCGGTGCTCGCCCCGTAGTCCACGAAGGTGTTGAGCTGGGTGGCGCTTCCGGGCCTCCCGGCGAGCATGCGGCTGATCCCCGCCGGGGACAGATACACCTCGGCGAGCCGGACATTCGGCAGGTCGGAGCGCGCGGCGTCCTGAGGGGAGCCCTCCAGCCTCGGCAGGTGGCCCGACCGGGCGGCGAGCGCGGCGCGGACCGCCAGGACGCTCCCGAACAGGGCCTGGTCCCCCGACCGGGCGGTGGCGACCCCATCCGAGTACACGCTCAGGGTGTCGCCGCCGACCTTCGCCTGCTTGGGCTTGCCTCCGGGCGAGAGCGAGGTGAGGAACCGATCGGCCTTGGCGTTGTCCCCGACGCCGACGACGTAAGCCTCGGCCGTCGTCTTCTTCGGCCCGGGCACGCCGATCAGGGCCAGGTCGTCCTTCGCCCATGGCAGGACCTCGTGCCCGAGATCGACGGCGCGGCCCGCCGGCGTGGCGATCGAGCTCGTGTCGCTCTGCAGGAGCGCGGTGAAGTTCGGCAGCTCGTCCCCGAGGTCTCCCGCGAGCTCCCACTGGTGGCTGTCGCTGTTGACCGTCAGGTGCGCGTAGAGCAGCGCATTCCGCGGCACGTACGCGATCGTGTCGTCCGAGGGCGCGCACTCCTTGGCCGCCGAGATCTGACACGGCACTCCGGGGACCGGCAGGAACTTGATGATCAGGTAGAGGACGGCCACGCCCGCCACGGCGAAGATCCGCATCCGGGTCGTGCGGGATCGCTTCGACCACCAATAGGCGAGGGCAGCCGCCACCTGCTTGATCCAGCGCCAGACGGCCTGCGCCTTCTCCCGCAGCCAGTAGCCCAGCGCCCGCAGGCGGGTGGCGAGCCGGAAGCGGAGATCGCCGGCTCCCTTCGGGGCACTCGGCTTCGGCAGCTTCGGGCGGGAGATCGATGGGAGGCTCGGCCGCGGCAGGCTGACGCGGCGGCGAAAGCGCGCGCGCTTGCGCTTCTTCCCCTCCTTGCTCTTCTCGCGGGTCTGGTCGGGGGCCTTCTTGCCCTCGGGCTCGCCGGGTTCGGGCGTGCTCACTGACCGCCGGTTATACCCGGCCCGCTCGCTGCTCGCTCCGGTTCCTCCGCCCCTTCCTGGGGACGTAGTCGATCACCAGCGGCACACCCTGCATCGAGTACGCCTCGCGCAGGCGGTTCTCCAGGTGGAAGGCCCAATCGCGTGTGATCAGTCGCCGGTCGTTCACCTGGATGGCGAAGCGCGGCGGCCGGCGCCCGACCTGGGCTGCGTAGTAGAGGCGGAGCCTGCGCCCGTGGCGCTGCGGCGGCGGCCGGTCCCCGACCACGGTCGCGACGAACTTGTTGAGCTCCGGCGTCGGAATCCGGTCGGCCGAGCGCTCCGCCAGCACGATCACCTGCTTCAGGACGGCGCCCACCCCCTTGCCGGTGACCGCCGAGCAGGTCAGTACCGGCGGGCGCAGCCGGTTCTTTTGCGTCACACGCGCGCGTGCGTCGTCGAGGTCCGTGCGCGACACGTCCCACTTGTTGAGGGCAAGGACGGTGGCGCACCCCGTGCGCATCGCCAGCTCCGCGACCCGCAGGTCCTCGGAGGTGACTCCCTCGGTCGCGTCGCAGACCACGATCGCGGCGTCAGCCCTCTCCGCTGCGCGCTCGGAGCGGAGCTGGGCGTAGTAGTCGACGGTCCCGGCGACCTTGCCCCGGCGGCGCAGGCCGGCCGTGTCCACCAGCACGATTCGCGTGCCGTCGACGTCCGCCTCCGTGTCCACCGGGTCGCGGGTCGTGCCCGCGACCTCGCTGACGATCACCCGGTCGGAGCCGAGCAGGGAGTTGAGCAGCGACGACTTCCCGACGTTCGGGCGCCCCAGGATCGCGATCCGAGGCGGCTGCTCCTCGTCGTCCTCGCCGGCCTCGACGGCGTGGCGACGAAGCTCCTCCACCAGCCGGTCGAGCAGGTCTCCTGTCCCGAGGCCGTGGGTCGCGGAGACGGGAAAGGGCTCTCCGAGGCCGAGTGCGTTGAGCTCGGCCGTCAGCGATTCGTCCTCCGGCCGGTCGGCCTTGTTGGCGGCCACCAGCACGGGGCGGGCCGAGCGGCGGAGGAGGTCCGCGAGCTCGGCGTCGCCGGGGCCGAGCCCGGCCCTGGCGTCAACCACAAGCAGCACGACGTCGGCGTCCTCGATGGCGACCCGCGCCTGCGACTGGACCGAGCGGGCAAGCTCCGCCGAGTCGGCCAGGTCCACCCCGCCCGTGTCGATCAGGTCAAAGCTGAGGCCGTTCCACTCACACTCGAGGGCGCGCCGGTCGCGGGTCACGCCCGGCTCCGCGTCGGTGACCGCCTCGCGACCGCCCGCCAGGCGGTTGACGAGGGTGCTCTTGCCGGCGTTGGGGAAGCCGACCACCGCCACGGCCGGGCGGCGGCGAAGCATCTGGGCGGGGGCGTCAGGCGCCATCAGGCGATCCCCCGTTCCCGGGCCAGCTCGGCGATCCGCTCGACGACCTGGTCGGGAGTGAGATCGGTGGTGTCGAGTGAGACCGAGTCGTCGGCTACGCGCAGGGCGCCGTGCTCGCGGCCGCTGTCGCGCCGGTCACGGTCCTCGATCGCGTCACGGACCTCCTCAACGGGCGCGCCAGTCTCGGCGGCGCGTCGCCGCGCGCGCTCCTCCTCGGTCGCCGTCAGGAAGACCTTCAGGGGGGAATCGGGGCTGACCACCGTGCCGATGTCGCGGCCCTCGGCGACGTAGTTGCCCGCGGCGATCAGCTCGCGCTGGCGCTTCACCATGGCCTGGCGCACCTGGGGATGGACGGAGACCCTTGATGAGGCGACCGTCACCTCGGGCGTGCGGATCTTCCCCTCGACGGGCTTGCCGTCGATTTGGATGGTGTCCCCGCCGAAGCCAATGTGGAGAGTCCAAGCGAGATCCCCAAGTCGCTCGCCGTCCTCAACATCTATGCCTCGTCGGAGCGCTTCAAGCGCAACACAGCGATACATGGCTCCTGAGTCCAGGTATGTGAAACCGAGTGCCTTAGCCACGGCACGGGCAACAGTTGACTTGCCAGCCCCGGCGGGGCCATCAATCGCGATCACCATAGGCCCGCCAATCTAGGGTTTCCCTTGGATCGGGCGTGGATATAGAGTGCCGCGTGCCGATGGAGAGCTGGAACCTCAACGAACTGCCGGTGGAGCCGCGCCAGCCGCAGGTCCTCGACTCCGAGTCCGAGGGCCGGGCGATCGTCATCAACCTGCCCAAGGGCGAGCAGCTGCAGGAGCACCAGGTCCACGAGCGGGCCTGGGTGCTGGTGATCGACGGTCTGGTCGGCATCACGACTCCGGATGGTGAAGACGCCGAGGGCCCCGCGGGGCTCCTCGCGATCTTCGATCCGGCCGAGCGGCACGAGATGACCGCCCTGGAGGACTCGAGGATCCTGCTTGTCCTCTCCCCCTGGCCCGGCGACGGCCACCCCTCCCAGCAGTCAAGCGAGTAGCGCCCTCAGGTCGCGCTCGAAGCGCGGGTAGCTGACCGCGACGGCCTCGAAGCCGTCCACGTCCACCCCTTCCTCCGAGGCGAGCCCGGCGATCGCGCCGACCATCGCGAGGCGATGATCGCCGCGGGCGTCGAGCCTCCCGCCCCGCAGGGCGCCGCCCCCTCGCACGACGAAGCCGTCCGGCCTTGCCTCGATGTCGGCTCCCAGCGCGGAGAGCTCCTCGACCACGCCGCTGATCCGATCCGATTCCTTAGCCCGCAGCTCCGCGGCGCCCGTCACGACCGTCTCGCCGTCGGCGAAGCACGCGAGCAGGGCGACGAGCGGGAGTTCGTCGATGGCGGCCGGGACGTCCTCAGCGGTGATCTCCACGCCGTGCAGCGTGGCGCTGCGCACGTGCAGCGTCGCGATCGGCTCGGGGCCCGGCTCGCGGATCTCGTGCACGGTCATCGCCCGCCCATCCTCGTGCCCACCGCCCATCTCCACGCCCATCCGGGAGAGGATCGGGAGCAGCCCGATCCGGTTCCGGTTGATCCCGACCTCGCGCAGCTCGACCGAGCTCTCGGGGACGAGCAGGGCGGCCGCGATGAAGAAGGCGGCAGAGGAGAAATCGCCGGGTACCGGCACATCGCCCGCCTCGAGGCGATCGGCGGGCGAGATGATCAGGGCGTCTCCCTCCCGGCGCAACGACGCGCCCATCGCCGCCAGCATCCGCTCGGTGTGGTCCCGCGTCTCGAGCGGCTCGTGAATCGCCGTCTCGCCTTCCGCGAGCAGGCCGGCGAGCAGCAGGCAGGACTTCACCTGGGCGCTGGCGACCGGCATCTCGTAGTCGATCCCACGGAGCCGCGACCCGCGCACCCGAAGCGGCGGGAGGCGTCCCTCGCGGGCCTCCACGTCCGCGCCCATCAGCCGCAGGGGGTCGGCGACCCGGTCAACCGGCCGCCGCCGGATCGACTCGTCGCCGTCCAGGGTCCACTCCCCCTCCGGCTGGCCTGCGAGCCAGCCGGGCATGAGGCGGAGCAGCGTCCCGGCGTTGCCTACGTCGATCTCCGCCGGGCGCGCCCCTCGAAGCCCGATCCCCTCGATCTCGACGAAGAGTCCCCCGTGATCGTCGAGTTCGCCCTCACGGACCTCGGCTCCCACAGCGGCAACGGCGCGCAGCGTCGCGCGGGTGTCCGCGGAGTCGAGATAGCCCGTGACGCGAGTCGGGCCATCTGCCATGGCCCCGATCAGGGCCGCTCGGTGGCTGACCGATTTGTCGGGAGGGGGCCGAAGCTCGCCGCTCAGGGGCCCGGCTGGATCGAATCTCGTCATTCAGCCCGGGAGACGTCGTGGCCGAGATCCCGGACGAGGCTCTCGGCGCGCGCTGTCTCATCGTCGCCGGCGATGTAGAGGGAGATGGCGCCGGAGGTCATGTCGGCGGCCGGATAGAGCGCCATGTCCTCGATGTTGACGCCGGCGCGGCCTAGCTCCAGGGCGATCTCGGCCACGATCCCCGGCCGGTTCGGGACCCTCACCCGCAGCTCGTGGAGCGGGCCGCCCGCGATCTCGGTCTCGATCAGCTCCCTGCGGCGCTTCCCCGCCTCCTCGTGCCACTTCGTCACAGCCGCTCGATCACCGGAGCGGATCAGCTCGGCCGCCTCGCTGAGTCGCGCGATGGCCGCATCGATCTCCGCCGCGACGGCCTCGCGGTTCCCGGCGAAGATGTCCCCCCAGACCGCCGGGTTGGCGCCGGCGACTCTCGTGGCGTCCCTGAAGCTCGGTCCGACCTCCGGCAGGTGCTCGGCCTCCTCGCTCAGGGCCATCGCCGCCTGCGTCACGAGCACGTTCGCCATGACGTGGGGGAGGTGGCTGATCGACGCCATCAGGCGATCATGGGTCTCCGCCTCGATCGCCTGCGGCCGCGCCCCGAGGTCTGCGATCGCTCGCTGGACGCGGTCGTAGAGCACGCCACCGGTGTTCGACGTCGGCGTGAGATACCACCGGGCGCCCTCGAAGAGATCGGCGCGGGCGCTCTCCACCCCGGCGGTCTCCGCTCCCGCCAGGGGGTGGCCGCCGATGAAGCGGCCCTCGGACCCCAATGAGTGGATCACGTCGCGCTTCACCGAACCGACGTCGGTGACGGCGCAGTCCTCCCCTGCGGCGTCGAGGGCCTCCGCGGCGAGGTCGGGCAGCGCCAGGACGGGCGCGGCGCAGAAGACCAGGTCCGCCCCCTCCACCGCCGAGGCAACCGAGTCGTGCGCCGAGTTGATCGCGCCGAGCTCCAACGCACGGTCGAGCAGCCGGCGGTCGGGGTCATGCCCGGCCACCTCGGCGTCGAGCTTCGCGCGGGCGGCGAGCCCGATCGATCCACCGATCAGCCCCACGCCGAGGACGGCGATCTTCATGGGGAGAACCTAGGTCAGGCGGCTTCGCGCCGCTTTCGCACGGCCGAGGCGAGCCGGTCCAGGGTCAGCACGGTGGTGTCCCAGTCGATGCAGGCATCGGTGATCGACTGCCCGTAGATCAGGTCGCCGTCGGACTCGAGGTCCTGGCGGCCCGCGACGAGGAACGACTCCATCATCACTCCGACGATCGCTCCGTTCCCCTCCGCGATCTGATCGGCGATCTCGCTCACGACCTGCGGCTGGCGCTCGTGGTCCTTGCCGCTGTTGTCGTGCGAGGCGTCGATGACGATCCGCTCCTGGAGGCCGGCGTCGGAGAGCTGCTCCAGGGCGCCGGCGACGCTCTCCGGGTCGTAGTTCGGCGCGCCCTTGCCGCCTCGCAGGATCACATGGCAGTCGGGGTTCCCCTCGGTGTAGAGAATCGCCGGAGTGCCGCTGACGTCAACGCCGGCGAAGGCGTGTGGCCCCGCGGCGGCGCGCACGGCGTCGACGGCGAGCTTGACGCTCCCGGCGGTGCCGTTCTTGAACCCGACGGGCATGGAGAGGCCCGAGGCGAGCTGGCGGTGGATCTGGCTCTCGGTCGTGCGGGCGCCGATCGCCCCCCAGGCGACCACATCCGAGATGTACTGCGGCGTGATCGGGTCGAGGAACTCGCAGCCGACCGCGAGGCCGAGGTCCGTGACCTCGAGGAGCAGGCGCCGTGCGGTGTGCAGCCCGAAGTTGACGTCCCGCGAGTCGTCCAGGTGCGGGTCGTTGATCAGGCCCTTCCAGCCCGTCGTCGTGCGCGGCTTCTCGAAGTAGGTGCGCATCGCGATGCAGAGGTCGTCCTTCAGGTCCTTCGCCCGCGCGCTGAGCCGCTGGGCGTAGTCCATCGCCGCCTCCGGGTCATGGACGCTGCACGGGCCGACCACCACCAGCACACGGTCGTCCTTGCGGTCGAGGACGGACTTGACCTCGGCTCGGTGGCCGAGCACCGCGTCCTCGCGCTCAGAGCCGAGCGACAGGTCCTCGAGGATCTCGGCGGGCGAGACCAGCTCGACGACACGCTCGATCCGCTGGTCGCGGACGCGGTCCGACTGCTGTCGAGGTAGCTCCTTCATCTCGAAATTCATCCTGCTGGTCCCTTCTTTCTACTGGTCTGGCGCTGGTCCTTGAGGGATGGATCATTCGTGCGGCGACCGGCCGGGGGGTTCTTCTGCGTCGGCGGCTTCAGGCAGCCGCGGGCCGGACGCCTAGGTAAATCGCCAGAAGTAGAAATACGCGCGCGAAGGAGCCGCGTGGCGGCTCGTGGGCGAAGCGGTGTGCGCGCCGTGCTGCATTGCGGACATTGAAGCAGACGGCACGGGGGGTGTCGAAGGATTCAGCCCGCGATCTCGCCCATCGCGGCGAGGAAGCGCTCGTTCTCGGCTCTGGTGCCGTAGGAGACGCGGAGGCAGCCGGGGCCGCCCAGCGGGGTGCCCGGCCTGACCGCGACGCCGGCCCTGGTGAGGGCCGTCACCACCTCACCCTCGTCCAGATCTCCCAGCTCCATCCAGGCGAAGTTGGTCTGCGAGTCGGCGGTGGCGAAGCCCAGCTCGTGAAGCGATTCCTCCACGAAGACGCGCTCGATCAGGTTCTTCTCGACGCGCTCCGCGACGTCGTCCTGGTGGCGGATCGCCTCGGTGGCCGCCGCCTGCGCGATCGCGTTGACGCTGAACGGCTGGCGGACGGCATCCACCGCACCCCGGAACTGGGGGGAGCAGATCGCGTAGCCCACGCGCAGGCCCGCGAGCCCATGGCACTTGCTGAACGTCCTCAGCAGGACGACGTTCGGGTGCTTCGTGACCAGATCCACGGTCGCGTCCGGGTCGTCGCTGGTCTGGTACTCGACGTAGGCCTCGTCGAGGATGATCGTCGTCCGCGATGGCACCCGCTCCACGAAGGTCTCGATCCGATCGAACGGGATATGGGTGCCGGTCGGGTTGTTCGGGTTGCAGACGATCAGCAGCTGGGTGGCGGCGGTGACCTCCTCGAGCAACGCGCCCAGGTCGTGGACGTAGCCCTCGGCGAGCGGCACGCGGATCTCGCGGGCGCCCGAGAGCGCCGGCAGGTGCGGGTAAATCGAGAACGACGGCCAGGCGTAGAGGATCTCGTCGTCGGGCTCGCAGAGAGCCAGCGACGCCGCGAGCAGGATCTCGCAGGAGCCGTTCGACACGGCGATCCGGGCCGGGTCGGTCTCGTGATGGTCCGCGATGGCCCTGCGGAGCGCACGAGCCTCGGGATCCGGATAGCGGTTCACCTCCGAGGCGGCGCGGGTGATCGCCTCGACCACCTCGGGGTGCGGCGGGAAGGGCGACTCGTTTGACGCGAGCTTGACCGCGTCGGGGGTCTCCGCCCTGGCCTTGGCCTCGTCGAGCGAGGTCCCCGGCTCGTAGTGCGGGATCCGCGAGAGCTTCTCGGCGAAGGTGACGGTCATAGGACTGACATTTTTACGGGACGGCGAAACCGGACGGCGGGCTCCCCCGATCGCGCATGGATCTTCTCGGCACCGTCTCGGCGCCAGCCGTGCCGCTCGTAGAGGGCGACGGCGGGCGCGTTCTCGGCGAAGGTCCAGAGCACGACCTCGTCGTACGTCAGTGTGGCGAGGCGCTCCAGGGTGGCCCGGACGAGAGCCTCCCCCGCCCCCTGCCGCCAGTGCGCGGGGTCCACGTAGAGAGCACCCAGTTCGGCGACCTTGGGGCCGAGGTCCGCGTCCTTCGCCGGCGCCGCGACGTAGGCATAGCCCGCGAAATCGCCGTCGATCTCGGCCACGTGCGTGAACGCGTCCTCGACTGGGCGCCGCAGTCCCACGCCGATCTCGTGCCGCCAGCGATCGACCGGCAGGTCGGCGAGCCGCTCCGGAGAGACGATGTCGCGGTACCCGGCCCGCCACCCCGCCACCGTCACCGCGACGATCGCGGCGGTGTCCTCCGGGGTCGCGTCGCGGATCTCCAGGGCTATTGCGCCGCCTTCAGGTCGGAGCGAAGCTCCTGCGCCTCCCCGAGGTAGGCGTGCGCCGGGGTGTGGTCGGACGGGGCGTAGTAGTGGAGCAGCACCCGGATCACCGATCGCATCGCGTTCGGCACGTCGATCTCCTGAGCGCAGAGCAGCGGAACGGTGTCGAGGCCGAGGTTGCGGGCGGCCACTGCCGGGAACTCCGCGTTCAAGTCGTGGGTCGAGGTGAAGATGCAGCTCACCATCCGGTCGATCGCCAGGTCGTTGCGCGACATCAGCTCCCGCATCAGCTCCTCGGCCGCCTCGACGATGGTGTCGGGATTGTTGCTCCGGGCCTTGGTGGCACCACGGACCGCCCAGAGTCGGAGTTCCTCGCTCATGGCGCGGAATCTTCCCAGAGCGCGGCAACGTCCCGCTCGCCGAGGCGCCGCGCCTCCCCCTGGCGCAGATCGCCGAGCTCGAGCGACCCGATCCGGATCCGGCTCAGGGCTTCGACCTCGTTGCCCACCGTCTCGACCATCCGGCGCACCTGGCGCTTGCGCCCCTCGCGGATCGTCACCTCGATCTCGCGCTCGCCCCGGCGTCCGACCTCCGCCGAGGACGTCGGGCCGTCCTCGAGACGGACCCCGCGGCGCAGCCGCTCCAGGTCTCCGTCCGACGGCGGACGCGCCAGCCGGACACGATAGGTCTTCGGCACGCCGTAGCGGGGATGGGTCAGACGGTTGGCGAGCTCCCCGTCGTTCGTCAGCAGGATGAGCCCGGTCGAGTCGGCGTCGAGTCGGCCCACCGGATAGAGCCGGCGCTGCGAATCGACGAGCTCGGTCACAGCCCGCCGCCGGCCCGGCTCGCGCGCCGTCGAGACCACTCCGGCCGGCTTGTTGACCGCCCAGACCTCGCGCGGCTCCGGCGCCACGGGCTCCCCGTTCACCCGGACGTCCGACCCTTCACCGACATCCCGAGCGGGATCGGTGACGACGTCACCGCCGACCCGGACCTTTCCGGCCGCGATCAGCTCCTCCGCGGCGCGCCGGGATGCGACACCCGCGTGGGCGAGGTACTTGGCGAGCCTCACGCCGCCATTGTCGCTGCGCCGCTCAGCAGGAGCCGAGCTTGCTGAGGTCCGCGCGGTAGATCTGCATGTCGGCGTGGTTCCAGTCGCCGTGCGTCTGGCCCTTGAAGCGCGGGTCGAGCTCCTTGTAGAAGGGCGAGGAGAGGCTCTCGTTGTGGCCGATCACCTGGCTGACCGGAATTCCAAAGCGGCAGCGCAGCCACTGGACGAGCTGAAGCGAGCCGTTGAGCTGCGCCGGGCGGCCGAGGATGTCCTGGTCGGAGAAGCCGACGTGCTCGACGCCGATCGCCGTCCAGTTGAGCCCGACCGTGTGGCGGCAGCGGATCGTCGGGGGCACGAACTTGTAGGCGCCGCCGGAGGCGGATACGGCGAAGTGCGAGCAGACGTTGGGCAGCTCGTGGAACTCGACGTCGGGTTGGTCGGTGCGGAAGGTGTTGAAGATCGAGCTGATGCTGCCGGCCACGGCGTAGTGGATGACGATCGTCTGCGGATTGTTCAGCCGCCACTTGTACTGGCCGTAGTGACGCTTGGAGTAGGCGGCCATCTCCCGCTTTCGCTTCTTCGGGTACGGGATCAGCATCTTGTGGATCGCCGGCTTGCTGGCCGACGCGGTGTTGGCCGCGGGCGGCTGGGCACCGGCGCCCGCGGCAGCGCCCGCGCCGATCGTGGCGGCGATCGCGAGCAGTGCGATTGCGACCCGGCTCACCTCAGCGACCTTCCGCGACGGTCAGCGCCGCGCGCGCCTGGCGCTCGGCCGAGGCGCCGCCGATGGTTCCGGGCGGCATCTCCACGACGAATGCGGCGCTCCCCGGGAACGCATGCATCTCCCAGGTGATCGCCGTCCCGCGCAGGCCCTTGCCCCTGCAGCTCGTTCGCATGCCGACCAGCTTTGCGTACTCGGCCGCGATCGGCAGTCTCCCCCGGCAGGCCAGCACCGCGCCCCACGGCTGGTGGTACCAGATGGAGGTGTCCGGCTGGATTCGCCGGACGAACGACATCACCGCCCGGGTCTCCGGCTCCGAGGCCGGACGGCGGCCCGGGTAGTAGCCGCTGGAATGTGGGACGTCGCCTCGCCATCGATAGGGGAAGTTCCGGTTCAGGTCCACGCCGTGGGCGTTCTTGCGCGTGTGTGCCCTCTGCCCATCCGGGTTAACCGTCTCGATCGCCCAGAGTTGCGTCCCCTGCAGGGCGGCACGGTCACCGGCCGCCTGCCGCTTGATCGCCCGCACGATGCCCAGGCCGGCGTGCTCGTCGCCGTGGATCATTCCGACGACCAGCGCCACGCGCGTCCCGGTCGGATCGCCGACCTGCACGGCGGTGATCGCCCGCTTCTGGACCGAGTGGCCGATCACAACGCGCTCGCTGGCCCGCGCCGCGGCGGGCGCCGTCAGCGCGAGGCAGGCCAGGAAGGCGGCGGCCCGCCTCACTCGACCCGCTGCTCACCCGCCTTCAGCAGCCGCTCGCGCAGCTCGCGCTCGTCCTCAGGCGTCGGGTCGAACTGGGCCGGGTCGGGCAGCGCATCGAGGCCGGAGAGCCCGAAGAGCTTCTCGAAGAGCGGCGTGGTGCCGTAGGTGACGGCGCCGAACTGGGTCCGGCCGCGCTCCTCGATCATCCCCCGCTCCGTCAGCGAGGCGACGGCGGAGTCGGAGGAGACGCCGCGGATCCGCGCGACCTCCGGCCGGGAGACCGGCTGGAGGTAGGCGACTATGGCAAGCACCTCCGCCTGGGCCTGCGTGAGCGGCGGCGTGCGCGGCCTCGCGAGCAGGCGCCGCGCCGCGTCCTCTGCCGCCGGGACCGCCGCGAGGGCGTAGCCGCCGGCGACCCGGCGGAGCTGCACGCCCCGGCCGTCCTCCGCAAGGCGGCCCTTGAGCTCTTCGAGCGCCTGGGCAACCGCCTCTTCCTCGATCTCGATCGCCTCGGCCAGCTCGGCCGCGGAGACGGGGTCCGGTGAGAGGAAGAGCAGCGCCTCGACCGTCTGTCCCAGACCGTCGGCACTCATTGCGCGTGCACCTCGATCCGTCCGAAGGTCTCGGTCTGGGTCCAGGTCGCCTCGCCCCGCCGGTAGAGCTCGAGCAGCGCGAAGAGCGTGACCGCCTGCGTGAAGCGGTCCTCCTTGCCGAAGGCCTCGTCGAAGTCGAGGCTCTTTCGTGCGCGGAGCAGCTCCCTGACCACGCTGAGACGCCGCTGCAGGGTGACCGTGGTCCGGATGTGCCGCGTGTCCGGCGCCGGCGGGATCGTGAGCAGGTCGCCGAGGGCAACACCAACGCGATCGGGCTCGTAAGCCTGGGTCGCCACGTCGAGGGCGGCGCGGCGGAGCTCCGCCGGCAGCGGGGCCGAGCGGTACATCACTCCCCCCTCGCGCTCGAGCCTCTCCTTCAACATCTGCGCCGCCTCGCTGTAGCGGCGGTACTCGAGCATCCTCGCGAGCAGCTCGTCGGCCGCCTCCTGCGGCCCGAGCTCCTCGTCGCCCTCCTCGGTGGGCAGCAACAGGCGCGACTTGAGCTCGCAGAGAGCGGCGATCAGGACAAGGAACTCCGTGACCGCCTCCAGATCGAGATCGAGATCGCCGGCCTCGCCCATGTGGTCGACGTAGGCGACGACGATCTCGCCGAGCGGGACCTCCGACAGCGAGATCTCCTCCCGCAGCAGGACCGCGAGCAGCAGGTCGAATGGCCCCTGGAAGACGTCCAGGTCGAGATCGAGCTCGGCGACCGAGGTCACGCGCCCACGATAGACGGGCCCCCGGCTGGCGTGAGCGCGGCGGCGGTCCCTACCCCCTTGGATTTCCTCAGACGCCGAGCGCCGATATCCCGCCGGCGATGAACAGCGGCAGGATGACGAACACCCCGGCCCAGGCGAGCACCCGCATCCCGAGTTCGCCCTCGCCACGCAAATTTCGAGGTTGATCGAGCCGCCTGCGGTTGTTTGAGTCCCGGGCGTAGGGGGCCCCTTCGTGGAAGACGAGGAAGAAGTGAGGCGTCAGGCCGGACCGACGCCGATGGCCGCACGCACGTCGGCCAGCACCCCGGTCGCGATCTCACGGGCCTTCTCCGCGCCGGCGCCGAGCGTCTCCTCGAGCGCCGCCTCGTCGGGACGGAGCTCCTCGTAGCGCTCGCGGACCGGCGCCAGGTACTCGACGACCGCCTCGGCCACGGCGCCCTTGAAGTCGCCGTAACCGGACCCCTGGAACTCGCGCTCGACCTCCTCCTCTGTCCTGCCGCTCGCCACGGCGAGGATCTCGATCAGGTTCGCTATCCCCTCCTTGCCGTCGCCGCGCTTCACCTCCGAGCCGGAGTCGGTGACCGCGCTCTTGATCTTCTTGGTGACGGTCTTCGGATCGTCGAGGACGAGCACCGTGCCGGCCTCGGTGCCGCCGGTCGTCGACATCTTGTTGGCCGGCTCCTGGAGATCCATGATCCGGGCGCCCACCTCCGGGATGCGCGCCTCCGGCACCACCAGGATCTCGCCGAAGCGCTCGTTGAAGCGCCGCGCGATCTCGCGCATCAGCTCGACGTGCTGGAGCTGGTCGTGCCCGACGGGAACCTCGTGGCCGCGGTAGGCGAGGACGTCCGCGGCCATCAGCACCGGATAGAAGAAGAGCCCGGCCGAGACCAGCTCCTTCTGCTTCGCCGACTTGTCCTTGAACTGGGTCATCCGGTTGAGGTCGCCGTGCGAGGTGAGGGCCGCCAGGTACCAGGTGAGCTCGGTGTGCTCCCGGACGTCGGACTGGCGGAAGAGGATGCAGCGCTCCGGGTCGAGCCCGGCGGCGAGCAGGATCGCGGTCGTGTCGTAGAGGCTCTCCCGCAGCGTCGCCGGATCCCAGGGAACGGTGAGCGCGTGCAGGTCGACGATGCAATAGATCGCAGGGTCTCCCCGGTCCTGGCCCTCGACGTACTGGCGAATCGCCCCGATGTAGTTGCCGAGGTGCTTACGCCCGGTCGGCTGGATGCCGCTGAAGATCTTCACGGGCGCGGACTATAGGAACCGCTCGAGGTCTAGACCGCTTTGCCCGTCCACGGGCCGACGCCGCCGATCCGCTCGGGGGTCGTCCGGATGACGTAGCCCGGAGGCGGATCGTCCATCGGCGGGAACTTCACATCGGGCCCGAGGTAGGTGTGCGCCAGCCGCTGCAGCAGCTCCGCCGCCCCGCCCTCCTGGATCTGGGCGTGGCCGCGAACCACCAGGTACTCGCGCAGGCCGAGCTCGCTGTCGTCCGCGCCCTCCATCGAGATCACCACCCGTGGGTCGCGCTCGACGTTCTTGACCTTCTGGTTGCGCGGCAGGTGCCCGCTGACGATCTCGTCGCCGTCGAGCCCGACCCAGACGCAGCTCACCTGCGGCGACCCGTCGGGGTTCACCGTGACCATGTGCGCGAGCCGGCCGGACTCGAGCAGCACCCGCGCTTCCGGTGGGAGATTCGGCATGCCCGAAGCCTATGCAGGTTCGGCGGCGGGTTCGCGCTCGCCCTCGTGACGCGCCCCGTCCAGATGCTCGGGGCAGTGAGCGCATTCTCCTGCGGTGACCGCCCCGGGTGCCTCGTACTCGGTCTGCCGCTTCGGGTTGCGCAGGCCGATCCCGGCGAGGAT
Organism: uncultured Solirubrobacterales bacterium; assembly: GCA_963744105.1. Classification (GTDB taxonomy): domain Bacteria; phylum Actinomycetota; class Thermoleophilia; order Solirubrobacterales; family 70-9; genus DASUPK01. Next base: position 127,465 of record CAVUSJ010000001.1, on the reverse strand, counting down.
CCCGCCGAGGATCATCAGCACGCCGCCCACGCCCACCCCGAGGTGGAACGACTTCGTCGATGCGTCGCTGACCGCCCTGTCCACCGTCGTCGCCTCGACCGCGGCGAGATCGGCCGTATCGGCGCTCCCCAGCGGCTTGTCCTTGGCCTTGTTGACCGAAGCCTGCGCCTGCGGCGAGAGCTGCTTGCCCGACAGGTTGCTGTCGATGGTGGAGGTGAACTGTCCGGCGATCAGGGCGCCCAGGATCGCGATGGCAAGCAGGCCGGCGACGCGAGAGACCCCGTTGTTGATCCCGGAGGCGATGCCGACATGACGTTCCTCGACCGAATTGAGCGCCGTCGCCGTCAGCGGGGCCACGGTGGCCGAGAGGCCCAGCCCGAAGACGAGAATCGCCGGAAGAACCTCGGTGACGTAGTTGGGATCGGAGCCCACCCGCATCATCAGGAGCAGGCCGATTCCTCCGATGACCGGGCCGATCGACATGGGGACCCGGGGCCCGATCCCAGTCGAGATCCTGCCGAACCTCGGCGAGAGCACGAACATGATCACGGAGACCGGTGTGGTCGCCAGGCCCGCGGCGATCGGGGAGTACCCGGCTGTCTGCTGCAGGAACAGGGTGATGAAGAAGAAGGCCCCGTAGAGCCCGGCATAGACGACGAGCGTCTCCATGTTCGTGACCGCGAAGTTCCGGACCTTGAACAGGCTCAGGTCGAGAATCGCGTGCCGGTAGCGGCTCTCCCAGACCAGGAAGAACGCGAAGATCGCGATGCCCGCGATCAGCGAGCCGTACACGGCCGGGTCTCCCCAACCGCGGGTCGGCTGCTCGATCAGGGCGAAGACCGGCAGACCGAGGCCGACGGCCGAGGTGCCGATCCCGAGCCAGTCGATGTGGCGATCGGCCTCCGGATCGACGGTCTCGCGGACGCAGCGATGGGCGATCCACATGGTCGCCAGGATCAGCGGGACGTTGACCAGGAAGATGGCGCGCCAGGAGAACGCCTCGATCAGCACTCCGCCGCCGGCCGGTCCGATCACGGTCGCGATGCCCGTCCAGGCCGTCCAGGTGCCTACCGCCTTGCCGCGCTCGGCCCCCTCGAAGGCGGCAGCCAGGATCGCCAGGGAGCCCGGGACGAGCAGAGCACCGGCCAGTCCCTGGAGGCCGCGCGCCACGATCAGCACGCCGCTGCTCGGCGCGACGCCACACAGGATCGAGGTCACCCCGAAGAGACCCAGGCCGATGATGAAGATCCGGCGCCGGCCGAACTGATCGCCGAGCGAGCCGCCGACGAGCATGAGGGCGACCAGCGTGAGCAGGTAGGCCTCGACCACCCACTGCTGGTCAGCCAGCCCGGTTCCAAGATCGTCGCTGATCGCGGGCAGGGCGACATTCACCACCGTCGCGTCGAGGAAGACGACGACGGATCCCAGAATCGTCGCGATGATCGTGAAGCGCAAGCGTCGGCGCTCGCCGGACAAGGACTTCGAGTTTACGGAGGCGCCCGCAGCGGCCACCGGAATCCGTGGTTCCCCACCTTGCGTCGAGCGATCTCAGCGGCGAGACTTTCGCCGTTCCATGCGGGCACGGACTTTCTTCATCGCAATGGCGGGCGTCGCACTCGCCGCTGCCCCCGGCGGCGCGGCCGTCGCTCGGCGCACGCCTCGCGCGCAGCCGAGCCCGCAGCCGGTGATGCCGACGGGCTGCACTCACGGCGGCGCGCCCTTCGTCACGCACGGACCGGAGCGACGCAAGCGGATCGCCATCGGCTTCGACGACGGCCCGAGCGACTACACGCCGCAGGTGCTGCGGGTGCTGCGCCGCTTCGACTCGCACGCCACCTTCTTCGAGATCGGCCAGGAGACCTCAGGCCGCGCGCAGACCATGAAGAAGATCCTCCGCCAGGGGAACGAGATCGGCAACCACTCGCTCCATCACGAGTTGGGCCCTTCATCCGCGTCGATTCACGAGACCGACCGGTTGATCCGGAGGGCGACGGGCTTCCGGCCCTGCGACTTCCGACCCCCCGACGGCGTCGTCAGCAGCGGGCTGGTCGCCCGCGCTCACGCCCAGCACCTCGTCACCGTCAACTGGAACGTCGATCCGCGCGACTGGGCGACACCGGGCGTGGGCTCGATCGCCTCCAACGTGATCTCCAACGCCCACAACGGCTCGATCGTCGTCATGCACGACGGGGGCGGCAATCGCAGCGAGACCGTCGCCGCCCTCCCCGCGATCCTGAGCCACTTCCGCCATCGCGGCTACGAGTTCGTCACCGTGGCCGAGCTGCTCGGCCACCAGTTCATCTATCCGCCCACACCTGGCTCCTAGGGCTCGGGAGGCTCGCGCAGCTGGTGCGCCGGCGTGAAGAAGTTGCGCCGCGCCATGGTGATCGCCATCAGCGCCGCGATCGAGACGGCGCCGAGCAGGACATAGAGAAGGATCAGCTGAAGCCGGACGGCATCCGTCGGATTGGCCCCCGCCAGCAGCATCCCGACCATCGTCCCCGGGAAGAAGATCAGGCCCGTGGTCTTGGTCGAGTCGACGAGGGTGATCATCCCGGAGCGGAGGCTGCGCCGGACGAGCGGGGTGACGGCCTGCGACGAGGTCGCACCGAGGGCGAGCGTCGCCTCGATCTTCCGCGACTGGTCATGGACGTCCTCCCCGAGCCGGTTGAGGGCGACCGCCGCCGCCGTCATCGAGTTCCCGATCACCATCCCGCCGACCGGCACCAGGTAGCGCGGGGTCGCGGGGAAGATGCCGAGCGCGATCACCAGCCCCAGCGTCGCGGCGGCGGCGACCGCGAGCGCGACGAGCAGCGGCCAGAACGCGTTAGGCACCTGCTTGGCGCGGTGTCGCGCGGTGAACGCGCCGAAGACCACCATGACGGTGATCAGCGCCAGCACCAGCAGAGCCGAGTCCTGGTCGAAGATCAGGGTGATCACGTAGCCGATCGCCGTGAGCTGGATCAGCGAGCGCACGACGGCGATCCCGATGTCCTCCTCGAGGTCCGCGTGCCAGGCCCGCGAGGCGATCGCGGCGATCGCGACCAGCGCCAGGGCGGCCGCGACCTCGCCCAGGGTCACGTGGATCGAGGAGGCGGCGAGCGGGACCGTCAACTCGCGTCCTCCGCCGTCGCGATGGCGGGCTCGACCTCCTCGTCGAGCACCTCGGCGAGCGGTCCCTGGGCGGCCGCCCTGCCGCCCTCGATCCGGACGACGTAGTCGGCGAGCCGCCGCGCCTGCGCCATGTCGTGGGTCACCACGACGATTGAGATCGAGGTTCGCGCGCGCAGGCCCCGCAGGGTGGCCTCCACCGCGTCTCGTGCCGCCTGGTCGAGCGCCGAGGTCGGCTCGTCCAGCAGCAGGACCCGAGGATCCAGGGCGAGGGCCCTGGCCAGCATCACCCGCTGCTGCTCGCCCACCGACATCTTGGCCGCGTCGCGTCCCTCGAAGGCCGGATCGAGCCCGGCGAGCTCCAGGCAGCTGCGCGCATCGAAGCTGTGACCGGCGAGGCGAGGCCCGTAGGCCACGTTGTCGTGGACCGTGCCGTCGATCAGGGCCGGGAGCTGCGGCACCAGGCTGACCTCGCGCCGGAGCTCGAGCGGGTCGCGCTCTCGCACGTCCCTGCCTTCGTAGACGACTCGGCCGGAGTCGGGATCGGCAAGCCGGTTGAGCAGGCGCAGGAGGGTCGACTTGCCGCTGCCGGAGGGCCCGACGATCGAGCTGGCGCCGACGGGCAGGCGGGCCTCGAGATCGTGCAGCACGAGTTTCCCGGAACGCGAATAGCTGACGTCCTCGAGCTCGAACAGCACCGTCCGATTATCCGACCCGGGCCTAAAGCGACCCGCATAATCGATGTCGTGCCCAGGGAGAAGATGCCGAGCCGGCTCGACGCGATGCTCGCCAAGCCGGGGGAGGTCCCGGGGTCCGACTCAGGTGAATGGGCGTACGAGGTGAAGTGGGACGGCATCCGTGCCCTGGGCTACGCGAGACACGCCAAGTGGACGATGCTCAGCCGCCGCCAGGAGGACGTCACGGCCCGATACCCCGAGCTCGCCGGGATCGCCGAGGCGCTGGCCGGCCATGACGCGATCCTGGACGGGGAGGTCGTGGCGCTCGACGCCGAAGGCCGCCCCCGCTTCCAGCTGATCCAGAGCCGGATGGGCCTCACCTCGCCGGCGGCGGTCAAGGCGAAGATGAAGCAGCAGCCCGTCGATTACGTGATCTTCGACCTGCTCCACCTGGACGGCCTCTGCGTGCGCGACCTGCCCTACCTGGAGCGGCGGAAGCTGCTCGAGGAGCTCGACCTGGACGGGCCCCGCTGGCGGACGCCGGCCTACCGGCTCGACGGCGGCCCCGACCTGCTCGAGGCGGCGCGGCGCCAGGGTCTCGAGGGCATCGTCTCCAAGCGCGCCGACAGCCCCTACCGGCCCGGCAAGCGGACCGGCGAGTGGATCAAGACGCGGGTATGGAAGCGACAGGAGTTCGTGATCGGGGGCTACATCCCCGGCGAGGGCAGCCGTGCCAAGCGGGTCGGGTCGGTGCTCGTCGGCTACTACGACAGGCGGCGCTCGGAGCTCCGCAGGAAGCAGAGGCAGGAGCTCCACTTCGCCGGCGGCGTCGGCTCCGGCCTGAAGGAGAGCGATCTCGACTTCCTGACGAAGGAGCTCAGCAAGCGCGAGCGCCCGGACAGCCCCTTCGACGCCGGCGCGCCGACCGGCCCCAAGGCTCGGTTGGCGGTCTGGTGCGAGCCGGAGCTCGTCTGCGAGGTCTCCTGGACCGAGTGGACCAACGAGGGGACGCTCCGCCAGCCGGCCTTCAAGGGCATGCGCGACGACAAGGATCCGCGCGAGGTCGTCAAGGAGTTCTGACGGCCGCTGGTGGCTACGGCCCGGTCTGACCCGGGCCTACACTCGATCACCGTGACCAATACGGAGGAGGCGAATCGCCCGATCACCCTGTGGTACGACGAGTGGAACAGCGAGGGTCTGCCGGGCTTCGAGAGGGTCTGGGCGCCCGACATCGTCCTGCACGAGGCACGGGAGTTCCCGGAGTCGAGGGCCCGAGCAGCGGCGCGGCCGTCAACACGCCGTTCTTTCAGCTGATGCGCTACCGGGATGGGCGCCTGGAAGAGCTGCGCGACTTTCTCGACGGCGACCAGGCCCGCGCCGAATATGAACGGCTGAGCCCTCCCGACCGATGAGTCTTGCTCACGCGCCGGGTCGTAATGGGCATGAAGACGCAAGGTTGCGCCCGATTGCCGGTGCGACCCCAGGGGTAATCTCAGCTATGTCGAAGGATTCGGATGCGAGGTGATTGAGCGTGGCTAGGGCGATATGGAGTGGATCGATCAGCTTCGGGCTGCTCAACGTGCCCGTGAAGCTCTACAGCGCGGTCTCCAAGCAGACCGTGCGCTTCCGCGAGCTCCGTGAGGGCGACGGCTCGCGCGTCAAGCACAAGCGCGTGGCCGAGTCCGACGGCAAGGAGGTCCCCTACGAGAAGATCGTCAAGGGCTATGAGTACGCGCCGGACCAGTATGTGGTCCTCAGCCGCGACGAGCTCTCCGAGCTCGACCCCAAGAAGACCCGGGCGATCGAGATCCAGGACTTCGTCGATCTCGACGACATCGACCCGATCTACTTCGAGCAGCCCTACTTCCTCGGCCCCGACAAGGGCGCCGCTCGCGCCTACGCACTCCTCGTCCAGGCGATGAAGGAGTCCCGCAAGGTCGCGGTCGCCCGCTTCGTCCTGCGCAACAAGGAGCACCTGGCGGCGATCAGGCCGATGGACGACGTTCTCACCCTCACCACGATGCGGTTCCACGACGAGGTCAGCTCCCCCGACGACCTCGACGGCGAGGTCTTCGAGGACGAGAAGCCCAAGAAGCCCGATCAGCGCGAGCTCCAGATGGCCAAGCAGCTGATCGAGTCGCTGACCAGCGATTTCGATCCGGGCAGCTACCGCGACGAGTATCGCGAGGAGCTGCTCGATCTGCTCCAACAAAAAGCGGCCGGGGAGGAGGTCGTCAGCGCGCCCACCGAGGAGCCGAAGCCGACCAAGGCACCGGACCTGATGGCCGCCCTCGAGGAAAGCCTCGCCGCCGTCAAGGGCGAGGAGGCGGCCACCGACGGCAAGGCCGCTAAGTCGAAGCCCAAGCCGAAGCCGAAGGCCAAGTCGTCCTCGCGCTCCAAGAGCTCGGGCTCGAAGTCGAAGAGCTCCGGCAACGCTAAATCAACGGCGGCCACAAAACCCGCCGCCGGGTCAACCCGCAAGAGGGCCAAGGCATAGCCAAGGGCACCGAAGTAACGATTGGTCGGCGCAAGGTCAAGCTGACCAACCTCGACAAGGTGCTCTACCCGGAGACGGGCACCACCAAGGCGGAGGTCATCGACTACTACGCCCGCGTCTCCGACCTGATCCTTCCCCACCTGAAGGGGCGCCCGCTCACGCTGCGCCGCTTTCCCGAGGGCGTCGGCAAGCCGCAGACCTCGTTCTTCGAGAAGAACTGCCCGAAGCACCGGCCCGACTGGGTGAAGACGACGCCGATCTACGTCGACCGGCGCGCCGGTGAGATCGACTTCTGCCTCTGCGAGAACAAGCCCACCCTCGTCTGGATGGCTCAGCTGGCCTCGCTGGAGCTCCATCCCTCCCTCTCGAAGTCGACCCGCATGGAGCAGCCGACGGTGCTCGCCTTCGACCTCGACCCGGGCGCTCCCGCCGGGCTTCAGGAGTGCTGCAAGGTTGCGCTCCGGGTCCGCGATCTGTTCGGTGCGTTCGGTCTCGAGGGCTTTCCGAAGGTCTCCGGCGGCAAGGGACTGCAGGTCTACTTCCCGCTCAACACAAAAGTCACCTACGAGCAGACCAGTCCGTTCGCCAAGGCGGTCGCGCAGCTGCTGGAGAAGCAGACGCCGAAGGACGTCGTCTCGAAGATGGCGAAGGTCGACCGGCGCGGCAAGGTCTTCGTCGACTGGAGCCAGAACCACCAGAAGAAGACGACAATCGCCGTCTACTCCCTGAGGGCCCGGGAGTACCCGACCGCCTCGATCCCGCTCCGTTGGGCGGAGGTGGAGCGCGGCTCGAAGAACAAGAGGTCCGCCGAGAAGCTCCGTTTCGAGATCCCCGCCGCGATCAAGCGCATCGACAAGGAGGGCGACCTGTTCGAGCCGGTCCTCTCCACCAAGCAGAAGCTGCCTGACCTGGGCGAACTCGAAACCGAGTAGCCCGTCCTCATTGCCCTCCGGGCTCCGTGAAATGGTCCCGTCGTGCGCCCGCGTCTGGGCGCGGCAACCACAAGGAGGACTGATGCGAATCCTGAAAGATGGGCCCGGCCGCTGGGCCGTGCCTGCCGTCCTGGCGGGGCTGCTTGCCGCAGTGCTTCTCGTCACGCCCGTGATCGCCGGCTCGAACGGCGTGACCGCGAAGAAGGTCAACAAGACGATCGCCAAGAAGACGAACGTCAGCCAGCTGAACATCGCTGGACCGGCGAACCTGGGGACTGGTCTGAGCGTTCTCGGCACCCTGAGCCTGTCGCAGGGCGCCTATGACGTCCGCTCGACCTTCGACGTCCGTCAGAACACCGTCGGCGCCAACATCGTCTGCTACCTGCGGATCAACGGCGTTGCTCAGGACCAGTCGGACACCTTCACTGGGACCGGCACCGTTTCGGCGCAGAACAGCGTCGCCATGGAGGTCTCGGGCCAGGCGAAGGCAGCGACCACCGCGCAGCTGCTGTGCTCGTCGACCCAGGCAGCGGACGTGAACCACGCCGAGATCACGGCGCTCAAGGTCCCGGCGGTCAAGACCGTCAAGGGCTAGTGACGCTCGCGGGGCGCCGGCAGCCGAGCACCTAGGGGCTGTCGGCGCCCCCGGCGTTCCTGCCCCGGCTAGAGCGGCTGGCGGACGACCGGGTTGCGGTTCGCCCCGACCTCGTCGAGGCGGCGGACCGGGGTCGTGTAGGGCGCTGCCTGCGCGATCCCGGGGTCGTCGCCGGCCTCGTCGAGAATGGACTCGATCGCCTCGGCGAAGGCGTCGAGGGTCTCGCGCGTCTCGGTCTCCGTGGGCTCGACCATCAGGGCCTCGTCGACCAGCAGCGGGAAGTAGACCGTCGGCGGGTGCATGCCGTGGTCGAGCAGGCGCTTCGCGATGTCGAGCGTCTTGATGCCGAGCTCCTTCTTCGCGGGTGCTCCGGAGAGCACGAACTCGTGCATCGGCCGGTTCTCGAAGGCCACCGGCGCGTACCTGCCGGCCTTCCCCTTGCTCAGCTTGGCGAGCAGGTAGTTGGCGTTGAGCACGGCCGTCTCGGACGCCTCCTGAAGGCCGTCTCCGCCAAGGCTGAGGATGTACGCGTACGAGCGCACGAAGACGCCGAAGTTGCCCTGGAAGCCGCGGAGCCTGCCGATTGACTTCGGGCGGTCGAAGTCGAGATCGAATGAAGGCGCTCCCCCGTTCTGCGGCTCGCGGCGAACGACCTGCGGCCGAGGGAGGAACGGCTCGATCCGGTCCGAGCAGGCGATCGGGCCTGCGCCCGGGCCGCCACCGCCGTGCGGCTGCGAGAACGACTTGTGGAGGTTGACGTGGACGATGTCGAAGCCCATGTCGCCCGGCCGCGAGCGGCCCATGATCGCGTTCAGGTTCGCGCCGTCGTAGTAGAGCGTGCCGCCGGCCTCGTGGACGATCGAGGCGATCTCCTCGATGTTCTCGTCGAACAGGCCAAGCGTGTTCGGATTGGTGAGCATCAGGCAGGCGGTGTCGTCCCCGGCCTTCGCCCGCAGGTCGTCGAGGTCGATGCCGCCCTTCTCGTTGGAGGCGAGCTTGACCACCTCGTAGCCGGCCATCGTCACGGTCGCCGGATTGGTGCCGTGCGCCGTGTCCGGCGTCAGCACCTTGGTCCGGCTCTCGCCGCGATCCGCGTGGTAGGCGCGTGTCAGCAGAAGCCCCGCAAGCTCGCCGTGGGAGCCCGCCGACGGCTGGAGGCTCACGTGCGGAAGGCCGCAGATCTCCGAGAGGGACTGCTGGAGCAGCCACATCAACTCGAGCGCCCCCTGGGCGCGCCTCGGCTCCTGCGCGGGGTGCAGCCGGGCGTGCCCAGCGAGGGCAGCCACCCGTTCGTTGAGGCGCGGGTTGTGCTTCATCGTGCACGAGCCCAGCGGATAGAAGCCCGTGTCGAGGTCGAAGTTCCGCCGCGAGATCCGGTTGTAGTGACGGACGATCTCCGGCTCGGAGATCTCGGGGAGCTCCGCCGCCTTCTCCCGGAGGAGGTTCTTGGGAACCAGCTCGTCGATCGGGCGCTCCTCCACCCCGGTCTCGGGCAGCGTGGCCGCGCGGCGGCCCTCGACCGACCGCTCGTAGATCGTCGTGGCGCGGTCTCGCTGCATCGGCGTCTCGCTGATCTCGGGCCCGAGCGGGTTGCTCACGACGCCACCCCCTCCGCGACCTTCGATCCCCTCAGGTCGGCCACGGCTCGGCCGAGTACCTCGGCGAGCCGGTCGATGTCAGCCTTGCTGCGGCGCTCCGTGATCGCCACGAGGAGCCCGTTCTCATGCTCCGGGTAGTCGCGCCCAAGCGGATAGCCGGCGCCGATGCCCTCGGCGGCACAGCGGTCGAGAACCAGGTCAACCGGCACGTCCAGACCGACCGCGAACTCGCGGACGACGGGGGCCCCGTGCAGGAGCTCGACGCCGTCGACCTGCGCCAGGCGCTCGCGGGCATAGGCCGTCCGGCGAACGAGCAGCTCCCCGAGCTCGACGAAGCCGCGCTTGCCGAGCCAGGACAGGTGGATCATCCCCGCCAGTGCGTTGAGCGCCTGGGCGGTGCAGATGTTGTGCGTCGCCTTCTCGCGGCGGATGTGCTGCTCGCGCGTCTGCAGGGTGAGCACGAAGCCGCGGCGCCCGTCGACGTCGGTGGTCTCGCCCGCGATGCGGCCGGGCATGCGGCGGATGTGCTCATCCGTCGCGCAGAAGAACCCGAAGGAAGGCCCGCCGTAGTCGAGGCGGTTGCCGAGCGGCTGGCCCTCCCCCACAGCGATGTCGGCGCCGCACTCGCCGGGGGGCCGCAGGATCGAGAGCGCCATCGGATCACACGCGACGACGACCAGGGCGCCGTGCTCCTTGGCCTTGGCGCCGAGCGCCTCGATGTCCTCGACGGAACCCAGGAAGTTCGGCTGCTGCAGGAAGACGGCGGCGGTTTCGTCGTCGATCGCCTCGGCCAGGGCGGATGCGTCGGTCACACCACCGGCCAGGGCCACCTCGACCAGCTCGGTTCCGAATCCGGCGCCGTAGGTGACCAGCGACTCGCGGCTGTGCGGGTGGACCCCGCGGGAGGCGACCAGCTTCTTCCGGCCCGTTGCGCCGATCGCCAGATACGCCGCGGAGGCCACGGCCGACGGTCCCTCGTACAGGGCGGCGTTCGAGACCGGCAGGCCGGTGAGCTCCGACATCGCGGTCTGGAACTCGAACATCACCTGCAGCCCGCCCTGGGAGATCTCGGGCTGGTACGGCGTGTAGGGGGTGAGGAACTCGGAGCGGCCGATGATCGCGTCGACGATCGCCGGCACGTAGTGGTCGTACATCCCCGCGCCCAGGAAGCTCGTCTCCGCCTCGGCGTGGGCATTGCGCGCGGCGAGACCGGCGAGGCGGTCGTAGACCTCGGTCTCGGGCTCTCCGTCTGGAAGCTCGAGCGGGCGGCCCAGGCGCACGGCCTCGGGGATCACGTCGAAGAGCTCGTCGATCGAGGAGACGCCGATCGCGTCGAGCATCTCCTGACGATCCTGATCGGTGGCGGACGTGTACCGGCTCACGGACGACCCATCGTAGTGAGGCCCACCGATGGGCCGGGTCGGCGGATCGCCCTAGTCGCCCTTCTCCTGCGCCCGGTAGGTGACCACCTCGACGCGCTCGAGCGTGACCATCCCGTCGGTGACCATCTCGTCGAGCTTGGGCATGATCGCCTCGATCTTCTCCGCGGTGTCGGCGACCTCGATCACGATCGGCAGGTCCTCGGAGAGCCGCAGGATGCGCGCCGTGTGCAGGTGAGAGTGCGCCCCGAAGCCCTCCACGCCCCGAAGCACGGTTGCGCCGGCCATGCCCTCCTCGCGGAGCATCTCCACGATCGCCTGGTAGAGAGGCTTGCGGCCATGCTTGTCGGACTCGCCGATGAAGATGCGGAGCAGCTTGCCCTCGCCCTCGAGCTTCACAGCGTCCTCCCGAGTGCCAGGCCGAGTACCGCGGCGAGCAGGCCGAGTGCGACCATCCCGACGGAGTTCACCAGAGCCAGTCCGACGGCGCCATCCTCGGCGAGCTTGACGCTCTCGTACGCATAGGTCGAGAACGTCGTGAACGAGCCGAGGAAGCCGATCCCCAGCGCCACGCGCCAGTTGGGACTGAGCAGGAGCCGCTCGGTGGTGAGGGCCACGACGATCCCGAGGGCGAAGGCGCCGAGGAGATTGATCACGAAGGTCCCCCACGGGAACTGCCCGTGCGTCATGTCGCTGATCCAGCCGTCGAGGGCGTACCGGCTGATCGCTCCGGCCGCGCCGAAGACGGCGACCAAGGCGTATGTCACGGCTGCTGACCTCCTGGTGTCGTAGACATCGGGGTAGAGGCCATCAGCGGCGCGAACCGCGGTTAGGAGCGAGCCTCATCGCTCGGACGCGCAGGATAGCCAAGCGCTCAGGCGTCGCGCCCTTTTCGCGTCTCCCTCCAGATCGAGAGAGCGAGCAGGATCGCGACCGCCACGGGCACCACGAGCCATGCGGATGCGGCCTCATCCACCAAGGCCGTGAGCCCCAGCGCCGCCACGACACCGGCGGCGGTCACCCAGTCATCGCCGGCGATGAATTCCCAGGCTCCGGCCGCCGCATCGCGAACCCGGCTCATGGTGTGGCCGTCCAGGCAGTCGCGGTCTCTGAATGGGAGAGCCGCACGAGCAGGAGGGAGAAGACCAGCACGGCCGGGACGATGGCGAGCAGGGCGGCGTCCCCGCCGGGCCAGCTTGCTCCCGCCCCCTCGCCGCCCCAGAAGATCCCGAACGAGGTCAGCATCACCCCTACGCTGAACTTCATTGCGTTCTCCGGCGCCCGGGCGAGCGGGTGACGGACCGCAAAGCCCAGTGTCGCGACCAGGACCACTGCTGCCGCAGCCGCCGCCGCGGCGAGGCCGACGCGATGCTGGTTTGCTCCGAACGTGAGGGCGATGAAGACGACCTCGAGGCCCTCCAACAGGACACCCTTGAAGGCGATCGTGAACGAGTACGGGTCCAGCGCCGCCGTCGGCGCGCCGGCTCGGCTCGCCGCCGACGTCTCCTCGCGGTAGATCTCGTCTTCGTCGTGCTGGGCCTTGATTCCCGCCGCTCTCAGGATGGCCTTGCGAAGCCACTGCAGCCCGAAGACGAGCAGCAGCCCACCTACCACCAGCCTCAGCGTGTCCAGGGGCAGGGAGGTCAGCCGCGGACCGAGGATCGCAGTCGTCGCCGCCAGCGCGATGACGGCCGTCGCGCAGCCGCTCAGCGCGGCGCGCCAGCTGCGCGTCGTGCCGACAGCGAGGACGATCGTGAGAGCCTCTATCGCCTCCACCGCGCAGGCGAGGAAGACGGAGATCGCGAGTCCGATGGCCTGGCCGCTCATGACGACCCCGGCAGCGCCGTAGCTAGGACTCGTCTTCGAGCAGCTTCTTGTAGGCGACGACGTCCATCAGGCCGTCCGCCTCGGAGGCGTCGGAGAGCTTCACCTTGACCATCCAGCCCTCGCCGTAGGGGTCCTGGTTGATCTTCTCGGGGTTCTCCGCCAGCGCCGAGTTCACCTCGGTCACCTCGCCGGAGAGCGGCGCGTAGACGTCGGAGACGGCCTTCACCGACTCGACCTCCGCGTAGGCCTCGTCCTTCTTCAGCTCCTTGCCCACCTCGGGCGGCTCGTAGAAGACCACCTCGCCGAGCGCGTCCTGCGCGTACCAGGTGACCCCGAAGGTCGCGACCTCGCCGTCGATGCGCGCCCAGTCGTGCTCGGGGTGGTAGCGGAGGTCGTCGGGGTACGTCTCGTCGGCCACGCCGGAAACCTACTTGTCCTTGGAGTAGAGCGGCCGCTCGCGGATCTCGGCCGCCCGCCGCTTGCCGCGGACGTCGATCTCGACCGCCGTCCCCGGCTCGGCCAGGTCGCTGCGCAGGTAGCCCATGCCGATGCCGACCTCGAGGCAGGGCGAGAGCGTCCCGCTGGTGACCACGCCCACCTCGTCGTCGCCCGAGACGATCGGGTTTCCCTGCCGCGGGATCCCGGCGCCGGTGATGACGAAGGGCTCGAGGACCTCCTTCGGCCCCTCCTCCCTCTCCCGCCTGCAGGCCGCGGAGCCGATGAAGCCCGTCTCCTCCTTCACGCACCAGCCCAGGCCGGCCTCGATCGGCGTGCGCTCTTCGGTGAGGTCGTTGCCGTAGAGGCAGTAGTTGACCTCGAGCCGGAGGGTGTCGCGGGCGCCCAACCCGGTGGGACCCGCCCCGCCGCCGACGAGGGCGTCCCAGACGGTGGTCGCGTCCTCGGGGGCCATCAGCAGCTCAACCCCGTCCTCGCCCGTGTAGCCGGTCCCGCAGACGAGGGTCGGGGCGCCGGCAACCGGAAGCTCCGCCGTTCTGAAGCGAGGCGGCAGCTCACCGTCGGTGACCCGCTGGACGATCTGGCGGGCCTCCGGCCCCTGCACCGCCAGCATCGCGTACGCGTCGATCCGGTCCCGGACCTCGGCGTCCTCGAACTCGACCGCGTGCGCCTCGAACCACTCGAGGTCGCGCTCATGGTTCGCGGCGTTGGTGACGGTGAGGTAGCGCTCCTCGCCCAGCCGGTAGCTGAAGAGGTCATCGAGGACTCCTCCGTCCTCTCGGCAGAGGCACGAGTACTGCGCGCCGCCGACCGCGATCTTCGACACGTCGTTGGAGAGCAGCCGCTGGAGGAGCTCCGCCGCCTGCGGCCCCTCGGTCTCGATCTCGCCCATGTGGGAGACGTCGAAGACGCCGCACGCGCTGCGAACGCGCAGGTGCTCCGCCTTGATCCCGTCGTACTCGACGGGCATCGACCAGCCCGCGAACGGCACCAGCTTGGCGCCTGCAGCGACGTGCGCCCCGTAGAGCGGGGTCCTCTTGAGCGTGCCTGCTTCCACGGCGGGCACGATACTGCCGCGCATGGCACTCACCGAGGAGCAGATGATCGAGGCGCTGAGGCGGAACAACGAGGCGATCAACCGAGGCGACTTCGACGCGGCGATCGAACTGGCCGATCCCGACATCGTCTTCGTGCGGGCGGGGGCCCTGCCTGACCTGCACGGCGCGGACGCGGTGCGAGCCTGGATGGAGCCGGACGCGTTCGAATCGCAGACCTACGAGATGCTCGACCACGAGGTGAGCGGCAACCGGATCCTCGTCCGCTCTCTCAGCAAGGCTCGCGGCGCAGGCAGCGGGATCGAGATGGAGCTCGAAGCTCTCACGGTGTGGACCTTCAACGACGCCGGCAGGATCACTCGGGTCGAGATCTTCTTTCTCGATCAGGAGGATGAAGCGCGGCGCGCTCTGCACGCTCCTTGATCCCGAGCAGCATCTTGCGCTCCATCACGAAGTGGGGCAGCTCGATCAGCCCGACGTAGTAGGCGGTGTACAGAGGGCTGTCGTGCGGCTCCCCGCGGCAGATGACCCTGCTGCGGACATCCCCCAGGGGCTCGACGGCGAACGACCCCCAGCCCTCCAGGGCGATTTCCCGCCCGGGCTCGAAGCGGCTCACGGCCAGCCCCACGAGGGGATGCAGCATCACCTTCTCGCCCATCTCGCGGCGCTGCCACGCCGGGTGAATCCGGTCTGCGTTCCGAATCCCGCAGCCCGCCAGGTTCTCGAGCCACTCGTAGCTGTAGAACCCGCCGCGGTCCTGGCCCAGCTGGGCGAGCCAGGGCCAGACCTCCTCCGCGGGGGCATCCACCTCGATGGCATGGACGGGCTCGGTCGTCGTCCCCTCGCCGGGCGCTCCCCAGCTCTGCATCCAGCGTCGCAGCGGCCCGGCGTAGGCGACCAGCGCGGCTGTCCCGAGAGCGGCCGGCAGCGACGGCAGCCGGCCTCGTGCGAGTGCGCGGACCGTGGCGCTGACGCACCTTCCAGCCGCAAGCAGAAGCAACAGGGAGCCGCCGACCACCACCGCTGCAGCTCGGACGCCCTCGACCGCCTTCCGCGGTCCGGACATCTACTTCAGGAAGTCGGGAACGTCGATCTCGGACTCGGAGATGCGCAGGTCCGAAAGCGTCTCGCGACTGCGGCCGACGGCGGCCGGGCGGCGCTCGGCCGCGCGTGCCGTGAACTCCGGCGCCCGGGCGATCATCTCGAAGCCCTCGAAGCCGGTCGCGATGACGGTGACGCGGACTTCCTCGTGCATGGAGGAGTCGACGACCGCACCGAAGACGATGTTCGCGTTCGAGTCGGCGGCCTGGATGCAAAGCCGCGCGGCCTCGTTGACCTCGAACAGGCCGAGATCCTCGCCACCGGTGACGTTCAGGAGCATGCCCTTGGCGCCGTCGATCTGCTCTTCGATGAGAGGCGAGGTGATCGCCGCCTTGGCGGCCTCGACGGCGCGGTTCTCGCCGGTGCCCGTCCCGACGCCCATCAGAGCGGAGCCGGCCTGGTGCATGACCAGGCGGACGTCGGCGAAGTCGAGGTTGATCAGGCCGGGGATCGTGATCAGGTCGGTGATGCCCTGGACACCCTGGCGGAGGATGTCGTCGGCCTCACGGAAGGCTTCGAGGATCGTGGTCCGCCGCTCGACGATCTGCAGCAGCTTCTCGTTCGGGACGGTGATCAGGGTGTCGACCTCCTTGCGGAGCCGGTCGATCCCCTCCTCGGCCTGGGCCATGCGCTTCTTGCCCTCGAACTCGAAGGGCTTGGTGACGGCGCCGACGGTGAGGGCGCCGATCTCCTGCTTGGCGATCTCGGCGATCACGGGGGCCGCGCCGGTACCGGTGCCGCCACCCTCGCCGCAGGTGATGAAGATCATGTCCGCGCCCTTGAGCGCGTCCTTGATCTCATCGCGAGACTCTGCGGCCGCGCCGGCGCCGACCTCGGGGTTCGCGCCCGCGCCGAGGCCCTTGGTGAGGTTGTGGCCGATCCCGATCTTCACGTCGGCGTCGCAGGCCTGCAGGGCCTGCGCATCGGTGTTCACTGCGACGAACTCGACGCCGCGGAGACCCGCGTCGACCATCCGGCTGACGGCGTTCGAACCGCCACCACCGACTCCGACGACCTTGATTACGGCCAGATATGACGTTTCCATGGTTGGTCCTGCTCCGAGCCCCTCACCGCCGATTCGGCTGCGGGGCAATACCGATTTACGAACAGGGTACGCGGTTTCCTGCAGCGCGCAAGCCTGCAGTCTCAAGTCTCCCTTGAGGGTTCCTGCGGGGTGAGTCTACTGTCGAGGTCGAGGTCTAGAGTTGGTTGAGACCCCGGAAAAGTCCTGCAAATGACGTATTTCCGAAACAGGCCTCCGGCCCCCGTGCGTGGAGCCCTCGCCCCTCGCCGAATCGCCGAAATGGGCGTGCATGGCTCGTTGCAGCACGTCCTCAGCCGCCCGAGACCGGGCGGTCCGGGACGCTGACGTCGAGATAGGAGGGCGAGCCGCGCTCGTTGCTGGAGAGCACGGCGACGGCCGCCGCCCACTTGTCCTGGGCCCGCGAGCCGTCGCCGAAGCGAACCTCGGGCCCGTTCTTCAGGTCCACGACCACTCCCCCGCGCTGGTCATCCCAGGTCGACGTCGTGATGCGGTTCTTGAGCGGAGCGGGCGTCGCCCCGAGGATCGCCGCCTGGGCGGCGGTGTCCTCGTCGAGGCGTACTCCATGGGCGGCCGCTCCCTCGATTCGCGGCAGGGCCTGTGCGTCGAAGTCCGCCCCGGTGAGCAGGTAGCCGTCAGCTGAGACCGCCGTCCGCTCTCCCCTGATCAGAACGAAGGCGACCGGCAGGCGCTCGGTGATCGTCACCTGCAGGCCGTGCGGGAAGCTCGTGCTCGCGCCCACCGAGGCCACGGTCGGGAAGCGGGCGACGGCGTTGCGCAGCTCGTCGTCCTTTATGTGGAGGGTGGTCATGTCGCCGGCTACCTGCTCGACGGCGGACTTGATCTGTCGCTCGTTGGTCGTCGCGCCCTTGATCGTCACATCGTGGATCGCGAACCAGGAGAGGTCGCGGAACCAGAAGGTGTAGAGGCCGTACAGCGCGAGCAGCAGGACCGCCGCTGCGAGCACCCGCCGGCGGATGACCGCGCTTCGCGAGGAGGGACGGGGCCGCGGACGCGAGCGAGGCCGCGCGACCGGACGGCGAGGGTTCAGAGCCCTGGTTGCCATACCTCCGGATTCACCGCTCGAGGCTCCATTCCTCCGGCCAGCTCACGTCCCCCAGCACCTGGACCTCCGGCTCAAGCGTCACACCGAACCGCTCGTGGACCTTGCGGCGCGCCTCGGCCATCACCTCGAGGATGTCCGCGGTCGTTGCATCGCCGGTGTTCTCGACGAAGTTCGCGTGCTTCGGCGACAGACGGGCGCCACCGACCTGCAGGCCCCGGCAGCCTGCCGCGTCGAGCAGCTGCCCGGCCGAGCGGCCCTCGGCCCGCACGTCCTCGGGATTCATGAACGTCGACCCGAAGGTCTTGATTCCCGAGGGTTGCGCCTCCTTGCGCCTGCGCCGCATGTCCGCCATGGTGGCCTTGACGTCGGCCGGATTGCCGTCCTCCAGCCCGAAGGTCGCAAGCGCGACCACGTCGCGATCGCCGAGGTTCGAGCCTCGGTAGCGGAAGCCGAGGTCCTCCGGGCGGCGCTCCTCCGCGCCGGTCGGCGTGCAGACGGTGACCTGCTCCAGCACCCGCCCGAGCTCGCCGCCGTACGCATTCGCGTTCATCCGGACCGCGCCCCCGACCGTGCCCGGGATGTTCACGCCGAACTCGAGACCCGTGAGGCCCCACCCGGCGGACTTCGCGGCAGCCGAGGGAAGCCGCGCCCCACCCCCGCAGATCACCCTCGTGCCGTCCCGCTCGATCCGGGTCAGCTCGCCGTCGAGCTTCATGACCAGGCCTCTGAAGCCGTCGTCTGAGACCAGCAGGTTCGAGCCCGAGCCGACCATGCCCACCGGCAGGTCCTCGGCGTCAGCCCAAGCCAGGAGCTCGATCACCGTCTCCTGACTGTCGGGGCGCGCGAAGTAGTCGGCCGCCCCACCCGCACGGACCGTGGTGAGGCGCGACAGCGGATAGTCCCTCTCGACCCCCTCCGGAGCGCTCATCGGCCCTCGCCCCCGTTCACCAGTGCCTCGGCGAGCTTGTAGACGTCGCCGGCGCCGATCGTGATCAGGACGTCCCCCTCGCCCAGGCGGGGGCCGAGCGCGCGGGCGGCCAGCTCGGCCGTGGGCAGCCACCAGACGCGCCTGCCGCCACCGTGGTCGGCTGCGGCGCTCGCGACCATCATGCCGCTCACGCCCTCCAGCTCGCCGACGGGCTCCTCGCGGGCTGGATAGACGTCGAGCACCGCGACCTCGTCGGCCGCCGCGAGCGCGGCCCCGAACTCCGTGGCCAGCGCTTTGGTCCGTGAGTAGAGATGCGGCTGGAAGGCAACGATGAGCCGACGCGGATCGAGGTCCCTGGCGGCCTCGAGCGTCGCGGCCACCTCGGTCGGATGGTGGGCGTAGTCGTCGTAGACGCGGGCGCCGTGCGCCTCGCCCTTGAGCTCCAGCCTGCGCGCCACTCCGGGGAAGCCGCCAAGCGCCCGCGCGCATGCCTCCACATCGGCGGAGGCGAGCGAGAGGCCGCCCAGCGCCGCCAGGGCGTTGGCGACGTTGTGCCGTCCCGGGACCCGCAGCGAGACCTCCGTGCCGATTCCTGCGCCGCGCGCCCGGAAGTTGGCGCCGCCGTCCATGGGCTCGATGTCAGTGGCCAGGAGCTCGGCCTCCCGTGGCGGCTCACCCGGCGCCGGCTCGAGGGCGAACCGGACCCTCTGCGCCTTCTGGCCGGGCAGGCTCACGTCGGCACCGGTCACCAGCCCGCTCGCCGGGGCGGCGAAGGCCGCGAAGGCCTCGGAGAGCTCGGACAGGGATCCCCAGCGGGAGTGATGGTCGAGCTCGAGGTTGGTGATCACCGCCACCTCGGGCCGGAGCTTGAGAAAGCTGGCGTCGCTCTCGTCGGCCTCTGCGACCACCCACTCGCCCTCGCCCCAGCCGGCGTTGGTCGGATCGCCGTCTGCGCCCGCGCCCGGCAGCTCGCCGCCGAGGAAGAAGGCCGGGTCGGCGCCGGTGGCCCGAAGCGCCCAGATGCACATCGCTGCCGTGGTCGTCTTGCCGTGGGTGCCGGCGATCGCCAGCAGGCGGCGCTGCGAGCAGAGCTCGGCGAGGAGCTCACCGCGGTGGATCACGCGCTGCCCGCGCTCGCGAGCCCGGGCGAGCTCGGGGTTGTCCGCGGGGATCGCCGTGGAGACCACCACGTCCGCGTCGGCCGGCACCTGCTCGGCGTCGTGGCCGAGGTGCGGCTCGATGCCCGCAGCGCGCAGGCGCTCCATATAAGAGGACTCGGCTCGGTCGGAGCCGCTCACCTCGGCTCCGAGCTGGCGGCAGACGAGGGCGAGACCGCTCATGCCGGCGCCGCCGATCGCGATGAAGTGGAGCTTCCGCCCCTCCATCGGCTCAGCCATCCCCGACCGCTCTCAGGACCTCTCCGGCGATCCTCTCCGCCGCGTCGGGCTTGGCGAGCCGACGTGCCGCGATGCTCATCTCGCGCAGACGGTCCTCATCGGCGAGCAGCTCCGCGATCGTGGCGCTGAGCCGGCCGGCGGTCAGCTCCGCGTCCGGGATCACTACGGCCGCGCCGCCGTCGGCCATCCAGCGGGCGTTAGTCGTCTGGTGGTCCCCCGTCGCATGCGGATAAGGAATCAGGATCGCGGGACGGCCGGCCGCGGCGATCTCCATCACGGAGCCGCCGGAGCGGGCGACGACCAGGTCCGCGGCCGCCAGGACCTCACCGAGGTCGGGCTCGTACTGGAGCAGCGTGTAGCGCTCCGGCCTCCCTTCCTCGTCCCAGCGGCGTCGCAGCTCCGGGTAGTCGCGCCGGCCGACGACGTGGACGACCCACGGCTGCCCGACGTGGTCACCCCGCATGCCGACGAAGGCCTCGAAGGCGGCCCGATTGATGGAGAGCGCCCCGAGACTGCCTCCGACGACGGTCACGCAGTCCGCGGGCTCCGGGATGCCGAAGCGGCGGCGCGCGACGGCCGCATCCGCCTCCAGCACGGCGCGCGGAACCGGCCGACCCGTCACCACGTACGGGCCGCCATCGCGGCCCGAGATCGGGAAGGCGAGGCAGACGCGCTGTGCGCGCCGCGCCAGCATGCGGTTCGCGAGGCCCAGGTGGCTGTCGGCTTCGGTCAGCACCAGCGGGAGTCCCATGCGGACGGCCGCCAGGCCGGTCGGACCTGCGACGTACCCGCCGCCGCCGAGCACCACGTCGGCCTTTCGCCGCTCCAGGATCCGACGGGCCGCCGGGACGGCGCGAGTGGCCCTCCAAGCAGCGCGGGCGGCCTTCAGAGGGTTCTTTCGATTTAGGCCGCTGACGCGCAGGAAGTCGATCTCGTACCCAGCCGCGGGCACGAGATCCGCCTCGGCGCGCTCGCGCGTCCCGAGGAAGCTGACCTCGGAGCCCTCAGCCCGAAGCGCGTCGGCGACGGCGATCGCCGGCACGACGTGTCCCGCCGTGCCTCCGGCCGCTATTACGACTCGTGCCACTTGCTGAGCGCTTTCTTCTAGTCACGTTGGATCCGCCCTCGACGACGCGCAGTCTCGCAGGGCGCGAGCCCGCACCACTGCCGGAGCCTCTCCGCGAGGCCGAATGAGCGGGTCGCCGGGCCACGTTCAGGATCAGGCCCGCCGCGGCGAGCGTGATCACGAGGCTCGTCCCTCCATACGAGACGAATGGAAGGGGTACTCCCGTGAGCGGCGCGAGCCCCAGCACCGCGAAGAGGTTGAGCGCCGCCTGGGCGAGGATCAGCGAGGTGAGGCCGGCCGCGAGCAACTTGCTGAAGCGATCGCGTGCCCGGTGCGCCGCGCGCAGGCCCGCGTATCCGAACATCCCGAAGAGGCCGACGAGGACGAACATCCCCACCAGCCCGAGCTCCTCGCCGATCACCGCGGCGATCATGTCGGTGTGGGCCTCCGGCAGGTAGGAGGCCTTCTGCACGCTCTCGCCCAGCCCGACTCCCGTGAGGCCACCGGAGCCGATTGCGATGGTCGCCTGCTTGGCCTGGAAGCCCGCCCCGCTGGTGTCGCTGTTCGGATGGAGGAACCCGGTGAGCCGGGCCTCCTGGTACGGGTGCATCGCGATCATCACGACGACGAGGAACGCGATGATCGCTCCCACCGGCGCCAGCGTCCGCGGCTTGACGCCCGCGAGAAAGAGAATGCAGGTGACGGCGAACGAGACCACGATGGCGGTGCCGAGGTCCGGCTCCTTCGCGATCAGCAGGATCGACAGGCCCACGATCAGCAGGTAGGGGCCGAGGCCGCCCAGCGTCCTGACCCGCTTCGGCTCGGCCGCGAGCAGGTAGGAGCCGTAGAGGACCAGCGCGATCTTCGCGAGCTCGGAGGGCTGGAACTGGACGAAGCCGCCGCCGACCCAGCGCTGAGCTCCGTTGACCGTCGTGCCGACGCCGGGCAGCAGCACCGCGAAGAGCAGGAAGATCGAGCTGACCAGGATCAGCGGGGTCATCACCTTCGCCGCCGCCACGCCGCGAACGGAGGCGACGCGCATCACCAGCAGCCCGATCGCGCCGAAGATCACGGTGCGCTCGAGGTAGTAGAAGCCGCTGCCGCCGTGGTTGAGGAGCGAGCGCGCCGAGCTGGCGCTGAAGACCATCACCGCGCCGAAGGCGAGCAGGCAGAGGGTCGCGGTGAGCAGCAGGGAGTACTCGAGCGGCGGGGGCGCCGGCTTGCGCGTCTTCGCGGCGGCGCTCACCCGAGCTCCTCCACCAGCTCGCGGAAGCGATCCCCCCGGGCCTCGAAGTCCTTGAATGCGTCGAAGCTGGCCGCGGCCGGGGAGAGCAGGACGACCTCGCCGGGGCTGGCGGCCGCGCTGGCCGCCTCGACGGCGCCCTCCAAGGTCCCGGCCTGGTCGATCTCGACGCCGGTCCCCTGGAGCTCCTCCGCCATCCGCTCCGCCGCCTCGCCGATCAGATAGACGGCGACGCAGCGCTCGCGAACGGCTTCGGCCAGGGGCGCGAAGCTCTCCTGCTTGGGGCGGCCACCCGCGATCAGGCGGACGCCGCCGTCGAAGGCCCTGACTCCGGCGACGGCCGAGGCGACGTTGGTCGCCTTGGAGTCGTTCACGTACAGGACGCCGCCCAACTCCCTGACCCGCTCGAGCCGGTGGGTGACCCCGCGAAAGCTCCGCAGGCCCTCCGCGACGGCGTCGCGCGGCAGCCCGGAGGCGAGGGCCGCCGCCGCCGCGGCCATCGCGTTCTCGACGTTGTGTCCTCCCAGCAGCTGGAGCTCGTCCGCCCGGAGCAGCGGCTCATCGGCGGCGAAGATGACGCCGTCGCGCATGCTGAGCTCGCAGTCGGGGTCGGCCGACTCGCCCTCTGCCGGGCAGAAGCGGATCCGGCGGGCGCAGCCGCCCAGGTCGCGGTCGCGCAGCTCCGGGGTGTCGCCGTTGAAGACCGCGGCGTCGTCGTTGCCCTGGTTGGCGAAGATCCGCAGCTTGGCCTCGAGGTAGCTCTCGAGGGTCCCGTGGCGGTCGAGGTGGTCGGGGGCGAGGTTGATGAAGACCGCGCACTCCGGCGAGAAGTAGTTGGTGTCCTCGAGCTGGAAGCTGGAGGCCTCGCAGACGACGGTCGCGTCGGCGTCGATCGCGTCGGCCAGCGAGGCGAGCGGCGTGCCGACGTTCCCGGCGACCGCGACCGGGCGCCCGGCGGTTCGATGCAGGTGGCCGATGAGCTCGGTGGTGGTCGTCTTGCCGTTGGTCCCGGTGACAGCGCAGAAGGCGTTCGGGATCAGCCGCCAGGCGAGCTCGAGCTCGCCGGTGACCTCGATCCCGCGCTCGCGGGCGGCGCGCAAGACGGGCGCCTCCTGGGGCACGCCCGGGCTCTTCACAACCGTTCGGGCACGATCGAGTTGCCGTGTTCCTTCCACGCCCAAACTGACTTCGACGCCTGCCCGGTCAAGCCCTGCCGCCTCCTCAGGCGTGCCGGAGTCGACCCCGAGCACGGCCTCGCCACGCCCGGCGAGCACGCTCGCGATGGCCGCGCCGGAGCGCGCCAGACCGACCACCAGAAAGGGCCCTTCAGGCAGCGGAGGACGCGGCTTCTCGCCCGAGTTCACATAACCATGTTCGCCCTCGACCCCCGACTCCCTGCGTGCGCAGGCGTGCCTGGGGCAGGCGAAATCCAGTCATTTGGCGCCTTCATTCGGACATGCCGAAGAAACGCGCCAAATCCGCGCCCGAGCGGCTTCGGTGCCGGTGCTCGAGCCTACGTCCCGATCGACTGCTGGTAGAGCGTGAAGCCGATCCCCGCGCAGACCGCCGCGATGATCCAGAAGCGGAGCATGATCTTCGTCTCCGACCAGGCCATCAGCTCGAAGTGGTGGTGGACCGGGGCCATCAGGAGGACGCGGCGGCGGAACGCCTTGAAGGCGGTGACCTGGAGGGCGACCGAGAGGGCCTCGAGCACGAAGATGCCGCCGGTGACGATCAGGAGGATCTCCGTCTGGGTCATCACGGCCAAAGCGCCGATCGCGCCTCCTAAGCCGAGCGACCCCGTGTCCCCCATGAAGATCGATGCCGGGAAGGCGTTGAACCAGAGGAAGCCGATGCACCCGCCGACGAAGCACGCCGAGAGCAGCGAGAGGCTGTGCTCGCCGCTGGTGATGAAGGTGATCGCGGTGTAGGCGAGCAGGACGATCGCGCAGCAGCCGGCGGCGAGCCCGTCCAGCCCGTCGGTCAGGTTGACCGCGTTCGAGGAGCCCGCGATCACGAGGAAGATCACCAGCGGGTAGACGGCGTCCGGGATGTCGAGCGAGGCGTGGGAGATGCGCAGCTCGAGGCTCGACTCGAGGCCGACGGAGTGCCGCGCGACGTACCAGAGCCCAACGGCGAGGCCCGCCTGGAGCACCAGCTTGTACCGCGCCGAGAGGCCGAGCGAGCGGCGCCGCGTGATCTTCAGGTAGTCGTCGGCGAAGCCGATCAGGGCGCAGCCGATCGCCACGCCGAATACCGCCAGGCTCTGCGTGTCGCGGTCCGACAGCACCAGGTACGGGAGCGCGACGGCCGCGAAGATCAGCAGCCCGCCCATCGTCGGCGTGCCAGCTTTCTCGTGGTGCTCCTCGGGCCCCTCCTCCCGGATCTGCTGGCCGAACTCGCGGAACCGCAGGTACTCGATGAACTTCGGGCCGAGGAAGATGCAGATGAGCATCGCGCCCATCGCCGCGATCAGGATCTCGCCGAGCAACCTAGCCCTCCGCCGTCAGCTTCTCGGCCACCCGCTCGAGGCCGACCGCCCGCGACCCCTTGACCAGGACCGCGTCGCCCGGTCCCAGCGCCGCCGCCAGCGTGTCGGCGGCGGCCTCGGCGTCCGGGACGTGCTGGTCCGGCTCGTACGCCGCGGCCAGCTCTCCCACGCCGATGATCAGCTCGACACCCTTCTCGCGCGCGTGCCGGCCGATCTCGCGGTGGTACGCCGCCGAGTCCGGCCCCAGCTCGCGCATCTCGCCGAGGACGGCGAGCCGCCGGCCGCTCGCCTCGAGCGTGGCGAGGTGGTCCAGCGCCGCCCGCATGGAGACCGGGTTGGCGTTGTAGGAGTCGTTGATCAGGATGGCGTTCTCCGGGAGCTCCACCAGCTCCCCACGAAGGCGCGAGAAGACTATCCCGGGCGCCAGATCCGCCATCTCGCCCAGCGGATATCCGAGCGCGAGTCCCACCGCGATCGCCGCGAGCGCGTTGTCGAGGTTGTGGGCCTCGACGAACGGCAGCTTGAAGGCGTGCTCGCCCTCCGGCGTCTTCACCAGCGCGTCGGTCTCCCCCGCCTCCGCCAGCACCCAGGTCGCCTCGACGTCGCCCCCGGCGCCGAAGCGCAGCAGCCGGTGGGCGCGCTCCAGGTGCGGCTCGAGCGGGCCGGGATCGGCCGGAACGACGGCCGCCCCGCCGTCGCGCAGCCCGTCGATGATCTCCGCCTTGGCCGCCGCGATCGCCTCGACCGAGCCGAGCAGCTCGACGTGGACCGGACCGACGTTCGTGATCACCCCGACGTCGGGCGCGGCGATCGCGCAGAGCTCGGCGATCTGACCCGGCCCGCGCATTCCCATCTCGAGCACCAACACGTCGGTTCCCTCCGGGGCGGCCAGTATCGCCAGCGGCATGCCGATCTCGGTGTTGTAGTTCTCGGGGCTTGCCTGGACCTGGGCCGGCAGAAGAGTTCGGCAGATGTCCTTGACCGAAGTCTTCCCCGTCGACCCGGTGATCCCGACGACGCGCGCGTCCAGCTCGCCCCTCCAGCCGCGCGCCAGCGACTGCAGCGACGCCAGCGGATCGACCGAGCCCAGGATCCAACCCGCCCCGTCGAGCGCCGCCCCCGCCCGCCGTTGTGCGGCCAGCTCGCGGCCCCACTGCGTGCCGACCAGGATCCCCCAGGCGCGGTCCCGGAGGGCAGCGGCCCCGAACTCCCCGCCATCGGCCCGCTCGCCGGGCAGGCCGAAGAACAGATCGCCCTCGCGAGCCTCACGCGAGTCGATGACCGCGCGCGTCGGGCCGCCCTCGTCCCCTCGGGCCAGCACCTCCGCCCCCGCCAAGGAGGCGAGACGATCGCCGTCGAGCGAGATCAACCTGCGGCGCTCGCGGCGAGTTTGCGGAGCTCGTCCCGGGCCACGTCGCGGTCGTCGAACGGGATCTTCCGGCCGTTCTCGAACTCCTGCCCCTGCTCGTGGCCCTTGCCGGCGATCACGACCAGGTCGCCCTTCTCCGCCCGGACGAGCGCAGCGGCGATTGCGGCCCTCCGGTCGACGTCGACGAGCACCTCGGCGTGCGGACTCTCGGGGATGCCGCGGCGGATCATCTCGATGATCGACTCGGGATCCTCGGAGCGCGGGTTGTCGGAGGTGACCACGGCGATGTCGGAGAGCTCGGCGCCCGCCTTCCCCATCAGCGGGCGCTTATCGGTGTCGCGATCGCCACCGCAGCCGAAGACCGAGATCAGCCGGCCGCCGGTGAGGCGACGCCCCGCGTCCAGGACGTTCTCGAGCGAGTCCGGCGTGTGCGCGTAGTCCACGATCACACCGAAGGGCTGACCCTCGTCGATCGACTCGAAGCGGCCCGGGACCTGCTCCGCGGAGGCGAGCGCCCGGGCCGCGTCGCGCAGGTCGAGCCCCAATGCATAGGCGACGCCCAGCGCCGCGAGCGCGTTGGCGACGTTGAAGTCACCGGGCAGCGGCGTCTGCACCTCGATCTCGCCGTCCGGCGACATGCAGAGGAAGCGGGAGCCGCTCGGATCGAAGGTCACCCCGCGGGCGCTCAGGTCCGCCGCGCTGCCGGCAGCAGAGAACGTGATGCAATCGCCGCCGTCACCGGTGGACAGCTCGCCCGCGAGGCGCTGCCCGTAGGGATCGTCGAGGTTGACCACCGAGATGCCGCCCTCGATCTCGATCAGCGGCGCCCCACCCTCGCCCATGAAGAGCAGCCGCTTCGCAGCAAAGTAGTCCTCCATGTCCTCGTGGAAGTCGAGGTGGTCCTGGCTCAGGTTCGTGAAGACCTTGACGGCGAAGTCGATCGCATCCGCCCGGTGCAGGACGAGCGCGTGCGAGGAGACCTCCATCGCGCAGGCGTAGTCGCCGGCCTCGAGCATGCGCGCGAAGGTCCGCTGCAGGTCGATCGCCTCGGGCGTCGTCCGCTCGACCTCCTCGATCTGGCCGCCGACCACCTGACGAACCGTCCCGAGCAGGCCACACCGCTTCCCCGCCCCCTCCAGCAGATGGCGGATCAGGAACGCCGTGGTCGTCTTGCCGTTGGTGCCGGTGACGCCGACGACCGTGAGCTCCGAGGTCGGGTCCTCGTTGAAAGCGGCGGCGACCGGCGCCATCGCGGCCCTCGCGTCGTCCACCTGAGCCTGCGGCACGTCAAGCTCGAGCGGGCGCTCCACCACCAGCGCTGTCGCGCCGGCCTCGACCGCGGCGGCCGCGAAGTCGTGACCGTCGGTCTTCTCCCCCGCGAAGCAGAAGAACAGGGTCCCGTCGCTGACGCGACGGCTGTCGTAGGCGAGATCGCGAATCTCCACGGAGGAATCGCCGCGCAGATCGGCGGCCACACCAGCGGCTCTCAACAGCTCGCCCAGCTCCATCCCGACGCGATTCTAGGAGCGAGCCGAGAGGGGAAGTCGCTAGCCCGGCGAGATGCCCAGATAGGGCAGCGCGAACTCGGCGATCTGCCCGAAGACCGGCGCGGCGACCTGGCCGCCGACGTGCACGGACTGGGGCTCGTCGACTACCACCGCGACGAGCAGCTTGGGATGGGCCGCCGGGGCGAAGCCGACGAAGGAGGCGACGTAGCGGGTGTCGGAATAGGTGCCGTTCTCGACCTTCTGCGCGGTACCGGTCTTGCCGGCCAGCGTGTAGCCGGGGACGCTGACCTCCGAGGCGGTGCCGCCCGGCGCGAGGACGCCCTCGAGCATCTGGCGAAGCTGGGCCGCCGTCCTCCGGGTGATCACCCGGTGCGGATCGGTGTTGTCGTTCACTGTCTGGCCGCCGACGCTCCTGATCAGGGTCGGGCGGCGCAGTATCCCGCCGTCGGCGATCGCGGAGTAGGCGGTCGCGATCTGCATCGGGGTCACGGATAGGCCCTGGCCGATCGGCAGGTTGCCCATCGTGGAGCCGGAGTAGTCGCGCCGGGCCGGGACGATGCCGCGCTCCTCGCCGGGATACGCGACGCCTGTCGGCCGGCCGAAGCCGAAGCGGTTGATCCACTGCGAGAAGCGGTCGGCGCCCTCCTTCAGGCCGATCGTCACCGCGCCGACGTTCGAGGACTGGGCGAGAATCTGCGCGGTGGTCAGCGTCTCCGGCGGCCGTGCCTCGGCCTCGCCGATCGTCCGGTCGTAGACGTGGATCTGGGATGGCAGGTAGAAGCTGGAACTCGGCGTTACGACGTGATCCTCGAGCGCCGAGGCGACGGTGAACGCCTTGAAAGTCGAGCCCGGCTCGTAGGTGAAGCCCGTGGCGCGGTTCTCGAGCTCGTTCGAGGTCGCGTTGGAGAGGTCGGCGGGATTGAAGCCGGGCGTGTTGGCCATCGCCAGCACCTCACCCGTGTTCGGGTTCATCACTATCGCGGTCCCGCCCTTGGCGCTGTAGCGGCTGACGGCCGCGTTGAGCGCCTCCTCGGTCTTGCCCTGGATCGCTGCGTCGATGGTGGTCTGCACGTCCTCCCCGACGCTCGCGGGCTTGACGGTCTCCATGCGGAGCGGCCGCCCGACCGCGTCGTGGACGACGTCCTCCTCGCCGTTGGCACCGCCCAGCACGCTGTTCTCGGAGTGCTCGAGGCCGGTGAGCCCCTGGTTGTCGGTTCCGACGGCACCGATCACCTGCGAGGCGAGCTCGCCCTGCGGATAGAGGCGCTTGCTGGTCGGAACGGTCGAGATGCCCGTGATGTCGAGCTGCTTGACCTCGTCCGCGACGTTCGGATCGACCTTCCTCGCCAGGTAAGCGAAGCCGGAGCTCCGGTCGGACAGCGCGTTGAGCAGGTCGGACATCGGCTCCCCGAGGACCTGGTGCAGCTTCATGGCGGTTTGCCCGGGGTTCACCACCTGGTACGGCGTGGCCACCACGTCGGCGGCGTCTTCGGAGGCCGCGAGCACCTTGCCGTTGCGGTCGAGCACCCGGCCGCGCTCGCCGGGGATCGTCACGGTCGTGACCTGCTGGCTGCGCGCCTCCGCGCGCAGGGTGTCGCCCTGGACCCCCTGCAGCCAGAACGACCGCAGGATCACCAGGGAGAAGAGCAGGAAGAACGCGCAGAAGAGCAGGCCCAGCCGGCGGTCGATGAGCCGCATGCGCCAGGCGCTCCTAGAGCCCCACGCCTCCGGTTGAGCTCCCGGAGGATCCAGAGGACCCGGAGGACGAGCCGCTGCCGCTCGAGCTGCCGCTGCCGGAGCTCACGGAGCTGCCGGACCCGGACGTCGTCCCGGCCGGAGCGGGCGTCGTGGTCGGCGCGACCGTCGTGGTCGGCGCCGGAGTCGAGCTCGTGCTCACCGGCGCGTAGGACGTGCCGGGCGCCGGGTAGCTCGACGGCTGGCTCGGCGCCATCAGGAAGCCGTCGGTGGCGAGCAGGTGCGCGAGGCGGGCGGCGGAGCCGTCACTCGCGTTCAGGTAGGTGATCGCCTTGGGATCGGGATTCGCGAGCCCGAGGCGGGCGGCCTCGGCCTCCACCCTGGTCGCCGAGAGCTTCTCGTCGATCTGGGCATGCAGCGACGAGATCTCCGTCTTGAGCTCGTCGATCTGCAGCGAGGTGGCGCCGGCGCCCGCGGTCAGGCTGAGGCTGATCACGTTGAGGGCGACGATCCCGACGAGCAGGGCACCCAGCACCGCGATCCAGCCGCGCCCGCGGGTGAGCCGCATGATCAGGGTCGAGTCGGAGATGTCGCGGACGGCGCCCGCGCTGCGGACCGCGGCCTGCGGGAAGAGGGCTGCCCCAGCGACGGCGGGCCTCACCAGCCGGGCGGCCTGCGCCTGCCGGGCGTGAGCCCTGGGCGCGGGCGAGCGGCGGGCGCTCCGCGGCTTGCGGCGCGGCGCCGGACGTGCGCTGCGAGGCGCGGCCTTGCGCGCCGTCGCGGCGGCGGCCATCAGCCGGCGTCCTCCGCCTCACGGATCTTGAGCGCGGCGCGCAGGTGGGCCGAGGCGGCCCGCGGATTGCGCTCGAGCTCCTCGGGGCCCGGCGCGATCGCGCGCTTGGTGAGCAGCTCCGCCTCCGGCTCGCGGCCGCAGACGCAGACCGGGAGCTCCGGCGGGCAGACGCAGCCGCGTGCGCGGTCGGCCATGAAGCGCTTCACCCGGCGGTCCTCCAGCGAGTGGAAGGAGATCGCACCCAGGCGCCCGCCGGTCGGCAGGATCGCCCAGGCGAGCGGAAGGGCGTGGTCGAGCGCGTCGAGCTCGCCGTTCACGGCGATCCGGATCGCCTGGAAGGTGCGCTTGGCGGGATGCCCACGGCCAAATCGCTCCGACGGAGGGATCGCGGCCTTGATCGCGGCGACCAGCTGGGCGGTCGTCTCGATCGGGCGCCGCTTGGTGATCTCACGCGCGATCGACCCGGCGCGGCGCTCCTCGCCGAGCTCGCGGATCACATTCGCGATCCGGTCCTGCGGCCAGTCGTTCACGACGGTCGTGGCGGAGAGGCTCTGCGTCGGGTCCATCCGCATGTCGAGAGGCGCGTCGTAGGCGTAGGAGAAGCCGCGCTCCCAGGCGTTCACCTGCATCGAGGACATGCCGAGGTCGAACACGATCCCGTCCGGCCGCACGCCCTCGCCGCGCAGTCCCTCGAGCGCGGCGACGAAGTCGGCGCGCAGGAAGCGCGAGCGGGACGGCGCGTGCGCCGCGAACCCGCTCCACCGCTCCTCGGAGGCGGGGTCGCGGTCCACGGCGATCAGCTCTCCCTCCGAGCCGATGCGCTCGGAGATCAGGCGGGCATGGCCGCCGCCGCCGAAGGTGCAGTCGACGAAGGTCTCACCGGGCTTGGGGTCGAGGACGTCGACCAGCTCGGTCGCAAGTACGGGTTCATGCTCTTGGGGCACGTACTGAAGGTTCGCTGAACCGGCCAGCGTTCCCACCACTCTGTGAGTTGCCGTTGCCATCTCAGCCTCCTCGCTCCTCTTCGGAGAGGTTCTCCGCGACGTCGGAAATCTCTGCATCCAGCTCCTTCTCGTACTCGGCCCAGCGCTCGGCGCTCCAGATCTCGAACCAGTCGTCCGAGCCGACGATCACGCACGGGCCCTCCCCCAGGCCGGCGTGCTCGATCAGCTTCTTCGGCAGACGGATGCGGCCGGCCGAGTCCAAGGTGTCGTCGAAGGCGCCGCCGTGGAAGTGGCGGCGCAGCATGCGCCCGCGCTTGCCGAGCGGATTGGTCTCGCCGAGGAACTGCTTCGTGAAGCTCTCGTAGCCGCCGGGCGCGAACACCCAGACGGAGGGGTCCAGCCCTTTGGCGAGAACGACTCCGTCAGCGAGCGCCGCCCGGAACCTCGACGGAACCGTGAGGCGGTCCTTCGCGTCGAGATTGTGCTCGTACTGACCGAGAAACGACAAAGCTGGCTTCCTCTCCGGAGGGTGAGTTGGTTCGGAGCGGGCCGGGGTGGTGAAGTGGGAGGAACCTCATCACCCCGGCCCTATTGACCAACTCTGCTTTGCCACGCTAGCCCACTCCGTCCCACTTTGCAACACAGATTGGGCGGTCGCATTCCAGCCGATCCGTCGGACGGAATTGCTACCCGGGTCCGGAAAGCGCTGAATTCCGCATTCCCATGCGGTTTTTGGGTCCCGCCCTGGACGCGAAGAAGGGCCCGAAACGGCGCCGCTCCTGCAACTCCGGTTGCAGCAAAGAGGACCGCCTCCGAACTTCCCCCACCGCCGTCTCACGCGCTCACCCCTCGGTGCGTTCCATTGGCGAGACGAACCGAGAGGAGCACCGATGGACTTCGAACAGCGCTTCCGGGCGATGGAGACCAGGGACGACCGCTACGCCGGCGAGTTCTTCGCCGCTGTCACCTCGACCGGGATCTACTGCCGGCCGGGCTGCCCGGCGCGGACCCCGAAGCGCGAGAGCGTGCGCTTCTACCTGACGGCGGAGGCGGCGCGGAGCGATGGCTTCCGGGCGTGCCTCAGGTGCCACCCGGACGAGGTCTGATCAGAATCCGGACATGAACCGGTCGACGTTGGCGAGCAGGCCGGCGGCGATCATCAGCAGCACGGAGGGCACGAGCAGCAGGGCGACCGCGAGCTGGATCTTCGGAGCCGCGCGGGCCGCGTGCTCCTCGATCCGGCGGCGCTGGACGCCCCGGAGCGCGGTCGCCTGCTCGCGGAGCTGATCGGCCAGGGGCGATCCGTAGCGGCGGGAGCGCTCGATCACCCCGCACATCGCCGCGACCTCGCGCACGGGGGCGCGCCGGCGTAGCGACGCGAGTGCCTCGCTCTGCGGCAAGCCGCAGCCGTTCTCCGCGGAGAGCATCGCCAGCTCGCGCGCCAGCGGACCGTCCCCCCTTCCCAGCTCGCTGAGGCCCGCCATCGGGCTGCGCCCGGCCGCCGTCCCCACGGCGAGGAGGTCGAGCGCATCCGGCAGGCCGGCCCGGAGCGCGCGCAGCCGCCCGCGGGCGTGTCGCTCGAGCCAGGCATCGGGTGCGAGGAACCCGGCGGCTGGCAGCCCCACTGCGACCACCCAGGCGAGCCGGCTCGGACCCGCGGGGGCGATGACCATCGCCCAGAGCAGCCCGGCCACCGCCCCACCCAGCTTGGCGGCGAGCATGGCCCGAATCGAGACTCGCTCCGTCAGCCCCGCCCTGGCGAGGCGAGCGGAGAGCCTCAATCGGCGGTCCGCCGTCGCGATCAGAGACCAGGAACCGGGCGTTGGCGTTCCGGCGTCGGTGACGGCCGAGTCCGACCCGCGCGGGAGCAGCTGCGCGATCGCGGCGATCCCCAGCACGAGTGCGGCCAGGCCGAGCGTCAGTGCCGCCGTCACTCCGCGGGCCTTCCGAGACGGCGAATCAGGCCGAAACCCAGAGCCTGGAGTCCTCCGGCCGCGACCAGCATCGCCGCCGAGGCGGGCTCGGAGAGGACGCGGGAGACGAATCCCGGTTGAAGCAGCTCCGCGAAGAGGGCCGCCCCGGCGGGCAGGGCGACCACGAGCAGGCCCGTGAAGCGAGCCTGGGTGGTGGCGGCCCGCGCCTCGTCGGCGACCCTGTCGCGGTCCGCCGCCGCGGCCGCGAGCCGCCGCATGAGCGAGGCGACATCCCCACCCGCCACCTGCTGGCTGAGCAGCGCGGTGGCCAGAGAGTCGACCCGGTCCGAGCGGACCCGGGCGCGCATCGCCGAGAGCGCCTCGGCGGTCGACGCGCCGAGCTCCAGCTCAGCGGCGACCCGGGCGAGCTCCGCGGCCGCCGGGCCGTCAAGCGATCCAGCGGCCGCCGCGAGCGCGCCCCTTACGGAGTGGCCTCCCGAGATCGCATCGGCGATCGCCGATGCCATGTCCGGCACCGAGCGCTCCACCGCGCGGCGATAGCGCTCGCGCCGTCCGGCGACCAAGGCGCCGACGCACCACGGGCCGGCCGCGGCGGCCACCGCCAGCGGCCCGGGTCCGGCGAGCAGGATCGCCGTCGCGGCGATCGCCCCACTGCCCAGGAGGGCGAGGCGGCGCTGCTCCTCGGCGCTCGGCGCGTAGCCCTCGCGCGAGGCGCGCCGCAGGGGTGCGATCGAGGTGCGCAGCCAGCTCGCGACGCCGGGGGCCGAGACCACGGTCTCGCGAACCGCGACCGCGGCGAGGCCTCCCGCCATCGAGACCAGGGCGATCAGGGCCGCGCCGCCCACGGGCGCCCCTCTCTGTCGGTTCCCAGCCGGTAGAGCTCGCGGACACCGACGGACCCAGCCGTCCGCACCACCTCCGCGACCTCCACCACGCGGCGAGACCCGTCGCTGAGCCGGGCGAGGTGGATGATCAGGTCGAGCCCCCGGCCGAGCTGCTCGCGAATCGCCTCGTGCGGCAATCCGACTCCCGCCATCAGGGCAAGCGTCTCGAGTCGCCGCAGCGCGTCCTCGGGCGAGTTCGCGTGCACGGTCGAGAGCGCGCCCTCGTGCCCGGTGTTGAGGGCCATCAGCAGGTCGAGCGCCTCGCCGCCGCGGACCTCCCCGATCACGATGCGATCGGGCCGCATCCGAAGGGCTCCGCGCAGAAGATCGCGAATGGTGACCCTCCCCCGTCCCTCGACGTTCGAGGGCCGGCTCTCGAGCCGGACGACGTGCGGCTGCCGCAATCGCAGCTCGGCCGCGTCCTCGATCGTGATCACCCGCTCGCCCGAGTCGATGAAGGCGGACAGGGCGTTCAGCAGCGTCGTCTTGCCGGACCCGGTCCCGCCGCTGACCAGCACGCTGCGTCGCGCGGCGACGGCCGCCGCCAGCTGGTCGTGGAGCTCCTCGGTGATCGTGCCGAGCTCGACGAGCTCCCGCGGGCCCGGCCGGACAGCGGAGAAGCGGCGGATCGACATCGACGGCCCGTCGACTGCCAGCGGTGGGATCACGACGTGGACGCGCGAACCGTCCTCCAGTCGCGCGTCGACCATCGGGCTGAGCTCGTCGACCCTGCGGCCGAGCGGCGTCAGGATCCGTTCGATCGCGTCTCGCAGCGCCTGCTCGGAGGGGAAGCTGACCTCAGTCCGCTCGATCCTGCCGGCCCGCTCCACGTAGACGCGCTCGTGGCCGTTGACCATCACCTCCTCGACCGCCTCGTCCGCGAGCAGCTCCTCCAACGGGCCGAGCCCCACCGCCTCCCGCAGAATCAGCTCGCGGAGGCGCTCCCGCGTCGGCCCCTCCAGAATCGCGGCATCCTCGTCGACGAGCTCGCGCACCGCCTGGGGGAGCGGACCCATGTCGCCGCCGCCCGATGCCGCCTGCGCGCGGCGACGCTCGACCAGGCGCCGGCGCAATTCGGCGGCCAGCTCGTCCAGATGTCGGCGGCGGACTCGTTCGTCCACCCATGGGTAAGGCGGCGAGGTGGCCCACTCGCCCCCGTCGAGCCGCCGAGTGATGGCCGCGACGCTAGCCTCCGAAAGCGGTGGCCGAGATCGAGGTCAAGCAGGCGGACATCACCAAACTCGACGTCGACGCCATCGCGAACGCCGCCAACACGCAGCTGAGGCACGCCGGCGGCGTCGCGGCCGCGATTTCGCGAGCCGGTGGGCCCGAGGTGCAGGCCGAGAGCGACGAGCGCGCCCCGATCGGCCTCGGCGAGGCAACCGAGACGACGGCGGGCGAGATGCCTGCTCGCTGGGTGATCCACGCCGCGACCATGGAGCTCGGCGGGCCGACCTCCGCGGAGATCATCCGCAGCGCCACGGCGAGCACTCTCGCCAAGGCAGACGTGCTCGGCGCGAAGAGCCTCGCCCTGGTCGCCTTCGGGACTGGCGTCGGCGGCTTTCCCCTCGACGAGGCCGCGCGAATCGAGGTCGAGGAGGCGAGGCGCCACCTGGATTCGGGCAGCGGCCTGGAGCGCGTCGTGTTCGCCGTTCACGGCGACGAGGCCGAGGCGGCGTTCAATCGAGCGATTAATCAGGCGGGTTGACGGAGTCTCATTGACCAGCGATGGCCTTCACCCATCCGGCACGTCATCTCCTGCGAGCAAAAGACCTCGCTGACGCCCGCTATTCGGAGCGTCTGGACGTCGACGACATGGCCGGCGCGGCCGGCCTCTCGAAGGCGCATTTCAGCCGTGAATTCCGTCGCACCTTCGGCGAGTCCCCTCATCACTACCTGCTGACCCGCCGTCTCGAGCGCGCCGCGGCACTCCTGCGGATGACGGATTGGAGCGTCGCCGAGGTCTGCCTCGAGGTCGGGCTGGTGAGCATCGGCTCCTTCACCACGAGCTTCAGGCGGGCCTACGGCCAGACGCCGACCGAGTACCGCGCAAGCCGGCCGCCTGCGGCCGCCTCCGCCAAGGTGCCGAGCTGCGTCCTGCGGACCTATCTACGGCCCGAGAGAGCACGTTTGAAGAAGACAGCCGGCTGAGCCGCAACTAGCTTGGCCATCGTCCACCGAATCGACTGAAAGGAGTCGAAATGATCCGCGTTTCGAACGGGCAGGTCTGGGTCCATGACCAGGACGAGGCCCTCGAGTTCTGGACCAAGAAGATCGGCTGGGAGGTCCGCTCCGACATCACCATGGAGGAGCTCGGCGGCTTCCGTTGGCTCACGGTCGGAGCGCCCGGCCAGGACTTCTCCCTCGCCCTGATGGCGATCCCGGGCCCGCCGGTCATGGACGAGGAGACCAAGAAGCAGGTCGAGGACCTGATGTCGAAGGGCTTCTCCGGCACGGTCTTCCTGACGGCCGACGACGTCCAGGCGGAATACGAGGAGCTCAAGGGCCGTGGTGTGGAGTTCACCGAGGCGCCGACCGAGCAGCCGTATGGGCTGGACTCGGAGTTCCGCGACCCCTCGGGGAACAAGTACCGCCTCGGCAAGCCGACGGCCGGTTGATCAGGTTCTGGGCAGCAGGCGGATCTCGCGCCCGGCGCTCTGCGCGCCGATCAGCGCGAGCGCCTGCTGCTCGGTGACCGCGAGAGTGGCCGACCAACCCTCGCCCGGACCGGCGGGGCTGCGGAGCGCAAGGAGCCTCACCCCGGTCGCGGCTATGTGCGCCTGCGCCGACCGCCCGAGCCCGGCCTGCCGCGCCACCACCACGTCGACGCGGCTCCCCTCGGGAGAGCCGCCGCCCACGGTGAGAGCCTCCGCTCCAGCGACCGCCACCTCGACCGGCCGCAACCCGGCGATGGCGCCCGGTGCATGGGACGCGTTCGGCCGCGGAACGGCGAGCTGGGCGCCGAGCACGTAGGAGCCCGACGGGATGATCGCGCTGGGCGCCCGGCCAACGGCGTCGGCCGGGATCGTCAGCGCACCGGGAGGGACAAAGCTCGCCGGAACCCTCCGCACCGCGAGTGCCGCCCCCACCCGGTCCACCGCGATCGTCTCCCCCGCCGGCAACTCGGCTGTGGCGACGAGCACCGGCCGCAACGGCCCGTAGCGCGCCTCGACCCTGGAGCGGTACCGGGCGGCGACCATCGCTGCGAGCAGGGCGCAGACGAGGGCCGCGGTCAGAAAGAGAACGGCCCGTCTCCGGCGGCTCACGCCGCCAGCGCGTAACCGGGCTCGGCGAGCGGTAGCTCGAGCGCCGCGACGCAGCCGCTGCCGGTCCGGCAGAGGGCGAAGCGGCCGCGGTGCGCGGCCGCGACCTCGGAGACCAGATCCGTTCCATATCCGCGACGGGGATCGCGCTCCCGCCTCGGCGTGCGGTCCGGCGCCCCGTTGGCGATCGTCACCCGGATCCGCTGCGCCACCCGCGCGCCCGTCACCACCACGGGCGGACCGCCGTGCTCGAGAGCGTTGGCGATCAGGTTGTCAAGCGCCTGCGCCATCCGGGCCGCATCCCCCTCGACGGGCGCCGGACCGGCATCCCAGTAGACGCGGATGCCGCCCGACCTCGCGGCGATCGGGCGCCAGCGCTCGAGAGCCGCGAGCACGACCTCCCGGCAGGAGAATCGGCCGGTCCGGCGAGAGGGCGCCCCGCCGTTGAGGGCTCCGTCCAGGTCACGAAGCGCGCTGGCCGCCACCTCGAGCAGACCACGCCGGCTGGCTGCCGGCGGCGACGCGGCGGGCTGGGTCGAGTCCTCCTCCATCAGGACCAGCGCCTGCAGCGGGCGCCGGAGCTCGTGCAGCGCCCGGTTGAGCGCGCGCTTGTGCGCCGGGGTGATCATGAGTCCAGCAGCCGGTAGCCGACGCCCCAGCAGTTGAACACGTACCGCGCTCCCTCGGGGTCGAGCTTGCGACGCAGCCGGCTGGCGTGGGAGTCGAGGGTCCTGGTCCGCCCCTTCGAGCGAAAGCCCCAGACGTCGCGCAGCAGCTCGTCCTTTGTGAAGACCCGGCGCGGCTCTGACGCCAGCGCGCGGAGCAGCGCGAACTCCTTGTTGGCCAGCTCGACTCGCCGGTCCCCGACCGTGACCCGCCGCGTCGACGGATCGACGGTCAGGTCTCCGAGCCGAATCGGTCCGCGCCGCGCACCCGCGCGCCGGCGAAGCACGGCTGACACCCGGGCCACCAGCTCCGGATAGTGGAACGGCTTGGCGAGATAGTCATCGGCGCCGGCCTCGAAGCCGCGCAGCCGGTCGGCCTCCCCCGAGCGGCCGGAGAGGATCACCACGGGAAGGTCCGGGTCGAAGCGCTCGCCGGCGGCGCGGATCTCCCGCAGGACGTCGATCCCCGGCGCGTCCGGGAGCCCGAGGTCCAGCAGCATCAGGTCGGGCTGGTTGTAGCCGCAGAGCCGCAGCGCATCGGATGCGCTCGGCGCGGGCAGGGCCCGGTACCGATCGGCTGTCAGGTGGTCGCAGAGGAGCTCGCGCGTCGCGTCGTCGTCCTCGCAGACGACCACGGTGGCGATCTCTTCGACGTTTGGCAGCACGCCTTCATAAGGAAGAGCGTTGCCATCATCTCCCCCTCCCAGCGCGCGGCGCTACCGGACCTTCTTCAGCTTCACCGTCGCGGTCTTGCTACTGGCCTGTCCGCCGCCGGGCGTGTAGGTGACCGTGACCGAGACGCTCAGCTTCCCCTTGCCGCCCAGCTTCTTCTTCGCCTTGCCGATCGGCTTGATCAGCAGGTTCACGGTGCCGGAGGCCGCGACGCTCTGCTCGGCCACACCGCTGCCCGTCAGCCTGAGACTGCCGGGCTGAGACGGGGTGACGGGCAGTTGCGCGGTTCCCTTCTTCTTGTTGAGCTTCGCGCTGCCGATCGAGAAGCCGGGCTGCGTCACGCCCGGAACGCTCAGCGACTGGCTCTGCGTAGCGGAGGGACCGCCGCTGCAGCTCGCGGTCTGCCCCGTGTAGATCACCCGAGCGGAGCAGCCGGTGTCATCCGTGACGGTCAGGGTCACCGTGTAGGTGCCTGCCTGGCTGTAGACGTGCGTCACGCTTGACCCGGCGTCGAGGGCCTGGCCGCCGTCCCCGAAGCTCCAGTCATAGCGCGCCAGCGCCTGGCCCGATCCCCTCGAGGCCGAGCCGTCGAAGTTCGAGGTCTGGCCGGCGGGCATCGGCCCGGCGCGGAAGGAAGCCGTCGGCGCCCGCTGCGGGGCGACGACCAGCGACTGGAACTCGTCGCTGTTGCCGATGTCGCAGGTCGGCGAGGCGCAGGCGATCCGGGTGAGCGAGCCGGTGGAGCCGATCGAGAAGGCGGAGAGAAGCCCGCTCGCCGCGAAGTTCGAAGCGAAGACGAACTTGCTGTCGGGGCTGACTCCGATTCCCTGCGGTTCCGGGCTCGTGCCGCAGTCGGAGCAGGCGATCGGGGTTAGCGTGCCGTCGCTGTTGATCGAGAACGGAACGATCCCGTTGGTCACGCTGCCGACCGGGTCTCCGTTGGTGACGTAGAGAAAGCGGCCGTCGGGGCTGACGGCGACCCCGACGGGCAGGCCGCTCGACGGCCCCTGGCAGTCCGTCGTGCAGGTCACCTTCGTGAGCGCGCCGTTCGAACCGATCGAGAAGACCGATACCGAGTCGGAGCCGTGGTTGGCGGCATAGAGGAAGCGGCCGTCTGGGGTCACGGCGAGGCCTCGCGGGCTCGAGCCCGTGCCGCAATCGGCCGGCAGACATGCCATCCGCGTGAGGGAGCCGTCGCCGTTGACCGAGAATGGGGTGACGGAGTCGGTGGCGCTGTTTGCCGCGTAGACGTGCCGACCGTCAGGGGTCACCGCCACCCGTACGGGTCGGTTCCTCCGGGATCGGCGCCCGTCTGGCAGCCCGTCCCGCAGCTGATCTGCTTGAGAGAGCCGTCGGCCTGGATCGCATAGGGCGCCACCCTGTCGGGGTTGGGATCCTGGGAAGTCACGTACACGACGCCGCCGGCGGGGCTGACCGCCACCCCGGTGAGGCTGCTGAACCCGCCGCAGTCCGAGGGGCTGCAGCTGATCGGGGTGAGGGACCCGTCGCCGGTGACGGAGAAGGGCGTCACCACGTTGTCGGTGAACGCCGCCACGTACAGGTAGCGCCCGTCCGGGGTCATCGCGACGCCTTTCGAGTGCGAGCCGGAGTTGCAGTACGAGCCCATGCCCCCGCACGTGATCGGGCTCGGATTGCCGTCGAAGTCGAACGCGAATGGATAGACCTTGTTCGAGCCCTGGCTCGAGACATACAGGTGTCCGTCGACCGTCGGGGCCTGGCCGCCCGCCTCCTTGCTGGCGAAGGGCTCGGCAACCACCAACACGACCACGATCGCGACCAACAGGGCGCCGAGCGTGGCGAGAACCTTCATGCCCTTGATGCAACCACCCCGGTGGCCGCTGGGTGTCGGTGTTCTCCACCTACTCCGAACCCGAAATCCCCCGCAAATGGCCCCGCCCGAGCGAATCTAGAGGTGCAGTCGGCGGCGCTCGAGTCTGTGCTCCGGGTGCTCCTCCGGCTGCGGGTGCTCCTCCCCGGTCCGCCGGACCAGGGCCCAGGTCAGCACCGCGCCGACCGCCACCAGGCCGACCAGGACCCAAGTGGAGTCGGCCAGCGCCGTTGCAAAGGCGCCCGCGACGTCGCCGGGATGCACGTCGAGCTGGTTCGCCTGGATGCCCTGGAAGACGGCGGAGGTCAAGGCCAGCGCCACGGCGCCCGCCGTCACCCGGATCATCGCCAGCACGCCCGCCGCGATCCCCGCCTTCTCGCGGGGCATCGCCAGCATCGCCGCCGTCGACATCGGCGCGTAGACCAGGCCGAGCGCGATGCCGAAGAGCAGATAGCCCGGCATCAGCGAGCCGTATGAGCTGTCCGCGTCGATCTGGGTGAGCAGCCCGAGGCCCACCGCCCCGCAGACCATCCCGAAGGTCATCAGCGCGCGTGGCCCGAGGCGGTCGATCAGCGGGCCACAGAAGGGAGAGATGAAGACCATCGGCGCAGTGATCGGCAGCACCAGCAGCCCGGCCGCGACCGCGCCGTGCCCGAGGATCTCCTGCAGGTACTGGGGCTGGAAGAAGATCACCGCCCAGTAGGCGCCGACCAGCGCGAAGGCTGCCGCCGAAGCCCCCAGGTAGGGACCGTTACGGAAGAGGCTGAAGTCGACGATCGGCGAGTCGACCCGGTGCTCGATCGTCCAGAAGGCGGCGAGCAGGAGTGCGCCGACGGCGAGCAGCCCGAGGGTCTTCCCCGATCCCCAGCCCCAGTCATCCGAGCGCACCAGGGCGAGGACGGCGAGCAGCAGCCCCGGGGTGAAGGTGGCGAGCCCGGGCAGGTCGAGCTTCGGCGGAGCGGTCTCGTCGCGGGACTCGTGCGCGGCGGCCCAGGTGATGAAGATGCCGAGCGCCGAGATCGGCAGGTTGATCCAGAAGATCAGGCGCCAGTCGACGTCGATCAGGAGGCCGCCCACGAGGGGGCCGATCGCGAGCGCCAGGGCCGAGACTGCGGCCCAGATTCCGAGCGCCTTCGCCTGCTGCTCCGCGGGGAAGGCGTGGCTCACGATCGCCAGGGAGAGCGAGAGCATCGCCGCGCCGCCGACGCCCTGCACGACCCGGGCCGCGACCAGCATGGGGTCGTCCCCGGCGACGGCGGCCAGCACCGAGCCCGCGGCGAAGATCGCCATCCCGATCAGGAAGACCAGCCTGCGCCCGTAGATGTCGCCGAGGCGGCCCGCCGTCACCACCAGCACGCTGATTACGAGCAGGTAGCCGTTCAGGATCCACTGCACGTTGTCGGCGGAGGCGTGGAGCTCCTTCTCGATCGTCGGCAGCGCCAGCGCGACCACGGTGGAGTCGAGCATCAGCAGGAAGAGACCCATGCAGGTGCCGACGAGCACCCACCAGTGCCGGTTGGGACCGCCGATCACGGGGAGGGCAGCTCGAGCACGGCCATCGCGCCAGGGCAGCGTATGACGCGGCACGGCGGCACCGAGCGGCGCAGCTCGATCACGCGGTCATGCTCGTCGAGGAAGAGCACGTCGAGCCGAAAGCGCATGCCGAAGGTGTGGACGCTGCGGCAGCGCGGGATCAACAGGCTTGCCCCGGCGCGCTCGCGGCGGAGCAGCGCAAGGCCGAGGAGGCGGCTCGACACGGTGGTCGCGACCGGCACGGTCGCACCCAGGACCTCGGCGCGCACGAGTCCTCGGAAGCGAAGCGGCGTCCCCACCCTCACATAAGCTGCCGGCCGCATGGAGTACGCGGCACAGCCACCGGTTGCGGTCGCCCGGCCCGACTCGACGTTCCTGCAGCGGGTCTTCCTCTGGATGTTCGTTGGGCTCGCGATCACGGGCGGGACCGCGGCGGCGATCGGCTCGTCGGACAAGCTGCTCACCGACATCACCGAGTCGCCGGGAATCGTCATGGGCGTCGTGATCGCGCAGCTCGCGCTGGTCCTGCTCCTGGTCTTCCTGCTCCCCCGGATGTCGGTCGGGCTCGCGACCTTCCTCTTCCTCCTCTACTCGGCGACAGTCGGCGTCACCTTCGCCTTCCTGTTCGAGCTCTACACGACGCAGTCGATCTTCACGGCCTTCCTGATCACCGCCGGCATGTTCGGAGCGCTCGCCGTCTGGGGGGCGGTCACGCACATCGACCTCTCCAAGGTCGGCGCGATCGCCTTCATGGCCCTGATCGGGCTGATCCTGGCGACGGTCGTGAACATCTTCTGGGCGAACTCGACGCTCTACTGGATCACCACGTACGCCGGAGTCGCCATCTTCGCCGCGCTCACCGCGTACGACATGCAGAAGCTCGCGCAGATCAACAAGCAGGGGCTGACAGGAGAGGCCGAGGGACGCGCCGCGATCATGGGCGCCCTCGCGCTCTACCTCGACTTCATCAACCTCTTCCTCTTCCTGCTGCGGATCTTCGGCCGGCAGCGCTAGACGAGCCCTCGCCGGTCAGGCGTTCCGTTGACACGCCCCCGGCGGCTTCCATAGGCTTGGGGCGCTCGACCGGGAGCTCAGGCGACCTCGGGGGGAAGGAGAGCCGAGAGGAGATTGCCACGTGGGCGCAAGAGCGTTGAATCGGCAGTGGGCCTGGCCAGGCCTACGGCTGAGCAAGGGGCTGTGGACGACCTGCGCGGCGGTGGCGCTGTTCGCCGCGTTGCTCACGCCTCAGCTCGCGACCGCGAGCGGGTCCGGCTCCTTCTCCCCTACGGGTTCGCTCGAGACCCGGCGGGCCGGCGCCGGGGCCGCGCCTCTTCCGGACGGCCGGGTCTTGGTGGTCGCCGGCACGAACGGCACTGATGTCCTTGCCACGGAGGCGTTCAACCCGCAGGCCTCCATCTTCAGCTCCGCCGGGCTCCCGGCTCTGGGCACCGGCCGGTACAACGTCGCCGCGGCGCGCCTATCCGATGGGCGGGTGCTGATCGCCGGCGGCAACCAGGGCTCCTCCACGCTTCAGACGACCCTGTTCTTCAATCCTCAGACCAACGGCTTCAGCCCGGGGCCGATGCTCGTCGTTCCGCGGGCCAATGCGGCCGCCGCCTCCCTTCCGGATGGACGGGTGCTGGTGGCAGGAGGCAACAACAGCGTCGGGTTCCTGAACAGCGCTGAGGTCTACAACCCGCAGACGAACAGCTTCAGCCCGGTCGGAACGATGGGATCCGTGCGCACGGGCGCCGTAGCGGCCCCGCTCCCCGACGGCCGAGTTCTGGTCGCCGGGGGCCGAGACGACGATCCCATCCACTCGAGCGCCGAGATCTTCAATCCCGGCACGAACACTTTCAGCTCGGCCGGGATCGGCTCGATGGGCACCGAGCGCGTCGGTGCGGTCGCCGCCCCTCTCCCCGACGGCCGGGTCCTGGTCGCGGGCGGGGCCAGCGCCACCTCACCCGCCCTGTCCAGCACCGAGGTCTTCGATCCCAAGACCAACACCTTCAGCTCCGCGGGGATCGGGGCAATGGGCACCGCCCGCTCGGGTGCCTTCGCCGCTTCGCTGCCCGACGGGCGGGTGCTCGTCGCGGGCGGACAGGACGGTACGTCGTACCTGCAGAGTGCGGAGATCTACGCCGCGGTCAACACCTTCAGCTTCAGGGTCAAGGGCAGAAAGCTGCTCGTCAGCGTTCAGGCGACCGGCGTGGTCACGGTCAGCGACGCGGCCTCTTCGCTCAGCGCTTCGGCTGCAAAGAAGAAGCGCCAGCTGCTGCTGAAGCCATCCGGCGCGTCGGGCGACCCGCCGACGATCACCGTTGCGCTCCGGCTTGCCAAGCCGGCCAAGCAGAAGCTGCGTCAGACGGGCAAGGTCAAGGTGCGCGCCCGGATCACCTTCGCGCCACAGGGAGGATTGGCAAGGACTCAGGTGGCGAAGCTGAGGATCAAGAGCAAGAAGAAGTAGTCGGCGCTGTCACCGGCCGGCTCGAGCCAGGCGATACGTTGGGTCGGTGAACGACCAGGGGGACACGCCGACGCTGTACTGGTGGGCCGGCGGCCATGAGGCCTTCGAGCGGCTGATCGACGCCTTCTACGACCGGGTCGAGGGCGACGAGCTGATCTCCCCTCTCTTCCCCGGCGGGGTGAGCGAGGAGCACCGCCGCAACGTGA
Organism: uncultured Solirubrobacterales bacterium; assembly: GCA_963744105.1. Lineage (GTDB taxonomy): Bacteria > Actinomycetota > Thermoleophilia > Solirubrobacterales > 70-9 > DASUPK01. The sequence goes on along the minus strand of CAVUSJ010000001.1, from coordinate 83,222 downwards.
CGCTCTGGTGGTGCGAGGTCTTCGGCGGGCCCGCCGACTACACGGACGAGCTGGGCGGCTACCACCGCATGGTCACCAAGCACAAGGACCTCGGCATCACTGCTGAGCAGCGGCTGCGCTTCGCGACCCTGATGAGCATGGCCGCCGACGACGCGGGGCTGCCCGACGATCCCGAGTTCCGCTCGGCGTTCATGGCGTACGTCGAGTGGGGCACGCGCCTCGCCCTCCACAACTCACAGCCCGGCGACACCGACGTGCCGCAGGAGGCGCCCACCCCGCGCTGGGGCTGGGGCGTCGCACCGCCGTACCAGCCGTGAGCGGGCTCGAGCCGGGGCCGGATGGCAAGCCTCGCTGTGCGTGGGGGCTCAGCGCCCCCGAGTACATCGACTACCACGACACCGAGTGGGGCCGTCCGGTCCACGGCGAGAACGAGCTGTACGAGCGGCTCACGCTGGAGGCTTTCCAGTCGGGACTCTCCTGGCTCACGATCCTGCGGAAGCGCGAGAACTTCCGCGGGGCCTTCGACGGCTTCGACCTCGAGAAGGTCGCCGGCTACGGCGAGAGGGACGTCGCGCGCCTGCTCTCGGACGAGGGCATCGTCCGCAATCGCAAGAAGATCGAGGCCGCAATCGCCAACGCTCGCGCCGCGCGCGAGCTGCACTCAGCCGGTGAGACGCTCGACGAGCTGATCTGGAGCTTCGCCCCCGATCCGAAGACGCGTCCGGCCCCGAAGTCCGGCAGGGACATCCCGGCGCTCACCGACGAGTCGACGGCGCTCTCGAAGGAGCTCAAGCGCCGCGGCTTCGTCTTCGTCGGGCCGACCACTGCCTACGCGACGATGCAGGCCGTCGGTCTCGTCAACGACCACCTCGCCGGCTGCGCCTTCCGCTAGCACACGTCGACACCGACCCTGGGTTCCCTTTTGCTGCAACCGCTCTCCCAGGGCACCCGAATTGCTGGCGGTGAGCACCCGCATCCGCAAAGATGCACCAACGCCGTGGACGAGACCGCACGCAGAGGAAACTACGAGTCGGGCGCCGACTACGTGCTCGAGTACGGAGAGCTCCGCTTCTCCTTCAACGAGCGGGACTTCGCCCAGCGCGTCGAGCAGGCGGCGGTCAAGCTGGACTTCGTCCGCCAGGGCCTCGATGAGCATGAGCTGGAGGACCTGCTCGAGCTCGCCGTCAACGGCGAGATCCGGGAGCCCTGCTCTCCTCTCGGCGGCCACGTCAACGAGAACTGGGACGAGCTCGTCGGGCCGTCCAACAAGAGCCTGGTGCACTGGCTTCGCCGCCTCGTCTTCCGCGGCGCCTGGCTGGACCAGCGCGTCAAGGAGGGCGAGCTCGACATCGTCTTCGACGAAGCGACGCAGACCTTCGGCTACGTCCAGCCAGATCGCGACTCCGAGCTGATCGAGCTCTCCGCCGAGCCGTCGTGGGGCGCCGTAGCGTACGGCGGCCGCGACCGCGCCTAGCTAGCCCGTCAGCCAGCTCGGCTTCTCGGTCTTCGGCACCTCGCCGGCGATTCGCGACATCACTCCGTAGAAGCGAGGCAGCTCCGGGTAGACGATCGCCTTGCCGGTCGTGATCAGGCCGACGGAGATCGCGCGCTCCGGGTCGGCCCAGCCCATGATGTTGATCAGCCCGAGATGGCCGAAGGCGAGATCGGTGTCGCGGCCGTAGAGGCTCACGTAGTCGGCGCCGAGCATCAGACCGTAGGAGAACCGCGTCGGAAAGACCAGCGAGAAGTCGATTTCGAGGTGGGACTGCTCGGTGAGCGCGCGGCGGATCGTCCTCGGCTCCATCACCCGTACGCCGCCCAGCTCTCCACCTGCGCGAAAGATCTCGAAGAAGCGCCCCAGCTCGTTTGCGCTCGTGAACACGTTGGCCGAGGGAATCACGGCCGTCAGGAACCGGGGGTCGTTCGACACCTCGACCACCTCGTCGATCGGGGCGCCCAGCACGCGGTTCGCGAGCGTGGAGAGCGGCGGCAGGAGCGGCGGCCCGGTGACGTAGCTCGGAGCGACCTTCTCGACGTCGCTCTCGGCCACCCCGTAGTTGCCCCACCTGAACCCGAGCGGATCGAGGATCTCGTCGGCCAGCACCTCACGGACCGACTTCCCGGTGACCCTCCTGACGATCTCGCCGAGGATGAAGCCACCGGAGACGGCGTGGTAAGCGAGGAGTCGTCCCGGCCTGATCGCGGGCTTCGCCTCGCAGATCAACCTGACGACGCGCTCGGTGTCCATGAGCACGTCGAGCTCGCGCGTCTCCTTCGGCATGGACGCGACCCCGGCGCGGTGCGCGAGTACGTGCGCGATCGTCGTCCCCTCCTTCCCGTTCTGCGCGTACTCCGGGATGTACTCGCTGACCCGGTCGCCGATGTGCAGCTTGCGGCGCTCGTCGAGCAGGTGGACGACCATCGCCGTCACCGCCTTCGACGCCGAGAAGATGCAGGCCGGGGTGTCCGGGGTCATCGGGACCTTCGGGGCATCCTCCGGGTCGTCGGGCCCGTTGCCGCGTGCGTGTCCGATGGCCCGGTCGAGGACCACCTGGCCCTCGCGGCGCACGCAGAGCGCCAGGCCCGGATGGACGCCGCTCCGGTAGAGGTCCACCGCCGCCTCCCAGATTCGCTCGACCGTCTCCTGGCCGAGCCCCGCCGCAGCTGCCTCGGCCTCGTCCCCCCTCGTCGTCGCCGCCTCCAGGTCGTCGGGAATCCGGACGCGGTGAAAGACGTCGGGGATGCCGGGCACGCGCGGCAGGTGAAGGACGTCCCTGAGGTGTGGACGTCGAGGTGCCAACTACAACCGGCTGAGGAGCTCCGCGTTGCTCGCGGTCGCCACGATCTGGTCAGAGAGCGCCTGGGCGGCCTCCTCGGTGTTCATATCCGCGAGCTCGGCGCGCAGGCGGCGGACCTTCTCCATCTCCTCGGCGTCCCGCAGCTCGTTCTCCCCGGAGGCGCGGCAGTCCGCAGCCACAAGCGCGGGCACGATGCCCTTCGCGGCCAGGCCGGCGTCGAGCCGGAGCAGCATGTTCTCGGTGGTCTCGAGCGCCTCTCGCACCTCCGCGCCCCGGTCATCGGAGTCGAGAACCGTCGCGATCATCGTGAGGGAGCCGCTCCCCTCCTCGTCGAGCTCCCGGCCCGCTCCGAAAACCCGCTTGACGCGGGCGGGGTCGCGATAGCCGAGAGCGAGCCGGCTGAGCGAGTCGATCAGCACGACGACATCCTCACCGGACTCGGCGAGCCGCTTGGCGTGGCCCATGGCGAGCTCAGCCGCACGGATCTGGTCGCGGGGCTCCTGGTCGGCGGTCGCGGCGAAGATCTCCGCCTGAGGCAGGGCGCGCTCCCACTTCGTCACCTCCTCCGGCCGCTCGTCGGCGAGCAGGACGCAGACGTGCGCGCCGGCATCGGCGATCGCCGCTCCCAGCGCCCGCAGCAGGGTGGTCCTGCCCGAGCGGGGCTGCGCCAGCACCAGCACCCTCTGGCCGAAGGCCAGGGGCCCGAGCAGGTCTACGGCACGGACCAGCGGATCGCCGGGAGCGTCCGGCTCCAGCAGCCGCCGGTGGGGCGGTGACGCGGTCAGGTCCTCGAACTGCTTGCGCTCGCCTTCCGGGCTCTGGCCGTTCACCATCTCGACCCGGACGAGCGCGCGGTGGCGCTCGCCCCGTCGCGGCTGCCTCGCGGGGCCGCTCACCTGATCGCCCGGACGGAGCTCGCAGCGGCGAATCTGCGACGCCGACACGTAGACGTCCCCCTCCGCCTCGCTCATGCCGCTCAGCCGCAGGAAGCCGTAGCCCTGGGGCATCCGGTCAAGCACGCCGGTGACCTCCTCGGCCTCGGCCTCCTCAGCAGCCTCCTCCTCCTCCTCCTGATCATCGGAAGCCGCCCCCTCGTCGCCACCGGCCTCTTCCGGAAGAGCCTCGGTCTCGGTGGCGGCTGCGGGGGCGGCAACCTCCTTGGGGGGCGCGTCGGACTCGCCACCATGCTCTTCGATCGCCTCGATCAGCTCGTCGCGGGTCAACATCCGGTACCGCGGCAGGCCGAGCTCGCGGGCCCGCTGGTGCAGGTCGGCCAGATGTAGGTCCCTGAGGGCCATCGACGCGGGCATGCTAGTCCCCCCGATCGGGCCGGCGCGCCGACACGCTAGGAGGCCAGCACCCTTCCGGGGTCGAGCCCCTCGGCCTCCACGACCGGCCCCCAGGCGACGGCCTCCTCCGAGACGCGCGTGGCGTCCCAGCCGAGCTCGTCGCCGAGGGCGTTCGCGACGGCCTCGACACGCGAGCCATCGCGCAGTTCCGAGGCGGCCACCAGGCCGAGCCTGGTCCGTCGCAGGAGGACGTCCGCGACCGAGCGGGCCTGCTCGTACCGGGCCGCGATCACCACCTCGGCCATCAGGTCCGGATGGCCGGGGACGATCGGCTCGGCGAGCTCGGGGCGCTCCTCGCAGAGGTCGAGCACCGCGCGGGCGGCGTGTCCGTAGCGGAAGGCGAGCTGGTCGGTCGCCCCCTCGGGGAGCTCCGCCTTCGTCTCCAGGTCCTCCCGGCGCGCGGACATTCCCAGCGGGATGTCGTCCGTGCGGCACTCCGCCTCGCGGCCCTCCCGCTCGACGATCCGGTCGACGACCTGGGCGGCCATCCTGCGGAAGGTGGTCAGCTTGCCGCCCGTGATGGTGAGCATCCCCGAGGAGGTCTCATACAGCTCGGCCTTCCGCGAGATGTCGACCGACTTCTTCGGGTCGCCGGAGGAGATCAGCGGCCTCACGCCCGCGTAGGCGCCGGTCAGGTCGCCGATCCCGATGCTCGTGCCGAAGTAGGAGTTGAGCGCGTCGAGCAGATAGTCGACGTCATCCTGGCCCGGCGGCACGTGGTTGATCTCGCCCTCGTAGTCGTTGTCGGTCGTCCCGACCAGCACCCGCCCGTACCAGGGCAGGGCGAAGATGGTCCGGTCGGCGCCCGCGGGCACGATGCAGGCGGCGGTGCCGATGTCGAGATCGTCGGTCGAAAGAGTCACGTGGGAGCCACGGCTCGGCCGGATGTTCGGGATCTCCTCCTCGTCGAGCAGCTCGCCGGGCCGGATCTGGTCAGCCCAGACGCCGGTTGCGTTGACGACGTTGTCGGCGCGGACCTCGATCCGCTCCCCGGACTCAGCCTCGGTGAACGCGACGCCGGTGGCGCGGCCGCCTTCCTCGAGGACCTCGGTCACCTCCGCGCCGTTCACCACCACGGCCCCGAAGCGCTCGGCCTCGCCGAGCACGGTGAGCACGAGTCGCGAGTCGTCGGTCTGGCAGTCGTAGAAGAGGTAGGCCGAAGTCGGCTCCATCGGCTCGAGGGCCGGGATCAGCTCGACGACCTCCTCGCCGTCGATCGTCCGGTGGCGATCCGGCGACCAGTACTCGGCCTCGTCGCGGTGCTCGTTGCGCTGGCTGCGCCCACGCCCGATGCGCGAGGTCGCCATCACGTCGTACATGTTCAGCCCGATCCCGATCCCCCGGTTCTTCGGGCCTCCGGCGAGCGCCGGGACGAGGAACGGCGTCGGGTAAACGAGGTGCGGCGCGAGCCGGACGAGCAGCTGGCGCTCGAGCAGCGCCTCGCGGACCAGGCCGAGGTCGAAGTTCTGCAAGTACCGGAGGCCGCCATGGACCATCTTCGAGGAGCGGCTCGAGGTGCCCTCGCCGAAGTCGCCGCGCTCGACCAGGGCGACGGAGTAGCCGCGGGAGGCCGCGTCGAGCGCCACGCCGGCGCCCGTGATCCCGCCGCCGACGACGACCACGTCGAAAGGGTCCTTCATCGCCGCGAGTGCCTGTTCGCGCCCGATCATTCGAGGAACTCGATCACCTGGTCGGCGGAGGCTCGCTCCGGCGGGCGCTGCTCCTGGACGGCGGTGCCGAGGTGGATCAGCCCGACGAAGCGCTCGTCCTCTGGCATGCCGACGGCCTGCCCGCCCTCCGGGGTCCGGAGGACCTCGGGCGTACGCCAGTAGGTGGCGAGACCGCGGGCGTGGCCGGCCAGCAGCACGATGTAGGCGGCGCAAGCGGCCGCGTGCAGGTCCTCCTCGTCCTGAACCGGGTCCCCGGTGAGCGCGCAGGAGCAGACGACCAGGGTCGGGGCGCGGTCGAGCTTCTTGGCGGACTCGGGCCCCGCCGCCTCCTTGAGGCGCTCGAGCGCATCCGGCCCGACCACCCTGAAGCGCCACGGATTCGTCAGGTTGTGGTTGGGAGCCCAGCGAGCGAGATCGAGGATCTCCTCGAGCAGCTCGCGGTCGACCGGCTCCGGCCGGTAGGCCTTGTGCGTGCGCCGGGTGCGGATCGCCTCCTCGACTTCCATAATGAGAAACCTAGCTGTCCGTGTATTAGGCTCGACAATGAGTCGAACGGAGAGGAGGGGCACGGATGCCTCGGAGGATCGAGATGAGCAAGCCGACCCGCGTCGTCGCGGCGTCGCTGGGGGTCATCGGCGCCCTGGTGATGAGCGCGACCGCCTCGGCGGCCGTCACCGGCTTCACCTACACGGCCAGCATCTCGCCGAAGAAGCAGTCGGCCAAGACGTTCGGCCCGGCGGCGATCACCAGCACCCTCGATACGACCTTCACCGGCGGGTTCGCGCCGACGCCGACCACGACCGTCGTTCAGTTCAGCAAGGACATCAAGTTCACGCCGGGCAACCTGCCCCAGTGCGACCTGAACGCGATCAGCACGGTTCCGGATTCCACGGCGATGAGCCGGTGCGCCGCCAGCAAGGTCGGCACGGGCAGCGTCCTGGTGAACGGCGGCGCCCTCACCGGGAAGGTGACGGCGTACAACGGCATACCCATCGGCGGCGGTACTCCGCCGATCGGTTTCCACACCGACCTGTCCCTCGCGAACGGCTCCTATTCATTCAGCACGACCGGGATCGGCACGCTGGACACCAAGACGAACACCCTGACCACGCCGATCCCTCCCACCGGGACGTCGCTCACGCATTTCGAGGTGGCGATCGGGAAGGTCAAGACCGGCAAGAAGAGCTACTACGTGATGGCCCGGTGCAAGAAGAAGAAGTGGTCGCACACCGCGACGGAGTCCTTCAGCGATGGCTCGAGCCTGAGCTCGACCTCGGTCCAGAAGTGCAAGGCGAAGAAGGCGAAGAAGTAGGAGACCGCTACCGGGAGGGCAGGCGGCGGCGGTAGCGGATCCAGCCGCCCCAGACGACGGCCGCACCGAGCGCGACGATCGCGAGGGCGATCAGCCAGTCCGGAACGCCTCCGCCGCCCCCACCGCCCGAGTCGCTCGACGATGCCGGGGCGAACGGCACCGGCTGTGCCTGACCCGGGTCCTGGGAGGCAGCGGGGGTCTCGCCCGCGGCCCTGCTCGCCCCCTTCGACTTCGCTCCTGAGCTGCCGGCCACGCCGGCGGCACCACCGCCGCTGCCGGAGACGGCGGGCTTCGAAACCGCCCGCGGCACGGGCCTGAGCGGGAAGGCCGCGCCGTTGACGGCCATCAGGGCCTGTCCGGTCACCCAGACGGGGGTCTGGTCGCTGCTCGACGAGTAGCGGTAGTGGCCATCGGCCGCCTGCGTCGAATCGAGGTAGCTGAGCGGGGTCCCGCCGCTTCGCATCGACGCGGGCGAGATGCCCGCCGCGAGCAGCCCCTGGGCCGCCCAGGCAGTCGACTGCGAGTTGACGGGGCCGCTCGCGAGAGCGAAGCCCCCGCCGGAGCGCTGCACGCCGCGGAGATAGGAGACCGCTTGCTGCACGCCCGAGCCGCTGTCGGCAGCGCCCAGCGCCTGGAGGACGGCACCCGTGCTGTCCGGGTCGCTCGCCGCCTTCGCGGCGAACCCCCAGCCGCCGTCGGGGTTCTGGACGCCCCGCAGCCACCCGGCGGAGCGCGAATTGCCGGAGGTCACGCCCGCGGCCTTCAGGGCCAGGATCCCGAAGGCGGTCGGGTTGACCTGCTCACCCCAGGAGCCATCACCGCCGCGGCGAGCGAGCAGCCGGCTGACCAGGTCGTGGCCCTGGAAGTGACCGGGATCGAGGCCAGCGCCGCGCAACAGCAGGATCGTCCGCTCGATGTCCCCGGTGGTGCTGATCTGGCCGACCGTCCCGGCCAGGTAGCTGATCGGCGTCGCGTCGCCATGATCGACGTCGAGCGGGTTGACTCCGGCCGACTCCAGGCCGAGCACCGCCCACCCCGTCATGGCCGGGCTCGACTCCTCGCCGCGCCCGAAGCCGAAGCCGCCGTCGCCGTTCTGAGCCCCGCGCAGCCAGGCGACCGCCGCCGCCGAGCCGCCCCCGGAGGCATCCGCCCGTGAGCCTCCGAGCAGCGCGGGCGCCGCGACCACCACGCCGGCGAGCAGGCAGGCGACCCCGGCGGTCGCTCCTCGCGCCTTCGGGCCGCCGGGCACGCGCTCCCAGGCGAACTCGAAGCGCCGCCGGTAGCGGGTGAGCATCCGCACCATGGCAGGCCCGGCCACCAGCGCGAGCGCGGCGTTGCCGGCGGCGTGCGCGATGTTGAACGGCAGGCCGCGGGCCGAGATCGCCAGGTAGCGGTCGAGCGACTGCTCCCCTCCGAAGCCGAACATCACCGAGAAGTCGAGCAGCGCCCCGTAGGCGAATCCCGCGAGCGCGCAGACCGCCGCGAGGGCGAACCGGCCCATCCGGCGGCCGCTCGCCACCGCCAGGACCCCTCCGAGGACGCCGGTGAGCCCCCAGCCCGCCATCTGCCACGGTGTCCAGGGCCCCTGGCCGAGCCAGAAGTTCGACACCAGGCCGGTGAGCGCGCCGACCGCGAAGCCCGGCGCGCCGCCGAGCGTGTAGCCCGCGATCAGGGTGATGTCGGTGCTCGGCACGACGTTGGGGATCGGCGAGAACGCCACCCGCCCTGCCACGGAGATCGCCGCGAGCGCGGCAACCAGGGCGACGATCTGCGATGGCGGACGGGAGCGCTCGTACCAGGCAAAGCCGCCGAGCAGGGTGATCGTGAGCATCGCCACCACGGCCGCCTGCCAGCTCATCGCTTCGCTTCCTCGGCCCGCGCCGCGGGCCCGCGCAGGGCGGCGACTCCCTCCTCCACGGTGACCGCGGCCCCGTCGAGGATCCGGGCGACCTCGCTCGAGAAGTACCAGCCGCCGGAGAGAAGCTCAGCCGTGGTCCCGTCGGCCGCCACCTCCCCGCGCGCCAGCAGGATCACCCGGTCGGCAAACGTCGTGGCGAACTCGACGTCGTGCGTCGCGATCATCACGGCGGTCCCCGCCCCCGAGAGGCTCCGACCGAGATCGGCGAGCTCCGCCTTCCGGGCTCGGTCCATTCCCCTGGTGGGCTCGTCGAGCAGCAGAGCGCCGGGCAGCTTTCCCTCGCCCGTGTCCCGCCCGGCCACCACGATCGCCAGCGCGAGGCGCTGGCGCTCGCCCCCTGAGAGATCACGCGGATCGGAGTCGACCATCGCCTCGAGCCCGAAGCGCCGCAGCGCCTCCCGGCCGTCGTCGCTCCGCAACTCATCACCGACGCGCTCGTGGACGAACAGGTCGCCGGGACGCTGGGGCAGCAGCGCCACCCCGCCGGGTGCGTCGATCCGGCCCCGCCGTGGTTCGAGCAGACCCGCCGCGGCCCGCAGCAACGTGCTCTTCCCCGCCCCGTTGGCTCCCATCAGTGCGATGCGCTCCCCTCGCGCGATCTCGAGCTCCACGCCCCGCAGGGCCTCGGTGCGCTCCTCACCGGAGCCGAGCTCGACCCAGGCGTCTCGGGCCGCAAGGGCGACCCCGGCCTCGCGCTCGTCTGCGGCCGCCTGAGCCGTCCTGTCGCGATCGCCCGTCGCGAGGCCCGACCCGGCCAACCGCCTGCGCGCCTCGCGGACGCTCGACGGCGGCGGCAGGCCGAGCGCATCGAGCAGGCGCGCGCCCGGCGTCGCCAGGGCCTCGTCGTGCTCGAGCGCCCAGCGCAGGAAGTCCTCGGGAGCTCCGTCGAATGCGATCTGTCCGCCGTCGAGCGCCAGCACGCGGTCGGCCGTCGCCAGGCAGCGCTCCAGTCGATGCTCGCCGAGCAGCACAGCGACCCCCCACTCCTCGTTCAGGCGGCGCAGCAGCGAGATCAGCTCGTCTCCCGCGACCGGATCGAGCTGGGAGGTGGGCTCGTCGAGCAGGACCAGCCGGGGCCGAGTCGCGAGAGCGGCCGCGAGCGCGACGCGCTGAAGCTCGCCACCCGAGAGCGTGTCCGTGGTTCGCTCGAGCAGGCCGTCGATCGCCAGCGCCAGGGCCACCTCCTCGACCGCGCGCGAGCGCGCAGCCGGGGCGACGCCGCGAAGCTCGAGGGGCAACTCGATCTCCGCCCGAACCGTGGTGCTGATCACCTGCGTCTCGGGCTCCTGCGCCACCAGACCGACCGCCTCGGCCAGCTCGGCGGGGCCGTGGGAGCGGACGTCCATCCCGGCGACCTCCAGCTCTCCCTCGATCCGGCCCCCGTGGAAGTGCGGCACCAGCCCGCAGCCGGCGCGCAGCAGCGTCGACTTTCCCGATCCGGACCGGCCCGCGAGCACGACGAACTCACCGGGCTCAACGGTCAGATCGACCGCGTGCAGGGCCTCGCCGCTCGCCTCGGGATAGCGGTAGGAGAGGCCGCTGGCTCGCAGGACGGCGTCAGCCACGCGACCGCCACCTCCGCACTCCAAACGGGGTTGCCGCCAGGCCGATCAGCGACGTGCAGAGGGCCAGCGTGAGCGGCGCGGCGTCCATCGAGATGGTCGGATAGGTGTCGAAGCCGCCGGCTCCCGCAGCCAGGGCGGCCAGCGCCACGACGACGATCGCCGCGCCCGCGAGGTAGAGCGGCACATCGTCGCGCGAGCGCTCGCGGCGGCGCTGGGGGCGGACGCCAAGCGAATGGCCTCGCAGCTCCAGCGTGGCCGCCACATCCACGGCGCGATCCAGCGACCCTTCCACCAGGCGCCGTGCCATCGCCGGGCGGCCGACGGGCTCGGCGCCCGGACCGCGCAGCTCCATGCCCTCCCGCATCCGCGCCAGGTCGGCGGCGGCCAGGGGGACCATTCGCGTGACGAGGCCGGCCGTCATGGCGGATCGCCGGGCGAGCGGCCGCAGAGCGCGCAGGACCCGGTCAGGGTCGACGCAGGCCGAATAGATCGCGAAGGCGAGCACGACGGCGACGACCCGCAGGCCGATGGCGGCGCCCGCGGCGAGCGATTCGAGGGTGACGTCGGTGTTGCCGATCACCGGCAGATCCCAGCCCCGGACGAGGATCGTGTCGCCCCGATGCGTGACCAGGGCGTTGACGGCGACCATGAAGACGAACAGCGTCAGGCCGAGGCGAAGCGAGGCCCTCACCGCCCGCCCGGCGCCTGCGAGCATGCCCGCCAGGGCCGCGGCGGCCGTCACGGCGACGAGGACCAGCGGGCTCGAGTACACGAAGCTGACCAGTGCGAGGGCGCCGAGAAAGGCGGTCGCGGCTCCGGGAGAGGCGCAATGGAGCGGACTCCTGCCCGGTGTATAGGCAAAGGCGGATCTCACTGTACGGGCACTCCGATCGGCCCCGATCCGGGCTGGGTGGCCACCGCGTAATGGTTCCGCAGGGAAGGGCCGACCAGGGCCGCGGCCGCCGCCACCCCCCGCTCGTCCGTACCCGTGACCACCCAGACGGGCGGCCCATCCCCCTCCCGGAGAGCTGCAATCAGCCCGCCGCCCTTGCCAATGCTTCCGGCGGGCTGACCCTGCTGGTTTAGCAGTTCCAGCAGGGGCTTCCTCGCGCCGAGGAAGCGGGCAAAGACGCCGCTCCGGTCGGGCCCGCTCGCAAGGAGCGGCGGAACGCGGTCGCGCCGGATCTCGCTCCAGGGCCCGACGACGATGTTCGCGGTGCCGTGGGACTCACCGAGATCCGAGGCCCGGGCACCGCCGACCCTCAGCGCCCGCTCGACGACGTCGCACGGCTGCGTGGCTCCCTCGCAGGAGACCGCGGGGGTCCAGCGTGTTCCCTGAAAGCCATGCACGAACGGCTCCGGCCACGAGCCGACGACCGCCGGCACCCGCATGGCCGACGTCCAGTCGCGGTAGTCCCACCAGATCCGGTCCCCGCCCGAGAGGTCGTAGTCGGTCGAGCCGACCGGGGACTCGATGCCGTTCACGTAGAAGAACCAGTCGAAGGTGTGGCCGCCGCTCGCGGTCCCCGAGAGTCCGTCGATCGACTGGACGAAGCCGCCGCCGTAGCGAGTCGTGATGTCCGTGTTGCGATCGAGCACGCGCAGGACCGTGTCGGACTCATGGATCGAGTCGGACTTCTGGACGAGGACCTTGCTCCCGTAATCGCGGGTGACGGTGAGCGAGACGTCGCCCTGGTCCTTGCCCGGGCCGAGCCCGCAACCGGCGGCCACCGTGGCGCCGAGCGCCAGGGCGGCCGCCAGGATGCGGGCTCCGATCACTTCCGGCCCTTCCCCTTGTGCTTGTGGTGCTTGTGCTTCTTGCCGCCGCGGCTGCGCTGCTCGCAGTTCTTGGCGAGCTTGTCGCGCTTGTCGGCCTTGACCGAATCGGTGCCGCCGCCGCAGTTGACGCGGTCCTTGCCGCCGCCACGAACGTCGATCCGGTCGTCGCCGGCCAGGGCGCGAACCCGGTCGTCCCCCGAGCGCGGCTTGATCTGATCGTCGCCCAGGGTTCCGCTGATGTCGTCGACGCCGTCGGAGCCGACGATCAGGCGCCCGCGCTCGGCCGCGCAGTCCGTGACCGCGTCGAGCGCGCAGATCGGAGTGACCGCGCTCGGGATGTCGTCCCCGAGCGTGGCCTGGATCTGACGCGGGCCGGTCCCGTTGACGCTGACGAGGGCGTTGCCGGAGGCATCCGTCGTCACCGGCGCGCCGCTGCCCGAGATGACCGCTCCTGACGCCGGCGTTGCGGTGCCGTCATCGGCATAGGCGAGCACCTGCACCGGGAACGGCGTTCCGATCGGCTCACGAGCCGGAGCGTTCAGCACCAGCTCCGCCGGGGGCGGGAAGTTCGGGGCCAGGTACCAGAGGACCTGCTGGCCACCGTGGATCGGGAACTGCGAACCGCCGACCTGCAGCCCCGCGTGATCGACCTTCGTGTACCAGAAGGCCGAACCCGAGGCCACCTGTCCCCCGATGCCGCAGACCCCAAGGCCGAAGCCCTGGGAGACGAACGTGTCGGTGAGCAGCAGCGGGTTGAGCTGCTTCCGGCTCTTGGCGGCCTCGACGACGATGCCGAGGGCGTTGGCGCCGTTGACCGCGACGCCCTGGCCGGAGCCTCCGCTGCCCGCGCCGAAGCACTCCGCCTGCGAGCTGGTCGGCATCGTGGTCGTGTCGCTGTACTGCGTGAGGTCGTCGAGCTGGCCGCTCGGGCCGACGACGCGGAGATCCGCGCCGACGCTCGCGCTCGCGCCGGCCGGCAGCGCGGCAAGCGACGCGATCAGCGCTGCGAGCGCCGTGATCGAGACAGTGATTCTCATCTGTGAGCCACCCCTTCCTCGAGGGTCGTGTTGGCTGGCCGGGGACAGGTCTCCTGGCTTCCGGGCTGAGGACCGAGGCGCCTTCCCAGGAAGCCGGTGGCTCCCCAGTGGCGATTGCCTTGGTCATTGACCCGGTCACAGTGGCGGGACCGCGCCGGCTTCTCACCGGACTTCCCTTGACCACCGGCCGATATCGATGCGCATCCTACCCCGGCCCAGGGTTGCCAGGGCGGACGCGCCCTCACCCGGCACCCCCGGAAGCGAAGCTGAGGAGGTGCCGGCTGATGAAGACGCAAAAGAAAGGGGCGGCCCGAGGGCCGCCCCTTTCAGGCTTCAGCAGGAAGCGTTCCTTACTTCTTCTTGGGCTTCTGCTTGCACTTCTGGGTCGTCGACGCCGTGGTGCTGGAGCCGTCGTTGAACGTCGTGGTCTCCGAGTTGGTCCACTTCTTCTTCTTGCAGCGGGCCATCACGTAGTACGTCTTCTTACCCGACTTCTTCTTGGTGATCGTCGTCTCGAAGTGCGTGATCGCCGTTCCCGTGGGCGGGATCGAAACGGTCAGCGTGTTCGAGCTGGTGTTGAGCACACCGGTCAGCGTGGTGCTGAACGAGTAGGCACCGCCCACGAGCACGTCCGTGTGCAGGCCGATGGTCGGGCTGCCGCCGACGGGCTGGCCGTTGTAGGCGGCCACCACGCCGGTGAGAGCGCCGCCGTTGATCGTGGCGCTACCGGTGCCGACCTTGCTCGCGGCGCACTGAGCGTCCGCACTCGACTGCGGCACGGTGTTGATCGCGCTCAGGTTGCACTGCGGGATGTTGCCCGGCGTGAACTTGACGTCCTTGGTGAACGTCAGGACGGTCTGAGTCCCGAACGGGCTGAACCCGCCGCTGTAGTTGGTGTCGACCACGTTCTTGAACGAGCCGACCGGACCGAACACCTTCTTGTCCTGCTTGGTCGGCGACGTCGCCACCGTGTAGCCCTGACCGGTGACCGCTGCGGAAGCAGTGCCCGAGACGACCAGCGCCCCGACCACGCTCAGCAGCGCGCCGATCAGATACTTGCGCTTACGCATACCACTCCTTTTTCGTTGGGCAATTTCCCTGACGGCCACCCGAAAAGCCTGCAGCTGCCGCCAGCCCTTGGATTTGCCTTCTGTTGCTGAACCTAACACAGCAAAAAGGGCTTAGTTGTGCGGATACTCCGCATGAAATTCCGCTACCCGAATAGTCGGTGGCGACACCCGGATCCACCCGAAACGGCTCACGGATTGGCGTAGACGTGCGTGTAGTCGCTCTGCTCGGAGACCTGTCCGATCGACTGCTGCTGCGGCGACTTGGTGCACGCCGGCGTCGGGAACGAGCCCGCCGTCGTGCTCGGGTTCACCCCGGCGTAGGCGAACTTCTTGATCGCGTCGAGTATCTCCTGGGGTGTGTCGAAGGTCGCACGGTTGCTGAAGAAGGGGTCACTCGTGTAGAAGCTGTCGAGTGGATTGAGCTGCGCCACCAGCCCGACCCCGCCGGAGCACGCCGTCGTGTCGAAGGTGTCGAGCCCGTTGGCCACCTTGAGGGCGCTGTTGGGGGCGGGATACGGGTTCGCCCGCGAGAAGGCGAGCCGGTGCGAGGTGAAGGTGCCGAGGGCATCCGGAGACAGCGGCGCCGAGCTGCGGATGTAGTGGATGTTGGCGCCGGTCTCGATCGTCCCCGTGGCGTTCAGCGAGGAGGCGACGTTGCCCAGGAACCCGGTGACGTCGCTCTGGTAGCGGCCGATGGTCTGGACGAGCGGGGTGATCTGCCTGGAGAACGGGGTGACCTCGTGCAGCAGGGGCGGCAGGTCCGTGTCGAGCAGCTTCTGGAGTGCCGGGAGGCCCGTCTGGCCGCGCTTCTCGACCTTCCTCAGGCCGATGAAGAAGCTGTTGAAGCTCGGCGCCACCTTCGCGACCTGTTTCAGGTTGGCGCTCAGCAGCCTGGCGGATGGGTGGAGCTGGGTGATCAGCGGGTTGGCGTTGCGGGAGAAGCTGTCGAGGCGGTTCAGGGTGAGCCTTGACTCGTCGAGGAAGGTGGGCAGCGCGCGGAACGTGGCCTCGAGGTCCTGGTTCCGAACGGCGGTCGTGTGGAAGACGATCCCGGAGTTCCGGATCAGGCTCTGCAGCTGGCCCTGGCGCTCGCTGAGGGCGCCGAACACCTCGCCGGTGTCGCGCACGAACTGCTGGACGGCGCCCTGTTGGGTGTCCAGCACGCGCAGCACCTTGTTGGCGTCCTCCGCGAAGACCGGCAGGTTCGCGATCGCGGCGTTCAGGTCCGCGCCCCGCCCCGCGCTCGCTATCGCCAGCTGCTGCATCCAGGTCTGGAAGGCAGCCCGCGTCTTCGCGTCGAAGGTCCTGAAGATCTCGTCGAGCTGGACCGACGGCTGGACCTGCGCCCTCGGCAGCGTCGCTCCCTCGGCCAGCTTCGGCCCGCTGCCGTCCCCCTGGGTGAGCTCGACGTAGGTTTCGCCGAGGAGCGTCTTCTGGCGCAGCATCGCGCGGGTGTCGGCCGGGAGCGGCGCGTAGCGCGAGTCGATCTCGATGGTCGCCACGGCCAGGTCCTTGTTCGGCCCGGAGTTTTCGAGGGTGATCGTCTTCACCTTGCCGACCGAGACGTTGTGGATCCGGACGTCCGACTCCTGCGCAAGCTGCGTTGCCTCGCTGAACGGGACCTTGACCCGGTAACCCTCGGGCTTCAGGGGCACGGGACCGCCGAAGGTGGTCCAGAGGAAGAGCAGCAGGCCGAAGCACGAGAAGGCGAAGGCCACGGCGACGGCGATCTGGCCGGCTGTCGGTGCGCGCTGGCCCATCAGCTACATCCCGGGATCTTGGCCGAGCGCGGCTGCCCGGTCAGCTGGTAGAGGAGGCGCAGGTAGGGCTCGGCGAGCAGCGTCTGCTCGGCCGTCTGCGCGGTGCCGCAGCTCTCCTGCACGAGGCCGCGGCGGATCGGCCCGTAGGCGTCCTGCAGCATGTAATTGGCGGTCAGGTCGTGGTTCAGCCAGGGGACGAAGAAGAGGTAGCCCGGCGCATCGCCGGGCGGGTCGTAGGCGAGAGCGTTGAGGCCGTCGTTGAGCCGGGTGAAGCCGACCTTCAGCCCCGGCGTGGCGACGCCAAGGCCCTGGCCGATCTGGGCGACGTGCTGGACCGGGCTCGCAATCTGCTTCGTGAACGGACGGATCTGGTTCTGGATCGGGCCGGCGGTCTCCTGGAAGAACGGTCGCAGCGCCCTCAGGGCCGGAGCGGTCGCCTTGGCCCCCGGGATCAGCTTCTTCAGCGCCGGGCCGGACTGCAGCGCCAGGTCGTTCGCGCTCTTCAGGGCGCCCTTCGTCTCCTTGAGCGTGCCCGGGAGCTCCTGGACGGCGCTGCGAATCGAGGCCTGCTCCTTGGCGAAGGAGGCCAGCACCGCGTTCGAGGAGTCCACGAAGTTCACGACGTCCTGGTCGCGGTTCCCGAGTTCGGTGGACACAAGCTGGAAGTTGTGGATCGAGTTGGCGATGTTCTGGCGCCTCACCGCGAGCGCGCCGGCGATCCGGGAGATGTCGCGGGCGAACGGGTCGAGGCGGCGCAGGGCGTTCGACAGCCTGATGTCGCGTCCCTGGGCCGGATCGAGGGCCTCCGCCCCGTTCGCGAGCAGCAGCTTGAGGAACTGCTGGGTGTCGGCGTCGAGCGAGGCGAGGATCTCATCCGGGTTCACCTGCGGCTGGGTCGAGGCCAGCGGCACCGTCGAGTTCTCCTTGACCTCAGGCGCGGCCTGGGTGCCCGGGTCGACCTCGACGACCATGTCGTTGAGGCCCGTCTTCGGCCGCAGGAGCAGGGAGGCGTTTTCGTGGATCAGCGGCGCGTACTTGTTGTCGATCGACATGCTGACCACGGCGTGGCCGTCCTCGAGCCGCACGCCGGAGACCTCCCCCACCTTGATGCCGGCGATGTCCACCGACTGGCCCTGGCCGGGCGTCACGGCCTGCGCGGTAGAGAAGTCGGCCTCGAGATGGAAGAAGTCGTTCCCGATCACCGGCACCCAGCTCGGCAGGTTCGCGCGCTGGTTCACGAGGATGACCGTGACCGCGAACAGGCCGGCGAGGACCAGGCCGATGATCGCCAGGACGTCGCGGAGGTGTGCTCTCAGGGCGCGTCTCATGGGTACGGGGCGGGATCCGGCGGGCCCTGCGCGGCCGCCGGCCCGTTCAGGTCGGGGATGGGGTTGTTCTGGCAGGCGACGTCGGTGCGGAAGGGCGGCGTCGCGGAGGCGACCGGGCGGGTCCCGATCGGGCCGCCGGGCACCGCGCTCCCGGACCAGAGCGCGTCTCGCCCGGGGGTGCCGCCCGGAATCGACGCCCGCTGGTTCGGAACCGGGCCGCCGGCCGGCACCGGGCCGCCGGCGGAGAAGAAGCGCAGGTACGGGCCGTTGCCGTCGAAGGAGGCGCTCTCGCCGGCGAGGTCGGCCACCGCGTAGCCGAACTCCTTGAAGTTCTCGACCCCGGTGTTGAAGTTGTAGCCCGTGCCCGAGTCGTTCAGGACCACGTTGCCGGCGGGCAGCAGCACGTTGTCCACGCAGCCGCTCGTCAGCCCGATCTGGGAGAACAATCCGCGGCCGTCCGCGGCGGCCTTCGCCGAGCCCGGCGCCGCCAGGCGCAGCTGGTGCGCCACGAACCCGAGCTCGCTCGGCTGGAGCAGCGCGGCGGTCTGATCCAGCCAGGGCTGCGAGGCCGCGATCGTGGCCGGGAGCTCGCGGACGCCGGGCGTGAGGTCCAGGGCGAAGGTTCGCAGGAACGGGAGGGTCGAATTGGTGTGCCGCAGCGACGGCTCGGCGATCCGCAGAGTCGGGCCGAGCAGCTTGATCGTCCGCTCCAGGTTCGCCGACTCGGAGGCGAGGGCGCCGGTCACCGTGTTGAAGTTGCTGACCAGCCCCTGCAGCTGGGACTCGTGCGAGGTGAGCGCGCCGAACACCCTCGCCTGGCCGGCGAGCAACGTGGACAGGTCGTGCTGGGAGGTGCCGAGCAGCGCCTCGTTGACGATCGCCGCGTCCCTGGCGGCCGTCTGACCGTAGTCGAAGGACTTGTTGATCGCCTGGGCGGCGGTCAGTCCCTGGACCTCCGGATCCTGCGTCACGTCGTCGGCGGCGCTGGGCTTGTGGATCAGCGCCTGGCCGTAGCCCTGGAGCAGCTTCTGCAGGTTGGCTCGGTCGGGGGCCTGGAGCGAGGTGAGGATCTGGTCCAGCTGGACCGCGGTCGAGGTCTGGGTTACGGGGATCGTGTCGCCGCTCGAGAGCGAGTGCGCGCTGGGGCTGCCCGGACTGACGTCGAGGAAGAAGTTGCCCTCGAGGAAGATCCGCGGCCGGATCTCGACCTGGGCGTCGCTGTGGACCGGCTGCCCGTTGTCGTCGACGGTGAAGGTCACCTCCGAGTAGTTGCTGGCGCAGTTGCCCGTGAGCCCGTTCTCGCAGACGCTCTTCACGCTGTCGACCTTGCCCACGTTCACTCCCGCGATCCGCACCGGCGAGTCCTTGCGGATGTTCGCCGCGTTCTTGAAGACGGCGTGGAGCTCGAAGTGGCTCTGGAACGGGATCGACTTCGTCCAGGCGAGGTAGGTGCCGATGATGACCAGCACGATCAGGATCAGCGCGTTGCGGACCCGGTGCGGCGGATTTCCCTTGCGGTAGATCCGCTCGTCGTAGTCCTTGCTCTGCGGCGACGGGACGGGCTTGTTCGTCTGGCCGTCCGTCACTTCTTGCCCTTCTTCTTCTTGGACTTCTTCTTCTGGACCTGCTGGAGAATCTGGCCGGAGGTGTGGATGCCCTGGTTGCCCGGGACGTTGCCGATGGTCACCCCGCCAGGGAAGCCCTCGTTCCCCGCCTCGCACTCACGCGTCTGACCCGGGGACGCCGTGTTCGGATACGGGTTGTAGTGGAGGAAGTTGGTCGCGAGGCCGCCCTGGCCGTTGGCCGGCGCGGAGCTCGGCCCGATCGCGCTGCCCGGCGCCAGCGGGGGCTGGAGCACGATGAATCGCTGGCCGTTCGCGACGCCGTCGTTGTAGCTCGCCAGGCTGGCTGCGTTGCTGAACAGGATCGAGGCGTAGTTGCAGACCGACTGGGCCGGGGTGATGAAGCTGAGCGGCGGGCCGAGGGCGTTGTTGAACTGGGTCAGGTACTGGACGCCCTGCACCGAGGCCGGGTCATTGGCCAGGTTGAGGAGAGACTGCGCGGTCGGGTCGAGCTGGGCGTTGAAGGCGGGCGCCAGGGCGAGCGCCTTGACTCCGTTGGTGATCGAATTCCCGAGGTCCTTCTGAACCGGCGCGATGGCGTGGAAGCCGGGTCGGAGCTCCGCGAACAGCTTCGTCGTGTTGGCCAGGAAGGGCCGGATCGTGGGCAGGGTCGCGATCGCGGTGTCCTCTGCAGCCGGCGAGCGCGAGATCGACTCCTGGATGAACGGCCGCGACACCCGTGCCAACGCCGCGAACGTGGTGTCGAGGTCGGCGAACAGCTGTCCCTGGATCTGGGCCACCGGCGCGACCTCGGCCGCGGTGGCCGAGAGCGAGGAGACGAAGTTGCCGAGGCCGGTGTTTGGGTCGGCCAGGTTCCGCATGACCGGCGTCAGCACCTGGACGAGCGGCTTGAGCTGCCCGATCGCCTCGTTCAGGTCCGGCCCGCGCCCCGCCAGCGCGTTGCCGAACTCGAGCAGGTTCTGCTGGATGGCGACCCGGGTCGGGTCGTCGAACATGTTGAAGACCTGGTCGATCTCGACCGGCTCAGGCCGCGCGGCGGTCAGCGGAATCGTCGCGCCGGGCTCGAAACCCTTGGTGGAGTTGCCTCGGTTGAGCTCGAGGTACTTGAGCCCGAGGGCGGACTTCGACCGGACGACGATGGTCGAGTTCTCCGGCAGCGGCTGGATGTCCTTGTTGAGCTCCATGCTGACCTTGGCCACGTCGCTCGTGCACTGGCGGGTCGGGTCATTGGGGCAGGGAGCGTCGTTGACCGTCACGGGCTCAACCGTCTTGATCTGCCCCACCCGGACGCCGCCGATCCGCACCTCGTTGCCGGGCACGAGGGTGTCGGCGTTGGGCAGCTCGGCGGAGAGCTTGTAGGTGGGGACGAACGGCAGGCCGTTATTGGCCTGGTAGGAGAGGAAGACCGCGACGACGACCACGAGCACGGTCACGGCCCCGACGAGCGTCGGGCTGGCTGCCAGGCTGCCGACGCGCCCGCCCCTCACGCTCCGCCTCCCAGGAGGAACTGCAGGAACATCGAGGCCTGCCGCATCGAGACGGTCTGATCGCCCGTCTGCTGGCCGCCCTGCTGGCTCTGGCTGTCGGGGGTCGTCGTGGTGGTGCCGGAGTCAGAGCCCGTGGACGAGCCGGAGCCCGAGCCCGAGTCGTTCGGCCTGGTCGCATCCGGCGGCACGAGCTGCGGGATCAGCTGCTGCAGGTTCGGCACGTTCACCGGTGGGATTGGCGAGTTCGAGTGAACCTTCGCGCTCGCCTTCTTCTTCTTCTTTTTCTTGGTGGTGGTGCCGGTCGTGCCGCCGCCGTTGGCGCCGAAGAACGCCTCACAGCCGCCGGCCGGGGTGGCGACGATCTCGACGCAGGTGGAGAGCTGCAGGTTCGACCGCTGGAAGTGGCCGTAGGAGTCGAAGCCGTTGACCGAGCCGGTCGTGTTGTAGATGAAGTTCATCAGGCTCTGGAAGCCCTGGGTCTTCTCGAACGTGTCGAGGAGCGCGGAGAAGTTGGTGCCGACCGGCACGGAGCTGCTGGCCGTCGCGGCCAGGTCGGTGAGCAGGCCGTCGGAGGCGGCGAGCTTCGGGCCCGCGGTCTGCGCGGCGTTGCCGAGGGAGGTGAGGGCCGGGATCCCCAGGCGGGCGAACGACGGCAGGTTGATCGTCGCCTTGCTCAGGCCCGGCGCGGCCCGGTTCAGGTCGGTGAAGAGCGGCGTGCCCTGGTCGGCGAAGCTCTTCAGCTTCGTCATGGTCAGGCGGACCTGGTGGAGCGTGGCCGGGAACTTCCGCAGGCTCTCCTCGAGCGCCGGGCTGCGCTCGGCGGTGGCCTGTCCGGCGATCGCGGCGTTGTGGAAGAAACCGGTGATGTGTGTGCGGTTGTCGGCGAGCGGCTTCAGCACCGCGTCGCCGTTGCTCGCCAGGCTGGCGAGCTGCTGGTTCTGCTGGGCGAGGATCGCCAGGACGCGATCGGTCTGGCGGAGCGCCGGGTTGGCACGGTCGATCACCTCGCCGAGGTCCTGGCCGCGGCCCGCGAGTCCCGCGCCGAGGTCGTTGAGGATCAGCCTGAAGCGCTGGTTGTACGGGAGCCGCTGGATGTTCTGAATCAGGTCGAGATCGATGGTCTTGCCGTTGTTCTCCAGCGGCAGGAGGTATTCGCCGCTCCCCTGCTGGCCGTCCGGGATCTGCTGCAGGGGCGGCGGCAGCGGCGTGCCGGGGGCGCGCGGCTGGGTCGGCGTGCAATCGATGTACTTCTCGCCGATCAGCGACTGCGGGCGGATCAGGCAGCTGGCGTCCTGGCGGAAGTCCTTGAATCCCGAGTTGTCGATCTCCATGACGACGACGGCCTTCCCGGGCACGGCGTGCGGGCCACCCTCGTTGCTCGCGATCTCGTCGTTGTTCGAGACGTCGACCGACTTCACGGTCCCGACGGTCGCGCCGGCAACCCGCACCTGCTCCCCCGACACCACGAACGAGCCGTTGTCGAAGTACGCCCGGACCAGGTAGGTGCCGCTCGTGCCGTTGGAGCCGATCGCGGGCAGTGCGATCAGCATCGCGGCGAGCAGCAGGCCGGCGATTATGAGCCCGGTCCGCCTCATGGCCCGGGCACCACGTCGGTGTTGACACAGGACGCCGGCGGAGCGGCCGCTCCGCCGGTCGGCGCGCCGATCGGCGGGCCCGGGAACGCGGGCGAGTAGAAGGGGTTGCTGCCGGCGATCGGCGAGGCGGAGCCGCCCGGGCAGCGCTTGAACAGGTTGTAGTTGGGGCCGCCCAGCGCGCCGTAGTCGCCGTAGACGACGGAGGCGTCCTGCGGGGCGAACGTGCAGGTGCTGCCCGGAACCGTCTTGCAGGTCCCCGGCGTCGGTGAGAAGACGCCGAGGCCGACCGGGGCGACCCGCAGGTAGTGGGCGTCGGCGTCGTAATAGCCCGCCACCTGGTTGAGGTGGGCGACACCCGCCATCAGGTCAGGCGCGTAGGGGCGCAGGAACTGGAGGTTCGGCTGGGAGTCCTGCATCGCCTTGACCGTGATCGGGATCGCCTCGGCGGCTCGGTTCTCCAGAGCGCTCAGGTCGCCGGTCGCGTCGGCGAGGTCGTTCGACTTGCCCTTCAGATTCACCGCGCGGCCGAGGTCCGTGAACACCGGCACCGACCGGGTCGTGACCGGCTTCAGGTTCCGCAGGAAGGTGGGCAGGTTCTTGGTCGCCGGCTTCGACGCGTTGACGAGGACGTTCAGGTCATCGAGCGCCGGCCGGAGGTTGTGGAAGGTGGTGTTGGCCTGGCGGAGCGTGCCGGGGAGGGCGACGAGGGCCTGGTCGAAGGAGCGGTTCTGAGCCGCCACCGCGCCGAGGGCCTCGTTGGCGTTCTGCGTCAGCGAGGAGAGATCGGCGCGGCGTTCGGCGAGGGCGCCCACGACGCTCGCACCATTGACGATGAAGTCGGTGAGGGTGTTCTGGTCACGATCGAGTTCCTGGAGGAGCCGGTCGGTCGCGACGAGCGACGGGCTCAGGTACTTGTAGGTCTGGTTCGCCTGGGGGCCCTTGCCGGCGTAGACGGTGGCCGAGCCCTGGATGACGTTCCGCAGCGCCTGGCGCTCGGGGCCGCGGAAGGTGTTGAAGAGCTGATCGAGGTCGACCGGGCTGGTGGTGTCGGTCTCCGCGATGATCGCGTCGCTCTGGAGCTTCGGATTGCTGTCGGGCCCGGGCTGGATCGAGATGTAGCGGTTGGCGATCCCCGACAGCGAGGTCGCGCGAATGATCGCCGTGCTGCCCTCGTGCAGCGGGCGGTTGACCGAGATGTCGACCTGGGCCTGCCCGTTGTCGGTGAGCTTGACGTCGTCGACGCTGCCGACCGGGGCGCCGCCGATCAGGACCTGGTTGCCCTTGACGAGCTGGCCGCCCGTCTCGAAGAGCAGGCGGTAATGGTTGGAGTTGCCCCCGCTCGAGAGCAGCAGGACGACGATCGCGAGCGCGACCAGCACGAGCGCGCCGATCGCGGCAAGACGGGCGAAACGGCCGCCGCCCCCCCGTACGCGCGCGCCCTGCGGTGAGACCGCCCCTTGGCTGGGGCTCACGTGCGCCCCATCAGGGCACCGGCCCGGTGCGGGCCATGAACGTCCGTACGGGTCCCTATGACGGTCCCATCCTCCAGCAGCTTCTCCACCCGCTTCCCGGCAGCGTCTCTCTCCTGCCGCATGCCTGCAGCTCCACAGGCGATCCTATCTAGGACCCCAGGCGCCGAATCGGTATTTGGCCGTAGATTGCCAGGTGTTAATAGCCGCTTAATCGACTCGATTTCGACCCGGTTCGGGGCTTCCCTCCCCCCCGGACGGCTCCTCCAGGGACCGAGAGCTCGCCCGCGAAGATCGACCGGCCCAGGACCGCGTCCAGGACGAAGATGCCGTTGACGGCGAACGGATCCTCGCCCGACACCTCTCCACGCCGTTTCCGGCACGCGAATGCTCTCCCTCGGGCGCTCTGAAATACTGAACCGAATGGTTCAGCGTCAGCAGATTGACCTCACTTTGGGCGCGATCGCGGACCCCACTCGCCGCCAAGTGCTCGAGCGCCTCGGCGAGGGCGGCGCCACGATCAGCGAGCTCGCCGAGCCCTTCGGCATCTCCCTGACGGGGATGCGGAAACACCTCCGGGTGCTGGAGGACGCCGGCCTGGTGGCGACGGAACGGATCGGCAGAACCCGGATCTGCACCCTCGGCCCCGAGCGACTGGACGACGTCGACGCCTGGATCACCGACTACAGGCAGATGCTCGAGGCCCGACTCGAGCGTCTGGTGAAGCAGCTCAAGCGGTCGCGGCGGCGCTAGGGCAGCGACACGTAGGCCCCCAGGAAGGACCGAGCGGACGGCGTGTCGAGCCGGTAGTCCACGTTCGTCGAGCGACAGGCGGTGTCGCCGGTGATCGTGGTCCCGGCCACGATCCTGGTCTCGCTCGAGCCCGCC
This sequence comes from uncultured Solirubrobacterales bacterium, assembly GCA_963744105.1. Classification (GTDB taxonomy): domain Bacteria; phylum Actinomycetota; class Thermoleophilia; order Solirubrobacterales; family 70-9; genus DASUPK01. The sequence goes on along the minus strand of CAVUSJ010000001.1, from coordinate 58,614 downwards.
CCGAGGAAGTTGGGGCCGCCCGAGTCTCCATAACAAGTGCCCCCATTCCCGCTGGAGGCGTTCTGCGAGATCCGCAGGAAGCTCGGGGTGACGGAGTTCAGGGTGCCGCTCGCCACGAAGCGAGTGTCCATGTAGGTGAAGGTCTTGCCGCCCTTGCCGCTGCTCACCGCCTGAGCCCCGTAGCCGACCGAGGTGAACCTCTGGTCCTTGCCGAGGCCGGCCAGCGAGTTGCCGGCGGGCAGGCTCGCCGGAGTGATCCCGGAGACCGGGTGGTCGAGAACCACGACCGCGATGTCGTGCGGGTCCCCCTGTGCCTTGCTGAAGGCGGAATCCGCGTGCCAGGTCCCCGGGTAGGTGGCGCCCGCGGGATAGACGTAGGAGGAGTCGAAGGTGACGTTGACCCTGCTGACGCCCTCGTCGCAGTGGGCCGCAGTGAGGAAGACGGTCGAAGAGATCAGCGTCCCGGTGCACTCGGCCCAGGTCCCGTCGGAGAAGGCCTGCTGCGCGAGCAGCGCCCCGACCTCCGGGTGCCCGTTGTGGTCGGGCTGCCCGTTGGTGATCGCCGCTGCCGGTGCGGCGACGGTGAGCGAGGCGACGGCGACGATCCCTGCGACGAGCTTCCTCATCTGAGTTCCTCCTGGGTCCCGGTTGACATCGCGATTCAGCCTACCCCCGGCCGCCTTATCGGTTTGCTTAGCGAGCCGACTACCTTTGGAGGGGTCATGACGCAGCGATCGCGCAGACGACGCAGGCGCCTGCGGGACTCGGGCAGGAAGAAGCTCCTCCTGGGCCTCGGCGTTCCCCTGTCGCTGCTCGCGATCGGGATCGCGGGTGGAGCCGCCTGGGTGATCAATATCTACGAATCGGCGCCCTCGCTGGCGACCCTTCGGCCGATCACGAAGGGCGCGGTGTCGAAGGTCTACGCCGCCGACGGCTCGCTGATCGGAGTGATCCACTCGGACAAGATCCGTCAGCCGGTGTCGAGCGAGAGCATGCCGCAGGACCTGAAGGACGCGACCGTCGCGATCGAGGACCGCCGGTTCTACGACCACGGCGGCATCGATCCGTCGGCGATCATCCGCGCCGGCTGGGAGGACCTGACGGCCGGGGGCAAGCCGCGAGAGGGTGGCTCGACGATCACCCAGCAGCTGGTCCGCAACCTCTACATCCAGAACCCGCAGGACACCCTGAAGCGCAAGATCATCGAGGCTCACCTCGCCAACGATGAGGAGGATCAGCACACCAAGGACTGGATCCTCACCAAGTACCTGAACACCGCCCCCTACGGCACGAACGAAGGCGCCACCGCGATCGGCGTCGAGGCGGCGGCCGAGACCTACTACTCCAAGCACGCCAGGGACCTGACGCTGCCGGAAGCGGCGATGATCGCGGGGCTGCCGCAGGCGCCCTCGCAGTACAACCCGCTGCTCAACCCGCGCGCGGCGCTCGCCCGGCGCAACGAGGTCCTGCAGGCCATGAAGCAGCAGGGCGACATCAGCGCGAGCGAGTTCTCCGATGCCGTCGGCCAGGGCCTCGGCCTCGATCCGGGGAACAAGTTCAACCGGATCCGCCAGCCCTACATCTTCGATCTCGTCAAGCAGGAGCTCGAGGACCGCTACGGGGTGAACACCGTCCAGAACGGCGGCCTCAAGGTCTTTACGACAATTCAGCCGCAGCTCCAGCAGGCGGCGCAGAGCGCCGTCGACTCCTGTTCCGTCTGCTACCCGGACGGCGGGCCCGCATCGGCGCTCGCCTCGGTCGACCCGACGAACGGGCAGATCGTCGCCCTGGCGTCCACCCAGCGCTACTCGCTGAGCAGCCAGTTCAACTTCGCGGCCCACGCGCAGAGGCAGCCGGGGTCCTCATTCAAGGTCTACGACCTGACCACCGCGATCAAGCAGGGGATCGATCCCGCCTCCACCTACTACGACGGCAGCTCGCCCGCCACCCTCGAGACCCCGGGTGGCATCCCCTGGACGGTCAACAACGCCGAGCCGGGTGGCGGGACCATGGCGCTGACGCAGGCCACCTGGGACTCGGTGAACGTGATCTTCGCGAAACTCGGCCTGGACGTCGGCCCGGAGAACATCGCCAAGACCGCCTATGAGATGGGGATCACCTCGCCGCTCGGAATCAAGGGCGCGCACGACACGCCCTGCAAGCTCGGCCCGAACTGCTTCATCCCGCCGGCCGACGCCATCGGCGGTCTCAGCGTCGGCGTGACTCCGCTCGAGCAGGCGGACGCGTACGCCACCCTCGCGGACGGCGGAGTGCATCACGATGCGACCGCGATCGACCGGGTGATCTTCCCCGGCGGCAAGGTGGACGACTCCGGATCGAGCGACGGCAAGCGAGTGCTCACCCCCGGTCAGGCCTATGAGGTGACGAAGGTGCTCGAGGGCGTGATCACCAGTGGGACCGGCGCGGGTTACACGAGCATCGGCTGCTCGTCGGAGGCCGGCAAGACCGGCACCAGTGAAGGGCTGTCCGATGCCTGGTTCGTCGGCTACACGCCGCTCTATTCGACCGCGGTGTGGACCGGGCACCCGCTCTCGCGCGACTACACCGGGTTCGGCGGCCCCACCTCCGGCCCGATCTGGCGCTCCTACATGGAGGCGGCCCAGGGCAGCAACTGCCCCGATTTCCAGGTGCCCTCGAGCCTGCCGGACCTGAGCTCGTACCACGGCGAGCACACCTCGTCGGGGTCGTCGAGCTCGTCGAGCTCGACCTACAGCACGTCCACCTCGACCTATCCGACGACCAGCTCCCCGTCGACCTCGAACACTCCGACGACGTCGATCGGCGGCTCCGGCGGCGGCATCGGCTCGGGCCGCTGAACGAAAAAGCCCCGCTCTCGCAGGGCTTCGCTGAGGCACCGCTACCGGGATTCGAACCCTGACAACGGCTTGCGGACGTTTTCGGCCGTTCGCCGTTTTCCCTGCTAGCTGGCGATTTCCGCGAGCTCGGGCACGACGCCATTTGCGGCCATTTGCGGACCGGCTGTTGACCCGGTGTTGACCCGAAGCGGCGCCAGCGGTTCGCCGACGTCGCCGTCGAGCAAGTGGACGTATGTGTCCAAAGTGAAGCTCGGCGAATGGTGCCCTAGCCACTGCTGAACCTCGACCGCGTTACGTCCGCTGGCGAAGAGCCGGGACGCGACGGTGTGCCTGAACGTGTGAAATCCGGCCCACTCGACGCCCGCCTCCGAGCACGCCGGCGAGAGCACGCGCAGCTCTAGATGCCGCGGGTCATACGGACGGCCGGTTAGCGGACTCGGGAACACGAGCGCGTCGTCCGGCGTGCGAAGCGCCGCCAACCGGTCGGCCAGCTCGAGCGGGATCGGTAACTCGCGGCGAGCGTGCCGGGACTTGAGCGGCCCGATCACCATGCCGCGGCCTTTCTGAGCGCGGGCCCGTTGGCGCACCTTCTCCTGCGGACGATCACCCGCGAGCACAAGGTGGCGCCCCTCGAATGCGAGTAGCTCCGAGCGCCGCACACCCGTCGCCGCGAGCAACTCGAACATCAGCCGGTGCTCGGGATGCACGAGCGAGACGACTAGCTCCATAGTCGTCCCTGGAAACGGACGCGGCCGCTCGTCGTCCTCGGCGATCTTGGGTCGGTACGGAAGCGCGGCGCCGTCGACGGGGTTGGCGCGGATAAGCCCTTCGCGCTTCGCCGTCGCGAGACAAGCCGCGAGCGGACCGAGCGCGTTTCGGACGGTCTTGTCCGAGAGCGTGCCGCCGCGGCCGTTCGGCCGCCTCACGAGCCAGCCGATGAACTCGGCAATCTCGCGCGGCGTCACTTCCGAGAGCGGCAGCCGTGGCGGGAAGTAGGCGAGCGCGTACTTGTCGAGCAGCGCCCGGTACTCGCGCCGGGTTTCTTCGCGGAAGCCGCGCCGGCCGTTGCCCTGGTAGCGGTCCACCCACGCCCTCGCGTACTCATCCAGCGTGTCTCGGGTGCGCGGCGAGAACTCGCCTCGTGCGACGTCGGCCTCGTGCGCTCGCTTCGCCTCGCGGGCCTCGGCCAGTGTCCGGTGTGTCTCGGTGTGCTGGCGGCCGTGAGCGCGCCACGTCGTGACGTAAGCGCACTCGCACCGGCCACCGGGACAGCCCTTCACGTGCCGCCGGAAGATGCCGGGTGTATTAGTCCGCTCGAGCTTCGTTGCCATCGTCGGTCCCTTCATTCAGGGTGCCCACGCGGCGAGTAGCCTGCGGCCTGTACCGGGGCGAGTGCCCTCTTGACCCGGTACCGGCCCCCGGACGTGTAAGCGTCGCGGGGGCACTTTGCTGTATGACACCATCTTAGACACGATGGCGGAGAAGCGGAAGCTCAATCTGGCGGGCACGGCGGAGGTCGCGGAGGTGCTGCAAGTGACCCGTCGGCACGCGATCCGGCTGACGAATGAGCCGGACTTCCCAGAGCCGATCGCCCGCCTTCGAGCGACACCGGTTTGGAGGCGTGGCGACGTGGAGCGTTGGCAGAAGAAGCGGAAGCCGAACAGAAGGAAGCAGCGGTAGCGAAGCAGCCCGATCACCCCGGCCCCCTGATCCAGTCATCCATCATGGCCGCGTCCGTCGCCCCACCAGCTCTCGGGCCATTGGCTCGGATCGGCCGGCGGCTCAGGAAAGCGAAGGACTGAGCCATCTACACACCGGTACCCGACAGGACGGCCACGCTCGACCACCAATCGCGGCGGATCGAAGAGCGGCGCCGGCTGCTTCTCGCCGCCGACGAGTCGGCGCAGTTTGTCGCGCCACGTGAGCTCGCGCGTCTCATAGACCGAGCGGCGCTCGCCGCGCTTCGGCTCTTCGCCGCCGTGGCGCCTCACGTGAACCGACTTTCGTAGACCGAGACGCGCGGCGGCGGCATCGATGAGGCCAGGTCGACCGCGTAGCAGAGGGCCATCAGCGCATCGATGTGCTCACGGGACTTGGTCTTGCTGATCACCTGCCCGAACTCCCGGTCGCGGACCTCGGCGGCGAGGGCGTGACGTCGGGGTAGGTCGGCGCCGCCGTGGCGAAGCCGCTCGTGGCTGATGATCTCGTGGAGGGTGCCGGCGGCCGAGGCGTTCCGCTTGTAGGTCCACTCGACGACGTTGAAGCCCTCGTCCTCGAGGACCTGCGCGGAGCGCTCGAAGAAGCGCGGGTCGTAGACGATCGCGTCGACCTGGTGGGCCTGCGCCCACTCGCGGCAGACCTCCTCCACGTCGGCCAGCGGCACCCGGTCACGCTGGGTCGGCGTCCAGATCCTCCAGACCACGTGGAAGATCTCGTCGGGCTCCTTCCGCACCAGCGCCAGGGCGCAGGTGTCGGAGGAGACCGCGGCGTCGATGCCGATCACCTTCATCCCCGGACCGTCGAGCTCGGGCTCGCCATCGCAGGCGTCCCACTCGTCGGCCAGGATCCAGGGCGCTTCGCCGCCGGTCCAGACGTTGGCGTGGAAGCGCCGGAAGGCGAGCTCGTGGACGGCCTCGCGCTGCTCGCGGAGCCCCTCCAGGGTGATCCAGCTTGCGGGGTTCGCCGCCTTCACTGCATCAAGGTCGTCGATCTCGGTTCCCTCGGGCAGCGCCCACTCCAGCATGGCGAGGTTCTCTCCCTCGGCGCGGGTGAAGGCGCGGTCGCGCTCGACCTTCGGCAGCTTCATCGCTCGCTCTCGGAGCGCCCCGAGCGGCGTCTCGACGCGGGCGCCGGCGGTCGAGATCGTCACCATCCGTGCCCCCGGGCGCTTCTGCATCGCGGTCCGCAAGGCGATGTAGAGATCATCGTGGCGGTGGGCGTGAAGCTCATCGACGATCGCCAGGTCGAGGATCAGACCGTGCTGCTTCGGCCCATCGGCGGCGATCACCTTCAACCAGCCGTCCTGGGTGCGGATTTCCCTCCTGGTGATCTCCACCAGCGGGGCGATCTCGGGGTGGGCGGCCATCGAGCGGGCGATGTCGAAGAGGACGGATGCCTGCTCGCGTGACGCGGCTCCGACGACGATCTGCTGACCCCGGCCGCGGAGCAGCGACCAGAGCGCCACCGCGGCCAGGAGGGTGCTCTTGCCGCACCCCCTCGGGATCAAGACGAGCGTCTCGCGCCTTGGGCTGAAGATCTCCTCCACGATCTTCTGTTGGAAGTCCTCGAGCTCATGGCCGAGCATCCGGAAGAACTCGCCGAAGCGGTCGACCTCGCTCACCGGGGCCATCGTCGCCATCCCGCCGTGTATCGGATGCCGATCGAGCCGTATTGCCAGCGCCGCCATTCATCGGTCTGGCCCACTCCGGCACCGTCGAGATCGCGGTCCTCGTAGACGGATCGGCGCTGCGCCTGCTTGCCGCCGCCCTTGTTCCGTTCGCCGCAGACCGGGCAGCGCTTGCCCTTCCGGTGGCCGTGCTCGCAGTAGTCAGTCATCGCCGTCTCGGTGCCGGATAGTCTTGGCCCGTGCTCTTCAAGGGGTTTCCGCAGCCGTGGCGAGGCTGGCTACTGGCCCTGTCCGCGCTGATCTTCGCGCTGATAATCCTCCAGTTCGTCATCGGAGGTAGCTATCTGCTCTTCGGGGTCGTCCTTGCGCTGGTCGCGTTCCAGTACTGGCTATCCCGCCGCGCCCGGAGCCAGATGTAGTCAGAGCGGGGACTTCACCCATCGCGGAGCAACCTCGCCAGCTCGCCCTCGGGCTCTGAGCCGTCGCGACCATCGCGGAGGGCGCGCTCGAGGGCGACCTGGGCCTGCACCTTGCCCGCCCGGGCCGACTTCGCCAAGAGGATGAGCGCCTCGGGGTAGTTCGGCTCCTGATCGAGCGGCGCGGCGCGCCGCAGCAGCTCCCGGACGAAGGCCGAGCGGCTGACGCCATCGCCGCGGATCTCATCGACCTTGGCGACCTCCTCGGCACTCATCCGGATCGAGATGCTCTCCGTCTCACTCATCTGTCCAACTCACCTGTCGGCTCTTACTGCGATCAAGACTTCTGGCCGACGGTTCTGGCACTCCCGGCGGGGTCGGGGCACCGTAATGCCAAGGCCTCGTCGGGGGTTGTGGTCACTTCGAGTGTTTTCCGGGCGCGCGCAGGCGCTCACCCGGCGGTGTTCTGAGCGGGCAGTTCTCGGCTCACACCCTCCCCTACGCCGGGGGATACTGCGTGGGCGATGTCGGAGGAGAATGTTGAGAAGGTGCGACGCGGTTTCGCCGAGTACAACCGAGGTGACATCGAGGAGGCCTTGGAGGAGTGGGCACCCGACGCCGTTTGGGACTGGTCCAACGGCCACGGATTCGATGCGAGCGTCTATCGAGGACGCGACGAAATCCGGGCGTTCTGGCAACAGCGCACCGCGGCCTGGGAGGAGAATCGGCTTGAGATCGTTGACCTTTTGGAGGTCGATGACGACCGGGTGATCGTGGAGAACGTCGCGTACTCGCGGGGTCGGGACGGCATAGAGGTAGAGGCTCGAAGCGCGTGGCTGATCACGTTTCAGGACGGCGCGCAGACCTCGCTCACCCTCTACCAAACGAAACAGGATGCCCTCGAAGCCGCCGGGCTGTCGGAGTAGGCGGTTGCTGGGAGCGAGGCTCATGCCGCTGGGCCCCTCCCCTAGGTCCGGATGCGGCGTTTAGCGGCTCGCAATCCTCTGCGCCTCGGCGAATAACGCGCGCTGCTCAGCCGGCGCCGGACTCGGCTCCGGCGGTCGGTCCGTGTTGGACGACGCCGCCTTCGCGACCTCGGCATGAACGCGGCACGCTCGGACAAAACAACCGTCCGAGAATGCGTACCCGCGAATCGCGTAGAAGTCCGACGCGGGTCGCTCGCACCAATCGCACTTCACGACGCCGCCTCGCTCGCCTGCGCGTCGCGCTCGTCGCGCTCGGACTCGAGAGCCGCCGCGGTTGCGGCCTGGTCCTCGTCCGACGCGTCCAGCTCGTCGTCAGGGTCATACGAGACCTCGACAAAGCCGCCGTCCGGCAGGTACTTCACGACGCGGTAGCGGTGGCTGCGCGCCGTGCCGCGCGGCGGCCCCTGGTACTTGATCCCTACTTCGTCGCCGAATGTGAGCTCCGCGTTCTCGAGTTTGCGTTCGAGAACACCGCGACTCGCGTGGACGGCGACCTCGCCGGTGACGAGCGTTCCGTCCTTAGTCCGCGCCTCGTAGCCGTCGCAGAGTTCGAGCGTGTAAACCGGATATCCGCCGAACTTGGTCTTGCGCCAACTCGGGCCGGCGACGAATCCGCCGCGGATCTTGTCGCCGGCTTCCGGCGCCCAACCCGGCGCCCACTCACGGTCGAGCGGGTCGACGTCATCATGGCGCTGCTCTATCGTCTCCATCGTTGCTCCTTTTTCTCGGGGTCGGCGTCGTTTTGGATGACTGCGCCGGCCCCGTCTTATGTCCGGGACTCGTCGGCCTCCCGGTGGCCGTCACTAGGCGGGAAAAGCTTGTCCGGGTCGCAATCGAGAGCGGTCGCCAGCGCGCGAGCGGTGGCGAGCTGCGGCACGTGCTCCCCGCGCTCGAGCGCGCCGACCGTGACGCGCGTGATGCCGGCCCGCTCGGCAAGCTCAGATTGGGTGAAATTGCGCGCGACCCGATAGACGCGCAACGGACTGGGAAACGTCCTCAACGGTTCGTAACTTGTCTGCGTGTCAAACGCGGATTTCATTTCGCCAAGTGTCCGCGTCAGCACGCCGCGTTTTGACGGAGAAGTTTTCCGCCGCAAGCACCCTCGGGTGAACCCCTGGCCGGCGTTCGACTTGTTGCCGAAAGAGCTCGCGGCGCTAGCGCGCATGGCACCCGTCTACGAACTCGTGTCCGTCCTGGCCTACGACGACGGCTTCGTCGCCGCGGTCGATCAAGTGCGGGAGGGTGCGGACCTCGACGCAATCGCACGGCGCTATGTGCGGCGCGAAGGTCGGACCCTCCGCGTCATGCTCCACGTCCTGGCGCACTCAGCCGCGAGCCGCTCGGCGTTCCCGGCTCAGCCCGTCCTCGAGCTTGGCGTCGTGAGCGTCGTGGTCGACGCACCACTCACTCCCGACGACCCGGCCGATTGGCCCCACGCGAAACGGCGTGTCGAAGCAGCGCGCATGCTCGCGCGGTTGGGGTCGGGAGGTTGCATCGAGTGTGGCGCGCGGCTCGCGAGCGACGGCCGGCCGCGTCGCTACTGCGGCCCTCACGAGCCCCGTGGACCGTACGCCGAGAAGAATGAACGCTACGACCGCGAAGCGATCACCAACCTTCTTAATGCGGTCGGCGACGCGCTCGGCATCGAGTAACGCGCCTGGTCCTCGCAAGCTGTTGACCTGGGCGTTGACCCGGCCGCGTCGAGACACGAAAAAACCCCGTATTTACGGGGCTTTCTCTAGGCACCGCTACCGGGATTCGAACCCGGGTTTCCGGACTGAGAATCCGGCGTCCTAGTCCCCTAGACGATAGCGGCGTGTTCGATGCGGCGGCGGTGTTTGTGGCCGCCGAATGTGCCGGTGAGTGTAGCCAGGCTCAGGCTAAGCTTCGCGAGCCCGCGGCTGTGGCGGAACTGGTAGACGCGCAGGCTTCAGGTGCCTGTGTCCTTCGGGACGTGGAGGTTCGACTCCTCTCAGCCGCATCGACTGCTGCGCTCAGGCGGTGGTCTTCGACGCCTCGAAGGCCCTGACCATCACCTTCGCCGCCGGCGGCTTGCACTCGAGCTTGAAATCGCTTCCGCCTGCGCTGACCGTGAGCACGTTCCACTTGCTCCGCATCGCGTCGACCCGGTCGATCGCACCTCGCTGAGGATCTCCCTCACCTCCTTGATCCCGCCCATCATCGAGATGGCCAGGTCGAGCTCCCCCTGCTCCAGCAGGCCGCGCCCTTCCTCCTTGATGGCGTCCTCATGCTTCGCATCCCGCCCCCTTTCGGAAGTCGACTGTTGGTGGTGTCGGAGCGGAGACGGCGACGCGCACTCGCCGGATTGAGGCCTAGGCGCTGGCCCCGATCAGCGCTTCGATCGACTCGGGCGGCCCGAGCGTGTACCCCTGGGCCTCGTCGATGCCGAGGTCCTCGAGCTGCTCGAGGGTGGTGAGGGTCTCGACCCCCTGGGCGATCACCCGCTTGGCCGGCGCGATGGGCCTTGAGCACCGCGCTGCTCACCTCGCGGCGCTTGCCCCGGTCGCCGGCCAGGCCATCGATGAACGGCGAGCCGAGCTTCACGTAGCCGATCGGCAGCCGGCGGAGCAGGAACGAGTCGGGTCCGCCCTCCACGAACCCGTCGAGGGCGATCTGGCAGCCGAGCTCCGCGGCGGCGGTGACGAACGCGCCGGCGGCGTCGAGCCCGTCCGTCATCTGCCTCTCGCTGAGCTCGAACACGATGTCGGCGGGATCGGCCCCGGTCTCCTCGAGGCGCTCGCGGATCAGGGCGATCATCGCCTCATCCGTAGACCTCACGCTGAGGTTGAGGTCCACCGGCCGTCCCGTCGCCGCCACCTCGATGGCCCGGGTGACGACCCAGCGATCGATCTCCCGGATCGAACCGAACTCCTCCGCAGCCATTACGAACTCGCCGGCGGGGATCAGCCGCCGGCGGTCCACCATCCGCAGGAAGAGCTCATGACGCATCGTCTCGCCATTGGCGACGTCGACGATGCGCTGGCCGTGCAGGACGAAGAGGTCCCTCTCCAAGGCCTCCTCGATCCTGCGCGACCAATCCAGCGGGCGCAGCAACCCCTCTGGTCCGGATTCCTCTCCAGAGGCCATTGCCAATGATCACCGCAGGCGAATCCAATTCGCAACGTGACGAAGTACTGGGCGACCAGCGGGAAAACTACGGAGGCCCGGGGAGTCAGCCGAGGTGCCGCAGCGCGGACCGAGCCGCGTTGTAACCGTTCATCCCATGGGCGCCCGCCCCGGGCGGCGTCGCGGCCGAGCAGATGTAGACGCCCTCCATCCCGGTGCTGTACGGATCGAGGGCGAGCCGCGGCCGGAAGAGGACCTGGACCGGCGAGTTCGCGCCGGTGATGATGTCGCCGCCGAGGTAGTTCGCGTTGTACGCCTCCAGGTCCGCCGGGCTCCGAACGACGGTCTCGATGATCCGCTCTCGAAACCCCGGTGCGAACCGCTCCATCTGCCGGAGCATGGACTCGGTCGCGTCGCCCGTATAGCCGCTGGGGACGTGCGCGTAGAGGTACAGCGGGTGGAGGTCCCCCTTCGAGCGGCTCGGATCGGCGAGGTACTGCTGGCCCACCAGGATGAAGGGACGCTCGGGCATCTCACCTCGGTTGATGGCCCGCTCGGCCAGCACGATCTCCTCGAACGTGCCGGCCACGTGCACCGTCCCCGCCCGCCGGCACGACTCGTTGGCCCATGGGACACCGCCCTCGATCGCCAGGTCCAGCTTGAACGACCCCGGGCCGTGCCGGAAGCGGCGATAGGAGCGGGCGACCCGCGCCGGGAGCCGGTCGCCGGCGATCTCCGCCACCGCGGATGGAGCGAGATCGAAGACCACCACGTCGGCGCCGACGACCTCGTCATAGGAGCGCACCCGGCGGCCGGTCTCGATCCGGCCTCCATGCCCCTGGAGGATCGAGGCGAGCGCGTGGGCGATCGCCTGGGAGCCGCCCTTGGCGACCGGCCATCCGAAGGCGTGGCAAGCGTCGATCAGCGCGCAGCCCACCGACGAGCTCATCGGCCGGGTCAGTGGAGCGAAGGCATGGGCCACCACTCCGCCGAACAGGGCCCGGGCCCGTGGCGTGCTCCACGAGCGAGCCAGGACGCTGGCCGGCGCCGCCGCGGGGATGCCGAAGCGGACGAGCCGCACCGGGTGCCTCGGCACATGGATGATCGGGGCGAACATGTCCTCGAGCAGGTCCTCGAAGTGGGCGGACGAGGAGCCGAAGATCCGCCGCCAGGCGTGCCCATCCTCGCCGAGCCCGCGCGCCGTCTCCTCGACTGAGCGGACCATCACCCCGGCGCTGCCGTCGTCCAGCGGGTGAGCGAGGTCGATCTCCGGGAAGAGCCACTCGAGGCCGTGGTTCGCCAGGTCCAGGGAGTTGAGGAACGGTGAGGCCGCCGCCATCGGATGGGTCGCCGAGCAGTCGTCATGGAGGAGGCCCGGAATCGTGAGCTCGCTCGTCTTGATGCCGCCGCCGATTCGGTCCTCGGCCTCGAGCACCGTCACCCCCACCCCGTTGCGCGCCAATTCGACGGCGCACGCGAGCCCATTCGGTCCGGAGCCGACGACGATCGCGTCGCTCAAGCGACCGGTACCGGATCTTCGTCGGCGACGGCGGGCCGATCGACCTCGACGGGCACGTCGTAGCGCTCGTCGAGCCAGGGCTGGCGCGTGACCATGTCCTTGACCGCGACCGAGCCCTCTGCAACGAGCCCGTCCACCGGATCCCAGACCTGGAAGCGCTGGCGGCCACGGCCCCATCCGGTGGGCTCGGACTCCAGGGCCAGCACCCGGACGTCACCTGCCTCGAAGCCGCAGCGCTCGTGGACGGCCTCGAGGAGCTGGCGCCCGTGGAAGTGCGCGTCGCCGAAGTTCCAGCCGTTGACGATGTTCGAGATCAGCTCGCCCTCCCGGACGTCGTAGTCCTCGACGTCATCGACGGCGTGGGGCAGCAGGCCGTTGAGCGCCCTGCCGTGGGAATGCATCGCCCGGAAGGAGAGTCCCTTGTTCAGCAGGAACTCCGCCGTCTCCGGGTCGTAGATGTCGCCGACCTGCTTGACGATGATCCGGGCCGGCTTCTTCATCTGCGTGTCGAGCTTCTCCTCCGCACCGCTTCCCTTGCGGAAGAGCCACTGGGTGGTCGCCCAGTTGCCGGCGTAGTAGCGCATCGACGGCAGGAACGAGATCTTCTCGGGGAAGAGGCCGCCGAGGATCGGCAGGGCCAGACAGGGGATCGCGAGGAAGGCGATCAACAACGGGTCATCGAGCGTCGAGAGCGGCACGTCGCCGTTATGCCCGAAGAGGAGGAGCAGGCCGAAGATCATGAACAGGTTCCATTCGAGCGGGACGGCGAGCGGGAACATCGAGGTGATGTTCAGGTGGAAGAGGATCATCCCGACGATCGCGATGGTCCTGATCGTGTTGTTGTCCACGGTGATCAGGAGCAGCGGCCAGCCGAACTCCTGGACGGTGCCGAAGTGCGCGATCGCGGCGGCGAGCCTCGACGGCCGCATGTCCTCCGGGTAGTCGCGCCAGAGCCGGCGCTTCAGCGCCTTCAAGCTGACCAGCGGCGCGTTGCTCATCATCGTCGAGACGACGAACGGGAAGTGGTGGTTGAGCTTCGAGGAGGCGGCCCCCCACCAGATGAAGAGGAACACGAACTGCCAGGCGACGATCCATTGGTCGACCGGGAAGAGCCCGACGGCCAGGATCGTGACGTAGATCTCGGGCCGTGCGCCGAGGAAGGAGACCTTGTCGCGCAGCCCGAGGAGCCCGAGGAACGCGAACAGCACGGCGAGGCCCGCCGGCGGCAGCTTCCCCGCCGAGCCCGCGACTGAGTCGACTCCGGTCGCGGCCAGCAGGAACACGCAGGAGGCGAGCACGCCGGCGTACAGGCCGACGTCGAGGATCGTCCGCGTCGAGCCTCTCGTGAACGGGACCCTGTCCGGCCATGGAGGCAGCCGGACCGTGCCGGGGCGAAGCCAGTAGAGGACGCCGCCGATCGGCGGCACGAAGCGGAAGCTCAGCGGCATCGAGCCGGCGCCCAGCCCGAGGATCTCCCAGAGCAACAGCCAGACCGCGAGCTTCTGGAAGACGATCGGCTGCGTCCACCAGTCCGAGAGGTTCCCGAGCGTCCCGAGGCCCGGCGTCAGCGAGATCACGAACAGCGCGCCGGCACTGAAGAGGATCAGCTTGACGACGTAGATGAAGTAGACGAAGGTCGGCGAGCCGAAGCCGTTCAAGCCCCAGTCCTGCACGAGCGGCTTGAGCCGCGTCAGGTGCGGCTTGGCCTTCCATTCCTCCAGCTCGAACGGGGGCGGTGACGGCGTCAGAAATCCCATGGTCCCCTCGCCGAACCCTAGTGGCCCAGCCAGCCCCGGTAGAAACCCTCGATGTCCGGCAGGAAGTCGTGGACCACCGGGTAGCCGGGGGTGGTCGCATCGACCTCGAGCAGCCGCGCGCACGACGGGCAATAGAACTCGCGGACCTCGACCCAGTCGGGGTCGCCGCCCGCGAACCCCGGGTAGATCTCACCCATCGTCTCCTCGTCGTCGCGCACGAAGATCGCCGCGTCCATCTTCCAGTTGCGGTTGGGCGGGCAGAAGTCATGCCCGCAGTCGCATCGGATCATCAGGCCGTCGGCCGTCCTCACGGCATTCAGCCCCTCACCCATCGGCAACACGATCGGCTCGTCATATGGAACCTTCCCCTGGAGCACCGAGAGCCACTTCTCGAACCGGTCGGGGTCCTTGTAGCCGGACTGGATGTCCTTGATCTCCCTGCGCGAGAGCCGCTCCTCGAGCATCGCCTCCAGCGTGTCGCGTTCCAGCGGCTTCCCCGCGGCTCTCGGCGCCTCGACCTCGGCCACGCGCGAACCGGCCAGATAGGCATCCGCTGACTCCTCAGGCGTGATCTTCCCGGCGGGCGCGGTCTGCACCTCGACGGTCGGGGTCGGCGCTTCGATCTCGAAATCCGAGTCGAGGTCCCAGAAGCCGCGGAACTCCGCGGCCCAGCGGCCGGAGAGCTTCATCGACTCGGCGAGGCCGGTCCGGACCGGCTCGATCATGTCCTGCCTGATCACCCGCTCGCGCTGCTCGGCCCACCAGTCCCGGACCGGCACCGACCGCTCGAGGCGCTCGACCCGGAAGCGCTTGCGCCGCTTCTCGGTGGCGGCTTCGTCGGCCGCTCCTTCGTCGTCGATCGCGACGCCGTAGACCGAGTCCGCGAAGCGGGGCAGCAGGTGTCCCTCGGCGACGTCCCGGGCGACGTCGGCCGGGGGGCGGAGCAGGGCGTCCCCCAGCCCGGGGGCGCCCTTCATCACGGACAGATAGAGGTCGCCGTCGCCGAAGGGCTCGAGCGTCGTCATGTTGTCCTGCTTGTAGGTCCGCTCGCCCTCGATGGCCATCAGTGCCGGGTTCTCGAAGTCGCCGTCTGCCACCGGATAGGGCTCCCCGGCCTCGGCCAGCTCTCTCAGGTTGTTCCGCTTGATGTTGTGGATGTACCCGGCGGACCCCGGGTAGCCGCCGAAGATCCCCGCGGTCAGCATCCTCGTGGCCCCGAGGTTCTGGAGCTCCCAGAAGGGGGTCTTCGAGACCATCAGCAGCGACTCGAAGCTGGAGCCGCCCCTGTGGCGGCCGGGGCCACCGGAGTTCGCCTTGATCCTCCGCGACAGGTAGATCATCGGGCAGATCAGCTCCCACATCTCGACGTCGCCCGCGTCCCCCTCGGGGTTGAACATCGCGGCGCAGGTATCGGTGCCGTCGAGGACGTACTTCGCCCCCATCCCCTGCGCCGCGATCTCGAAGTTCATGATCGCCGATGAGTTCCCATACTGGTCGATCCCACCGCCCTGAATGACGTTGCCCGAGACCGAGTAGGGGGCGGTCACCTCCTCGATGAAGCCGCGCGCCTGGAGCCCCCGGGCGAGCGTCCGCGCGAACCCCAGGAAGGCCGGCTGCAGGAACGCCCAGGCGATCCCGGTGGAGCCCTCAGCATCGCCGAGGTTCGCGATCGTTCCCTCCGGGAAGTTGGTCTCGATCGCGAGGTAGGCGCCGTCGTTCACCTTGTCGTTGCAGATCAGGGTCTGGGTGAACATCACCCAAATTGCTCCCTGCATGCCCGACGGCGTGCAGTTCATCGAATGCCAGCCCCACGCCGAGGAGCCCTCGAGGTCGAGCGCATAGTCGCCGTCGCCGCCGATCCGCACCTCGAACGGGGCGTGCATGACGAAGTCGCGCCTCGCTCTCGCCGGAAGGGTCTCCTTGTCCGCGAAGGTGAGATCGAAGTTGGCGGCGGAGCGGTACCGGCCGGGAACGGTCATCTCCGAGATCCGCGATTTGAACGAGCGGCGCCCCTCCTCGATCACCTCGCGGCTGAACTGGTTGAAGCGGTCGACCCCCTCCTCCAGGATCAGCCGCTCCACCGCGTCCCGGATCATGTGGCAGCCGGCCAGCCGAGTGCGCTCGTCGAGCAGGTAGTACATGGGCGCCCTGGTCTGCTTCATGCACCGGGTCAGGTGCCACTGGGCGAGCTCGTCGCCCTCGCCGATCTTCATGCAGGGCAGGTCGATCCCGTCGTCCAGTCGGTTGGTCGGCCCGACCGGTACGCCGCCCGGGGTCGAGGCGCCAATGTCGAGCACGTGGGTGACGCCGCCGGCCCAGGCGATCAGCTCGTCCTCCCAGAAGATCGGCACGAAGGTCTGGACGTCCGCGTTGTGGACGTCGCCGATCGTCGGGTCGTTGTTGGCGAAGATGTCCCCCGGCCGGATCCCCGGATTCGCCTCGTAGTCGGAGCGGACCATGTACTTGATCGCGTCCGACATGGTGTGGACATGGACGATGATCCCCGTGGAGAGGGCGACCGAGTCCCCCTCCGGCGTGTAGAGCGCGAAGCAGAGCTCACCGAGCTCGCGAACGATCGGGCTCGCCGAGATGTTGAGCGCGGTCTCGCGCGCGGAGACCAGGCCCCCGCGCAGCCGGGCGAAGAGCTTCTCGTAGCCGATCGGGTCCGAGTCCTTGAACTCGAGGTCTCCGCTCAGCCCGGCGTAGCAGCCGGTCTCCGAGAAGAGCCGCTCGGATTCGGCGAGCACCTCGACCAGCCGCTTGCCCTGTCTTCCGATCGGCTTCGCGTCGGGCTCGAGCTGCTTGGTCGCGTCCACGAGTGCCATTCCTAGGCCCCTTCGGTTGAGAGATGGAAGATCTGGTGGCGGTCGAGCCGCGCGGTGCGGCCGGGGGGCAGCGCCAGTGTGGTCGCCACCGACTCGACGATCGCCGGCCCCGCGATCTCATGGCCGGGCTTGACGTCGGTGAGCTCGTAGATCGTGGTCGGGACGAAGCCATCACCCCAGTGCGCCTCACGGGTGTCCTTCACTGGCGCATTCCCCGAGACCTCCTCCCAATCCGGCAGCACCGGCCTCTCCACCGGGACCGATCCCTGGACGATCGCGTGGGTGATCAGGTAGCCGAGCTCGGGCGAGCGCGCCGAGCGCGCGAAGACCTTGCCGTAGGCGTCCTCGAAGACCGCGACCAGGTCGTCGACATGCGCCCCCTCCTCCAGCTTCATGTGCGGCGAGACGATCTCGATGTCGTTGAGCTGCCCGTAGTACTGCATGCGGACCGAGTGGGTGAACTCGATCGCCTCGCGGTCGATCCCGGACTTCGCGAACTCCTCGACGACCTTCTCCTGCAGGCCGACCCAGGCGCCCGTGACCATCATGCCGATGCCCGTCTTCGATCCCTCGTCGGCCCCGATGCCCGCCGCGCCGATCGGCATGTCGATCGTCTGGTCGTAGCGGTACTCGTACGGCGCGCAGGCGCAGCCGTAGGCCGAGAAACCCGCGGCCCAGGCCGGCACGAGCACATCGCGATACGGCACGCCTTCGGTGTAGCCCGCGACGTGGAGCGGCCCGCCGCCGCCGTAGCAGAGCAGCGCGTAGTCGGCGGGCGAGTAGCCCTTGCCCAGGATCCTGCCGACCGCCTCGTTCTTCAGCGTCTGCTCGAACAGCTCAAGCACCCCGGCGGCGGCATCCTCCAAGCCAAGCCCGAGGGGCGCGGCCACCTGCCTCTCGACCTCGGCGCGCGCCCGCTCTTCGTCGAGCTTCACGTCTCCGCCGAGGAAATAGTCGGGGTTGATCCGTCCGAGCACGAGGTTGAGGTCGGTGACCGACACCGTGTCGAGCCCGCCCTCCGGCCAGCACACCCCGATCGCCGAACCGGCCGAATCGGGGCCGAGCTCTGGTCGGTTCGAGTTCGGGTTGACCCGCACGAACGAGCCCGTGCCCGACCCGATCGAGTCGATCTTCACCAGGGGCATCGCCAGCACGAAGCGAGCGATGTCCGGCGTCTGGGTCACCTCGTAGCGGCCGTCGGTGATCATCGCGATGTCGAAGGAGGTACCGCCGATGTCGGTGCAGAGCACGTTCGGCAGCTCCATCTTCTCGGCCAGCGCCTGGCCTCCGACCACGCCTCCGATCGGCCCGGAGACCAGGGTGCGGGCCAGCTCCTTCGCCTCGATCGAGATCGTGCCGCCGTGCGAGGCCATCACCCGCAGCTCGAAGGCGGCGCCGGCCTCCTTGGTGCGGTCACGCACCGCGCGCAGCGTGGTCCGCGAGGGCTCGGCGGCATAGGCCTCGATCAGGGTCGTGTTCAGCCGCGGCAGGTCTCGGCGCATCGGGTAGAGCTCCGAGGACAGGAAGACCGGGACCTCGCCGTCCACCCCGCGCTCGGCCTTCACCTCCTCGATGATTTCCTTGACCCGGAGCTCGTGCGCGGCGCTGCGGTAGCTGAAGAGCAGGGAGACGCAGATTCCCCGGACGCCGGCGTCGAGCAGCGCCGCGGCGGCCTCGCGGGCGTCCTGCTCGCGGAGCGGCAGGACCTCATCGCCGAAGACGTCGATTCTTCCCCGGACTCCCTGCACGCGCTCGCGCGGCACCAGGGGCGGGTTGTGGTGGTGGGTCGCGAGGTGCAGGCGGTCCGAGTAGGAGTAGCCGAGATAGGTCTGGATCCCGCGCTCGATCCGCAGGTAGTCCTCCTGCCCGGCCGTCACTATCGCTCCGATCTCGAGGCCGGTCCGCGACAACAGCCTGTTGAGCATCGCGGTCCCGCTGAAGATCCCGGAGGCGACCAGGGGGAACGCCTCCTGGGGCGTGCCGTCCCACTGCTCGAGCGCGTCCACGGCAGAGTTCATGAAGCCCTCCGACTCGTCCTCCGGGGTGGTCTGGGCCTTGCCGACCACGAACGAACCAGCGTCGTCGACGATGAACGTGTCCGTCATCGTGCCCCCGGCGTCGATCGCCAGCACCCGCGGGTTGTGCTCCGTCGTCGTCACCTCGCGCGGAATCTATCCCCGCCGCCCCGAGGCGCATCGGCAATTCCGCGAAAGTCAGGAACGGTCTTTGTGCGAATCCCACAAAGCCGCCAAACGCAGGGCCATCTCCAGCTCCGCGCGTCGCGCGGCCACCGGCCGGCCGAGGCGCGCCCGCGAGTCAGCTGCCCAAGGCCCATCTCCAGGTTGGCGAGGCAGGAGTCGCGGAGCGCCTCCCAGAGCTCCGGCGCCTCGAATCCCTCGAACTCGCTCACCTCCGAGCGGATTCGGTCGGTCATCTCCTCCGCGAGCGGCTCGCGCCCAGCGAGCAGCCTTGCCCCGATCTCCTCGCGCAGCTTGCCGGCGGCCGCCATGCCCGCAGGTTACGGACCCGGCACCCTCCGCCGCCAGGGCCGCAACTTCGCGCGGCCGCCCCCGTTATGTTCGGTTGATGCCTACCCGGATGGCCAGGGCCGGATTGCTGATCGCCGCAGTCGCCTGCCTCTGCACGCTCGTCCTGCTCGCGCGGGGCGAGACGTCGCGCGCGGCGAGCGGCAGGCCCAACGTGATCATGTTCACCACGGACGACCAGACCGTCCGGGACATGGCCGTGATGCCGAAGACCCAGGCGCTGATCGGTAACGCGGGCGCCACCTTCCTGCACGCCTACGCCTCGGACCCGCTCTGCTGCCCCTCCCGCGTCACCGTGCAGACCGGCGAGTACGCGCACAACACCGGCGTCCTCGGCAACACCCCGCCGCAGGGCGGATACCAATCGTTCAACGACAAGAACGACCTGCCGGTCTGGCTCCAGGCCGACGGCTACCGCACGATCCACATCGGCAAGATGCCGAACGGGTTCGCGGAACCGAGCGTCGGCGGCCCCACCTACGTTCCTCCTGGCTGGGGGCCCTTCGCGGGCGGCACCGGCGCCGCCTCCAAGGGCGAGTTCTACGGCTTCATCGGGCCGCCCTCCTCCTACACCGGGTTCACGCTCGACGAGAACGGGGTGCCCACGGACTACACCCCCGACGACTACTCCACCGACGTCTACTCGGACCTCGCCGTGGAACGCATCAACAACCACCTGGCGAACTTCCCGGACAGCCCGCTCTACATGCAGGTCCAGTTCTTCGCCCCGCATGACCCGGCGACGCCGGCGCCGAAGTACGCCAACGCCTTCGCCACGGCCCCCCTCCCGATCGACCCGAGCTTCAACGAGAAGAACGTCAAGGACAAGCCGGCCTGGATCAAGCGGATCAAGCGCTTCGGCCCGGGCCTGATCGCGAAGATCCAGACCCGCTACCAGCACCGCCTCGAGACCCTGCTGTCGGTCGACGACGCGGTCGAGAGGATCGTCAACGACCTGCAGTCGCACGGCGCTCTCGGCAACACGTATCTGATCTTCACCTCGGACCAGGGCTTCATGCAGGGCCAGCACCGCCTGCACCAGGGCAAGTTCGTGCCCTACGACCCGTCGACGCAGGTGCCGCTCCTGATCCGCGGGCCCGGCGTCCCGGCCGGCTCTCAGCCCAGGACGCTTGTCTGGAACGGGGACATCACCTCGACGATCCTGCAGATGACCGGCGCGAAGCCCGGCCTTCCCCAGGACGGGCAGTCGATGCTTCCCCTGACGCAGAACCCGGCCCAGAAGTCGACGCGGCCGATCCTCTTCGAGACGGGTCCCCCGGGGACGACCTTCGAGCCCGGCACGGGCACCGCCGCGGCGGCGTCAGGCGGGCGCGGGCACAAGCTGAGCACCTACGTCAAGAACACGGACCTCGACCACACCGCCCAGCTCTCCCGGGCGATCGTCGCTCCGCGGTACCGGGCGATTCGCACCGGCCGCTACCTGCTCACCAAATACTCCGACGGTGGCCGCGAGATGTACGACATCTCCACTGACCCGCTGATGCTGAACTCGGTCTGGAAGAACGGGCGCTACGCCCCGGTCAAGAAGTTCCTCCTGAAGGCGCTCGCCAAGCTCGTCCACTGCAGCGGGCCACCCTGCACGAAGCAGATCGGCAAGCCGCCGAAGCCCCTGGCGAAGCCGAAGAAGCGCAAGCAGAAGCCCTCCACGCCATAGAGTCCGCGCCATGGCGCGGAGGATGAGCGTTGACGAGGCTGCCGCCCTGTTGGAACCGAGGGACACGTTCGCCATGCCCCTCGGGCCGGGCCAACCCGCCGGGCTATTGGAAGCACTGGGGGAGCGCGACGACTGGGAGGAGCTCCGCATCGGGACCGCGCTGCTCTTCGTCTTCACGCCGCTCTTCAGCCATCCCAATGTCCACTACCTGTCTGGGTTCTTCGGGCCGATCGAACGGGTCCTGCGTGACCAGGGGGCCAACATCAGCTTCGCCGCGGCCGACTTCCGCCGCTTTGAACCGATCCTCGAGGACCAGGCTCCACGCGTGTTTGCGACCGCCGCCGCCCCGCCGGATGCCGACGGCTGGTGCAGCCTCTCGCTGCACGCCGGCAGCACCTATGACGAGATGCAGCGGATCGCCGGCGACCCCGATCGGTTACTGATCGCCGAGGTCTCAGAGCTCTTCCCGCGAACGCCGGGCTTTGAGCCCGACTACAGGCACGCCCTCCACGTCGACCAGATCGACGTCCTGATCGAGAGCGACAAGGGGCCGCTCCCCCTCGAGGATCCGCCCCCCGGCGACGCGGAGCGCGCCATCGCCGATCACGCCCGCCGCTACATCCCGGACGGAGCGACCCTCCAGACGGGCATCGGCGCAATCCCATCGACGATCGCCGGACTGCTCGCTGAGGGGGACGGCGGCGACTACGGTGCCCACTCCGAGATGTTCACCACCGGCCTCATGCAGCTCCACGAGGCCGGAAAGATCACCAACCGGAAGGGCCAGTTCGACGGCGTCTCAGTTGCGACCTTCGCCGGCGGCACCCAGGAGCTCTACGAATGGCTTGACGAGAACCCCGACATCGCCTTCCTCCCAGTTTCGATCGTGAACTCTCCCGACGTGATCGCCCGCAACCGGAGGATGGTGACGATCAACGGCGCGCTGTCGGTGGACATCCACGGTCAGGTGATCGCCGACACGATCAACGCCAACCAGTTCTCGGGGATCGGCGGGCACGAGGACTTCGTCTCTGGTCCCGCCCTTTCCCTCCAGGCCACCTCCCTGCTCTGCCTCTCGTCGACCTACACCCATGAGGACAAGCGCTATTCGCGAATCGTGCCCTGGTTCGACGTCGGCGCCGTGATCACCACCCCGCGCCACCAGGTGGACGTGATCATCACCGAGTACGGCGCCGCCGAGCTGCAGGGCAAGACCGTCCATCAGCGGGGCGAAGCCCTGGCCGCGGTCGCCCATCCCGACTATCGCGACGAGCTGCTTGCGGCCGCCGAACGGGCCTCGCACGGACACGCTCCCTTCCAATGAGCTCCGAGCCTCCGTCCCCCCTGTTCGGCGACTACTACCGCGAGATCTATGCGAAGGGCATGCTCGCCGGCGAGCGGCCCACGCTGCCGATGGCCTGGTCCGAGCTCGAGGCGAAGGCGCGCGAGTCTCTCGACGAGCGGGTCATCGCCTACATCTTCGGCGGGGCGGGCTCCGAGGACACGATGCGCGCCAACCTGGAGGCGTTCAGGCGCTGGCGGATCGTCCCCCGGGTGCTTCGCCAGGATCTCTCCGTGCGGGACCTCTCCCTGGAGCTGCTCGGCACGCGGATGCCCGCCCCGGTGATGCTGGCGCCGATCGGTGTGCAGACGCTGCTGCACGACAAGGGCGAGCTGGCGTCGGCGCGGGCGGCCTCCGGGCTTGGGCTGCCCCTGATCACCAGCACGGCCTCCGCCACGGCGATGGAGGAGATCGCAGAGGCGAACGGTGACGGCCCGCGCTGGTTTCAGCTCTACTGGCCGAACGACGACGAGATCGCCGCAAGCCTCGTCCGGCGCGCCGAGGCGGCCGGGTACTCCGCCCTCGTCCTCACGGTCGACAACTACGTGCCGGGCTGGAAGCCGCGCGATCTACAGCAGGCCTACCTGCCGTTCCTCGAAGGGATCGGGATCGCCCAATACCTCACGGACCCTGTGTTTCAGGCGGGACTGGAGAAGGCGCCGGACGAGGACATGGGCGCCGCCGTGGGACATTTCCTCGGCGTCTTCGCGAACCCGAACCTGACCTGGGAGCGGCTCGAGTGGCTGCGGGGAGAGACGACGCTGCCGATTGTCCTCAAGGGGATCCTGCACCCCGAGGACGCGCGCGAGGCGCGAGAGCGCGGCATCGACGGCATCGTCGTCTCGAATCACGGGGGGCGGCAGATAGACGGGGCGATCGCTTCGCTCGACGCGCTCCCGCCGATCGTGGACGCCGTCGGAGAGGGCATGGCGGTGCTGCTCGACAGCGGGATCCGTTCGGGCGCGGACGCCTTCAAGGCGCTCGCGCTCGGCGCCGACGCCGTTCTGGTCGGCCGGCCCTACCTCTGGGGGCTGGCGCTCGACGGGCAGAACGGCGTCGAGATCGTGCTTCGCTCATTGCTCGCCGAGCTCGACCTGACGATGGCGCTCTGCGGAGCCGCCGAGCTGGGCGAGATCGACACGGGGCTGCTCCGCGCGATCTAGCAGGAGATTGCGAAGTCCGGTGCGGTCGCGTGGATCGAAACCGTGCAGCCCGTGCCGTTTCGGATCTCGACCGCATCGCAGAGCATCCGCGCCAGCCAGATCCCCCGGCCCCCGATGCTGTCGGATGGCGGAGTGAGCTGGCCGGCGAGCTCGTCCTGGATTCCCTCCCCGACATCGCTCACCTCGCAGATCAGCTCCCCGTGGCCCTTCCAGATCCGGAGCGTGGCCGGCAGACCGCCGTGAACCACCGCGTTGCTCGCGATCTCGTTGACCGCGAGCGCAAGCTCGTCCGCCCGTGACCCGGACAGGCCACATGCCACGGCCATTGAGGTCACGAGGTGGCGAACACCTCGCAGGTCGGCGAGGTTGAAGGCGAGCTCGACGGCCGGCTCACCCTCGGGCCGCTCGACCCGGGCGTTGAGGCGACCGCAGAACTCGTGGGGCTCCTCGTATCCCTCACTCGGGCGAGGACCGGCCGGGCCGGCGATCGTCGGATGCGTGCGCCGCGCGTGTTCCAGGATCTCTTCGGGCAGGTCACGTTCGTCGTAGGCACAGACGAACTCGCCCGCGACGTCGGCAAAGACGACGTTGGTCACGGACTCGTGCCTCGCCCAGTCGCGCACCTGCGCCTCGTTCCCGATCGCCCAGGGCGGCTCCGCGAGCATGCGGACACGGCGGCCACCCGCCTCGTCCGCGATCCAGTGAGCAAGCTTGTCGCGCGACCCGGCGGAGGTCCCGTACCACTCCTCAGTCGAGAGCAGCATGACTCCGTCCGGCTCTTCGCCGAGCGCACCCCTGAGGTTCTCGATGTTCCCGCCCCCGACCGCAATCAGCATGGATTCGCCGGCTTCGACCCCCTGCTCGACGAACGGCAGGGCGAACTGCATGAAGGCGTCATCGGACCCGTAGACGAGGGCCGAGTGGACGAACCCGATATCGGGGGCGGACGCATCCCCTTCGTACTGCATCAGCGTTTCTTTACCCGGTCGACCGAGGTTTGACTCGGTGACTCGCGTACTTCGGTGACAGCGCGCGCTCCGATCGCCTCCGGGAGGGGTTGCAGAATCCAGACATGCCGTCTGCCCGACCGAGATTTGCGGCGATCGCCGTCGCCGCCCTGGCTCTCCTGGTGCCCGCCTCCGCGACCGCGGGCACCAGGGCCATGGGCATCGACGTCTCGCGCTTCCAGGGCCCGATCGACTGGCCCACGGTCGCGGCGACCGGAGGCATCAGGTTCGCCTTCGTCCAGGCAAGCCGCGGCAGCGGCGCGGACTGCACGGTGAAGCCGGCTCAGTGCGGAGCCGATCCGTACTTCGCGACGAACCGGGTCGCGGCCGAGGCCAACGGCATCCGGGTCGGCGCCTACCACCGCGCCTTTGCCGCGGGCGGCACCGCCACGGATGCTCGCGCCGACGCGATTGCCGAGGCCAACGTCTTCCTGACGGCGGTCGGCTCGCTTCAGCGCGGTGAGCTCGTTCCGGTGCTGGACGTCGAGACGCCCTTCAGCGGCATGACCGCGGCATCGCTTCGCACCTGGATCAGGGTCTGGGTGAAGAAGGTGAGCAAACGGCTCGGCCGCAAGCCGATGATCTACACGAACGCCTCCAGCTGGGTCGCCACCGGCAACACGCTCGAGTTCGCCAAGGCGAAGTACCCGCTCTGGGTCGCCGAATGGGGAGTCTCGCGGCCCTCGGTCCCCGCCTCGAACTGGGCCGGCCGCGGCTATTCGGTCTGGCAGTACTCCAGCTCGGGGACCGTTCCCGGCATCTCGGGGAAGGTCGATCAGGACCGGCTCGGCAAGGGCCTCGCCAAGATCACGGTGCGCTGACGCCGCTCGGCGTCCCGCCCGGCTCCTGGATCCGCACGCAGTTCCGCCCGGCGTCCTTCGCCTCGTAGAGCGCCTGATCGGCCGCGTGGACGAGGGAGTCGGGGGTGCGGTTGCCGCCCTCGGCGAGCGCGGCGCCGACCGAGAGGGTGAGATCGATCGAGACGTCGCCGACCCGGACCGGCTCCTCCGCCAGCGCCTCCCGGGCCCGCTCCGCCAGGGCGAGCACGCCCTCGCGGTCGATGTCCGGCGCCAGCACAGCGAACTCCTCGCCGCCCCAGCGGGCCAGGCAGTCGTCGGACCGCAGCACCGACGCGATCCGGTCGGTCACCGTCTGCAGGACGGCGTCGCCCATCAGATGGCCGTGCTCGTCGTTCACCTGCTTGAAGTGATCGAGGTCGAGCAGGAGCACGGCCGGGATCCCGGCGTTCTTCGGGTCGCTCAGCTCCCGCGCGAGGACCTCACCGAGGTGACGGCGATTGAAGATCCCGGTCACCGGGTCCTCGCGGGAGAGCCGCACGGCGTCCGCGCGGGCCCGCTCCAGCTCCCGGTTCGCCCGCTCGACTCGCTCGAGGGAGGCGGCGAGCTCGGTGGACCGCTGCGAGGCCAGCTCGAGAGCGGCGTCTCGCCTGCGAGCCAGGGTGCGAAGCATGAGCGCGACGGTGACGGTGAGCGCCCCGCCGATCAGCAGGATCAGCCAGGGAAGGAGCTCCTCGGTCGTGGTCAGCGAGCCGCCGGCCACGCTGACCGTCCAGGCGCGTCCCGGCGTGGCGATCGCCGCCCTGACCGCGTTGTCGAGGCCGGAGCCGATCGTCGCGAGGGGCGTCACCTGATCGCGCAGCTGCAGGGGCGTCGGATGCGCCGAGGCGGGGAGCGCCTCGCCGACCAGCTGCTGAGCGTCGATGAGCCCGACGATCGCGCTCTGGGACTCGAGGCTCGAGATCTCGCCGCTGTAGCGATGCGAAACCACGGGCACGCTCATGTAGAAGCCTGCATCGCCATTGGCGAGCTTGATGGGCTGCGAGATGGCGATCTGCTTGCGCACCGACGCGAGCCGCAGGGGCGGGGCCGCGGCCGGCTGGGTTACGGCCTGGGCCAGCGATGCGTTTCCGGGATCCGCCGGGGCGACCAGCATCGGGTGCGGCCCGATGTCGTGCGGCGGGACCAGCTTGCCGCTCGGCGAGTGGCGAACCCACTCGACGCTGACGATCGCCCCCTCGTTTCGCCCGCGGACGTGCGCCCAGCGGGAGAACTCCGGGTAGTCGGCGTCGTCATGGACGCCAACCATGTCCCCGATGTCCTGCAGGTAATAGGCGCGCCTGCGGAGGGCGTCGGAAATCCGCTGCTGGGCGGTGTCGATCCGGTCGGTGCGCGTGGAGTCGAGGTTGTTCCGGGAGACGAAGTACGCCGCCAGGGCGCCACCGACCGTCGCGAGGACCATCGCGATCACGATCCCCCGCTGGAGGGCCTTTGAGCTCACCTCGATCTCTTCGGTCCCTGGTCCCCAGAAGTTGAGGAATGAAGCCGCCCACACGCGGGAAGATCCCAACTAGTGGTGAGGCACGAGGCGGCTCAGCCGACGAGGGCGAGGCCCATCGTCCAGAGCTCGTCCGGCGAGTAGGCGCGCTCCTCGAGCGTGCGGCAGTCCTCGAGAACCGCCTTGCTCTCGTGGGCCGGCCAGGCGAAGCCTCGCACCACCCGGAACAGTCGCAGCCCGTCGGTCAGGTAGACATCGGGCTCCAGCGCACTGGTGGAGATACGTCCCGTTGCGGCTTCGGTGACGATTGCCATGCGGTCACCGTAGCCTGGGGATCGATTTCCTCCATCAGCGCCTACGACCGGTCCTGTGTAGGTACTCTCCACCTAGTTCTCCGTAGGGGGCCGAACAGGAGACAGGTTGGCGTCAGACCATCACAAGCTCACGGATGAGCGCCTCGAACAGCTGCTCGAGGTCGGCAGGACGATCGTGTCCGAGCTCGACCTGGAGACACTGCTTCGGAGGGTGACCGAGGCTGCGCGCGACCTGACCGGCGCCGCGTACGCCGCCCTCGGGATCCTGAACACCGACAAGACGGGCCTCGAGCGCTTCTTGCATTCGGGGATCGACGAGCAGACCCGGCGCGAGATCGGCCCGCTGCCACGCGGACGCGGCGTGCTGGGCGAGCTGATCCGGAACCCCCGTCCGCTCCGGCTGGCCGACGTCAACACCCACGCCCGCTCCTACGGCTTCCCTCCCAACCACCCTGAGATGAAGACATTCCTGGGAACGCCGCTGCTCGTGCGAGGAGAGGCCTGGGGCAACCTCTATCTGACGGAGAAGGAGGGCGGCGCCGAATTCGACGAAACCGATGAGCAGGTCGTCATCGTCCTCGCGGCCTGGGCGGGGGTGGCGATCGAGAACGCCCGCCTCTACGAGGGCCTGGACCGCCGCCGTGAGGAGCTGGAGAAGGCGCTGCGCGGCCTGGAGGCGAGCTCCGACATCGCGCGAACCGTCTCCAGCGGGATCGAGCTCGACGAGCTGCTCGAGCTGATCGTCAAGCGCGG
Organism: uncultured Solirubrobacterales bacterium; assembly: GCA_963744105.1. GTDB lineage: Bacteria > Actinomycetota > Thermoleophilia > Solirubrobacterales > 70-9 > DASUPK01. Next base: position 30,746 of record CAVUSJ010000001.1, on the reverse strand, counting down.
CCGCGGTGTGGTCGGGGCGAAGCAGGCGCTTTTGCTGCTCTCGGACGGCACCAGCCTCGAGGTTGCAGCGGCCGGGGGCGAGCACGGGGATCTCGAAGGACGGCGGCTCAAGGACGGCGAGACGTGGCTGAACGACCTGCAGGCGGAGGCACCGGAGCTGCGAGGGCTGCCCACGCTGGTCGCGACGCTTGACTTCCGGGACCGGCCCAGAGGCCGGCTGGTGGCAATCGGTCATCTCGGCGGTGAAGGCTTCGACGCGGACGACGAGCACGTCTTCGAGTCGTTCGCTGCCAGTGCTGCCACGACCATCGCGACCGTTCAGGCGGTGGAGGCCGAGAAGCTGCAGATGTCGCTCGAGGCCTCCGAGCGCGAGCGCCACCGTTGGGCGCGGGAGCTGCACGACGAGACGCTTCAGGAGCTGGGGGCCCTGAGGGTGCTGCTGGACGCGTCCGGTGGCGGGGAGCTCTCTCCCGAGTCGCGGCAGATCGCCGTCGACCACGTCGATCGTGGAATCCGGAACCTCCAGGGGATCATCACCGAGCTGCGCCCATCGGTCCTCGACGAGCTGGGAGTGGGGCCCGCGATCGATTCGCTCGCGCGCCGCTCGAGCGAGCGGTTCGGAGTCGACATCAACGTGGACGTCGACATCGGCGGCGAGGACGCGGACGAGCCGAGCCGCCTTCCGCTCGATCTCGAGGCGACGATCTACAGACTCGTGCAGGAGGCGGCCAACAACGCGATCAAGCACGGGAGCCCGCAGCGGATCTCGGTCACCGTCAGCCGGCGCGACCAGTGCATCGAGATCAACGTGACGGATGACGGCAACGGCTTCGATCCGGTCAACGCCGAGAGAAGCTTCGGGCTGGTCGGAATGCAGGAGCGGGTCTCACTCGCCGGTGGCACTCTCCACATCGAATCGGAGCCCGGAAAGGGAACCGAGGTGCGATCCGAGCTCCCGCTGAAGCGACCGGGAGGCGGCCGGGGACGCTTCTCCCGGCCGAGCCCGGACGGCCGCTCGGAACAGCCCGAGCGGCACCACGCGAACTAGCCCTCTTCGAGCAGCCCGTGCTCGCGGGCGAAGGTGACGACCTCGGCCCGGCTGTTGGTGTTGAGCTTGCGGTGGATTGCCGCGCGGTGGGTCTCGACCGTGCGGATCGAGATCACGAGCTTCTCGGCGATCTCGGGGTTCGTGTGCCCGGCCGCGACCAGCCTGAGCACGTCGATCTCCCGTGGGGTCAAACCGCCGGGCGGGCCCTCCGGCGACGCCGCCAGCCGCGCGCCCAGCTGAGGGTTGATGTAGGTCTCGCCCCTCGCGGCCGCGCGAATCGCGTCGACCAGCTCGGCGCCGGCCGCGTGCTTCACCACGAAGGCCTTGGCCCCGAGGCGGAACGCCTCCTTGGCGAAGGCGGGGTCGTCCTGCATCGTGAGCACGACCACCGCCGTGTCCGGCGAGCTCTCGTGGACCATGGGAATCGATGCGAGGCTCGGCTCGCCCGGCATGTTCAGATCGAGCACCAGGACGGTCGGCTTCAGGCCCGAGGCGCGACGGCGCGCGGTCTCGGCGTCACCCGCCTCGGCCACGACCTCCATGTCGCCCTCGGCCTCGACGATCCGGCGCAAGCCGTCGCGGACAATCTCATGATCGTCCGCGAGGATGATGCTGATTCCGTCTGTACGGCTGGCGCCGTCGGTCGTTTCAGTCGCCATTGCGCTCAGCGGCACGCTATCGGTCCGTTTCAGCCGAGGTGCTTCTTCTGCTGCTTGATCTCCTCGGCCATCGCGTCGAGCGCGTCCTTGGTGCGCTGGGCGTGAACCGCCCGGACGCCGAGCTCGCGCCGCATGTCCTCGGTCGCGTCCTCGAGGGTGTGCTGCCACTCGCCGGCGCGTTCCTCAGCGCGGTCCCGGAGCCGCACGGTGCGCTCCTTCGTGTCCGTCCTCAGGTCATCCAATGCCTCACGAGAGCGGCTCAGCGCTGAGTCGATGGCGCTGCGCATCTCCTCGCCGGCCTGCTGGCGGGCCTGATTCAGGTCCTCGACCGCATGCTCGAGATAGGTTACGACCGTTTGCTCTTCGGTCTGCGTGGCCATCGTGACCTCCATTCCTTGAGTCGTGACTTTTCCTTGCATCTCCAGTCTTGACCCCCCGCGGGGGCCTTCCATCCGTGCAAACCACCGGGATTGGGACTCGGGTCAGCCCGTATCCGCGACGCGGAGCAGACCGCCCAGAACGCCGACGTAGGCCACCCCGCCGCGGCCGATCGTGACCGGCGCGTAGTGATTGTTGAAGAGGGTGCCCGCTCCTGTCAGCCGGCTGTAGACCGTCTTGCCGGTGCGGAGGTCGATCGCCGTGAAGTACCAGGCCTGGCTGCCGTCGGCGGTGGGCGGCCGCGTGTAGGTGTAGAGCAGGCCGCTCTTCAGCGAGGCCTTGGAGACGACCGAGGGCACGCGCTCCTGACTCGTCCAGGTCGTTCGGCAATGCCCATTCTTCACGTCTATCCGGGTGACTCCGGGCGCCGTCAGCGCGCCCGCCTCCATCGACTGCTCGGTGTAGCCGTAGTTGTTCTCGGCGATCAGCGCCTTGCCGAAGGAGACCAGGGAATTCTCATCGTCACTGGTGCCCGCCCGGAACACGCCGCGCCGGCAGATCTCCCTGCCTCCACCCTTCCGCCCGCGGGTGTAGACGAGCACGTGCATGCGCTTCGCGTTGTCCGTGATCGCGACTTCGTTCTTGCCGACGAGGGTCGGCGTCGTACCGGAGCCGGCGGAGAGCTGCCCCGGCTTCATCACCCCGGAGTTCGGGTACTTGCTGCGCCAGATCACCTTGACCTTCCCACCGGCGGCCCGCAGCCGGTAGAGCGCCCTGGTGGTGACGATGTAGACGCCGCCGGTCTCGTCGGCGGCCAGCGAGTTGGCGATCTGCTCGTTCAGATTTCGGGCGTGGATCGCCCCGCTGCGGCGATCGATCCAGCCCACGGTCCCGTTCTCGGCCGCAAACCAGATGTGGCCCTTCCAGTCGGGCATGTCGGAGAGCACTCCCACCCCGGCCGGAACTACCCCAGTGAGGTCGTAGTCGGCAACCTGCTGGAAGCCGGAGGGCCCTCCCTCGGCGATCACGAAGACGTGTCGGGTGTTGGTCGGGACGACGACGCGGTCCTTGTTGTCGAGGTAGAAGTAGCCGCCTCCGCTGACGTGCAGGAACGGGTCGCCACTCGAGCTCTGCGGTCCCGGCAGAGGGAAGGTGGCAAGCGTCTGCAGCGAGGTCGGATCCATCATCACGAGAACGGGCCCGGAGAAGTTGATGCAGACGGTCAGGATCCGCCCCTGCGAGTCGAAGGTGAGCGAGCCGCAGAGCCGGGTGAAGAGCGTCGAGGTGATGCCGAGGTTGCGGCCCCGGGGGCCCGGGAGGTTGTAGGCGTCCGACTGGTACGCGTCGACGTGCAAGTTGCTGCGGTTGTTGGGGGCGAGGAAGGGATCGCGCGGAATCGCGAAGCCGCGGGCGATCGGATTGGGCTTCGCGGCCTTTCCGATGAAGGCGGGAGCCGTGGTCGGCGTGCTGCCGATCGGGACCGGCGGGGTGCCGGGCGACTGGGCGCCGGCGCTCGCGGCGAGGACGAGGGTCAGCCCCGCCGCCGCCGCGCTCATCATCCCGACCAGCCCCCCGCGACCGAACCTCGCCTTGCCCATCTCTCCTCGCTTCCTTGCTTCCCGCAATCTGGATAACAGCTATTATCTGAATAACGGACGTTATCTGAAGTCGATCGCCGATGTCAACTCCCCCCGCCACCCGAGCCGAGCAGCAGGTCCAGACCCGCGAGCGCCTGGTCGACGCGGCCGCCCGCGTGTTCGCACGCCGCGGCTACCACGCCGCGACGCTCGCCGAGGTGGCGCGCGAGGCGGGGAACTCGACGGGGGCGGTCTACTCCAACTTCTCCGGCAAGGAGGATCTCTTCCTCGCCCTCGCCGACCGGCAGGTGGCCGGCCGGGCCGAACAGGCTCAGGCGATCGCGGACCTCGCCCCCGAGGATCCCTGGGCCGACGGGCGGCGGCTCGAGAGGGCGATCGCCTCCTGGTTCCGCTCCTTCACCGAGGAGAACGAAGAGTGGCCCCTGCTCTTCTACGAGTTCTGGTCGTACGGCGTGAGGAACGCCGAGCTGCGCTCCGAGTTCGAGGCACGGCGGGCGGCAGCCCGCAAGGCGATCGCCGCACCCCTGGCGCAGGTCGCCGCCGAACGCGGGTTGAAGCTCCGCTACCCGGCGGAGGAACTGGCGGCGGCGCTCAGCGGCGTGATCAACGGCCTCGCCTTCGAACGGACGGTCGACCCGGATGCAATGTCCGAGCGGGTCGCCGCCTTCGTCGTCTCCACACTGCTGAGGGAGAGCTTCGAGCAGCCTGCGAAGTAGGTGGGCAGCTGGATCCCTTGATCTCCCGCTTAGGACCTACCTCGACACTGGGGACACGATGGAATCTCTCGAGATCACTGTGCTGCCGATCGTTCTCATCGGTGTCCTCCTGCTCGGAGCCATCTGGACCAACGTGCTGGCCCACTGGCTCAGGAGCACGAGGCCGCTCCGGTAACCACGCCGCGTCGTTGCTGACGCGAGAAGATCGCGCGAAACATTAGAGCTGCCGGCGTCCTCGGGCACGAAAACTAAGAGCCCGACCGTCGGCTTTAGCGTTCGTTTGGCCGACCGACCCTACGGTGTCCCCGATGGACGGTCTGCGGCGGTTTGGCGCCGGTCCTGCCGTGAGTGGTCCGCCGGATGCGGCTGAATCGCCGCCCGGCGCGGGGGTGCACGCCCTGGTTGCGGCCCGCCGAGAGCGAAGGCGCGAGGTTGAGGCCAGACGCTCACGGCGACGCCGGAGAGCCTTCTTGGCTGTCACCGCCCTGGTGCTGCTGTCGCCGGCGATCTACTCGTATGCGACCTGGATGCTGCGGCCTTCCAGCATGCCGTTCTTCGCACGCAGCGTCGAGTGGGTGCGAGCCGACGTGCCTCTCGGCAACCAGGTGGTCGATGAGATCGAGCACGTCTACTACAGCTGGAATGCGCCGACCAAGGGCGGCCCGCAGCTGAAGAGCCTGCCGGCGACCGGGCGGGCCGGAAACGCTCCGAAGCAGTCGGCTGCCTGGCCGCCGCGGATCAACCCGGTCTTCGCCCAGCCGCTGCCGGGCGAAGGGGTCTGGAAGCCGACCGGACCGCCGGTCGCTGGTGGCGCTCCGGTGCTGGTCACGACCTTTCGCCCCGAGCTCGACTATCCGAGAAACGTCGCCTACCTGGCCTGGTTCGACCACACTCGCTCCGCGCTCGCGTTCTATCCGGGCCGCTACGAGCCGCCAAGCGCGGCCGTGCGGGGGCCGGCGATGGTCCCATACGACCAGCGCTCGCGGCTGCTCGCGACCTTCAACAGCGGCTTCATCTACACGGATGTCAACAACGGCTCGACCGACAACGGCCGCATCAACGAGCCGCTCGCGGCCGGCAACGCCACGCTCCTCGGCTATCGCGACGGCCGCGTCGCGATCGTCAGGTGGAGCGGGGGCCCGAACGCGGGGCCGGACGTCGCGTGGGCCCGCCAGAGCCTGCCACCGATCGTCTGGGACGGCCGCCTCAGCCCCGCCCTGAACGACAGTTCGCAGTGGGGCTACACGCTCGGCAACGCGACCCGCGTCTGGCGCACGGGTGTCGGCATCGACCGTCGCGGCAACCTGATTTACGCGGCTGCGGACGGCCAGACCGTGACCACGCTGGCGCGAATCCTGCAGCGCGCGGGCGCGATCCGGGCGATGGAGTTCGACATCAATCCCGAATGGCACACCCTGATCACCTACACGCATGACCACGGCCTGGTTCCGACCGAGGTCGGGCCGAACCCGATGCAGCCCGCGAGCCGCTACCTCAGCCCCGACGACCGCGACTTCTTCGCCGTCTACCGACGGCTGCCCGGCCCCGTCACGGTCCCCTTCCAATAGTGATCCCGCGGACCCCGCGGCAACCAGGCGGTACTACCCCTGACAAGACGGCTCTGAGTAGCGCGATGGCCTAGGCGCGAATCGGCGGCCGCCTGAGGCGCCGAGCCGAGGGGTCCGTCTCCTCGTACGGGACCGAGCCGGGACCAACCCTGGGCAGCCACTCGAGCCACCTCGGCAGATACCAGTTCCAGTCTCCTAGCAACGTCATCGAGGCGGGCAGCAGCACGGCGCGAATGATCGTGGCATCGATCAGCACCGCCACGGCCAGGCCGACCCCCAGCTCCTTGAAGATCAACAGCGAAAGAGTCGCAAAGATCGCGAAGACCGAGATCATCACGACCGCCGCGCTGGTCACCACACCCGCCGTCGTCTTGATCCCGTGCGAGACCGCTTCGTCGGTCGGCCGGCCTCGATCGTAGGCCTCCCGGATCCGCGTGAGGATGAAGACGTGGTAGTCCATAGAGAGGCCGAACAGGACCACGAACATGAACAGCGGCATCCAGGCGACGATCGCGCCGTTCGACTTGAATCCCAGTACCGACTCCAGATGGCCTTCCTGGAAGATCCAGACAATCACGCCGTAGGCCGCCCCGACCGACAGCAGGTTGAGGATGATCGCCTTGGCCGGGATGACGAGCGACCGGAACGTGAACAGCAGCAGGAGGAAGGCCGCGGAGAGGACGAAGATGAAGACGAGGGGCGCGTGTGACTTCATCGTGTCGTTGAAATCGACCGAGTTGGCCGTAAAGCCGGTCACGTCGGCCGTCGCGCCCGGGACCCGTCCGATGGTGGCCGGGATCAGGTTGTCGCGCAGGTCGGTGAGGGCCGCGGACGACCTTGCGTCGGTGCCATCCCCGGCAACAGGGATGTCGACCTCCTCGACCGTGTGATCGGGGCTGGTACTGGTCGTGATCGGCAGCCTGAAGTTCGGGTTTGTGAGCGCCCGCACTCGCAGCTCGTTGACGGCGCCCACCACCGGGAGTGACCTGACGTCTCCAGCGTGCACCACCACCTGAGCGGGGATCGGGCCGCCCGGGAAGGCCGCCTGGACGCGGTTATAGGTCTTGATCACCCCGAGGTCCCGCGGCAGGTCCTCGACGCCGGGTGAGGCGGTGTGAAGCCTGAATGCCGGGATCGCGAGGAAGACGAGTAGTCCTGCGGCGCCGAGGACAGCCAGCACCGGGTGGCGAAGAGCCGGGTTGAGGATCCGTGACCAGGCGCCACTCTCCCCAACGTTCCACTTCCTTCTGCGCAGGAACGGGATGCGCCCCTTCTCGACACGATCGCCGAGCCAGGCAAGGACGGCGGGCAGGACGGTGAGCGACCCGATCACGGCAACCGCAACCACCAGGATCGTGCCGGTGGCGAATGACTGGAAGGTGGGGGCTCCGGCGAGATACATGCCGGCCATCGCAATCATCACGGTGAACCCGGAGACCAGCACCGCACGGCCAGAGGTTGCCGCCGCAGCCGCCAGCGAGGCCTCCTGGCTGCGACCGGACTCGCGCTCCTCGCGCTCGCGGCGCAGGTAGAACATCGAGTAGTCGACGCCCACAGCCAGGCCGATCAAGAGGATCACCTCGTTGACCGACTCGTCCACTCCGCTGATGTGACTGATCAAACCGATCAGGCCGATCGTCGCCATCACTGCCGTCAAGCCCAGCAGCAGAGGGACCCCGGCGGCCACCAGGGCACCGAACGCGATCAGGAGGATCAGGAGGGTGACCGGCAGCGAGGTGAAAAGCGCCTGCTTGAAGTCCTTGCTGATCGAGCTGCTCACCTGGTTGTCGGAGCTCGCCTGGCCGAACTCGCCGATCGTGAACTGCGGATGAGCGGCCTGAGCAGCGGCGACTGCCCTCAGGGTTGCGCTCGCGCGCTTCTTGGCCGTGCTCTGGTTCCCCGCGATCTTGAACCGGGTCAGGGCCGAGCGGCCGTCCGCCGAGACCTGTGATCTGTTTGCGGGGTCGTAGGGACTCTCGATCGCGTAGACGTAGGGGAGCTGCGAGAGCCGGAACTGGGCGTCTCCCACAGCCGCTCGGAACTGCAGGCTGTTCACGTTCCCCGTGTTGCTCTGCACCAGGACCATCTCTTCAGCGTTCTTCGGAAATGCCGCCTCGATCGTGCGCTGCGCACGCCCGGAGTCGCCCACCCCGAGTTGAGCGTTGTCGAGCGTCTTGGTGCCGACCGCGCCTCCCGCGAGAGCGCTGACGAAGACGAGGCTGAGCCAGCCCCAGATCGCGAGCTTGCGATGCTGAGCACTCCAGCGCCCCATCCGGGCAGCAACGTTCGGTGCCTCCCCTGATTCAGACTTGGCGAACCGCGTCATCGCGACCCCTGAGGCTTGCCGGCGCCCTGAACGTAGCCCAACGTCGCCAGATACTGGTGGGCGACGGTTGCCGGAGGCTGCTTGCCGAGGTCGACCCGTGAATTGAGCTCTTGGATGACCGGGAGCGTCAAGTTGCCCTGGACCTTCTCGATCGTCGCTGCAAGGTCCGGGCCCGCCGCATCGGCGACCTTCTTCGAAACAATGAAGATCACGTTGCCAGCCGGGATCAGGCCCTGGTCGTCGCGAAGCACCGTGTACCTCGTGGACGCCGCGAGCTGGGCATCGCTTGTGAACAGGATCGAGAGGTCCGCTTCGCCGTCGTCCAGTACCGCGTAGCGCCGGTCGATGCTGACCGGCCTGAACTGCTTGAACGTGAGTCCGTAGTTCCTCTCGAGGCCGGCGAGGCAGTCGGTTCGCGTCCGGCACTCCGGGGAACCCGCGAGTACGAGCGCCGACGACTTTCCGGAAAGATCCGAGACGTCCTTCAGGCCCAGCTTCTGTGCGGTGGTCGTCAGGGTCCCGACTGCGTTCGCGTCTGCGAACGGGGTCGGTGGATACGCCGCGATCCCCTGCCTGGCTAGAGCCGCCTTCGCCATGTCGTAGGCCGGCCCCGCCGCCGAGGGGATCCTGTTCGCCGGGACGTGGAAGAACGAACCGAGGGCCGTCGACGTGTACTCCGGGTAGCCGCTGATCCGGCCATCCTTGATCGCCTTGAGCGCCGCGTTCTCGGAACCCAGGTTGAGGTCGGTCCTCACCCGATAACCGGCGGCCCTGAGGGCCTGCGCGTAGATCTCGCCTAGGACGAACTCCTCCGTGAAGTTCTTCGAGCCGACAGTGATCGCCGTCTGCGCATTCGCCGGGTTCGGGCGAATCAGGTTGGATCCCGCGACCGAACTCGTCGATGAGCCGCCGCCTCCCCCGCACGAGGCGATGCCGAAGCACAGGACCACGATTGCGGCCAGTCCAATCCCCATCCGTCCACGAAAGACTCGGATTCCGGCGCTCCTTCCGACTGGACGGTCAATCGAAGACCGTAGGAATCCTACGCCTCGCGAGGCGCACGAGTGATCGAAAGTCGGGGCGACTGGTTCAACTCGGCGTCCTGACTGACGATCGCGACGCCTCATACGGTTTTCATACGGACCGGGATGCCCGAACCCCGACGAGCGTCGACTCCAGTCAATCATCCCGGGCGGATTGCGCGGCTGCGCCACCGCCGCTTCGCATGGAAGGCGGCCCTGGATGAACCCACGACGAACCGGCAGCAACCCGTGAGGGCTACGATCGTGCGGTGCTTCGGCCGGCGGAGCCGAGCAGAGCGCACCTCTCTGCCACCGCATCTGCCATAGCCGATTCCGCGGCGCGACCCCAAGACCGCGGGTCGTAGTCCGCCTTTTCTCCCATGCCGCCCCCCTCCTTCGGCGCGTCCGCGAAGTGAGTGACGAGATGGTCGGCTGCAGCGCGGGTGAAGGCAAATTGCATGTCGGAGTCGACGTTGACCTTCACGACCCCGTAGCGGACCGCGTTGAGCAAGTCCCCCTCGCCCGAGCCACTGCTGCCGTGGAAGACGTACTGGAAGCGCGCGCCAGGACGAGCTGCAGCGAGAGCTTCCTGGCCCTCACGCAGGATCTCCGGCCGGAGCTGTACCTCGCCGGGCGCGTACAGGCCGTGCACGTTGCCGAAGGTGGCGGCGACCAGGTAGCGCCCGCGCTCCCCGGTCCCCAGGACGTCGGCCACGCGCAGCAGGTCCTCGGTCGTCGTGTAGAGCTTGTCGTGCCCGACAGCCTCGGCGCTCACGTCGTCCTCGGCGCCACCCACCACGCCTGACTCGACCTCGAGCACGACGCCTGCCCGCGCGCACGCTTCCAAGAGGCTCAGTGAGATACGCAGGTTCTCCTCGAGTGCCAGCGCAGAGCCATCGAACATGTGCGAGTTGAACAAAGGGGGCTCGTTGCGCTCTCGCCGCGACAGCGATTCCGCGAGAAGCGGGCGGAGGAACGTGTCGAGCTGGTCTGGAGGGCAGTGATCGGTGTGGAGGGCAACGAACACACCGGACTTGCGTGCGACTTCGTGGGCAAAGCCCGCGAGCGCTCTCGCCCCGATCACCCCGTGCCCTACGGCAGTGCCCGACGTGTACGCGGCACCGCCTGTTGTCAGCTCGACGATGCCATCGGACTCGGCCTCAGCAAAGCCGCGCAGCGCGGCGTTCAGGGTTTCTGAAGAGGTCACATTGACCGCCGGATACGCGAAGCCGCCTTCCGCGGCGGCGTCGAGCATGTGCGCGTACTGCTCGGAGTCCGGAATGGTCACGCGGGGGTATTCCGACTCAATGCTGCGCTACCGCCGGAGCCCTCTCGTCGGGGCTTCGGGGCGCCGGCGGAAGCGCTGGTGCTGCCACCGGGCCGACGCGCGGAAGCCACTCGAGCCAGTGCGGCAGGTACCAGTTCAAGTCACCGAGCAGTGTCATCGACGCGGGCAGCAATACGGCGCGGACCAGAGTTGCGTCAATCAAGACCGCGACGCCGAGTCCCACGCCAAGCTCTTTGAAGAAGACCAGTGACAACGTCGCGAATACGGCGAAGACCGCGACCATGACGACGGCGGCGCTGGTGACCACGCCCGCCGTGGTCTTGATCCCGTGCGAGACGGCCTCATCGGTTGGCATGCCGCGGTCATAGGCCTCACGGATTCGAGTGAGGATGAAGACGTGGTAATCCATCGAGAGGCCGAAGAGGACCACGAAGAGGAACAGCGGCATCCAGGAGATGATCGCGCCGGTCGAGTGGAAGCCCAGGAACGATTGGAGGTGGCCATCCTGGAAGATCCAGACGATCACCCCGTAGGCGGCGCCCACGGAAAGCAGGTTGAGGATGATGGCCTTGACCGGAATGACGATCGAGCGGAAGGTGAAGAGCAGCAGCAGGAACGCGGCCGTCAGAACGAAGGCAAAGACGAGCGGGACGTGCGACTTGGTGGTGTCCCTGAAGTCCTTCGATTCCGCCGTGAAGCCGGTCACGTCGGCGCTGACACCCGGCACGGCCCCGATCGTTGCCGGGACGATGCTGTCGCGCAGCTCGGCCAGCGCCGCATTCGACTTCGAGTCGGTGCCATTGCCCGCGACCGGGATGTTCACCTGAACGACGGTACGGTCCGGAAAGGTGTCGAGCGTGATCGGGGGCTGGAAGAGGGAGCTGGCCTTCGCCCGCGCCACCAGGGCGGTTACCCCCCGCCTGACCTCCGGCGTAGGCCCGTTCGGAGAGCTGACCACGACCACGGCGGGAATCCCACCCCCCGGGAAGACCTTCTGCATCCTGTTGTAGGTCTGAATCGAGGCGACGTCCTGGGGCAGGGATTCCACGCTCTCGTTGGCGGTGTGCAGACGGAACGCCGGCAGCGCCAGGAAGACCAGAAGGCCCGCGGACAGAACGAGGGAGATCACCGGATGGCGGAGAACCGGATCGAGAATCGGCGACCACACTCGGCTCTCATCTGCCTTCCATGAATGGTGCTTGATGATCGGTACGCCGCCCTTCTCCACCCGGTCCCCCAGCCAGGACAGGATCGCCGGCAGCACGGTCAGCGAGCCCACCAACGCCACGGCGACGACGAGGATCGTGCCGGTGGCAAACGATTGGAACGTGGGCGTCCCGGCCAGATACATCCCGGCCATGGCGATCATCACCGTAAAGCCGGAGACCATCACCGCACGGCCCGAGGTCGCCGCGGCGGCGGCGAGCGCCGCGTCCTCGCTTCGGCCGTCCTCCCGCTCCTCGCGCTCGCGCCGTAAATAGAACATCGAGTAATCCACGCCCACAGCGAGGCCGATCAGCAGGATCACCTCGTTGATCGAGTTGTCGACCCCGCCGATGACGTGGCTCAGCGGGCCCATGATGCCGATCGTCGCGATGACCGCGGTGAGCGCCAGGAGCAGCGGCACGCCGGCGGCGACGAGCGCGCCGAAGGCGATCAGCAGGATGATCAGGGTGACGGGCAGCGACGTGATCAGGGCCTTGCCGAAATCGTCCTGAACGACCTTGTTGATCTGCTGCTGGGTGCTGGCGTCGCCGAACTCGCCGAGCGTGAAGCCCGGATGCGCCTTCTGCACGTCGGCGACCGCCTGAACGGCCGGCTTGACCCGGTCCATTACCTCTGTGTCGTTGCCCGCTATCTGGTAGCGGAGCAGCGCCGAATGTCCGTCAGCCGAGACCTGATTCGCGTTCGCCGGCGCCAGCGGGCTCTCGAAGTTCTTGGTGTCGGGCAGAGCCGCAAGCTTCCGCTGCACGTCAACCACGACCGCGCGGAAGGCGGGATCACCGGCGGTGGACCCGGTGCTTTGGATCAGCACCATTTCCTGGGCATGCTCCGGAGCGGCATCCGCGATCGCCTGGTCGGCGCGTCCGGACTCCCCGACCCCGGTCTGAGTGTGCTCCAGGCTCTTGGTCCCCGTTGCGCCGCCGATCATGAAGGCAAGGACAACGAAGGCAAGCCACCCCCAAATGGCGGTCTTGCGGTGTTGGGCGCTCCAGACGCCGGCACGGGCTGCCACCCCGCGGGGGGTCATGCCAGCGGTTAGATCCGCACGCCCTGGACGAGATGGCGAGACGCCGACCTCCTTGTCGTAGACAGCTCCGCACCCTAACCGCGGTTTCGAGCACGGTCAACCCCGCAGCACTTGGCTAATCAGTGGGACCAGGCTGCTTCCGAGTTGACCACGGTCTCCGGACTCACGTCGATACGGACAGCCCGACCTCGAGGCGCAGGTCGAAGTGGAGATGGTGACGTCGTGCTGCTGAACGCCGATCCGAGCCACCGGACAGCGAGCAAAGGCTCCTTGGGGTGAGCCCCTGCTCTCTTACGATTGTCCCGGTGGCTTGGAGGGTTGTTGCGCGTGTGCAGCCGCTGGTGGACCACTGGAGGCGCCAGCCCAGGGCCAGCGACCGTCGAGCTCGACTTCCAGCGAGAAGCTCAAGAACGTCCTGATGAGGATGATCAGCCCAAGGACAGCGACGTTCTCGAGCGAGGGCTGGACGGCGACGGTCCGGATGATGTCGGCGGCCACCAGGAACTCCAACCCGAGCAGGATGCTGCGGGCGAAGACGGCTCGGATGGTCCGGTAGACGCTTCCCGCACCCTCGCCCCCGAGCAGGCCGAGTGCGCCGCTCACCAGGGCTGCGGCCAGGCCCACGAGGACAGTCGCGACGCCGAGGATCTCCACGCCTCTGGCGATGTCATCCATGGTCTGCTCGAAGCTCATCTCCTTCTCCAGTCCCGCGGCGTGGGCGTGCCATTCCGCGTGGTCAGCTAACCGGATACGTGCTTGTGAACCTCCCTACATCCGCCGCGCCGCCGTCGGGGGACGTCAGGCATCGTCCTCCGCCCGGGGGGAGGGTGCCGGCGGATCCTCGAGGAGCTCGACCGTCGGTACAAAGAACAGGTTGCCCGTCACCGCGGTGGAGAAGTCGAGGATCCGGTCGGTGTTGCCCGGCGGCTTGCCGATGAACATGTTCTGGAGCATCTCCTCGATCACCGCGGGCGTTCGGGCGTACCCGATGAAGTAGGTCCCGAACTCGTCCGCTCCGACCTCCCCGAAGGGCATGTTGACACGCACGATCTGACGATCGTCGCCGTGTTCGTCGACGATCGTGTTCAGTGCGACGTGCGAGTCTGCGGGCTTCTGATCGTCGGGCATCTCGATGTCGTCGAGCTTCGTCCGGCCCACCGCCCGCTCCTGTTCCTCGACCGGGAGCGCCTCCCACGCCTCGATGTCGTGCACGTACTTCTGAACGACGACGTAGCTGCCACCCGCGAACTCCGGGTCCTCATCGCCGATCAGGGCCGCAGCCGGAGCCGCCTTCCCCTCGGGATTCTCGGTGCCGTCGACGAAGCCGAGCAGGTCGCGCTCGTCGAAGGAGCGGAACCCGTGCACCTCGTCCACGACTCGCCCGAGGCCGGGGAGCCGGGCGGTCAGCCGCTTCGCGAGCTCGAAGCAGAGGTCCATCCGATGGGCGCGGATGTGGAAGAGCAGGTCCCCGGGCGTCGCGGGGGCCCTGTGCCTGTCGCCGGCGAGCTCCCGAAACGGATGGAGCTTGGCCGGCCGCGGCTCGCCGAAGAGACGATCCCAGGTCCGAGCGCCAATGCCGACCACGCAGCTCAGCTCTCCCTCCGGGAGCCGGAAGCCGACCGATCGCTTCAGCCCGGTGACCTCCGAGAGCAGATCCGGAACCCCGTCCTCCTGCCCCTCCTCCAGGACTACCGTGAGGAAGATCGCCGCTTCGGTGATCGGAGAGAGGAGGGCCTGCGGCTCAGCCGAGCGGCTCATTGACCGACGGGGTCGAGGATGGCGGCACGCATGCATCCTCGCGACTCCGCCGCGCCCACGCAAGCGCGAGAAGCTCGGCCTTACCGCCCACCACTCCCGGTATGGGTAGCCTCGAGGGGATCCGAATGGAAGTGGAAGCCCACACTTCCCGTCGCGTCCGGCTCGTGGGAGTCCCAGGCACGGGTGCGGGCCTTTGCGGAGGTCCGCTGACCTGGGCTGGTAATCGGGGCGACTGGTTCAACTCAGCTCCACGACTCGAAAAACGGGCGTCCCTCATACGGATTCATACGGATCGGGCCCTCAAGACAACGTCGACCCTTGTACTCGAGTGAAGCAAATGGTGCGGACTTGCTCGATCACGGGTACTCGGAGCTTCGCGCTGCGACGCCCGGCAGCGACGGCCGACGCGTTGCCGACATGAGCCGCAATCGGGTGCGTTGGGCCTCCGGGCGACCGCAGCACGGCCACTAAGCTCGATCGCCAGATGTTCCTCGCCCTCCGTGAGATGCGGCGCGCCAAGGTGCGATTCGGACTGCTCGCATCCGCGATCGGGCTGCTCCTCTTCCTGATCCTGACCCAGCAGGCGATCCAGAACGGCCTGATCACGGCGTTCGTCGGGGCGATCGAGCGCCAGTCGGCGCCGGTGCTCGTCTACAGCACCGATGGCCAGCGCACGCTGCAAGGGAGCGTCATCACGCCGTCGCTGGAGCGCCGCATCCGTGCCGTACCGGGCCTCGCGGCCGCCGGGCGGCTCGGCCAGAGCACGTTCACCGTCCGCGTCGGCCGCGGCGGCGACTCCGACGCGGCGATCATCGGCTACGACCGCGCCGACCTCGGCGCCCCCGACGAGCTGAGCGCCGGGCGGCTTCCGCGTGTGACGGGCGAGGCCGTCGGCAGCGCGGCGGACTTCTCGCTCGACGACCGGGTGCGCGTGCAGGCGGCGGGCGCGCCGGCCGGCGTGGGCGGGACGCTGCGCATCGTGGGCCTCGCGCGCGACGCGCAGCTGCAGGTCACGCCGACGCTGTTCGTCGCGTGGCCGGATTACGCCGCGGCGGTCGAGGCGGCCAACCCGGACGTCACGACCGTGCTGCCCAGCGCGCTGGGCGTGCGGCCTGTGCCCGGCGTCTCGGCGGCCGCGCTGGCCCGCCGCGTGAACGACGCCAGCGAGGACGCCGACGCCCTCACGCGTGCCGAGGCGGCCAGGAGGTCGCCCGGCGTGTCACAGGTGCGCCAGTCCTTCCGGGTCATCTTCCTGCTCTACGGGCTGGTGGCTCCGCTCGTCACCGGCTTGTTCTTCCTCATCATCACCTTCCAGAAGTCCGCGGCGCTGACGCTGCTCCGCGCAGTGGGGGCGCGCTCAGCCGTGCTCGTGCGCTCGCTGCTCGTGCAGGTGGTGCTCGTGATGGCCGGCGGATTGACGCTCGGCGTGGCGCTGTACACGCCGCTGTCGCAGATGACGCTCGGGTCGATCACGCTGCGCTTCGACACCGGCGCCGTCGTGTTCTGGTCGCTCCTGCTGCTCGCGCTCGGGCTGCTGAGCGCCGGCGTAGCGGCGCGCCGCGTCCTGCACATCGACCCGATTGAGGCGACGACGGGAGGCGGCGCGCGATGAGGATCGCGCTGCGGGAGCTGCGTCGAAGCCCGGGGCGCTTCGTCGTCGCCACCGCGATCATGACACTGATCGCCATCCTGCTGATGTTCCTCGGCGGCCTGCTCGACGGCCTGACGAAGGGCAACACCGGCGCGCTCCGGGCGCAGCGCGCCGACTTCTTGGTGTTCTCGGCCACGGCCCAGGACTCGCTCGTGCGCAGCCGCATCGACCCGGCCGTGCGCCGCCGCGTCGAGCGCGCGCCGGGCGTCACCGCGGTCGGCGGACTGGGAAGCCTGCAGATCGGCAGCCGCGTTCCGGGGCACGGCCCGCGCGATCTCGTCCCGGTCGTGCTGTTGGGCTACGCGCTGGCGCCGCGCGGGCTGCCGGCGCGGCCGCCGGCGCGCGGCGAGGCGTACGCCGACGACGTCCTGCGCTCCGAGGGCGTGCGCGTCGGCACGGTGGTCCGGCTGGGCCCGCAGCGCACGCCGATCCGGGTGATCGGCTTCGTGGCCGACACCCAGTACTCGGGGCAGGCGACGCTCTGGGGATCGCTGAGCAGCTGGCGCGCGGCGCAGGATGCCAACCGGCCGGGCAGCCGCGTGGGACCCGGCGTCACGCAGGCCCTGGTGGTGCGCGGCGGCGACCCAAAGGGGATCGACCGCGCGACGGGCGCGACGCACACGCTGACGGTCGACGCCGCGATCGGCAAGCTCCCTGGCGTCTCTGAGCAGCAGAGCGTGTTCAACCAGATCATCGGAGTGACGGTCGCCATAGCAGTCGTCGTCGTCGCGTTGTTCTTCGCGCTGATCACGGTCGAGCGCGTCGCGCTTTACGGAGTGCTCAAGGCGATCGGCGCGAGCTCCCGTACGCTGTTCGCCGGCGTCGTGCTGCAGGCCGTGGTGGTGACGCTCGTCGCGGGTGCGGTCGGCGCGGCCTCGGCGCTGGCGCTCGACGCGGCCATCCCGGCCGGCGGCATCCCGTTCACGACATCGGCCGGACGGCTGCTGGCCAGCGTGGCGTTTCTGCTGCTGGCGGCCGTCGTGGGCTGCACGTTCTCTTTGCGACGCGTGCTGCGCGTCGATCCCGCCACCGCCATCGGAGGTACGCAGTGACTTCGGCGCTCGACATGGACGCCGTTCGCAAGGTGTACAAATCGGGCGGCGAGGAGGTCGTCGCCCTCGACCACGCCGACCTGGCCGTCGGAAGCGACGAGATCGTCGCGCTCGTGGGGCCGTCGGGCTCCGGCAAGACGACGCTGTGCTCGATCGCCGGCGGCATCCTGGCACCGACCTCGGGGCGTGTGGTGGTCGGCGGCGACGACATCTCGGGCTACTCGGCGCGCGAGCTGACCGAATTCCGCCGGGAGATGGTGGGCTTCGTCTTCCAGACCGTCAATCTGGTGCCCTTCCTGACCGCGCGCGAGAATCTGCTCGTCGTCGATGAGGTGGGACGGCGCACGGGACGGGCGGCGCGGCGGCGCGCCGACACGCTGCTCGAGGAGCTCGGCCTAGCCGACCGCGCGAACAACCTCCCGGGCCAGCTGTCGGGCGGCCAGAAGCAGCGGGTGGCGATCGGCCGCGCGTTGATGAACGATCCGGTCCTCGTCCTCTTCGACGAGCCGACCTCGGCGCTGGACACGAACCTCGGCGAGCAGGTCGTCGGCCTCATCCGCGAGGAGATGAAGCGCCGGGGGACCGCGGCGATCATCGTCACCCACGACGAGCGGATCACCCACCACGCCGACCGCACAGCGCACATCATCGACGGGCGCATCACGGCGTAGGGCGCTGCGGGTGCGGCGCCGTAGTTGGCGCGGCGTTGTCAGAGTGTGCTAAAGGCGGTCTCGGGTCGGGCCGAAGCCAGCACCTGACGAGAGACCGGAATCGAATATCGGGGCGACTGGATTTGAACCAGCGACCTTTCGGCCCCCAGCCGAGCGGAGTCAGGCGTCTATGTGTCTCGGAGCGTCCGTCGTTTCCTACGTGTCCAGGGCCGTAGACGATCTGGACAGATAGGACGGTGCATCGGGTACCAAATCGGTACCACGGCACGAACGAAATGGGGGACTGTGCAGGGACTCGACGACGCGCGATACTCCGACGATGGCCGACGGAGAAGAGGATTTCCGGCTCTTCCGCGAGCTGTGCGATGCCTTCAACGATCTCGGAAGAATCGATCTCGACGACCCGTTTACGGCCGAGCCGTTCCGGTATCTGCACGAGGACGTCGAACTGCAGGACTATCCGGCCATCCCGGGCGCGGCCTGGCACGTTGGGCACCAAGGGGCCCTGCAATGGACCACGAATCTCTGGGAGTCCTTCGAGGACTTCCGCTTGGAGCCACAGGAATTCATCCCTGGAAGCCCCGGCCGCTACGTGTGCATCACCGACACCGTCGGACAGGGTCGTCGCAGCGGCGTCGAAATCAGCCTGACTGCCTACGCAGTCGTCACCGTCGAGGAGGGCAGGATCAGGCGCATTGCGATCACCACTGACCGGCAGGAGGCCCTCGAAGCGGCCGGGTCGTCGGAGTGATGCAGGTGTCGTACGCGATAGGGACGGGGATCGGCGAGGTCACCGATCCCGCGATCGGACTGCCGTTGCAGGGCATGGTCGATGAGGACCAGATCGCGACGGGAGTCGAGTCGCCGCTCTTCGCCCGCGCTTTCGTGGTCGCCGAACGGCCGTCCGCCACTGACGGAAGATGCGTCGCGATCATCGTGGCCGACATCTGGGCCGGCACTCACAAGGTGAGAGACGGCGTTCTCAGGCGCCTTGCGGCGTCGCATCCGGGGGTCTACACCGAGGAGAACGTCCTGCTCGCCGGAACGCACACCCACAGCGCGCCGGGCGGGTTCTCGGGGAATCTGCTCTACGACTTCAACTTCGACATTGGCGGTTGTGACGAGGCCACCGTCGAGTGCATCGTCGACGGCTGCGTTCGCGCCGTCGAGATGGCACACGCCAACCTCGCCCCCGGACGGATCTATGTCAACAGGGGCGAGGTCGCCGACTGCGGGGGGAATCGCTCAGAACCTGCGTACCGGCGCAACCCGGAGGCCGAGCGCGATCGCTGGGGCGCGGACACCGATCGCGAGATGCTGTTGCTGAAGTTCGTCAAGGTCGACCAGGGGAGGGAGCGACCGGTCGGCGCGCTGAGTTGGTATGCGATCCACCCCACCGATCGCGGCCAGAAGAACACGTGCGTCTGCGGTGACAACAAGGGCTACGCGAGTTCACTCTTCGAGCAGCAGATGCACAGCGACCGACGCAAGCCGGAGACCTTCGTCGCCGCGTTCGCCAACGCCCACTGCGGCGACGTCTCAGGCAATGTTGAGCTTGACGACCCTCCCCCTGACGGCGTCTGCGACGTCCCCCAGATGCGGAAGCACGGTCGCCAGCAGTTCGAGGTCGCCGAGCGTCTCTACCGTGAGGCGACCGAGGAGGTCACCGGACCGGTCGAGCACCGGCACACCCGGACTGACTTCTCGAACGTCTTCATCGGCGCGGGGGGAGCACGCACCTGGCCGGCTGCGCTTGGGCTCTCGTTCGCGGCAGGCAGCGCGGTAGACAGCGTGCCGAAGCCCAACCTGGGGATCAAGGAGGGCCGAACGGCCGCGAACCTCACCCAAGCAGACGAGCTCATCGCCGAAGTCTCCCGGGTGTTACTCCGTGCGGTCTTCGGCCTCTCCCGCATCGATCAGGCGGCTGCCAGGGCGGACCGAAAGGGACAGCTGCCGAAACCCGTCGTGCTGATGCCGGGCATCAAGGAGCCGCCGGTCGTGCCGCAGGTGCTGCCCGTTCAGCTGCTCCGTGTCGGCGCCGTCGCGGTGCTCGGGATTCCTGGGGAGTTGACCACGATGGCCGGTCGCCGCCTGCGCACGAGCGTCCTCGACGCGATGTCCGGCACGGGCGTCACGCACCTCGCGCTGGGTACCTATGCCAACGAGTACGCGGGGTACATCACGACACGTGAGGAATACTCCGCGCAGCACTACGAGGGCGCATCCACGCTCTTCGGTCCCCACACGCTCGAGGCCCACCAGCAGGTTGCGGCTCAACTCGCGACGGCGATGGCCGACGACAAGCCCTCGCCGCCGGCGCCGGCCGCGACCCAGTGGACGTCCCCTCGACAGCACCGGTACCGCTTCCGGAACCTGTCGAGCTCGGCGACGACACTTCGCTTCTACAGCAAAAGAAATTGGTGGCGGTGGGTCCCCCTCCCCAGGGCCCACAAGACGATTGACGCCGGTGCCGAGGCGGCTTACCCCGAGCGCGAGTTCACATGGCGCCTGCTGCCCAAAATCGAACGGCTCACCTTCAAGCTGCCCACCGTCAAAACGGTCACCGTCAAGGTCGGCAACGACATGAAGCGGACGATGTCCGCCGGGCAATTGCTGATCATCTCGGCCGACGGTTCGATTTCCATCGGCGAGTACAGCCCGCCGCCGCGAACGTGAAGCCAAACCTATGCGCCGCTCACCCGGCGATTGTCTCCAACCGTGGCTTTAGCACCTGTCCGGACGGAAGCGTCAAGGCGACTCGGACCTTCGCCTTGCGATAGCGAATGCGGATCTGAGCCTCTTGGCCGGCCTCGAGACCGAGCTCATTGAAGCGAGCCTGGACCAGGTCCTTCGCCAGGCCCGGCGGCTGACGGGCGCTGACTGTGACCTCGTCAACCTTGCCACGAATGACAAGGTCGGCCGGAGCCCGTAGGGGCTTGGCGATGTACTGGGCGACCCCGGGCGTTGCCGTCTTGCCTTGGTTGACTCCTTCAACCAGGATCGTGATTGTGTCTCGAGCACTCACCTGATCACTGCTCAAAGCCCGAGCCAGCGTGTCGGGATCACAAGCGACCACCGCTGCTGACGAACCAAACCAGGTTCGGCAATCGGTGGCGGTTCCGAGGCCCGGGATTGCCTCGGGTCCCGCTCCCGCTGTGGCTTCATCGCAAGTTTCGCGCTTGTCGAAGTCCTGGCCGCTGACGGCAACGGTCTGGGCGCACCATGGAGCGCGGTAGCGATCCTGAGTGCTCGGCGAGTGGGGGCCACCGGCCAAGGGACAATCGCTTGCCGTCGGGTCTTCGCAGACCCGCCCCCAGAGGCCGGCGAAGGCGTTCCACGAACGTGCGCCGGCAACCGCTGGGGGCAGATGGAGCAGGCACGAGGGCTTGGCCGCGCACGCCGCGTCTCTGTTGCGGCCCCAGGGTGCAAGACCATCATGGCGACCCTCTGGGCGGCGGATCACGGTTCGGGCCAGCTGCTGACACTCCAAAGTCTGGCAAGGGCTCGGGTAGGAGGCGTGAGTTCCCTCGGCGACATACACAACGGGATGGGTGTCATCCGGCCCGCCGAGGTCAAGCTGGGGGGCTCCGTAGCGGAAAACGCCCTCGTGCGCCGCGTAGTCGACGTACTCGACTCGATTGGCATCAGCGGCTGGAATGACCACAGTCACCCCCTCCCAATCACCCTCATGGTCGGAACAGAGGATGCGAATGGGCCCAGTACAGGCGGCGGCCTTGCCGAGGCGCGGGAAGTCGTTGTAGCGGTAGAACCACCAGTAGTCGACGTAGTAACGACCGTTGGCCCCGACGACGTCGTAGTAGATCGCCGATCCGGAATCGCGATTGCAATCAAGAAGAGGAGGCGAACGCGGGCACTGGTTCGGGCTCCGGTAGTCGAGGCCGTTCGGTCGGCTGCCGGCGATGTCGACATATAGGTTCTCGCCCCCCAGCCGGAAGTGGGAGATCGCAGAATCAAATTCGCGATGGCCAACAACGGGCTCGCAGCGCCCCGCCCCGCGGATCTCACGCTGACAAAGTCTCTGGGGCGAGCCGAGTGCGGCCTCGTCGAGGAAGCGGTCGACATTGAGCGGCCGCCAAGGCTCCGCGGAGTCGAAGCGGAGGATTGGCCGAAAACGCTTGGCCAGGTCGAGTTGCACCCCAGCCGGGACGTCGACCACGGGCCGGTCCTTGGAGGGGGCAGGCTCGTCACCCGCGCCGCTGATGAGCAAGATGACCAACAGGGCGATCAGGATCGGCGTTAGTAGCACGATCTGCCGGCTTTACTCAAGCGGGTCGCATCCTCGACCGACCTCATCTCGGCCCATCATCGCTTACGAATCACGGTGGTGTAGGACTAATCGGGGCGACTGGATTTGAACCAGCGACCTTTCGGCCCCCAGCCGAATGCGCTACCAGACTGCGCCACGCCCCGGTGACGGGTCAATCCTAGACCCAAGCGCTTGACCAAGCGGGCGACCGGGATCGAACCGGCGACGGGAGCTTGGAAGGCTCCAGTGTTACCAACTACACCACGCCCGCGCGGGGGCCGATTATAGGTTCGCGATCACGGCTTTCCGGTAGGGAGAACGCCGTTCGTTTTGCGAAACTCAACGGCGGCGGGACGGTTCTAGGGGCAGGGTCGCCCACCGCACCTCCGACTTATGCCGCTCCCCAGGCCAAGAACGATGCACGCTCGCACGCGAGCCGTCCTCGCCGCGTGCTGTGTGCTGCTCGCGGTCGGAGGGGGGGCGCTCGCCGCGCGCAAGGCGCACGGGGCCCCCTCCCAGAAGAACGTCGTCTTCATCCTCACCGACGACATGACGACCAGCGAGCTCTCGGCGATGCCGAACGTGCAGTCCCTGCTCGCCGGCCAGGGGACGAGCTTCAACGAGGCTTACATCTCCTTCCCGCTCTGCTGCCCCTCGCGGGCCACGATGATGAGTGGGCAGTACATGCACAACCACGGGGTGCACGGCAACATCGCTCCGAACGGAAGCTGGTTCAAGTTCCGCTCGCACGAGTCCAACGACCTGCCGGTCTGGCTCCAGGACGACGGCTACTACAACGTCCACATCGGCAAGTACATGAACGGGTACGGCGTCACCGACAACTCGCTGCCCGTGCCCCCCGGCTGGTCCGAGTGGTACGGGAAGATCTCGGAGGACGCGCTCTACTTCAACTACCAGCTGATCGAGAAGACCGGGCCGAGCGCCACTCCGCACCTCACCTACTACGGCGATCAGCCGGCCGACTACCAGACCGACGTCTTCGCGGATCGAGCCGTCAACTTCATCAACGACAAGGCGCCGGCCAACCAGCCCTTCTGGCTCAACCTCTGGTTCAACTCGCCGCACGGTCCGTTCGACCCGGCCCCCAGGGACCTCTTCAGGCTTTCCGGGACGCCGCTGCCGAAGCTGCCCGCGTTCAACGAGAAGAACATCAGCGACAAGCCCAAGTGGTTCCGCAGGCAGGCGAAGAGGCGGCTGACGAAGAAGCAGGTGGCGCTGATCGCCAATGAGCGCCGGCGCCAGGAAGAGCAGCTGATCTCGGTCGATCAGGCCGTGGGAAAGCTCGTCCAGACCCTGAAGGACAAGGGGATCCTCGACGACACGTACATCATCTTCTCCTCGGACAACGGGTTCTTCCGAGGCGAGCACCGCATCGCCACCGGGAAGTACCTGCCCTACGACCCGGCGTCGCGGGTGCCGCTGATCATCCGGGGCCCGGGGATCCCAGCCGGTGGAGTCAGCAACGAGCTGGTCTGGAACGGCGACATACCCCAGACGATCCTGCAGATCGCGAGCGGCTCGCAGGACGACTCGCTGGACGGGCGCTCCCTCCTCCCCTTCGCCCAGAGCCCGGGGCTGCGATCCACCCGTCCGGTTCTCCTCGAGGGTGACACCGGCCCGGGCGGCACCGGCGCCGAGTCGGCGCAGTCGAGCTCCGCGCGGGCGCGCGAGGCGCGCGTCGGGGTGGCCGGCAAGCGTGGGGTCGACAACCTCGAGCAGGAGCCCGACGCCATCAAGTCGGCGACCAACACGGACACGGCTCCGGCTTACCGCTCGATTCGAACCGACCGCTACGAGTACACGGTCTACTCGAACGGCCAGACCGAGCTCTACGACATGAAGCTCGACCCCGATCAGCTCCGGTCGGTGGCCGCGGATCCGCGCTACCGGCTGGTCAGGAAGTGGCTTTACGCCGCCCTCATCCCCCTCTCGAGCTGCGCCGGGCAGACCTGCCGGGTCGAGCTCGGGCCGGACCCGGCGCCGCTGCCGAAGAGCGCGGTGCGGCCCAAGAAGAAGGGCAAGGGCACCAAGCAGCCGCCCGCCGGCAAGAAGCCTTCGCCCAAGGCGTAGCCGTCGAAGGCCCTCGGGTTACGATTCTCCCGCCAGGGGCACTGGCCAAATTGGCTAAGGCACCGGTCTCCAAAACCGGCGATTCCAGGTTCGAGTCCTGGGTGCCCCGCTCCGCTCCCGCGCGCTAGTCCACGCGGCGCTTCGCCACCGCCATCCTGGTGGCGTCGCGGAGCTCCTGGATCGGCGTGCCCTTCTCCACGTAGCCGTCTGCCCCGCGCTCCAGCGCCGGGCCGCCCATGCGGTCCGCCGAGAATCCGGAGAGCACGATGATCGCGACGTCGGGGTCACCCTTGCGGATCTCCGGGATCGCCTCCAGGCCGTCCATGTCGGGCATCGAGAGGTCTAGGAGGACGGCTGCCGGCTGGGTGGCCGAGATGCCCTCGAGAGCGCTCCTGCCGTCACCGGCCTCCCCCACCACCTCGAAGCCGGGGTCCTCCTCCATGCCGAAGCGGATCAGCTCCCGGGGCTCGGGAACGTCATCGACCCGGTACACGGATATCGGCCGCCTCTCTGTCATACACCCCCCGTCGCCATGTGCCTCAGGTTCCAGCATCGCCCCCCGCAACGGTCGCCGGCCGCTGTCGCCGCAGGTGAGAAAGATCAAGCCGGTCGCAAGCCCCAGCTTGTTGGTGGTCACCTGGTTGGTGCGAAACAGGCCGCCGAGGATGATGTAGGCGATCACCAGGTAGGCGATGCCGATCACCCCGTTCGCGGCAGCTGAGATTTGCCAGGTCATCCCGACCTCCTTCGAGTCGACGCAGCCCCGCTGGCTGATGCCCAGATGCGCCGCGCATTTTTCCAGAGGCCCATCACGGAGTACATCTGTAAAAAGCCACCCTGCCAAAACTAGAATCAGGTGCTCAGCGGGCGTGGTGGAATTGGAAGACACGCTGGCTTTAGGTGCCAGTGCTCGAGAGAGCGTGGGGGTTCGAGTCCCTCCGCCCGCATAGGCGCGATGCCCGGTTGGGTGTAGCGCGCATCCAGCCGAGCCCATAGACTTGCTCGCCATGGAAGCGGGGTCGATCCGTCCCGGATACGAGCTCTGGCGACCGAACAGGGAGAAGCCCGAGGCCAAGAGCGCGCGGGCTCTTGTCGTGTTCCTGTTGCTGGTCACGGCCGGGCTCGCGCTCGTAATCACGCTTGGTGGCTGGACCCGGCTGGAGGGCGGCAAGATCTTCGCCCTCCTCTACATCGCTCTGTATGTGCTGTTCGCGTTCCTCGTGGCGCGCTGGAACCGCGGCGTGCTGCCGGTTGCCTCCGCGCTGGCGATCATCCTCGCGATCTTCGCCGGAATCGCCGCCCCCGCCTGGTTCGACCGCGCCAAGGATGGTCTGAGCGACCCGGCGCTGCCCCCGGACCTCCTCGGATTGCTCTGCCTGCTGCTGGTCCCGGTCCAGGTGATCCTGATTGCGGTGGCGATGGTCGCCTTCAACCAGGAGTGGCACGTCGAGGAGGAGCGACCTATCGGCGATGAGCTGCCGCCGGTCGAGCCTCCTCCCAGCGATAAGGGGCCGACCTCCCGCCGCGGTGGTGGCCGGCGGACGACCGGCACGAGCAAGAGCCGCACCAGCACTCGCCGCGTCACGGCGACGCGCCGCCCTAAAAAAGCCTGAGCGGCGGCTCGACCAGCGCCGGCCCTTCCTGCCGGACGTCGTTGACGGCGTCCGAGACCTCCGTGATCGTGAGGTCGTCCGTCGGGGCGAGCAGGGCCCGAAGCGCGCCCTCGTCGGCCTCCTTGTCGAGCCATGCGGCCTCGTCCTCCTCGGCCAGGATCGCCGGCATCCGGTCGTGGATCGGGGCGACGACCTCGCCCGGCTCGCAGGTGACGATCGCGCAGGAGTGCACTGACGACCCGTCGGATCGGCGGGCCTCCGCCCACAGGCCGGCGAAGGCGAACGGCTCCCGCGACGGGCGCGTGATCCAGACAGGCTTCTTCCCCGTCTCCTCCGCCCGCCACTCGTAGAAGCCGTCGGCGACGATCAGGCAGCGGTGCGTCCGGAAGGCATCGCGAAACGCCGGGTACTCGGAGACGGTCTCGGCCCGGGCGTTGATCAGCAGCCGGTCCCACGAATCCGGGTCGGCGAAGTGAGGGATCAACCCCCAGCGAAGGACACCGGGCTCACGCCGGCCGTCCCTGTTCAGCCTTACCGCGAGCACTGGATCGGTGGGCGCGACGTTGTACCGAGGCGCCTGCTCGATCTTCGCCTCCTCCGTGAGCCCGAACCGAAACCGCAGGAGCCGCGGATCGGGATCGGTGAGCGTGTACCGCCCGCACATGGCGCGAGCGTAGAGGAGGTGCCGGAGGTGGGAGTCGAACCCACACGTCCCGAGGGACACGGCATTTTGAGTGCCGCGCGTCTGCCATTCCGCCACTCCGGCGCACGGCAACGATAGAAGCCCCGACCACCCTCAGCGGGACATCCGCCGCAACGCGATAATCCGCCGCCGGTGGACTCTGCGGGACGCATCGACCTGATTCGCGAGCTCTGCTCCTTTCGAGAGCGGGGCCCTGGCACCGACTCCGAGCGTCGCGCGGCCGACATGCTCGCCGGGCGGCTCCGGGGAATCGGGCGGCGCGCGGAGGTCGAGCCCTTCTTCACGCATCCCGAGTACGCGATCGTCCATCTGATCCACGCCGCGATGGGAGTCGCCGGCAGCATCCTCGCCACAGTTCAGCCGGCGGCCGGGTTCGCCCTCGTCCTCCTTGCGGCCGTGTCGACCTACCTCGACCTCAACACCCGCCTCTACCTGGTCCGCTCGCTGCTCTTCCGGCGGGTCTCCCAGAACGTCGTCTCCCCGGGCGACCGCGCGGGCGCGCCCCGGCTGATCCTCATGGCCCACTACGACGCGGCCCGCACCGGCTACATCTTCTCCAAGGGGTCCAACCGGATCCGGCGCCTGCCGGAGCGCACCCGCCTCGGCCTCGGCCCATTCCGGATCTTCTTCTGGCTCGGGCTCGCCCCCCTCCTCCCCATCCTCGGCGCCCGGATGGCGGGGCTCGACGCGACCTGGCTCAACGCACTGCAGGCGATCCCCACGATCATCCTGATCGTCGCGGGGTTCCTGCTGATCGACATCGCCCTCTCCGACATCGTCCCCGGCGCCTACGACAACGCCTCTGGCGTGGCCGCGGTCCTCTCTGCCGCGCAGGAGCTGACGGCCAGCCCGCCCGAGAATCTGGACGTCTGGGTCGTCCTGGCCGGCTCCGAGGAGTCCTTCTGCGAAGGAAGCCGCGCCTTCGTCCGTTCGCGCCGCAAGGAGCTCGACCGAGCCACCACCGTCTTCGTGAACATCGACTCGGTCTCGTCCGGCGAGGTCGCCTACGAGATCAGCCAGGGACCCGTGATCAGCCTCCCCCACGACCCCCAGCTGATCGAGCTCTGCGAGGCGCTCTCCGCGGCCGGCCAGAGCGCCCGCCCCATCCGCCACCCCGTCCTCGACGACGCCATGCCCGCCCGTGCCCGCCGGCTGCGGGCGATCACCCTCCGGACCACCGATTCCGACGGCAACCTCGCCCCCTGGTACCACACGCACGAGGACGTCCCCGAGCAAGTCGACGCTGAGGCCCTGACCCGCGCCACCGACTTCGTCGTCTCGCTGGCACGGCTGCTCGATCGCGAGGCGAGTCGCACCGCCGCGCCGCAGCCGACCCCCGAGCGAACGCCCGTGTAAAGATCGGGCCGTGGAGGAGAGCACCGTCGAGGCGGAGATTCTCTGGGCGCCCACGCCCGAGATGGTCGAGCGCTCCCAGCTGACCCGCTACATCCGCTGGCTGGCTGACAACCGCGACCTTCACTTCGAGGACTACCACTCGCTCTGGCGCTGGTCGGTCACCGAGATCGAGGAGTTCTGGGGCACCCTCTGGGAGTACTTCGAGGTGATCTCGGACGACCCCTACGACCAGGTCCTGGCCGAGCGCGTCATGCCCGGGGCCCGCTGGTTCGAGGGCGCCAACCTGAACTACGCGGAGCACATCTTCCGCGGCAAGGACGAGCACGAGGTCGCGGTCCTCTACGCCTCCGAGCTCCGCGAGCTCTCCGAGCTTCGCTGGGGTGAGCTGCGGGAGCAGGTCGCCCAGGTGCGTGAGGGCCTGCAGGCGCTCGGCGTCGCCAAGGGGGACCGCGTGGTCGCCTACCTCCCCAACGGCCCCGAGGCTCTGATCGCCTTCCTCGCCGCCGCCAGCCTCGGCGCCATCTGGTCGAGCTGCTCACCCGACTTCGGCCCGGGCAGCATCGTCGATCGCTTCGCCCAGATCGAGCCGAAGGTGATGTTCGTCGTGGACGGCTACCGCTACGGCGGCAAGGACTTCGACCGCATGGACGTCGTCGCCGACGTCGCCTCGCAGATCTCCAGCCTGGATCGGATCGTCGTCGTTCCGTACCTGAGTGCCGCACCCGAGCTGTCAATCCTCGAGGAGCGCGACAAGGTGGCCCCGCCGATGACCTGGGGGCAGCTCGCCGACCTCGGGCAGGGCGCGGAGCTCCACTTCGAGCGCGTCACCTTCGATCACCCCCTCTGGGTCCTCTACTCCTCCGGCACGACGGGCCTACCCAAGGCGATCGTCCAGGGACACGGCGGCATCCTGCTCGAGCAGCTCAAGAAGGGCCATCTTCACCTGGACGCCCAGACCGGCGACCGCCTCTTCTGGTTCACCACGACCGGTTGGATGATGTGGAACTTCCTGATCGGCGGCCTGCTCACGCCGGCGTCCATCGTGCTCTACGACGGTAATCCCGCCTATCCGGACATGGGCGTCCTCTGGGATCTCGCGGAGCGGACCGGCGAGACCTGCTTCGGCACCAGCGCCGCGTACATCGCGGCCTGCATGAAGGACGGCGTAAAGCCCGAGGAGGGGCGAGACCTGTCGCACCTCCGCTCGGTCGGCTCGACCGGCTCCCCCCTCTCGCCGGAGGGCTTCGACTGGATCTACGAGCACCTCGGCGCCGACTCCTGGCTCTTCTCCACCAGCGGCGGCACCGACGTCTGCACGGCCTTCGTCGGCGGCGTCCCGATCCTTCCCGTCTACAAGGGGGAGCTCCAGGGCCGCGCCCTCGGCGCCAAGGTCGAGGCCTTCGACGAAGACGGCAACTCGGTCATCGACGAGGTCGGCGAGCTCGTCATCACCGAACCCATGCCCTCGATGCCGGTCTTCTTCTGGGGCGACCAGGACGGCTCCCGCTACCGCGCCAGCTACTTCGAGACCTACCCGGGTGTTTGGAGGCACGGTGACTGGATCGAGATCACCTCGCGCGGCACCGCGATCATCTACGGCCGCTCCGACTCGACCATCAACCGCGGTGGCATCCGGATGGGCACGGCCGAGATCTACCGCGCCGTCGCGGACGTCCCGCAGGTCCTCGACTCCCTCGTCGTGGACGTGCCAAAGCCCGGTACCGAGGGATGGATGCCGCTCTTCGTCGTCCTGCGAGAGGACGCCGAGCTCAACGACGAGCTGACCGGCGAGATCAGGGGACGGATCCGCGAGCAGTGTTCGCCCCGCCACGTCCCGAACGAGATCTTCCAGATCAAGGAGGTACCCAGAACGCTGAGCGGCAAGGTCCTCGAGGTCCCCGTCAAGCGCATCCTCATGGGCGACCCGCCGGAGAAGGCCGCCAGCCGCGACTCCCTCGCGAACCCGGCGGCCCTCGACTACTTCATGGAGCTGGCCGCCAAGACCTGACCTGCTGATCCAGCCCCGGCGACCCAGCGTAGTGAGAGCCATGAACGCCGCTGAGATTCCGCCCCGCCAGAGCTGGAAGCAGGACCTCTCGCCCTATCTGCGGGTCGACCGTCGCCGCAGCCTCGGGCAGATCGCCAGCGTGGTCCTGCCCTACCTGAGCATCTGGCTGCTCGCCGCCCTGATCCGGCCGAGCGCTCCGGTGGCCATCGCCGTGGGCTTGGTCGCCACCGTCTTCCTGACGCGCATGTACTCGCTCTTCCACGACCTGACACACAACTCGATGTTCGAATCGCGCGATGCGAACACGCGCTGGGGCCACCTCCTCGGCTACCTGCTCTTCACGCCCTACCGCTGGTGGCAGCGCCAGCACCGCATCCATCACGCACACACCGGCGACCTCGAGCACCGCGGCGTCGGTGAGATCAACACGATGACCCTCGCCGAATACGAACGGGCGACACCTCTGCGGCGCCTCGGCTACCGGCTCTATCGCAACCCGCTGCTGATGCTGCTGGTCGGCCCGACCCTGGTCTTCCTCTTCGAGCGCCGCTTCCCGCAGCGTGGCATGACGCCCCGGATCCTGGCGAGCGTCGTCGCGACGAACCTCGCGCTGGTGGCCTGGGTCCTGGGCTGGTCCCTGATCGTCGGCTGGCAGACCTTCGCGCTGATCCAGGGCACCACCCTGATCGCCGGCGGTGCCATCGCCGCCTGGATGCTCTACA